>NZ_JBGDXE010000005.1:0-367091 GCF_046550835.1 Salmonella sp. SAL04196
GATCGTTGAGCGTACCAGAGCCGGGTTGGAAGTGGTGCGTTCAAAAGGTCGTATTGGTGGCAGGCGTCCAAAGCTCACCCCGGAGCAATGGGCGCAGGCCGGCCGCTGTTTAGTCAGGACTGACTGTAACCGTGTTTATAGGTTTATAGATCGTACAGACCTCTATTGTGATGTAACATCGTAAGTTGATCAGCAGATCGTATGCTGACGATTTCAAAGCTACAGTGTAATATGCACGCCAGTCGTTGATGGGGTAGTTATTGTGGAATGTCCACCGCTGTGTCCATCAAGAAAAATTTATCAGCATAGCGAGTTAAAAAATTCATATTTATGAAGAATATAAGAAATTTCTCCATCATTGCTCACATTGACCACGGTAAATCGACGCTGTCTGACCGTATTATCCAAATCTGCGGTGGCCTGTCTGACCGTGAAATGGAAGCTCAGGTACTTGATTCGATGGATCTTGAGCGTGAGCGCGGTATTACTATTAAAGCCCAGAGTGTGACGCTGGATTTTAAAGCGTCTGATGGTGAAACTTATCAACTGAACTTTATCGACACGCCGGGACACGTTGACTTTTCCTATGAAGTTTCCCGTTCGTTAGCCGCCTGCGAGGGCGCGCTGCTGGTGGTGGATGCCGGCCAGGGCGTAGAAGCGCAAACGTTGGCGAACTGCTACACCGCGATGGAAATGGATCTTGAAGTGGTGCCGGTGCTTAACAAGATTGACCTGCCGGCCGCCGATCCGGAGCGTGTGGCGGAAGAAATCGAAGACATTGTCGGTATCGATGCGACGGACGCGGTACGCTGCTCCGCCAAAACGGGTGTCGGCGTGACGGATGTTCTGGAACGCCTGGTGCGCGATATCCCGCCGCCGCAAGGCGATCCGGACGGCCCGCTGCAGGCGCTGATTATTGACTCCTGGTTCGATAACTACCTGGGCGTGGTATCGCTGGTGCGTATTAAAAACGGCACCATGCGTAAAGGCGACAAAATTAAAGTGATGAGCACCGGGCAGACCTACAACGCTGACCGCCTGGGGATCTTCACGCCGAAACAGGTTGATCGTACCGAGCTGAAGTGCGGCGAAGTAGGCTGGCTGGTCTGCGCCATTAAAGATATCCTCGGCGCGCCGGTTGGCGATACCTTAACCTCAGCGCGTAACCCAGCGGAAAAAGCGTTGCCGGGCTTTAAGAAGGTGAAACCGCAGGTCTATGCAGGTCTGTTCCCGGTCAGCTCCGACGATTATGAAAGTTTCCGCGACGCGCTCGGCAAGCTAAGCCTGAACGACGCCTCACTGTTTTATGAACCGGAAAGCTCCTCGGCGCTGGGCTTTGGTTTCCGCTGCGGCTTCCTCGGCCTGTTGCACATGGAGATCATTCAGGAGCGTCTGGAACGCGAATACGATCTGGATCTGATCACCACTGCGCCGACCGTGGTTTATGAAGTAGAAACAACGGCGAAAGAGACTATCTATGTTGATAGCCCCTCCAAGCTGCCGCCGTTGAATAACATTTATGAACTGCGCGAGCCTATCGCCGAATGTCATATGCTGTTACCACAAGCCTATTTAGGTAACGTTATTACGCTGTGTATTGAGAAACGCGGCGTACAAACTAACATGGTGTATCACGGTAACCAGGTCGCGTTGACCTATGAAATCCCGATGGCGGAAGTGGTGCTCGACTTCTTTGACCGTCTGAAATCGACGTCGCGCGGCTATGCGTCTCTGGATTATAACTTCAAGCGCTTCCAGGCTTCCGACATGGTGCGTGTTGATGTGTTAATCAACAACGAACGTGTCGATGCGCTGGCGCTGATCACGCACCGTGATAACTCGCAAAGCCGTGGTCGCGAGCTGGTGGAGAAGATGAAAGATTTGATCCCACGCCAGCAGTTTGATATCGCGATTCAGGCGGCGATTGGTACGCATATTATTGCCCGTTCGACGGTAAAACAGTTACGTAAAAACGTGCTGGCGAAGTGCTACGGCGGTGATATCAGTCGTAAGAAAAAACTGCTGCAGAAACAGAAAGAAGGTAAGAAACGCATGAAGCAGATCGGTAACGTCGAGCTGCCTCAGGAGGCGTTCCTCGCCATTCTGCATGTCGGTAAAGACAATAAATAATCCCTAAGGAGTTGGCATGGCGAACATGTTTGCCCTGATTCTGGTGATAGCCACACTGGTGACGGGCATTTTATGGTGCGTTGATAAGTTTGTTTTCGCGCCAAAACGTCGGGCGCGCCAGGCTGCCGCGCAAACGGCGTCGGGAGATGCGCTGGATAACGCTACGCTCAATAAAGTGGCGCCTAAGCCGGGCTGGCTAGAGACCGGGGCGTCGGTTTTCCCGGTTCTGGCGATCGTTCTGATCGTTCGTTCATTTCTTTATGAACCCTTTCAGATCCCGTCAGGCTCAATGATGCCGACACTGCTTATCGGCGATTTTATTCTGGTGGAAAAATTTGCCTACGGCATTAAAGATCCGATCTACCAGAAAACCCTGATTGAAACCGGTCATCCAAAGCGCGGGGATATTGTGGTATTTAAATATCCGGAAGATCCTAAGTTAGATTACATCAAACGCGCCGTCGGTTTGCCGGGCGATAAAATCACTTATGATCCGGTTGCAAAAGAGGTGACGATTCAGCCTGGCTGTAGCTCCGGTCAGGCGTGCGAAAATGCGCTGCCGGTTACCTACTCTAACGTTGAGCCGAGCGATTTTGTACAGACCTTTGCCCGCCGTAACGGTGGAGAAGCGACCAGCGGTTTCTTTGAGGTTCCGCTAAACGAGACAAAAGAAAACGGCATTCGCCTGACCGAACGTAAAGAGACGTTAGGCGATGTAACTCATCGCATCCTGATGGTGCCGATAGCCCAGGATCAGTTGGGCATGTATTACCAACAGCCAGGACAACCGCTGGCGACCTGGGTTGTACCACCGGGACAATATTTCATGATGGGCGACAACCGCGATAACAGTGCGGATAGCCGTTACTGGGGATTTGTTCCGGAAGCGAATCTGGTCGGTAAAGCGGTCGCTATCTGGATGAGCTTTGACAAGCAGGAAGGGGAGTGGCCGACAGGCGTACGCCTGAGTCGTATCGGCGGTATTTACTAACTGTGACGAAATGATCGTTCACGCTGCCGTCTTTTTAGCGGCAGCGTGAATTATTTCCTGGATAAATTCCCTCAGACTAACGACATCCCCTGTCGTTGTGTATAGAATATTCCCCCGAAGTTTTAGGTTGGCGCCGTTTGGTCGCCACGGCACACGAAACAGCGTTGGTTATAGACAACCTTCTTTCCGCTGCAGCGATGCGGCAGGACAGATGACGTGTATCAGGTCTGTTTCGTGTGCTGGATTGTTGACGCATTCATTTATTGGTATCGCATGAACCCCATCGTAATTAATCGGCTTCAACGGAAGCTGGGCTACACTTTTAATCATCAGGAGCTGTTGCAGCAGGCATTAACTCACCGCAGCGCCAGCAGTAAACATAACGAACGCCTGGAGTTTTTAGGCGATTCAATCCTGAGCTTCGTTATCGCTAACGCGCTTTATCATCGTTTCCCACGGGTGGATGAGGGAGATATGAGCCGTATGCGCGCCACGTTGGTACGTGGTAATACGCTGGCGGAATTAGCCCGTGAATTTGATTTAGGCGAGTGCCTGCGTTTAGGGCCGGGCGAATTAAAAAGCGGCGGATTCCGTCGAGAGTCCATTCTGGCGGACACCGTTGAAGCGTTAATCGGCGGAGTATTTCTCGATAGCAATATCCAGACCGTCGAGCAGTTAATCCTTAACTGGTATAAAACCCGTCTGGATGAGATAAGTCCGGGCGATAAACAAAAAGATCCTAAAACGCGCTTGCAGGAGTATTTGCAGGGTCGCCATCTGCCGCTGCCATCTTACCTGGTTGTGCAGGTACGCGGCGAGGCGCACGATCAGGAATTTACTATCCACTGCCAGGTCAGCGGCCTGAGCGAACCGGTGGTTGGCACGGGTTCCAGCCGTCGTAAGGCGGAGCAGGCTGCCGCCGAACAGGCGCTGAAAAAACTGGAGTTGGAATGAGCACCGACAAAACTTACTGCGGATTTATTGCCATCGTCGGACGTCCGAACGTTGGCAAATCCACCTTGCTGAACAAACTGCTCGGGCAGAAGATTTCGATCACTTCCCGTAAAGCGCAGACCACGCGCCACCGCATTGTCGGTATTCATACCGAAGGCCCGTATCAGGCAATCTATGTCGATACCCCGGGTCTGCATATGGAAGAAAAGCGCGCCATTAACCGTTTGATGAATAAGGCAGCGAGCAGTTCGATTGGCGACGTTGAGCTGGTGATTTTCGTTGTGGAGGGCACCCGTTGGACGCCGGACGACGAAATGGTCCTGAACAAACTGCGCGATGGCAAAGCGCCGGTTATTCTCGCCGTTAACAAGGTGGATAACGTGCAGGAAAAAGCCGATTTGCTGCCGCACCTCCAGTTCCTGGCAAGCCAGATGAACTTTCTTGATATCGTACCGATCTCTGCTGAAACGGGTATGAACGTCGATACCATTGCCGGTATCGTGCGTAAACATTTACCGGAAGCTATTCATCACTTCCCGGAAGATTACATCACCGATCGCTCTCAGCGCTTTATGGCGTCTGAAATCATCCGTGAAAAGCTGATGCGTTTTCTCGGCGCCGAGCTGCCGTATTCCGTTACCGTTGAGATTGAACGTTTTGTTACCAACGAACGCGGCGGCTATGATATCAACGGGCTGATCCTCGTCGAGCGCGAAGGGCAGAAGAAGATGGTGATTGGCAACAAAGGCGCCAAGATCAAAACCATTGGTATTGAAGCGCGTAAAGACATGCAGGAGATGTTCGAAGCGCCGGTACACCTGGAATTGTGGGTGAAAGTGAAATCCGGCTGGGCCGATGACGAACGCGCTCTGCGCAGTCTCGGTTACGTAGACGATCTGTGAGTTAACACAGCGTGGAAGGGTGGCAGCGCGCATTTGTCCTGCACAGTCGCCCCTGGAGCGAAACCAGCCTGATGCTGGACGTCTTCACGGAAGAATCGGGGCGCGTGCGCCTTGTCGCCAAAGGCGCGCGATCTAAACGTTCCAATCTGAAAGGCGCGTTGCAGCCTTTTACGCCGTTATTGCTACGCTACAGCGGACGCGGCGAGGTGAAAACCCTGCGCAGCGCCGAGGCAGTTTCTCTGGCGCTGCCGTTAAGCGGTATTACGCTCTATAGCGGCCTGTATATCAACGAACTCCTCTCTCGCGTACTGGAATATGAAACGCGCTTCTCCGAACTCTTTTTTGATTATCTGAACTGTATTCAGGCGCTGGCGGGAACCACCGGCTCGCCTGAACCGGCGTTGCGACGTTTCGAACTGGCGTTGCTGGGACATCTGGGGTATGGCGTCAATTTCACCCACTGTGCAGGCAGCGGCGAACGGGTGGATGACACCATGACCTACCGTTACCGCGAAGAAAAAGGCTTTTTCGCCAGCGTCGTCATTGATAACAACACCTTTACCGGACGGCACCTGAAAGCGCTGGAGGCGCGGGAATTTCCGGATGTAGATACCTTGCGTGCCGCTAAACGCTTTACCCGTATGGCATTAAAGCCGTATCTTGGGGGAAAACCGTTAAAAAGCCGGGAGCTGTTCCGGCAATTTATGCCCAAACGCACAGTAAAAACGAAGAAAGATTAACGAGGATTGTCATGGCTGAATTACTGTTAGGCGTCAATATTGACCACATTGCCACGTTACGTAATGCGCGCGGCACCGACTATCCGGATCCGGTACAGGCGGCGTTTATTGCTGAACAGGCAGGCGCGGACGGCATTACCGTACACCTGCGCGAAGATCGTCGCCACATTACCGATCGCGATGTGCGCATTTTGCGTCAGACGCTGCATACGCGTATGAATCTGGAGATGGCGGTGACCGAAGAGATGCTGGCGATCGCCGTAGAAACCAGGCCGCATTTCTGTTGTCTGGTGCCGGAAAAACGCCAGGAAGTCACCACCGAAGGCGGTCTGGATGTGGCCGGACAGCGCGATAAAATGCGTGATGCCTGTGCGCGCCTGGCGGCGGCTGGCATCCAGGTTTCGCTCTTTATCGATGCCGATGAAACGCAAATCAACGCGGCGGCGGAAGTCGGCGCGCCGTTTATCGAAATCCATACCGGCTGCTACGCCAACGCAGAAACCGATGCGGAACAGGCAAAAGAGCTGGCGCGTATTGCCAGCGCCGCGACCCTGGCGGCTCGCCTGGGGCTAAAAGTAAATGCGGGTCATGGCCTGACCTACCATAACGTCAAAGCTATTGCCGCGCTGCCGGAAATGCACGAACTTAATATCGGTCATGCCATTATTGGTCGGGCGGTGATGACGGGCCTGAAAGAGGCGGTGGCTGAAATGAAACGTTTGATGCTGGAAGCGCGCGGCTAATGGCGATTCTCGGCCTGGGAACGGATATTGTAGAGATTGCCCGCATTGAGGCAGTGATCTCCCGTTCCGGCGAACGTCTGGCAAGGCGTGTGCTCAGTGACAACGAGTGGGCTATCTGGGAGACGCATCAGCAGCCGGTGCGTTTTCTCGCCAAGCGTTTTGCGGTCAAAGAGGCGGCAGCGAAAGCTTTTGGCACCGGCATCCGCAACGGTCTGGCGTTTAATCAGTTCGAAGTGTTTAACGATGAGCTGGGAAAACCACGTTTGCGGCTGTGGGGCGAGGCGTTAACGCTGGCGGAAAAACTCGGTGTGGCGCACATGCATGTCACGTTGGCCGATGAGCGCCATTACGCCTGCGCTACGGTCATTCTGGAAAGTTAGATTTGCCGGATGACGGTGTAAACACGTTATCTGACCTACAGGCCGACATGTTGTCGGCCTGATAAGCATAGCGCCATCAGGCATTGTTGCGTTGGAAGTGCGTTAACCCGCTTACAGTTTATCTGCGTGATGCATCAGAACAAACTTATCCCACAACTGTTCTTCGGTTTCGACATGGGCGGGATCCTGCAAAATCGTATTGGGGATTGGGCAGACTTTCTGACAGGTCGGCGTTTCGTAATGGCCTACACACTCGGTGCATTTGTCGCTGTTAATCTCATAAATGCTGTCGCCCATTGAAATCGCCTCATTCGGGCACTCCGGCTCGCACATATCGCAGTTGATACATTTTTTGGTGATTAACAGCGCCATCAGGAAATTCTCAGAAACAACACAAATCGGGCGGGCATTATACGCCTATTTTCTGCTCGGGCCAGCTCTTTTCTGGCGCTGATTTGTTATCTACAGTGTAAAAATTTTTGATCTGCTTGAGCAGGCAGATGGTTGCGTTATCCAGTGAAAGGTCATTACTGTGCACCAGCATGACAGGAATAAAGAATGCGGGGATGCCCAGTGAAACCAGGCGAACATTTTTGGGTGTCGATAAATGGGTTAGCGAGCGGGTAATAAATGCGATGCCAATCTGCGCTTCGGCATACTCAAGGCATGAGTAGTGGTTATCCAGTTCGCAGATGACGTTAGGAACGACTTTGCGGTTATTAAATTCAGTGGTGATGATCCCTCTTAATAGCAGAGAGTCATTAAGCACGATAATGGGCTGGTCGTTTAAATCTTTTAGCTGCAGACGTTCGCGTGTCGCCAGAGGATGAGAAAGTGGGATTGCAGCGATAATTTCATCTTCAAACAGCATGGTCGAGCTTAGCTGGGCAGGGAGCGCTGTTCGATAAACAATGCCAATATCAACGGCGCTATCCGTCAGCTTTTTAATGGTTTGCTCAGTTGAGAACTCTTTAACATTTAAAGATATTTCCGGATGGTGTGCCATAAAGTTGCGAAAAGCGGGCAGGACCAGGTAGCTGCCTGACACCCCGATTGAAATAGTATCGCGCTGTTGATCCTGGTAGGGAAGAAGTTCATTTTCGGCATTTTTTAAATCCAGCATTATTTTGTTAGCATGTCGTTGCAAAATAATGCCTGCTTTTGTTAATTTAATTCCTCTACCTTTTCGCTTAAATAATATTGTTTTAAGTGATGACTCAAGTTGTTTGATTTGCTGACTTAATGATGGCTGAGTGATAAACAGGCGACTGGCTGCCCGACTATAATGTAATTCATCACACAATATCAGGAAGGAATGTAGTTGTTTGATATTCATTAAAATTTAATGCCAATCGATTGGGTTTTGTTATAACGATTATAAAAAATACCAAATTGTTTGCCTATTTTGCTTTTTTTAAACTGTGATCAGTGCATTTTAAAAAGGGAAAATTATGTCGGCATCAATCAACCGCTGGGGAATGCTTGCCGCTCACGTGTGCATCAATTTTGTGCTCGGGGGCGTCTACGCATTTAGCTATTTCAAAACACCACTCATGGCGCAATATCACTGGGATCCGGCTACGCTGGCGTTAGCATTCTCTATCAACATGGGGATCATTCCTTTACCGATGATTTGGGGCGGGAGAATGATCGACAATGGTAAAGGAAAGCAGGCGATAGTTATCGGCGGTATCCTGTTTTCTTTAGGTTTTATCTTGTCCGGGTTTGTGGATAATTTGCCAATGCTGTTTTTAACCTACGGCGTCATTGCCGGGTTGGGATCGGGCCTGGCTTTTACGGGTAATCTTAATAATATTCTGAAATTTTTCCCTGACCGTCGCGGTCTTGCCAGCGGTATCGTACTGGCGGGTGTTGGCGTCGGGACGCTACTTTGCACCCGCCTGGCCGAATATTTTATGGCGCAAACTCACGATGTTAGTCGGGCGTTGTTATATCTTGGTATTGTTTATCTGGTGGTTATTTTTATCGTCCAGTTCTTTATTCGTAGCGCGCCAGCAAAAGATAGCGGAGGAATTAAAGCGTCGCCACTGGATAAAGACTATCGGCACATGCTGAAAGATCTGCGCTTCTGGCTGCTGTTTATGATTCTGGCGCTGGGCGTGTTCTCTGGGATGGTAATTAGCTCAAGCTCTGCGCAAATTGGTATGACGCAGTACGGTTTACTGTCCGGTGCATTAGTCGTTAGCCTGGTATCGATATTTAACTCAATTGGTCGCCTGTTCTGGGGAGGGTTAACCGATAAATTAGGCGGCTACAATACTCTGGTTATCGTTTATCTTTTTACCTGCGTCTGTATGCTGCTGCTGTTGTTCTTCAACGGTAATACTTCGGTATTCTATTTCAGCGCTTTGGGCGTGGGCTTTGCTTATGCCGGTATATTAGTTATCTTCCCTGGCTTGACCAGCCAGAATTTTGGTATGCGTAACCAGGGACTAAACTACGGCTTTATGTATTTTGGTTTTGCCGTCGGTGCGGTTATTGCTCCTTACGTCACGTCCGCTATTGCAAAATATACCGGAAGCTACAATACGGTATTTATTTTGACAACGGTGCTATTGCTTATTGGAGTCGTGTTGACCCTGATAACGAAGAAATATGTCGCAACGGTTTTAGCCAAAATTCATTAATCAGATAATAAGGAAATAAAAATGAAAATTGCAATCGCAGGTGCAGGCGCTATGGGATGTCGTTTTGGCTATATGCTGCTGGAGGCCGGGCACGACGTGACGCTTATCGATAGCTGGCAGGAGCATGTTGACGCTATTCGTAGCAAGGGGTTGTTTGTCGAAACGGAAACGACTCAGAAGTATTACCCCATCCCTGCTATGTTGGCTGATGAATCCCAGGGGGAGTTTGAGCTGGTTATTCTGTTTACCAAAGCCATGCAGCTGGATAGCATGTTACAGCGTATTAAGCCATTACTGCCAGCCGCGAAAGTAGTGATGATTTTATCTAACGGCCTGGGAAATATCGAAACGCTGGAGAAATATGTCGATCGGCAGAAAATCTATGCGGGTGTGACGTTATGGTCCAGCGAACTGGAGGGGGCTGGGCATATTATGGCCACCGGTACCGGAACGATTGAACTGCAGCCGATTGCCAGCCATGATTCGGCTCAAGAGGCTAAGGTCATTGCCACCCTTAATAGCGCTGGATTGAATGCTGAAATAAGCCCTGACGTATTATTATCGATCTGGAAGAAAGCAGCCTTTAATAGCGTAATGAACACCTATTGCGCGCTACTGGATTGTAATGTCGGCGGATTTGGTCAGCGGCCTGGTGCTTTAGATTTAGCGCAAGCGGTAGTTGATGAGTTTGTGTTAGTTGCTGCCAGCCAGAATATTCCGTTGACTGAGCAAATGGTGATGAATACGGTGAAGAAAGTGTTCGATCCGCGTGAGAGCGGCCACCACTATCCTTCTATGCATCAGGATTTACATAAAGGCCGACTGACTGAAATCGACTATTTAAATGGTGCGATTGCGCGAATCGGCGCTCAGAACAATATTGCCGTACCGGTTAACACACTCCTGACGCAATTGATTCACGCTAAAGAAGCACAATAAACTTGATGGCGCTTCTGCATGAGGCGGAAGAGCCATTTTCAAACCAGTTTTTTTACCAGCGCCTCGCTATGGCGAATACGCTCCGGCGCCCGCTCTAAATCCTGTTGTACCAGCGCCATAAACAGTAAGTCGGTCAACATCATTTGCGCATGTGTCGAGGAGATAGCGGCGCTACGCGTCGCTTGCTCTTCGGCAATCGTATACAGACAGCGGGTGGCGCGCTGCTGCAAGGCGTTGGGAGAAAAACCGGTAATGGCCAGGATCTTCGCGCCTGCGCGTAATGTTTCGTCCGCCGCCAGGTTCAGCTCGCGCCGCTCCCCGGAATACGAGATCGCCAGCAGCAGATCCTCCGGTGCCAGCGCCTGCACCGTCGCCAGCAGGGCGTGCATATCGCGCTCAACCACCGCGTTAATGCCAATCTTCAGTAGCTTCCAGGCAAAATTTTGCGCCACCAGCCCAGAGGCGCCAATCCCGGTGATCACAATACGGCGGGCGTGGCGCAGCATCGTGACGCTTTCTAACAGCTTTTCTTCACTGTTAACGTCCAGCGTGGCGTGCATCGCCGCCACATTCTCTTTAATTAATTTTTCCCCGACCAGGCGCATCGGATCGTCGCCGCGAATCTGGTTATGAACGGGAACGGAATGCGGATTAGGATTGCTGGCCAACGCTTCGCTGAGAGCCAGTTTCAACGCCGGAAACCCTTTAAACCCCAGTTTTTGCGCGAACTTGACTACGCTGGATTGGCTGACGCCCGCTTCGGCCGCCAGTTGCTGCGAGCTCAGATGTCGCGCCGTATCCGGTTGCGCGAGCAGATAATCCGCCAGTTTCCTGTCGCTTTGCGCGAGATCCGGATAACGCTGGCGAATACGAATCAAACAGTTCATGAGCAGCTCCTGCGAAACGTGATGGCGACGACAAAACGAAATTTCACTCGCCTGGGGGAATATTCTATTCCATCATGGACGCTTATTATGAATTAAAAATTCCAGAGGGACAAAAATGAATCTTGGTACCTTAGTGTCTGAAACCCGTAACCCGCAAACGATGGATCTGGATGCGTTGCCTACCCCTGAATTAGTTAAGCGTTTTAATGAACAGGATACGCTGGTAGCGGAAGCAGTAAAAGCCACTCTGCCTGACGTCGCGCGTGCGGTGGATGCCGCAGCGGCGGCGCTGAAGGCTGGCGGACGTATCATCTATATGGGCGCGGGCACCAGTGGTCGGCTTGGCGTACTGGATGCCTCAGAATGCCCCCCGACGTTTGGCGTTCCGCACGGTCTGGTCGTCGGACTGATTGCCGGCGGGCCGGGCGCGTTGTTGAAAGCGGTCGAAGGCGCGGAAGACAGCCAACAGGCAGGCGAAGACGATCTTGTCGCGCTAAATCTGCAAGAACAGGATCTGGTCGTGGGGCTCGCGGCGTCGGGTCGTACACCCTATGTGATTGGCGGCCTGCGCTATGCGCGACAGTCCGGTTGTACCACTGTTGCCGTCTCCTGTAATCCAGATTCGCCTATTGCGCGGGAGGCTAATATCGCTATTTCGCCCGTTGTCGGGCCGGAAGCGCTTACCGGCTCCACGCGGCTGAAATCCGGCACCGCGCAGAAAATGGTGCTCAATATGATTTCTACCGGCGCGATGGTGAAGTTCGGCAAGGTCTATCAAAACCTGATGGTGGATATGAAAGCCACCAACGTCAAACTAGTCGATCGCGCGTGTCGGATGGTCGTTGAAGCGACCGGGATAGGTCGTGAAGAGGCGGAAACGTTGCTGAAACAGACCGATTTTGAGGTTAAGCCCGCCATTTTGATGGCGCTTACGGGGCTGGATGCTGCAGCCGCCAGGGAAAAACTCGCTGCTCATCAGGGCTTTTTAAGGGCGGCGTTAGAACACTAAAGAGGTGTGTATGGATAAGACGGCAGCGCTCGCCAGCGACATTTTACGTGGTATCGGCGGAGAGCAAAATATTCTGCGCCTGGAAAACTGTATGACGCGAGTCAGGGTGGAGGTACAGGACGACAGCCAACTGGATATTCCGCGCTTAAAAGCGTTGCCTGGCGTCAGTGGATACGTAAAGCAAGGGGAGCAACATCAGCTGATCGTTGGGCCGGGGAAGGCTGCACAGGTGGTTGATGCGATGCGCGTGCAGATTGCCGCAGGTGGTGTAAAGCCGGATGACGCTATGGCGCGTACCAAATCCGAGGCGAAAGCGAAGTATAAAGCGCCGATGAGCGATGCGTTGCGTAAGCTGGCGAATGTTTTTATTCCGCTTATCCCCGCCTTTATCGCATCCGGCTTGATTACCGGCATTATCAACATTCTTAAACGTCCGGATATCGTCGGCGACGTTGCCGTCCACTATCCTAACCTGCTGGGCCTGATGGGGATATTTGGCAGCGCGGTATTCGCTATCATGAACATTCTGGTTGGCGTCAATACCGCGAAAGTCTTTGGCGGATCGCAGGCGTTAGGCGGCGTGATGGCGGGGATCCTTTCCAGCCCGCAACTGGCGCAGATTACGCTCTTTGGCGAGGCGCTTCAGCCGGGACGGGGCGGCGTCATCGCCGTCCTGCTGGTGGTGGCGTTAATGTGCTGGATTGAGCGCCAGTTCCGTAAGCTGCTGCCGGGGTCGCTGGAGTTAATTCTTAACCCTTTATTGACGACTGTTATCACCGGCGCGGTAGCGATTGTCGCTCTGCAACCGCTTGGCGGCTGGATTTCAGACGCTATCGCTCACGGCGCGTCCTGGGCTATCGATCGCGGCGGTTTTCTGGTGGGCGCGGTGTTAGCCGGAACCTTCCTGCCGTTGGTACTGACCGGGCTACATCAGGGGCTGGTGCCTATTCATGTGGAGCTGGTGCAAGCACACGGCTATAACGCGTTGTTTCCCATCCTGGCGATGGCGGGCGTTGGTCAGATAGGCGCGGCCATTGCCGTACTGATGAAAACCCGCAATGCGCGACTCAAAAAGGTGATTAAAGGCGCGCTTCCGGTCGGACTGCTGGGAATTGGCGAGCCGCTGATTTTTGGCGTCACGCTGCCATTGGGTAAGCCATTTATTGGCGCTTGCCTTGGCGGCGCGGTAGGCGGGGCGTTGATCAGCTACTGGAAAGTGGCGACGGTAATTACCTTTGGTATTTCCGGTTTGCCGCTGGCATTAACAATTGTTGCCGGAAAAGTCCTGTTCTATCTGTTAGGCTATTTAATAGCGGTAATTGCCGGGTTTATTTTTACCTGGCTGCTGGGGTTCAATGATCCAGAGGAGTAAGATTTGGTCAGCCACGAGCGTCGTGTCGTCTTTTTTGATTTGGATGGAACGTTACATCAACAGGATATGTTCGGCAGTTTTCTGCGTTATTTGCTGTGCCGTCAGCCGCTAAATGCGCTGCTCGTACTGCCGCTGTTGCCCATTATCGGTATCGGTTTACTGGTAAAAGGGCGTGCGGCCCGCTGGCCGATGAGTCTGTTATTGTGGGGCTGTACTTTTGGCCATAGCGAAACGCGTTTGCAGGCGCATCAGGCGGATTTTGTCCGTTGGTTTCGCGCTAACGTCACGGCGTTTCCGGTTGTACAGGAGCGTCTGACCACCTATCTATTGAGCTCTGACGCGGATATCTGGCTTATTACCGGTTCTCCGCAATCATTGGTAGAGCAAGTCTATTTTGATACGCCGTGGTTGCCGCGCGTTAACCTCATCGCCAGCCAGATGGCGCGACGGTATGGCGGCTGGGTATTAACCGTGCGCTGTCTGGGCCATGAAAAAGTCGCGCAACTGGAACGTAAAATCGGTACGCCGCTGCGTCTTTATAGCGGCTACAGCGACAGCAAACAGGATAACCCGCTGCTTTATTTTTGCCAGCATCGCTGGCGGGTGACGCCGCACGGCGAGCTGCAGCAGCTCGAATAGTGAAACGCATAGCGTCTGTGTATAATGCCGCCCGCTTTCATTACCGGAGTTATCTCTTTGTCTGATGTCGAATTAGATCACGAATACTGGATGCGCCACGCGCTGACGCTGGCGAAACGCGCCTGGGACGAACGCGAGGTTCCGGTTGGCGCGGTATTGGTGCATAACCATCGTGTCATTGGCGAAGGCTGGAACCGACCCATTGGCCGCCACGATCCTACTGCGCATGCTGAAATAATGGCGCTGCGTCAGGGAGGTCTGGTATTGCAGAATTATCGGTTACTGGATACCACGCTGTATGTCACACTGGAACCCTGTGTGATGTGCGCAGGCGCTATGGTGCATAGCCGCATTGGACGCGTTGTCTTTGGCGCGCGCGATGCAAAAACCGGCGCGGCCGGATCGCTAATTGATGTGCTGCACCATCCGGGAATGAATCACCGGGTCGACATTATTGAAGGGGTGCTGCGCGATGAATGTGCGACGCTGCTCAGTGATTTTTTCCGTATGCGTCGTCAGGAAATTAAAGCCCTGAAGAAAGCCGACCGTGCGGAAGGCGCGGGGCCGGCACTATAGCGCAATGCCGGATAAGACGTTGCGCGTCGCCATCCGATAAGACCATCGCACTATTTTTCTTCTTTCTTCTGCGGCGTAAACAGTAAAGACGGCGAATGCGTCAGGTAGCCTGATGACTGCGATAAAAACGACAGGAGGGGGAAGGGCGCTTTATTCAGCTCCTCCGGCGACACCGCCGGGTAATCCTGCGCCAGTTTCATGGCTTCCGCTTCCTGCTTTTCTTTTTCCTGCAAATACCCCACTAAACTTATCTGGTATTTACGGATATTTTCCACATAAGCATAAGCCTCATGTCCACGCGCGTAACCGTAGGTTAGCTTACTGTAATACGGTTTTTGGCTTAACAGCGGCAAACGCTGCTTCACATCGGTCCAGCTATCCGGATTGCCTTTGGTTTTTACCGTCAGCGATCTGGCATCGAGCATGTGCGCATAACCCATATTGTAGGCGGCTAAGGCAAACCAGATACGCTCGTCTTCCGGAACGGTTTCGGGAACTTTAGCCATCATATCTTCAAGATAGCGAGCGCCGCCGCTGATGCTTTGCTCCGCATCGGTACGGTCGGTCAGCCCCAGACTTTGGGCGGTATTTTTAGTCAGCATCATCAGGCCGCGCACGCCGGTTGGCGAGGTCGCCAGCGGATCCCAGTGCGATTCCTGATAAGAAATCGCCGCCAGCAGGCGCCAGTCTATCTGTTTGGCATATTTTTTAAATAACGGTTCCAGCTCCGGCAGGACGTTATCCACCGCTCGCAGGAAAGAGCGGGTATCAACGTAGTCGAAATCATCGCCATGCCCCAGATATTTCTCTTCGATCCGCGCCAGAGAACCGTCTTCATTGATCGAATTGAAAAAATCGAGCAGCGCGGCGGAGAGCGTATTATCGTCGTCCAGTCGGCTAAACCAGGTCACGGGCTGTTCATCCGTGACATCCAGCGCCACGGCCAGTTCGGGATGAACGCGCTGAAACAGACTGATCGCCACTGAATCGGCAATGGTGTAATCCAGTTTGCCGCTGATGACCTCTTCCAGCAGCGTCGTCGAGCCTTTTTTATCATCCACCTTCCAGCTCAGGTCGGGAAACTTTGTCTCTTTTAAACGCTGTAAATCATTGACCACGACGTGCCCTGGCGCAATGGTAAGCTGATTCTCGTTAACGGTCGCCAGCGAGCGTGGGCGATATTGTCCGACCCGGTAGACGAGCTGTTGCGAAACCGAGTAATACATGGGGCCGGGCTGATAGTTTTTAACGCGCGTGCTGTCGTAGACCAGCCCAGCCGCGAGCAGGTCGGCATTGTCGTTATCCAGATCGTCAAACAACTGGCTGATATTCTGGCGCACCGTCACTTTCAGCTTCACGCCGAGATAGTTGGCGAACTGCTGCGCCAGTTCATAGTCCAGACCATATTTTTTACCGTTGATAACGGAATAGGTTAATGGCGAGTCGATCGTACTGACGCGCAGTACCCCCCGGGCTTGAATCGCGGCGATATGGTTTTCGGTTTTACCGAACCAGGGGATTGAGGGCCAAAGGGCTGCTGCCAGCAGCAGCGTCAATATGCCGATGAACAGATAATTAATCTTTAATTTTTTCAATTAGTTAATTCTCTGGATCGTGCGTTGCCTCGGGCTGAAAAAGATGTTTTGCTGCAATAGATAAGTCATTAATGAGCGGCATTTTGCGTAACAATGCGCCAGTTGGCAACTTATTCGCAACGATAGCCGCACCGTATGACAAGAAAAAGCGGTGATTTTATTTCTACGCAAACGGTTTCGTCGGCGCGTCAGATTCTTTATAATGACGGCCGTTTCCCCCCTTGCGCACACCGAAGCTTAGAAGACGAGAGACTTATGATGGAAATTCTGCGTGGTTCGCCTGCACTGTCTGCATTCCGTATCAATAAACTGCTGGCGCGCTTTCAGGCTGCCAACCTCCAGGTCCACAATATATACGCTGAGTATGTCCATTTTGCTGACCTGAACGCCCCGTTAAATGATAGCGAGCAGGCGCAGCTTACCCGTCTGCTGCAATACGGCCCGGCGCTTAGCAGCCATACGCCGGCGGGTAAACTCCTGTTGGTCACACCGCGTCCTGGTACCATCTCCCCCTGGTCTTCAAAAGCAACGGATATCGCCCACAACTGCGGCCTGCAACAGGTTGATCGTCTGGAGCGTGGCGTAGCGTACTATATCGAGGCTTCGACGTTGACGGCGGAACAGTGGCGACAAGTGGCCGCAGAGCTGCACGACCGTATGATGGAGACGGTGTTCTCTTCTTTAACCGATGCGGAAAAATTGTTTATCCACCATCAGCCTGCGCCGGTTTCCAGTGTCGATCTGCTGGGAGAAGGCCGTCAGGCGTTAATTGACGCCAACCTGCGTCTCGGTCTGGCGCTGGCGGAAGATGAAATCGACTATTTGCAGGAGGCGTTTACCAAACTGGGGCGCAACCCGAACGATATCGAATTGTACATGTTCGCCCAGGCGAACTCCGAGCACTGCCGCCACAAGATTTTTAACGCCGACTGGATTATCGACGGTAAACCGCAGCCGAAGTCGCTGTTTAAAATGATTAAAAACACCTTCGAAACCACGCCGGACTATGTGCTCTCTGCCTATAAAGACAATGCCGCGGTGATGGAAGGATCTGCGGTGGGGCGCTACTTCGCCGACCACCATACCGGCCGTTACGATTTTCATCAGGAGCCCGCGCACATTCTGATGAAGGTCGAAACGCATAACCACCCAACCGCCATCTCTCCGTGGCCGGGGGCGGCGACCGGTTCCGGCGGCGAAATTCGTGATGAAGGTGCCACCGGGCGTGGCGCGAAACCAAAAGCCGGGCTGGTGGGCTTCTCCGTTTCCAACCTGCGTATTCCGGGCTTTGAACAGCCGTGGGAAGAGGATTTTGGCAAGCCGGAACGTATTGTCACCGCGCTGGATATCATGACCGAAGGTCCGCTGGGCGGCGCGGCGTTTAACAACGAATTTGGTCGCCCGGCGCTGACCGGTTACTTCCGTACTTATGAAGAGAAAGTGAACAGCCATAACGGTGAAGAGCTGCGCGGCTACCATAAGCCGATCATGCTGGCGGGCGGGATCGGTAACATTCGCGCCGATCACGTGCAGAAAGGCGAGATCGTCGTCGGCGCGAAGCTGATCGTCCTTGGCGGCCCGGCGATGAATATCGGCCTCGGCGGCGGCGCGGCATCGTCAATGGCTTCCGGCCAATCTGACGCTGACCTCGACTTTGCTTCCGTACAGCGCGACAACCCGGAAATGGAACGCCGCTGCCAGGAAGTGATCGACCGCTGCTGGCAGTTGGGTGATGCCAACCCAATCCTGTTTATCCATGATGTGGGCGCGGGCGGTCTCTCCAATGCGATGCCGGAGCTGGTGAGCGACGGCGGGCGCGGCGGGAAGTTCGAACTGCGCGACATTCTTAGCGACGAGCCGGGCATGAGCCCGCTGGAAATCTGGTGTAACGAATCCCAGGAGCGCTATGTGCTGGCGGTCGCGGCTGACCAGTTGCCGCTGTTCGATGAACTGTGTAAGCGCGAACGTGCGCCGTATGCGGTCATTGGCGACGCTACCGAAGAACAGCATCTCTCGTTGCATGATAACCATTTCGACAATCAGCCGATCGATCTACCGCTGGATGTCCTGCTGGGCAAAACGCCGAAAATGACCCGCGATGTGCAAACATTGAAGGCGAAAGGCGATGCGCTGAACCGCGCGGATATCACGATTGCCGACGCGGTAAATCGTGTTCTGCATCTGCCGACCGTGGCGGAAAAAACCTTCCTTGTCACTATTGGCGACCGTACCGTCACCGGTATGGTGGCGCGTGACCAGATGGTTGGCCCGTGGCAGGTCCCGGTGGCTGACTGCGCGGTCACTACCGCCAGCCTCGACAGCTACTACGGCGAAGCGATGTCGATTGGCGAGCGCGCGCCGGTGGCGCTGCTGGACTTTGCCGCCTCCGCCCGTCTGGCCGTCGGTGAAGCGTTGACTAACATTGCCGCGACGCAGATTGGCGATATCAAGCGCATCAAACTTTCCGCTAACTGGATGGCGGCAGCCGGTCATCCTGGCGAAGATGCCGGTTTGTATGACGCGGTTAAAGCGGTGGGAGAGGAACTCTGTCCGCAGCTTGGCCTGACGATTCCGGTGGGCAAAGATTCGATGTCGATGAAAACCCGCTGGCAGGAAGGCAACGAACAGCGCGAAATGACCTCGCCGCTGTCGCTGGTGATTTCCGCGTTTGCCCGCGTGGAAGACGTGCGTCACACCCTTACGCCGCAGCTGTCAACGGAAGATAACGCCTTGCTGCTGATCGATCTTGGCAAGGGCCACAACGCGCTGGGCGCAACGGCGCTGGCGCAGGTCTATCGTCAGCTTGGCGACAAACCCGCGGACGTGCGTGACGTCGCGCAACTGAAAGGCTTCTATGACGCCATGCAGGCGCTGGTCGCTGCGCGTAAATTACTGGCCTGGCACGACCGTTCCGACGGCGGTCTGCTGGTGACGCTGGCCGAGATGGCCTTTGCCGGCCACTGCGGCGTGCAGGTCGATATTGCCGCGCTGGGCGATGACCATCTGGCCGCACTGTTCAACGAGGAGCTGGGCGGCGTGATTCAGGTACGCGCTGAAGACAGAGACGCGGTCGAAACGCTGTTGGCGCAGTACGGTCTTGCTGACTGCGTCCACTACCTTGGTCAGGCCCTGGCTGGCGATCGCTTTGTAATTACCGCTAATGATCGGACGGTATTCAGCGAAAGCCGTACTACGCTGCGTGTCTGGTGGGCGGAAACCACCTGGCAGATGCAGCGTCTGCGCGACAATCCGCAATGTGCCGACCAGGAACACGAGGCGAAAGCGAATGATGCCGATCCGGGCCTCAACGTGAAGCTGTCGTTTGATATTAATGAAGATATCGCCGCGCCGTACATTGCGACAGGCGCACGACCGAAAGTCGCTGTACTGCGCGAGCAGGGAGTGAACTCTCACGTGGAGATGGCGGCGGCGTTCCATCGTGCGGGCTTTGACGCGATTGACGTCCATATGAGCGACCTGCTGGGCGGTCGTATCGGTCTGGGCAACTTCCATGCGCTGGTGGCTTGCGGCGGCTTTTCCTACGGCGACGTGCTGGGGGCGGGTGAAGGCTGGGCAAAATCCATTCTGTTTAACCATCGGGTGCGCGACGAATTCGAAACCTTCTTCCATCGTCCGCAGACGCTGGCGCTTGGGGTGTGCAACGGTTGCCAGATGATGTCGAATCTGCGCGAGCTGATCCCGGGCAGCGAACTGTGGCCGCGTTTTGTACGTAACCATTCTGACCGCTTCGAAGCCCGCTTCAGCCTGGTGGAAGTGACGCAAAGCCCATCGCTGCTGCTGCAAGGAATGGTAGGCTCACAGATGCCGATTGCGGTTTCCCATGGGGAAGGGCGCGTTGAGGTGCGTGACGATACGCATCTTGCCGCGCTTGAGAGCAAAGGCCTGGTCGCCCTGCGCTATGTAGACAATTTCGGCCACGTGACCGAAACCTATCCGGCTAACCCGAACGGTTCGCCGAACGGCATCACGGCGGTGACGACCGAAAACGGTCGGGTGACGATTATGATGCCGCATCCGGAACGCGTATTCCGCACCGTCGCCAACTCCTGGCACCCGGAAAACTGGGGCGAGGATAGCCCGTGGATGCGTATCTTCCGTAATGCGCGTAAGCAGCTTGGTTAATTAGCCCGATAGCCATTAAGCCCCTCTTCACGAGGGGCTTTTTGTAGACGGCGCTTATCAGGCCCACGGGGAAGCGTGGTTGTAGCTACCGTCTTGAACGTCAAGCGGTAGGCCGGATAAGGCGTTTACGCCGCCATCCGGCAATAAACTAGTGCTTATGCCGCAAGATTAAAGTGTCGGGAAATCCCGACATGAGCGGGGGTAGCTTGTCGCCAAAAAGAGACATTTAACAATTTGATTTTAAATGATTTTATTTTTGGGTGTTGCAGGTGTTGCTGATTGGAGACAGAAAGGGTAAAAAACAGGCAGAGCCATTTTGAGCATGAATAACGATATTTTTCATATCTATCATTATGTTAACAAAGTCTTTTGAATGTTGGCACAATTACTGCATAATGGTAACCAGTGGCTCATTCACCTTCTTATGTCAGCCCCTTAGGGATGCGCTACATAAACTTCGAATGACGCACAACAAGGTGCCTGCCGTCCAACTTCTGATAATAGCGTAGCTTTATCAACCTCCGGGCGAAACGTCGAGTTAGGCACCGCCTTATTCCATAACAAAGCCGGGGTTAGCCCGGCTTTGTTGTATCTGGCGCTTCCCTCGGTTAGCATCTTTTTTATTCTTCTTTTATGTGAGCGACACGTTGAAGCGCTGGTCTGTTTTCCCCCGTTCTTTACGACAATTGGTCATGCTGGCCTTTTTGCTGATCCTGCTGCCGTTGCTGGTTCTGGCCTGGCAGGCGTGGCAAAGCCTTAACGCGTTAAGCGATCAGGCTGCGGTGACTAACCGCAGCACGCTTATTGACGCCCGGCGCAGCGAGGCGATGACCAACGTCGCGCTGGAGATGGAGCGAAGCTACCGACAGTATTGCGTGCTTGACGATCCGACGCTGGCAAAAGTGTATCAAAGCCAGCGTAAGCGCTATAGCGATATGCTGGACGCCCATGCCGGCGTCTTGCCGGATGATAAGTTGTATCAGGCGTTACGCCAGGATTTAAACGCGCTGGCGCAATTGCAGTGTAAAGATAGCGGCCCGGAAGCGGCAGCGGCCGCGCGTCTGGAGGCCTTTGCCAACGCTAATACGGAAATGGTGCAGGCGACGCGTACTGTGGTTTACTCGCGTGGGCAGCAGTTACAACAAGAAATCGCCGAGCGCGGACAATTTTTCGGCTGGCAGGCGCTGGTGCTATTTCTGGTGAGCCTGGCGATGGTGCTACTTTTTACCCGCATGATTATCGGGCCGGTGAAAGGAATTGAACGGATGATTAATCGCCTGGGCGAAGGCCGTTCTTTGGGGAATACCGTCACCTTTACCGGTCCGCGTGAATTACGATCGGTGGGGCAGCGCATTATCTGGCTGAGTGAGCGTCTGGCGTGGCTGGAATCCCAGCGCCATCAGTTTCTACGTCACTTGTCCCATGAGCTGAAAACTCCGCTGGCCAGTATGCGCGAGGGGACAGAGCTGCTGGCCGATCAGGTGGTTGGGCCGCTGACGCCGGAGCAAAAAGAGGTGGTCGATATTCTGGATGACAGCAGTCGTAATTTACAAAAATTGATTGAGCAATTGCTTGATTACAACCGGAAACTGGTAGACAGTGCCACAGAGCTGGAAGCGGTCGATATCGCGCCGCTTGTGGATATGGTGGTTTCCGCCCACAGTTTGCCTGCCCGCGCTAAAATGATGCATACCGATGTCGACCTGGAGGCCGAACGCTGCATAGCAGAGCCCATGTTGCTGATGAGCGTGCTGGATAATCTCTATTCCAACGCGGTGCACTATGGCGCTGAATCCGGTAACATTTGTATCCGTAGTCGTTCTCAGGGCTCCACGGTTTATATCGATGTGGTTAATAGCGGCGAGCCGATTCCGCAAACCGAAAGAGAAATGATTTTTGAGCCTTTTTTCCAGGGAAGTCACCAGCGAAAAGGGGCGGTAAAAGGCAGTGGGTTAGGGCTGAGTATCGCCAGAGATTGTATTCGTCGAATGCAGGGAGAGATCCAACTGGTGGATGACAAAGCGCAGGAAGTTTGTTTTCGCATCTCACTGCCGCTGCCTGCATCTGACAAACACTAATATGAATTTAAGCCTGGTGCGTATGTCACACGTTTTAGTCCAAACTATTAAACGATGCCTTTTGCGGTGGGGAATACCGGTGGGCATATCGTGTCTGGCGCTGACCGCATGTGTTCCCCATGCTTCACAGCAACTGCCCGGCAGCGCAGCGCAGGACACGCTCCCCCATTATCAACTGGCGGATTATCTCCCGACGGCGTGCGCGGATATCTGGTCGCTACGCGGGCAGGCGGTAGAGACGAATCCGCTGTACTGGCTACGCACGATTGACTGCGCCGATCGTCTGATGCCGGTTCAGTCGCGCGCAGAGGCGCGCGCGTTGACGGATGATAACTGGCAGAATGCCTTCAGGCGCGGGATCTTACTGGCGGATGCAAAAATTACGCCGCCGGAGCGGCGCGCCATAGTGACCCGTCTGGAGGCGTTAAGCGCGCAAATACCGGCTCAGGTACGGCCCGTCTACCAAATCTGGCATGACGGTCAGGCGCTGCAATTAGCGCTTTCTGCCGAACGTCAGCGTTATAGCAAACTCCAGCAAACGTCAGATAGTGAGCTGGATGCGCTGCGCCAGCAGCAACAGGCCTTGCAAACGCAGCTCGATCTTACCACCCGTAAGCTGGAGAGTTTAACCGATATTGAGCGCCAGCTTTCGACACGAAAACCGTCAGGGAATTACAACGCCGATACGCCGCATACCAATGACAAACCCGCGACGTCTGAAGATGGCGCGGCGCCGTCGCCGTCACAAGATGAGGTAACGCCATGATAAGCCGTAAACCGGCGCACCTGTTGCTGGTCGATGACGATCCCGGATTACTGAAATTGCTCGGTATGCGCCTTACCAGTGAAGGATACAGTGTCGTGACCGCAGAGAGCGGTCAGGAAGGACTGCGGGTACTGCATCGGGAAAAAGTGGATCTGGTAATAAGCGACCTGCGCATGGATGAAATGGATGGTATGCAACTGTTCACAGAAATTCAGAAAGTACAGCCGGGAATGCCGGTTATCATTCTGACGGCGCATGGTTCCATTCCGGATGCGGTGGCCGCTACCCAGAAAGGCGTATTCAGCTTTTTGACGAAGCCGATCGACAGAGACGCGTTATATAAAGCGATAGATGAAGCGCTGGAGCAGTCCGCTCCCGCGACGGACGATAGCTGGCGCAACGCTATCGTTACCCGTAGCCCGCTGATGCTGCGACTGCTTGAACAGGCGCGCATGGTCGCACAGTCGGATGTCAGCGTATTGATTAACGGACAAAGCGGCACCGGGAAAGAGATTTTCGCACAGGCGATTCATAATGCCAGCCCGCGCAGTAACAAGCCGTTTGTCGCCATTAACTGCGGCGCGTTGCCGGAACAGTTGCTGGAGTCCGAATTATTCGGCCATGCGCGCGGCGCCTTTACCGGCGCAGTGAGCAATCGTGAAGGGTTGTTCCAGGCGGCGGAAGGCGGCACGCTATTTCTGGATGAAATTGGCGATATGCCCGCGCCGTTACAGGTGAAGCTGCTGCGGGTGTTACAGGAGCGCAAAGTCAGACCGCTGGGCAGCAATCGCGATATTGATATCGACGTGCGAATTATTTCCGCGACGCACCGCGATCTGCCGAAGGCGATGGCGCGGGGCGAATTTCGTGAAGATTTGTACTACCGGCTGAATGTCGTGAGCCTGAAAATTCCGGCGCTGGCGGAGCGTACCGAAGATATTCCGCTGCTGGCTAATCATCTGCTCAGACAGTCGGCACAGCGGCATAAACCGTTTGTTCGCGCCTTTTCTACTGATGCAATGAAACGGCTGATGACGGCAAGCTGGCCGGGCAACGTGCGCCAACTGGTCAACGTCATTGAACAATGCGTGGCGTTAACCTCTTCGCCGGTGATCAGCGATGCGTTGGTCGAGCAGGCGCTGGAAGGCGAAAATACCGCGCTGCCCACCTTTGCCGAAGCGCGAAACCAATTTGAACTGAACTATCTGCGCAAGTTACTGCAAATTACCAAAGGTAACGTGACGCACGCGGCAAGGATGGCGGGGCGCAACCGCACGGAATTCTATAAGCTACTCTCCCGTCACGAACTGGATGCGAATGATTTCAAAGAGTAGTTTTCATGCCGTAAAGTAGCGCGAAATATGTTACGTTTAACCGATCAAAACACAGGCGACCTTTTCAAGGAATAGCATGAAAAAGATTGATGCGATTATTAAACCCTTCAAGCTGGACGATGTCCGTGAAGCGCTGGCCGAGGTAGGTATTACCGGGATGACGGTAACTGAAGTCAAAGGCTTTGGCCGTCAAAAAGGCCACACCGAGCTGTATCGCGGCGCGGAATATATGGTGGATTTTCTGCCGAAGGTAAAAATTGAAATCGTTGTGCCTGACGACATCGTGGATACCTGTGTTGACACCATCATTCGTACCGCGCAGACGGGGAAAATCGGCGACGGTAAGATTTTTGTCTTTGATGTTGCCCGTGTTATTCGTATCCGTACTGGCGAAGAAGACGACGCGGCTATCTGATGTGCCGATTCGCTGCCCGTCTCCTCCTTGTGGGCAGCGAACCACCGTTTAATCGCCCTGCGGTAGCGCCGACGTAGTCCGGGTGCAAACCCATCTCAGGCCGACAATGGCGACGATCAGCGCCACGCAACTTAGCGTCCACTCGCCCATTTGCGAGAAAAAGTGTCCGTAGGCGGCTACCGCCGTATCACTAATTTGCGATTCCGTGGTTTGTTGCGCGACGACGCCAGCCAGCCAGTTAGCGACCGCGCCGGTCGCCAGCATATAAATACCGGTCAGTACGCCCGTGACGCCAGGCAGGTTGAGGCGGGTAATTTGCGCCATCGCGACTGGATCAATAAACAGCTCCGCAAAGCCCATCAGCGCCAGCCCTGCGATCATCATTCCCATTGATGCCTGCCCGTCTAACCGGGCCTGATGCGCGTTTAGCGCCAGCAGCATAAAACCGCCGCCCATTAATACCAGCCCCACGGCAAATTTAAGCCAGACGCGCAGCACCGAGCGGGCGCTCTCTTTCGGGCTGCTCAGCCACGCCAGCACCACGCCCGCCGCCATCACCGCAATCGCATTGACCGACTGGAACAATGCGGTGGGGACGGTCATGTTTAGCCAGTGGCGGTTGACAAAACGGTCGATGAATAAACTGATCGAACTTCCGCCCTGCTGCGCCAGAACCCAGAAGAGAGTGCCGGTGATCATTAACAGAACGATTTGCCACAAGGCGCGACGGTGTTCGGGAAATTTAACCATAATACGGGCGATAAGTTGCGCCGCGAAGACGCAGACAATGGCCAGCACATAGCCAGACCAGTTATTTTCCAGCAGGAGGGTGAAGAATACCGGCGCGATACACAGCATTAATACCAGCCAACCCCAGGTTGGAAGGGCGAATTTAACCGCCCGCAGCGCGGGGCGATTAACACCACGCGTCTGCTGAAAGTGGCGATGACCGCTTAAAAAGATGAGCAGGCCGATGAACATTCCCACGCCCGCCAGCGCAAAGCCGACATGCCAGCCATACCACTGCGCCGCCAGACCACAGGCGATCGGCGCGGCTATCGATCCAATATTCCCGGCGGCGTAGAGCAGCGAGAAGCCCCCGTCGCGGCGGTTGTCATCAGGGGCGTAAAGTTCTCCCAGCAGACAGCTAATATTGGATTTAAACAAGCCGTAGCCGCAGATAATAATGGCCAGCGCCGCATATAAACTCAGCGTTGAATCAGATTCTAAGCCCAATACCACATGACCCAGCGTCATCAATAAGGCGCCGGTGATAACCGCCACGCGGTTGCCAAGCAGGCGGTCGGCAAGCCAGCCGCCAAGAATAGGGGTAACGTAAACTAAGGAGGCGTAGGCGCTGAAGAGGTTGATCGCGTGGCTGTCATTAAAACCAAGCTGGTGGGTAAGATAAAGGATGAGTAAGGCACGCATGCCGTAAAAGCTGAAGTATTCCCAAATTTGAATCGCCACGATGTAAAAAATCGCGCGCGGTTGTGAGGGTGTTTTCATAAAGTCTCCTTGCTGCGTGAAAAAAGGGAAGTGGCAAGCCACTTCCCTTTGGTACTTATTTCGTATTTTCTTTCAGCACCTTAACGGTGTAACGTCCGTCTGCCTGACGATAGGCGCCGTGGATATCGGTTTCGAAGCCCGGATAGTGGGCGCCGATTTCGCACAGCATTTGCAGGAATTCCAGTACCGGACGGCTTTCCTCGGTGATCATTTCACCAGGCATCACCAGCGGCACTCCCGGAGGGTAAGGAAGGATCATGTTGGCGTTGACGCGACCAACCATCTCTTCAAGATACACCTCTTCCGTTTCGCCATGCAGCTCTTTCTGGAACGCAGTATACGGCGTCATCACCATTTTCGGCAGCACTTCAAACGCACGGTACATTAAGTCCGGCAGATTATGATGTTCGACCAGTTTATGAATATTCTGCGCCAGTTCCTGGATGCGCATATTTTCATAAAACTCAGGCGCTTCGCGGTACAGTGCTGGCAGAATGTTTTTGACGCGCAGGTTCAGGTCAAAGGCGCGTTTAAATTCAGTGAGCGCGCGCAGCAGGCTCAGAGCTTTGGTTTTGTCGATACCAATGCTGAACAGGAACAGCAGGTTGTATGGACCGGTTTTTTCTACGATGATGCCGCGTTCATCGAGATATTTGGCGACCAGACTTGCCGGAATACCGAATTCATCCATCGTACCGTCTTTCTTCATCCCCGGCGTCAGGATAGTGACTTTGATCGGGTCGAGGTACATGTGTTCGTTATCGATATTTTTGAAGCCATGCCATGCGCTATCTGAACGCAGCGGCCAGCACTCAGCCCCATCGATATGTTCCGGCTGCCATACGTCAAAGAACCAGCCGTCAGATTCGCTTTTCAGGCGTTTAATTTCTTTACGGAATTTAATCGCACGTTCAATAGAGCCGTTAATCAGGCGTTTACCCGCATTACCTTTCATCATCGCCGCTGCGGTTTCAGTAGACGCTACGATACCGTAGTGCGGAGAAGTGGTGGTATGCATCATGTAGGCTTCGTTAAAGGTTTCTTCGTTAATGTCGCCTTTAACATGAATCATGGATGCCTGTGAAAACGCCGCCAGCAGTTTATGCGTGGACTGGGTTTCATAAATGATTTTGCCTTCTACACGGTCGCCGCTCATACCGCATTTACCCTGATAAATAGGGGAGAAATTGGTATAAGGCACCCAGGCGGAGTCAAAATGAATGGACTTCACATCCAGAGTTTTCTTGATGTAGTCAGTGTTATACAACAGACCGTCATAGGTTGAGTTAGTAATAACAGCATGGACCGGCCAGGTTGCGTTAGGCGTCTCTTTTACCCGTTTAGCGATAGTGGCGTGCTGGAACTCGCTTTGCGGAATACCGCCAAGAATACCGTAGGCGTTACGGGTTGGGCGGAAATAAATCGGCGTAATGTCGCTCATCATCATCAGATGGGTCAGCGATTTATGGCAGTTACGGTCAATCAGTACCGTGCTGCCTGCCGGCGCGGAGTACATACCGACGATTTTGTTCGCCGTAGAGGTGCCGTTCGTCACCATGTAGCTACGTTCGGCGTTAAAGACGCGGGCGATATACTCTTCCGCTTCTTTATGCGGGCCGGAGTGGTCCAGCAGCGAACCCAGTTCGGAAACGGAAATCGAAATATCGGATTTCATCGTGTTCGGGCCGAAGAAATCATAAAAGATGCTGCCGACGGGGCTTTTCTGGAAAGCGGTCCCGCCCATGTGACCAGGCGTACAGAAAGTATATTTCCCTTCGCGCACATATTTGAACAGTGCTTTTGTCAGCGGCGGCAGAATATTGTCGATGTATTCATCGGTATTCTGGCGAATTTTCGCCGCGATATCGGCTGCGGCGCCTAAAGCATATTCAAAGAAGCGAACCTGCATTCTCAGATCGTTGAGGCTGACGTCCAGCGTAGAGTAGCTGTTGGCGAAGGCGTACAGCGGCATATACTCGTTCAGCTTGCTAATCTCTTCGCAAAGCTCAAGGTTATATTTATCCCAGTCGAAAATGACGCCGCAAAGGCGGGAGTTATTTTCAATCAGCTTCAGCAGGTCTTCTCGGTCGTTTGGATAGACGATACGGAAATTTAAACCTTCCAGTGCACGATGCAGTTCACGAATAGGCTCTTCTTTAAAGTAGACGCCCATGTGGTTCATGATAGCAATAACGTTCATAGTCTTGTTCCTGGTAAAGTGGGCCCCTCCCGCTACGCTATAGCAGGTGACGAAAGGGGCTTTGAGAAAAAGGAGTTAGCGGTTAAAGCGCTTCAGCCGTATTGTTGTCGCTGTCGTTGTTCTGGCGCTGGTGCATTTTGCGACCGTAGAACATCAGGATGATCAGACTGACGATAAAGGTGCCGGAGAGTTCGAAGGAGCTGGCGCCCATCAGTGCGATGAAGCAAAATGCGCAGCCCAGTACAGAACAAATCAGGCTTACCGAGTTACGGATGTTGAACCCTTCGAAGCGAATCAGGTCAACACAGGAGTAGAAGTACGGCAGCATGGTAAGCAGTACGGCAATCCCGGTCAGTTCGCCGAACAGGTCGGACGCTTTACCGCCGCTGGAGTTCATGATGGTGATCAGAATCATCAGCGCCGTCATTTTCACCGCAGCCAACAGCAGACCTTTTTTCGGAATACCGTTTTTATCCATTTCACCGTAAATTTTCGGGAAGTTGCCGTCGTTGGCGGCGCGAACCCCAGCCTGGCCGACCAGCATCATCCAGGAGCCCAGAGACGTCAGGCAGGCGAAAGCGGTAAAGGCGGAAACCAGCGGCGCAGCCCAGCCACCCAGAATCGTGGAGGTACTGATAGCGAACGGCGCGCCGGAAGAGGCCATAACGGAAGCTGGGAACATCCCGGCGATAACCTGAGTCGCAGCGATATAGATGATGCCTGCCAGCGCGGTACCCAGCATGGTTGCCAGAGGTACGGTGCGTTTCGGGTTTTTCACCATGCCGGTGCTGACGGCGGCAGACTCAACGCCAACGAACGCCCACAGGCAGAGCAGAATACTTTTAACAATGGCGTGAGAGTCGGTCGTCGTAGACGTGTTCCAGTTCGCGTGATAGGTCGCGATATCGAACCAATGCCAGCCGGCGACTGCGGTCAAGACTACCGGGATCAGCACCAGGAATAGGCCAATCGTTGTTAAGCGGCTGACCCAGGCCCCGCCCAGCATATTAATAAAGGTGAACAGCCAGACGATAGCAATACAGGCAATACCTGCCGGTATTGGATTATTTAATGCCGGGAAGAATGTAGAAAGATAAGAAACAGCGGTAATGCCGATGGCTAAGTTACCAATCCAGTTTGCGTGATAATAAAGAACACCGGTCTGGAAACCAAACGCCGGAGATATTTCCCCAGCATAAGCGATAGGGCCACCCTGTTGAGGGTTTTTGGTTGCCAGCCTCGCATAAACATAAGCCAGCGACATTGCCCCAATAATAGAAATTACCCAGCCCCAGATGGCAATGCCACCAATACTGGCAAGGTTGGCGGGTAATAATGCAATCCCGCTCCCCATCATATTACCGGCAACGACGCCAGTACAGGCAAATAGCCCGATCTTTTTGACAGAACTCATGTTCATTTCTCCTGAGCTGTATTTTTAAGAACCGGGCTTATGCTTCATATATGCTGCGTGCCCGTTCAACTGTCGACAAGATTAACGAATGGGTTGAGATAAGTCCTAAAGAAAAAGTGAAATAAACACAAACATGAAAAAACTGATAGATTGATTTTTTTGAATTAACATATAAATATCATGAAAAATATCATGAAAGGATAAACATCGTTTAATTACAAAGAGTTATATTTACATATCTTTGCGATGAATATGTTGCCAAAATTAACATAAGCTATTTTTGGCAACATGTTTTTCACAAAATAAAAGCGAAAAATTTAATATCTTTTCGCTTTTATTTGTCATGGTTCAGCGTTAAATTTAATCTTCTGCCAGAAAACTATTCAGATAAGGGACAATTTTCTGAACGGATGTCTGAAATACGCCGTTCTCGATCCAGTACAGAGTGTTTTCACCTGGACGTAAATTAAAGGCGGTCAGATAGGCATCAGCGGCCAGACGATTCTCACCTTTCATTTCGTAAACTTTCCCCAACAGGACATAGTTAAACCACGACATTTCAAGCTCGATGCTTTTATTGATTTCCTCATACGCTGCATCGATATCACCTTTGCCTAACAGATCAACGGTCTTGATTTTATAATAAACAGACGTTTTCTCAACGCCCGGAATTTGATCTATTTTTTTAAACTCTTCGTTCAGTGCGGCCACTTGTTCTTTATCAAACGGCTGTTGTGATTGCCGTAATACATCTACCAGCACTTTATATTCATAGGCATAGTTGAAATCAGGCGTTTCCTTAATAATGCCATTCAGAATATCGCTGGCTTTACCTAGCGCCTGCGCATCGCCGCTCAGAATAAGCTGGCGCGCCTCATAAAAACGCATCAGCGCGGTATTTTGCGGCGTTCTGAACAGGGCCAGTTGTTCTCGCATACGATTAGGCCAGGGCTGTGTTAAAACGAAAGACAGGCTATTAAACAGATCATCCTGGATGGACAACTGGTTAGTATTGGTGACGAAATAACGCTTATCCAGCATGGTTGAACCATCGGCGTTATCAATGAGCACCACAGACATAAAGCACTGCTGCGCCCGATAGTGGCGCTGATTGACAAACTGAATGGTTAACGTCTTACCGGAGCTGCTTGGCTCATTGACCCGGTAATTAGTTTTATCGTGCACCATAAAGGTCGAGTAGGTGTTCAGCAAGTCGGTGATTAAGCCGCCCAGACCGATGGCGTAGGACTCCTGCGAGACCCAGTTATTACAGGAATTGCCGCCTTCAAAACGAACATCTATATCTCGTGGGTTAAGTAATAACCGCGTTTTTGTTACCGCGGCATTATGATCTACCACCGACATCACGATAAACACCACCAGCGTCGCCAGCGAGAGTAGGAACATTACCCACGTCCAGAAAGCGGCGATACGCGGCTTTTTCGCCTTTTTAGTCGGCGTTTGCAAAGAGGCGGGCGGCACAGGCGTAGCGGCAGTAGCCCCCTCTGCTGGTTCTGCATTCGTTGCTGCGATCGGCGGCGGCGGCGGCGACGTTGATGAATTATCGATCTCATCGCTATTTTCTTCGCACCAGATAACCGGCGCCGTCAGCTTATAGCCGCGTTTAGGTACGGTAACAATGTATTCAGCATTGCTGTCTCCGCCATCTCTTAATGATTTGCGTAGTTCAGAAATGCTTTGGGTGACAACATGGTTGGTCACGATGGTGCGCATCCAGACATGATCAATAATGTTATCCCGGCTTAACACTTCATCCGGGTGATGCGCAAAATACATCAGAAGATCGATCAGCCGTGGTTCAAGAGTAATCTGGCGTCCCTGACGACTGATCTGATTAACAGAAGGTGTAACCAGCCACTCTCCAATGCGTACAACAGGTTGCTGCATAAAAAGATGCCCTAACGAGCTAAGTCAAACGTTAATAATAACACGATTTGCACAGACTTTTTTTATTCCCCTTTTTTGTAAAAGAAAGGCATAAAAAGCAGCGCAATAAGCAGGGGGCGGGAAGGAAAACGGGCGTTCGCCTTAACGATAACGCCCGTTTTTTCAGCGGATTTCTTGCAATTACAGCACTTTATGCGGGCCGAAGCATTCGTAATGAATGTTTTCGTTATTCACGCCAAGGGAAACCAGTTGTTTTGCGGCAAACTGCATAAAGCCTACCGGGCCGCAAAGATAGAACTGCATTGCCGGATCGCTGATTGCGGCTTCCAGTTTGCTTAAATCCATCAGCCCTTCGCTGTCAAAGACGCGTTGGGCGCGATCGGCCTCGGTCGGTTCGCGGTACCAGGTATGGGCAGTGAAACGTGGCAGTGTACGGCCCAGCTCGCTTACTTCGTCGGCAAACGCATGAACGTCGCCGTTCTCCGCCGCATGGAACCAGTTCACCTGCGCGGTATGCTGTTCTTTCGCCAGCGTATCGAGCATCGCCAACATCGGCGTCTGGCCGACGCCAGCGGAAATCAGCGAAACGGGGGTATCAGCGGCGACATTCATAAAGAAGTCACCTGCCGGCGCAGCCAGATGTACCACATCGCCCACGCTGGCGTGGTGGTGTAACCAGTTTGATACCTGGCCGCCGTCTTCACGCTTCACGGCAATACGGTACCCTTTGCCATCGGGTTTACGGGTCAGTGAATATTGGCGGATCTCCTGATGCGCAAAACCTTCCGGCTTCAGCCAGACACCCAGATACTGCCCGGGACGGTATTCCGCCACCGTACCGCCGTCGACCGGTTCAAACTCAAAGCTGGTGATCAGTGCGCTACGTGGGATTTTCGCAACGATGCGGAAGGGGCGCGTGCCTTCCCAGCCGCCGTTTTTGCTGGCGTTCTCGTGATAAATCTCGGCTTCCCGATGAATAAAGACGTTAGCCAGTACGCCATAGGCTTTGCCCCACGCGTCCAGCACCTCCTGGCCCGGGTTGAACATTTCGTCCAGCGTCGCCAGCAGATGCGTCCCGACGATGTTGTACTGCTCCGGCTTAATCTGGAAGCTGGTGTGCTTCTGCGCGATTTTTTCTACCGCCGGCAGCAACGCCGGTAAATTTTCGATATTGCTGGCATAGGCCGCGATAGCATTAAACAGGGCTTCGCGCTGATCGCCGTTACGCTGGTTGCTCATATTGAAGATTTCTTTGAGCTCCGGATTATGCGTAAACATACGGTCGTAGAAGTGGGCGGTCAGTTTCGGTCCTGTTTCAACCAGCAGGGGAATGGTGGCCTTTACTGTAGCGATGGTTTGTGCGTCAAGCATACGTGCTTCCTTTATGTGAAAATCTAATGATGTATATCAAATGCATCTTATAAAAATACCCTTGCATTGTAAATGGATCTTCTCTGCTTTACGTTATGGAGGTAACAACGTGAAAAATCTGCATCACAAAGCTGAAAAGAAATCCGTTGAAATTCGTCAGGCTCTCGTTCAGGAAACCCTTATCTGACGCATAGGTAATCGTTTGCGTAAAAACCTTTGTCAAGACCTGTTATCGAAGAATGATTCGGTTATACTGTTGGCCGAAGTCCCACGGACTGCCTTTTCAGGCACAAATTTTATTGTTAGCTGAGTCAGGAGATGCGGATGTTAAAGCGTGAAATGAACATTGCCGATTATGATGCCGAGTTGTGGCAGGCTATGGAGCAGGAAAAAGTACGTCAGGAAGAGCACATCGAACTGATCGCCTCCGAAAACTACACCAGCCCGCGCGTGATGCAGGCGCAGGGGTCTCAGCTGACCAACAAATACGCTGAAGGTTATCCGGGCAAGCGCTACTACGGCGGTTGCGAATACGTTGATGTCGTTGAGCAGCTGGCTATCGACCGCGCGAAAGAACTGTTCGGCGCCGACTACGCTAACGTGCAGCCGCACTCCGGTTCTCAGGCTAACTTTGCTGTTTACACCGCGCTGCTGCAGCCGGGCGATACCGTTCTGGGTATGAACCTGGCGCAGGGCGGCCACCTGACTCACGGCTCCCCGGTTAACTTCTCCGGTAAACTGTACAACATCGTACCTTACGGTATCGATGAGTCCGGTAAAATTGACTATGACGAGATGGCGAAGCTGGCCAAAGAGCACAAGCCGAAGATGATTATCGGTGGCTTCTCTGCCTACTCCGGCGTGGTTGACTGGGCAAAAATGCGTGAAATCGCTGACAGCATCGGCGCATACCTGTTTGTCGACATGGCGCACGTGGCGGGCCTGATTGCCGCAGGCGTTTACCCGAACCCGGTTCCCCATGCGCATGTGGTCACCACCACCACCCACAAAACCCTGGCGGGTCCGCGCGGCGGCCTGATCCTGGCGAAGGGCGGCGATGAAGAGCTGTATAAAAAACTGAACTCCGCCGTCTTCCCAAGCGCGCAGGGCGGCCCGCTGATGCACGTGATCGCGGGTAAAGCGGTAGCACTGAAAGAAGCGATGGAGCCGGAGTTCAAAGTTTACCAGCAGCAGGTGGCGAAAAACGCCAAAGCGATGGTAGAAGTGTTCCTGAACCGCGGCTACAAAGTGGTGTCTGGCGGCACTGAGAACCACCTGTTCCTGCTGGACCTGGTGGATAAAAACCTGACCGGTAAAGAAGCTGACGCCGCGCTGGGCCGTGCTAACATCACCGTGAACAAAAACAGCGTGCCGAACGATCCTAAGAGCCCGTTCGTGACTTCCGGTATCCGTATCGGTTCTCCGGCGGTTACTCGTCGCGGCTTCAAAGAAGCGGAAGTGAAAGAGCTGGCTGGCTGGATGTGCGACGTGCTGGACAACATCAATGATGAAGCCACCATTGAACGCGTGAAAGCGAAAGTACTGGATATCTGCGCCCGCTTCCCGGTTTACGCGTAAGCGCTTATGTTGTGAAAATGGCCCGATGGCGCTGCGTCTGTCGGGCATTACTTATGCGCCATAACGTGACGCCGCCGGAAGTCATTATCCGGCGGCGTTGCCGTTTGAACTTCTCCCTCCGCTTGTTAATCTTATGTTACCCTTGCCAGCGCAACCGTTTACCGCCAGACTATCGCCTCCAAACGGGAGGGAATCATGGCATTGCATTCCACGCGCTGGCTGGCGCTCAGTTATTTCACCTACTTCTTTAGTTACGGTATTTTTCTGCCCTTCTGGAGCGTCTGGCTCAAAGGTCTTGGGCTAACGCCGGAAACCATTGGTCTTCTGCTGGGCGTGGGTCTGGTCGCGCGTTTTCTCGGTAGTCTGCTCATTGCGCCTCGCGTAAGCGATCCTTCGCGGTTGATCTCCGCGCTGCGCGTACTGGCATTGCTGACGCTGGTATTTGCGCTGGCATTTTGGGCAGGAACGCATGTCGCGTGGCTAATGGTGGTGATGGTTGGGTTTAACCTCTTCTTTTCACCACTGGTGCCGCTGACCGATGCGCTGGCCAATACCTGGCAAAAGCAAATTACCCTGGACTATGGTCGGGTGCGGCTGTGGGGGTCCATCGCCTTCGTGATAGGGTCGGCGCTGACCGGTAAGCTGGTGAGTTTATACGATTACCAGGCGATTCTGGCGCTACTGACGCTCGGCGTCGCCTCGATGTTGCTGGGTATGTTGTTACGTCCCAGCGTGCCGCCGCAAGGGGAAAGCCGTCAGCAGGAGAGCGCAGGCTGGCCCGCCTGGCGTACGCTGGTGGCACAAAGTTGGCGTTTTCTCGCCTGCGTCTGTTTGCTGCAAGGGGCGCACGCCGCCTACTATGGTTTTAGCGCCATCTACTGGCAGGGGGCTGGCTATTCAGCATCGGCGGTCGGCTATTTATGGTCGTTGGGCGTGGTGGCGGAAGTGATCATTTTCGCCCTGAGTAAAAAGCTATTCCGCCGGTTTAGCGCCCGCGACTTGCTGTTGCTTTCCGCTGTGTGCGGCGTGGTACGCTGGGGACTGATGGGCTGGAGTACGGCGCTGCCGTGGCTGATTGTGATACAAATCCTGCACTGTGGCACGTTTACCGTTTGCCATCTGGCCGCCATGCGTTATATCGCTGCGCGTCAGGGAAGCGAGGTGATTCGTTTGCAGGCCGTCTATTCCGCTGTGGCGATGGGCGGCAGCATCGCGATTATGACAGTATTTGCCGGTTTTCTGTATCAACATCTGGGCGGCGGCGTATTCTGGATTATGGCGCTGGTGGCATTGCCCGCTATCTTTCTTCGGCCCAAAGTGGTTGCCGCGTCATGATTCCAGGATCTTGCGGATCTGCTGCTGTTGGTGCTCTGTGAGGGCGCGATCCGCATGAATTAACGGCGGTGAGAAGAGCGGTAGCGGCGTGGCGTAAGGGGTAACAATCAGCGCTACGCCGCGCGGGCATCCCTCTTTTTGAAACGCCTGGAGCGATATCCGTCTGATATTCAGCGGCAACAGGGTCAGTTCACGCAGTTGCTGCTCAATATGCGTCTCCAGCGCATCATTTTTATCCGCTAACAATACGATCTGTCTCTCATGCAAATCGTTATCCTGCATCAGCCAGGCGCCGAAAATCACTGCCACCAGCCCCGTCTCTTCCTCGGAAAAGTGGATACCATATTCGGCTTCAAACCCGGCGAGCGCCTCACGTGTGGTGCGAACCAGACGCGGATAAAGACGGTTGAACTCTTCCGGAAGCGTATTATCGATGCCAATCGTGAATAAACTTCGGTTCAGCGCCTGGGCGAGATGGACATACAGCTGATCGTTAAGCCCTTGTTCGTCGCTGAAGCGTACGTTCCCTTTTTCTCGAAAGCGCAGCACCAGTCGCGCCACCTCCAGTCGCAGTTGTTGTGCCCGTTGATGCGTGTCGCGAATCGGGTCGGGGAGGCGAATCATTGAAAACAGTAACGCCATAAACAGCGCTTCATTGAGCGGTGCGGCCTGCATCACGTGGCGCTGCCAGTGACGACCAATTTCCTGGGCGAGTGGATATTCCGCGCACGACTGCGCCCAAATCTGCTGCACAGGGTTGAATTCCGGGGTGATGCCGGCATGGTGTTGTAGCAGACAATACTGTAAAAAGAGACGCAGGAACTGCACGTCGCGATGTTCAAATGGTTTTTGCAACCGACGGGCGCACAGATTGATGAGCGCGTGCAGATTAATATCGTCATACAGCGGACGCGCGATACCGCGCTGCTTTAGCGCGTTTTTTAAGGCCGGGGTAAACTGTTGCGTGACGAAGGTCGGGCATAAACGCAGGCCGCGCCTGAGCCAGTGTAAAAGGCAAAGGCGCTGATCGAGTGCTGTACCTTCGATCCGATAGCAACCGTTCTGGCATGTTGTGATGGCAAGGCGATGATAGCGCTGGATCTCCAGGCTTGTCTCAGTGATATCTTCACGGGCAGTATCATCATCAACGCCATTAAGCGCGCTGAAGATTTCCACCGTGGCAATTGGCTCCGGCTGGAAAAGCGTCAGCAATACCTGACAGCGGCGCTGGGGAGCGGAAAGTACAGATGGTGGGGCAATTGTCGGCATCATCTGTCAGGTCTCCCGTTAGTTTGTCTGGTAAGGATAGCTAAAGTTTGCGTGTGAAAAATGTGATAAGCGTGCTTTTAGGCCAGGAATGCTGAGGAGCGTCACAGAATTTTTATCGCGAGGAACAGATGAAGTCAGTGAAACGCAGCGCCTTAACACTATTTCTTGCCGTTTTATCTTTCGTGGCGGCGGCGCATCCGCACAGCTTCATCCGTCTGCAAACGCAGGTGGTCAGTGAAAATGAGCAATTTGTGGCGTTAAAAATGCGCTGGACAATGGACGCGCTGACGTCCGCAGATCTGCTGTATGACGCCGGAAACGCGGCGCCGGGGTCAGAAATATGGAAAAAGTTGGCGGCGGAAGTGATGGCTAACGTACTTGGGCAGCACTACTTTACAGAAGTGTGGCGCAATGGCGCGAAAGTGAAGTTTAAAAACAGGCCGACAGAATACGATATGACGCGTGACGCGCATCAGGCGGTATTGACCTTTACGCTGCCGCTGGCTGAACCGCAGCCGTTAAGCGGTCAGACTTATACCTTTTCAACGTTTGATCCCTCTTATTATGTCGATATGCATTATGACCAGGACAGCGATATCACGATGCCGGAACCGCTGCGCGAAAAGTGTCGGATTCAGGTTTATACTCCTGCGCCCGGCGAAGAGACGCTACGTTTCGCCCAGTCGCTGGATAAAGAGGACGCGCCGCCGGAGGATATGGATTTAGGTAAACAGTTTGCCCAAACGGTGACCTTGCAATGTCAGTAATTTTTTCTCAACGCGCTCCGGGGCGGCGCTGGCTCTCGCTGTGGCCATTGGCGTTATTCCTGCTACTGATGCTGGTTGGCGGTCTGTGGATGTGGCAGGCCTGGCCGCAGGTGATGTTGAAAAGCGCTCTTTGGCAGCGGGACGTAAATCAGCAGTTGAGCGCGCTGCTTAACGCGGTGGCGACGCATCCCGAGCGGGCGGGCGGATCGTTGCTTCTGCTGAGTTTTATGTATGGCGTGCTTCATGCGCTGGGGCCGGGACACGGCAAAGTGGTGATCTCGACATGGCTGGCGACGCATCCTTCGAAGCTGAAATCAAGTATCGTGTTAACCCTCGCCGCCGCGTTATTACAGGGGCTCGTGGCTATCGGGTTGGTGGTGGGCGTGCTGACCGTATTGCAACTTCCGGCCAGACAGCTCCATCTGAGCGGCTTCTGGCTGGAAAAGGGGAGCTATGCGTTAGTTGGCGGCCTGGGCATCTTGCTGTGCTGGCGGGCCATAAAAAGGTTACGCGCGCTGCTACGTAAACCTGTCTTTATCGCTTTTACGCCGCGCCATGTTCACCATGAAAAATGCGGCTGCGGACATCAGCATCTACCGACGCAGGAACAATTGCATAGCGGCGATGACTGGCGCGCGCGACTCATGATCGTACTGTCTATGGGGATGCGGCCCTGTTCCGGCGCGATAATGGTGCTGTTATTCAGTAAAGTGATTGGCGTTTTTAGCTGGGGAATGGCGTCGGTACTGGCGATGGCGGCGGGAACCTCGCTAACGATTACCTCGCTGGCGCTGCTGGTACACACTTTTCGTGCTCTGGCGGTGAAACTCAGTGGAAACAAAGCGCCGGCGTTATGGCGGCAAGTAGGCTGGTCAACGCTGGCGCTGGCCGGAGGGGTCATACTGCTTGTTGCGGCGTTGGTCATGTGGTTTAGCGTGCCGCAGCCTGTGGGCGGGCTGCGGCCATGGCGTGGTTGATTAGTGCCCGGCGGGTTTGAGATGCATCCGCGCGACGGATTCGTCTTCGGCCCAGTAAATGCGTTCGGCGACCATCGCTTCCGGATTGAGCTGAACGCCGCGCAGTACCCGTTCTTTAAAACGCAGGTAGCCGCCTTTGTCGATCAGATGGCCCATATGGAGATAGATCGGTTTTCCGCCGAGCATCTCTTTTTCAAATTCATACAGGTTAACGATCACCTGCTTTATCACATCTTCAGTCACCCAGTTGAGGAAGAGCTTGCCGACGCGCGGCGTCTTTTTACTGGTGCGTCCGCCCAGACGGACTTGCCAGAGCTGATCCGGCTTACGTTGCCAGGCCAGCGTCGGACAGGCCAGCACGCACTCGCCGCAGCCGATACAGGCGGACTCTTCTTTGACCGCTTTGCCGTTCTTCAGCGCCAGGCAGCCTACCGCGTGGTGACTACAGGCCTTCACGCAGGCGCCGCAACCGATACAGCGATCGGCAGTGAAGCGCATTTTCGCCACGCCAATAATCCCCAGATCGGCCATTGACGCCTTCGCGCAGTCATTCGGGCAGCCGACGATGACCGTTTTGAGATGATAAGGGCTGGGATAGACCAGTTTTTCAAGACGACGGGACAGACCGGTCGTGTCAGTGTTGGCTTTCTGGCAAATGCGGTTCCCCTGACAGGCGACAATATTTCGCCCGCCAATAGCGAGATAGCCCGCTTTGGTATCCTCAACCTGGACGTCGCACAGTTCTATTTCAATCTCGCGAAGAAACGGCTCCAGCGCGGCGTTCACGTTGTCGATATCTTCGTAACGGATACCCGGCATCGCCAGCTTCTGGCGGGTAGTGAGGTGAATTTGTCCGTTGCCCCAGGTTTCGGCGATGTCACGCGCCACCGTTAGCAAATGCGCGGGCAAAATACCGCCGGGAATGCGGACGCTGATCATGGCTTCGCCGCGCACTTTTGACAGGCGATATTCGTTTTTCGCACGGGCTTTAATGATATCAATATCAATGCTCATGATGTTCTCCTTAATCGGCAAAACGTTGCGCGACGGCGTAGTTAAATATCGGGCCGTCGGTGCAGACATACACTTCGCCCATACGGCAGTGGCCGCACTTCCCGACGGAGCAGGCCATCCGGCGTTCGTAGTCCACCCAAATTTGCTCCGGCTTGAGCCCTTTTTGCAGCAGCATTTTTACGGTAAAGGTAATCATTATTGGCGGCCCAACGACGATGGCCTGCATAGTGTCGATATCGCTAAGCGTCATGTCGGCAAGCCGATCGGTCACCCGGCCAATCTGGTAACGGTCATCAGCCTCGCCTTCATCCAGCGTGAGCACCAGATTATGCTTGCCGTGCCACGTCGCCATTTCTTCTTTGTACAGCACGCAATCGCGATTTTTATAGCCGAGAATCATATCCAGCTGACCAATTTCCTGGGGATTCTCAACGAAATAGCGCATTAAGCCTTTCACCGGCGCGACGCCCGTGCCGCCTGCGACAACCAGTAAGGGTTTATGGCGCAGCGTATCGACCGGATAGCCATTGCCATAGCAGCCGCGTAGCCATACGTTGTCGCCTTCTTTCAGCGTAAAGAGGGCGCTGGTCACTTTTCCGACATTACGAATCAGCAGATCTATCCAGCCGTCGCCGTAGTCGGAAACGGAGATGGGCGCTTCGCCGACGCGCGGCAGCGACACCTCAACAAATTGCCCCCAGTGCGCGGGAAAATCGACGGCCACGCGGAAATTCCACTCCAGCGGCGTGTGGCGAGTAATACTGAGGATGCGGTACGCCGCAGGCAGCAAACTGTGCTGCGGTTTATCATGACAGGAACAATGTGACATGCGTTATGCCTCCTCTGCCAGCGCCTGCCGAACGGCAGCGGTCATTTTGTTGATAATCAAAGAAAATTTGATGTATTGCGGGCAGCGATCGTCGCAGCGGCCGCAGCCGACGCACATATGTTCAATGCCGTTGCGCGCTTTGTAGTCATTGACCTTATGCAGGGCGCGGTAGCGCAGACGCTCGCCGGGTTTTTCGCGAAAACCATGACCGCCGGCCATGTCGCTAAAGCCCGGCACCATGCAGCTTGCCCACTGGCGACGGCGTTCGCCGCGCTGCGGATTTTCATCATAGGCGACGTCAAAGACGCTATAGCAGGTACAGGTTGGGCACCCGGTAGTGCAGCGACCACAACTGATGCAGCGGCTGTCGTAGGCGTCCCATAGCGGATGGCGGGTGAGAATGTCGCGAATTTTTTGCGGATCGCGGCAAACGCTGTCCGGCGTGACGACGGTTTCCCGGTTTTCGCTGACGAAAGAGGGGGTATAGTCAGCCTCCTGCCCCAGCCCTTGTATCGCCGCCTCGATAAAGGGATCGCGGATGCTGACAAGCGCGCCTTCATCGCTAAAACGCATAGCGGCGCTATAACAGTCAGTTTTATTAGTACCCATTGAGACGCAGAAACAATTTTCGAAGCTTTCTTCACACTCAATAAGGACGAAACGAATATGCTCCCGTAGCAGTTGATAACTGTAATCGGAATTATTCCCATTTGATAAATACATATAATCCAGCCGCGACATGGCGTTAATGTCGCAGGAGCGGGCAAAGACGATTATCGGGGAGGTGTCTGTCTCGGCAATTTGAATGGTGTCTTTATCGAAATAAAAGAGCGTTTCGGTGATAGGGGCAATAATGGTATTCGGCGACATGTGCGATTTCTCGTGCCAGATGAGATCGCGCCAGCCGCTAATTCGTTGATAAATAATGTTGTCAGTGTCGGAAAAACGTCCGCCGCGAAACTCTGCGGACGGGGCAAACACGCGCCATTTTTTGTTTAATCGCTGGATAAGCAAACTAAACTCGTCAGGCGTAATTTTGATAGCCATCACATACTCCACAGTAATATTCAGGAAAAACAAATGAAAATAAATTGTTATAAAAATCAGTTGAATATTACTGTTACGCTAGCGCTAATCCACCGCCTTCGCTAACGGGAAAAAATGGTTTTTACTATCGGTATAATAAATATATTCTTAGTCATAAAATATGCATATATACAGCGTCGCGCTATTTAGCGGATAGCGCGGTCTGAATAAAATTAATCATTGCATCGCGGTAAAGGTTTTCATAACGCCCGGAAAGAGCATCAATGTGATCGCCGCCAGGAATGAAGATTTTTTGTTTGGGCTCTTGGGCGAGGGCATACAATTTCTCACTGTCCTGCCAGGGAATAACATGGTCTGCCGTGCCATGAAGAATCAATACCGGAATGGGGCTGACGCTGGCGATATTGCGATCCGCGCTATAGCGGTCATCAAGCAAATAGCCGCTGCCCGGGATCATCTGGTTGGCGATGGAGGAATAGGATAAAAACGTTGAGTCGAGGATAATCGCACGTATGCCCGCCTGGTCGGCGTAGCGCATATTTGCGCAGCCTACGCAGTGGCCTACGGCGGCCAGTACATTATTGCCGCCCAGGCTCTGCCCCAGCAGTACCAGGCGCTCGGGATTAACGTCGTCGCGATGCCGCACATAATCTATCGCGCTTTTCGTATCGTCCTGTAGCCCCTCTTGTGATGGGGTGCCCTCAGATTCGCCAAAACCACGGTAATCAAACATAAACAGGTTTACGTTGCGTTCTGGCAGCCAACTGACTAACGGCCAGTGCGCCGACATATTTCCGGCGTTGCCATGGACATGAATCACCGTCGCGACGGCGTTTTCCGGCCTGCCGAAAGCAGTGGGAATAAACCAGCCGTGTAGATGCGTGCCATCTTTGGCGGTAAAGGTAATGGATTCAGCTTCGGCAGGGGGTGGCCCATAGACTTTATTGTCCGGGTAATAAAAGGCATTGATCGCTACGCGGGGTAGCAGGTAAATACAGACCACAATGATAAACAGAATAAAAAGGGATTTGACGATGCGTCGGGTATGTTGAAGGGTCATGTTCGCTTCCTTGCCGCTTTATGCCAATAGCGGAGCAGGGAGCGATCGTACAAAAACATGCAGGCAAGTAAAGCAATGAGGCTGTGTTTAGGAAAAACGCCTGAAAAGGCACGGCGGATGAGTGGCCCCATCCGCCGAAGAGACTTAGCGCTTCAGCGCATCGCTCAGTTCGTCGCGCATATTCGCCAGCATGGCTTTAACGACGCGCGGATTCCCCGCCACGATATTACCGGTCATCATGTAGTTATGACCGCCGGTGAAATCGCTGACGATACCGCCTGCTTCACGAACCAGCAGTTCGCCCGCAGCGAAATCCCACGGACGAAGGCCAATTTCAAAGAAACCATCGACACGACCTGCAGCCACATAGGCCAGATCCAGCGCGGCGGAACCGGTGCGGCGGAAATCGGCGCATTCGGTGAACAGCTTGCCGATAATATTAATGTAGGTGGTCGCGTATTGTTTGGCTTTGAACGGGAAGCCGGTAGCGAGGATAGTGCCGTCCAGATCGCGAGCGGTACTGCCGCGCAGACGGTAGCCGTTCAGTTGCGCGCCCTGACCGCGGGTGGCGGTGAACAGTTCGTTACGCATCGGATCGTAAACGACAGCCACTTCAGTACGGCCTTTAATGCGTACAGCAATGGAAACAGAGAAGTGTGGCAGACGTTTGATGAAGTTGGTGGTGCCATCCAGCGGATCGATAACCCATTGAACATCCTGATCTGTGCCAACGTGCTCACCGCTTTCTTCGGTGATAATAGTGTGTTGCGGGTAAGATTTGCGAATGGTGTCGATAATCACCGCTTCAGCGGCCTTATCTACGTTGGTCACAAAATCGTTACTGCCTTTTTGGCTCGCTTCTACAGCGTCCGGAGTTTCATAGTTTTTGGCAATTACATTACCCGCCTTGCGCGCTGCGCGCACGGCGATGGTCAGCATCGGATGCATCGGTCTCTCTCACTGGATGTTAAAGAACGGGAAAACGGCGCAGAGTATAGCAGCGAGATCGGAATCTGTCTTGGTTTTATGGTAAGATGTCAGAATAATCTTTAGCTGAAGAAAGACAATGCTGCAAAACATTCGAATTGTGCTGGTGGAAACCTCTCACACCGGCAATATGGGCTCTGTGGCTCGCGCTATGAAAACCATGGGCTTAACTAACCTGTGGCTGGTAAACCCGCTGGTGAAACCGGACTCCCAGGCCATCGCCCTGGCGGCAGGCGCCAGCGATGTGATCGGTAATGCGCAGATCGTCGATACGCTGGATGAAGCGTTAGCTGGCTGTAGCCTGGTGGTCGGCACCAGCGCCCGTTCCCGCACTCTGCCGTGGCCGATGCTTGATCCGCGCGAGTGCGGCTTAAAAAGCGTGGCGGAAGCAGCAAATACGCCGGTTGCGCTGGTTTTTGGTCGTGAGCGTGTCGGGCTGACTAACGATGAGTTGCAAAAATGCCATTATCACGTCGCGATTGCCGCTAACCCGGAGTACAGCTCGTTGAATCTGGCGATGGCGGTACAGGTCATCGCGTATGAAGTCCGCATGGCCTGGCTGGCGACGCAGGAAAACGGCGACGCGGCAGATCATGAAGAGACGCCGTATCCGCTGGTGGACGATCTTGAACGTTTCTACGGCCATCTGGAGCAGACGTTGCTCTCCACTGGCTTTATTCGCGAAAACCATCCGGGGCAGGTGATGAATAAATTGCGCCGTCTGTTTACCCGCGCCCGCCCGGAAAGCCAGGAGTTGAATATTCTGCGTGGGATTCTGGCGTCTATTGAGCAGCAGAATAAAGGCAAGTAACCGCGTTAATACCGCACGGAACGCTAAATACCTGACTAATTTACTCAAGTAAATAGTTGACCAAATTACTCGGGAATGTCAGACTTGTCCCTGCTATGCAATACCCCCATTTTACAATAAAAAACCCCGGGCAGGGGCGAGTTTGAGGTTAAGTAAGACATGAGACTGACATCTAAAGGGCGTTATGCCGTGACCGCAATGTTAGACGTTGCGCTCAACTCCGAAGCGGGCCCGGTACCGTTGGCTGATATTTCTGAACGTCAGGGGATTTCCCTTTCTTATCTGGAACAGCTATTTTCCCGTTTACGTAAAAACGGTCTGGTTTCCAGCGTACGCGGGCCAGGCGGCGGCTATCTGCTGGGTAAAGATGCTGGCAGTATCGCGGTCGGCGAAGTGATCAGCGCGGTTGATGAATCCGTTGACGCGACCCGTTGCCAGGGCAAAGGCGGCTGCCAGGGCGGCGATAAATGCCTGACCCATGCGCTGTGGCGTGATTTAAGCGATCGCCTGACCGGTTTTCTCAACAATATTACCTTAGGCGAGCTGGTGAATAACCAGGAAGTTCTGGATGTGTCTGGTCGCCAGCACACGCATGACGCGCCGCGCGCCAGTGGTCGTGCGCAGGACGCTATCGACGTTAAATTACGTGCTTAATTAAAATATTACGCCATCTCTTCTGGCGGCCTCATGCGGTGAATGCCGCGGTCGTCTGAAGGATGAAGCGTAAAAAAGAATTCAGAATCAGGCCGGGACGCGGACGTCCCGTCAACACGGTCGTACATCCAGCCGGTTGCCTGATTCCTTGCATTGAGTGATGTACGGAGTTTAAGAGCAATGAAATTACCGATTTATCTCGACTACTCCGCAACCACGCCGGTGGACCCGCGTGTTGCCGAGAAAATGATGCAGTTTCTGACCCTGGACGGAACCTTTGGGAACCCGGCGTCTCGTTCACACCGTTTCGGCTGGCAGGCTGAAGAAGCCGTCGATATCGCCCGCAACCAGATTGCTGAACTGGTCGGCGCCGACCCGCGTGAAATCGTCTTTACCTCAGGGGCGACGGAGTCTGATAACCTGGCGATTAAAGGCGCTGCCAACTTTTATCAGAAAAAAGGCAAGCACATCATCACCAGCAAGACCGAGCACAAAGCGGTGCTGGACACCTGCCGTCAGCTTGAGCGCGAAGGGTTTGAAGTGACCTACCTGGCGCCGCAGCGCAACGGCATCATCGATCTCAACGAGCTCGAAGCAGCGATGCGTGACGACACCATTCTGGTTTCCATCATGCACGTGAACAACGAAATCGGCGTGGTGCAGGATATCGCAACCATCGGCGAAATGTGCCGCGCGCGCGGTATCATCTACCACGTTGATGCCACCCAGAGCGTGGGCAAACTGCCTATCGATCTGAGCCAACTGAAAGTGGATCTGATGTCCTTCTCCGGTCATAAAATTTATGGTCCGAAAGGCATTGGCGCGCTGTATGTGCGTCGTAAGCCGCGTATTCGCATTGAAGCGCAGATGCATGGCGGCGGGCACGAGCGCGGTATGCGCTCTGGTACTCTGCCTGTCCATCAGATCGTCGGCATGGGCGAAGCTTACCGTATCGCGAAAGAAGAGATGGAGACCGAAATGGCCCGTCTGCGCGGTCTGCGTAACCGTCTTTGGAACGGCATCAAAGATATTGAAGAAGTTTACCTGAACGGCGACCTTGAGCAGGGCGCGCCAAACATTCTCAACGTGAGCTTTAACTACGTTGAAGGCGAGTCGCTGATCATGGCGCTGAAAGACCTGGCGGTCTCTTCCGGTTCCGCCTGCACCTCCGCCAGTCTGGAACCGTCCTACGTGCTGCGCGCGTTGGGCATGAATGACGAGCTGGCGCATAGCTCTATCCGTTTCTCTTTAGGTCGTTTTACCACTGAAGAAGAGATCGACTACACCATTGATCTGGTTCGTAAATCCATTGGCCGTCTGCGTGACCTTTCTCCACTGTGGGAAATGTACAAGCAGGGTGTGGATCTGAACAGCATCGAATGGGCACATCATTAATCGGTATCGGAATCAGGAGAATTTATAATGGCTTACAGCGAAAAAGTAATCGATCACTATGAGAACCCGCGTAACGTAGGGTCGTTTGACAACAACGACGATAACGTGGGAAGCGGCATGGTTGGCGCTCCGGCCTGCGGCGACGTCATGAAGTTGCAGATTAAAGTTAACGATGAAGGTATCATTGAAGACGCGCGCTTCAAGACTTACGGCTGCGGTTCCGCTATCGCCTCCAGTTCTCTGGTAACGGAGTGGGTGAAAGGGAAATCCCTGGACGAAGCGCAGGCGATTAAAAACACCGACATTGCAGACGAACTGGAGCTGCCGCCGGTGAAAATTCACTGCTCTATTCTGGCGGAAGACGCGATTAAAGCCGCTATTGCGGATTACAAAAGCAAACGCGAAGCGAAATAAAATAGAACGTTAACATTGAGGTTTTGTTATGTCGATTACACTTAGCGACAGTGCAGCAGCGCGAGTTAATACCTTCCTGGCCAACCGTGGTAAAGGGTTTGGTTTGCGTCTGGGCGTGAGAACCTCCGGCTGCTCAGGTATGGCTTATGTACTGGAATTTGTTGACGAGCCAACGGCGGAAGACACCGTGTTTGAAGACAAAGGCGTTAAGGTAGTGGTTGACGGCAAGAGCCTGCAATTTCTGGACGGTACACAGCTGGACTTCGTAAAAGAAGGTCTGAACGAAGGGTTTAAATTCTCCAACCCGAATGTGAAAGATGAGTGTGGTTGCGGCGAAAGCTTCCACGTGTAACCGTGTTCCGCTGTTATACCGAGCATTCGTGCTGCAGAAAAGCGGCAAGCGAGTGAATCCCCAGGCGCTTACTTGAGTAAATGACTGGGGGAACCCGCGCAGACAACGCATCTGCGGCGCGAAGTAAGAAGGTATAACCCCACCGTGGTCGCCTGCGTGTGGGGTTTGTTCTGACAGGCTATCCCTGAGAATGTTATGGATTACTTCACCCTCTTTGGCTTACCAGCCCGTTATCAGATTGACACCCAGGCGCTGAGCCTTCGTTTTCAGGATCTGCAACGCCAGTATCACCCTGACAAATTTGCCAACGGCACTCAGGCGCAGCAGCTTGCCGCCGTCCAGCAATCCGCCACGATCAACCAGGCCTGGCAAACGCTGCGTCACCCTTTGACGCGCGCGGAGTATCTGCTTTCCTTACACGGGTTCGATCTGGCCAGCGAGCAGCATACGGTACGCGACACCGCGTTTCTGATGGAACAACTCACGCTTCGCGAAGAGCTGGACGATATCGAACAATCAAAAGACGACGTGCGGCTGGAAAGCTTCATCAAACGCGTACAAAAGATGTTTGATGCTCGTCTTCAGCAAATGGTGGAACAGTTGGACAACGCCGCGTGGGACGCGGCGGCGGATACGGTGCGCAAACTGCGGTTTCTCGATAAACTACGAAGCAGCGCAGAACAACTCGAAGAAAAGCTGCTCGATTTTTAACTGGAATCTAACATGGCCTTATTACAAATTAGTGAGCCTGGTCTGAGCGCCGCGCCGCATCAGCGTCGTCTGGCGGCGGGTATCGACTTAGGCACTACCAACTCTCTGGTTGCGACGGTTCGCAGCGGCCAGGCGGAAACTCTGCCTGACCACGAAGGGCGCCACCTGTTGCCTTCAGTGGTACACTATCAGCAGCAGGGCCATACGGTCGGTTACGCTGCGCGTGACAATGCCGCGCAGGATACGGCCAACACTATCAGCTCTGTGAAACGCATGATGGGACGCTCGCTGGCGGATATCCAGGCGCGCTATCCGCATCTGCCTTACCGGTTTAAGGCAAGCGTTAATGGGCTGCCGATGATTGACACGGCGGCTGGATTGCTCAATCCGGTACGCGTATCGGCTGATATTCTCAAAGCGCTGGCCGCGCGGGCTAGCGAATCGCTCTCCGGCGAGCTGGATGGTGTGGTGATTACCGTTCCCGCCTATTTCGATGATGCCCAACGTCAGGGAACGAAAGACGCCGCGCGGCTGGCAGGCCTGCATGTGTTGCGCCTGCTCAACGAACCGACGGCGGCGGCGATTGCCTACGGTCTGGACTCAGGCAAAGAAGGCGTTATTGCTGTTTACGATCTCGGCGGCGGTACCTTCGATATCTCTATTTTACGCCTGAGCCGCGGGGTGTTTGAAGTGCTGGCGACGGGCGGTGATTCTGCGCTCGGCGGCGACGACTTTGACCATCTGCTGGCGGACTATATTCGCGAGCAGTCGGGAATTGCCGATCGTAGCGACAATCGCGTTCAGCGCGAACTGCTGGATGCCGCGATTGCGGCGAAAATCGCCTTAAGCGATGCCGATACCGTTCGCGTTAATGTTGCGGGCTGGCAGGGGGAGATCACTCGCGAGCAGTTTAACGATCTCATTTCCGCGTTGGTTAAGCGCACGCTATTGGCCTGCCGTCGCGCATTGAAAGATGCCGGCGTTGAGCCCCAGGACGTTCTGGAAGTGGTCATGGTCGGCGGTTCGACCCGTGTACCGCTGGTTCGTGAGCGGGTGGGCGAATTTTTTGGCCGCACGCCGTTAACCGCTATCGACCCGGATAAAGTGGTCGCTATCGGCGCAGCGATTCAGGCCGATATTCTGGTCGGCAACAAGCCGGACAGCGAAATGCTGCTGTTGGACGTGATTCCACTCTCTCTTGGGCTGGAAACGATGGGCGGCCTGGTGGAAAAAGTCATTCCGCGCAACACCACTATACCGGTGGCGCGCGCGCAGGATTTCACCACCTTCAAAGACGGTCAGACCGCGATGTCTATCCATGTGATGCAGGGCGAACGCGAACTGGTGCAGGACTGCCGCTCGCTGGCGCGCTTTGCGCTGCGCGGGATTCCGCCGCTGCCGGCGGGCGGGGCGCATATTCGCGTGACCTTCCAGGTAGACGCCGATGGCCTGTTGAGCGTCACCGCAATGGAAAAATCCACTGGCGTCGAGGCCTCCATTCAGGTCAAACCCTCCTATGGCCTGACCGATGGTGAAATCGCCTCAATGATCAAGGATTCCATGAGTTTTGCCGAGCAGGACGTGAAAGCGCGTATGCTGGCGGAGCAAAAAGTCGAAGCCGCGCGCGTGCTGGAAAGTTTGACCGGCGCGCTAACTGCCGACGCCGCGCTGTTAAGCGCCGCAGAACGTCAATGCATTGATGATGCCGCCGCACATTTAAGCGCGGTCGCACAAGGCGATGATGTTGACGCCATAGAACAAGCCATTAAAAACGTAGATAAACAAACCCAGGAATTTGCCGCTCGCCGCATGGACCAGTCGGTTCGTCGCGCGTTGAAAGGCCATTCCGTAGACGAGGTTTAACATGCCGAAGATTGTTATTCTGCCTCATCAGGATCTTTGTCCGGATGGCGCAGTTCTGGAAGCTGAGACCGGTGAAACCATTCTTGACGTTGCGCTGCGCAACGGCATCGAGATTGAACACGCCTGTGAGAAATCGTGCGCCTGCACCACCTGTCACTGTATTGTACGTGAAGGCTTCGACTCCTTGCCGGAAAGTTCGGAAGAAGAAGACGATATGCTGGATAAAGCGTGGGGGCTGGAGCCGGAAAGTCGACTGAGCTGCCAGGCCCACGTTACCGACGACGATCTGGTTATCGAAATTCCACGTTACACAATCAACCATGCGCGTGAGCATTAACAGAGGGTAGTATGGGACTCAAGTGGACCGATAGCCGCGAGATCGGCGAAGCGTTATACGACGCATATCCTGATGTCGATCCTAAAACCGTTCGTTTCACCGATCTGCATCAGTGGATCTGCGAAATGGACGATTTTGACGACGACCCTAACGCATCCAATGAAAAAATTCTGGAGGCGATTCTGCTAGTCTGGTTGGATGAAGCAGAGTAAGTCAAATAACGGGCTGCCCTACGGCGGCCCGTTTGCTAATAAGGAAAATAACAATGACAGAAGCCATGAAAATTACGCTTTCCACGCAGCCTGCCGATGCGCGCTGGGGCGATAAAGCCACTTACAGTATTAATAACGACGGTATTACCTTGCATCTTAACGGTAAAGACGATCTGGGGTTGATCCAGCGTGCGGCGCGTAAAATCGACGGCCTGGGAATAAAACAGGTCGCGCTGACAGGCGAAGGATGGGATACCGAGCGTTGTTGGGCATTCTGGGCGGGTTACAAAGGACCAAAAGGCGTCCGTACCGTAATGTGGCCGGATTTAGACGATGCCCAACGTCAGGAGCTGGATAACCGCCTGACTATTATTGACTGGGTGCGCGACACCATTAATGCTCCGGCGGAAGAGCTTGGGCCGGAGCAACTGGCGCAGCGCTCGGTGGATCTGCTGTGTAGCGTCGCGTGCGATAGCGTCACTTACCGTATCACCAAAGGCGAAGATCTGCGCGAGCAGAACTATATGGGGTTGCATACCGTAGGCCGTGGTTCTGAGCGTCCGCCGGTGCTGCTGGCGTTGGATTACAACCCGACGGGAGACAAAGATGCGCCGGTTTATGCCTGCCTGGTCGGTAAAGGTATTACCTTTGACTCCGGCGGCTACAGTATCAAACAAAGCGCTTTTATGGACTCAATGAAATCCGATATGGGCGGCGCGGCGACAGTAACAGGCGCGCTGGCGTTCGCCATTACCCGTGGGCTGAATAAACGCGTAAAACTGTTCCTGTGCTGCGCCGATAATCTGATCAGCGGCAATGCGTTTAAACTGGGCGACATTATTCGCTACCGTAATGGTAAGAATGTCGAAGTCATGAATACCGATGCGGAAGGGCGACTGGTGCTGGCGGATGGCCTGATTGACGCCAGCGCACAACACCCGCAGCTAATCATTGATATGGCGACGTTAACCGGCGCGGCGAAAACGGCGCTGGGTAACGACTACCATGCGCTATTCAGTTTTGACGATACGCTGGCGGGGCGCTTGCTGACCAGCGCGGCGCAAGAGAATGAACCGTTCTGGCGTCTGCCGCTGGCAGAGTTCCACCGTAACCAACTGCCGTCTAACTTTGCAGAACTGAACAACACCGGCAGCGCGGCGTATCCCGCTGGGGCAAGCACCGCCGCGGGTTTTCTGTCGCACTTTGTTGAAAATTACCGCGAAGGCTGGCTGCACATTGACTGTTCCGCCACTTATCGCAAAGCGCCGGTTGAGCAGTGGGCTGCCGGGGCAACCGGTCTGGGTGTGCGCACCATCGCGAATTTGCTGACCGCCTGAACGGTGTTTTTGTAGGCCGGGTAAGCGAAGCGCCACCCGGCATTTTGCCTGATGGCGACGCCGTGCGTCTTATCAGGCCTACAACCCATATACATAATTTGTGATTCCTATGTCCGAAACTAAAAATGAATTAGAAATCTTGCTGGAGAAAGCGGCGACTGAGCCCGCGCATCGTCCGGCATTTTTCCGTACCTTACTGGAGTCCACCGTCTGGGTGCCGGGCAGCGCTGCCGAAGGCGAGGCGATTGTGGAAGACAGCGCTCTGGATTTGCAGCACTGGGAAAAAGAAGACGGCACGACCGTCATTCCCTTCTTTACTTCTCTGGAGGCGCTGCAGCAGGCCGTGGAAGACGAACAGGCGTTTGTGGTGATGCCGGCGCGCACGCTGTTTGAAATGACGCTTGGCGAAACGTTATTCCTCAACGCTAAATTGCCGACCGGCAAAGAGTTTATGCCGCGTGAAATCAGCCTGCTTCTCGCTGAGGAAGGCAGTCCGTTAAGTACGCAGGAAGTGCTGGAAGGCGGCGAGTCGCTTATTTTATCCGAAGTGGCCGAGCCGCCGTCGCAGATGATTGATTCCCTCACTACGCTGTTTAAAACCATCAAACCGGTGAAACGCGCATTTCTCTGCGCGATTAAAGAACATGCGGACGCCCAACCCAATCTGCTGATTGGCATTGAGGCTGACGGCGATATTGAAGAGATCATTCACGCAGCGGGCAATGTGGCGACCGACACGTTACCGGGTGACGAACCGATCGATATTTGTCAGGTGAGGAAGGGCGAGCAGGGTATCAGCCACTTTATCACTGAGCATATCGCGCCGTTCTACGAGCGCCGCTGGGGCGGGTTCCTGCGCGATTTTAAACAGAACCGCATCATCTGAAGAAAAGAAAGCCGCCCAACAGGGCGGCCTCCTGGCTTACCTGCTCTGGACGTTGAGCGTTACGGGAACAGAATTACCTGGGTAGCTTCTGTCTGCGTGAAGACATAACGTGCCAGAAACAAGAAGCACGACACAAAAGCATCGTACCTTCATGTTGCGGTCCTTGCGAAGACCGCATCACGGCAGCACCGCTGGCGATAATGCCGTGATAGCAGGCACTACGGTGTGCCTGCGCTTACGGCCATGGGTTATCCTCTCCTGAAGCCAGCGCCCGTTTGCGAGACGGCGGAAAGGGCCGGGAAAGATAATACCTCAAATGTTGAATAGTTTCCTGGTAAATTATATTGACATTTGCTCCCTTAAAAGGGAGTATTAATCCCCTACGGTGTGCCTGCGTTGCTATGGCAACAAAGCCTGCTGGAAAGGCCGCGAACCGGACCAGCACAAAAAAACCGCTCAATTGAGCGGTTTTTTTGTGGCCTGCTTAAACAGTATTTATGTAGATTCGTTTTAAATCAGCCTGAACGGTAGGCCGGATAAGCGTGAGCGCCATCCGGCATGGCAGATATTAAGTGGGTTCAACCGGTAAATCGGTACGCGCGCCCCATTCGCTCCACGCGCCGTCGTAAAGCGTGACGTCAGGCACATCCAGCGTGGCGAGCGCCAGCACCACGACCGCGGCCGTCACGCCGGAACCGCAACTGGCGATAATCGGTCTGTCGAAACTCACGCCGTGGCTGAAAAAAACCTCATTCAGTTCGTCAGTGGTTTTTAATTCGCCCTCATACACCAGTTCCGTCCACGGGACGTTTAGCGCGCCAGGAATGTGTCCGCGCCTCAGCCCCGGACGCGGTTCATCAGCCTGAGCGTTAAAACGCGCCGCCGGACGCGCATCAACGATTTGCGCGGTTTTTTCATGACTTGCCAGCAATACGTCGGTGAGACGCACCACGGCTTGCGGCGCGAATTTCGCCTCAAACTCGCCTCCTTCATGCGCTTCTTCGCCTTCGCGCAATAGCCATTCGTCGCGCTGCCAGCCCGCCAGTCCGCCCGCCAGAATGGACACTTTCTCGGCACCGAACGTGCGCAGCATCCACCATGCCCGCGGAGCGGAGAACAGATTGCCTTCATCGTATATGACCAGGTGTTTATCCTGACGAACACCCAGTTCACGCATGGCCACCGCAAACGCTTCCGGGCGCGGCATCATATGCGGCAGCGGCGATGCGCGATCGGAAAGCGCTTCAATATTAAAAAACAGCGCGCCGGGAATATGTCCGGCGCGATATTCGCCCGCCATATCACGATGTTCCTGTCCTGGCGGCGCCATACGGGCGTCAAGAATCTGTATTTCCGGATCATCAATATGTTCGGCAAGCCAGTCGGCGGCGACAAAAAAGGCGGTGGTCATGGGCATCTCCATTGTTACCTGATTATGGACAAATTGTCGGACGTTTCCCGAAAAGGGACAAGTAGAAGAGGCTGTTTTGGCTGGCGAAACCACATTTCTGCGTAAAATTTTCGCATCATCACAGTAATACGGACTTACACAATAAAATTTCTCGCGCATAATATCTCATCAACCGTTGCTGACAGGCCGTTAAGGCCAGGGATGAAAGATGAAACATTTACGCGTGGTGGCCTGCATGATCATGCTGGCGCTGGCGGGATGCGATAACAACGATAAAACCGCCCCGACGACTAAAAGCGAAGCGCCAGCCGTAGCGCAGCCCTCGCCCGCGCAAGACCCGGCACAGCTACAAAAGCTGGCGCAGCAAAGCCAGGGCAAAGCGCTCACGCTATTAGACGCCTCCGAAGCGCAGCTCGACGGCGCGGCGACGCTGGTGTTGACGTTTTCAATTCCTTTAGATCCTGAACAGGATTTCTCCCGTGTGGTTCACGTGGTTGATAAGAAAAGCGGCAGCGTTGACGGCGCATGGGAGCTGGCGCCAAATTTAAAAGAGCTAAGGTTACGTCATCTGGAACCTGAACGCGTGCTGGTGGTCACGGTTGATCCCGCCGTTAAAGCGCTGAATAACGCCACCTTCGGCAAGTCTTATGAAAAAACGATTACCACGCGTGATGTCCAGCCCAGCGTCGGCTTTGCCAGCCGGGGATCGCTGCTACCGGGGAAAATCGCGGAAGGACTGCCGGTCATGGCGCTTAACGTCAACCACGTTGATGTGAACTTTTTCCGCGTTAAGCCCGGATCGCTGGCGTCATTTGTCAGCCAGTGGGAGTACCGTAGTTCTCTCTCTAACTGGGAGTCCGACAATCTGCTGAAAATGGCGGATTTGGTTTATACCGGTCGTTTTGATCTTAATCCGGCGCGCAATACGCGTGAGAAACTGCTGCTGCCATTAAGCGATATTAAGCCGCTGCAACAGGCGGGCGTATATGTGGCGGTAATGAATCAGGCTGGACACTACAACTATAGTAATGCCGCTACGTTGTTTACCCTTAGCGATATCGGCGTGTCCGCGCACCGTTACCATAATCGGCTGGATATCTTTACGCAAAGCCTGGAAAACGGCGCGGCGCAGTCGGGAATTGAGATTGTTCTTCTGAATGATAAAGGGCAGACGCTGGCGCAGGCGACGAGCGACGCGCAGGGACATGTGCAACTGGAAGCTGATAAAGCGGCGGCGCTATTACTGGCGCGTAAAGAGGAGCAGACCACGCTGCTCGATCTCACGCTTCCGGCTCTGGATCTGTCGGAATTTAATGTCGCTGGCGCGCCCGGCTACAGCAAGCAGTTTTTTATGTTCGGCCCGCGCGATCTCTACCGCCCGGGCGAAACGGTTATCCTCAACGGATTACTGCGCGATAGCGACGGTAAAACGCTGCCCGATCAACCCGTTAAGCTGGAAGTGGTAAAACCAGACGGACAGGTGATGAGTACCATCGTCAGCCAGCCGGAAAACGGGCTATACCGTTTGAATTATCCGCTGGATATCAACGCGCCGACCGGCTTGTGGCATGTCCGCGCCAACACCGGCGATAATTTGCTGCGGAGTTGGGATTTCCATGTGGAAGACTTTATGCCGGAGCGGATGGCGCTCAACCTGACGGCGCAAAAAACACCGCTGGCGCCTGCGGATGAGGTGAAATTCTCCGTTGTCGGCTATTACTTGTATGGCGCGCCTGCTATCGGCAATACCCTGCAAGGGCAACTTTTCCTGCGTCCGCTGCGCGACGCTGTCGCGGCGTTGCCTGGCTTCCAGTTCGGCAATATTGCCGAAGAGAATCTTTCGCGCAGCCTGGACGAAGTTCAACTGACGTTGGATAAAGGCGGACGTGGTGAAGTGAGTGCTGCCAGCCAGTGGCAAGAAGCGCATTCGCCGCTGCAGGTAATTCTACAGGCCAGCCTGCTGGAGTCTGGCGGTCGTCCGGTCACTCGTCGCGTAGAGCAGGCGATTTGGCCTGCCGATACGTTACCGGGAATTCGTCCACAGTTCGCCGCCAAAGCGGTATACGACTACCGTACGGATACCACCGTTAATCAACCGATTGTCGACGAAGACAGCAACGCCGCATTCGATATTGTTTACGCCAACGCGCAGGGCGAGAAAAAAGCGGTGTCCGGTTTACAGGTGCGGCTCATCCGCGAGCGTCGCGACTATTACTGGAACTGGTCGGAAAGCGAAGGCTGGCAGTCGCAGTTTGATCAAAAAGATCTGGTGGAGGGCGAGCAGACGCTGGATCTGAACGCGGATGAAACCGGAAAAGTCAGCTTCCCGGTGGAATGGGGCGCGTACCGTCTGGAGGTCAAAGCGCCGAATGAGACGGTCAGCAGCGTTCGTTTCTGGGCCGGCTATAGCTGGCAGGATAACAGCGACGGTAGCGGCGCGGCGCGTCCGGATCGCGTCACCCTCAAACTGGATAAAGCGAATTATCGTCCAGGCGACACCATGAAATTGCATATCGCCGCGCCGGTCGCCGGTAAAGGTTATGCGATGGTGGAGTCCAGCGATGGTCCGCTGTGGTGGCAGGCGATCGATGTGCCGGCACAAGGTCTGGAGCTCACGATTCCGGTGGATAAAACCTGGAATCGCCACGATCTCTATCTCAGTACGCTGGTGGTGCGTCCCGGTGATAAATCTCGTTCCGCGACGCCAAAACGCGCCGTAGGGTTACTACACCTACCGCTGGGGGATGAAAACCGCCGCCTCGATCTGGCGCTGGAAAGCCCGGCTAAAATGCGCCCGAATCAGCCGCTCACCGTCAGGGTGAAAGCCAGCGTTAAACACGGCGAAATGCCAAAACAGATCAACGTGCTGGTCTCCGCGGTCGATAGCGGCGTATTGAATATCACCGATTACGCGACGCCGGACCCGTGGCAGGCGTTCTTCGGTCAAAAACGCTACGGTGCGGATATCTACGATATTTACGGCCAGGTCATTGAAGGGCAGGGGCGGCTGGCGGCGTTGCGTTTTGGCGGCGATGGCGACGACCTTAAGCGCGGCGGAAAACCGCCGGTAAACCATGTCAATATCATCGCGCAGCAGGCGCAGCCGATCACGCTCAATGAGCAGGGCGAAGGGGTCGTAACGCTGCCGATTGGCGACTTTAACGGCGAACTGCGGGTTATGGCGCAGGCATGGACAGCGGACGATTTTGGTCGCGGCGAAAGCAAAGTTGTTGTCGCCGCGCCAGTGATTGCCGAGCTGAATATGCCGCGTTTTCTGGCGGGAGGGGATGTTTCGCGACTGGTGCTGGACGTCACCAATCTGACCGACCGCCCGCAGACGCTGAATATTGCGCTCGCCGCCAGTGGGTTACTGGAACTGCTTAGCCAGCAGCCGCAACCGGTCAACCTGGCGCCGGGCGTGCGCACCACCTTATTCGTTCCGGTACGCGCGCTGGAAGGTTTTGGCGAAGGCGAAATCCAGGCGACCATTAGCGGTCTGAATCTGCCGGGAGAAACCCTCGGCGCGCAGCATAAGCAGTGGCAAATCGGCGTGCGTCCGGCCTGGCCTGCCCAAACGGTAAATAGCGGCATTGCGCTGGCGCCGGGAGAGAGCTGGCATGTACCAGAGCAGCATCTGGCAAACGTCTCGCCAGCCACGTTACAGGGACAACTGCTGTTAAGCGGAAAACCGCCGCTCAATCTGGCGCGCTACATTCGCGAGCTGAAAGCATATCCGTACGGGTGCCTGGAACAAACCACCAGCGGGTTATTCCCGGCGCTGTATACCAATGCCGCTCAATTGCAGTCGCTCGGTATTACCGGCGATAGCGATGAAAAACGGCGCGCCGCAGTGGATATCGGCATCTCACGGGTACTACAGATGCAGCGTGATAACGGCGGTTTTGCGCTATGGGATGAAGATGGGGCGGAAGAGCCCTGGCTAACGGCCTACGCGATGGATTTCCTCATTCGCGCGGGCGAGCAGGGATATAGCGTCCCGCCGGAAGCCATTAACCGGGGCAATGAGCGACTGCTGCGTTATCTGCAGGATCCCGGCACGATGCTGATTCGTTATAGCGATAATACCCAGGCCAGTACTTTTGCCGCTCAGGCTTACGCCGCGCTGGTACTGGCGCGTCAGCAGAAAGCGCCGCTCGGCGCGCTGCGCGAAATCTGGGAGCGCCGTAGTCAGGCGGCTTCAGGACTGCCGCTGATGCAATTGGGCATCGCGTTAAACACGATGGGTGATGCCAGACGCGGCGAAGAGGCCATTACGCTGGCGCTGAATACGCCGCGTCAGGACGAACGGCAATGGATAGCGGATTACGGCAGTTCTCTGCGCGATAACGCTCTGATGTTGTCGCTACTGGAAGAGAACAACCTCAGACCGGACGCGCAAAACGCGCTATTAAGCTCGCTTTCTGAGCAGGCCTTCGGTCAGCGCTGGCTCTCTACCCAGGAGAACAATGCCTTGTTCCTCGCCGCGCATTCGCGACAGGCCAGCGCGGGCGCCTGGCAGGCGCAGACCTCGTTAGAGGCGCAGCCGCTGTCGGGCGACAAGGCGCTGACCCGTAATCTGGATGCTGACCAGCTGGCCGCCCTTGAGGTGACGAACACCGGTAGCCAGCCGCTATGGTTGCGTCTGGATAGCAGCGGTTATCCCTCATCTGCGCCTGAGCCTGCCAGCAACGTTTTGCAGATTGAACGACAAATACTGGGGACCGATGGTCAGCGCAAATCGCTGTCCTCGTTGCGTAGCGGCGAAGTGGTGCTGGTCTGGTTAACGGTAGTGGCCGATCGCAATGTGCCGGATGCGCTGGTGGTGGACCTGCTCCCGGCCGGACTGGAGCTGGAAAACCAGAATCTGGCTGACAGCAGCGCCAGCCTGCCGGAGAGCGGTAGCGAAGTGCAAAATCTGCTTAATCAGATGCAGCAGGCGGATATTCAGTATATGGAATTCCGCGACGATCGGTTTGTGGCTGCCGTCGTTGTCAATGAGGGCCAGCCCGTGACGCTGGTCTACCTGGCGCGCGCGGTAACGCCGGGGACGTACCAGCTTGCGCAACCGCAGGTGGAATCGATGTACGTGCCTCAGTGGCGGGCAACCGGCGCGAGCGAGGGGCTGCTGATTGTGACGCCTTAAATGAACGGTTGGCGTGGTAAACGTGGCCGCTGGCTGTGGCTGGCGGGCGCGCCGCTTTTTATTTTCCTGGCGTTATGGGCGGCGGATAAACTCTGGCCGCTGCCGCTCAATGAGGTCCATCCTGCGCGGGTCGTGGTAGCCCATGACGGTACGCCGCTGTGGCGCTTTGCCGACGCCGGGGGGATCTGGCGTTATCCGGTGACGATTGAAGAGGTCTCTCCCCGTTACCTGGAGGCCTTAATCAATTACGAAGATCGCTGGTTCTGGCGGCACCCTGGCGTTAACCCTTTCTCCGTCGCGCGCGCGGCGTGGCAGGATCTTACCGCCGGGCGCGTTATTTCCGGCGGCAGTACGCTGACTATGCAGGTGGCGAGACTGCTGGATCCGCATTCGCGCACGTTCGGCGGTAAAATCCGCCAGCTTTGGCGCGCCCTCCAGCTTGAATGGCATTTGTCCAAGCGCGATATCCTGACGCTGTACCTGAACCGCGCGCCGTTCGGCGGCACGCTACAGGGTATTGGCGCTGCAAGCTGGGCCTACTTCGGCAAGCCGCCCGCGCGCCTGAGTTACGCTGACGCGGCGCTGCTGGCCGTATTGCCGCAGGCGCCGAGCCGGTTACGCCCCGACCGCTGGCCTGCGAGAGCCGAAGCGGCACGAAATAAAGTGCTGGATCGGATGGCGGCTCAGGGCGTCTGGCCTGCCGAAACGGTACGCGAGTCGCGTGAAGAACCGGTCTGGCTGGCGCCGCGTCAAATGCCGCAACTGGCGCCGCTTTTTGCCCGAATGATGTTGAGTAAAAGCCAGAACGACAAAATTGTGACCACGCTGGACGCCGGATTGCAGCGGCAACTGGAAGATCTGGCGCGGGCATGGAAAGGGCGGCTGCCGGCACGCAGTTCGTTGGCGATGATCGTCGTCGATCATACCGATATGAGCGTGCGCGGCTGGGTAGGATCGGTAGACCTTAATGACGACAGCCGTTTTGGTCATGTCGACATGGTAACGGCGATCCGATCGCCGGGATCGGTACTCAAACCCTTTGTGTACGGTCTGGCGCTGGATGACGGCTTGATCCATCCCGCATCATTATTACAGGACGTTCCGCGCCGCACCGGAGATTACCGCCCGGGAAACTTCGACAGCGGATTTCACGGCCCGGTCAGCATGAGCGACGCGCTGGTACGCTCGCTGAATCTGCCTGCCGTTCAGGTGCTTGAAGCCTATGGGCCGAAACGATTTGCGGCAAAACTGCGTAACGTCGGCCTGCCGCTATATTTGCCTGCTGGCGCGGCGCCCAATCTTTCGCTGATTCTGGGCGGCGCGGGCGCGCGGCTTGACGAGATGGCGGCGGCATACAGCGCGTTCGCTCGTCATGGGAAAGCGGCGAAATTACGGTTACAGCCGGACGATCCGCTGTCGGAAAGACCATTAATGTCGCCGGGAGCGGCGTGGATCATTCGACGGATTATGGCGGATGAAGCGCAACCCTTGCCGGATAACGCGCTGCCGCGCATTGTGCCGTTGGCGTGGAAAACCGGCACCAGTTACGGCTATCGCGATGCGTGGGCTATTGGCGTTAACGCGCGCTATATCATCGGCATCTGGACAGGCAGGCCCGACGGCACGCCTGTGGTGGGGCAATTTGGTTTTGCCAGCGCGGTGCCATTGCTTAACCAGGTCAATAATCTGTTACTGGCGCATACGGGACGCCTGCCGGAAGATCCGCGTCCGCAGACGGTAAGCCGCGGCGTCATTTGCTGGCCGGGCGGACAGACTCTGCCTGCCGGAGACAGCAACTGTCGCCGCCGACTGGCGACATGGCTGCTCGATGATAGCCAGCCGCCCACGCTGCTGTTACCTGAGCAGGAAGACATCAACGGTATTCGTTTCCCGGTCTGGCTGGATGATACGGGGCGGCGTGTCGCTGCCGACTGTCCGCAGGCGCGTGCGCATACGTTTATCGTCTGGCCGCGGCCGCTGGAGCCGTGGCTGCCGCCTGCGGAAAGACGTAGCGCCCGCTTGCCAGCGGCGTCCGACCACTGTCCGCCGCTGCAGGGCAATGATGCCGCGCCGTTAATGCTGTCAGGAGTGAGGGATGGCGCGGTGATCAGGCAATTGCCAGGCCAGGAAAACGTCACGCTGCCCGTCTCGACTACCGGCGGTAAAGGGCGTCGCTGGTGGTTTTTAAATGGCGAACCTGTTAATGGCGAAAATAATCGTCTTTCTTTATTACTCAATATCGCTGGACGTTATCAACTTGTCGTAATGGATGAGTCCGGTCAGGTTGCAGCGGTTAATTTTGAATTAATACGTTAACAACTCTTCAGAATAAATTATGAATTTCATTTAATTTAAAGTTAATGAGAATTATTAATTTTCCGGAATTACCCTTAATGAGGGAGCTTGATAAATATCAAGAGATCTAACACTTAAAAACGTGAGAATGGGTTTTTATTTGACGAGTCGGATCATGAAAAATATAAAAAGCCAGGGAAATGGCGAACAGCCTGCTATTTCTCGTCGCCATTTTATCCAGGCCAGCTCCGCGCTTATTGCGTTACCGTTTGTCTCCTCGCCAGCTACCGCTCAGGCGCGCGCTGTGACGGCAACTGAAAACAGGCCTGCGGAAAAAGTCGTCCAGACATGCAGCACTTTTGACTGCGGGGGCAAATGCGATATTCGGGCGCATGTCAGTGAAGGTATCGTGACGCGAATTTCAACGCGACCGGATAATGCGCTGGATGCGCAAATGCCGGTGATGCGTGCCTGTGTTCGTGGACGCGCATACCGTAAATTTGTTTATCATCCTGACAGACTTAAATATCCCATGAAGCGCGTAGGAAAACGCGGTGAAGGAAAATTCGAGCGAATTTCCTGGGATGAAGCGACAACCTTAATCGCCGATAATTTAAAATCGATTACTGAAAAATATGGCCCGGCTTCGCGCTATGTTCATGTTGGCACTGCCGTTTCCGGCGGCACCTTTTCCGGCGATAAAATGGCGCGTCGCCTGCTGAATCTGACCGGCGGCTATCTCGAAAGCTACCATTCTGTGAGTATGGGCAACACGGCGGCCGCGACGCCTTATACTTACGGCATTGCCGCCAGCGGCAGTTCGCTGGATACGCTTTTGGAGACCAAACTGGTGATTCTGTGGGGCCATAACCCGACGGAGACCATTTTTGGTCATACCAACTATTTCTTGCAGAAGATGAAGCAGAACGGTACGCGGTTTATCGTGGTCGATCCGCGCTATTCCGACACCGTTTCGTCGCTGGCGGATCAGTGGATCCCGCTACTGCCCACCACCGACAATGCGCTGATGGACGCGATGATGTACGTCATCATCAGCGAGAATCTGCACGATCGTGCATTTATTGCGCGCTACGCTATCGGTTTTGACGAAGACTCAATGCCGGAAGGCGTACCGGCTAACGAATCGCTGGTGGCGTATCTGACCGGCGCCAAAGACGGTGTCGTTAAGTCCCCCGAGTGGGCGGAAAAGATCACCCATGTGCCGGCGCAAACCATTCGCCAGTTAGCGCGTGATTACGCGAATACCAAACCCGCCGCGTTGATTCAGGGGTGGGGACCACAGCGCCACAACTGCGGCGAGCGCACCGCGCGCGGCTCGACCCTACTGGCGACCATTACCGGTAATGTCGGCATCAAAGGCGGTTGGGCTGCGGGTTACGGCGGCTGCGCTAACCGTAAATTTGCCGCGGGTCCGGAGATGCCGGATAACCCGGTAAAAGCCAAAATTTCGGTGATGAACTGGGTACAGGCCGCAGACGACGCCAGCAAAGTGACGCCGGATATGGGGCTGAAAGATGCCGATAAGCTGGACAGTAACATCCGTATTCTGTTCTCGCTGGCCGGGAACTATCTGGCGAATCAGAACCCCGATCTGCACCAGGCGGTACGCGTACTGGAGGATGAATCAAAGATCCAGTTTATTGTCGCCAGCGATCTGTTTATGACGCCGAGCGCGAAATACGCTGATCTACTGCTGCCGGAAACCAGCTTTATGGAACGCTGGAACATCGGTGAAACCTGGGGCACGGCAAGCTACCTGATACTCTCTGAAAAGCTGATCGAGCCTGAATTTGAGCGGCGCTCCGACTACGACTGGCTACGTGAGGTGGCGGCGAAATTAGGCATTGAGAATGAATTTAGCCAGGGGCGCGATGAGAAAGCGTGGATTGAACACATCTGGGAACAGACGCGCCTGGCGATGCCGGACGAAAATCTGCCGGATTTCGCCACGCTGCAAAAGACCCGTCAGCATCTGTTCAAAAGCGCGCCATTTATCGCCTTTGAAGACAATATTCGCGATCCGGAAAATCATCCGTTCCCGACGCCGTCAGGGAAAATAGAGATCTTCTCGAAGCGCCTGTACGACATGCAGCATCCGGAAATCCCGGCGTTATCGCACTACGTTCCTGCACATGAAGGCCCGGAGGATGCGCTGGCAAAAGATTTTCCGCTCCAGTTAATTACGTGGAAAGGAAAAAACCGCGCCAACTCAACGCAATACGCTAACCCGTGGCTGATTGAAGTGCAGCAGCAGACATTGTGGATCAACCCGCAGGATGCGCAAAAGCGCGGCATTACGCATGGCGACATGGTGCGCATTCATAACTCACGCGGGATTTGCGAAATCCCGGCGGAAGTGACGCCGCGCATTATTCCTGGCGTTGTCGCGATGCAGGCCGGCGCCTGGTGGCAGCCGGATGAGAACGGTATTGATAAAGGCGGCTGTGCGAACGTCCTCAGCTCGGCCCGTATTACCGCGCTGGCGAAGGGAAATTCACATCAAACCATGCTGGTGGAGGTGGCTAAAGCATGAGTCAGTTTACACATTACCCGCCGGTGAGCGATAAACAACTGGGTTTTTTCATCGACTCCTCACGCTGCTCCGGTTGTAAAGCCTGCCAGGTGGCCTGCAAAGACAAAAACAATCTGGAGGTAGGCCGTCGTTTCCGCCGCGTCTATGAAGTCAAGGGCGGAAGTTTCATCCCGACCGGGCAGGGCGGGGTCAGCAATAACGTATTTGCTTATACGCTTTCCATTTCCTGCAACCACTGTGCGGACCCTGTCTGCACCAAAAATTGCCCGACTACCGCTATGCATAAACGCCCGGGCGACGGCATCGTGCGCGTTGATACCGACAAATGCGTCGGCTGTGGCTATTGCGCCTGGTCCTGCCCTTACGGCGCGCCGCAGCTTAACGAGCAGACTGGCCAAATGTCCAAGTGCGACATGTGCGTTGATTTACTGGCGAAAGGTGAACCGCCCGTCTGTGTTGCGACCTGTCCGCTGGAGGCCATCAAGTTTGGCCCGATTGATGAACTGCGCGCGAAGTACGGTAGCGTATGCGACGTTAACGGGCTGCCAGATTCATACATAACCAAGCCTAATCTGGTTGTCAAAGCGCATCAGGGCGCAGAAAAAGAGGGTAAACGCCATGCATGAGTTACCGCTGCTGATTTTTACGCTCTGTTTGCAAGGGTCTGTGGGTGTGACAGTGTGGCTGGCGTTGGGCCGCCAGTACGCCGTAGAGGGACGCGTGCCTGCACGCGGCGCGCTTCCCGCGATGGCGGGGGCGTTTGTACTGCCCTGCGTAGGGCTGCTTGCTTCAGCGCTGCACATGGGCTATCCCCTGAATGCGCTAAATGCGTTACGTCATGTCGCCAGTTCGTGGCTGAGTCGCGAAATCGTCTTTGCCAGCCTTTATCTGGCGGCGCTGGGGCTAGGGGGTGTGCTGCTGTTTTTCCGAAAGCCAGGCTGGCAGCCGCTGCTGGCGCTGGCGGCAGCGTTTGGGCTGGTGGATGTATTCTGCATGGCGCAGGTTTATATCCATGCCTCGGTGGCGACCTGGCAGCATAGCAACACGCTGGCGCTGTTTTTTGGCACGTCAGGCATTATCGGTTCGGTAGTCATTGCGCTGGCTTATCTGCGCAACGCTGGCGCCGCAATGCGCTGCGCTGTGATAGTGGTCGCACTGATGGTGCTGATTCGCCTGATCATGCAGCCGCTATGGCTGGCGGATATTAATGCGGTGGATACGACGGTCGTCACTTTCCCGCATCATCCGCTACAGGCGCTGGCGCAGTTGCGCGACGTCTATCTTCTCGGCTGGTGTGTCTCAGCGGCGGGAATGCTCTGCTTTGCCGCAGGCGGTCTGCGAAACGCCAGAGGGACGCTGGTGGCGGGCAGCGTATTGCTGCTTCTCGGCGAGATTATGCTGCGCTACGTCTTCTTTAGTATTGGCTGATGGTTAACCTGACGATCGATCCGGCGGTAGACGTGACGCAGGCTTGCGTCCGTCGTCGCTTTCGTTTTTCTTCCTGCCGCGCTTGCGCCGATGTTTGTCCGGCGCAGGCGTTTTCGCTGGCGCAGGGGCAGGTCAGCATAGATACGACACGCTGCATAGCCTGTGGCGACTGTCTGTTTGTCTGTCCTGTTGACGCCATTACCGGTATCAAACCGGTTAAACGCTTTGTGCAGGGGGATACGTTGGTGGGGCCGTTTTCGCTACAGGCGCCAACGGTCGATGAACTGCTTCTCTGGCACAGCCAGTACGGTATTCGCTTTATTGATATTGCGGTGGAGCGATCGGCGCAGTGGCTGATGGCGCTGGCGGGGCTAAATTTAGCGCTGCGCCGCTACGGCGAGCCGGGCTGGTCTTTCAAACACGTTGTCGGCGCGGAGATTAACGCCTCGCGGCGCACTCTGTTTCATGTTCCGCGCGACGCCATTACCCCGTGCGCCGTCGAGCCGGGGAAACGGCGTCTCAGACAGGCGTTTTCCGCGTTCAGCGAATGCGTACCCGAAATCAGTCCGCAAGAGTGCAGGATGTGCGGCGCCTGCTGGCGAAGCTGCCCGGAAAATGTTATCCAGTTTGACGACAATACCCTGACGATAGCGGCGGCGCGTTGTACGGGATGCGGCGGCTGTGCGGCGGTATGTCCGCATCAGGCGCTACGGCTGCGGTTTGACGTGGAACCCGCCTTAACGCGGCATAGTGCGGTGCATACGCTCATCTGCGAAAGCTGCAAACGTACTTTCCATGCTCTCACGCCTGAACACACGCACTGCGTGCTGTGTCAGTCCCCTGAGTTTGCTGTGCGCCTTTAACTTTTGTTGCTAATGCTCATTTTATTTTAAAAAAATGTTACCTGCATCCATAGGCAATTGATGGGATGCTCTTTATAATCCGCGCCTGACATAACAACAGAACATATTTCAGAGGTAAACATGGCTATTGAACGGACTTTTTCCATCATTAAACCCAACGCGGTGGCAAAAAACGTTATTGGCAGCATCTTTGCGCGCTTTGAAGCTGCAGGGTTCAAAATTGTTGGCACTAAAATGCTGCACCTGACCGTTGAGCAGGCGCGCGGCTTCTATGCTGAGCACGACGGCAAGCCGTTCTTTGACGGTCTGGTGGAGTTCATGACCTCTGGCCCTATCGTGGTATCCGTGCTGGAAAGTGAAAATGCGGTACAGCGTCACCGCGATCTGCTTGGCGCCACCAACCCGGCGAACGCGTTGGCGGGTACGCTGCGCGCCGACTACGCTGATAGCTTAACTGAAAACGGCACCCATGGTTCGGATTCGCTGGAATCCGCGCAGCGCGAAATCGCCTTTTTCTTCGGTGAAGGCGAAGTGTGCCCGCGCACCCGTTAATCTCCTTCGTCTTTCACGCTGTAAATGCGTTGGCGATAAATTATCGGTTCAAATATTATTTTTGCTAATGCCGCGTGCAGACGTGGCATCCTTACGCCAGAATTTGTACAATGCAGCGCCCCCGGACGAGCAGTAAGCTTACCGGGGCGTTTCTTTTTTCAACCCTCCAGGGGCCATAACGTGTAATAACGAGGCCGGAATAGCATATGTCTGAACAAATTGTCACACCTGAAAGCAGTACCCCGGTAGTTCCTAACAACGAAACAAAAATCAACCTGCTGGATCTCAACCGTCAGCAGATGCGCGAGTTTTTTAAAAACTTAGGTGAAAAGCCTTTCCGCGCCGATCAGGTGATGAAATGGATGTATCACTATTGCTGCGATAATTTTGATGAGATGACCGACATCAACAAAGTGTTGCGCGGTAAATTAAAAGAGGTCGCGGAAATCCGCGCGCCGGAGGTCGTTGAAGAGCAGCGTTCCTCAGACGGCACCATTAAGTGGGCGATTGCTGTCGGCGATCAGCGCGTTGAAACGGTCTATATCCCGGAAGACGACCGCGCTACGCTGTGTGTCTCTTCACAGGTAGGATGCGCGCTGGAGTGCAAGTTTTGTTCAACTGCGCAGCAGGGCTTTAACCGCAACCTGCGCGTATCGGAAATTATCGGTCAGGTCTGGCGTGCGGCGAAAATCGTCGGCGCGGCCAAAGTCACCGGCCAGCGTCCGATCACCAATGTGGTCATGATGGGGATGGGCGAGCCATTGCTTAACCTGACCAATGTCGTACCGGCAATGGAAATTATGCTCGATGACTTTGGTTTCGGCCTGTCCAAACGTCGTGTCACGCTCTCAACGTCCGGCGTGGTGCCTGCGCTGGATAAGCTGGGCGATATGATAGATGTCGCGCTGGCTATCTCCTTACATGCGCCGAATGACACTATTCGCGACGAAATCGTCCCGATCAACAAAAAATACAATATCGAAACGTTCCTGGGTGCGGTTCGCCGCTATCTGGAGAAATCCAACGCCAATCAGGGGCGCGTGACGATTGAATACGTGATGCTTGACCACGTCAACGACGGCACTGAACACGCGCATCAACTGGCGGAGCTACTAAAAGAGACGCCTTGTAAGATTAATCTGATTCCGTGGAACCCGTTCCCTGGCGCGCCGTATGGCCGCAGCTCTAACAGCCGTATCGATCGCTTTTCTAAAGTTTTGATGAGTTATGGTTTCACGACCATCGTACGCAAGACGCGTGGCGATGACATTGATGCGGCATGCGGACAGTTGGCAGGCGATGTGATTGACCGTACTAAACGTACCCTGCGTAAGCGTATGCAGGGAGAGGTGATTGACATCAAGGCTATTTGATAGCAGTTGCGCCACGGTGCATTCATTATACCGTGGCGCAATGTCAGTTGAATAATGTCTGGCGTTGTACTTGTCTGGTCAATAATAACGGTGCGTTTTTGTCGACTTTAAGGCAGTATGTAACGGTGCAACAAGAGTTTAGCCTTGTGTCTTACGCGGTTTTGTCATCTGCGGCCTGACAGGCTTATACTGTCTGACTAAGGTTAACTAACCTGATGTTTCGCGGTGTGGGCGGGCATTACGGCTCGTCGGCGCCTGAATCCTAATTTACACGTACCTGTAGCTGTAGCGAATGAATACTGAAGCCACGCACGACCAAAATGAAGCACAAACCACCGGCGTTCGTCTGCGCAATGCCCGTGAACAACTCGGACTCAGCCAGCAGGCTGTCGCTGAGCGACTTTGCCTGAAGGTTTCTACGGTACGCGATATTGAAGAAGATAAGGCGCCGTCCGATCTTGCTTCAACCTTCCTGCGCGGATATATCCGCTCATATGCGCGTCTGGTGCATGTTCCAGAAGAGGAACTGCTGCCGGGGCTGGAAAAACAGGCCCCGCTGCGCGCCGCCAAAGTCGCTCCGATGCAGAGTTTCTCATTAGGAAAGCGTCGCAAAAAACGTGACGGCTGGTTAATGTCTTTTACCTGGCTGGTACTGTTTGTGGTCGTAGGGCTGACCGGCGCCTGGTGGTGGCAGAACCATAAGGCGCAGCAGGAAGAGATCACGACAATGGCCGATCAAAGCACGGCTGAACTGAACGCAGATAAAGACAGCGGCCAAAATGTACCGCTGGACACCCGTGACGCGACAAGTCAGGATACGACGCCAGCGCAAACGGCTCCGGCGCCTGCGACGCCGGTTGATTCGACAGCGGCGACGCAAACGCCAGCGTCAACGGCAACGCAAAATACGGTAGTCGCGCCTTCGCAGGCGAATGTCGATACGGCTGCGACATCTGCCGCGCCAGCGGCAACGGAAACGCCGTCCGCGCTGCCGACCAGTCAGGCTGGCGTAGCGGCGCCTGCTGCCGATCCGAACGCGCTGGTGATGAATTTTACCGCTGACTGCTGGCTCGAAGTCACTGACGCCACGGGTAAGAAGCTGTTTAGCGGTATGCAGCGTAAAGATGGTAATTTAAACCTAACAGGTCAGGCGCCTTATAAACTTAAAATTGGCGCGCCGGCCGCGGTGCAGATCCAGTATCAAGGAAAACCTGTCGATCTGAGCCGCTTTATCAGAACTAATCAGGTTGCGCGTCTGACCCTTAATGCCGAACCGACACCGGCGCAGTAACAGACGGGTAACGCGGGAGATTTTTCATGCATAACCAGGCTCCGATTCAACGTAGAAAATCGACACGTATTTACGTTGGGAATGTGCCGATTGGCGATGGCGCCCCCATCACCGTCCAGTCGATGACTAACACGCGTACCACTGACGTGGAAGCGACGGTTAATCAGATCAAAGCGCTGGAACGCGTTGGCGCAGATATTGTTCGTGTTTCTGTACCGACCATGGACGCCGCCGAAGCGTTCAAGCTTATCAAACAGCAGGTTTCAGTTCCGCTGGTTGCCGATATTCACTTCGACTACCGCATTGCGCTGAAAGTAGCGGAATACGGCGTTGACTGCTTGCGTATTAACCCCGGCAATATCGGTAACGAAGAACGCATTCGTATGGTGGTGGACTGCGCGCGAGACAAAAACATCCCTATTCGTATCGGCGTAAATGCCGGATCGCTGGAAAAAGATCTGCAGGAAAAATACGGTGAGCCGACGCCGCAGGCGCTGCTGGAATCAGCCATGCGCCATGTCGATCATCTCGATCGTCTCAACTTTGATCAGTTCAAAGTGAGCGTAAAAGCGTCCGATGTATTCCTTGCCGTTGAGTCTTATCGTTTGTTGGCTAAACAGATCGATCAGCCGCTGCATCTGGGGATCACCGAAGCGGGCGGCGCGCGTAGCGGGGCAGTCAAGTCGGCGATCGGTTTAGGTCTGCTGTTATCGGAAGGCATCGGCGACACGCTGCGCGTATCGTTGGCGGCCGACCCGGTGGAAGAGATCAAAGTCGGTTTCGATATTTTGAAGTCGCTGCGCATTCGCGCGCGCGGCATCAATTTCATCGCCTGCCCGACCTGTTCTCGCCAGGAGTTCGACGTTATCGGCACGGTGAACGCGCTGGAGCAGCGTTTGGAAGATATCATCACCCCGATGGACGTCTCGATCATCGGTTGCGTGGTGAACGGGCCGGGCGAAGCGCTGGTATCGACGCTGGGCGTGACGGGCGGCAATAAGAAAAGCGGCCTGTATGAAGACGGCGTGCGTAAGGACAGACTCGATAACGACGATATGATCGCGCAGCTTGAATCCCGTATTCGCGCGAAAGCAAGTCAACTTGATGAAGCGCGTCGGATTGACGTGCTGCAGGTTGAAAAATAAGAACGTGATGGGAAGCGGCGCGCTTCCCGTGTATGATTGAACCCGCATGGCTCCCGGTTCGTTCGGGGAAGCGCTGAGGGTTCATTTTTATATTCAGAAAGAGAATAAACGTGGCAAAAAACATTCAAGCCATTCGCGGCATGAACGATTATCTGCCTGGCGAAACCGCCATCTGGCAGCGCATTGAAGGCACACTCAAAAACGTGCTCGGCAGCTACGGTTACAGTGAAATCCGCTTGCCGATTGTAGAGCAGACCCCGTTATTCAAACGCGCGATCGGTGAAGTTACTGACGTGGTTGAAAAAGAGATGTACACCTTTGAGGATCGCAACGGCGATAGCCTGACATTGCGCCCTGAAGGTACGGCGGGCTGTGTACGCGCCGGCATCGAACATGGTCTCCTGTACAATCAGGAACAGCGTTTGTGGTATATCGGCCCGATGTTCCGTCATGAGCGTCCGCAAAAAGGCCGCTACCGTCAGTTCCACCAGCTAGGCGCCGAAGTCTTCGGCTTACAAGGCCCGGATATTGACGCGGAGCTGATTATGCTGACCGCACGCTGGTGGCGCGCGCTGGGCATCGCTGAACACGTTAGCCTGGAGCTGAACTCTATTGGTTCGTTAGAGGCGCGTGCGAACTATCGCGATGCGCTGGTCGCGTTCCTCGAACAGCATCAAGAGACGCTGGACGAAGACTGCAAACGCCGCATGTATACCAATCCGCTGCGCGTGCTGGATTCAAAAAATCCGGACGTGCAGGCGCTGCTCAACGACGCGCCCGCTCTCGGCGACTATCTCGATGACGATTCACGCGAGCACTTTGCCGGCCTGTGTAAATTGCTGGACGCGGCGGGGATTGCCTACACCGTCAACCAGCGTCTGGTACGCGGTCTGGATTACTACAACCGCACCGTATTTGAATGGGTAACAAACAGTCTGGGGTCACAAGGCACCGTCTGTGCGGGTGGTCGTTATGACGGTCTGGTGGAACAACTGGGCGGTCGCGCTACCCCGGCAGTGGGCTTTGCGATGGGCCTGGAACGACTTGTTTTGTTAGTTCAGGCAGTTAATCCGGAATTTATTGCCTCTCCTGTTGTCGATATATACCTGGTGGCTGCCGGCGCACAAACGCAGTCTGCGGCAATGACGCTGGCGGAGCGGCTGCGCGATGAAATGCCAGGCGTGAAGCTAATGACAAACCACGGCGGCGGCAACTTTAAGAAACAGTTTGCCCGCGCCGATAAGTGGGGCGCCCGTATTGCACTGGTTCTTGGCGAATCTGAAGTCGCCGATGGGACTGTTGTAGTGAAGGATTTGCGCTCCGGTGAGCAAACGGCAGTGGCGCAGGACAGCGTCGCCGCGCATTTGCGCACTTTATTGGGCTAAGGAGAAGGACAGCGTGGAAATTTACGAGAACGAACACGACCAGGTGGATGCGATTAAACGCTTCTTTGCCGAAAACGGCAAAGCGCTGGCTGTCGGAGTGATTTTAGGGGTTGGCGCGCTGGTTGGCTGGCGTTACTGGAGCAGCCATCAGACGGAGTCCGCGCGTGCTGCTTCTCTGGCGTATCAAAATGCGGTGACGGCGGTAAGCGCCGATAAGCCGGATAGCATTCCGGCCGCTGAAAAATTCGCGGCTGAGAATAAAAATACCTATGGTGCGCTGGCGTCTATGGAACTGGCGCAGCAGTTTGTGGATAAGAATGAACTTAAAAAAGCCGAAGCCCAGTTGCAGCAGGGGTTGGCGGCCACCAGCGATGAAAATCTCAAAGCGGTGATTAATCTGCGTCTCGCTCGCGTTCAGTTACAGCTTAAGCAAGCTGATGCCGCGCTGAAAACTCTGGATGCCGTTAAAGGCGAAGGATGGACGGCCATTGTCGCGGATTTGCGCGGCGAAGCGTTGCTGAGTAAGGGTGATAAAAAAGGCGCGCGCAGCGCATGGGAAGCGGGCGTCAATAGCGATGCTTCTCCGGCGTTGAGCGAAATGATGCAGATGAAAATCAATAATTTGTCCATCTGAGAGGGACCCGATGCAATTGCGTAAATTACTTCTGCCAGGGTTGCTTTCCGTTACCCTGCTCAGCGGCTGTTCACTGTTTAGCGGCGAAGAAGATGTCGTCAAGATGTCTCCATTACCGCAGGTTGAAAACCAGTTTACCCCGACCACTGTCTGGAGTACCTCTGTCGGTAACGGAATTGGCGAATTTTATTCTAACCTTCATCCGGTAATGGCAGATAACGTGGTCTATGCAGCCGATCGCGCGGGCGTGGTAAAAGCGCTCAATGCGGATGATGGCAAAGAGATCTGGTCTGTGAATCTGGGCGAAAAAGACGGCTGGTTCTCTCGTTCGTCCGCGCTGTTGTCCGGCGGCGTCACGGTCGCGGGCGGTCACGTCTATATCGGCAGTGAAAAGGCCGAGGTTTATGCGCTGAATACCAGCGACGGCACTACAGCATGGCAGACGAAGGTCGCTGGCGAAGCGTTGTCTCGCCCGGTTGTCAGTGATGGAATCGTCCTTATCCATACCAGCAACGGTCAGTTGCAGGCGCTAAATCAGGCGGATGGCGCCATTAAATGGACGGTGAACCTGGATATGCCTTCGCTGTCGCTGCGCGGGGAATCTGCGCCGGCAACCGCGTTCGGCGCGGCTATCGTTGGTGGCGACAATGGCCGCGTCAGCGCCGTGTTGATGCAACAAGGCCAGATGATTTGGCAACAGCGTATCTCCCAGGCCACTGGCCCAACGGAAATTGACCGTCTGAGCGACGTTGATACCACGCCGGTTGTGGTAAACGGCGTCGTTTACGCGTTGGCGTATAATGGTAACTTAACGGCGCTGGATCTGCGCAGTGGTCAGATTATGTGGAAACGCGAGCTGGGTTCGGTCAATGACTTTATCGTCGACGGCGACCGTATCTACCTGGTCGATCAGAACGATCGCGTGCTGGCGCTGACCACTGACGGCGGCGTAACGCTGTGGACGCAAAGTGATCTGCTGCACCGTTTGCTGACCTCCCCGGTACTGTATAATGGTGATTTAGTCGTCGGCGATAGCGAAGGTTATCTGCACTGGATTGATGTTGATGACGGGCGTTTTGTGGCCCAACAAAAAGTAGACAGTTCCGGTTTTCTGACCGAACCGACGGTGGCGGATGGTAAACTGCTTATCCAGGCCAAAGACGGTACGGTCTACGCAATTACGCGTTAATCGTCACGGTTGTGCGTTTTAAAAAACGGCTCCTGGTGTAGGGGCCGTTTTCCTGTTTTTAACAATGGCGCAAAATGCGCGCGTTGTCTGATGATTTTTTTAATGAGGCTTTAAACATGGTACCTGTGGTCGCGCTTGTCGGGCGCCCTAACGTCGGAAAATCCACGCTATTTAACCGTCTGACCCGCACCCGAGATGCGCTGGTTGCGGATTTCCCGGGTCTGACTCGTGACCGTAAGTACGGTCGTGCAGAGGTTGAAGGCCGCGAGTTTATCTGTATCGACACCGGCGGTATTGACGGCACCGAAGATGGCGTCGAAACGCGGATGGCGGAACAGTCGCTGCTGGCGATTGAAGAAGCGGATGTGGTGTTATTCATGGTAGATGCGCGCGCTGGCCTGATGCCGGCGGATGAAGCGATTGCCAAACATCTGCGTTCCCGTGAAAAACCGACCTTCCTGGTGGCGAATAAAACGGATGGTCTCGATCCCGATCAGGCGGTTGTCGATTTTTACTCGCTGGGGTTAGGCGAAATTTACCCTATCGCCGCCTCACATGGTCGCGGCGTATTGAGCCTGCTGGAACATGTGCTTCTGCCGTGGATGGATGATGTCGCGCCGCAGGAAGAGGTGGATGAAGACGCGGAATACTGGGCGCAGTTCGAGGCGGAACAAAATGGCGAAGAAGCGCCGGAAGATGATTTTGACCCGCAAAGCCTGCCGATAAAGCTGGCGATTGTTGGTCGCCCGAACGTAGGTAAGTCCACACTCACTAACCGTATTCTCGGCGAAGAGCGCGTGGTGGTATACGACATGCCGGGCACCACTCGCGACAGCATTTATATCCCGATGGAACGCGACGAACGGGAATATGTGCTGATTGACACGGCGGGGGTGCGTAAGCGCGGAAAAATCACCGATGCGGTAGAAAAGTTCTCGGTGATTAAAACGTTGCAGGCGATTGAAGACGCTAACGTCGTACTATTGGTTATCGATGCGCGCGAGGGGATCTCCGACCAGGATTTGTCTCTGCTGGGCTTTATCCTCAATAGTGGGCGCTCACTCGTTATCGTAGTCAACAAATGGGATGGCCTGAGCCAGGAAGTCAAAGAGCAGGTGAAAGAGACGCTGGATTTCCGTCTGGGCTTTATTGATTTTGCCCGTGTTCATTTTATCTCTGCGCTACACGGCAGCGGCGTCGGCAACCTGTTTGAGTCCGTACGCGAGGCTTACGACAGTTCCACTCGCCGGGTGAGCACTGCGATGCTGACCCGTATCATGACGATGGCGGTTGAAGATCATCAGCCGCCGCTGGTGCGCGGTCGCCGTGTGAAACTGAAATATGCCCACGCTGGCGGCTATAACCCGCCGATTGTGGTTATTCACGGCAACCAGGTAAAAGATCTGCCAGACTCCTATAAGCGCTATCTGATGAACTACTTCCGCAAGTCGTTGGAAGTGATGGGGACGCCGATTCGCATTCAGTTTAAAGAAGGGGAGAACCCGTATGCGAACAAGCGTAACACACTGACGCCAACGCAAATGCGCAAACGTAAGCGTCTGATGAAACATATCAAGAAAAGCAAGTAATGCTTTTTCAGTAATATTCCAGGCCTGACAAGCGCTGCGCTATCAGGCCTTTCAAGTAAAAGTGAGTCACGCGCCTGAGGAGAATGTTATGGAAATAACCTGCCCCGTTTGCCATCACGCGCTGGAGCGCAATGGCGATACAGCGCATTGCGAGACATGCGCTAATGATTTCTCGTTACAGGCAATTTGTCCTGACTGCCGCCAGCCATTACAGGTTTTGAAAGCCTGCGGCGCAGTGGACTATTTTTGCCAGAACGGTCATGGTTTAATTTCAAAAAAACGGGTTAACTTCGTCATTTCCGATCAATAAAATCGCTGTCGACGTTGCGCCGCAGAGCAGAGGCGCCGACGTCTTATCCGGCTAAGGACAAAAGCGTTATTCGATACTCCCGTAATATCAGCATCGTATCCTGCCCGGTAGCTATTTTATTCTTTTTATTTATTCAACTATTTATAGGGAATATTATTTCCGAAAATTAATATTAGAAATAAATAATAGCTTTCTTTTTTATTTATTATATCAATATTATAAATCTGTTTCATATTAAACTTTTCTTTTTAGGAATATATTTAGGTCTGTTAGTTATGATTCCATCTGAATCATCCATATAATATCTTTTCATAGCGGCGTGTTTATTTAACGACAGGGATATCATATGGTGCGAAGGATTCGCATTCTGGTTTTGCTATTAGTGTCTGGAGTATCAGTTGCGGTTTCCGGCGCAGATAACTCTGTATCTGCAAATGATGAAAGCCACTCCTCCCTGCCTGATTTAGCCAGCGAATCCGCGAAAAAAGAAGAACAGGAAAATAAAGGAAAGACCTTTAAAGAACAGGGCGCTAACTACTTTATTAATTCCGCCACCCAGGGCTTTGATAATCTCACTCCGGAAGCGCTGGAATCCCAGGCGCGCGGTTATATTCAAGGGCAAGTCACGTCTTCTGCGCAATCCTATCTCGAAGGTATGCTTTCGCCTTATGGTAAAGTGCGCACCAGTTTATCTATTGGCGAAGGCGGCGATCTGGACGGCAGTTCGCTGGATTATTTTATTCCCTGGTATGATAACCAGAGCACGCTTTTCTTTAGCCAGATTTCGGCTCAGCGTAAGGAAGACCGCACCATTGGTAACGTTGGGCTTGGCGTGCGCCAGAACGTCGGCAACTGGCTGCTTGGCGGCAACGCATTCTATGACTACGATTTTACGCGCGGTCACCGTCGATTAGGTTTGGGAACCGAAGCCTGGACGGATTACCTGAAATTCTCCGGCAACTATTACCATCCTCTTTCTGACTGGAAAGATTCCAAAGATTTCGACTTTTATGAAGAACGACCCGCGCGCGGCTGGGATATCCGCATGGAAAGCTGGCTGCCGTTTTATCCGCAGCTTGGCGCTAAATTAGTTTATGAACAGTACTACGGCGATGAAGTGGCGCTGTTTGGCACCGATAACCTGCAAAAAGATCCTCATGCCGTTACCGTCGGACTAAATTACACGCCGGTACCGCTGGTCACGGTTGGTACGGATTACAAAGCCGGTACTGGCGATAGTAACGATTTTAGCGTTAACGCGACCGTGAACTACCAGATAGGCACGCCGCTGGCGGCGCAGCTCGATCCGGAAAACGTTAAAATTCAGCACTCCTTAATGGGCAGCCGCACCGATTTTGTCGATCGTAACAATTTCATCGTTCTCGAATATCGCGAGAAAGATCCGCTGGACGTTACGTTGTGGCTGAAGGCCGACGCCACCAACGAACACCCGGAATGCGTGATTGAAGATACGCCTGAGGCCGCGGTGGGTCTGGAAAAATGCAAATGGACTGTCAACGCGCTGATTAACCACCATTACAAAATTATTTCTGCTTCCTGGCAGGCGAAAAACAACGCCGCCCGTACGCTGGTGATGCCGGTGGTGAAAGCGGATGCGTTAACCGAAGGTAACAACAACCGCTGGAATCTGGTGCTTCCTGCCTGGGTTAACGCCGATACCGAAGAGCAGCGCACCGCGTTGAACACCTGGAAAGTACGCATGACGCTGGAAGACGAAAAGGGCAATAAGCAGAACTCCGGCGTGGTGGAAATCACTGTCCAGCAGGATCGCAAAATTGAGCTGATCGTCGACAACATTGCCGATACCGATCGCAGCGATCATAGCCATGAAGCCAGCGCGCTGGCCGATGGCGAAGACGGCGTGGTGATGGATCTCCTGATCACCGATTCCTTTGGCGACGCCACGGATCGCAATGGTAACGAACTGGTGGACGATGCCATGACGCCCGTGTTGTACGACAGCAATGATAAAAAAGTCACCCTGGCCCAGACGCCCTGCACTACGGAAACCCCCTGCGTGTTTATTGCCAGCCGTGACAAAGAAGCGGGGACGGTGACGCTTTCCAGCACCCTGCCGGGCACTTTCCGCTGGAAGGCGAAAGCAGACGCCTATGGCGACAGTAACTACGTTGATGTCACTTTTATCGGCGACAACCTGAGCGCGCTGAATGCGGTGATTTATCAGGTCAAAGCCGCCAACCCTGTCAACCTTATCGGCAAAGAAGATAAGCACCCTACGGTCAATAATACCTACCGTTTCCTGCTGTGGCGCGACAAGAATAAAGACAATGTTTTTCAGATGTCCGAGCAGCTCACGGAAGAAGAGATGGCGCTGTACGACTACCAGTGGGAGTTTACCGGGCAGAGTACAAACGGACATACCGGCGCGCTGGCCAACACCATGAATGAAGATCTTGTCCTGCCAGTAACCAATAAAGAGGCGGCGCAGAAGTTTGCCGCCAATGAGGAAGATGGCGTTCAGGGTTACGGCATACGCGTTACGTATAGCCAGAAATAGCGTCAGCGTTGTGGCTGACCAGCCAGCCGCTGAATTTTGAGAAAAAGGAGAGTCTGAATGCAAGCAACAGTAAAACGGCGGCTGACGAAGGTCGCTTTAGCATTAGTAGTTGCCGGGTATTGCGCCGCGCCAGCGGTGGCGGCAAACGGTAATCTGAAATCGGGACAGTGGCAGATTGTCTCTGAACAGACGGGCACCATTCAGGGTACGGTGCCGTGGATTACCCGTGCGGCGGATAAAACCGCGGATACCGACAAAGATCACGTAACGGTAACTATCGATCGCGGCGATCGTACCGTTGTGACCGAAGGCGATAAGCAGTTCCACGTTGGCGATAAGGTCACGGTGAACTGGGCGATTGGCGATAAGGAAGGTGACCTGGATACCGACAACGCCGCCACGAAACTGACGGTGCAGTGGATGAGATACAGCGACCAGAATGGTAGCAATCCCGAAGAGATTGGCACCAAAGGTAGCGATACCTATGAAATTCAGGCGGGTGACGCCGACCACTATATCGGTATCAAAATCACGCCAACCACCACCACCGGTGATCCTGCCGTGGCAACTGAACTGCTGTTGAAAGACCTGTCGACCGATGCGGGCGGTGGTGCGGATGGTGACGATATTCCGGAAGGTCCGGTGGTGGATGAAAACGTCCATGTGGTTATCTACGAGTCTGGCTCAACCACCAACCTGCTGGGTACCTCTACTCCGCTCAAAACCAACACAACTTATAAAGTTCTGTTGTGGAAAGATAAAGAGGGTGGTACGGCAGGTAAATACGATACCGGTGAAGAGGTTACCAGCCAGTACGACTACCGTTGGAAATTCGTTGGCACCAGCGCAATTGCAGGTACTGGTACCGGCGGTATCGTTAACGAAAGCTGGAACGATAAAGACCTTGTCATCCCTGTCACCAACGCCGAAGCGAAAACGGCGTTCGAGGGAGCAGACGGCGGCGTTACCGTGGGTACCGACGGTGTCCAGGGCTTTGGTTTGTCCATCGACTACAGACGCAAATAAGTTGTCCTCAACATACCACTCCCTGCGGGGAGTGGTATTTTCCGCGCACTTTGCTTAGCTGCACGCTAAGCAAAGTGGGTTGAATCACGACAGAGAATGAATACGGGTGGCTATCGCTCATGAACAGGAATCGGCAAGTGAATAAAGTGGTACATTTCTTACTGACATTACTGATCATGTTTGCAGTGTCGAACGCGCCTGCGCAGGCGCTATTGAAGGGCGGAACCTGGCAAGAGCTGAACTCGACGACCGGCGCGGTTAACGGCACCGCGCCGCTGGCCGACGGTGCCACTATTCCCCTGTATCAGGGAAGTATGCTGCTTGACCCTACCAAGACCTACGATATCGAGTTTACCGCCATGCCGCGCGATTTTAGCGCTGATGCCTCCTCAACCTCGATGCGTGCGGTCAACTCCACCGATACGGAAGGCGATCTCTTTACCGATCCGCCCTCCATCGCCTGGGAAAATCAAGAACCGCCGACCATGAGTCTGGTATGGGCCGATGCCGCCACGCCGGATACGCCGCTCTCGCCGCAGCCGATTCTTAACCAGACCTTTTGCGCCCAAAACCTCGCCGGGCGGCAACTGGTTGCCTGGGCGCAGGTGGAAGATGAGAACAGCGTTCCCGCACTGTGGCTTTATACCCGTACCGGGGTGCCGAACAGTGCGGTCATTCCGCTACTTAGCCCGAAAGTGACGCTGAATATCAAACCGGCGGTGAGCGATCCTGTTTCTGTGAGCGGCGATCATATTGACGCCAACTTTGCAGCCTCGAAAGTCAAAGCGGGGGAGAGCATTACCCTCACTGTCTCCACCAAAGCCTGTAATGGCGACGTGGCGCCGAATGCCGCCTTCGTGATCCGTCGCGAGGATGCAATCAATCGCCAGGGCGTGGTCAATAACGCTAACCCGGTGCGCGTTGGCGATACCGAGTTAACGACTACGCAAACAGAATATCACGGTGTAACGGACGAGCAGGGCAACGCCACGGTGGTGGTGACGCAAGAGCAAGGTCCGGGGGTAAAAACACGACTCATCGTCTCTTCGCAAAGCTATCCCACGCTGACCGACAATGTCGACGTCATTTTCACTACCATCACCAGTCCTGACAGTGATAAGGCCAACATGTACGGTCATATGCTTGAGAACGCCACGGCGACGCTGAACGGTACGACCTACACTTTCACCCGCCCGAAACTGGCGGCGGAAACCAGCGGAAATGGCGGCACCGTTGTGGACACCAACGAAACCTGGGCGCAGTTTACCTGGAGTGGCGCGGATAACCATTGCGACATTCTGCCGGATGCCGAACAACTGGTGGCGCTAAGGCATGAGCATAGTGCGTTGGCAACGTACACCGGCTGGCCGGTGACGGGCGATGCGGAATACTGGTCGTCAACCAAAGATCAGATAAACGACTACCACGCTGCCGTGCATATGAACAGCGCGTCGGTCGTCAGGGCCGCCAACAGCGACACGCTACTGGTCAGTTGTGTGGATAAGGCCCAGCCTGCGGCGCATCCGCAGATAACGCTCTCTCCAGAGGGGCCGTATAAAGCACAGGTGGGGGAATCGATTGATTTAGTGATGACCGTTGTGGATCGCGACACGCAAAAGCCGCTGCCTTATCGCTATATGGAGCTGTTCATTGACCCTGCGAAAAACCGCAAAGGAGAGCATCAGGACGCGTGGGATAACCAACGGGTTACAATCAACACCGAAGATATGCGCGCCTCGTCGCCGGAACACTATACCGGTGTGACCGACGCCAACGGCTAGGTACACCTGACGTTAAAACACGACAGCGGCCTGGGCGTAGATACGCCCATCCGCATCGTGATGCCGGATGATGAAGGCGGCAGCATCGAGTTGCCCTTTAGCGTAATTTTCACCGTGATAACCAGCCCGGATGTGGACGGCGCCAACATGTGGGGCCATATGCAGGGCGTGGTGGACGCGGGCAACCTGTATAGACGCCCGCTGCTGGCGGTGGAAACCAGCCACAAAGACGGTCAGTTCAGCGAAAACAACGAAGAGTGGGCGACGTTTAATTCAGTGGAAAAAGCCACCGCGCAGTGCGGCATCGGCCAGGTGCCGGATCAGTCATCGCTGGCGCATTTATACAGCGAACATGCTGGCGGCAAGATGGAAAGCGAACATGGCTGGCCAACCGAAGACTATTACATCGCCGCGGACAGCGACGCCTCGGGAACGGCGCACGTCAACCTTGAAAACGGCGATAGCGGTAAATTTACCAATCAACCGAACTACCTGACCTGCTCGGCCAACGAAATGGTGGCGGTGCTGGACGTCTACTTCAACGATGACCCGGCGACCAAAAACAGCGATATGGTTGCCAAAGTGGGTGAACAGATTAAGCTGAACATTCATTCGCGCAACGCCCTCAACGGCATGCCGATCGCCTATACCGACTTCACCGTCACCATGGCGAACGGCAAACGGCGCGACGGGTTGACGACCGGTTTTACCGACACCAGCAATGGTCAGATGCTGTTTGATGACGTGGGCTACCTTGCCGGGCAGGCTTATCATGGGATCACCGACGCCAACGGCGATGCGACCATTATCCTCACCCAGCCGAAGGGAGTAGGGCTGCTGACGCCGTTAAGCATTGCGCCCGTCGATTCATTAATCAGCACGCCCGTTTCCCGCAGCGTGAAGTTTACCGTCGCCACCAGCCCGGATACGCCAAAAGCCAAAATGTGGGGCCATATGGCTGATACCATCACCGTCGGCGATCTGACCTTTGAGCGGCCTAAGCTGGCGGATGAAGTGACGCCGGAACGTACTCAGGCTGAGGCTAACGAAACCTGGGCGCGCGTTCTGCATCCTGACGCGGCGGGCAACCCGGATAAGGGCGGCTGCGCGGCGAACCGCCTGCCGCGCATCGATCAGCTTGAGGCGTTGTACAACGCCAACAGCGACGGCGTGATGAAAAGCACCCAGGGCTGGCCGACGCTGCTTAACTACTGGTCTTCGACCTTCCAGAGCGCTACCACGTGGAAACTGATCTCGCTGTTTAGCGGCAGTGAATTCGCCAACGCCAACGTCTCCATTTACGCCAGCTGTCTGGCCAGCGATAACCCGGCGGCGGCCTCGATTACCATTGAACCGGTGGATGCGTCGCAGTGGTACGATGGCAGCGGCGTTCACGCGGTCAAAGCGAAAAAAGGCGACACGATGCAACTGAAGGTGACGGTGAAGGACGCCAGCGGCAACCCGATCCCGGAAGCGCCGTTTGTGCTCACCCGCGGCGACGGTTACGATCGCAGGGGCGAGAAGTACACCGCCAGTGAGGGCAACGATCAGCAAGGCATCGTCACGCCCGTGGTGATCGATGGCGAATCCCTGGCCTGGACCACCACCAAAATGGGGATGCTGACCGGCGCTGACGGCACCCGCATCATCAGCGTTACCCGCCCGGACACACACGGCACCCGAACGGCCATTATCGCCGCGCTGTATGAAAATGCCGCCGTGAGCGCCAGCATTGACACCATCTTTACCGTCATCACCAGCCCGGATGTCGACGTTGCCCGCATGTGGGGGCATATGTTGCCGTCGCTCACGGCGGCGGATGGCGCGGAGTATCAGCGTCCACAGCTCTACGCTGAATTAGCCAATCAGGCAAGTGCCGCGCAATATACCGAAGACAACGAAATCTGGGCGGGGCTTTATGGGCCAGACAGTTCAAAAACCGACCCCGCTGTTAACTGCGCTGCGGGCTATTTCCCTTCCGTCGAGGCGCTGGATTCGCTCTACAGCAAATACCCAAACCGCACGATAAAAACCGCCCAGGGCTGGCCGATCAACCGTTCTTACTGGAGCGGTTCCAGTTCCGGGTCGTTAACCGGCGGAAAGCCCCGATCCTATTACATTGTCGATCTGGATGATGATTCGCGCCGGGGCGTCGTTAATGACGGTGTGAACGACAGGCAATACCAAATTTGCGCAACGACGCCGAAGACGCAGGCTACGCAAATTACGCTCACCTCCACGCTGGCGACGGATGACACTATTCAGGCGGTGAAGGCTAAAAACAGTGAGTCGATCCCACTGCTCGTCACCACCACCGATGCGGCGGGTAATCCGGTGCCTTATACGACGTTTTCGCTTAAGCGCGACGCCGGGACGCCGCGTAAAGCTGACTACCCGTTTACCAACAGCTACACCATGACGATGACGCAGTCTGGTGGCGCGACGCAAGAGTTTGCCTACAGTTCATCGGTTCTTTATGGGGCGACCGGGGCGAACGGTACGTTGGCCCTTTCGCTTGACGAACCTGGCGGAGTCGGGGTGAAAAGCGTGGTGACTGCCAGCCTGTATGATACGCCGACAGTAACCTCGTCGCTGCCGGCAGTGTTTACCGTCATCACCAGCCCGAACAGCGACAAGGCCAATATGTACGGCCATATGCCGGAAACCTTCACCGCCAGCAACGGCGCGGAGTTTATGCGCCCGCTGCTGTATGGCGAACTCTCATCGCAGAATCATACGTCGAGTTACTTCGAAACCAATGAAACCTGGTTTACGGTGAATAATTTTAATACCGGGAATTATGGCGCGTGCCCGATAAATCAGATGGCCACGCAGGATGATCTCCAGTCGCTGTACCGCGATCACCCCAAAGGTAAGATCACGACCGACATTGGATTACCCATCAAGAAAAAATGGTGGGCAGGCGACAGCCTGGTAAAAAATCAATCCATTTACTGGCAATTTACCGATCTCAATACGGGTAATGGCGGCACCACGTTGGAAACTCCGGGGAATTTCTATTACCAGCTCTGTCTGACGGAACCGCGACAGATGAAGATTGCGTTATCTACGGACGTGTGGAACGCGGATAAATCGGCGGCGGTGGCGAAAACAGGCGAGGCGATACCGATGACGGTAACGGTGACTAACGGCGCCGGGCAGCCGCAGGCGGGGGCGACGGTTATGCTGACGCGTGATTACTCTTATTCGCGTGGCACGGTGGATAGCAAATACATTCAGGCCGGTGTGATTGGCGAGCCGGTTGCGTCCAAAGGCGCGTTATCAGACATGACCCTGACGCCGGTATCGCCTGCGGGTGCGGCAGTGGTGTTTAATAACCAGAGGGGAACCAGCACGAAATGGTATGGCGTCACCGGCGATGACGGTAAGTTGCGGTTCACGTTAAACCAGGATAAATCGCTGGGTTTGAGAACATCCATCACGGCGACGCTTTCGGAGCTGGCTGGCGAGACGGCGAGCGTCGATGCGATCTTTACGGTACCAACCAGCCCGGATACGCCGTATGCGTCATACTGGGGCCATATGCCGGATACCGTTGAGGTTAACGGCGTTACGCTGCGCCGCCCATTCCTGAAAACAGAGATGTCCAAAATGCCGCCAGGCACCTGGCCGCTTAATAATGAAACCTGGGCGGCGAACTATATTGATTATGGTGAAACATCCATTCATGCTACGACATCGCTGCCTTATCTTTGCGGCTCGCTGGAAAACGCCGCGACGCTGGACGATCTGAAGGCGCTGAAGAACATCATTGGCGACCTGCACTGGCCTACGGCTGCGCCGGCGTCGTCGTATACATATGACTATGCATCGCAAACGATGGTTGGCGGTAAGTATTGCTCATTTAACGAAACGACCAATACGGAAAACTGTACGCTTTCAAGTCAAGGTTTTGCTTATGCCTCGTGCCGGGTGCAGTAGGTTGGGTGAGGCGCGCCCAACCTGAGTATCCCTTGCGGCTGGCGTTGTGCCGGTCGCGATGCATTTTTAATTCCTTGTATTAATGGAATGAGCTGCAACGAAATGGACTTTTCTCAGGTACGTCAGTGAAATCGAAAAAGTGTGTCGGTTTTTTATCCTGGTTGCTGTTATGCGCCTTTATTTTAACGCCTTTCTTCGCGCAGGCCGTGCGAAGCAGCGGTGCATGGCAGGAACTCACTGAGCAAACTGCGGCTATTAACGGTACTCCCCCTCAGGCCGATAGTGTGACGATCCCGGTCTATCAGGGCAGCGTGCAGTTGCGCTCTGATGCGGCTAATTCTGTTGATTACTCCGCGAAACCCAGCCAGTTCAGCACCAGCGATGCCGGCAGCGCGATGACCTTAACCAACCCGCACGATACTGAAGGCGATATTTTCGCCGATCCGCCGCTGGCCTGGCAGGCTGAACGCGCGCCCACCGTCACGCTGGTCTGGGCCGACGCCGCCACGCCGGATACGCCGCTGTCTCCGCAGCCATCGGCAAACCTGACGTTCTGTGAGCAAAATATGGCGGGCCGCCACCTGGTGGTCTGGCCGCAACTGGATACCTCAACCGCCGTACCGCCGCTGTGGCTGCTTACCCGCACCGGCGTGCCTTATGACAGCGCGGTAGAGATACTCAATCAAAAGATTGCGGTGGATATTGCCCCCGCCGTGGGCGACCCGGTAACGCTCGCCGCCGATCATCTGGACGAGTCGCTCAACGCCGCGAAGGTCAAAGCCGGTGAAAGCATCACGCTGACGGTGAATACCAAAGGCTGTAACGGCGAGCCTGCGGGCAATATCGCGTTCGTGATTACCCGCGGCGATGCGCTGAATCGCCAGGGCGTGGTGAACAATACCGTGCCGGTACGCGTCGGCAATACCGAACTGACCACCACCGCCACCGAATATCACGGCACCACCAATGCGGAAGGCGTGGCGACGGTGACCGTCACCCAGGCTAACGGTCCGGGGGTAAAAACCCCGCTGGTGGCGCACCCGTCAGGCGCGCCTGCGCTGAAAGCCGACGTGGACGTGATTTTTACCACCCTCACCAGCCCGGACAGCGGCAGCGCCAATATGTACGGCCATATGGCGGACAATTCCACCGCCACGGTGGATGGCGAAAGCTACACCTTTAGCCGCCCCAAACTGGCGGCGGAAACCGACGGCGAAGACCGCGCCGTCAGTATCAACAATGAAAGCTGGGCGCAGTTCAACTGGGCTAATGCGGATAAACACTGCGATATTCTGCCGGATGCGCGCCAACTGGAAGGGTTAAAAATTGAGCGCGGCGATTTATCCACCACCCTCGGCTGGCCGGTGGGGCTGACATCCGGAGATGAAGAGTACTGGTCCTCCTCCCAGGGGTCGATCGCCGCCGACCATATCAGCATTGATATGCGCAGCCGCAGCCTTACGCAAATGCCGGACGCCACGCAATCGCTGGTAAGCTGCGTGGATAAAGCCTCGCCGGAGGTTACGCCGAAGTTAGTGATTAGCGCCGATAATGTTGATTCAACGGTCAATGCGGCGAAAGTGAAGGTCGGTGATGACATCAACATGAAGATCACCGTCACCGACAGCGCCACCACTAAACCGCTGCCTTATCGCTACTTTAATGTCTACTTGGGCGACGAGCAGAATCGTCAGAATCAAAAGAACGCCGATATTGATAGCGGGCATCAGTGGACGGATGATCCGGTAATTATCACCAATCTGGCAGGCAGCGACGGTCACTATCACGGCGTCACCGACGCCAACGGCCAGTTCTCGCTGGCGCTGACCCAGGATCGGGGCGCGGGCGTGTTAACCCCGGTGCGCGTGGTGCTGTTCGACGGGACAGAAGCGACGCAGAACGTCATTTTTACCGTAGTCACCAGCCCGGACGTGGCGCAGGCGCGCATGTGGGGCCATATGCAGGGCGTGGTGGAGGCGGGCAATATCTACAAACGTCCGCTGCTGGCGGACGAAGCCGCGCAGGACACCGGCTCTGAATTTGAGAATAACGAATACTGGGCCACGTTTAACTCGGTAACGGCGGCGACAAACCAGTGCGGCGCGGGCCAGGTGCCGGGGCAACTGCTGCTGGATACGCTGTATGCGGCCCATTCCGGCAACGCGATGGAAACGACCTACGGCTGGCCGACGCAGAAACACAGCTATATCGCGGCGGATACCGATGGCTCCACCACCGCGCACGTCAACCTGGCGACCGGCGCGGACAGCATGTTCAGCGGCGCTGAACCGAACTATCTTTCCTGTTCCGGCAACGAACTGGTGACCATCCTGAACGTTTACTTCGATGGCAACGAGTCGTTACGCAATGTGGTCGCCAAAGTGGGCGAACAGGTAACGATGAACGTGCACTCCGTCAACGCGCTGAACGGACTGACTGTGCCTAACGCCGCGTTTACCGTGACCATGTCGCATGGCAAAAATCGCGACAACGCGACGACCGGTTTTACCGATCCCAGCGACGGAACGTTGGTCATGGGGGGAACCTCGTTTGGCTCCTCCCAGGCGTCGATGACGTATCAGGGCATCACCGATGCCGAGGGGAACGCCACGCTGGTGATTGAACAGCCGCAGGGCGTCGGCTTGCTGACGCCGCTGACCGTACTGCCGCTCCACTCGCTGATCACCGCCCCCGTCAACCGCAGCGTGAAATTCACCGTACCCACCAGCCCCGACACGCCAAAAGCGCATATGTGGGGACATATGGCGGATACTATCACCGTGGACAATATGGAATTCCAGCGGCCAAAACTGGCGGCGGAAGCGACTGCCGCGACCAGGACCGAAGATCAGAATAACGAAACCTGGGCGCGCGTTACCCATGCCGATGCGCTGAACAACCCCAACGCCGGAGGCTGCGAGGTTAATCATCTGCCGCAAGATCACCAGCTTAGCGCACTCTATGCCGCGAACGATGGCAATAAAATTCACACCGTATCCGGCTGGCCGACGTCGTATAACTACTGGTCTTCCACCTTCGCCAGCGCCAGTTCGTGGCAGACGGTATCGCTGGCCTCCGGCGACAAAACCGCTTCCGGCGACGCTTCCGATTTTGTGAGTTGCCTGGTTGGCGTCAATCCCACGGCCGCCTCAATTACCATCGAACCGGTAGATACGTCGCTGTGGTATGACGTCGGCGGCGAGCACGCGGTGAAAGTGAAAAAAGGCGACACCCTTCAGCTCAAGGTGACGGCGAAAGACGCCAGCGGCAATCCGGTCCCGGATGCGCCGTTTGTGCTCAGTCGCGGCGACGGCTATACCCGCCAGGGGGAAAAACATATCGCCGGTAGCGGCGACGGCATCGTTTCTGCGGTGGTCATCGACGGTGAATCGCTCAACGATACCGCCACCAAAATCGGCGAACTGACCGGCGAGGACGGCAGCAAAATTATCACCGTCACCCGCCCGGATACCCACGGTACGAAGGTCGCGATTACGGCGGCGCTGTACGATAACGCCAGCGCGACGGCCAGTATCGACACCATCTTTACCGTGGTCACCAGCCCCGACAGCGATAAGGCTAAAATGTGGGGCCATATGCCGGAAACGGTAGCGGCGGCCAACGGCGAGGTATTTAAGCGCCCGCTGTTATCGGCTGAAATCGCCAGCGGCATTACCCACGGCAGCAATACGGAAAATAACGAAACCTGGGGCAGCGTGAATTTTGATGTAGCGAAAGACGCCTGCGGCGCGGGATTTGTGCCCTCGCTTGCCGATCTCCAGTCGCTGTACGACGCCTGGCCCGGCGGCGCCATGAATACCCAGCAGGGCTGGCCGCTGGACGGTAAAAACTACCAGGACAGCACCGCCGATTTAAGCAGGACATCGGAAAACCGCTACGTTAAGTCGATTAATCTGCGCGACGGCGGCATCGGTTCGCTGCTGTGGGCTGAAAAACTCTATTTTGTCTGCCTGCAAAACGCCCATCCGGTGGCGACGCAGATAACGCTGACTTCGCCGCAGTATAACGACAGCGATGGTTTCGCTAAAGCGAAGGTCGGCGAGACGATTCCGGTCACCATCACCACGCTGGATGCCCAGGGCAAGCCGGTGGCGGACACGCCGGTTATCTTTACGCGCGGCGACAGCATTGGGCGGGCGAATCAGGAGGTTAACGGTTCGCAGGCGGCAGCCATACAGATTAACCACAGCGACGCGCGCAACAGCGGCGTTGAGTATTACACCGCTACCGGCGCGGACGGTACGCTGACGCTGGATATCAGCCAGGACGGGGGCGCTGGCTTTAAAACGCCGCTGATGGCGTCGATAGAGCACAGCAACGCCACAACGACCGCGCCATTGCCGGTTATTTTCACCGTGGTTACCAGCCCGGACACCCCGAAGGCCAGCTACTGGGGCCATATGGCGGAAACGTTAACCGCCAGCAGCGGCGTTGTGTACAAACGTCCGCTGCTGGCGAGCGAGTTCAGCGCTACGCCCGGCAAAACGCTGACCATCGCCAACGGCTACTACGACAAGGGCGAAACCTGGGGCATGATAACCGTCGATAAAGCCTGGAACGGCGTCAGCGGCGGCTGCGGGCGCGATTATCTGCCCAGCGTCAGCAACCTCCAGACGCTGTACAATACCTGGCCTGATAATGCCATGCGCAGCCGTAACGGCTGGCCGATGACCAGTTCGGGCAACAACAACGTCAGCCGCTACTGGTGGGCGGGGGATTACGTGATATCGTCAGACGGAGCGCAGTCGCTGTACGCGGCGGTCAACCTGTTTAACGACGGCAATGATGTCAAAACGACGACCAGCACCACGGCTTACTACATGCAGACCTGTCTTGTCTCGGCGCGCCGCGCCGCTGCCAGCCTGACGCTGACGCTGGCAGGCCAGGATGAAGCCACCGGAATCGCAAAGGCGAAGAAGGGCGAGCAGATTGCCGCCACCGTCACGGTGAAAGACGCCGCAGGCCAGCCGATGAAAAACGTGATGGTGAAAATCAGCCGGGGAACGTCGTACAATCGCGCCAACAGCGCCGCATCGGCTTCAGGCGCCACAGACGATATTACGCTACGTAATGTGATGCCGTCCGGCCTTGCGACATCCCTGCTGGATACCTCCGCGAAATATCTGTACGTGGAAACTGATGAACTGGGTCAGGTGACATTTACCCTGGCTCAGGACAGTACCACAGGTTTAAAGACCACTATCAGCGCCGCCACGATGGACGGCAGCAACCTGACGGACAGTAAAGACGCTATCTTTACCGTTATCACCAGCCCGGATACCGACAAGGCCACATACTGGGGCCATATGCCGGAAACCTTTACCAACAGTAAGGGGGTTGAATTTAAGCGACCGCTGCTGCGCGCTGAACTTTCTTCAACGGCGGACACGTCGGGTTATACGGAAAATAACGAGTCCTGGTATACCTGGAGCCGTTATCCGAATATGTATCAGGACACCGCCAGCCCGTGCGATCGGCTGGGGTTGCCGACGGTAAATGATTTACAGACGCTATATACCGATTATCCCAATGGCGCACTCACGACAACGCTTGGCCTACCAGTGGCATCAGGAAAATATTGGGGGGCGGGTAACTCAGTACCGGATGCCACGCACTCAGACAGTCAGTTCCAGTATGTCAGACTCAGCGATAATAATACGCTGACAACCAAAGCCAATACCGCCACGGCGCAGCTTTGTCTGGCAAAGCGCCGGGACTTGTCGATAGAACTCACCTCCAGCGCCATGGATGCGGATAAAGGCGCTCCAGTGGCGAAGAAGGGCGAGAGTCTGCCGTTGACCGTCACTGTGAGGGATGGTTCTGGCACGCCGCAGCCCAATACTGCTATCCGTTTGGGACGAACGCTTTCGATAGACCGGGCGGGTGTCGTTGATGGCAGTTCCGGCGGAGGCATGGTACTCACATCGGTTGCGCCGTCTACGGGCTCAATGACGTTTAACTGCACGGTATCTTCGTGCACAAGTTATTGGTATGGCATTACGGATGAGGATGGTAAAGCGCAACTCGAAGTGACGCAGGATGACTCCCGTGGCCTGAGAACACCGCTGCAGGCGATGCTTGTCGACGATCCGCTGACAGTTAGCGATATGGACGTCATTTTCACCGTCATTACCAGCCCGGACAGCGAGAAAGCCAAATACTGGGGACATATGCCGGAAACCGTGACTAACAGCGCGGGCGTGAAGTTCCGGCGTCCGCTACTGGCGGCGGAGATGACATCGAATAGCGGTACTTACCTGGTTAACAATGAAACATGGCCCTTAGTCACCGCAGCGAACACTGAAAAAGCGGGCGCAACCGGCTGTGATGTCGAATACCAGCCGTTGTCAGGTGATCTGCAAACGTTGTATGGCGACAATCCTGACGGCGCAATCGGTACAAACTACGGCTGGCCGGTGGCGGGGAACAAATCCTGGTGGGCGGCGGATCGTGCGCCGAATACCGGATATTACCAATTTATAAACCTGAATAGCGGCGATAAAGGCACCGCCAGTTCATCGACTGCCACCGGCGCTCAGGTGTGTCTGGTCGAGCCGCGTACTTCTACTCCTGCCAGTATTACGCTGACCTCGACGGCGATGGACGGCGCGAAAAACGCGGCGGTAGTGGAGAAGGGAAGCGCGATGCCGTTAACGGTGACGGTAAAAGATAGCAGCGGTAACCCGGTCGCCAACGTCGGTTTTACGTTGTCACGTGGCGATTCGAAAAATCGGGCAGGTACGGTGGTAACGGATGGCGACGTGGCAGCGGATGCCGGAGCAGACGATCTCATGCTTAAAGCGCTGACACCCGCAAGCGCCAGCCAAAGTATGACCACCACCGGGATTGTCTTTACCGGCACTACCGGCAGCGACGGTACGGCAACGTTTACGCTTAATCAGGATAAAAGCCTGGGGCTGAAAACGCCACTCACGGTGAAACTGACGGACAATACGACTCTTCACGCATCACTGGATGTGATTTTTATGGTACTTACCAGTCCGGATACGGATAAAGCGTTGTTCTGGGGAAATATGGCGGATACGACATCCGTTAACGGAAAAACGCTGCATCGTCCGTGGCTTCAGGCTGAGCTGCTGTCAGGCGTGACGCCAGTATTTACCAACGGAGTGCATACAAATAACGAGTACTGGGCGATGGCGCATACGGTGGACAACACTAAATGGGATATTGCCAAGCAGTGCGGTAGCCTTAGCAAAGCACCGGATAATAACGACCTGTTGACGCTGTATCATTCCATTAGCTCGTTAGGCTGGCCGACGCAGGGCTACCCCTATTTATCTAAATCAACCTCGAGCGGCGGCATGTATTGCGGCGTGGATGAGAATACCAGGAATCAAAACTGCGCCATTAAGCCGGCAAGTTCAGCAGGTTATGCGACGTGCGTGGATTAACGTATTAAGCGTCTGGCACGAAAAAAATCTGCTTTTCACGTTCCATTGAGCTTCATGAAAAAGTAATCGACACATTCATTGAAAAGTATATGTTCTGCTAATTGGAGTCACCACCGTTTGCCGCGAGTGTGTAAAAGCGCCGTCTCGCTTCTGCAACCCGGCATCTAGCGCTACCCATATACTCTAAATAATTCGAGTTGCAGGAAGGCGACATAAAGTAAGTGACTGGGGTGAGGGAACGCAGCCGCAGCACATGCAACTTGAAGTATGACGAGTATATTTACAATAACACCAGGTGTCGCATGATAATCACACCTTTTTCCTCACGCATCTATTTATCTCAATATATGAAACCATTAAATATCATTCATAATATAAATATTTATAAAATGGATGGATGTATTTATATCAATTATAAATTAATCAAAGGTTGACCTGGCATTGAAATAGACCTTGAAATTAGTTAATAATCTGTCTTTGATAATATATTGTTACAGATGATTGTAATCATTCATAGAGCTATATTTTTGTTATTTATTATTTATCTCATTTATATACACCATTTAAAAGCTATTTACAGCCAATCAAAATCAAGTTTGCTTCGTGAACGTTATTAAAAGGAAATTTAAAAATTGAACAGGACCTACAGTATCGTCTGGAGCGCCGTGCGAAATATGTATGTCGTGGCTTCAGAACTGGCGCGAGGCCACAGCAAAGTTAAAATACAGGCGCACGCTAATGAAGTCGCCCTTTCTATTGAAAAGCCTGAGTCAGGATGGACAATTAGTGCAAAACACAATGCGCTGGCCTTCGCAATTGTTGCCGCGCTTGGGTTCGCCAGTCCGCTGGCTATGGCCGATAATCCGGTGTCCTACATTGACGGAACCGACCACGACCTGAACGCAGAAACGTCGCCAATTTCTTATTCAGGTACCGGCCAGGGTACGGCTCTGTATCTGGAAGGTTTGGCAACGGCTAAGGGGGGATGGCAGCCAACCTCAGGCACAGGCACGGGCGTTGTGATTGAGACGGACGGCGGCGGAGATCTCCTCCCGGACGGTAGCTACGCAATCGCCACGGCGATTAAGCTCGCCAGCGGCGCGGTGCTTAATCTCACCAACGCAGAAATCTCAACGACAGGAAACTATAGTACTGGTATCGAACTCACCGGACAGAGCAGCATAACGCTAACGGGAGGGACCCTCCAGGTCAAAGGCAATTACGGCATCATGACGCTCAGCGGCGAGTCACAAGCGACATTGAGCGATATCAAGGTAACAGCAACAGCGGAAACCACTAGCAACATATCGGTTGGCGAGGGCAGCACGCTGAAAATAAAGGACGGAAGCGAAGTTACGCTGACGAATGGTCAATTGAGCGTGGCTGGTAACACGACAAGCAACGCCTTTCTGTATGTGACCAATAGTACGGTGAGTTCTACGGGCACGAAAAGTACGGTTATTGCCTCCAACCAGGGTATTCTTGATATCAAGAACTCAACCATCATGCACGATAATGCCAAAGGCGCAGCCATTGAGGCTGGTAATGCCTCAACGGTAACCATTTCCGGCGATAATAAAAACTCGATGGTCATTACGTCCGAAGATATCGGCATTAAGAGCGCCAAATCTTCCGTCAACATTGACGGCGCCACCATCATCGCCAAAGGCGATGGTATTTTGATGACCACGGGGGGCAGCAGTTTTTACAGCAATAACTCCGGGCTGACGGTCAATAATGCGGACGTGACCTCAGACGACGCCGCCGCGCTGCACGTTGATAAAAACACGGTGATGGAAAAGCCCATTACATTAACCGACAGCACATTGACTGGCCCAACGGCTATTAAACTGGATAATGCGGCAACCGTAGAGGCCAACAACACAACGCTGAATGGCAACATTGACGCGGGGAGCACAGTATCGTCCTTGTCGCTGGCCGAAAAATCCTCACTGCAAGGGAGCGTCAACGGCCTGAACAGTTCATTGACGCTTGACGAAACCAGCCAGTGGAACATGACCGACCCGTCAACCGTCGGCAACCTGACCAACGACGGCGGCATTACGCTGGGCAACGCGAGCGGTTCGACAGGTACGCTGCTGACGGTGGACAATACCCTGACCTTGCAGAACGGCAGCCAGATAAACGCGACGCTGGATACCGCCAACAGCTCGCCAATTATCAAAGCCGCCAACGTCACGTTGGACGGGATGCTGAACCTTAGCTCAACGGCCACCTTTGTCGCGCCCGAAACCGACGAACACTTAGGATCGTTCACGCTGATTGATTCGCAAACTGCGATCACTACCGATTTTGACAGCGTAACGCTGGATGCCGACATCTCTGCTATGCCGGATTACCTTACGATCAACGCGGGCGTTGATGCGAATGATAATACCAACTACGAGTTGTCTACGGGCTTGAGTTGGTACGCGGGCGCAAATTCTACGCGCGCTGCGCATGGCACTTTTACCGTTGATGCAGGCAGTACCTTTACCGTCACCAGCGAACTGGACGAAACCACGGCGACCTCCAACTGGGATGGCAGCAAGCTAACCAAACAGGGCGACGGCACGCTGATCCTCAGCAACACTGGCAACGACTACGGCGACACTGAAATTGACGGCGGCATTCTGGCCGCCAAAGACGCCGCCTCGCTCGGTACTGGCGATGTGACGATTACAGAAAGCGCAACGCTTGCGCTGAGTCAGGGCACGCTGGATAACAACGTGACCGGTGGGGGCCAAATTGTCAAAACCGGTAACGATGAGCTGATCGTGACCGGCGATAACACTTACAGCGGCGGCACCACCATAACCGGCGGTACGCTGACGGCTGACTATGCGGATTCACTGGGCACTGGCGTTATTGCCAACAGCGGCGTGCTTCAGGTCGGCGAAGGCGAGCTGGAAAATACGCTTTCTGGCAGCGGCTCGCTGGTGAAAACCGGTACGGGCGAGCTGACGTTAGGCGGCGATAACACTTACTCCGGCGGCACCACTATTGACGACGGTGTGCTGATTGCCGCCAACGTTAACGCGCTGGGCGGCGGTGATGTCGATAACGCGGGTACGCTGAAGCTGGACGCGGAGGGCGAATTCAACCTTGCGAATGTCACAACCCAGTCTGGAGCAACGACTGAGCTGGCCAAAGGTACGACGCTCAACGTCGACTCGCTGACTCAGCAAGCCGATAGTACGCTGAATATTGACCTCAGTAAGGCCAACGGTGAAAGCGCCATTACCGCCGACAGCGTCACGCTGGGCGGCACGCTGAACGTCACCGGCATCGGCAGTGTTACAGACAGCTGGACGCCTGAGGCATACACCTACACGCTGATTGACAGCGACAGCGCCATTACCAGCGATTTCGACAATCTGACCGTCGCGGGAATGAATAGAGAAGATGTTGACTTCCTGACTATCGACGGAAAAGTCGACGAAGCAGACAACACCCACTATGATCTGACGGCCTCCCTCTCCTGGTATGCGGACAGAGACAACGCTTCTACCGACGCTCACGGTACCTTTACCCTTAGCGACCCTGACGGCAGCTTTAACGTTGCGGCTAATCTGACAGACGTTGACGACACGCTTGATCCGAATAGCACATGGGACGGTAAATCGCTGACCAAAGAAGACGCAGGCACGCTGATCCTCTCCGGCGACAACGACTACAGCGGCGGCACCACCATCAATGAAGGTACGCTGGTCGCCGCCAGTACGACGGCGCTGGGCACCGGCCTGGTCGACAATAACGCCACGCTGGTGCTGGACGCAGATGGTGAAGTCAGCGCGGTGGGCGGCATCACCACTCATAGCGGCGCGACGACCCAACTGGCGCTCGGCACCTCGTTGGATCTCGGCGACAGCGCGTTAATTCAGCAAGATGGCAGTACGCTGAACGTTGAGCTGAATAGTGACTCAGTGCAACCGCTGATTACCGGCGGCAGCGCCACGCTTGGCGGCGATCTGGTCGTCAGCGACGCCAGCCTGCAAGCGCGCGCCTCCGACGCGGAGTTCCAGTCCTTTAAACTGATGGATATGGACAGCGATATCAGCGGCGACTTTACCAGCCTGACGATGAACCTTACTGACAAGCCGGACTATCTGACCGTAACCGGGACAATCAATCCTGAAGATGCGTCAGAATATCTGCTTACCGAAGGGCTGAGCTGGAATGCGACCGCCACGTCAGCGACGCCAGCACACGGCACGTTTACCCTGGGCGCAGGCGACAGTTTTGAAGTCACCAGCGTACTGGGCGATAAAACCGGCAACGGCGACTGGGACGGTAAATCGCTGACCAAACTGGGCGCGGGTAAACTGACGCTGAGCGGCGCGAATACCTATAGCGGCGATACCAACGTACAGGAAGGCACACTGTGGCTGTCCGGGGACGGTACGATTGGCGAAATGGGCAGCCAGCAGGCGGTGAACGTCGCCTCTGACGCGACCTTCGGCGGCAGCAACGGTACGACCGTTAACGGTAAGGTGACCAACGAAGGGACGCTGGTCTTCGGCGACAGCGAGGAAACTGGCGCCATCCTCACCCTCAATGGCGATCTGATCAACATGGGGACGCTCGCCAGCGGCAGCTCCTCCAGCACGCCTGGCAATACGCTTTATGTCGATGGCGATTACACCGGCAACGGCGGCTCGCTTTACCTGAATACCGTCCTGGGCGACGATGATTCGGCGACCGATAAGTTAGTCATTACCGGCGATGCCTCCGGCACCACCGATCTGTACATCAACGGCATCGGCAATGGGGCGCAGACCACTAACGGTATCGAAGTGGTGGATGTTGGCGGCACATCGACAAGCGATGCGTTTGTGTTAAAAAATGAAGTTAACGCCAGTCTGTATACCTACCGTCTGTACTGGAATGAAAGTGACAACGACTGGTATCTGGCGTCAAAAGCACAGTCTGATGATGACGACAGCGGCAGTGATGTCACGCCTCCAGATGATGACAGTGATGTCACGCCTTCGGACGACGGCGACGATGGCGGTAATGTCACGCCTCCGGACGATGGCGGCGATGTCGCACCGCAGTACCGTGCGGATATCGGCGCGTACATGGGCAACCAGTGGATGGCGCGCAACCTGCAAATGCAGACCCTCTATGACCGCGAGGGTAGCCAGTATCGTAACGCCGATGGTAGCGTATGGGCGCGCTTCAAAGCGGGTAAAGCGGAATCCGAGGCTGTCAGCGGCAATATCGATATGGACAGCAACTACTCCCAGTTCCAGTTAGGCGGCGACATTCTGGCCTGGGGCAACGGCCAGCAGAGCGTTACCGTTGGCGTCATGGCGAGCTACATCAACGCCGATACCGACAGCACCGGTAACCGTGGCGCGGACGGTAGCCAGTTCACCAGCAGCAGCAACGTAGACGGCTACAACCTTGGCGTCTATGCCACCTGGTTTGCCGATGCCCAAACGCATAGCGGCGCGTATGTCGACAGCTGGTACCAATATGGTTTCTACAACAACAGCGTAGAGAGCGGTGATGCGGGTTCTGAATCTTACGATTCAACCGCTAACGCTGTCTCGCTGGAAACCGGTTATCGCTACGATATTGCGCTGAGTAACGGCAATACTGTCAGTCTGACGCCGCAGGCGCAGGTTGTCTGGCAGAATTACTCAGCGGATAGCGTGAAGGATAACTACGGCACCCGGATCGACGGTCAGGATAGTGACAGTTGGACAACGCGCCTGGGTCTGCGAGTTGACGGCAAGCTGTACAAGGGCAGTCGTACGGTTATCCAGCCGTTTGCTGAAGCTAACTGGCTGCACACCAGCGATGATGTGTCGGTATCGTTTGATGATGCTACGGTGAAACAGGATCTTCCGGCTAACCGTGCGGAGCTGAAAGTAGGTCTGCAGGCAGATATCGATAAGCAGTGGAGCGTTCGCGCTCAGGTTGCCGGGCAGACTGGCAGCAATGATTTTGGCGATCTGAACGGTAGCCTCAATCTGCGCTATAACTGGTAAGTTAGACAAAACCGGGCGGGCGTTCCCTGCCCGGTTTTGAGGCGAATGACAAACCGATTGATCGTCAGATTATGGCTACACCTTATCCAATGTGGCGCGTAGGTTGGCTGAGGCGAAGTCGAACCCCAACATCGCGCTGCAAAGGGTGGGGGAATGTTGGATTACGTGCCCGGCGTGACGGATTTGACTTCACTTTCAAGCCAGCCGTCCTCCAGTCTCGTGGTCATGATATCGCCTGCTTTGACCTGTTTGATCTTTTTCAGCACTTTGCCGTCCGTTGTCGTCGAAACCGTATAGCCGCGCGCCAGCGTGGCTAACGGGCTGACCGCCTCCAGATGCGTGACCGCGTTGCCAAAGCGTTCGCGCTGTTCGCTTAACCGTGAGCGGATATTCTCCGTCAGACGATATTCCAGCTGTTGGATGCGCGACTGCGCACGGTGAATGCGCGGCTGCGGATTTTGCTGGCTCAGGCGTTGACTTACGCGCTGTTGGCGCTGAGTGGCCTGCTTAATTCTGGCCTCAAGCGCAAATCCCATCCGTTGGCGTAAACGTTCCAGCGCGGTTTGCTGGCGGGCCAGACGCAGTTGCGGATGTTGCTGTTGCAGACGGTGAAAAATCTGCGTGAAACGACGGCTGCGGTTGGCGAGGTAGTAGTCCATCGCCATGCCCAGGCGCTGCTGGGCGGACTGAATCTGACGCAACAACTCCTGCTGGTTGCGGCTGACAATTTCTGCCGCTGCTGATGGCGTCGGCGCGCGCAGGTCGGCGACAAAATCAGCTATCGTCACGTCCGTTTCGTGACCGACGGCGCTGACCACCGGAATACGGCTGGCAAAAATCGCCCGCGCCACGCGTTCGTCGTTAAAACTCCACAAATCTTCCAGCGAACCGCCGCCGCGTCCGACGATCAGTACATCACATTCGCCGCGCGCGTTCGCCAGTTCGATAGCACGAACGATCTGCCCCGGCGCGTCGTCGCCCTGGACTGCGGTTGGATAGATAATAACGGGCAGGGATGGGTCACGACGCTTTAGCACGTGGAGAATATCGTGCAGCGCCGCGCCGGTTTTCGAAGTGATCACCCCAACGCAGTGGGCCGGGGAGGGCAACTGCTGTTTATGCTGCTGATCGAACAAGCCTTCGGCCTGCAGTTTGGCTTTTAGCTGCTCATATTTCTGCTGCAACAAGCCTTCGCCCGCGGGCTGCATACTTTCGGCGATGATTTGATAATCGCCGCGCGGCTCGTACAGCGTGATATTGGCGCGGACTAACACCTGCTGCCCGTGCTGCGGGCGGAACGTCACCCGGCGGTTGCTGTTACGGAACATCGCACAGCGCACCTGAGCGGTATCGTCTTTGAGCGTAAAGTACCAGTGGCCCGACGCAGGCTGCGTGAAATTAGAAATCTCGCCGCTGATCCATACCTGTCCCATCTCCTGTTCCAACAGCAGACGAACCGTCTGGTTAAGGCGGCTTACGGTAAAAATTGAGGAAGTTTGAGAGGATAACATGTGAGCGGGATCAAATTCTAAATCAGCAGGTTATTCAATCGATAGTAACCTGCTCACGGGGGATCGCAAGCACTATTTGCAAAAAAATGTAGATGCAACCGATTACGTTCTGTATAATGCCGCGGCAATATTTATTAACCTCCCAGGTGAGATATTGCCCATGCTACGTATCGCTAAAGAAGCCCTGACGTTTGACGACGTCCTCCTTGTTCCCGCTCACTCCACCGTTTTGCCGAATACTGCCGATCTCAGCACGCAGTTGACGAAAACCATTCGTCTGAATATTCCTATGCTTTCTGCGGCGATGGACACCGTGACGGAAGCGCGCCTGGCAATTGCCCTAGCCCAGGAAGGCGGCATTGGTTTTATCCACAAAAACATGTCCATCGAGCGCCAGGCGGAAGAAGTTCGCCGCGTGAAGAAACACGAGTCCGGCGTAGTGACCGACCCGCAGACCGTCCTGCCAACCACCACGTTGCATGAAGTGAAAGCCCTGACCGAGCGTAATGGCTTCGCGGGCTATCCGGTGGTGACTGAAGATAACGAGCTGGTGGGTATCATCACCGGTCGTGACGTGCGTTTTGTGACTGACCTGAACCAGCCGGTGAGTGTTTACATGACGCCGAAAGAGCGTCTGGTGACCGTTCGTGAAGGCGAAGCCCGTGAAGTCGTGCTGGCAAAAATGCACGAAAAACGCGTTGAAAAAGCGCTGGTCGTTGATGATAACTTCCATCTGCTTGGCATGATTACCGTAAAAGATTTCCAGAAAGCGGAACGTAAACCAAACTCCTGCAAAGATGAGCAGGGCCGTTTACGTGTCGGCGCGGCGGTTGGCGCAGGCGCGGGCAACGAAGAGCGCGTTGACGCGCTGGTGGCGGCAGGCGTTGACGTACTGCTGATCGACTCCTCTCACGGTCATTCAGAAGGCGTGTTGCAACGTATCCGTGAGACGCGAGCTAAATATCCTGACCTGCAAATCATCGGCGGCAACGTCGCGACGGGCGCAGGCGCTCGCGCACTGGCGGAAGCCGGTTGCAGCGCGGTGAAAGTGGGTATCGGCCCGGGTTCCATCTGTACCACTCGTATCGTGACTGGCGTGGGCGTTCCGCAAATCACCGCTGTTTCTGACGCAGTTGAAGCGCTGGAAGGCACCGGGATTCCGGTTATCGCTGACGGCGGTATCCGTTTCTCCGGCGATATCGCCAAAGCCATCGCCGCAGGCGCGAGCGCTGTCATGGTGGGCTCTATGCTGGCCGGTACCGAAGAATCCCCGGGCGAAATCGAACTCTACCAGGGCCGTTCGTACAAATCCTACCGCGGTATGGGTTCTCTGGGCGCGATGTCCAAAGGTTCCTCCGACCGTTACTTCCAGAGCGACAACGCCGCCGACAAACTGGTGCCGGAAGGTATCGAAGGCCGCGTAGCCTATAAAGGTCGCCTGAAAGAGATCATTCACCAGCAGATGGGCGGCCTGCGCTCCTGTATGGGGCTGACCGGTTGTGCTACCATCGACGAACTGCGTACTAAAGCGGAGTTTGTGCGTATCAGCGGTGCGGGTATCCAGGAAAGCCACGTTCACGACGTGACCATCACCAAAGAGTCCCCGAACTACCGTCTGGGCTCCTGATTTTCTTCGCCCGACCTTCGTGTCGGGCGATTTATTTAATCTGTTTCACTTGCCTCGGAATAAGCGTCAATGACGGAAAACATTCATAAGCATCGCATCCTCATTCTGGACTTCGGTTCTCAGTACACTCAACTGGTTGCACGCCGCGTGCGTGAGTTGGGCGTTTACTGCGAACTATGGGCGTGGGATGTGACAGAAGCACAAATTCGTGACTTCAACCCAAGCGGCATTATTCTTTCCGGCGGCCCGGAAAGCACCACCGAAGAAAACAGCCCGCGCGCGCCGCAGTATGTCTTTGAAGCAGGCGTGCCGGTATTTGGCGTCTGCTACGGGATGCAGACCATGGCGATGCAGCTTGGTGGTCATGTAGAAGGTTCTAATGAGCGTGAATTTGGTTACGCGCAGGTCGAAGTATTGACCGACAGCGCGCTGGTTCGCGGTATTGAAGATTCCCTGACCGCCGACGGCAAACCGCTGCTAGACGTGTGGATGAGCCACGGCGATAAAGTGACGGCGATTCCGTCCGACTTCGTGACCGTCGCCAGCACCGAGAGCTGTCCGTTCGCCATTATGGCCAACGAAGAAAAACGCTTCTACGGCGTACAGTTCCACCCGGAAGTGACTCACACCCGCCAGGGTATGCGTATGCTGGAGCGTTTTGTGCGTGATATCTGCCAGTGTGAAGCCCTGTGGACGCCGGCGAAGATCATCGACGACGCCGTGGCGCGCATTCGCGAGCAGGTGGGCGACGACAAAGTAATCCTCGGTCTCTCCGGCGGCGTGGATTCCTCCGTAACCGCAATGCTGCTGCACCGCGCGATCGGTAAAAATCTGACCTGTGTTTTCGTCGACAACGGCCTGTTACGCCTCAACGAAGCCGAGCAGGTGATGGACATGTTTGGCGACCATTTTGGTCTGAACATTGTTCACGTACCGGCAGAAGACCGCTTCCTGTCCGCGTTGGCTGGTGAGAACGATCCGGAAGCCAAGCGTAAGATCATCGGTCGCGTTTTTGTGGAAGTGTTCGACGAAGAAGCGCTCAAACTGGAAGACGTGAAATGGCTGGCGCAGGGCACCATCTACCCTGACGTTATCGAATCTGCGGCGTCTGCAACCGGTAAAGCGCACGTCATCAAATCTCACCACAATGTCGGCGGCCTGCCGAAAGAGATGAAGATGGGGCTGGTTGAACCGCTGAAAGAGCTGTTCAAAGACGAAGTGCGTAAGATTGGTCTGGAGCTGGGCCTGCCGTACGACATGCTGTATCGCCATCCGTTCCCGGGGCCGGGCCTCGGCGTGCGCGTACTGGGTGAAGTGAAGAAAGAGTACTGCGACCTGCTGCGTCGCGCGGACGCTATCTTCATTGAAGAACTGCGTAAGGCGGATCTGTACGACAAAGTCAGCCAGGCGTTCACCGTCTTCCTGCCGGTCCGTTCCGTAGGCGTCATGGGCGATGGTCGTAAGTATGACTGGGTGGTCTCCCTGCGTGCCGTCGAAACCATCGACTTTATGACCGCGCACTGGGCGCACCTGCCGTATGACTTCCTGGGTCGTGTTTCCAACCGCATTATCAATGAAGTCAACGGGATTTCCCGTGTGGTGTATGACATCAGCGGTAAACCACCGGCTACCATTGAGTGGGAATAAGCCGATAACCCTTCCTGTGTTTTCATGAACAGGTAAAGGTGAATTTAACCCTCTGTTTTTACAGAGGGTTTTTATTTATGTGCATAGATGAGCTTTCTGTGTAGCGCACAGCTCTTGACGGCAAATTTGACGTAATTACGAACCCACGAAGGTTGGCTGTATCTTGCCGTGGTCGTTGATTTGTTCTCGCGCAAAGTTATCGGTTGGTCAATGCAACCACGAATGACAAAAGATATTGTCCTGAATGCGCTTCTGATGGCCGTGTGGCGACGTCATCCCCAAAAACAGGTGCTGGTTCAGTCTGATCAGGGTAGTCAGTACACCCGCTATGAATGGCAGTCGTTCCTGAAATCGCACGGACTGGAGGGCAGTATGAGCCGTCGTGGCAACTGTCATGACAATGCGGTTGCAGAAAGCTTTTTCCAGCTACTGAAGCGTGAGCGGATAAAGAAAAAGATCTACCAACGACTCAGAAGTGTCCAGATTATCCGTGGCGATTCAGCCCAAATAAGGGGTATTTAAAATATAATAACTTATTCTTCAACTATATAACCAACGTCCAGCTTTAGCACTTTCACCGAGCATACCAACTGTTAGTGGCTTACGCGGATCAGGCTCTTTACTTCCAAAATACTCTGGATTCAGATAGTTGAGTATGTCAAATCCTTCTGAATCTACATTCCAACGCTTGAAGTACTCTTGTAGAAATTCTTCACTATCTTCAAAAACGAGTTTAAGATCATCCCTAATACTGGTATCAAGCGTGATGGTTCGCTTTGACCCACAGAGAAAGTACTTTTTAGTGTTATATTCCTGATCGATAAAATCGATAATTTCTTTCTCAATATCTCTCATTAGAAGTACGTCCACTGAATGCGATCTTTAGGAACCGCCACACGATTAAATGTATCTTTAATATCACGCTGGATATCATAAATCGTAGTGAATGTCATAACCCAACCGAGCCAGGGTACATTACGACCAACGAAACGACCTAAATTATTCGTTGAGCTTAGCTGCAATGAATTGATGGTTTTGCCTGTCAACGTTGGTAATCTGATCCCTCGTGGCTCTTTACAAAACAAATTCTGACGTATGGGACTGGTCACCTTATTCTCCTCCCACGATGGTTATCTTCCTGATTTCGCATTGGCTCTGGCGGATAGGGCGGAACCGCAGGTGACCTTTGAGTATACGTTTACGGTAAAGCACTGCATCGACACAATAGCGGGTTTCCTGAAGCGCGTTGAGGTTGAGCCGCATCCGGCTATCGTAGAGATACTCACACAGTTTGAGAGTACCGTACGCCAGTGCCCGCTGGGATGCCAGATTTGCCCTGAACTTGTGCCAGCTACCGGGAGTTTAACCACGCTGAAGGCTATCGGATTTTGTATTCGGTCGAGGGAATCTTAGTAACCGCGCATATGATCTTATCACCCAGGCAGGATATGCCGCGGTTGCTCTTTAAGCGTCTGATCATGGCCTGAACCCATTGAGTGGGATTGTCTTTTTGCGTTAACGCTAAAGCTCCTTTTTCTTGCGCGGGCTTTTTAACGGATAACAGCTTAACGTTGTCCCGGCGTGGTGACAGAAAGCGATGACTGTTGCGCTTCTTTTTTATCCTGATGGTGCTGCCAGGCGCCGATAGAAGAGTAGACGAAACGTCCAAAGAAGAAGAGAAAACTGATAAGCAGTACGATACGGGTCATGCGAGTGTTAAATCGATGTCGTTTTCGCATACTGTTGGCCTGACTCACAAAGGGTTCCTTAACGTTGGCCCAGCGGTATGGGCGGGATCAGGCTGGGTTCTTCAAGGGTATTATCAAGGCGAAGAACGTAACAAGCCTGCGTTCACTCTACATTAAGGCATACTGCGAACCGATGGTCAATTCCTCTTAATGTAAAATTGCGTCAGTTGATTTATCTTATATTGTTATGGAAGATAATTTTAGTATTTACATTAATAATAAATTAATGATAACAAAGAATAAAAAGACGAATAAAGGCTGCAGGAGAAAGGTAATAATTGACTTAAATCAAATGTTACTTTTGTTTAATAATTACAATCGATGACTATCGTGTGATGTATATCGCATCATCAATTTAAAGTCAGGTGGGATGCCTGTCTGTTAACGCCCCTTTGGGATTGGGGGGTTCTGCTGAGCATCTATGAAACTAAATAAAACTTATATAAATATCAGAGATAAATGGTGGGGACTACCGCTCATTCTCCCTTCGATTTTACTACCTGTTTTAAGTAGCGCAAATACTTATGCGCTTACCAGCACTGGAAATGTGGTTCTTTTTTACCTGCCGTTAGCTTTTATGCTTAGCCTGATGCTCTTTTTCGGCTGGGCAGCAATGCCGGGCATTGTGCTTGCTATCTTCTGGCGCAGATACCCGCAGACAGGTCTGTATGAAACCCTTTCTGTGACAATGCACTTTATCATTACTATCGTGCTAAGTTGGGGCGGTTATCGTGTCTTTTCCCCCCGGCGAAATAATGTTTCCCACGGCGACGCCCACCTGTTGTTTCAACGAATGTTCTGGCAGGTATTTTGTTCAGCAACATTATTTCTGGTCATCTACCAGTTTGCCGCTTTTGTTGGCATGTACGAAAGTAAAGCCAGCCTGATGGGGGTAATGCCCTTTAATATCAACACGCTGATTAATTACCAGGCGTTACTGGTCGGTAACCTTATCGGCGTGCCATTGTGCTATTTTATTATTCGTACTCTCCGCAATCCGCTGCACCTGCGCGGGTATTATCAGCAATTAAAGCTACAGATTGATAGCAAGGTCACTAAAAAAGAGATCGTTATTTGGCTGGCCGTATTGACTACACTAATGTTTATACTGTGTATGCCATTGACTGATAATAGTTCAATATTTAGTACCAACTATACGCTTTCGTTATTATTGCCGGTCATGCTGTGGGGCGCGATGCGCTATGGCTATAAGTTTATTTCAATTATCTGGGCCGTCGTGCTAATTACGTCAATTCATTATTATCAGCGTTATATGCCCTGGTATTCAGGTTATGATACGCAATTAGCGATTACCTCTTCGAGCTATCTGGTTTTTTCTTTTATTGTTAATTATATGTCTGTGCTGGCCACGCGCCAGCGCGTAGTGAGTGGTCGCGCACGGCGGCTGGCCTATCTTGACCCGGTTGTACATCTTCCCAATTTACGTGCGTTAAACCGCGCGCTCCAAAATGCGCCCTGGTCTACGATCTGTTTTTTACACGTGCCGGGTCTGGAGCTATTGGGTAAAAATTATGGCGTCATGCTACGCATCCAGTATAAGCAAAAGCTCTCTCACTGGATTACGCCGATGCTGGCCTCAAATGAGTGCGTCTACCAGATGTCAGGGCACGACCTGGTGCTGCGTCTTAATACAGAGGCGCATCAGCAGCGTATTGAAGCGCTGGATAAACATATTAAGCAGTTTCGGTTTATCTGGGACGGACTGCCGCTACAGCCGCCTGTCGGCGTGAGCTACTGCTGCGTGCGTTCTCCGGTTAGCCACCTTTATCTGCTGTTGGGCGAATTAAGCACCAGTTCCGATCTTTCGTTGACGACTAACGCGCCGGAGGATTTACAGCGGCGCGGCGCAATGCACCTGCAGCGCGATTTGAAGGGCAGAATTGCGATGATGAATCGGCTGCAACAGGCGTTGGAGCACGATCATTTTTTCCTGATGGCGCAGCCTATTTTCGGTGTTCGTGGGGACGTTTACCATGAAATTTTACTGCGACTCAGGGATGATAACGGCGACGTTATCAACCCAGACAATTTTTTACCCGTGGCGCATGAGTTTGGTTTGTCTTCCGCTATCGATCTCTGGGTGATTGAAAACACGCTGCGGTTTATGGCGGCCAGCCGGGAATATATGCCCGCGCATCGTTTTGCCATTAATCTGTCGCCAACATCGGTATGTCGCGCCCGTTTTCCTGCAGAAGTTAAGCAGTTGCTTAAACAATATCAGGTTGAACCCTGGCAACTGGTTTTTGAGGTAACGGAAAGCAACTCTCTCACCAATGCTGAGCAGGCGCAGTTGACGCTGGGACAGCTACAGCAGTTTGGCTGTCAGATAGCGATTGATGATTTCGGTACAGGCTACGCCAGCTATGCGCGGCTGAAAAACGTTAACGCCGATATTCTTAAAATTGATGGCAGTTTTATTCGCAATATAGTGTCAAACAGTCTCGATTATCAGATCGTGGCTTCTATTTGTCATTTAGCGCGAATGAAAAAAATGCAGGTCGTCGCGGAGTATGTCGAGAGCGAAGAAATACGAAGCGTCGTGCTGTCGTTGGGGATCGACTATCTTCAGGGATATTTAATTGGCGAGCCGCAGCTATTATCTGAGATTCAGTAAAGGCAGACGCCGCAGCGCGGCGTCTGATCCACAATTTACGCGGCGATCTCCGGCGAGCTTTCTTCCTCAATATTGAGACGCCAGCCAGTTACCGCTTCCCAGTACTGCTGTTCTTTTTCCAGATCAAGCAGTACCAGCGCATTCTGGCTGAACCAGTCATGCGGAAAACATAACGTCCAGTGGCTGTCATCGGTCGTTAGCCGCAGCGTCGGCGGCGTGGTGGTCGCCTGCCGCTGGTTGTTCAGTAATACGCCCAGCCGAAGTAGCTGAATTAACGGCAGATACTGTTTTTTCTTAAACAGCGTAAAGCGGGGCATATCATCCAGTTTTATGGCTTTACGATGATAACGCACCAGCGTCGCCATCATCATTTGCTGCTCCTGATTAAAGCCGGGCAAATCGCTGTGTTGCAGAATATAAGCCGAATGGCGATGTAAACCGCTGTGATTAATATTCAGTCCAACCTCATGCAGCATTGCCGCCCAGCGGAGCAACGCTTCAAGCTGCGGATGCGCCAGTTTTGGCTGCTGGGCCTGCCACTGCTCGTACATTTGCATGGTGGTTTCCAGCACGCGTCTGGCCTGTTCTCTGTCAATGTTGTATTGATTGGCCAGACTTTTTGCGGTACGGCTGCGAACATCCTGATGGCGGAAGCGGCCTTCCATTTCATACAGCACGCCTTCGCGCAACGCGCCGTCGGAAAGGCGAAGCTCGCGGATAGCCAGAGCATCAAAAACGCCGCACAGAATCGCCAGGCCCGGCACAAAGACCGCTTTTCGTTCTTCAGACAGACCCGGCAGGCTGAGCGCATTAAAGGAGCGGTGCTTCAACACTTCTGACTTCAGTTTATCGAGGCGCTCCGGCGTAATGAAGCCATCTTTCTCACCCAGCGCCAGGAGAACTTCATGAGCGGCCTTAATCGTACCGGAAGCGCCCATCGCCACGTTCCAACCCTGAATACGATACTGCCAGGTTAAGGTTTCCAGTTTTTGCGCTGCCGCCATTCGGGCGCGCTGGAAGTTTTCTTTATTGATAACGCCGCCGGGAAAGTAGAGCTGCGCGAAGCTCACGCAGCCCATACGACGGCTTTCAACCAGCCTGGGTTCGAAGTTTTCGCCAATGACCAGCTCTGTTGACCCGCCGCCGATATCGATCACCAGCTTGCGGCCTTTTTCCGGCTGCGTATGTTCTACGCCCATAAAAATCAGGCGCGCTTCTTCGTTACCGGAAATAATCTCTATCGGGTAGGGAATAACCTTTTCCGCGCGTTTGAGAAAATCAGCGGCATTTTGCGCCTGACGTAACGTATGGGTGCCTACGATACAGACGCTGGAAGGGGAGAAACCTTGTAAGCGTTCAGCAAACAACGACAGACAGCTAAGCCCTCGTTCCATGGCTTCTTCGCTGAGTTTGTTATCCGCGCCCAGCCCGTCCGCCAGATGGACGCGCTGTTTTAAGCGCCCGATAATCTGCATTGCGCCGTCAACCACGCGGGCAATGACCATATGAAAGCTGTTTGAGCCGAGATCGACCGCAGCGAACTCCTGTGGGCGAGGGGATTTATCGTAAATTGGCATAGCGTTAGTCTGGTTGCTCGAGTGATTTGATGTAGTCATAAATTGCCAGCTGCGCCTGGACTTTACGGCGATTGCCGCGCGGCACGTAGCGGTTGCTGAGTTCTTTATCGATAAAACGCGCTTTTACCGTGTCGCTAAACAGAATGTCAATGATATCCAGGACGCGTTGTTTAAGCCGCGGGTCGAGGATAGGCGTAGCGACTTCGATACGGTAGTCAATATTACGCGTCATCCAGTCAGCTGAAGAGAGCCAAACTTGCTTATCACCGCCGTTTTCGAAAATATAAACCCGATCGTGCTCCAGATAGCGATCCACAATGCTAATCGCACGAATATTATCGCTAATGCCTTCCAGTTGCGGAATAAGAGAACACATACCGCGCACCAGCAGATTGACCTGGACGCCCGAACCCGACGCGGCGTATAGCCTGTCGACCAACCCTTTATCGACCAGGTTGTTAAGCTTTAACGTAATCCCTGACGGTAAGCCTTGCTGGGCATTGGCGATTTCACGATCGATCATCTCATACAGCAGACGCCGTGAGTTTTGTGGAGAAACCATCAAATAATCGAAAGTGACCGGGCGATAGGGGTTTTCAATAAAATTAAAGACCCGGCGCACTTCATTGGTAATGCGCGCATCGGCGGTCAGCAGCGAATAATCGGTATACAGCCGCGCTGTTTTTTCGTTGAAGTTACCGGTGCCGATATGCGCATAACGCACCACGTCATCGCCCTCTTTTCGTGAGATGAGGAAGAGTTTGGCGTGAATTTTCAGCCCAGGCGCAGAGAAAATAACATGGACGCCCGCTTCGGTTAACCGCTTGGCCCAGTGAATATTCGCCTCTTCATCGAAGCGCGCCTGCAACTCCACCACCACGGTGACTTTTTTGCCGTTATGGGCGGCATGGATCATCGAGTCAATAATGCGCGAGTCTTTCGCTACGCGATAAATATTGATTTTGATCGCCAGCACGCTTGGGTCAAACGACGCCTGACGCAGCAGTTCCAGCACATGTTCAAAGGTGTGATAAGGATAATAGAGCAGCACATCACGTTCACGAATCGCGTCGAAACCGTTACGAAACTTCTCTTTATCAAACCAAAGATGGCGTAACCGCGGTAACGGTTTATTGACCAGGTTGGCTTTACCGACATTCGGAAAATTAATAAAGTCTTTAAAATTGTGGTAGCGCCCGCCGGGTACGATTGAGTCATACCGGGAGATCGTCAGTTTTTCCCGCAGCACGTCGACCAGCGCGGCGGGCATATCGCGTTGATAGACAAAGCGCACAGGTTCAGCGGTCAGGCGCTGCTTCAGGCTGGAAGACATCAGCTCCATCAGACTGGATTCCATCTCATGCACCAGGTCATATTCGGCATCGCGGGTCATTTTCATCGAATAGGCATTAAGCGCGTCATAGTCGAAGAACCCTTTAAAAATGTCATCCAGGCAGTAGCGCAGAATATTATCCAGAAGAATCATCGGCTTGCGTCTGCGCGGTGTCTCCGGCGGCAGATTAACGAAGCGTGGGACTTTGTCGGACGGTATCTCCAGCAGCGCATAGTTGATGGTATCGCCGCGGATAATCTCCACCGCCAGATAGGTGTAATCATCTTTTAAAAACTGAACAAGATCCGTCTCCCGGTTAATGAGAATCGGGGTAATATGCTGGCGCAAATAGTGCTTAAAATAGTGGCGCAACCAGCTTTGTTGGTTCACCGAGAGCTGACGCTCGTTGATCAGAAAGATTTGATTACGCGCCATTTCCAGCAGTAATTCGTTGTACAGGCCGTCGAACTCCTGGTCTGCTTTCAACACGCGGGACTGAATTTTGCCTAACAAATGGCGTGAATGAGAATTTGAACCCTGTTCTTCGCTGATAATAATGCGTCGTTTCAGTTCAGCGAAACGCACTTTGTAGAACTCGTCGAGGTTATTAGAATAGATTCCCAGGAACCGCATCCGCTCAATCAACGGGTTGGATTTATCCGCTGCTTCCTGTAACACGCGTTCGTTAAATGCTAACCAGCTCAGTTCTTTCTCGATATATAGCTTTTCCTGACCCATTACTACCTATACTCCGTTTTATTCACGGGACACTGCCTGATGATTATGGCGAGCATTACGCGTTAATGTCCAACTGCGCCAGAAAAATATGACAATAAACTGATAGCATAAAGGAAGGGAAAAGAGTAGGCCGGATAGGCATTTATGCCGCCATCCGGCAAGCAGACGCAGTCCTGTTCGATGACGTATTATTCGTCAGACGCATAACCTTGCGGCGGCAGACGACGCCCGTCCAGCCAGGCGGCGTTATCGCGCATCTTTAGACGCCCCTGCGCAAACCAGCCAATCACCAGCGGATAAATCGCATGTTCCTGAGTTTGTACGCGTGCGGTGATATCATCTTCGCTGTCGTCGGCAAAAACCGGCACCTTCGCCTGGAGAATGACCGGGCCGCCGTCGAGTTCGTCTGTCACGAAATGCACCGAGGTACCGTGCTCCTCATCGCCGTTTTCCAGCGCCTGGCGATGGGTATGCAACCCCGGATATTTTGGCAGCAGGGAAGGGTGAATGTTCAGCAGACGCCCGTAGTAATGCGCGACAAACATCGGACTCAGAATACGCATAAAACCGGCCAGCACGACCACATCGGGCGCATACGCGTCTATCTTGCGAATCAACTCGCGATCGAAGGCGTCGCGGCTGTCAAACCGATCGGCAGTCAGCGCTTGCGCCGGAATGCCTGCTTCTCTGGCGCGTTCAAGGCCGAACGCGTCGGCCTTATTGCTGAATACTGCCCTGAGGGTGCCTTTAATTTTCTTCGCTTCGCAGGCATCGATAATCGCCTGTAAATTGCTTCCATTGCCGGAAATCAGCACCACAATATTCATTATTCAATAACCACACGCTGTTCGGAATCAGAGGCTTTGATGATACCGATTTTCCATGCGTTTTCACCTTTCTCGTTTAGCAGAGCAAGCGCTTTGTCCGCTTCCGGAGCGGAGAGCGCAATCACCATGCCGACGCCGCAGTTAAAGGTACGGTACATTTCATGTCGGCTGACATTACCGGCGGTTTGCAGCCAGGTAAAGATGGCGGGCCACTGCCATGACGACTCATTAATTACCGCCTGGGTATTCTCCGGCAGAACGCGCGGAATATTTTCCCAAAAGCCGCCGCCGGTGAGGTGGGCGATAGCGTGTACATCGACGTTTTCAATCAGTTCCAGAACCGATTTTACGTAGATACGGGTCGGTTCAAGCAGATGATCGGCCAGCGGCTTCCCTTCCAGCAGAGTGGTCTGTGGGTCGCAGCCGCTAACGTCAATAATTTTCCGCACCAGCGAATATCCATTCGAGTGCGGGCCGCTGGAGCCGAGCGCAATCAGCACGTCGCCTTCGGCAACCCGGGAGCCGTCGATGATTTCTGATTTTTCGACTACGCCGACGCAGAAACCCGCCACATCGTAATCTTCGCCGTGATACATGCCCGGCATTTCCGCCGTCTCGCCGCCAACCAGCGCGCAGCCGGATTGCAGGCAGCCTTCGGCAATACCGTTGATCACGCTGGCGGCGGTATCGACATCCAGTTTACCCGTGGCATAGTAATCGAGGAAAAACAGCGGTTCCGCGCCCTGAACGACCAGATCGTTTACGCACATCGCCACCAGATCAATACCGATAGCGTCGTGACGCTTTAAGTCCATCGCCAGGCGAAGTTTGGTGCCTACGCCGTCAGTGCCGGAAACCAGTACCGGTTCACGATATTTTTGCGGCAACGCGCACAGCGCACCGAAACCGCCCAGACCGCCCATAACCTCCGGGCGGCGAGTTTTCTTCACTACGCCTTTGATTCGATCAACCAGAGCGTTACCCGCATCAATATCGACGCCGGCATCTTTATAGCTAAGAGAGGTCTTATCGGTCACTGCCTGATTCCCCACGTTTTTTCTTGCGGTAAAAGTTAAATTCGGCGCAATTCTAACAGGGAAAGCAAACGTTTGCGAGCGTGGTCTGCGCCCTGGATATCCGGACGATTTTTTTGGCATGGTTTCGGTCGCTGCTTGAAAATTTCTCTGTTGGTAAAAAAGAAAAGGATATCCAGCACTTGGTTTACGACAGGTGGCCTGGACAGGCTATTCATCCTTAAAATTGCTAAGATTCAAACGGTTGTTAGCCTTTATCGCCTGTTTCAACGTGAGTGATTTATACTCACTTTTCCGCTATCTGCGCTTTTGGTTGATCCAGGTCAAGCATACATTGTGTTGCGTCAGAGAGGAAAAGCGGTATAATCCGGCGATTTTTTTTGTGGTTGCCAGTCATCTGAGGATAGGAGAAGAGTATGAAGATCGTGGAAGTCAAACACCCACTCGTCAAACACAAGCTGGGTCTGATGCGTGAAAACGACATTAGCACTAAACGCTTTCGTGAACTCGCCTCAGAAGTAGGCAGCCTGCTGACGTATGAAGCGACAGCCGACCTGGAAACGGAAAAAGTCACCATCGAAGGCTGGAATGGCCCGGTGGAAATCGACCAGATCAAAGGTAAAAAAATTACCGTTGTGCCGATTCTGCGGGCGGGTCTGGGCATGATGGAAGGCGTTCTGGAAAATGTACCGAGCGCGCGTATCAGCGTAGTCGGGATGTACCGTAACGAAGAGACGCTTGAGCCAGTACCTTATTTCCAGAAACTGGTATCGAACATTGATGAGCGCATGGCGCTGATCGTCGACCCGATGCTGGCGACCGGCGGTTCTGTCATCGCGACCATCGACCTGCTGAAAAAAGCAGGCTGTAGCAGCATTAAGGTGCTGGTACTGGTCGCCGCGCCGGAAGGCATTGCGGCGCTGGAAAAAGCGCACCCGGACGTTGAACTGTACACCGCCTCTATCGATCAGGGGCTTAACGAGCACGGATACATTATTCCGGGGCTTGGCGATGCCGGCGATAAGATTTTTGGTACCAAGTAAGTGAATAAATAATTAAAAGCCGACTTTAAGAGTCGGCTTTTTTTTGAATAAAACAACTCATAACAAACACACTTAGAGGAAAACACTATGACGCGCCGTGCTATCGGGGTGAGTGAAAGACCGCCGCTTTTACAGACAATCCCGCTTAGTTTACAGCACCTTTTCGCCATGTTTGGCGCGACCGTGCTGGTGCCAGTTCTGTTTCATATCAACCCCGCGACGGTGCTGCTGTTTAACGGTATCGGAACGCTGCTGTATCTCTTTATCTGCAAAGGTAAAATTCCGGCCTACCTCGGATCGAGCTTTGCCTTTATTTCCCCGGTACTACTGCTGTTGCCGCTGGGTTATGAAGTGGCGCTGGGCGGTTTTATTATGTGCGGCGTGTTGTTCTGTCTGGTTTCTTTCATCGTTAAAAAAGCGGGCACCGGCTGGCTGGATGTGATGTTCCCGCCTGCGGCAATGGGCGCAATCGTTGCCGTCATCGGTCTGGAGCTGGCTGGCGTCGCGGCGGGGATGGCCGGATTGCTGCCTGCGCAAGGGCAGTCGCCGGACACGAAAACAATTATCATCTCCATGGTCACGCTGGCGGTGACGGTGTTCGGCTCCGTACTGTTTCGCGGTTTCCTGGCGATCATTCCGATTTTGATCGGCGTGCTGGCAGGCTATGCGCTGTCATTCGCGCTGGGAGTGGTCGATACCACGCCCATTGCCCAGGCACACTGGTTTGCGCTGCCGACCTTCTATACGCCGCGTTTTGAATGGTTCGCGATCCTGACGATTCTGCCCGCGGCGTTGGTCGTGATCGCCGAGCATGTCGGTCATCTGGTGGTGACGGCGAATATCGTCAAAAAAGATCTGGTGCGCGATCCCGGTTTGCACCGCTCGATGTTCGCTAACGGACTGTCGACGATCGTCTCCGGTTTCTTCGGCTCCACGCCGAATACCACCTATGGGGAAAATATTGGCGTCATGGCGATCACCCGCGTTTACAGTACCTGGGTTATCGGCGGCGCGGCGATTTTCGCCATTCTGCTTTCCTGCGTCGGCAAACTGGCGGCGGCGATTCAGATTATCCCGTTACCCGTGATGGGCGGCGTCTCACTGCTGTTGTACGGCGTTATCGGCGCGTCGGGGATTCGCGTCTTGATCGAATCGAAAGTCGATTACAACAAAGCGCAAAACCTGATCCTCACCTCGGTGATTTTGATCATCGGCGTGAGCGGCGCGAAAGTGCATATCGGCGCGGCAGAATTGAAAGGGATGGCGCTGGCGACCATCGTCGGGATTTGCCTGAGCCTGATTTTTAAACTGATTAGCCTGTTGCGTCCGGAAGAAGTGGTACTGGAGGCAAATGATGCGGAGTCTCCGCATCAGTAACGGGTTGCCGGGCAGCGATGCTGCCCGGTTCTATCTCAAGGGAATTATGTGGTAAACTCAGCGCGATTTTATGTCATCCTGGGTTGAGGTATCTCTGAACACACCGGCACAGCTCTCTTTGCCACTTTATCTTCCTGACGACGAAACTTTCGCAAGTTTCTGGCCGGGGGATAACGCCTCTCTACTGGCCGCGTTACAAAACGTGTTGCGCCAGGAACATAGTGGATATATCTACCTTTGGGCGCGTGAAGGCGCGGGCCGCAGCCATTTGCTGCACGCCGCCTGCGCTGAACTGTCGCAGCGTGGAGATGCGGTAGGCTACGTCCCGCTCGATAAACGTACCTGGTTCGTGCCGGAAGTGCTCGACGGTATGGAACACCTCTCGCTGGTGTGTATTGATAACATTGAATGTGTCGCTGGCGATGAACTGTGGGAGATGGCGATCTTTGATCTCTATAACCGCATTCTGGAGTCCGGTAAGACGCGGTTATTGATCACCGGCGATCGTCCGCCAAGACAGTTAAATCTGGGCTTGCCCGATCTCGCTTCCCGTCTGGACTGGGGGCAAATCTATAAACTCCAGCCTCTTTCCGATGAAGACAAACTTCAGGCGCTACAGTTGCGCGCCCGGTTACGGGGGTTTGAACTGCCGGAAGATGTCGGGCGGTTTTTACTCAAACGTCTTGATCGCGAAATGCGCACGCTGTTTATGACGCTGGATCAGCTCGATCATGCGTCGATCACTGCCCAGCGAAAACTGACGATCCCGTTTGTCAAAGAGATCCTGAAACTGTAATACGCCGCGACGGCGGCGTTCAACGGTTAACCGAGGATGTCCAGCACCTGCTCAGGCGGTCGGCCAATGCGCGCCTGACCATTTGCCACCACAATGGGGCGCTCCATCAGTTTAGGGTGTTCAACCAGCGCCTGGATTAACGCCTCTTCACTCAGCTGGCTATCCGCCAGATGAAGCGTTTTATAGAGATCTTCTTTTTGGCGCATCAGTTCGCGCGCGCTGGACATGCCCAACATACGCAGCAGTTCTCGCACGGTGGCGGCGTCAGCGGGCGTATCCAGATAAAGCACCACTTCCGGTTCCACGCCGTTAGATTTCAGCAGGTTCAGCGTGTCGCGGCTCTTCGAACAGCGCGGGTTATGGTAGATTTTAATCGTGTCGGTCATGAGTTCTCCTTGTGACGCCATCCGGCTAATAAACGGCGATTACATTTTCGTGTATGGCTTGAAGCGTTCCTGTAACTGGCGCAACTGGTCGATACGCGCATCGTAACGCGCCTGTTGCTGGCTACCCAGTTTTGCCTGGGCGCTGGCGCTACTGAGCAGTGAAATTGCCTGATCCAGTCGTCCCGCCAGCGCATAACTTTCAGCGCGCGCCGCCAGCTCCTGATCGCGGTTGTTCAGCGCGGCTTCGGCCTGAGCAAGCAGATCCCAGCCGTTACCGTCATCTTTATGGCTAAAGGTGTAGCGATTCAGAATGGTTTCCGCCGCTTTTGGCTGGCCTCCCTGGAGGTACGCATTGGCGAGGTTTAACTGCAGCACAGGATTAACGCGCAGATCGCGGGCATTTTTCAGGCGATTAATCGCGTCGTTGGCTCTTTTCTGCCCCAGGTCAATATCGGTGGCGAGGTCAAGATACCAGGCATTGTTCGGTTCCGCGCTTAACAACGGCTGCAACGTTTTGCGCGCTTCATCGTACTTGCTCGCTTCCATCGCCTGCAACGCCCGGCCATATTGCGCCGCATGTTGCTGACGCACGTTGCCTTTAGACCACTGATCCAGCAGGTCGCTGGTAAGCTGGTTACGTCCGGAATTGTACATTCCCAGGGCGCGCGCTTTGGCGAGATAAAAGTCGGCGGAAGATTGCACCACGACCGGGCGCATCTGGTTGGCACGGTTGCGGGCATCCGCAAGGCGGCTTTCCGGTAAGGGGTGAGTGAGCAAAATTTCAGGCGGACGCGTGGAGTAACGCGCCTGGTCGAGCAGTTTTTCGAGGAAAGAGGGCATCGCCTGTGGGTCAAATCCGGCGCGTTGCAGTACCTGAATACCAATACGGTCGGCTTCTTGCTCATTTTGCTGGGTGAAACTTATCATTCCCTGGCGCGTTCCCGCCAGAGTACCGGTTAGCGCAGCCATACCGGCCTGTGGGCTAGCCATGGCCAGCAAAATGGAACCCAGCGCGCCCACCCAGGTAAGCGGCGCGCTGCGCTTTTGATCTTCCATCGCGCGCGCCAGATGGCGCTGCGTCACGTGGGAGATTTCATGCGCCATGACTGAAGCTAGCTGGCTTTCGTTATCCGCGTAGCGAAAAAGCGCCGAGTGCAGCACCACATTGCCGCCAAAGAACGCGAACGCGTTGATTTCGTCATTATTGATCAAGAAAAAATGGAAGGGCGTTTTGACGGAGTCGGCGTGCGAGACCAGACGCATACCCAGCGCGTTAATGTATTGCACCAGCAGCGGATCGTTGATTAACGGCGCGCTGCCGCGTAGCTGGCGCACATAAAAGTCGCCCATTTGCATCTCTTGTCCGATAGAAAGCGTGCTTCCTGCCGAGGTTCCCATATCGGGCAGCGTGTCGGCAGGGTCGGCAAATGCGGGCGCGACCTGACCGAGAGCCAATGCTGCAATGAGGGTTGCCACCAGGTTTTTTTTCAACTGCCTGAACATAACCTCTATCCTGTTGTTTTGAGATAGCCCTTTGACCAACGTCGTGAAATATCGTTCCACGCTCCGACACTTCATAAGTGTAACTGTGATGAGCACAGACTCACTATTTTAGTTTCCTGAATCAACGATAAAAAGCGAAGTCTTTTTTGTGACATTTCGATACAATTCGGCATCACAATCCCGCAGTTGAGTTCTGGGAAGGGTTTTATGCTCGAAATGTTAATGCAATGGTATCGCCGTCGCTTCAGCGACCCGGAGGCGATTGCCTTGCTGGTCATTCTGGTGGCTGGTTTTAGCATCCTCTTTTTCTTTAGCGGCCTGTTAGCGCCGCTGCTGGTCGCAATCGTACTGGCCTACCTGCTGGAGTGGCCGACGGCGCGCCTGCAGGCGATTGGCTGTTCCCGGCGCTGGGCAGCCTCCATTGTCCTTATCCTCTTTGTCGGCATTCTGTTATTAATGGCGTTTGTGGTGATGCCGATTGCCTGGCAGCAGGGTATTTACCTGATTCGTGATATGCCCGGTATGCTGAATAAACTGTCCGATTTTGCCGCGACCTTGCCGCGACGCTATCCGGCGCTGATGGATGCGGGCATTATTGATGCGATGGCGGAAAACATGCGTACCCGGATGCTTAACATGGGCGATTCGGTGGTGAAGTATTCGCTGGCTTCGTTAGTCGGGCTACTGACGCTGGCGGTATATCTGGTTCTGGTGCCGCTGATGGTCTTTTTCCTGGTAAAAGATAAAGAGCAGATGCTGAATGCCGTGCGCCGCGTGCTGCCGCGTAATCGCGGGCTGGCGGGGCAGGTGTGGAATGAGATGAATCAGCAGATCACCAACTATATCCGCGGAAAAGTGCTGGAGATGGTGGTGGTGGGCGTGGCGACCTGGCTGGGCTTTTTGCTGTTTGGCCTCAATTATTCGCTACTGTTGGCGGTACTGGTGGGCTTTTCGGTCCTGATCCCCTATATCGGCGCCTTTGTGGTGACAATTCCGGTGGTGGGCGTCGCGCTGTTTCAGTTTGGTCTGGGGACGGAATTCTGGAGCTGTTTTGCCGTTTATCTCATTATTCAGGCGCTGGATGGCAATCTGCTGGTACCGGTACTTTTCTCCGAAGCGGTGAATTTGCATCCGCTGGTGATTATTCTGTCAGTGGTGATTTTCGGCGGTCTGTGGGGTTTCTGGGGAGTGTTTTTCGCCATTCCATTGGCGACGCTGATTAAAGCCGTTGTCCATGCCTGGCCGGATGGTCAGGTGACAGATGCCTCATCCTGAGCGGTCTGTACAAAAGTTGTAAAGCGTGAACGACATCATAGTGCCCTGCCGCCATTTTGCGCACGCCTGATGAGGGACAAGCGCTTAGAAAGCCGCTCTTTTTTTAATGCCGCGCCGTGTTGCGGCATTTTTATTGTCGGAACCTACAAAATTCTCGCTGTAAAGCCGCCAAAATTTGGTGACTTAACCTAAGCATTCTTCTGAGAAATTCGTTAATAAGTGACATCATTGATGCGAGATTGCTTTTTTAATGTAAAGCGATAACGAAACAGGGAATGAGTGTGTTGAGAAAACATTACTTGAAAGGGTATACCGCGCGGCAAATTGTACAGCGAGCCATGAAAATTATTCCTTACTCGGTAAACGTCATGGATGAACATGGCGTCATTATCGCGTCTGGCGAACCTTCGCGGCTTCGCCAGCGTCACGAAGGGGCCATTCTGGCGCTGAAGGAAAACCGTATTGTAGAAATTGATTCCGCTACCGCCAATCAGCTAAAAGGCGTGCGATCCGGCATTAATCTTCCCATCTCTTTTCATGAACAGCTTATCGGCGTGGTCGGCATTACCGGCGAGCCGGAGGAGGTTCGCGCGTATGCCGAGCTGGTTAAAATGGCGGCGGAGCTGGTGATCGAGCATATGGTGCTGATCGAACAGCGACAGTGGGATAAACGCTATCGCGAAGAGCTGATCAACCAATTGATTTTGCGAGAAAATTCAACAGAGTCGTTGCGCTCCATGGCGGCCTATCTGGGCATTGATCTGGCGGTTCCCAGAGTGGTGCTGATTATTGAACTTTCCCAGCCGGATCGCGAAGCGCTGCGCAATGTAATGGATTATTTCGAGAATCACGCGCGCAACCATTTGGTGACGTTTACCGAATTTAATGAATTAATCATTATTAAGCCTATCACGTTAAAAGAGGGAAAGTGGAATACCCGCCAGGAAATGGGCGAATTGCAGATTTTTAAATCATGGGCTGCATCATCGGGCTTTAGCCGTATTTTGGTTGGGGGTTATTTTGCCGGCGAGACGGGATTGCACCGATCTTTGCTCACTGCGAGAGCCACGCAGGCGATGGCGAAAAGACAAAAGCTGCGCAGCCAGTACATTTTTTATCATGACCATGCGCTTCCCGCGCTGCTAAGCGGGCTGTCTGAAAGTTGGCAAGTGCAGGAGCTATCGCGTCTGTGGCTGCAACTGGCGCAACATGACGCGAAAGGCGTATTGCAACAGACGCTGCGGACCTGGTTTGAACATAATTGTGACCTGACGCAAACAGCCAAAGCATTGCATATTCATGTGAATACATTGCGCTATCGCTTACAGCGCTGTGAGGATATTACACACATAAAAATCAACGAGTTAAAAAGTACGCTTTGGCTTTATATCGGTATGGAGCTCCAGGCCGAATCTGTACTGTCCGACAAGTTACCGCTGCCTGGTCGAATCGAAATTTGTTGAAAGCTCCAGCGGATTTTTAGGCGGGTTTTTCCATACTGCGCGCTCCATGTTAAAGGAGGCGCAGTATATGACGTCGATATCCACCCTGGGAGCCATTGCCGCATTGGTTGTGGCCATCGTATTAATTTTAAGAAAAGTGTCGCCAGCCTACGGCATGATGGCGGGCGCGCTGGTCGGCGGTTTGATTGGCGGCGCCGATCTTCTGCAAACCGTGTCGTTGATGGTGTCAGGCGCGCAGGGCATCGTTAATGCCGTATTGCGTATTCTGGCCGCAGGCGTACTGGCGGGCGTATTAATTGAGTCCGGGGCGGCGAATACGATTGCTGAGACGATTGTCCGCAAAGTGGGGGAAACCCGGGCATTATTGGCATTAGCCATTGCCACACTATGTTTGACTGCCGTCGGCGTATTTATTGATGTGGCGGTGATTACCGTCGCGCCGATTGCGCTGTCGATTGCGCGTAATGCAGGCCTGTCAAAAAGCGCTATTCTGCTGGCGATGGTTGGCGGCGGCAAAGCGGGTAACGTGATGTCACCTAACCCGAACGCTATTGCCGCCTCCGATGCGTTTCATGTTCCTCTTACCTCTATTATGCTGGCGGGCGTGGTTCCGGGCATCGTTGGGCTTATTATCGCCTATCTGTTAGCGAAACGGCTGAATAATAAAGGCGCGGGCGTCGCCGATCATGAAGTGACTCACCATGATGACTCCGTCGCCAGACCCGGTTTTCTGGTGGCGATTAGCGCGCCGCTGGTCGCTATTTTCCTGCTTTCTCTCCGTCCGTTTGCCGGCATTTCCATTGACCCGTTAATTGCCCTGCCCGTAGGGGGATTGGTCGGTCTGCTGTTGATGGGACGCGCGCGCCACTGTAACCAGTACATGGTCGCTGGTCTGATGCGTATGGCGCCTGTCGCTATTATGTTGCTGGGAACCGGTACGCTGGCCGGCATTATCGCTAATTCCGAACTTAAAGATGTCCTGATTCATGGCCTCACCGCTTCGGGATTGCCGTCCTGGCTGCTGGCGCCCGTGTCTGGCGCCATGATGTCAATGGCGACGGCCTCAACCACGGCGGGAACGGCGGTGGCGTCCGGCGTTTTCTCTCCCACGTTACTTGAACTTGGCGTTTCCGCCCTAGCGGGAGCCGCTATGATCCATGCGGGCGCCACGGTGCTGGACCATCTGCCGCACGGCAGCTTTTTCCACGCGACGGGCGGCAGCGTCAATATGCAAATTCATGAACGTTTAAAGCTAATGCCGTATGAAACGCTGGTGGGGTTAGCCATTACCTTTATTTCTACTCTGATGTTCGGTTTCTTTGGTTTTGCAGGATAATCCCTATGAAAATTGTTATTGCTCCTGATTCATTTAAAGAAAGTTTGTCCGCAATGGCGGTCGCTGAGGCGATAGAAAAGGGGTTCCGCGAAATTTATCCTAACGCCGACTACGTTAAAGTGCCCATGGCGGATGGCGGGGAAGGAACCGTACAATCAATGGTGGAGGCCAGCGGCGGGCGTTATGTCGACCAGTGGGTACAAGGCCCGCTTGGGCAACCGGTGACCGCGCGCTGGGGAATGCTGGGCGATAGCGATACCGCCGTGATTGAAATGGCGGCGGCATCTGGGCTGCATCACGTTTCGCCTGAATTGCGCAACCCGCTTAATACCACCAGCTACGGCACCGGCGAGTTAATCGTCGCGGCGCTGGAGCGTGGCGTAAAGCGTATTATTCTGGGAATTGGCGGCAGCGCGACGAATGACGGCGGCGCGGGGATGATGCAGGCGCTTGGCGTTATATTGCGCGATAAACAGGGGCGCTCGCTTTCTCCGGGCGGCGAGGCGCTGGCGGCGCTGGCCTCTATCGATCTGTCCGGTTGTCACCCATTGCTGCGTAAGGTATCGATAACCGTGGCGTGCGATGTCAACAATCCGTTGTGTGGTCCCCAGGGCGCATCGGCCATTTTTGGCCCACAAAAAGGGGCGACAGCGGAAATGGTGAACACCCTGGACGCGGCGCTGGAAAACTGGGGCCGACATATTTATCAGGCTACGGGACGTGAGGTGATTAACGCTCCCGGCGCGGGTGCGGCAGGTGGAATGGGCGCCGCGCTTTTAGGATTGCTCAATGCGGAATTACGCGCCGGCGTAGAGATTGTTGTGGAAACGCTACAGCTTGAGCAGGCGGTTAAAGATGCCGATCTGGTGATTACCGGAGAAGGGCGGCTGGACAGCCAAAGTATTTGCGGCAAGACGCCGATTGGCGTCGCCAGAGTGGCGAAGCGGTATCATAAACCGGTTATCGCGCTCGCCGGTGGGCTGCAACACGATCATCACGTTGTGTATCAGCAGGGTATCGATGCGGCGCTGTCGATTTTGTCGCATATCGTTACGCTGCCGGAAGCCTTACACGAGGCGGAATATAACCTGAGCCTGTCGGCGCGCAATGTGGCGGCGATATGGCGTCTGGCGCGGCAAGCCTGACGGCACATTCCCTTTCCAGGCCGCACATTAGCGCGGCCTGAGGCTTTTACGCGTTTTCTTTCAGCCAGTTCAGCACCACATCATGGTGATTGCTGGTTTTAAAATCATTAAAGACGTGTTCAATCTTACCATCAGCGTCAATCAAAAAGCTGATGCGGTGAATGCCGTCATACGTTTTGCCCATAAACGACTTTTCGCCCCAGACGCCGAACTGTTCACACACCTGATGGTTTTCATCGGACAAAAGGGTAAAGTTCAGCAGCTCTTTTTCAGCGAAACGGGAGAGTTTTTCAGGTTTATCGGTGCTGATGCCCAGCACGTCCACGCCTGCTTTTTTGAGCTCGTCCATGTTATCGCGTAAGCCGCAGGCCTGCACGGTACAGCCGGGTGTCATGGCTTTTGGGTAGAAATAAACCAGAACGCGCTGTCCCTGGAAGTCGGTCAAATTTACTTGTTCCCCGTCTTGATCCGGCAAGCTAAATTTCGGTGCGATATCACCGGCTTTCAGTGGATTCATTACTTAACTCCATCCTGTTCATCATGTTGTGAGTAATTGACGACGTTTATACTGCCTTGCGCATTGAGTTCTGTACATAGTGCTTTAAAGGCTTGCTCAATATTTGCGGAATTTTGCGACGCCGGGCTATGTGCGGTGATTTGAATAAATAATTGCGCAGCTTTATCACCTTCAGCCGGCTGTGTGCGGGAGACCAGCTCCGCAATATTCATTTCATGACTATTAAACAGCGCGGTGAATCGCTCAATTAAATGCGGGGAGTCGGCGACCTCAACCTGAACCCATACCGTCGCGGGCATTGCCGGGCGGTGGCGGTCGGACGTCCGTTTCATCACAATCAGCAGATCCAGCTCCGCGCCTTTTAACGGCAATGTCGATTCAATCAAGGTAATCGCGTTCCACGTGCCGGACAACAGCATAATAAACGTGAATTCATCGCCCAGCATCGCCAGTCGGCTGTCTTCGATATTACAGCCGCAACTGCTGACATGGCGAGTAATGGTATTCACAATACCGGGCCTGTCGGCGCCCAGCGCAGTGATAACCAAATAGTGTTGTGATGACGGTGTCAAACCAGTTATTCCTTTGAGCGGTGAGGTAATCTTAAGGAAACCATAAAAAAAACCTGCATACAACAATCAGAACGGCTTTGGTCGCTTGCTTTTATTGCCATACCAAACGTACCATTGAGGGACTTGTTTGCACAGAGGATGGCCCATGTTCACGGGAAGTATTGTCGCGCTTGTTACGCCGATGGATGAGAAAGGTAACGTCAGTAGGCCTTGCCTGAAAAAACTCATTGATTATCATGTCGCCAACGGTACCTCGGCGATTGTTTCGGTTGGCACCACCGGCGAGTCTGCCACGCTAAGCCATGATGAACATGGCGATGTCGTGATGATGACGCTGGAACTGGCTGACGGACGTATTCCGGTTATCGCCGGCACGGGCGCAAACGCGACCGCGGAAGCGATTAGCCTGACGCAGCGTTTTAACGATAGCGGCATTGTTGGCTGCCTGACGGTAACGCCGTACTACAATCGCCCCACGCAGGAAGGTTTGTTCCAGCATTTCAAAGCCATCGCGGAACACACTGACTTGCCGCAAATTCTGTATAATGTGCCGTCCCGTACCGGTTGCGATATGCTGCCGGAAACCGTGGGTCGTCTGGCGGAAATAAAAAATATTATCGCTATCAAAGAGGCGACAGGGAACTTAACCCGCGTTCACCAGATCAAAGAGCTGGTTTCAGACGATTTTATTCTGCTTAGCGGCGATGACGCGTCTGCGCTGGACTTTATGCAACTGGGTGGTCATGGCGTGATTTCCGTTACGGCTAACGTAGCGGCGCGCGAGATGGCTGACATGTGCAGACTGGCGGCGGAAGGGCAATTTGCCGAGGCGCGCGCTATCAACCAGCGTCTGATGCCGTTACACAACAAACTATTTGTCGAACCCAATCCTATCCCGGTGAAATGGGCATGTAAGGCATTGGGTCTTGTGGCGACCGACACGCTGCGCCTGCCAATGACGCCTATCACGGACCATGGTCGTGACATCGTCAAAGCAGCGCTTCAGCATGCTGGCCTGCTGTAAAGTTTAGGGAGATTTGATGGCTTACTCAGTACAAAAGTCGCGCCTGGCGAAGGTTGCGGGTGTTTCGCTTGTTTTGCTGCTCGCTGCCTGTAGTTCCGATTCGCGCTACAAGCGCCAGGTAAGCGGCGATGAATCCTATCTGGATGCCGCGCCGCTTGCTGAACTTCACGCCCCGGCAGGAATGATCCTGCCGATAACGACCGGCGACTACGTTATTCCGGTCACGAAGGGGAGCGGCGCGGTTGGTAAGGCGTTGGATATCCGTCCGCCGGCGCAGCCGTTAGCGTTAGTGAGCGGCGCGCGTACCCAGTTCTCTGGCGATACCGCTACGCTATTGGTGGAAAATGGTCGTAGCAGCACGCTGTGGCCGCAAGTCGTCAGCGTGATTCAGGCGAAAAATTATCCGATTGAAAAACGTGACGATGCCAGCCAGACCCTGACGACCGATTGGGTGAACTGGAACCGCCTGGATGAAGACGAACAGTATCGCGGACGTTATCAAATCTCGGTGAAGCCGCAGGGCTATCAGCAGGCGGTAACGGTAAAACTGGTTAATCTGGAACAGGCTGGCAAGCCGGTCGCTGACGCGGCGTCGCTGCAGCGCTATAGCACGGAAATGATGAACGTCATTTCCGCCGGTCTGGATAAGACCGCTACGGATGCGGCAAATGCCGCGCAGAACCGTTCCGCCGCAACGATGGATGTGCAGAGCGCCGCTGATGATACCGGTTTACCTATGCTGGTCGTTCGCGGTCCGTTCAACCTCGTGTGGCAACGCCTCCCGGCCGCGTTGGAAAAAGTGGGCATGAAAGTCACCGACAGCACTCGCTCTCAGGGCAGCATGGCGGTAACGTACAAACCGTTGTCTGACAGCGACTGGCGGGATCTGGGCGCTAGCGACCCGGGCCTGGCATCCGGAGACTATAAATTGCAGGTCGGCGATTTAGATAACCGCAGCAGCTTGCAGTTTATCGATCCTAAGGGGCATACTCTGACGCAAAGCCAGAACGACGCGCTGGTTGCCGTCTTCCAGGCAGCGTTCAACAAGTAATTTAACAGGGCTGGAGTAATCCGGCCCTTTTTTCTGATAAGATACGCAAACGTGTGCGTTGGTACAAAAACGCGATTTAACCGCTATTTCGCACCACAATTACAGGCCGACGTCTCCGGCAGGCGTAGCAGGAAATGAATACTTATCGTTAATTCACACCCAGGAGTGTTAAAGATGCAAAAGCAAGCTGAGTTGTATCGTGGTAAAGCGAAAACCGTATACAGCACGGAAAACCCGGACCTGTTGGTGCTCGAATTCCGCAATGATACGTCAGCAGGGGATGGCGCGCGCATTGAACAGTTTGATCGCAAAGGCATGGTAAATAACAAATTCAACCATTTCATTATGACCAAACTGGCCGAGGCGGGCATCCCGACCCAGATGGAACGTTTGCTGTCTGATACCGAGTGTCTGGTGAAGAAGCTGGAGATGGTGCCGGTTGAATGTGTGGTGCGCAACCGTGCGGCTGGGTCGCTGGTCAAGCGTTTGGGCGTGGAAGAAGGCATGGAGCTTAACCCGCCGATATTCGATCTGTTCCTGAAAAACGACGCGCTGCACGACCCGATGGTGAATAGTTCCTACTGTGAAACGTTCGGTTGGGTAAGTCAGGAAAATCTGGCGCGTATGAAAGAGCTAACCTACAAAGCCAACGACGTACTGAAAAAACTGTTTGATGACGCGGGCCTTATCCTGGTGGATTTCAAACTGGAGTTTGGCCTGTATAAAGGCGAAGTGGTGCTGGGCGATGAGTTTTCGCCGGACGGTAGCCGCCTGTGGGATAAAGAGACGCTGGACAAAATGGACAAAGACCGCTTCCGCCAGAGTCTGGGCGGTCTGATTGAAGCCTATGAAGCCGTCGCGCATCGCCTGGGCGTGAAATTAGATTAATTCCGCTTCTGACCGGGGGGCAACCGCTCTCCGGTATCATCCTTTCCTCATTCTGATAGCGTTTACCTGTGGTAATCCTGCGCCTGACCGCCTACGATCATCTGTATAACAAAGAGAGAATGAGGTGATTATGCGCTGGCAAGGGCGTCGTGAAAGTAACAATGTAGAGGACAGACGTAATCGGCCAGGCGGCCCCTCTCTGGGTGGCCCTGGCTTTCGTCTTCCGCGCGGAAAAGGCGGCATCATTCTGTTGGTGGTGGTGTTGGTCGCGGGGTACTATGGGGTGGATTTAACCGGTCTGTTGACCGGTCAGCCGATTTCGCAGCAGCAGTCGACGCGTTCGATAAGCCCCAATGATGATGAAGCGGCAAAATTTACCTCGGTGATTCTGGCGACGACCGAAGATACCTGGGGGCAACTCTTTCAAAAAATGGGGCGCGGCTATCAGCAGCCAAAACTGGTGATGTACCGTGGTATGACGCGCACCGGCTGTGGTGCGGGTCAGTCCGTGATGGGGCCGTTTTACTGCCCGGCGGACGGCACCGTCTATATCGATCTCTCATTTTACGATGATATGAAAAATAAGCTGGGCGCGGACGGTGATTTTGCCCAGGGTTATGTCATCGCCCACGAAGTCGGCCACCACGTACAAAAACTGTTAGGTATTGAGCCGAAAGTACGCCAGTTACAGCAAAACGCGTCGCAAACGGAGGTGAATCGCCTTTCGGTGCGCATGGAGCTACAGGCGGATTGCTTTGCCGGCGTGTGGGGACACAGTATGCAGCAGCAAGGCGTACTGGAGGCGGGCGATCTGGAAGAGGCGCTCAATGCCGCACAGGCTATCGGCGACGATCGCTTACAGCAGCAGGGGCAGGGGCGCGTCGTGCCGGATAGTTTTACCCACGGCACCTCAGAACAGCGCTACAGCTGGTTTAAGCGTGGATTTGACAGCGGTGACCCGGCGCAATGTAATACGTTTGGCAAAAACTTTTGATAAACCGGGGCAGGGATGTCTGATATCGATGCGCTACAGGCGTTAACGTCGCAAATGACACAGGAAGGCATTCGCCGTTTACTGGTCATCAGCGGCGATGCGGCGTGGTGCCGGGAGCGGGCCGAGGCGATACGCGCTGCGCTGCCCGGTGACTGGCTGTGGGTTGCGCCTGACGCGCCCGCGCAGCCGCGCTGTACGCCACAGGCGTTACAAACGCTGCTGGGCCGTGAATTTCGTCATGCGATATTTGATGCCTGGCAGGGCTTTGACGCCGCAGCGTTTGCCGCCCTGAGCGGGACCTTGCAGGCCGGAAGCTGGCTGCTTCTGCTGATGCCGCCGTATGAGACGTGGGAAAGCAGGCCTGATACCGATTCACTGCGCTGGAGCGACTGCGCGCAGCCTATCCCCACACCGCAGTTTGCACAGCATCTTAAACGGACTCTCTCCCGCGATCCGCAAACGCTGCTTTGGCGACAGCGCCAGCCGTTTTGCTGGCCATCTTATCCTTCCCGTGAACGCTGGCGACCCGCCACCGGCGAGCCGCAGCCGGAGCAGGCGGCTATCTTATCGCGTTTACGTGAAATGCCGCCCGGCGTGGCGACGGTGATTGCCCCCCGTGGGCGCGGCAAATCGGCGCTGGCCGGGCAATTCATCTCCCGGATGGCGGGCACGGCTATCGTGACCGCACCGGCGAAAACGGCAACGGATATCCTGGCAGCGTTTGCCGGTGAGCGGTTCTGCTTTATGGCGCCGGATGCGTTGCTGGCGAGCGGGGCAAGAGCCGACTGGCTGGTAGTTGACGAGGCGGCGGCAATCCCCTCGCCGCTGCTGCTGCAACTGGTTTCGCGCTTTCCCCGCATACTACTCACCACCACCGTTCAGGGCTACGAAGGCACCGGACGCGGTTTTTTACTTAAGTTTTGCGCCCGTTTTCCGCAGCTTCACCGCTTCACGCTTCGTCAGCCTGTCCGCTGGGCGCCAGAATGCCCGCTGGAAAATATCGTCAGCGAGGCGCTGATATTCGACGATGAAGCGTTTGCGCAGGCGCCACATGGCGCGATAGCAATCTCGGCGTTTTACCAACAGGCCTGGGGGGAGACGCCCGCGTTGCCGAGGGCTGTGTATCAGTTACTGTCGGGGGCGCACTATCGTACTTCGCCGCTGGATCTGCGCCGAATGATGGATGCGCCAGGGCAGCATTTTTTGCAGGCTACGGCGAATAACCGTGTGGCGGGCGCCCTCTGGCTGGTCGAAGAGGGCGGGCTATCCGCAGAACTCAGTCAGGCTGTATGGGCCGGTTTCCGGCGTCCGCGTGGAAATCTGGTGGCGCAGTCGCTGGCGGCGCACGGTAGCGACCCTTTAGCCGCCACGCTGGTCGGGCGTCGCGTAAGCCGTATCGCGGTGCACCCCGCCCGCCAGCGCGAAGGCATCGGTCAGCAGTTGATTGCCTGCGCGTGCATGCAGGCGGCGCAGTGTGATTATCTTTCCGTCAGCTTCGGCTATACGCCGGAGCTGTGGCGTTTCTGGCAACGCTGCGGCTTTGTACTGGTACGGATGGGCAACCATCGGGAGGCGAGCAGCGGTTGCTATACGGCGATGGCGTTATTGCCGCTGAGCGACGCGGGAAAACGGCTGGCGCAGCAGGAACACCGACGTTTGCGCCGCGATGCGGATATCCTGACGCAGTGGAACGGCGAGGCGATACCGCTGGCGGCGTTAGATGAACAGGCGCTTAATGATGAAGACTGGCGTGAGCTGGTCGGTTTTGCGTTCGCGCACCGCCCGCTACTGACATCGTTAGGTTGCCTGCATCGTTTACTGCAATACAGCGCATTGCCATTACCGGCGCTGAGAGGGCGGCTGGAAGAAAAAGCCAGCGATGCCGAACTGTGCGCCCGGCTACGCATTTCAGGCCGTAAAGCTCTGCTGGCGTTGCAGCGTGTGCAGACGGCGCAGGCGCTGATTGCGCTGGATGCCGGACGAACGCAGCGTTTGCGCGACGTAATGCCCGGCGGTGGGGACCATGCCGGATAGCGATACCTGTCCGGCATGTTATCCGGTTACTTTTTCGGCTGATCTTTCTTCGGCCAGTCTTCTTCATCGTCCCACTTATCGTTAAAATCGCGATGCGGGGGCAGCTCAGGTTTATTGGCAAGGAATTTCTTATGGTCGATGCGTTTGAGATCTTTGATCACATTCAGCAGTACGCCTACCAGAAACACCAATACCAGAATCCACCAATATTTTGCCAGCCAGTCCATGCTTATTTCCTCTTACAGGAACGCTCATCAGGCGACGAGCTGTTCCATAATACGTTGATACATACGGGCCAGTAGCTGGAGATCGGCGGCATTCACACATTCATTAATTTTATGAATGGTGGCGTTCACCGGCCCCAGTTCTACCACCTGCGCTCCCATACGGGCGATAAAACGTCCGTCGGACGTACCGCCCGTCGTCAGTAATTGCGGTTTAATTTCATTATAGTGCTCAATGGCGTTTACCACCGCGTCCACCAGCTTGCCGCGTGCGGTCAGGAACGGCTGGCCGGAAAGCCACCAGTCTACGGTATAGCGTAGCTGATGCTTCTCAAGCAGCGCATGTACCCGCTCTTTGATCATCTCATCGGTCAGTTCCGTGCTGAAACGGAAGTTAAACTGCACGAACAGTTCACCGGGAATGACATTATTGCTGCCGGTGCCTGCTTGGATATTGGCTACCTGCATACTGGTGGCCGGGAAAAAGTCATTGCCCCGATCCCACTCGATAGCGACCAGTTCATTAAGAAAAGGCGCGGCGCGATGAACAGGGTTATCCGCCAGATGCGGATAGGCGACGTGCCCCTGAACGCCATGAATAGTGAGGTTACAGGTGAGAGAACCGCGACGCCCGTTTTTGACGACATCGCCCACAATTTCAGTACTGGAAGGTTCGCCGACCAGACAGTAATCCAGCCGCTCGTTACGGGCCATCAGCGCTTCAACCACCTTTACGGTGCCATTTTTTGCGCTGGCTTCCTCATCAGAGGTAATCAAAAATGCGAGACGGCCCCGGTGATGAGGATGCTGCGCAACAAAACGTTCAGCAGCCACCACCATGGCCGCCAGTGAACCTTTCATATCCGCCGCGCCGCGACCGAACAACATTCCGTCGCGAATCGTAGGTTCAAACGGCGGATTGATCCAGCGATCGACATCGCCAGCCGGTACGACGTCAGTATGCCCGGCGAACGCCAGCGTTTCGCCACGCCCACGCCATGCCCAAAAATTTTGCGTGTCGCCAAAATCCATATGCTCAATGGTAAAACCGATTTTACGCAGGCGTTCAATCATTAATGCCTGACAGCCTGCGTCATCCGGACTCAGGGAGGGGCGACGAATAAGTTGCTGTGTCAGCTCAATAACCGGGCACGACATAGACTACACCTCATCAAAAAACTGCTGATAACGGGATTCACTGAAACCAAGCAGCATAGGCTTCCCGGGCGCGCAGAGCAATGGGCGTTTGATGATTGCCGGCTGTTCAACCATGAGAGCAGCGGCGGAGTCGGCATCGGTAATCCCGCTGCGGTCGCCTCCATCCAGTTTGCGCCATGTTGTGCCGCGCGTATTCAGTAAAGGCTGCCAGCCGAGTTCGGCAATAAAGGTATTAAGAAGAGGGAGGTCTATGCCATCCACACGGTAATCGTGAAAACGATAATCAATGCCATGCTCCTCCAGCCAACGGCGCGCTTTTTTGATCGTGTCGCAATTCTTAATGCCATAGAGGGTAATCATATTGAATCCTTTAACGCGAAATTCGAATAAATAATCAATAGTATCGTCTGCGGGATAATAAGTGTGGCTGTTAATGGTTATTTATCCAGCGCTGATCGGCAATCAATATAACATTGTTGAGTGAATGTGAATAATGATTCCAAAACGTTCCAAATGTGGCTTGTTTATAATTCGCGGGACAAATCCTATTTTGCGCACATGCAATTGATTGTTTTTTAACCCGATTTGATAAAGTAGTAGAAAAGGTATTAATGTTGCTAAATATTGCAGTAAGTCACATAAAATTTACGGCTACAGCGCCATAGTAATATCATAGACAGCGTAACCAGAGGATATCGCAACAATCGGTTAAATGAACTTCTCTCTATACCGCTAACTACGTAGAATACCCATAATAATAAGAGAGGCTATTATGATTGAACGTGAACTGGGGAACTGGAAAGATTTTATCGAAGTCATGCTTCGTAAATAAATGCCTGGAAGGCACCGCGCTCCCATAGGGGATAAGAAAAGGCGACTCAACGAAAGTCGCCTTTTTTGTGCCCGACACCTCGTATCAGGCTGGCCGGGAGCTTATTCCGGGCGCGGCTTCAGCGGGAAGCGGCGACGTATCAGCACGAAAAACAGGGGTACAAAGAAGATAGCCAGAATGGTTGCTGAGATCATTCCCCCCATCACGCCGGTTCCGACAGCATGTTGGCTACCCGAGCCTGCCCCGGTGCTGGTGGCCATCGGCAATACGCCAAAGATAAACGCCAGCGAAGTCATCAGTATCGGTCGCAGGCGCTGGCGGCTGGCGTACAGCGTGGCGTCTAACAGCGCGTGTCCCTTCTGATTCATTTCGTTAGCGAATTCCACAATCAGAATCGCGTTTTTCGCCGAGAGGCCGATAACGGTCAACAGCCCCACCTGGAAGTAAACATCGTTTTCCAGCCCGCGCATCCAGGTAGCGAGTAGCGCGCCAATGACGCCGAGCGGCACAACCAGCATCACCGAGAAGGGCACCGACCAGCTTTCATACAATGCCGCCAGACACAGGAAGACGACTAATAGCGAAATAGCGTACAGCGCAGGCGCCTGCGCGCCGGAGAGCCGTTCCTGGTAAGACATGGCTGTCCATTCCAGGCCAAAACCGCCCGGTAGCTGATGCACCAACGACTCCATGACATCCATCGCCGTCCCGGTACTGACCCCCGGCGCGGCCTCTCCGACAATTTCTACCGCCGAATAGCCGTTATAGCGTTCCAGACGCGGCGATCCGGTTTCCCAGCGCGAGGTGGCGAAGGCGGAGAAGGGGACCATGCCGCCGTCTTTGTTACGGACATACCAAAGATTAATATCATCCGGCAACATACGATATTTCGCCGCGGCCTGAACATAGACCTTCTTCACGCGGCCCCGGTCCATAAAGTCGTTGACGTAGCTCGATCCCCAGGCTGTTTGCAGGGTGTCGTTGATATCGTCAATCGATACGCCCAGCGCCTGCGCTTTTCGTTGGTCAATATCAATTTGCAGTTGCGGGCTGTCGTCCAGGCCGTTGTGGCGCACGCGGGTCAAGGAACTGTTTTTCCCGGCCAGCTCAATGAGTTGATCTCGTGCGGCCATCAGCGCGTCATGGCCTGCTCCGGCGTGATCCTGTAATTCCATATCAAAACCGGCGGAGCTGCCCAGACCGCTAATTGCCGGCGGGCTGCTGGCGAAGACGCGAGCTTCTTTAATCTGGTTAAACGCTTTTGTCGCCCGCTCAATAATGGCGAACGAGGAGCCGGTGGTGGGATCGCGCGCGTCCCAGTCTTTCAAGCGAACAAACATGCGCGCGACGTTTTGCCCATTCCCGCCAGGGCCGGAACCTACCGTCGAGAAGACCGACATAATGTTGTCTTTCTCATGGGTGAAGTAATAGTTTTCAACCTTTTCAACGACTTTCAGGGTCTGCTGTTGCGTAGAGCCGCTCGGTAGCTGGATAGACGTAGTGAACATGCCCCGATCTTCTTGCGGCAGAAAGGAGGTGGGGAGGCGCAGAAACAGGAACACCATGCCGCCAAGCAACAGAACATAAATCAGAATCCAGCGCAGGCTGCGATGCAAAATTTTCGCTACGCCTTTCTCATAACGTTCGGCATTACGATTGAAAGTACGGTTAAACCAGCCGAAAAATCCGCGTTGCCCGTGTTGTTCGCCTTTGTGCAACGGTTTTAATAACGTTGCGCACAGCGCCGGCGTCAGGATCATGGCGACCAGCACCGACAGCACCATTGCCGAGACAATGGTGATAGAAAACTGACGATAAATCGCCCCGGTGGTACCGCCAAAGAACGCCATCGGCACGAATACCGCAGACAGCACCATCGCAATACCGACCAGCGCCCCCTGGATCTGCCCCATGGATTTGCGCGTCGCTTCACGCGGCGTGAGCCCTTCTTCGCTCATGATACGTTCGACGTTTTCCACCACCACGATGGCATCGTCGACCAGGAGCCCGATCGCCAGCACCATCGCGAACATGGTTAATGTGTTAATACTGTAGCCAAACGCGTAAAGCACGGAGAAGGTGCCCATTAATACCACCGGCACGGCGATCGTCGGAATCAGCGTGGCGCGAAAGTTTTGCAGGAACAGGTACATCACCAGGAAAACCAGCGCGATAGCCTCCAGCAACGTTTTGACCACATCGATAATCGAGGCTTTAACAAAGGAGGTGGTTTCATACGCGATCTTGTATTCCAGGCCGTGAGGGAAGTACTGCGCCAGCTCGTTGAGGCGATCCAGCACCAGCTTCGCGGTCGCCATTTCATTCGCGCCGGAAGCCAGCTTAACCCCAAGACCGGAAGCCGGATTGCCGTTAAAACGGCTGAGGTAGTCATACTTTTCCGCCCCCAGCTCCACGGTGGCGACATCGCCCAGTTTGACCTCGGAACCGTCCTGATTAACGCGCAGGGTGATATCGCGAAATTGTTGCGGCGTTTGCAGCAGTGACTGCGCATTAATGGTGGCGTTCAGCGCCTGCTTGTCGACCGAAGGCGTACCGCCAAGCTGCCCGACGGCGATTTGCGCATTCTGCGACTCAATTGCATCGGTCACGTCTTTCGTGGTCATCTGAAAACTATTCAATTTGGCCGGATCGAGCCAGATACGCATAGAGTACTGTGAACCATAAGCGTCAATATCGCCCACGCCGTTGACGCGGCTGAGCGGGTCCTGAATATTACTGGCGACGTAGTCGGCGATATCCTGCTTGTCCATAGAACCGTCGGTAGAGACGAAAGCGATGGTCAAAATATTGGTATCGCCCGTTTTGCGTACCGTGACGCCTTGATCCTGTACCGCCTGCGGCAGTTTACGCATCGCGGACTGTAACTGGTTTTGCACCTGCTGAACCGCCTCATCAGGATCGGTTCCCGCAATAAAGCTCAGGGTGATGGTCGCCTGTCCGGTTCCGCTGCTTTGTGATGACATGTACATCAGATTATCGAGGCCCGTCATATTCTGCTCAATAACCTGGGTTACGGTATTTTCCAGCGTTTGCGCCGACGCTCCCGGATAATTCGCGGTAATACGTACGTTGGGCGGCGCCAGATCGGGATATTGTTCAACAGGTAAAGAAAAAATGGCTAACGCCCCTGTCAGACACAACAGGATAGCCAGCACCCAGGCAAAAATGGGGCGATCGATAAAAAAATTCGCCATTAAAGGGGAACCTCGTGTTTCTACATATCGTTATAGATTTGAACTGCTTCACTGTAGCGGCAAGCTACGAGCCAAACGTGGAGAAATAAAGGAGATAATGTAAATTATCATGCGCTTTTACAGCATACTTTTTGTGCCAACGCCGGAAAGCCTGACATCTGGCCTTCCGGCGATTTGCCGTTCTTTACGTTAACTGACTCTCTTCCTTGTTGGAGGAGCGAAAACTGATACTGACCAGTGTGCCGCCGCCGGAGGGTTGCGAAAAATTCAGCGTGCCGCCAAGGCGCTCCGCGCGCTCACGCATTATATTCAGACCATAGTGTCCGGCAGGCTCATGCGGTTCGCCGATACCAATGCCATTATCGCGAATATAAACAGTATGATCGCCGTCAGGCGCGGTGACGCAGCTCACGGCGATTTCGCTCGCGTTGGCGTGTTTAATGGCGTTCAGGACCGCTTCACGCACAATTTGCAACAAATGCACCTGCATTTGCGCATCCAGTGCCAGCGTGGGTAAACGGCAATCCAACGTGAGTTTGGCTGGGGTCTGACTCTGTAAATCTTCCAGCATCTCATGCAATGCGGAGGGTAAATCGGCCTGCTGTAACGTCAGACGGAACGTGGTGAGTAGCTCGCGAAGCTGACGGTAGGCGTCGTTCAGCGCTCTGGAAAAATCCGCCATGATGCTTTGCGCGCCGGCGTTATCTTCTGGAATGGCGCGCTTCAAAAGCGTTAACTGAATACGTAAATAAGAAAGTACCTGCGCCAGCGAATCGTGTAGCTCACGGGCAATTGTCGCGCGCTCTTCCATTAACAAAAGTTGCTGAAAGTGTTTTTGCGCCTGATTAAAGTACAAACCACGCCCCAGCATCGTGGAGACGCTGTTCAGCAGCGGCGTAGAGGCATTAACGTTGGGGCTTTGCCAGTGGAGTTCGCCATAGACCGTGTCCTGCATCGTCACTGGCAGCATTTGCATCGGCAGGTCGGGGCTTTGCGTGCCTTCGCTAATCCGCCAGTTATCGCCCACGGTTAACTCCAGATACCAGGCGGCGTCATGTTCACGGACAATTTGCAAAATATGGCGAAAACAGTGGACATCGATTTGGCTGGTATTCAGCGCCTGGGAGCACTGGTATAACACCTCCAGGCGGCGATGCGCTTCGTGCAGATCGTGCGTTTTTTCTTCCACCGAGGCTTCCAGCGAACGGTAAAGTTTATGCAGCTCGCTCGACATCTGACTAAACGTTTTCGCCAATAATCCCAGCTCATTGGGTAAGCTGGTATCCAGCGGCAGCGGGGCGAACTGACCATGTTCAATACGCTGACTGGCGGTGACCAGTTGATTCAGCGGGCGAACGACCTGCTGGCGAATACGCCGTAGGGTAAAAAAGACCAGCGTAAATATGCCGATACCGCCCGCCAGCGATATGGCGACGACCAGCATGACTTTACGCTCGGCGTAATGCTGTAACGCCAGAACGAAGAGATCAATTTGATCGACGTAATTGTTGATATTGATCTGATACCAGGCAATGTCGCCGTCCTGTAGGCGGCTATTCATCTCCAGCCAGTTGGCGTGCAGGCGCGCGTAGCGAGTTTTCACCGCCTGCGGCACATACCAGGCGTTGAGATTTTGCAGTACCGGCGAGTTGAGCGCGTGCTGGAAAAGTTGACGATGCGCATTAATCTGCGGGCTACGGCTTTGCAGATCGTAACCCAGCCGATAGCTCTGCATTCGTAGCGAACCGGCGATATTGATCGCTTCGGCATCCCGTAAACTGCTGGTCAGCGTCAGTAATGCGCTGCCGGTGGACAGAATAGACAACAGCACAATATAGAAAAAAGCCTTAGCCAGACTGGCTGAGACCGGGCGTTTAACCGTCACGCTGGCACTCCCCGCATTTAGCTGAATCGCAATTGCATTTGCTTTGAAATAAATTGATCTGCCACAGGTTCTGGACAGATAGTTGTGCTTCCTGGGCAGATGAACATTGCCGACCCCGCCTTCGTCAGTTAATAACAATGCTCATATAAAGAATAAGGTTTTTACAACCAAAACAGAAGGATGCCATGAATCGTTTTATTATGGCCAATAGCCAGCAGTGTCTGGGCTGCCATGCCTGCGAGGTCGCCTGCGTAATGGCTCACAATGATGAGCGACATGTCCTGACGTCACAGCGCTATCAGCCCCGAATTACTGTCATCAAACATCAGCACCAGCGCAGCGCGGTCACATGTCACCATTGCGAAGATGCGCCCTGCGCCCGTAGCTGTCCGAACGGCGCGATCGCGCATATTAACGACAGCGTGCAGGTCAATGCGCAGAAGTGCATCGGCTGTAAATCCTGCGTCGTCGCCTGCCCATTCGGCACCATGCAGATGGTATTGACGCCCGTCGCGCCAAACCAGTTCAAAGCCAGCGCGCATAAATGCGATCTGTGTCAGGGACGTGAACAGGGTCCGGCCTGCGTGGAAAATTGCCCGGCGGATGCGCTGCAACTGGTCACCGAAGACTCGTTGACCCGTCTGGCTAAAACGCGACGGCTGCGTACCGCCCGGCAGGAGATTCGCCCCTGGCATACCGTGGATACACAACACAGTGGGACAGCAAGCAGCAAAGTCGAGCGTATGCAGGCGACGCCGCCACGCGGCGAACCGGATAAACTGGCGATTGAAGCGCGTAAAACCACCTTTGAGGAAATTTATCTGCCGTTTCGCGCCGCGCAGGCCGAGCGTGAAGCGTCCCGCTGCCTCACATGCGGGGAACACAGTATCTGCGAATGGACCTGTCCTCTGCATAACCATATTCCCCAGTGGATCGAACTGGTGAAAGCCGGCGATATTGATGCGGCGGTAGAGCTTTCCCACCAGACCAACTGCCTGCCGGAAATTACCGGGCGCGTCTGTCCGCAGGACCGGCTATGCGAAGGCGCGTGTACACTCCGCGATGAGTATGGCGCGGTTACCATCGGCAACATTGAGCGCTATATCTCCGATCGCGCTCTGAGCAAAGGCTGGCGTCCCGACCTGTCGGACGTACAGAAGAGCGATAAGCGCGTGGCGATTATCGGCGCGGGGCCGGCAGGTCTTGCCTGCGCTGACGTGCTGGCGCGCCATGGCGTAAGCGCCACCGTCTACGATCGCCACCCGGAAATCGGCGGTTTGCTCACCTTTGGTATTCCGGCTTTCAAACTGGATAAATCTCTGCTGGCGCGCCGTCGGGAAATCTTCAGCGCGATGGGGATTCGTTTCGAGCTTAACTGCGAAGTAGGGAAAGATATTTCTCTGGAGACGCTGCTGGAGAGTTATGACGCCGTCTTTGTCGGGGTAGGAACCTACCGTTCCATGAAGGCTGATTTACCGAATGAAGACGCGCCGGGGGTATATGATGCGTTGCCATTCCTCATCGCCAATACCAAACAGGTGATGGGGCTTCCGGCGTTGCCTGACGAGCCGTTTATTGATACTGCGGGCCTTAACGTGGTTGTGCTGGGCGGCGGTGACACCGCAATGGACTGCGTACGTACGGCGCTGCGTCATGGCGCTGCCAACGTCACCTGCGCTTATCGCCGTGATGAGGCCAATATGCCGGGGTCGAAAAAAGAGGTGAAAAACGCGCGGGAAGAGGGCGCGAACTTTGAATTTAACGTTCAGCCGGTTGAGTTGGTGCTGGATACGCACGGGCGCGTCAGCGGTATTCGCTTTTTGCGTACGCGGCTTGGCGAACCGGATGGTCAGGGGCGACGCCGTCCGGTACCTGTACCGGACAGCGAGTTCGTGATGCCGGCGGATGCGGTCATTATGGCGTTTGGTTTTCATCCGCATGGTATGTCGTGGCTGGAATCGCATGGCGTGAAGGTGGATAACTGGGGACGTATTGCCGCCAGCGTCGAGAGCGAGTTTCGTTACCAGACGTCCAACCCGAAAATTTTCGCCGGCGGCGATGCGGTGCGCGGCGCCGATCTGGTGGTGACGGCGATGGCAGAAGGCCGACATGCCGCGCAGGGGATACTCGACTGGTTAGCTAAATAAGCGTATTTGTAGGCCGGTTAAGGCCTGGAACGGTTAAATGATTGAGTGATAAAAAATCTTAAACTTATTGGCTAACCTTACTCCGTTTGCAGAAATGTTGACGCTCGCAGGGCTGGACGCCCTGCGATAAACATTTTCCCGTCGGGGCGACGTTTAACAGGCCTGATGAGGCCAATCTTAGTATTGAAAATAGAGTGTAAATTGAAGGAAGGGACGCTATCAGAATCCCTTCTTAGAGCCTATCCCATTACGACTATTTTACTTGTCATTTTGGTCCTGGGCAGTGCTCGCCAAAACGCGTTAGCGTTTTGAACGCCGCTAGCGGCGGCCCGAAGGGCGAGCGTAGCGAGTCAAACCTCACGTACTACGTGTACGCTCCGGTTTTTGCGCGCTGTCCGTGTCCAAACTGGCTGCGCCAATAACGCCTGGTGGGATAGGCTCTTAATTTTTATTTTAAGGAACCATATATCCGGTCAACAATCCAGCCATACGTCGCCGCAGGTAATAATCCACTGACAAAAACATTCGGATTTACTTTAGGATTTGCTACCGGCGAGTGCGGCCTGTTACCTAAAATCACAATCGCCATATGATTAACCGGATCGATAGACGTCAGCGTTCCGGTCCATCCGGTATGTCCATACGTTTGTGGACTGGCTAATACCCCGAACGTGGGGGTCATTGAGGCGTTGCCGTTAACGCGCCACCCCAGACCAAAGGTAGCGTCTTCTGGCGAGCGGCGAGTAAACTGAGCAACCGTTTTGTCGTCGAATAGCTTCACGTTACCGTAGCCGCCCCCATTGAGCATGACTTGCATTAACACAGCCATATCATGGGTGTCAGAAAACAGTCCGGCGTGTCCTGAAACGCCGCCCATTGAGTACCAGGCTTTTTCATCATGCACCTGGCCCCATAGTGTATTGGTGCGAATATTGGGGAAATGAATCACGCCGTCACGCGTATTGCCGTGTAGTTCCGTTGCGGCGATTTGCGGCGGCGTGAAGCCTTTCATCAGCGGGTTAAAGACGGTATGTTTTAATCCGAGCGGTTTATAAATGGTGGTTTCGACGTAGCGATCTAATGGCATTGCCGTTATCGATTCAACGATAAAACCAAGAATCATATAATCCACGTCGCTGTAGATATGCTTTGATCCAGGTTGATATTCCAGCGGCGTCTTTTTAATCATCTCCAGAGTAGTGCTTTTACTCTGTGAAAATAATTTACCGGCGACGTTTTTATTGGGATATTGTGGGTCGGCAGGAAAGCCCGCGACGTGATGAAGAATATCAATAATGCGGAGTTTATCTTTGCCTTTTATTTTATCCCCAGGCATATCCTTAAAGCCGGGGATGTATTTTGATACCAAATCATTGACATCTATTTTCCCTTCATACACCAGTTTTTGCAATGCAAAGTTAGTGGCATACATTTTTGTGTTTGAAGCCAGGTCATACATCGTGTTAGTGGTCGCCCGAATGGGATGGGCTAACAGCGTGGAACCGTCATATTTTTTGGCATAGCCCCAGGCTTTTTGTAGAACAATATGATTATCTTTTATCACCAGAAGATTAATACTGGGATATCCGGCATCAATTTGATTTTGAATCCAGCCATCAAGTCGGTGAAGTTTTTGGCTATCAAATCCCACCTGATCAGGGCTCGCGGTGGTCAATACCGGATACTCAACGGCAAAAGCTGAAAGGGAAAACGTCAGTAGAACCGTCGCAACGAGAGTAAATTTCATGATGATTCCCTCAGTCTCACTCCGGCCGTCAAATCATATCGCGAGCATGGACTTTGCGGCCCGGAGAAGCAGAATATGGTCATGGCAGTGACAGAAAAATATGGCTGTACATCTGTTCAGTCGGCGTTAAGGATTAACCCTTCAGCAGACAAAACCGACCTCACGGCGTAATATTAATGCTCTTTTTACACCCTGGAGCCAGCATGTCGCAAACCATTACGCTTATTAAGGATAAAATTCTTTCTGATAATTATTTTACTCTGCGCAACATTACCTATGACCTGACCCGTCGTAATGGCGAGGTTATCCGTCACAAGCGTGAGGTTTACGATCGCGGGAATGGCGCAACCATTCTGCTTTACAACTCAACTAAAAAAACCGTGGTTCTGGTTCGTCAGTTTCGCGTGGCGACATGGGTCAACGGTAATCAAGACGGTATGTTAATTGAAACCTGCGCTGGCCTGCTTGATAACGACGAGCCGGAGGTCTGTATCCGTAAAGAGGCCATTGAAGAGACAGGGTATGACGTTGGTGAGGTACGCAAGATATTTGAGCTTTATATGTCGCCAGGCGGCGTCACGGAGCTGATTCATTTCTTCATTGCCGAATATCATGATAGCGAGCGTGCCAGCATCGGCGGCGGCGTGGAGGACGAAGAGATTGAGGTGCTTGAACTGCCGTTTTCCCGGGCGCTGGAAATGGTGCGCTCAGGTGAGATTCGGGACGGTAAGACCGTGTTATTGCTTAACTATTTACAGACGTCTCATCTAATGGACTGAAAAAAAAGAAATATATTTCTTTACACAAAAAAGACCAATCCGATAAATCTGATTGAGAACCCTGAGGCGCGCAAGGAAGATACCGCCTTAGCTGTGTTGTTCTGAATCTGGGGTTGTTCCGTTCATGCGCTACCGCGTTATTCTTTTTTGTCTGTTTGGCCTGTTGCCGGTCCAGCTACTGTGGGCTGCGCCAGCGCAACGGACTTTTTCCGACTGGCAGGTCACCTGTAATAACCAAAATTTTTGCGTAGCGCGCAATACTGGCGAACATCATGGGCTGGTGATGACATTAAGCCGCAGCGCCGGGGCGCGTACCGATGCGGTACTGCGTATCGACCGCGGCGGTTTGGCGCCGCCCGACGCTAAAGAAGCCGCAATTGCGCCTCGCTTATTGCTGGATGGCAAACCGCTTTCGTTCAACAGTCCACACTGGCGCGTGTCGCCCTGGCATCTCATGACCGGCGATCCTGCCACCATCACCGCATTTTTACAGACGATTCAGGATGCGCAGGCCATCACCTTAAAAAACGGCGTTCAGACGCTTTCGCTGGCGGGATTAAAAGCGGCATTACTGTTTATCGACGCGCAACAAAAACGTGTGGGCAGCGAAACCGCCTGGATTGAAAAAGGAAACGAACCGCCGCTCAGCGTGCCCCCGGCACCGGCATTAAAGGGGATCGCCGTGATTAATCCAACGCCCGTACCGCTGAGTGAGGAAGAACGCGACGATCTGCTGGACTACGCAGCATGGCGGGTAAACGGCATTCGCTGTTCGCTTGACCCGCTGCGTCGCGAGACGCAGGTCAGCGCGTTGACGGATGATAAAGCGTTATTGATTGTTAACTGCGAAGCCGGCGCCTATAACACCATTGATCTCGCCTGGGTAGTTTCACGCAAAAAAACGCTCGCCTCGCGCGCCGTACGTTTGCGGCTGCCGTTTAATCGCGGCGTCGAAAGTAATGACATGGAGTTGATGAACGCCTTCTTTGACGAGAAAACGCGCGAGCTGGTGACGTTGGCGAAAGGGCGGGGGTTAACCGACTGCGGTATCCAGACGCGCTGGCGTTATGATGGCGATCGTTTTCGTCTGGTGCGTTATGCCGAAGAACCGAGCTGCGATAGCTGGCACGGGCCGGATGCCTGGCCTACGCTGTGGATCACGCGTTGAATCCTGGTTGTTATCCCCCTTTTCAGAATAGGGATACACCTATTGAGGTTTCATTTATGGTATAGAGATTGCTACGTTACGGTAGGATTGTTACTTTACCCGATAGCCTCACCACAGCAGGAAATAGTATGAAAATAAATAATGGCCCCGTATTATGCCCCCATTGTGGCTGCCTGAGCGCTTATTATGAAATAGATCGGCTGGCGGCGATAAGAGAGAAAGTGAATAAAGAAGGCGGATCAGCGGCATGGGATTCAACATTACAGGCGCATAAAAAAAAGGCCTTTTGCCTGATGTGCCATAAATCCATTGATGAGGTCGTCATCGGGCAGTCAGATGCGCCTGAGTCTACGAAGTAATTTTGCACAGCCTACAGAACAGGTCTGCAGACTGCGCAAAGTCTGTGTTGCTAACGCTCGCCTTAGCCTTTGATGTTCAGCACCCGGCGGGCTTTTTCTACAATATTTTCCACGGTAAAGCCAAAATACGGGAACAGTTTGTCAGCCGGGGCGGATTCACCGTATCCCGTCATGCCGATAATTGCGCCTTTTAGGCCAACATATTTATACCAGTAGTCGGCTATACCGGCTTCCACCGCGACGCGGGCGGTCACGTGCGCCGGTAGCACTGATTCGCGATATGCCTCGTCCTGCGCATCGAAAATATCCGTTGAAGGCAACGACACCACGCGAACGTTATGCCCCTCGCCAGTCAATTTTTCCGCCGCCTGGAGGGTAATTTCCATTTCCGATCCGGTAGCGATCAGAATGATATCCGGCTTGCCGCCGCTATCCTTCAGAATATAACCGCCGCGAGCAATTGCTTTCACCTGTTCCGGCGTGCGTTCCACCTGCGCCAGATTCTGCCGCGAGAGAATCAACGCCGTCGGCCCGTGCTGACGTTCAATGGCCAGCTTCCAGCCGACCGCCGCCTCAACCTGATCGCAGGGACGCCAGGTGCTGAAGTTTGGCGTTAAGCGCAGGCTCGCCAGTTGTTCCACGGCCTGGTGCGTCGGGCCATCTTCGCCCAAACCGATGGAGTCGTGGGTATAGACCATAATCTGCCGGGCTTTCATTAAGGCCGCCATACGCGCCGCGTTACGCGCATATTCGACAAACATCAGAAACGTGGCGGTATACGGTACAAAGCCGCCGTGGTGGGCGATGCCGTTGGCAATGGCGGTCATGCCGAATTCGCGCACGCCATAGTGGATGTAATTACCTGCCGGATCCTCTTTCAACGAGGTCGAACCTTTCCAGATAGTCAGGTTGCTCGGCGCCAGATCCGCCGATCCGCCCAACAGTTCCGGCAACAGGGGACCGTAGGCATTGAGCGTATTTTGCGATGCTTTACGGGTGGCGATTTTGGCCGGATTAGCCTGCAAGTCGTTAATAAATTTTTGCGTGGCGGATTCCCATGCCTCCGGCAATCCGCCGCTCATCCGGCGGGTAAACTCTGCGGCCAGCTCAGGATAAGCCTTCTTATAAGCAGCAAACTTTTCCTGCCACTGCTGCTGCGCTTTCTCGCCTTTTTCACGGCCATCCCACGCGCGGTAAATTTCTTTTGGGATCTCAAACGCCGGATGATGCCATCCCAGCTTCTGGCGGGTCAGAGCCACCTCTTCTTCGCCCAGCGCCGCGCCGTGCGACTCCTCCTTCCCGGCTTTATTCGGCGAGCCAAAACCTATCACCGTCCGACAGATAATTAGCGAAGGTTTGTCTTTTACGCTCTGGGCTTCCAGAATGGCTTTTTTCACCGCCTCCGGATCGTGCCCGTCAATGTCATGCACGACATGCCAGTGGTAGGCTTCAAAACGTTTGGCGGTATCGTCGGTAAACCAGCCTTCGGTTTCGCCATCAATGGAGATGCCGTTGTGATCGTAAAAGCCGATCAGTTTGCCCAGCCCCAGCGTACCAGCCAGCGAACACACCTCATGCGAGATCCCCTCCATCAGACAGCCGTCGCCCATAAAGACATAGGTGTAGTGGTCGACAATCTCATGGTCCGGCCGGTTGAACTGTGCGCCTAACGTACGCTCGGCAATCGCCAGCCCGACGGCATTCGCCAGCCCCTGGCCCAGCGGCCCGGTGGTGGTTTCAACGCCGGGCGTATAGCCAATCTCCGGGTGACCGGGCGTTTTAGAGTGCAGTTGACGGAAGTTTTTTAACTCCTCCAGCGGCAGGTCATAACCGGTTAAATGCAGCAGACTATAGAGCAGCATGGAGGCGTGACCGTTGGAAAGGATAAAACGGTCACGGTCATACCAAGTTGGATCGGTGGGGTTATGTTTAAGAAAATCGTTCCATAGCACTTCAGCGATATCCGCCATCCCCATCGGCGCGCCGGGGTGCCCGGAATTGGCTTTTTGAACGGCATCCATGCTCAGCGCACGAATCGCATTGGCAAGGTCTTTACGGGACATAAATCACTCCATGCAAGGTTTATAGTTTGGCGGCAAGCAGGTCTTCCAGTTTGCGCTGGTCAACGGCAAAAAGACGGATACCTTCCGACAGCTTCTCTACGGCCATCGCGTCCTGATTATGTTCCCAGCGGAACTCCGCTTCCGTCATTGGCGTAGGACGGTGGAACATCTGCGAGGAAGGCACCAGTTTACGGATCACCGGTTCTTCTTTTTCTTTCAGCTCTTTAAGCAGGTTAGGGGAGATAGTCAGTCGATCGCAGCCGGTTAGCGCGAGGATTTGCTCAGTACGGCGGAAACTTGCCCCCATCACGATGGTTTCATAGCGATGCTGTTTAAAGTAATCGTAGATATTGCGTACCGATTTCACGCCGGGATCTTCCTCCACGACATACGGCTCCAGCGGACTACGCGCCTGATACCAGTCGTAAATTCGGCCCACGAACGGAGAGATCAAATAGACGCCCGCTTCGGCGCAGGCGCGCGCCTGGGCAAAAGAGAACAACAACGTCAGGTTGCAATTAATGCCCTCTTTTTCGAGCTGCCCGGCGGCGCGGATACCTTCCCAGGTTGCGGCGAGCTTGATCAGAATGCGCGATTTATCAATACCCTGCTGCTGGTAGAGATCCACCAGATGGCGCGCTTTCTCGATACTTTTTTCTTTATCGAATGATAACCGCGCGTCGACTTCAGTGGAGACGCGACCGGGAATACTTTTCAGTATTTCCGCGCCAAAATTGACCGCCAGTTTATCGCTGGCTGCTGCAACTTGCTGTTCCTGCGTACCGCCGTGTTTTTTTCCCCAGGCAATCGCATCCTCAATCAAATGACCATACTGCTCAAGCCCGGCGGCTTTCAACAGTAAAGAGGGATTTGTCGTGGCATCCTGCGGCTGGTAGTGGCGGATGGACTCGATGTCGCCGCTGTCGGCGACGACGGTAGTGAATTGTTTGATGCCGTCTAGCTGGTTCATAGGAAATACTCCTTGAAAAGTAAAGTGTTAGATGAGTGTGTTGATTCACACTTCTGAAAGATTGATACACTACATAACCAAAAAGCATAGCAGACAGGCATGGTATTGCTGGTATAAGCAGGTAACATGACCGTTATAAGTTGATAACAAACTCTTGCGCCGCGTCGTGATAGTTTGCAGACCTTCAAAGTTTGTGTTGCGCAGTACGGTGATAATGTGCGGCGCACCAGGCCGCGTCACTTTTTGAACGATACGTGAAAGGAACAACAAGATGGATGAGCAGTTAAAACAAAGCGCCCTTGATTTCCACGAATTTCCGGTACCCGGTAAAATTCAGGTTTCTCCGACTAAGCCCCTTGCCACCCAACGCGATCTGGCGTTGGCTTACTCGCCAGGCGTGGCGGCGCCCTGCCTGGAAATCGAAAAAGATCCGCTGGCAGCCTACAAATACACCGCGCGCGGCAACCTTGTCGCGGTCATTTCCAACGGTACAGCGGTGCTGGGGTTAGGCAACATTGGCGCGCTGGCCGGCAAGCCGGTCATGGAAGGCAAAGGCGTTCTGTTTAAAAAATTCGCCGGCATTGATGTGTTTGACATTGAAGTCGATGAGCTTGACCCGGACAAATTTATCAACGTGGTCGCGGCGCTGGAGCCGACCTTTGGCGGCATTAACCTCGAAGACATTAAAGCGCCGGAATGTTTCTATATTGAACAGAAACTGCGCGAGCGCATGAACATCCCGGTTTTCCATGACGATCAGCACGGAACGGCGATCATCAGTACTGCCGCCATTCTTAATGGCCTGCGAGTCGTAGAGAAAAATATTTCCGACGTGCGGATGGTCGTCTCCGGCGCAGGGGCGGCGGCAATCGCTTGTATGAACCTGCTGGTCGCGTTGGGGATGCAAAAGCACAACATCGTGGTGTGCGACTCTAAGGGCGTTATTTACAAAGGCCGTGAGCCGAATATGGCGGAGACCAAAGCGGCCTATGCGGTAGACGACAGCGGCAAGCGCACGCTGGATGAGGTCATTGACGGCGCGGATATTTTCCTCGGCTGTTCAGGCCCGAAAGTGCTGACTCAGGAGATGGTGAAGAAAATGGCCCGCGCGCCAATGATTCTGGCGCTGGCTAACCCGGAACCGGAAATTCTGCCGCCGCTGGCGAAAGAAGTGCGCCCGGACGCCATTATCTGTACCGGTCGTTCCGACTATCCGAACCAGGTGAACAACGTATTGTGCTTCCCGTTTATCTTCCGCGGCGCACTGGACGTCGGCGCGACGGCGATCAACGAAGAGATGAAACTGGCGGCGGTCCGTGCGATTGCCGAGCTGGCGCACGCCGAACAGAGCGAAGTGGTGGCCTCGGCCTATGGCGATCAGGACCTGAGCTTTGGGCCGGAATACATTATTCCGAAACCGTTCGATCCGCGTCTGATTGTCAAAATCGCTCCGGCGGTCGCGAAAGCGGCAATGGATTCCGGCGTGGCGACGCGCCCGATTGCTGACTTTGATGCCTATATCGATAAACTGACCGAGTTTGTCTACAAAACCAACCTGTTCATGAAGCCGATCTTCTCGCAGGCACGCAAAGATCCGAAGCGCGTAGTGCTGCCGGAAGGGGAAGAGGCGCGCGTGCTGCACGCAACCCAGGAGTTGATCACCCTGGGGCTGGCGAAGCCCATCCTGATCGGGCGTCCGAGCGTGATCGAAATGCGTATCCAGAAACTGGGGCTACAGATCAAAGCGGGCGTTGATTTCGAGATCGTGAATAATGAATCCGATCCGCGCTTCAAAGAGTACTGGAGCGAGTATTACCAGATCATGAAGCGTCGCGGGGTAACTCAGGAACAGGCGCAGCGTGCGATGATCGGCAACCATACGGCCATTGGCGCGATCATGGTGCAGCGTGGGGAAGCGGATGCGATGATCTGCGGCACCATCGGCGACTACCATGAGCATTTCAGCGTCGTGAAAGCCGTCTTTGGCTACCGTGACGGCGTGCATACGGCAGGGGCGATGAACGCCTTACTGCTGCCAAGCGGCAACACTTTTATCGCCGATACTTATGTTAACGAAGATCCCACGCCGGAACAGTTGGCGGAGATCACCGTAATGGCGGCGGAAACCGTTCGCCGCTTTGGTATTGAGCCGAAAGTCGCGCTGTTGTCGCACTCTAACTTTGGTTCCTCAAATTCGCTGTCCGCCAGCAAAATGCGCGAAACCCTTGAGCGGGTACGCGAACGAGCGCCCGATCTGATGATTGACGGTGAGATGCACGGTGATGCAGCGTTGGTGGAAAGTATTCGTAATGACCGGATGCCGGATAGCCCGCTGAAGGGAGCCGCCAATATTCTGGTGATGCCGAATATGGAAGCCGCCCGCATTAGTTACAACTTACTCCGCGTCTCCAGTTCCGAAGGCGTCACGGTCGGCCCGGTCCTGATGGGCGTGTCTAAACCGGTACATGTATTAACGCCGATCGCCTCTGTACGCCGTATCGTGAATATGGTGGCGTTAGCGGTAGTTGAAGCGCAAACCACGCCGCTTTAATAACGCATTACACTCTCTTCTGGCGCAGGTTCTCCTGCGCTTTTTTTATGCGCCGCTGGGCTTCGCCATGGTATGGAAGGCTCGTGTGGGGATATTCTGGAACCTATTGTGTTACCCCTACTTATTTCACTGAATCTGTACTATGCACAAATCGAGTGATACGCATTATTTTTATCAATAGTAGTAATACAAAGAATAGCCGGTGGGTATTTATTGCGGAACAGGTTTAAATTCAGAATGACGCCTGAAAATGTGATGCACCACGATATTTATCGTTAACACCTTCGACAGAAGTCCCTTTTATTTTCTTTCTCTTAGTGATCTACCTCACCTTTTACATCACCTTGCCGAATTTTGTTATTTACTCCGACAAAAAATTGCCACGATGACGGCAGTTTCAGTGGAGACGGTGAGCAATGAATAAAGAACGCATTATTCAGGAATTTGTGCCGGGCAAACAGGTCACGCTGGCGCATCTCATTGCGCACCCTGGTGAAGAACTGGCGAAAAAGATCGGCGTTCCCGATGCTGGCGCGATTGGCATTATGACCTTAACGCCGGGGGAAACGGCCATGATTGCTGGCGATTTAGCGATGAAGGCTGCGGATGTACACATCGGTTTTCTCGACAGATTTAGCGGCGCGCTGGTGATTTATGGCACCGTCGGTGCAGTAGAAGAAGCGCTATTACAGACAGTCAGCGGGCTGGGGCGATTATTAAACTTTACCCTGTGTGAGTTAACAAAAAGTTAATTGGTGGCGGTAATGAAACGTATTGCTTTTGTCGGCGCGGTCGGTGCCGGAAAGACAACGCTTTTTAACGCGTTACGGGGAAATTATTCCCTCGCCAGAAAAACGCAGGCCGTGGAATTTAATGATCATGGCGATATAGATACGCCGGGTGAATATTTTAGCCATCCCCGTTGGTATCACGCCTTAATTACCACGTTGCAGGATGTGGACACGCTGATTTATGTCCACGCGGCAAACGATAAAGAAAGTCGCTTACCTGCCGGGTTATTGGATGTTGGAACCCGTAAACGACATATCGCCGTTATCAGCAAAACGGACATGCCGGATGCCGACGTCGCCGCTACGCGGCAGTTGCTTTGCGAGATTGGATTCCGGGAGCCGATTTTCGAGCTCAACGGCCACGACCCGCAAAGCGTGCGGCAGTTGGTGGATTATCTGGCGGCTCTCAGTGAACAGGAGGAAGAGGCAGGTGAAAAAACTTATCACAGCTAACGATATTCGTGCGGCCCACGCCCGCGGCGAACAGGCGATGTCGGTAGTGCTGCGCGCCAGCATTATTACCCCGGAGGCTCGCGAAGTGGCGGAACTACTGGGCTTCACGATTACCGAATGCGACGAGTCCGTCCCGGCATCCACATCGGCGCAGGCGTGTAAAAGCGAAAGCCAGCGCATTCGGGAAGCCATCATCGCGCAGCTCCCGGAAGGGCAGTTTACTGAAAGCCTGGTGGCGCAGTTGATGGAAAAAGTGCTCAAGGAAAAGCAGTCGTTGGAACTGGGGACGATGCAGCCGAGCTTTACCTCCGTCACGGGTAAAGGCGGCGTGAAAGTCATTGACGGCAGCAGCGTGAAATTTGGCCGCTTCGACGGCGCCGAACCGCACTGCGTCGGCTTAACCGATCTGGTTACAGAGCAGGACGGCAGCAGCATGGCCGCCGGGTTTATGCAGTGGGACAACGCCTTTTTCCCGTGGACGCTGAACTACGACGAAATCGACATGGTGCTGGAGGGCGAACTGCACGTACGTCATGAAGGCGAAACCATGATTGCCAAAGCCGGAGATGTCATGTTCATCCCTAAAGGCTCCAGCATTGAATTTGGCACGCCAACGTCCGTGCGCTTTCTGTACGTCGCCTGGCCTGCGAACTGGCAATCCGTATGAACGATTTCATCACCGAAACGTGGCTCAGAGCGAATCACACGCTCAGCGAAGGCTCGGAGATCCATCTGCCCGCTGATGCACGACTGACGCCCTCGGCCCGGGAACTGCTGGAAAGCCGTCGCCTGCGCATTAAGTTTCTGGATCAGCAAGGCCGGCTGTTTGTCGATGATGACGAACAGCAGCCGCAGCCGGTACATGGCTTAACCAGTAGCGATACGCACCCACAGGCCTGCTGTGAACTGTGCCGCCAGCCGGTGGTGAAAAAGCCCGATACGCTGACCCATCTGACGGCGGACAAAATGGTCGCCAAAAGCGACCCGCGCCTCGGCTTTCGCGCCGCGCTCGACAGCGCCATCGCGCTGACCGTGTGGCTACAAATCGAACTGGCGGAACCCTGGCAGCCGTGGCTTTTCGATATCCGCTCACGGCTGGGCAACATTATGCGCGCCGACGCTATAGATGAACCGCTGGCGGCGCAGTCTATCGTCGGGCTGAACGAGGATGAGCTGCATCGCCTTTCCCACCAGCCGCTGCGCTATCTCGACCACGATCACCTGGTGCCGGAGGCCAGCCACGGTCGCGATGCGGCGCTGCTTAATCTGCTGCGAACCAAAGTCCGTGAAACGGAAACCCTCGCCGCACAAGTGTTTATTACCCGTAGTTTTGAGGTCTTGCGCCCGGACATTTTACAGGCGCTGAACCGTCTCTCCAGCACGGTTTACGTGATGATGATTTTGAGCGTGGCGAAACATCCGCTGACGGTCGCCCAAATTCAACAACGGTTGGGAGAGAAGCCATGATCATTGAACGCGCCCGCGAACTGGCGGTACGTGCCCCCGCCAGAGTCGTCTTTCCCGATGCGCTGGACGAACGCGTGCTGAAAGCGGCGCATTACCTGCAACAGTGCGGTCTGGCTCGCCCCGTTCTGGTCGCCAGTCCGTTTGCGCTGCGTCAGTTTGCCCTGAGTCATCGTATGGCGATGGATGGCATTCAGGTCATCGACCCACACAGCAACCTGAGTATGCGCCAGCGTTTTGCGCAACGCTGGCTTGCCCGTGCCGGAGAAAAAACGCCGCCGGACGCAGTGGAAAAGCTTAGCGACCCGCTAATGTTCGCTGCCGCCATGGTGAGCGCCGGTGAGGCTGATGTGTGTATCGCAGGCAACCTGTCGTCAACGGCGAATGTGCTGCGCGCAGGGCTGCGGGTGATTGGCCTGCAACCCGGGTGCAAAACATTGTCGTCTATTTTCCTGATGCTGCCGCAGTATGCCGGTCCGGCATTAGGGTTCGCCGATTGCAGCGTAGTGCCGCAGCCGACGGCGGCGCAGCTGGCGGATATCGCTATCGCCAGCGCCGACACCTGGCGGGCCATTACCGGCGAAGAGCCGCGCGTGGCAATGCTGTCATTTTCAAGCAAAGGCAGCGCCCGTCACCCCAATGTTGCCAACGTGCAGCAGGCGACAGAGCTCGTTCGCGAACGTGCGCCGCAACTGCTTGTGGACGGTGAATTGCAGTTTGACGCCGCTTTCGTGCCGGAGGTCGCCGCGCAAAAAGCGCCTGACAGCCCGCTGCAAGGCCGCGCCAACGTGATGATTTTCCCGTCGCTGGAGGCGGGCAATATTGGCTACAAAATCGCTCAGCGTCTGGGAGGCTATCGCGCTGTTGGGCCGCTAATTCAGGGGCTTGCCGCGCCGCTTCACGACCTCTCCCGAGGCTGTAGCGTGCAGGAAATTATCGAACTGGCGTTGGTGGCAGCCGTGCCGCGCCAGGCTGACGTGAGCCGCGAACGCAGCTTACACACACTGGTTGAATGAACGGTCCCGTTCTGGACCCCTTTAATGAGAGGAAAACACGATGGAAGCATTAGGAATGATTGAAACCCGGGGCCTGGTTGCGCTGATTGAGGCCTCAGATGCGATGGTAAAAGCCGCACGCGTGAAGCTGGTCGGCGTGAAGCAGATTGGCGGTGGCCTGTGTACGGCCATGGTACGTGGCGACGTGGCGGCGTGCAAAGCCGCAACCGATGCTGGCGCCGCTGCGGCGCAGCGCATTGGCGAGCTGGTCTCCGTACACGTGATTCCACGCCCGCACGGCGATCTGGAAGAAGTGTTCCCGATCAGCTTCAAAGGCGACAGCAACATTTGATGGTAGGCCGGATAAGACGCGCAGCGTCGCCATCCGGCATGAATGCGCGCCATTGCCTGATGGTGCGCAGATTCAAGGCCTACGACCCAACGGGCAATCCATGGAGGCGGATATGAAACTGGCAGTCGTCACAGGACAAATCGTATGTACCGTCCGCCATCAGGGACTGGCGCATGACAAATTGCTGATGGTGGAAATGATCGATGCCCAGGGCAACCCCGACGGGCAGTGTGCCGTCGCTATCGACAGTATCGGGGCGGGAACCGGAGAGTGGGTACTGCTGGTCAGCGGCAGTTCCGCACGCCAGGCGCATCGCAGCGAATTATCACCGGTCGATCTGTGCGTCATTGGCATCGTCGATGAAGTGGTGGCTGGCGGGAAAGTGGTTTTCCATAAATAGGACTGAACATCATGAATCAACAGGATATTGAACAGGTGGTGAAAGCGGTACTGCTGAAAATGAAAGACAGCAGCCAGCCGGCCAGTACTGTTCATGAGATGGGCGTTTTTGCCTCCCTGGATGACGCAGTGGCGGCAGCAAAACGTGCCCAGCAGGGGCTGAAGAGCGTGGCGATGCGCCAGCTTGCCATTCATGCCATTCGCGAGGCGGGCGAAAAACACGCCCGAGAATTAGCGGAACTTGCCGTCAGCGAAACCGGCATGGGACGCGTTGACGATAAATTTGCCAAAAACGTGGCGCAGGCGCGCGGCACGCCGGGCGTCGAGTGTTTATCTCCGCAGGTGCTGACCGGCGATAACGGCCTGACGCTGATTGAAAATGCACCGTGGGGCGTGGTGGCCTCGGTCACGCCGTCCACCAATCCGGCGGCGACGGTGATTAATAACGCCATCAGCCTGATTGCCGCAGGCAACAGCGTCGTGTTTGCCCCGCATCCGGCGGCGAAAAAGGTCTCTCAGCGGGCAATCACCCTCCTCAATCAGGCGGTGGTCGCCGCCGGCGGCCCGGAAAATCTGCTGGTCACCGTGGCGAACCCGGATATCGAAACCGCCCAGCGGCTGTTCAAGTATCCCGGTATTGGCCTGCTGGTGGTGACTGGCGGCGAAGCGGTGGTGGACGCGGCGCGCAAACATACTAATAAACGCCTGATTGCCGCTGGTGCCGGCAATCCCCCGGTGGTGGTGGATGAGACCGCCGACCTGCCGCGCGCTGCACAATCCATCGTCAAAGGCGCGTCGTTTGATAACAACATCATCTGCGCCGACGAAAAAGTGCTGATTGTGGTGGATAGCGTCGCCGACGAGCTGATGCGTCTGATGGAAGGTCAGCACGCGGTGAAACTGACCGCCGCTCAGGCCGAACAGCTCCAGCCGGTGCTACTGAAGAATATCGATGAACGCGGTAAAGGCACCGTCAGCCGTGACTGGGTCGGTCGTGACGCGGGCAAGATCGCCGCAGCCATCGGCCTGAACGTCCCGGATCAAACGCGCCTGCTGTTTGTGGAAACGCCCGCTAACCATCCGTTTGCCGTCACTGAAATGATGATGCCGGTACTGCCGGTGGTGCGGGTCGCCAACGTCGAAGAAGCCATCGCCCTGGCGGTACAACTTGAAGGCGGTTGCCACCATACGGCGGCGATGCACTCGCGCAATATCGACAACATGAACCAGATGGCGAACGCCATCGACACCAGCATTTTCGTCAAAAACGGGCCGTGCATTGCCGGGCTTGGATTGGGCGGAGAAGGCTGGACCACCATGACCATCACCACGCCAACCGGCGAAGGCGTGACCAGCGCGCGTACCTTTGTGCGGCTGCGTCGATGCGTGCTGGTGGATGCGTTTCGCATTGTATAAGGGATGACTCATGGCGCACGACGAACAACTCTGGCTCACCCCAAGACTGCAAAAAGCGGCGGCCCTGTGTAACCAGACGCCCGCCGCCAGCGACACACCGCTGTGGCTGGGCGTCGATTTGGGCACTTGCGACGTGGTGTCGATGGTGGTCGACGGCAACGCCCAGCCGGTGGCGGTGTGCCTTGACTGGGCCGACGTTGTGCGTGACGGCATCGTCTGGGATTTCTTCGGCGCCGTCACCCTCGTGCGCCGCCATCTCGACACCCTTGAACAGCAGCTCGGCTGCCGCTTTACCCACGCGGCGACCTCGTTCCCGCCGGGCACCGACCCGCGTATTTCGATCAACGTGCTGGAGTCTGCCGGGTTAGAAGTCAGCCACGTACTGGATGAGCCGACGGCGGTGGCGGATCTGCTGGCGCTTGATAATGCAGGCGTGGTGGATATTGGCGGCGGCACTACCGGCATTGCCATCGTCAAACAGGGCAAGGTGACTTACTCCGCCGATGAAGCCACTGGCGGGCACCATATCTCCCTGACGCTGGCGGGCAACCGCCGTATTCCCCTGGAAGAGGCGGAACAGTACAAGCGCAGCAATGCGCAGGAGATTTGGCCGGTAGTGAAGCCGGTGTACGAAAAAATGGCGGAAATCGTTGCTCGCCACATTGAAGGGCAAGGAATTGCTGATTTATGGCTGGCGGGCGGCTCCTGTATGCAGCCGGGCGTGGAGGCGTTATTTCGCCAGCGTTTCCCGGAGTTACAGGTGCATTTGCCGCAGCACAGCCTGTTTATGACCCCGCTGGCGATAGCCAACAGCGGGAGAGCGAAAGCGGAGGGACTCTATGCAAGCTGAACTACAGACGGCGCTGTTTCAGGCATTCGACACCCTGAATCTGCAACGGGTGAAAACGTTCAGCGTACCGCCGGTCACGCTGTGCGGACTTGGGGCGCTCGGCGCCTGCGGGCAGGAAGCGCAAGCGCGAGGCGTAAGCCATCTGTTTGTGATGGTCGACAGCTTCCTGCATCAGGCGGGAATGACCGCGCCGCTGGCACGCAGCCTGGCGATGAAGGGCGTGGCGATGACGGTCTGGCCGTGTCCGCCTGGCGAGCCGTGCATCACCGATGTCTGCGCGGCGGTGGCGCAACTGCGTGAGGCGGCGTGCGACGGCGTAGTGGCCTTTGGCGGCGGTTCGGTGCTGGACGCGGCGAAAGCGGTCGCCCTGCTGGTGACTAACCCTGACCAGACGCTGAGCGCCATGACCGAGCGCAGTACATTACGCCCGCGTCTGCCGCTGATTGCGGTGCCGACCACCGCCGGAACCGGTTCTGAAACCACCAACGTAACGGTGATTATCGACGCGGTCAGCGGGCGCAAGCAGGTGCTGGCGCACGCGTCACTAATGCCGGACGTGGCGATTCTTGATGCTGCCGTGACCGAAGGCGTTCCGCCAAACGTGACGGCGATGACCGGTATCGATGCGTTGACGCATGCGATTGAGGCCTACAGCGCGCTCAACGCCACGCCGTTTACCGACAGCCTGGCGATTGGCGCGATAGCGATGATTGGCAAATCGCTGCCGAAAGCCGTGGGTTACGGCCACGATCTGGCGGCGCGTGAAAATATGTTACTGGCCTCCTGTATGGCGGGAATGGCCTTTTCCAGCGCCGGTCTGGGGCTGTGTCATGCGATGGCGCACCAGCCAGGGGCGGCGCTGCATATTCCGCACGGCCAGGCCAACGCCATGCTGCTGCCAACGGTCATGGGCTTTAACCGGATGGTATGCCGCGAACGCTTCAGTCAAATCGGTCGGGCGTTAACCAATAAGAAATCGGACGATCGCGATGCGATTGCGGCGGTGAGCGAGCTGATTGCCGAAGTAGGGCAGAGCAAACGGCTGGCTGACGCTGGCGCCAAACCCGAACACTACAGCGCATGGGCGCAAGCCGCGCTGGAGGATATTTGTCTGCGCAGTAACCCACGCACCGCCACACAGGCACAGATTATCGACCTGTACGCGGCTGCCGGGTAATGCCTGTAGGCCGGATAAGGTGCTCGCACCGCCATCCGGCAATAACACGGCGTTAATGCCGGAGGCGACGTAAACGTCTTATCCGGCCTACAAATCATAAATGGCAGGGAGTAAGGGCTATGGGAATTAACGAAATCATCATGTACATCATGATGTTCTTTATGCTGATTGCCGCCGTGGACAGAATCCTGTCGCAGTTCGGCGGGTCGGCGCGCTTCCTCGGTAAATTCGGTAAGAGTATTGAGGGGTCTGGCGGCCAGTTTGAAGAGGGCTTTATGGCGATGGGCGCGCTGGGGCTGGCGATGGTCGGTATGACCGCGCTGGCGCCGGTGCTGGCGCATGTACTGGGGCCGGTTATTATCCCGGTATACGAAATGCTGGGCGCGAACCCATCCATGTTCGCGGGTACGCTGCTGGCCTGTGATATGGGCGGATTCTTCCTCGCCAAAGAGCTGGCCGGCGGTGATGTCGCGGCGTGGCTATACTCAGGGTTAATCCTTGGGTCGATGATGGGGCCGACCATTGTGTTCTCCATTCCGGTGGCGCTCGGCATTATCGAACCGTCTGACCGCCGCTACCTGGCACTTGGTGTACTGGCGGGTATCGTCACCATTCCCATTGGCTGCATTGCGGGGGGATTGATCGCCATGTACTCAGGCGTGCAGATCAATGGTCAGCCAGTGGAGTTTACCTTCGCGCTGATCCTGATGAACATGATCCCGGTATTGATCGTCGCGGTGCTGGTAGCGCTGGGGCTGAAGTTCATCCCGGAAAAAATGATCAACGGTTTCCAGATTTTCGCCAAATTTCTGGTGGCGCTGATCACCATCGGCCTGGCAGCTGCGGTGGTTAAATTCCTGTTGGGTTGGGAGTTGATTCCGGGACTCGACCCGATCTTTATGGCGCCAGGCGACAAACCCGGCGAAGTGATGCGCGCCATTGAAGTGATCGGCTCTATCTCCTGCGTGCTGCTCGGCGCGTATCCGATGGTGCTGTTACTGACCCGCTGGTTTGAAAAACCGTTGATGAATGTCGGTAAGCTGCTGAACGTAAATAATATTGCGGCGGCAGGCATGGTGGCGACCCTGGCGAATAATATCCCCATGTTCGGCATGATGAAGCAGATGGATACCCGCGGCAAAGTGATTAACTGCGCATTTGCCGTCTCTGCGGCGTTCGCGCTGGGCGACCATTTAGGCTTCGCCGCCGCCAACATGAACGCCATGATCTTCCCGATGATCGTTGGCAAGCTGATCGGCGGCGTGACGGCGATTGGCGTGGCGATGATGCTGGTGCCGAAAGATGACGCCGCCCAGGTGAAAACCGAAGTGGAGGCGCAATCGTGAACACTCGCCAGCTACTGAGCGTCGGTATCGATATCGGCACCACCACCACGCAGGTGATCTTCTCGCGCCTGGAGTTGGTTAACCGTGCGGCGGTGTCGCAGGTGCCGCGCTACGAATTCATCAAACGCGACATTAGCTGGCAAAGCCCGGTCTTCTTTACGCCCGTGGATAAGCAGGGCGGTCTGAAAGAGGCCGAACTTAAAGCGCTGATTCTGGCCCAGTATCAGGCCGCAGGCATCGCGCCTGAATCGGTGGACTCCGGGGCTATCATTATCACCGGCGAAAGCGCCAAAACCTGCAACGCCCGTCCGGCGGTCATGGCGCTCTCGCAGTCGCTGGGCGACTTTGTGGTCGCCAGCGCCGGGCCGCATCTGGAATCAGTCATTGCCGGTCACGGCGCCGGAGCGCAAAGCTTGTCTGAGCAGCGGATGTGCCGGGTGCTGAATATTGATATCGGCGGCGGCACGTCTAACTACGCGCTGTTTGACGCGGGAAAAGTCAGCGGCACCGCCTGCCTTAACGTCGGTGGTCGCCTGCTGGAAACCGACGCTCAGGGGCGCGTGGTTTATGCCCACCAGCCGGGGCAGATGATTATCGATGAGGTGTTCGGTTCGGGTACTGATGCTCGCGCCTTAGCTGCCGCACAGTTGGGGCAGGTGGCGCGGCGGATGGCGGATCTCATCGTCGAGGTTATCACTGGCGCGCTCTCGCCGCTGGCGCAATCGCTGATGCAAACCGGGCTACTGCCCGCCGATATTACGCCAGAGGTGATCACCCTTTCCGGTGGGGTAGGTGAATGCTACCGCAACCAACCTGCCGATCCGTTCTGCTTTTCTGATATCGGGCCGCTGCTGGCGACCGCGCTGCATGAGCACCCGCGTCTGCGCGAGATGAACGTGCAGTTTCCGGCGCAAACCGTGCGCGCCACGGTGATTGGCGCGGGGGCCCATACGCTCTCGCTTTCCGGCAGTACTATCTGGCTGGAAGACGTCCAACTGCCGCTGCGCAACCTGCCGGTGGCGATCCCGCAGGATGACGCCGATCTGGTGAACGCCTGGCGGCAGGCACTTCTCCAGCTTGATCTCGACCCGCAAACCGACGCTTACGTGCTGGCGCTTCCCGCCACGCTCCCGGTGCGTTACGCCGCATTACTCACGGTCATCAACGCGCTGACGGCTTTTGTCGCGCGTTATCCCAATCCACATCCCCTGCTGGTGGTGGCCGAGCAGGATTTTGGTAAAGCGCTGGGCATGTTATTGCGCCCACAGTTACCGCAACTTCCGCTGGCGGTCATCGATGAGGTGGTCGTGCGGGCGGGAGACTATATCGACATTGGTACGCCTCTTTTTGGCGGATCGGTTGTGCCGGTGACGGTGAAATCACTCGCATTTCCTTCCTGAGGGAACGACTTATGAAACTAAAGACCATATTGTTCGGCAATGTTTATCAGTTTAAGGATGTAAAAGAGGTACTGGCTAAAGCCAACGAACTGCGTTCGGGGGATGTGCTGGCCGGGGTTGCCGCGGCAAGTTCGCAGGAGCGCGTAGCGGCAAAACAGGTACTGTCGGAAATGACGGTGGCGGATATCCGCAACAATCCGGTGATTGCCTATGAAGAGGACTGCGTGACGCGCCTGATTCAGGACGACGTCAACGAAACGGCCTATAACCGGATTAAAAACTGGAGCATCAGCGAGCTGCGCGAATACGTGCTGAGCGATGAAACCTCCGTGGACGACATCGCGTTTACCCGCAAAGGCCTCACCTCCGAAGTGGTGGCGGCAGTGGCGAAAATCTGCTCCAACGCTGACCTGATCTACGGCGGCAAGAAAATGCCGGTGATCAAAAAAGCCAATACCACCATCGGTATTCCGGGCACCTTTAGCTGCCGTTTGCAGCCGAACGATACCCGTGACGATGTGCAGAGTATCGCCGCGCAAATCTACGAAGGGCTTTCTTTCGGCGCGGGCGATGCGGTGATCGGCGTTAACCCGGTGACCGATGACGTGGAGAACCTGACCCGCGTGCTCGACACCGTTTACGGCGTTATCGATAAATTCAATATTCCGACCCAGGGCTGCGTGCTAGCGCACGTCACCACCCAGATTGAAGCGATTCGTCGCGGCGCGCCGGGCGGACTGATTTTCCAGAGCATTTGCGGCAGCGAGAAGGGATTAAAAGAGTTCGGCGTCGAGCTGGCGATGCTCGACGAAGCGCGGGCTGTGGGGGCGGAGTTCAACCGCATCGCCGGGGAAAACTGCCTGTACTTTGAAACCGGGCAAGGGTCTGCGCTCTCTGCTGGCGCGAACTTTGGTGCCGACCAGGTGACGATGGAAGCGCGTAACTACGGGCTGGCGCGCCACTACGATCCGTTCCTGGTGAACACCGTCGTGGGCTTTATCGGGCCGGAGTATCTCTACAACGACAGGCAGATTATCCGCGCCGGTCTCGAAGATCACTTTATGGGCAAGCTGAGCGGCATCTCGATGGGCTGCGACTGCTGCTATACCAACCATGCCGACGCCGACCAGAACCTTAACGAAAACCTGATGATTCTGCTCGCCACTGCCGGCTGTAACTACATCATGGGGATGCCGCTCGGCGACGACATCATGCTCAACTACCAGACCACCGCTTTCCACGATACCGCCACCGTCCGTCAGTTGCTGAATTTACGGCCGTCGCCGGAGTTTGAACGCTGGCTGGAAACGATGGGCATTATGGCAAACGGTCGTCTGACCAAACGGGCGGGCGATCCGTCACTGTTCTTCTGATGACGCGGGGATAACACCATGGATCAAAAACAGATTGAAGAAATTGTACGTAGCGTGATGGCGTCAATGGGACAGGACGTACCGCAACCCGCCGCGCCGTCAACGCAGGAAGGCGCAAAGCCGCAGTGCGCCGTGCCGACGGTGGCCGAAAGCTGCGCGCTGGATTTAGGTTCTGCGGAGGCAAAAGCCTGGATTGGCGTCGAGAACCCGCATCGTGCGGACGTGCTGACCGAACTGCGTCGCAGTACTGCGGCACGTGTCTGTACGGGTCGTGCCGGGCCGCGTCCACGTACCCAGGCGCTGTTGCGCTTCCTGGCGGATCACTCCCGTTCGAAAGACACCGTGCTCAAAGAAGTGCCGGAAGAGTGGGTAAAAGCGCAAGGGCTGCTGGAGGTGCGTTCGGAAATCAGCGACAAAAACCTGTACCTGACGCGCCCGGATATGGGGCGTCGCCTGAGCCCGGAAGCCATTGACGCGCTGAAGTCACAGTGCGTGATGAACCCGGATGTGCAGGTAGTGGTCTCCGATGGCCTCTCTACGGATGCGATCACCGCCAACTATGAAGAGATCCTGCCGCCGCTGCTTGCCGGTCTGAAGCAGGCCGGGCTGAACGTCGGCACGCCGTTCTTTGTGCGCTATGGCCGCGTGAAGATTGAAGATCAGATTGGCGAAATTCTCGGCGCGAAGGTCGTCATCCTGCTGGTGGGCGAACGTCCGGGGCTGGGGCAGTCGGAAAGCCTTTCCTGCTACGCCGTCTATTCCCCGCGCGTGGCGACCACCGTCGAGGCCGACAGAACCTGTATTTCAAACATTCATCAGGGGGGGACGCCGCCAGTAGAAGCCGCCGCCGTGATTGTGGATTTGGCCAAACGGATGCTGGAGCAGAAAGCGTCCGGCATCAACATGACCCGTTAAGGAGACATCATGCCTGCATTAGATTTGATTCGACCTTCAGTGACTGCCATGCGCGTGATTGCCTCCGTGAATGACGGCTTTGCGCGGGAACTTAAATTACCGCCACATATCCGTAGCCTCGGACTCATCACGGCAGATTCTGATGATGTGACCTATATTGCCGCTGACGAAGCGACAAAACAGGCGATGGTGGAAGTAGTCTATGGCCGCTCCCTCTATGCCGGGGCGGCTCACGGGCCGTCGCCGACCGCCGGTGAGGTGTTGATTATGCTGGGCGGACCGAACCCGGCGGAAGTGCGCGCCGGTCTGGATGCGATGGTGGCGCATATTGAAAATGGGGCGGCGTTCCAGTGGGCGAACGATGCGGAAAATACCGCGTTCCTGGCGCACGTGGTTTCGCGTACCGGCTCGTACCTCTCATCTACCGCAGGTATTGCGCTGGGCGATCCAATGGCCTATCTGGTGGCGCCGCCGCTGGAAGCGACATTCGGCATTGACGCGGCGATGAAATCCGCTGACGTTCAACTGGTGACTTACGTGCCGCCGCCGTCGGAAACCAACTATTCGGCCGCGTTCTTAACGGGAAGCCAGGCCGCGTGTAAAGCCGCCTGCAATGCCTTTACCGACGCCGTGCTGGATATCGCCCGTAACCCTGTCCAGCGTGCGTAACGGAGGCTGCCAATGATCAATGCCCTGGGATTACTGGAAGTGGACGGAATGGTCGCCGCCGTCGATGCGGCGGATGCCATGCTGAAAGCGGCCAACGTGCGTTTGCTCAGTCATCAAGTGCTCGACCCTGGCAGGCTCACGCTGGTGGTAGAGGGCGATCTGGCGGCGTGTCGTGCGGCGCTGGATGCCGGAAGCGCCGCCGCGCAGCGCACAGGCCGTGTGATTAGCCGCAAAGAAATTGGTCGTCCGGAAGAGGACACCCAGTGGCTGATTGGCGGGTTTGCGCGTGCGACAACGCCGACTGAGAAAGCGCCCCAGGTACCCGCAACGCCTGAGTTCGCTGAAGCGTTACTGGCGCTGCTAGCATCAGTACGCCAGGGAATGACGGCGGGAGAGGTTGCCGCGCATTTTGGCTGGCCGCTGGAGCAGGCCAGAAACGTGCTGGAACAACTCTTTTCTGACGGAGCGTTGCGTAAACGCAGTAGTCGCTATCGCATCAAAAATTAATCTGTCGGAGGGCCGGGCGTCCTGGCGGGCGTCCGGCATAGAAGATCATGAAAAAGACCCGTACAGCGAATTTGCACCATCTTTATCATGAAGCGTTACCCGAAGACGTTAAACTTACGCCCAGAGTCGAGGTGGACAATGTTCATCAGCGACGGACGACGGATGTCTATGAACATGCTCTGACTATCACCGCCTGGCAGCAGATCTACGATCAGTTACACCCGGGTAAATTTCATGGCGAGTTCACGGAAATCCTGCTTGATGAGATTCAGGTGTTCCGTGAATACACCGGCCTGGCGCTGCGTCAGTCGTGTCTGGTTTGGCCAAACTCTTTCTGGTTTGGTATTCCGGCGACACGCGGCGAACAGGGATTTATCGGCGCGCAGGGGCTCGGCAGCGCCGAGATTGCCACCCGACCGGGAGGCACCGAGTTTGAACTGAGCACGCCGGATGATTACACCATTCTGGGCGTCGTTATCTCGGAAGATGTTATTTCCCGTCAGGCCACGTTTTTGCATAACCCGGAAAGGGTGCTGCATATGCTGCGTAACCAGTTAGCGCTGGAGGTAAAAGAGCAGCATAAAGCGGCGCTGTGGGGCTTTGTGCAGCAGGCGCTGGCCACCTTCAGCGAGAGTCCTGAAACCCTGCATCAACCTGCGGTGCGTAAGGTCTTGAGTGATAATTTGTTGCTGGCGATGGGCACGATGCTGGAAGAGGCGAAGCCGATTCATAGCGCCGAGAGCATCAGCCATCAGGGATATCGTAGGCTACTGTCGCGGGCGCGGGAATATGTGCTGGAAAATATGTCGGAGCCGCTGACGGTGCTCGACTTATGTAACCAGCTACACGTAAGCCGTCGCACGCTGCAAAATGCGTTTCACGCCATTTTGGGCATTGGCCCCAATGCGTGGCTGAAACGTATTCGCTTAAACGCAGTACGCCGGGAACTGATTAGCCCGTGGTCGCAGAGCGCCACGGTCAAAGATGCCGCGATGCAGTGGGGATTCTGGCATCTGGGGCAATTTGCCACCGATTATCAGCAATTATTTGCCGAAAAACCATCGTTGACGCTGCATCAACGGATGCGGCAATGGGCTTGATGGCATTCTTGTGCCGGATGCGACGCTTTGCGTCTTATCCGGCCTACGGGGCGGTGCCGTTGTGGTTGTAGGCCTGATAAGCGTAGCGCTATCAGGCAATTACACCCAGTCGCGTACCTGAATAAACTCGCTCAGCGCCGCTTCCGGGCTACCCGCTTCTGGCTGCCAGTCGTACTCCCAGCGCACCAGCGGCGGCATCGACATCAGGATAGATTCAGTGCGCCCGCCGGTTTGCAGACCAAACAGGGTGCCTCTGTCCCACACCAGGTTGAACTCCACGTAGCGCCCGCGGCGATAAAGTTGAAAATTACGCTCCCGCTCGCCCCAGACCATCGCTTTGCGTCGTTCGACAATCGGTAAATACGCCTGGGTGTAGCCGTTACCGACCGCCTGCATAAAAGCAAAACAGTGGTCGAAATCCGGCGTATTCAAATCGTCAAAAAAAAGGCCGCCAACGCCGCGCTGCTCGTTACGATGCTTGAGGAAAAAGTAGTCGTCGCACCACTTTTTATAACGCGGATACACATCGTCGCCAAACGGCTGGCACAGGTCGCGGGCGGTGCGGTGCCAGTGAACGGCATCCTCTTCAAAGCCGTAGTAGGGCGTTAAATCGAACCCGCCGCCAAACCACCACACCGGATCGGCGCCCGGTTTTTCGGCAATAAAAAAGCGCACGTTAGCATGGCTGGTGGGAATATACGGATTGTGCGGATGCACCACCAGCGATACGCCCATCGCTTCAAAACTACGCCCGGCCAGTTCTGGCCGATGCGCGGTGGCGGACGCGGGCATTGCATCGCCGTGAACGTGAGAGAAATTAACGCCCGCCTGTTCGAAAATCCCGCCGTTGCGTAATACCCGGCTGCGTCCGCCGCCGCCCGCTTCGCGTCGCCAGCTATCTTCGACAAAGTTTGCGCCATCCGCAGCGGATAACTTTTGGCAAATATCATCCTGCAGGCGTAGCAGAAACTGTTTTACGTGATGTGCATCGGGTTTCATGATTACCGTTTCTTCGTGTGTGCTTTCTGATTATCAAACCAGTGAAAATAACTGATGATGCCGTTGGCGATCGCCGTAGCGATTTTCTGGCGAAACGCCGTCGTGCCCAGCAGGCGTTCTTCTTCCGGATTGGTAATAAACGAGGTTTCGACCAGTACCGACGGAATTGACGGTGATTTTAGCACCACGAAAGCCGCTTGTTCGGTAGTGCGGCTGTGTAATTTATGTATAGGTTTGATTTTCTTGAGAATATGCGAACCCAGCGTCAGACTGTTTTTAATCGTATCGGTTTGCACCAGATCAAACAAAACTTGTTGTAATAGATGATCCCGGTCAGTGGCTTTTTTACCCGCCACTTCGTCCGCGCGGTTTTCACGCTCGGAGAGATACTTCGCCATGGCGCTACTGGCCCCGCGGTTGGAAAGCGCAAAAACGGAAGCGCCCGCCGCTTTCGGATTGGTAAAACCATCGGCATGAATGGACATAAACAGATCCGCGCCGTGCTTATGGGCGATTTCCACTCGATCGTACAGCGGAATAAAGGTATCCCCTGTCCGGGTTAAACGCGCATCGATTCCGTGATTTCGCAAAATAGCGCGCACGTTTTTGGCAATTGCCAGCACGACGTGTTTTTCCTGAGAACCGTTGCGGCCAATCGCGCCGGTATCGATGCCGCCGTGTCCGGGGTCGAGCATCACCAACCGTTTACTGCCGGTTTTTTTGGTTTTGGGTTTGCTGTGACCATTACTGGTTTTTAGCGTTTCTTCTTTGGCTATTGCGTGCGACATACCTGACAGCGTCAGGGCCGCCAGACCTGTTTTGAGTACCTGGCGGCGCGATGTGAGAGTTTTTAGGAGTTTAAAAGTGCTCATACGGCCTGAGTTGTGAAAATTAAGTTCAAGATGTTATATCGTATCGCGTAATCCGTTACGACGGTTGGTGATGAGAATTGTTTTACTTTTCATTTCAATACGTGACACATCGCCATTATGCCATTTTTTCCGCTACATCGCGTCAGATATTGGCTGAATCAGATGTTTGCGCCATAATCTTGGTTTTTCCACCCGAAAAGGCAACGAATACCATGGAAATACGCGTTTTTCGCCAGGAAGATTTCGAAGAGGTGATTACCCTCTGGGAGCGTTGCGACCTGCTGCGTCCATGGAACGATCCTGAAATGGATATTGAACGCAAGGTGAATCACGATGTCAGCTTGTTCCTCGTTGCGGAAGTTAGCGGCGAAGTCGTCGGTACGGTAATGGGCGGTTATGACGGGCATCGCGGCTCGGCGTATTACCTGGGCGTTCACCCGGAGTTCCGCGGGCGCGGCATTGCGAATGCGTTGCTTAACCGGCTGGAAAAAAAACTCATCGCCCGCGGGTGTCCGAAAATCCAAATTATGGTGCGTGATGATAACGACGTTGTGCTGGGCATGTATGAACGTCTGGGGTATGAGCATTCTGACGCCATAAGTTTGGGTAAACGCCTGATTGAAGATGAAGAGTACTGAGTTTCATCCAGCCGATTATGATGTACACGGACGTTTACGCCTGCCGTTTCTGTTCTGGTGCGTACTGCTACTTCAGGCGCGCGCCTGGGTACTCTTTGTCATTGCCGGTTCATCCCGTGGACAGGGTAATACTTTGTTAAACTTTTTTTATCCCGACCATGACAATTTTTGGCTGGGGCTGTTGCCCGGCGTTCCGGCGGTAGTGGCATTTTTACTCAGCGGGCGGCGTGAAGCGGTTCCTGGTGTGTGGCGCTGGCTGCGCGGACTCCTGATCCTTGCTCAACTGGTGTCGTTGTGCTGGCTGCCGGTGATGTGGCTGGGTGGCGACCCGGTCAACGGCGTCGGGCTGGCGCTGCTGCTGGCGGACATCGTCGCGCTGATCTGGCTGTTAACCAATCAACGTTTGCGTGCCTGTTTTTCCCTTGAGAAAGAATAACGGCACTTTTTGGCGAACCCGCACTCCAACCAACGTTAATTAATAAAAGAAAGGAAGTGAGATGAAATCGCTGCGTTTGACTTTACTCGCACTGCCGCTGGCGCTGACCGGCTGCTCAACGCTCTCCTCGGTCAACTGGTCTGCCGCAAATCCATGGAACTGGTTTGGTTCCTCGACAGAAGTTACTGAGCAAGGCGTGGGAGCGCTGACCGCCGCCACGCCGCTGGAAGAGCCGGCTATTGCAGAGGCATTAGATGGCGATTATCGCCTGCGTAGCGGTATGAAAACCGATAACGGTAACGTGGTGCGCTTTTTCGAAGCGATGAAGGGCGACAGCGTCGCGATGGTGATCAACGGCGAGCAGGGAACCGTGAGCCGTATTGATGTGCTGGACAGCGATATCCCAACCGCCGCGGGGGGCAAAATCGGTACGCCGTTTAGCGACCTTTACAGCAAAGCGTTTGGTCACTGCGAGCCGGTTTCCAGCGATAGCCATACCAGCGTCGAATGTAAAGCCGAGGGAAGTCAGCATATTAGCTATGTTTTCTCCGGCGAGTGGAGCGGACCGGAAGGCTTAATGCCTCCTGATGACGTCTTAAAAAACTGGGATGTGCGCAAAATTATCTGGCGTCGTTAATTTGCGCCTGAACAAACCGCTTCGCTTAAAAACAAGGTAAAATAGCCTCCATTAATGCCACGACTGCGTGGCATTCTCATTTTCAGGAGGAATCATGTCTCAGGTTCAAAGTGGCATTTTGCCGGAACATTGCCGTGCGGCAATTTGGATTGAAGCCAATGTAAAAGGCGACCTGGACGCCCTGCGCGCGGCCAGCAGAACATTTGCCGATAAACTGGCGACCTTCGAAGTCAAATTTCCGGACGCCCATCTTGGGGCCGTTGTGGCGTTTGGCAACAATACCTGGCGCGCCCTGAGCGGCGGCGTCGGGGCGGAAGAACTGAAAGATTTTATTCCTTATGGTAAAGGGCTGGCGCCGGCCACGCAGTATGACGTGCTGATCCATATCCTTTCCCTGCGCCACGATGTGAATTTTTCTGTTGCTCAGGCGGCGATGGAAGCCTTCGGCGACTGTATCGACGTGAAAGAAGAAGTTCACGGCTTCCGTTGGGTGGAAGAACGCGATCTGAGCGGCTTTGTCGACGGGACAGAGAACCCGGCGGGCGAAGAGACGCGTCGTGAAGTGGCGGTGATCAAAGATGGCGTGGATGCCGGCGGCAGTTATGTGTTCGTGCAGCGTTGGGAACACAATCTCAAGCAACTTAACCGGATGAGTATTCACGATCAGGAGATGATGATCGGGCGTACCAAAGAAGCCAATGAAGAGATTGACGGCGATGCGCGTCCGGCAACGTCTCACCTGAGCCGCGTCGATCTCAAAGAAGATGGCAAAGGGCTGAAGATTGTGCGCCAGAGCCTGCCATACGGCACCGCCAGCGGTACTCATGGTCTCTATTTCTGCGCTTACTGCGCACGCCTGCACAATATCGAACAGCAGCTTCTGAGTATGTTCGGCGATACCGACGGTAAACGCGACGCGATGCTGCGCTTCACCAAGCCGGTAACTGGCGGCTACTATTTTGCGCCGTCGCTGGATCGCCTGTTAGCGCTATAAGGTAAAACCCTGTCGGATGGCAGCGCAAACGCTTTATTCGACCTACGATTGGTAGGCCTGATAAGCGCAGCGCCATCAGGCAGAACAGCATAAAAATGCCCATCCCCGCCTCCGCGGGGATTTTTTTACCTAATATTTACCTGAATTAGTGAGCTATTCCTCAGCACTTATTTGTTATTACTGTATTTTCAGTGTTAATGGAGTGTAAGACTCCATATTCAAAAGGAGACATTGAAAATGGGTAAACTCACGGGCAAGACAGCATTGATTACGGGCGCATCGCAGGGCATTGGCGAAGGGATCGCTCGCGTATTCGCACGCCACGGCGCGAACTTAATCTTGCTGGATATCTCCGATGAGATTGAAAAACTGGCGGATGAGCTGGGCGGGCGCGGACATCGCTGTACTGCCGTTAAGGCTGACGTCAGAGATTTTGCTTCGGTGCAGGCGGCGGTTTCGCGCGCCAAAGAGACTGAAGGTAGAATTGATATTTTGGTGAATAACGCTGGCGTGTGCCGTCTGGGCAACTTCCTCGATATGAGTGAAGAAGATCGCGATTTCCACATTGATATTAATATTAAAGGTGTCTGGAACGTCACCAAAGCCGTCCTGCCGGAGATGATTAAACGTAAAGATGGCCGCATTGTGATGATGTCTTCCGTCACGGGAGATATGGTGGCGGACCCGGGTGAAACGGCCTATGCGCTGTCAAAAGCCGCCATTGTCGGTTTAACCAAATCGCTGGCGGTAGAGTATGCGCAGTCCGGTATTCGTGTGAATGCCATTTGCCCCGGTTATGTAAGAACGCCGATGGCGGAAAGCATTGCCCGTCAGTCTAACCCTGACGATCCGGAATCGGTATTAACGGAAATGGCAAAAGCTATTCCGCTACGCCGTCTTGCCGATCCGCTGGAAGTAGGGGAACTGGCGGCATTTCTGGCTTCCGATGAGTCCAGCTATCTTACCGGAACGCAAAACGTCATTGATGGCGGCAGTACCCTGCCTGAAAGCGTAAGCGTAGGTGTCTGATTGATGCCGGTCTCCTCCCCGCGCCGCGTGGGGAGGGATTCTCTTATTCCCTTTTCAACTTTCAAATCATCAAACGGTATATAAAACCGTTACTCCTTTAGCGCTGGTTATAAATATGATGACTATAAGAAAGTCATTAAATTTATAAGGGTGCGCAATGGCCGTTAACTTACTGAAAAAGAGACCCCTGACGCTGGCAGCAATGCTGTTACTGGCAGGGCAGGCGCAGGCAACGGAGCTGCTGAACAGCTCATACGATGTCTCCCGCGAGCTGTTTGCCGCCCTTAACCCGCCGTTTGAGCAACAATGGGCGAAGGAGAACGGCGGCGATAAGCTGACGATTAAGCAGTCTCATGCCGGGTCATCAAAACAGGCGCTGGCGATTTTGCAGGGACTGAAGGCAGACGTCGTGACCTATAATCAGGTGACCGACGTACAGATTCTCCATGATAAAGGCAAACTGATCCCTGCCGACTGGCAAAGCCGTCTGCCGAACAACAGTTCGCCATTCTATTCCACGATGGGCTTCCTGGTGCGCAAGGGGAACCCGAAAAATATTCACGACTGGAGCGATCTTGTACGTTCCGACGTGAAGCTGATTTTCCCTAACCCGAAAACCTCCGGCAACGCCCGTTACACGTATCTGGCGGCATGGGGCGCGGCGGATAACGCGGACGGCGGCGATAAAGCCAAAACCGAACAGTTTATGACCCAGTTCCTGAAAAATGTCGAAGTGTTTGATACCGGCGGTCGCGGCGCTACGACTACCTTTGCCGAGCGTGGCCTGGGCGATGTGCTGATTAGTTTTGAATCGGAAGTGAACAACATCCGCAAACAATATGAAGCCCAGGGATTTGAAGTGGTGATCCCGAAAACGAACATTCTTGCTGAATTCCCGGTCGCCTGGGTGGATAAAAACGTGCAGGCCAACGGCACAGAAAAAGCCGCCAAAGCTTACCTGAACTGGCTGTATAGCCCGCAGGCGCAGACCATCATCACCCATTACTACTACCGCGTGAATAACCCGGAAATCATGGGCAAGCAAGCAGATAAATTCCCGCAGACCGAACTGTTCCGTGTGGAAGACAAGTTTGGTTCCTGGCCGGAAGTGATGAAAACGCACTTTGCCAGCGGCGGCGAGCTGGACAAACTGTTGGCGGCGGGGCGTAAGTAATGCTTGCCGTTTCTTCCCGACGCGTGCTGCCCGGCTTTACGTTAAGCCTCGGCACCAGTTTGCTGTTTGTCTGCCTGATCCTGCTGTTGCCGTTGAGCGCGCTGGTGATGCAGCTCTCACAGATGAGCTGGGCGCAATACTGGGATGTCGTGACCAACCCTCAGGTGGTGGCTGCCTATAAAGTGACGCTACTGGCGGCATTTGTAGCGTCGATTTTTAACGGCGTGTTTGGCCTGTTGATGGCGTGGATTTTAACCCGCTACCGTTTTCCAGGGCGCACGTTGCTGGATGCGCTGATGGATCTGCCGTTTGCGCTGCCGACAGCGGTGGCGGGGTTAACGCTGGCCTCGCTGTTCTCAGTGAACGGTTTCTACGGTCAGTTTCTAGCGCAGTTTGATATCAAAGTGACCTATACCTGGCTCGGTATTGCGGTGGCGATGGCCTTTACCAGCATTCCATTTGTGGTACGCACCGTCCAGCCGGTACTGGAAGAGCTGGGGCCGGAATATGAAGAAGCGGCACAAACGCTGGGGGCCACCCGCCTGCAAAGTTTTCGCAAAGTCGTGCTGCCTGAGCTGTCGCCTGCGCTGATTGCCGGCGTGGCGCTCTCTTTTACCCGTAGCCTTGGCGAGTTTGGCGCGGTGATTTTTATCGCTGGAAATATCGCCTGGAAAACAGAAGTGACCTCGCTGATGATTTTTGTGCGTTTGCAGGAGTTTGATTACCCAGCTGCCAGCGCTATTGCCTCGGTGATCCTTGCGGCATCCTTGCTGCTGCTGTTCTCTATCAATACTTTGCAAAGTCGCTTTGGTCGACGTGTGGTAGGTCATTAATGGCGGAAGTGACTCAATTGAAGCGATACGACGTCCCCCGCATTAACTGGGGAAAATGGTTTCTGATTGGCGTCGGGATGCTGGTTTCGGCGTTTATCCTGCTGGTGCCGATGATTTACATCTTCGTGCAGGCGTTCAGCAAAGGGTTAATGCCGGTACTGCAAAATCTGGCCGATCCGGACATGCTGCACGCTATCTGGCTGACGGTGTTGATTGCCTTGATCGCAGTGCCGGTGAATCTGGTGTTCGGCATTCTGCTGGCGTGGCTGGTGACGCGCTTTAACTTCCCCGGACGTCAGCTACTGCTGACCCTGCTGGATATTCCCTTTGCCGTCTCGCCGGTGGTGGCCGGTCTGGTTTATCTGCTGTTTTATGGCTCCAACGGCCCGTTGGGCGGCTGGCTGGATGAGCATAATTTGCAAATGATGTTCTCCTGGCCGGGGATGGTACTGGTCACTATTTTTGTCACCTGTCCGTTTGTGGTGCGCGAACTGGTGCCAGTGATGCTCAGCCAGGGCAGTCAGGAAGATGAGGCGGCGATTTTACTGGGCGCATCCGGCTGGCAAATGTTTCGCCGCGTGACGTTGCCGAATATTCGCTGGGCGCTACTCTACGGCGTGGTATTAACCAACGCCCGCGCGATTGGCGAGTTTGGCGCGGTGTCGGTGGTGTCCGGCTCGATTCGCGGCGAAACGTTATCGCTACCGTTACAGATTGAATTACTGGAGCAGGACTACAACACCGTCGGCTCCTTTACCGCCGCCGCATTGTTGACGCTAATGGCGATTATTACCCTGTTTTTGAAGAGCATGTTGCAATGGCGTCTGGAGAATCAGGAAAAACGCGCGCAACAGGAGGAAAATCATGAGCATTGAGATCGCCAGAATTAAGAAATCGTTTGGTCGTACTCAGGTACTGAATGATATCTCGCTGGATATTCCTTCCGGCCAGATGGTTGCCTTGTTGGGGCCGTCAGGTTCCGGCAAAACGACGCTGCTGCGCATTATTGCCGGGCTGGAACATCAGTCCAGCGGCCATATTCGTTTCCACGGTACGGACGTTAGCCGCCTGCACGCGCGTGAGCGTAAAGTCGGTTTTGTGTTTCAGCACTATGCGCTGTTTCGCCATATGACGGTGTTTGACAACATTGCTTTTGGTCTGACGGTGCTGCCGCGACGCGACCGCCCAACTGCGGCGGCGATTAAAACGAAAGTGACGCAATTGCTGGAGATGGTGCAACTGGCGCACCTCGCGGATCGTTTCCCCGCCCAGCTTTCCGGCGGACAAAAACAGCGCGTGGCGCTGGCGCGCGCGCTTGCCGTGGAACCGCAAATTCTACTGCTGGATGAACCCTTTGGCGCGCTGGATGCCCAGGTACGTAAAGAGTTACGTCGCTGGTTGCGCCAGCTACATGAAGAACTGAAATTCACCAGCGTCTTTGTCACCCACGATCAGGAAGAAGCGACGGAAGTGGCGGATCGGGTGGTGGTGATGAGTCAGGGCAATATCGAACAGGCTGATGCGCCGGATCGAGTGTGGCGTGAACCGGCAACCCGCTTCGTACTGGAGTTTATGGGCGAGGTGAACCGCCTGACAGGCACCGTCCGCGGCGGGCAGTTTCACGTTGGCGCGCATCGCTGGCCGCTGGGTTATACGCCCGCGTACCAGGGGCCGGTCGATCTGTTCCTGCGTCCGTGGGAGGTGGATATTAGCCGCCGCACCAGCCTGGATTCTCCGCTACCAGTACAGGTCATTGAGGCCAGCCCGAAAGGTCATTATACACAGCTAGTGGTGCAGCCGCTGGGGTGGTATCACGATCCGCTGACGGTGGTGATGGCGGGTGACGACGTCCCGCAGCGCGGCGAGCGTTTGTTTGTCGGCTTACAGAACGCACGTCTCTATCATGGCGACCAGCGTATTGAGCCCCATGAGGCGCTTGCTCTTGCGGAGTCTGCCTGATAGGTTAATTTGCATAGTTATCGCCCGGTGGCGCTTCGCTTACCGGGCCTACAGCGTATATCGTGATTTTGTAGGCCGGGTAAGCACAGCGCCACCCGGCATTTTTATTGAGCTGAAAACGTGAATACATTAGAACAAACCATCGGCAATACGCCACTGGTCAAATTACAACGTCTGGCGCCGGATAACGGCAGTGAAATCTGGGTCAAGCTGGAAGGCAATAATCCAGCAGGATCGGTGAAAGATCGCGCGGCGCTATCGATGATTGTCGAGGCGGAAAAGCGCGGGGAAATTAAACCGGGCGATGTCCTGATTGAAGCGACCAGCGGCAACACTGGCATTGCGCTGGCGATGATCGCCGCGCTGAAAGGTTATCGCATGAAGCTGTTGATGCCAGACAACATGAGCCAGGAGCGTCGGGCGGCAATGCGGGCATATGGCGCGGAGCTGATTCTGGTCACTAAAGAGCAGGGAATGGAAGGGGCGCGCGATTTAGCGCTCGCTATGTCTGAGCGCAGAGAAGGTAAACTGCTCGATCAGTTTAATAATCCTGATAATCCCTACGCCCACTACACGACCACCGGCCCGGAAATCTGGCGGCAAACGCAGGGGCGGGTAACGCATTTTGTCTCCAGCATGGGCACGACCGGCACCATTACCGGCGTGTCGCGTTTTCTGCGCGAGCAGGAAAAGCCGGTCACTATCGTTGGCCTGCAGCCGGAAGAGGGCAGCAGTATTCCGGGAATTCGCCGCTGGCCTGCGGAATATATGCCGGGCATATTTAACGCTTCGCTGGTGGATGAGGTGCTGGATATTCATCAGAATGATGCCGAAAACACCATGCGTGAACTGGCGGTGCGTGAAGGGATTTTCTGCGGCGTGAGTTCCGGCGGCGCGGTAGCGGGTGCGTTACGCGTCGCACGAGCCACGCCCGGTGCGATAGTGGTGGCGATCATCTGCGATCGCGGCGACCGTTACTTGTCTACCGGCGTGTTTGGTGAAGAGCATTTCAGCCAGGGGGCGGGGATTTAAACGAGGTGCCATCGTCGTATGGCACCCGTGTGTTATAGCGTTTTATCCGTTTCCGCAATAAGCGCATGTAAATAAGGCTGCGCGTTTTCATCGCTTTTACCAGGAATTTTAACGATATAGGGTTTTCCGGTGATGGACGACGACGACGCGACTTTATCGATAAACTGTTCGGCGGTGTCGATACGATTGCGCGTGTTACCCAGTTTTAAGCGCAGGTGCGATACGGCTTCCTCGCAGTTATGCGCATCACCGTTACGAACGAATGTCAGATCCTTTTTCTGCGCCAGCGCATTAAGCATGGCGTTAATGCGCGCTTCTTCGTGGGCGTTTAGCTTCGCCCAGGCGGGTAGGGTCAGCAGGAGCGCAACGACGGCGCAGACAATTTTCTTCATGGTAAAATCCTTTTTCATGCGATAATCACAGCACCTCAGACCGTTAGCTGGGTAATAAGTTACACTCCTGGTATGGTTATTTCTGTGAGTGCGCCAGCGTGAGTTCATCCAGAAAACGCCACAGCTTTTCATTCATCTGCTGGTAATCCCATGCGCGCATCTCGGCGACCGAGCGGATAAAACGCTTCCCTTGCGCGTCGGCCAACTCCTGTTGCGAATGTTGGATTAATCCTTCAACCGCCTCGACGGTAAATTCCATATGACACTGGAAGCCGTAGACAAAATTGCCGTACTGCACTATCTGACGTGGACAGCCGGCACTTTCAGCCAGCACGGTCGCCTGATCGGTGAGTCCTGGCATATCGTTGTGCCAGTGGCCGACGGTTAACGGGGAGCCAAAGTGGGCGATAAGCGGATGCCGCAGACCGGCTTCAGTGAGCGTAATAGGGTAGTGACCAATCTCTTTTTCCGGACTTTGGCACACAGCGGCGCCCAGCGCCTCGCCAATGAGCTGCGAACCAAGACAAATGCCGATAACCATTCGCCGGGCCGTAATCGCCTGATTAATTAAGTGCTGTTCGGCGCGAGAGTCAAAGTACGGGCACTCTTCGCGGGTGGTACGCGGCGACTGCGGACCGCCAAATACCACGAGCATATCGAACTCATCGGCATTGGGCGGTAGCGCTTCTCCGACATAGACGCGCGACCATGAAATGGCATAACCGCGATCTTCAGCCCATTTCAGATAAGCGCCAGCGGATTCAAACGACTCATGGACAACAAAATGAACTCGCACGTTATTTTCTCCTGTTAGCGATTTAGCGCCTGATGGATATCAGCCGCCAGCGTGTTGATCTCGCTGTCATTTAATGTCGACAGCGTGATACGTAGACCGTGAGACGGCGCGCTTACGCCAAAGGCTTCTCCCTCACGTACCAGCCAGCCGGATTTTGCCAGCGTAAACGCGGTAGCCTGGCTATGGGTGTCCAGCGGGAGCCAGGCATTCACGCCGTCGCCGGGAGAAATGGCGATGCCATATTGCTGTAGGGCGCAGGCCAGTTTTTGTTGCCGGGCGGCGTAAAACAGCCGCGTTTGCGCCAGCCTGTGCTGATACTCAGGGTCGGTCAGGCAGGCGTAGACCAGATCCTGTAACAGATGGCTGACCCACTGACTACCGGCATTTAGCCGCAGCCGAAGTTTTGCCGAGGTCGCGCTGTCGCTGGCGACAATAGCAAGACGTAAATCGGGGCCGAGGGCTTTGGAAACGGAGCGTATCACCGCCCAGTGTTGCGTTGTCTGCGCAATAACCGGCTGCCAGGGCGACGAAGAAAGCAAGGCGAAGTGATCGTCGATAATGACCAGTACCTGAGGGTAACGCGCCAGTATATTTTGCAGCGCAGCGGCACGGCGAGCGCTCAGACTACAGCCGGTAGGGTTGTGCGCGCGCGGCGTTAAGATCACTGCCCGCGCGCCCTGATTTAGCGCCTGCTCCAGCTTTTCAGGCTGCATTCCTTCGCTATCTACGCTGACCGGGCTGGCGCTAAAACCGGCATAGCGCAGCATATTGATACTGCTTAAAAAACAGGGATCTTCCACCGCGACGCTGTCGCCCGGCAGCAGATGCGCGCAAAGCAGTCTTTCGATAGCGTCGATAGCTCCGCTGGTGATATCAATTTCGCCTGCGACGGGAGTGGCATCCCGTAGCCAGCGCGCCGCCCAGGCGTGTAGTTCAGGGGAAACGGGCGCATCGCCGTAGAGATGCGGCGTGCGGTTGAGACGGGCAAAATAATGGCTGAGGTCAGGCAGACGCTGCGGATCGGGATTGCCGCCGGAAAGGTCGTGCAGAGGCGTATGCGGATCGCCGCCTTCCAGCGCTACGGGAGACGGACTGCCTTTAATCACCGTCCCATTGCGGCCTAAACTTTGCGCCAGTCCCGCCGTTATCAGCCGTTTATACGCCGCTGCGACGGTATTGCGGTTCACCTTTAATTCGTTTGCCAGCTCCCGTACCGGCGGGAGCGAATCCTCTGCCCGTAACGTGCCGGCAATAATGTGTTGACGGATACTGTCAAAAATTTCGTTAGCGGTTTTTCCGTCGATCATTATTGACCTATGACAAAATGAATTTTAGCATATGACAATGATAATGAGGCGGTAGCCTGCTGTCCAGCGAGAGGAAAATTTTATGGGACAAGAGAGTGATATTCAGTCAGTGCTCTTCGACGACAACCATCGGGCGTTACAGACCGATATCGTCGCCGTCCAGTCACAGGTCGTGTACGGCAGCGTAGGCAACAGCATCGCTGTTCCGGCCATTAAAGCGCAGGGATTACGCGTGGCGGCTGTCCCGACGGTGCTGTTCAGCAATACGCCGCACTATAAAACCTTTTATGGCGGCATTATTCCCGCCGAGTGGTTTGCAGGCTACCTTACGGCGTTGAATGAGCGCGATGCGCTACGTGAATTAAAAGCGATTACCACCGGTTACATGGGCAGCGCAGACCAAATTGTCTTGCTTTCGAAGTGGCTAATGGCGATCCGGGCTTCGCATCCGGAGGTGTGTATTCTTGTTGATCCGGTCATTGGCGATACCGACAGTGGAATGTATGTGCAGGCGGAAATTCCGAAGGCTTATCGCACACATTTGTTGCCGCAGGCGCAGGGGCTAACGCCGAACGTATTTGAGCTGGAGATGCTGAGTGGTAAACCGTGTCGCACGCTGGAAGAGGCGGTGGCGGCGGCGCAATCGCTGCTTTCCGATACGCTGAAATGGGTGGTTATCACCAGCGCGCCGGGCGAATCTCTGGAGACCATAACGGTTGCCGTCGTTACCGCGCAGGTCGTGGAGGTCTTTGCCCACCCGCGGGTGGCGACGGAATTAAAAGGGACGGGAGATCTCTTCTGCGCCGAGCTGGTCAGCGGTATTGTGCAGGGAAAAAAACTGACGACCGCGGCAAAAGATGCGGCGCAGCGCGTGCTGGAGGTGATGACCTGGACACAGCAGTGTGGCTGTGATGAGTTAATTCTGCCGCCGGCAGGGGAGGCGCGATGAAGAGTTATCGGCTGGTAGTTCGCCAGCAGGGACGTATCGTGGGGCATTTTGAAACGAGCGGGCTGGACGCGCTGGAAGATATTTGCGTAGCGCGGGCGATGTTTGGTATCACTGGCGGCTATCAGTGCGAGTTGCAAGTGTCCGATTCTGAACGCAGGATGCTGGAGAGTGGCCCGGATGGGATGAAGATCCTGATGCGCGAGAAGTGCTTTCGCCCGGTGACCTCGCAGTTGTAACCCGTGGATTGGCGCTGAAATGTTCGCAACCTTGTAGGCCTGATAAGCGTAGCGCCATCAGGCAGTGCGCCGCACCATCGCCGGATGGCGGCGCAAGCGCCTTATCCGGCCTACAGGCAAAAAAAATGGCGCCCAAAGGCGCCATTCTTCACTGCGGCAAGAATTACTTCTTAATGCGGATAACCGGAGTTTCACCCACGGTCACGCTACCGGACAGTTTGATCAGTTCTTTGATTTCATCCATGTTGGAGATAACAACCGGAGTCAGGGTAGACTTGGCTTTTTCTTCCAGCAACGGCAGATCGAACTCGATGACCGGATCGCCAACTTTCACGCGCTGACCTTCTTCAGCAATACGCTTGAAGCCTTCGCCTTTCAGCTCAACGGTGTCGATACCGAAGTGAACGAACAGCTCAATGCCGCTATCGGATTCGATAGAGAACGCATGGTTGGTTTCAAAGATTTTGCCGATGGTACCGTCAACAGGGGCGACCATTTTGTTACCGGTTGGTTTGATAGCGATGCCATCACCAACGATTTTTTCAGCAAAAACTACATCCGGCACGTCTTCGATGTTGACGATCTCGCCAGAGAGCGGGGCAACAATCTCAATAGTTCCGGTGTCTTTCTTATCATCAGAAACCAGAGATTTTAGTTTATCGAACAAACCCATGATCTTCTCCTAAGCAGTAAATTGGGCCGCATCTCGTGGATTAGCAGATTGTTTTTTCTTCAATGAACTTGTTAACCAGCGTCATTAACTCGTCCGTTGTCGGTTGAGCAAGAGCCTGCTCTGCTAACACCTTCGCATCTTCGAAGTTCGTGTTACGGATAATCTTCTTAATGCGCGGGATAGAAATGGCGCTCATAGAGAATTCGTCCAGACCCATCCCCAGCAACAGAAGTGTAGCACGTTCGTCGCCTGCAAGCTCACCACACATGCCAGTCCATTTACCTTCTGCATGAGAAGCATCAATAACTTGCTTGATCAAGTTCAGTACGGACGGTGACATTGGCTGGTAAAGGTGTGAAATCATATCATTACCACGGTCAACTGCCAGGGTGTACTGCGTTAAATCATTGGTGCCGATACTAAAGAAATCAACTTCTTTGGCTAAATGACGCGCAATTGTCGCCGCAGCCGGTGTTTCCACCATCACGCCAATCTCAATGCTTTCGTCAAATGCTTTACCTTCGTCACGCAGTTCCTGTTTGTAGATTTCAATCTCTTTGCGCAGCGCGCGAACTTCTTCAACAGAGATGATCATCGGGAACATAATGCGCAATTTACCGAAAGCGGAGGCACGCAGAATCGCGCGAACCTGGTCACGCAGGATCTCTTTGCGATCCATGGCGATACGCACGGCGCGCCAGCCCAGGAACGGGTTCTCTTCTTTCGGGAAGTTCATGTACGGCAGCTCTTTGTCGCCGCCAATGTCCATGGTACGGACGATAACCGCCTGCGAGCCGCACGCTTCAGCGACCGCTTTATAGGCGGCAAACTGCTCTTCTTCCGTCGGCAGCGCGTCGCGATCCATGAACAGGAATTCAGTACGATACAGACCAACGCCTTCCGCGCCGTTGCGCTCAGCGCCTTCAACGTCACGAACGGTACCGATGTTGGCGCAAACTTCAACCTGATGTCCATCCAGCGTGATTGCCGGCAGATCTTTCAGTTTTGCGAGTTCCGCTTTCTCGGTCGCAACCTGCTCCTGGACGGCGCGCAGTTGCTCAATAACATCGTTGGTCGGGTTGACGTAAACCTGGTTGTTTACGGCATCCAGAATCAGATAGTCGCCGTTTTTCACCTGAGAGGTGACGCTACCGGTACCTACGATCGCCGGCAGTTCCAGAGAACGCGCCATGATGGAGGTATGAGACGTGCGTCCGCCCGCGTCGGTGATGAAGCCCAGCACTTTCTGCAGGTTCAGCTGTGCAGTTTCTGATGGCGTCAGGTCAGCGGCAACCAGGATAACTTCTTCCTGAATCGCGCTCAGATCGATAATGGCCAGACCCAGGATGTTGCGCAGCAGGCGCTTACCGATATCACGTACGTCAGCCGCGCGCTCTTTCAGGTATTCATCATCCAGTTCTTCCAGGGCAGTGGCCTGACCTTCGATAACTTCATGTGCGGCTGCGTCAGCCGTCATGTGCTTATCTTTAATCAGGGCTATGATTTCCTGCTCCAGCTCCTCATCTTCGAGCAGCATAATATGCCCTTCAAAGATGGCTTCTTTTTCTTCACCGAACGTTTCACCAGCTTTTGTCTTGATCGCTTCCAGTTGCGCAGATGCCTTGGCACGACCGCTCAGAAAACGTTCAACTTCCTGATCAACCTTGTCGGCAGAAATTTTTTTCCGGTCAATGACGATTTCGTCTTCTTTCAGCAGCAGTGCTTTGCCGAAAGCGATACCCGGGGATGCTAAAATGCCTGAAATCATAACCCTACCTTACTTGTGACTGATTTTTAAAAGAACCCGGAAAAAAACTTACTCGAGTTCCGCCATCAGTTTGACCAGATGTTCAACCGCTTTCTGCTCATCTTCACCTTCTGCGGAGATGGTGACGACGGTGCCTTGAGTCAGGCCCAGAGTCTGCAGTTTAAACAGGCTTTTCGCGCTGGCGCTTTTGCCGTTGGAAGTCACAGTAATCTCAGAAGTGAAGCCTTTTGCTTCTTTAACAAACTGAGCAGCAGGGCGGGTGTGCAGACCGTTCGGAGCGGTAATGGTAACTTCTTGCTGGAACATTGTATTTCCCCAACTTATAGGTTTAGTGTTGTGGAACTAAAGTCTAGCCTGGCGGCTCAACTTTAGCCTGTATTGTTAGCGCCGGCGTAAACGGGACGCGACACAAAAGGTGTTCTACGCAATCCGTTGCTGGCAACTTATGGCCGCTGACGTTTCGCTCGTCATTAAACATTATGCCGCGAAAGGAAGATTTGAACCAAATCATAAAATCGATTCAGCTAACGCTTTTCCTGTAACGATTAATTTCGCGCATCAAAATAATTAGTCTGGTTAAATACCAGTTCCGGCAGGGTGAATCAATGCCAGGTGAGGTGAAAGTTTGAAGCAGGCCACAAAAAAGCACCCAAAAAGGTGCTTTTTTACGCGTTTTTAACATGCTGGCATCACTGTTGCAGTTCTTTCTCAGTAAAGAGATCGGCGAACAACGCGGTGCTCAGATAACGCTCACCCGATGAAGGTAGGATAACCACAATATTCTTATTGGTAAAGCTTTCATCTTCCTGCAGCTTAAGCGCTGCAGCAACCGCGGCGCCGGAAGAAATTCCTGCCAGAATACCTTCCTCTTCCATCAGACGGCGCGCGGTAGAAATGGCTTCTTCATTGGTGATGCCAACCACTTTATCAATCAGTTTCAGATCCAGGTTGCCCGGGATGAAGCCTGCGCCGATGCCCTGAATTTTATGCGGGCCTGGTTTGATCTCTTCACCAGCCAGCGCCTGGGCGATAACCGGGGAGTCAGTGGGTTCTACCGCAACGGTGATAAGATCGGTTTTACCCTTCGTCCCTTTGATATAACGCGTGACGCCGGTTAACGTACCGCCAGTGCCGACGCCGGAGATAAACACATCCACCTGACCATCGGTGTCTTCCCAGATTTCCGGGCCGGTAGTTTTTTCATGGATTTCCGGGTTGGCAGGGTTGCTGAACTGCTGGAGCAGGAGATATTTTTGCGGATCGCTGGCGACAATTTCTTCGGCTTTCTGAATAGCGCCTTTCATCCCTTTCGCCCCTTCGGTCAGCACCAGATTCGCGCCTAATGCTTTGAGTAGCTTGCGGCGTTCAATGCTCATGGTCTCCGGCATGGTCAGGGTGAGTTTGTAACCGCGCGCGGCGGCGACATACGCCAGCGCAATACCGGTGTTGCCGCTGGTCGGCTCCACCAGTTCCACGCCAGGTTTCAGTACGCCACGCTTTTCGGCATCCCAAATCATATTGGCGCCGATACGGCACTTGACGCTGAAGCTCGGGTTGCGCGACTCCACCTTCGCCAGAATGCGTCCATTACCGATACGGTTCAGTCGAACCAGCGGCGTATGACCGATAGTCAGCGAGTTATCTTCATAAATCTTACTCATGGCCTGTCCTTAACTGTATGAAATTGGGATACCTTCCCAGCATACCTTCCAGCCAGATATGGGGAAGTAAGGATTTCGCATATCTATATGCTGATGGGAAATAATGGTTATCAGTATGGAATAAGAGACAGCATAAGCCATCTCTTATTTATACATTTTTACGTTATTTCCATAACGCGTGCTTAGCACGCCAGCAATCAACCCACATTGCCGTCGCGCCACAGACGGCGACAGGCATAATGAACAGGTTAAGCACCGGAATCATCGTAAAGAGGCTGGTGAGCGCGCCAAATTGCATATTCGCCACCTTCTGCGTGCGCAACGCGGCGCGCATCGTTTTAAACGGCACTTTGTGGTTATCAAACGGGTAGTCGCAATACTGGATCGCCAGCATCCAGGCGCTGAACAAAAACCACAACACCGGCGCGATGGTTTGGCCAATGCCAGGAATGAAATAGAGAACCAGCAGCACAATAGCGCGCGGCAGATACCACGCCAGCTTTTGCCATTCACGTTTCATAATGCGCGGTACATCTTTCATGATGCCGAGTATGCCGGTATCTGGCGGCGTGGCGCCGGTTAACCGCGCCTCAAGCTGTTCGGCTAAAAGGCCGTTAAACGGCGCGGCGATCCAGTTGGCGAGGGTAGAGAAAAAATAGCCAAAGACCAGCAGAACAGAGATAACCGCAATCGGCCACAGCAGATAGCTCAGCCATTGCAGCCAGTCCGGCACATGACTCATCAACGAAGGTATCCAGGCGTCAAGCTGCGTAAACAGCCACCAAAATGCGCCGCCCATCAGCACAATGTTGACCAGCAAAGGTAAAATAACAAAGCGGCGGATTCCCGGTAGGGTGACTAACTTCCATCCTTGCGAGAAATAATAGACGCCGCTACGTGGTACGGTTGTGGATGATGAAACCATATTCAGGACATACTCCTTTTTCTTAAAGCCCTGGGTAAACGTGGGATATCTTACCCGGTTATCAGACGGTGGATAGTTCGGAAATGTTCGAAAAAACAGCAAAAAGTACATTTTCCTTCATCTTTATGCTGCGAAAGCCAACAGTACACTTGCACTTGACGTAATCGGCAAATACTCTTAGTGAGTAAATGTTTGCCGTGGTGGCAAGGTGTTAGAACAACAGAGAATATAATGATGCAGGATTTGCGTCTGATATTAATCATTGTTGGCGCGATCGCCATAATCGCTTTACTGGTACATGGTTTCTGGACCAGCCGTAAAGAACGATCTTCTATGTTCCGCGATCGTCCACTAAAACGCATGAAATCGAAACGCGACGACGACTCGTATGACGACGATGTTGAAGAAGACGAAGGCGTGGGTGAAGTTCGTGTTCACCGCGTAAATCATGCCCCCGGCCAGCCGCAGGAGCATGATGCCCCTCGTCAGTCGCCGCAACACCAGTACCAGCCGCCTTATGCGTCTGCGCAACCGCGTCCAGCGGCGCCGCCGCAGCCGCAAGCGCCGATGCAACAGCCGGTTCAGCAACCGGTCCAACCTGCGCCGCAGCCTCAGCAGGTTCAGCCATCTGCGCCGCCGGTACAGCCGCCGCAACAGCAGCCTGCACCGCCGTCGCAAACGCCGCAGCCTGTTGCGCAGCCCGCGCCGCCGCCATCAGCGCAAACCTTCCAGCCTGCGGAACCTGTGGTTGAGGCGGAACCGGTAGTGGAAGAAGCGCCGGTTGTGGAAAAACCGCAGCGTAAAGAGGCGGTCATCATTATGAACGTCGCGGCCCATCATGGCAGCGAGCTTAATGGTGAAGTGTTACTGAACAGTATTCAGCAGTCAGGCTTTAAATTTGGCGATATGAATATTTTCCATCGTCATTTGAGCCCGGACGGCAGCGGCCCGGCCTTGTTCAGTCTCGCGAATATGGTCAATCCGGGAACGTTCGATCCTGAAATGACGGACTTCACTACGCCTGGCGTCACTATCTTTATGCAGGTACCGTCTTACGGCGATGCGCTGCAGAACTTCAAGCTGATGCTGCAATCCGCGCAGCATATCGCTGATGAGGTCGGCGGCGTCGTGCTGGATGACCAGCGTCGGATGATGACGCCGCAGAAACTGCGCGAATATCAGGACCGCATCCGCGAGGTGATGGACGCTAACGCCTGAGGTTAACGCAGGTGTGACATTTTTAACGTAACCCCCGCCTGTCGGGGGTTTTTTATCATTGATGGTGTGATATGGAACCAATCGAACAACAACTGACAGAACTGCGAACCACGCTTCGCCATCATGAATATCTGTATCATGTGATGGATGCGCCGGAGATTCCCGACGCCGAATATGACCGCCTGATGCGGGAACTGCGAGAGCTGGAGGCGCAACGTCCGGACCTTATCACGCCGGATTCGCCCACGCAGCGCGTTGGCGCGGCGCCGCTGACGGCATTCAACCAGATTCGCCATGAAGTACCGATGCTGTCGCTCGATAACGTATTTGATGAAGAAAGCTTCCTGGCGTTTAACAAGCGAGTGCAGGATCGTCTAAAAAGCACGGAAAATGTCATCTGGTGCTGCGAGCTAAAACTGGATGGCCTGGCGGTCAGCATTCTGTATGAAAACGGCGTGCTGGTGAGCGCTGCGACGCGTGGCGACGGCACCACCGGTGAAGATATCACTTCAAACGTGCGCACGATTCGTGCCATTCCTTTAAAGCTGCATGGCGATAACATTCCGGCGCGTCTTGAAGTTCGCGGAGAGGTATTTTTACCGCAGGCCGGGTTCGAAAAGATCAATGAAGACGCGCGCCGTACTGGCGGCAAAGTGTTTGCTAACCCGCGTAACGCGGCGGCGGGCTCGCTGCGTCAGCTCGATCCGCGTATTACGGCGAAGCGACCACTAACATTTTTCTGCTACGGCGTCGGTATTCTGGAAGGCGGCGAGTTGCCGGATACGCATCTGGGACGTTTGCTGCAATTTAAAGCGTGGGGGCTACCGGTCAGCGATCGCGTGACGCTGTGCGATTCTCCCCAGGCGGTACTGGATTTTTATCACAACGTCGAAAAAGATCGCCCCACGCTCGGTTTTGATATCGACGGCGTGGTGATTAAGGTCAACTCGCTGGCTTTGCAGGAACAGCTGGGCTTTGTGGCCCGCGCGCCGCGCTGGGCGGTGGCGTTTAAATTCCCTGCTCAGGAGCAGATGACTTTTGTGCGCGATGTTGAGTTTCAGGTCGGGCGCACCGGGGCGATTACGCCGGTGGCGCGTCTGGAACCAGTTCAGGTGGCTGGTGTGCTGGTCAGCAATGCCACGTTGCATAATGCCGATGAAATTGAACGGCTTGGCTTGCGTATTGGCGATAAGGTGGTTATCCGTCGGGCAGGAGATGTGATCCCTCAGGTGGTCAACGTGGTTCTGTCCGAACGCCCTGAAGAGACGCGTCCGATTGTGTTTCCAACGCACTGTCCGGTGTGCGGATCGGACGTAGAGCGCGTTGAAGGCGAAGCCGTTACCCGTTGTACCGGCGGGCTGATTTGCGGCGCGCAGCGTAAAGAGTCGCTGAAACATTTTGTGTCGCGCCGGGCGATGGATGTAGACGGGATGGGCGATAAGATCATCGACCAACTGGTGGAAAGGGAGTATGTCCATACGCCAGCGGATCTGTTCCGTCTGACGGCGGGTAAACTGACCGGCCTGGACCGAATGGGGCCAAAGTCCGCGCAAAATGTTGTAAACGCGCTGGAAAAAGCCAAAGCGACGACCTTTGCGCGTTTTCTCTATGCGCTGGGCATCCGTGAAGTGGGTGAGGCGACGGCGGCGGGGCTGGCGGCTTATTTCGGCACGTTGGAGGCGCTGCAGGCCGCCACCATTGACGAGTTGCAGAAAGTACCTGACGTGGGGATTGTGGTCGCTACGCACGTCTTTAACTTTTTTGCCGAAGAGAGTAATCGTGACGTGATTGGGCAGCTACTGGCGGAAGGGGTTCACTGGCCCGCGCCGGTAGTCATTAATGTGCAAGAGATCGATAGCCCGTTTGCCGGTAAAACCGTGGTACTAACCGGTAGCCTGAGCCAGATGTCCCGCGATGACGCTAAAGCGCGTTTAGTGGCGCTGGGCGCGAAAGTGGCAGGCAGCGTATCGAAGAAAACCGATCTGGTGATTGCCGGTGAAGCGGCGGGTTCCAAACTGACCAAAGCGCAGGAACTGGGTATTACCGTGATTGATGAAGCGGAAATGATCCGCTTACTGGATGCCTGAGATGGAAAAAGAGCAGCTGGTTGAAATCGCCAACACCGTGATGCCGTTCGGCAAATATCAGGGACGTCGATTGATCGACCTTCCGGAAGAGTATTTGCTGTGGTTTGCCCGTAAAGATCAATTTCCGGCGGGTAAACTGGGGGAGTTGATGCAAATCACTCTGCTGATTAAAACCGAGGGGCTGACGCAACTGGTACAGCCCCTGAAACGCCCGCTTTAAGCTTTCGCGGCGCGGCTTTCCTGCTGCGCCTGTAACTTCTCGGTCTGGCGTTTGTAGCGCCGCGCCAGCCCTGCGCAGACCATCAGTTGGATCTGGTGGAAGATCATCAGCGGTAATACCATCATACCCAGCACTGACGTCGGAAAAAGAATATTGGCCATCGGGATCCCGTTGGCCAGGCTTTTTTTCGAACCGCAGAAAACAATAGTGATTTCGTCGGCTTTATTGAAGCCGCATTTACGGGCGACAAAGACGTTAATAGCGATGACGATCGCCAACAGTATGAGGCTGACCACGACGATAAACAGCAGCGATCCCCAGCCGACTTTGTGCCAGATGCCGTTGACCACCGCTTCGCTGAACGCCGAGTAGACCACCAGCAGAATAGAGGTCTGATCCGTTTTCGCGATCCACTTTTTGTTGCGCGCGACCCAGTTGCCGATCCACGGGCGAGACAGGTGTCCCAGCACAAAAGGCAGCAGCAGTTGCAGCATAATTTTGCCCACCTCTTCCAGACTGCCCTGCGCGCCATGAATATTCATTACCAGACCGACCAGCAGCGGCGACAGGAAAATGCCCAGCAGACTGGACGCAGACGCTGAGCACACCGCGGCCGCGACGTTACCGCCCGCGAGTGAAGTAAACGCAATCGCAGACTGCACGGTGGCGGGCAAAATACACAGATACAGAAAGCCGCTGTAGAGCATAGGGTCGACATTGACAGGCGCCCACCAGGCAAACAGTACGCCGAGGACAGGAAAGAGCACAAAAGTGCTGCACATGACCCACAGGTGCAACCGCCAGTGGCTGCCGCCAGCGATGATCGCTTCACGTGAAAGCTTCGCGCCATGCATAAAAAACAGCAGAGCGATAGCCGCTGTCGTAATACCTTCAACGACAGGCACAAAGCCGCCTTCCGCCGGGAAAAAAGAGGCCAGTAGTACCACGGTGATAAGTGTCAGCGTGAAAGGGTCAAGGATACGAAAAAGTTTCATAAAAACTCCTGAAAGTCGGTGCAGCTATTTTGCGTTTTTCGCTTTGAGAAATAAAATTGATTTATTGCATCTATATATGAATTTAGTCGATGAACTATTCACTGCGTCAACTGCGTATTTTTATTACCGTCGCCCAGACCAAAAGTTTTAGCCGGGCAGGGGACAGGATTGGACTGAGCCAGTCTGCGGTCAGTCATAGCGTAAAAGAGCTGGAGCGGCAAACCGGCGTCAGACTGCTGGATCGCACCACGCGTGAGGTGGTGCTGACCGAGGCGGGGCAACAACTGGCGACGCGTCTGGAGCGGGTGCTTGATGAACTGAACAGCATACTGCGCGATGCAGGCAGAGTAGGGACACAATTAACCGGCACCGTGCGCGTTGCCGCGAGCCAAACCATTTCTGCGCATCTTATTCCGCAATGCATTGCCCAAAGTAATTCACTTTATCCCGCTATTGATTTTGTATTGCACGATCGTCCGCAGCAGTGGGTGCTGGAGAGTATCCGTCAGGGAGAAGTGGATTTTGGCATCGTTATCGATCCTGGCGCAGCGGTGGATTTACAGTGTGAAGCCATCTTATCAGAGCCTTTTTTACTGTTGTGTCGCCAGGATCATCCGCTGGCGCATCAGGAATGGGTAAGCTGGCAGGATCTTAAACAGGCGTCGCTGGTCTTACAGGATTATGCTTCCGGCAGTCGACCGCTGATTGATGCGGCGTTGGCCCACTTTTCGATTGATGCCAATATTGTTCAGGAGATTGGTCACCCGGCCACGCTTTTTCCAATGGTGGAAGCGGGAATCGGCATCAGCGTACTGCCCGCGCTGGCGTTACCGCTCCCGCAGGGCAGCCACTTACAGGTTAAACGGCTGACGCCCGTAGTTGAAAGGCAGCTCATGCTGGCGCGGCGAAAAAACCGTTCTTTATCCACCGCGGCGCAGGCGTTATGGGATGTAGTACGCACCCAGGCCAGCGAATTAACCGCCGCGAGGGCGAAAGATCCACTGTATCAGCTATAAATATCTATCTGTCCGTGCGTGAGGTGCGGTCTTGCCCTGCCATTTTTGACAGGGCAGTGCATTAAAACAGGTATTTGATGGAATAAATAATGCCATCCTGCAGGAAGGATTCTCCTAACTTATTATCAGCGTAACGATATTGTACTCCTGCGGTCAGGTGAGGAGTCGCATTCCACCACAGCGCTACTGCGCCATTAATGCCATCTTTCCCGCCATTGCCCGCAGCGTAGGACGCATCGCGGTCAAACTCATACTCATTCCAGTTCGTTACGCTGAATTTCTCACTACCCAACGAGAAGCTATAGCCGGCCACCCAACCTAATACATAACCATTATCGCCTGTGTAGTAGGTCTGATCGGTATAACGTTTGGCAAAGAAGGGTTTAAACCAGTAACCGTTACCTGCGAAGTTATAGCCTAAACCATAGAGAAACATGTCATCATGGAAATTAGCGCGATGAGGTGAACCGTACGTCCCGTAGGCATGGAGATAGAGGTTTAATCCTGTATCGCCCAGATAAATACGGTTAGTATTTTTAAAGGTGTAACGCTGTTCGCTGCCGGGTTTAGCGTGGCGGCCATTGTAAAAATTTTCCCAGTCGAAAAAAACGTACATTTCTCCCCAGCTAAAATTCGCTCCGCCTTCCAGTTCCAGGTACCCAAAATCATCTTTATGAGATTTTTTACTGGTTTTTTCCGTGGTGTCTGATGTCCAGTCGAGGTAATGGAGGCCGATATCGGCGAACCCGCCTTTAAATTCCGCATGGGTGAGTGTGGGAATAATGAGCAAAGAAGAAAGCGTCAGAGTAAGAATTTTTTTCATAGCATATTTCCCTATGCCGATAATTATTAATGGGTTAATTAAAAAGAGGCAATTTATAAATATGAAAGCGGCATATTGTTAATATGAAGTGCAAGCAAAAACCAATACTGTTTTACCTCTGTATTAATACAGAAGCGATCTAAATCTATCGATATTAAATGGCTATTGATGACACGTGAAAAGTGTATTGGTCAGCAAGGGGCGATGGTCGTTATAAAAAGGAGTCAAATTAAATCCGATAGAACAAGGAAACTTATGCCTCACGCTCTTTTTTCTCATAATCCTGAGTATTGTGTTGATATTATTCATGCACATAAACCGGCATTTACCCCGCGAGTCGCGTTTATTTTAGGTTCCGGGTTGGGTGCTCTGGCGGATCAAATCGAAGATGCGGTAGCCATTTCTTACGAGAAATTGCCGGGATTTCCCGTCAGCACCGTACACGGCCATGCTGGTGAACTGGTGCTCGGCCATCTGGCGGGTGTTCCGGTGGCCTGTATGAAAGGCCGCGGGCATTTTTATGAAGGGCGTGGAATGGCGGTGATGACCGATGCCATTCGCACGTTGAAATTACTGGGCTGTGAAGTGTTGTTCTGCACCAATGCGGCAGGATCTCTGCGTCCGGAAGTGGGGCCGGGTAGCCTGGTTGCGCTTAGCGATCACATTAATACGATGCCCGGTACGCCGATGGTGGGGCCAAACGATGATCGTTATGGCGATCGCTTCTTCTCGCTGGCTAATGCTTATGACGCAGATTATCGCGCCATGCTTCAGTCCGTTGCGGCAGAGGAGGGATTCCCCCTCACTGAAGGCGTATTTGTTTCTTATCCGGGTCCGAACTTCGAAACGGCGGCAGAAATCCGCATGATGCAGATTATTGGCGGCGATGTGGTCGGAATGTCCGTTGTCCCTGAGGTGATTAGCGCACGTCATTGTGGTCTCAAAGTTGTTGCTGTCTCAGCGATCACCAATCTGGCGGAAGGGCTGGGCGATGTAAAACTCTCCCATGCGCAAACGCTGGCTGCGGCTGAACTTTCTCGGCAGAACTTTATAAATCTGATTTGCGGCTTTTTACGTAAGCTGGCCTAAACACAATGACTACGGCCCCGTATTGGGGCTTTATCTCACGGCAAGGAATAAAAAATGGGTATTACGTCCCGCTTAAAAGTCATGTCGTTCTTGCAATATTTTATCTGGGGGAGCTGGCTGGTTACCCTGGGCTCTTACATGATCAATACACTGGATTTTACCGGCGCGAATGTTGGTATGGTCTACAGCTCAAAAGGGCTGGCAGCGATTATCATGCCGGGCATTATGGGGATCATTGCTGATAAATGGCTGCGCGCTGAGCGAGCCTATATGCTTTGCCATCTGGTTTGCGCGGGGGCGTTATTGTACGCCACCACCGTTACCGATCCCCAGACGATGTTCTGGGTGATGTTGGTTAATGCGATGGCGTATATGCCAACGATTGCATTATCCAATAGCGTTTCGTACTCCTGTCTGGCGAAAGCAGGTCAGGATCCGGTAACGTCATTTCCGCCTGTGCGCGTTTTCGGCACAATAGGTTTTATTGTTGCGATGTGGACGGTGAGCCTGATGGGGCTGGAACTGAGCAGTGCGCAATTATACATCGCTTCTGGCGCATCGTTATTGCTGGCCCTGTATGCACTGACGTTACCGAAAATTCCGGTAGCCGAGAAGAAGGCGAACACCACGCTTGCCAGTAAGCTCGGACTGGATGCTTTTGTTCTGTTTAAAAATCCACGCATGGCAATCTTCTTTTTGTTTGCGATGATGTTGGGGGCGGTGCTGCAAATTACCAATGTCTTCGGTAATCCGTTCCTGCATGATTTTGCCCGTAATCCTGAGTTTGCCGGTAGTTTTGTGGTGAAGTATCCCTCTATCTTGCTTTCAGTTTCGCAGATGGCGGAAGTGGGCTTTATCCTCACCATTCCGTTCTTCCTTAAACGCTTTGGTATTAAAACGGTAATGCTGATGAGCATGCTGGCATGGACGCTGCGTTTCGGCTTCTTTGCCTTTGGCGATCCATCCCCGTTTGGCTTTGTGCTATTGCTGCTGTCGATGATTGTTTATGGCTGCGCATTTGATTTCTTCAACATCTCAGGGTCAGTATTTGTAGAGCAGGAGGTGGACTCAAGTATTCGCGCCAGCGCGCAGGGGCTATTTATGACCATGGTTAACGGCGTGGGGGCGTGGATTGGGTCTCTTTTAAGCGGTATGGCCGTGGATTATTTTTCTATTGATGGCGTAAAAGATTGGCAAACCATCTGGCTGGTCTTTGCCGCCTACGCTCTGGCATTGGCCGTTATTTTTGCATTGTTCTTTAAATATCAGCACCATCCAGAAAAACTGTCGACCAAATCATTAGCACATTAATTTTATTTGACTGGCGAGAGGATGTTCGCCAGTCCATTTTTATGAACAAGGACACAGCATGAAAGAAATTATTCTCTCTTCCGGTATTGGATTTGGTATTGGCGCATTTTTTACTTTATGCCGTATACCTATTCCTGCACCAAATGTTTTACCCGGGGTGTTATCTATTGTATTTATGTATATTGGGTATCTTGTCGTTAAATCTATTTTTTACTAGGTAATATGGTAAATTCCAGACGTTATCCCTTATTGCTGGAGTGCGATAGTGATGGAACGAGCCCATCGTATTGATCTAAAGCTATTACGTTATTTCCTCGCTGTTGCAGAAGAATTGCATTTTGGCCGGGCTGCTGCCCGGTTAAATATGTCACAACCTCCCTTGAGTATCCATATCAAAGAACTTGAACAGCAACTGGGTACATTGTTGTTTATTCGTCATTCCCGCAGCGTTGCATTAACCCATGCCGGGAAAGTTTTGATGGAAGAGTCACGTCGCTTGTTAGCCAATGCAAATCAGGCGCTGGCGCGAGTGGAGCAGATTGGTCGCGGTGAAGCGGGGCGCATTGAACTGGGTGTGGTTGGTACGGCGCTGTGGGGAAGAATGCGCCCTGCGATGCGTCACTTTTTGAAAGCAAACCCCAATGTTGAAGTACTTTTTCGCGAAAAGTCTCCAGGTATGCAAATGGCGTTGTTAGAGCGTCGGGAGCTTGATGCAGGGATCTGGCGTATGGCTATCGAACCGGCAGTCGGTTTTACCAGCATACGTTTGCATGAATCTGCATTCATGGTTGCAGTTCCGGAAGATCACGATCTGGCATCCAGAGATTCTGTGCCGCTGGCGGCGTTGCGCAATGAATATTTTGTCACGCTGCCTTCCGTGCATTCTGATTGGGGATTTTTACAACGTGTATGCCAACAGGCGGGTTTCTCGCCAATGATTATTCGGGAAGTGGTTGAGCCGCAAACGGTGTTGGCGATGATCAGTATGGGGATTGGGATTACGTTGATGGCTGATGGCTATGCGCAAATGAGCTGGCCGGGTGTGGTGTTCCGTCCGTTAGAGGAACGTATTCCGGCGGATTTGTATATTGTGTATGACCAGCAGCAGGCAACGCCAGCACTGGAGAAACTGGTGGCGGCGTTGACGGTATGATGTCTGTGCCGGATGGCGACTAACGTCTTATCCGGCCTACGAGTGCGGTGTCGTCTGCGCCGGATGGCGACTAACGTCTTATCCGGCCTACGTGTGCGGTGTCGTCTGCGCCGGATGGCGACTAACGTCTTATCCGGCCTACGCGTGCGGTGTCGTCTGCGCCGGATGGCGACTAACGTCTTATCCGGCCTACGTGTGCAGTGTCGTCTGTAGGCCTGATAAGCGCAGCGCATCAGGCAAGACCCGAACTTGCGGCAGGTTCGAATCTTATAAATCGCAGATAGCAAAAAAAGCGCCTTTAGGGCGCTTTTTTACATTGGTGGGTCGTGCAGGATTCGAACCTGCGACCAATTGATTAAAAGTCAACTGCTCTACCAACTGAGCTAACGACCCGAAGTGGTGGGTGATGACGGGATCGAACCGCCGACCCCCTCCTTGTAAGGGAGGTGCTCTCCCAGCTGAGCTAATCACCCACTTCTCAATTTCTTATCTACACGGCGGAGACTACATAAAGTAGTTGGTGGGTGATGACGGGATCGAACCGCCGACCCCCTCCTTGTAAGGGAGGTGCTCTCCCAGCTGAGCTAATCACCCCCGCTGTGTGGAGTCGCATTATAGGGAGAGTTGAAAATGAGTCAACGCATTTTCTAAAGTTTTTGTTTGTTCGTCGTAAAATTAAACAAAACGATCGTGAATTACTCCGCGCTGCATGATTTCTATACGGAAATAGCAAAGCGTAGCGTTCTGACCGGATCAACATTGAGGAATCAAGCCACAGTGATAGAATACAAGGCTATTCATCTTTCCAGGATTTGCCGGTTGTCGGCATCTTTATAAACGTAAGGCCATTTCATGAAAATCAAAACTCGCTTCGCGCCTAGCCCGACAGGTTATCTGCACGTCGGCGGCGCGCGTACTGCTCTTTATTCCTGGCTTTTCGCACGTCACCACGGCGGTGAGTTCGTGCTGCGTATTGAAGACACCGATCTTGAGCGTTCCACGCCGGAAGCCATTGAAGCCATCATGGATGGTATGAACTGGCTGAACCTGGAATGGGACGAAGGCCCATATTTCCAGACCAAACGTTTTGATCGCTATAACGCGGTGATTGACGAGATGCTGGAGGCGGGAACGGCCTATAAATGCTACTGCTCTAAAGAGCGTCTGGAGCAACTGCGTGAAGATCAGATGGCGAAAGGCGAGAAGCCGCGTTATGACGGGCGCTGCCGCCACAGTCACGAACATCATGCCGACGATGAGCCATGCGTGGTGCGCTTTGCTAACCCGCAGGACGGTTCCGTTATTTTTGATGATCAGATCCGTGGGCCGATCGAATTCAGCAATCAGGAGCTGGACGATCTGATCATTCGTCGTACCGACGGTTCGCCGACCTACAACTTCTGTGTGGTGGTGGACGACTGGGATATGGAAATTACCCATGTGATTCGTGGCGAAGACCATATCAACAATACTCCGCGCCAGATTAACATTCTGAAAGCGTTAAACGCGCCGGTGCCGATGTACGCGCATGTGTCGATGATTAACGGCGACGACGGTAAAAAGCTGTCTAAACGTCACGGTGCGGTGAGCGTGATGCAGTATCGCGATGACGGTTATCTGCCGGAAGCGTTGCTGAACTATCTGGTGCGTCTGGGCTGGTCCAGCGGCGATCAGGAAATCTTCACCCGCGAAGAGATGATCAAGCTGTTCTCCCTCGGTGCGGTGAGCAAGTCTGCGAGCGCGTTCAACACCGATAAACTGCTGTGGCTGAACCACCACTATATCAATACGCTGGCGCCGGAATATGTGGCGACGCATTTGCAGTGGCATATCGAGCAGGAAAATATCGACACCCGTAACGGCCCGCAGCTTGCTGAACTGGTGAAGTTGCTGGGCGAACGCTGCAAAACTCTGAAAGAGATGGCGCAGAGCTGCCGCTACTTCTATGAAGACTTCAGCGAGTTTGACGCCGATGCGGCGAAAAAACACCTCCGCCCGGTGGCGCGTCAGCCGCTGGAAGTGGTGCGCGACAAGCTGTCGGCGATTACGGACTGGTCAGCAGAAAACGTCCACCACGCGATTCAGGCCACGGCGGATGAGCTGGAAGTGGGGATGGGTAAAGTAGGGATGCCGCTGCGTGTGGCTGTGACCGGTGCCGGGCAGTCGCCTGCGCTGGATGTCACCGTACATGCGATTGGCAAAACCCGCAGCATTGAGCGCATCAACAAAGCGCTGGGCTTTATCGCCGAGCGTGAAAGCCAGCAGTAACGCCAGCTGAAACAGAATAAACGGCAGGGCAGACGCCTGCCGTTTATTATTTGTTAGTCCGCCTCATTGATACCTAAACGCGTCAGAAATCCGCGAATACCTTCCCGCGATAAAAACAGCGCCAGTTTTTCCTGTTCCTGAGCAGACATATTTTCAACGGCATCAATAATTTGTCGATAAGCGTGACTGTGCGCCGCGTTCGCATATTCTGCGAAAGCCTCTTCCGCCTGATAAAACGCAGGCAGTTTGCGAAAAGCCGGAATATTGAGAATAAACTCCCGCACGCTGGCATCAATATGGATGAGTCTTGCGCGTCCGCCTTTGACGCCGGGAAATTTTTCGGTTTTCCAGTGTTGTTCTCTGATCCAGCGATTGACGGTTTGTCTGGCCACGCCGAGGCATTCAGCCAGCTCTTCAGTGGTCATTTTACTGCGTAATCTTTTCATATTATTTGCTATCGCGTATCCCTAAGCGTTGTAACAAACCGGTAATCCCTTCACGCACGAGGAGAGAGGTAAACTGTTTCTGCTCGGATGAGGTCATCTCTTTGGCGAGCGTCATAAGCAGCGCTTCAAGCGATGCGTTGCTGGCAGGCGTGAATGTGTCTGCGTGATGGTCAACTGAACGTTCAGCGCTGCGGATATATTCACGAACCTGTTCGTTTACATGAACCAGACGGGCTTTACCGCCCTGGACGCCAGGTTTGGGCGATGTTGCCCAGCCTTCTTTCCGTACCCATTTATTGATGGTTTGTCGGCTGTAACCGGTGAGATTAGCGAGTTCTTCTGGCGTCATCCGTTCCTTGAACATAACGATTCCCTGAATAGTCGTGGGGTTAATTAGTGGTTCATTTTATAGCACCATTTTAGTCGAAACCGTGACGTGTTTAACTACTGAATGCGAGTTGTGCCGCAATGTCCTTTATTTGAATGCTTTTTCAGCGATTGAATTCGGCAAGTTCATTTTGCCGTTGACACATGCCGAGGGAATTCATATGATGCCGCCCGTCAACTCGACAAGCTTTACGTAGTGGGGCTATAGCTCAGCTGGGAGAGCGCTTGCATGGCATGCAAGAGGTCAGCGGTTCGATCCCGCTTAGCTCCACCAATATTCAAACCCTCGCTGAAAAGCGGGGGTTTTTGCTTTTTGTCACAAAATTCATGGCGTCTGATCTGCTCTTCAGGTGCGTTTGTTTGCCGCTGCTTTTGCGGTCAATATGAGCTTTTGTTAGATTGCTTCATAATGCGAATATACTTATTATTCATGCGCCTTATATAATGATGTGAGCATTAAAGCAATGCTGGATAAGTGTAACGTATTAAAAAATATAAAAATATTTTTACTGGCTTTCTGCCTGACTGTTCCGGCTGTTCTGCTATCCCGTCTCATTTCTCCCCGCGCCACAATTGATTCCAGCTATATCTTTCTGGCCTGGCTACCGCTCTGCGTCATGTTTTCCGTGCTGTTCTTATTTGGCCGCCGTGGCGTCGCGCCGATGGTAGGCGGAATGATGTTGACTAATGAATGGAATTTTCATTTACCTCTGCCACAGGCGATGGTGCTGCTATTTTGCCAGACGTTTCCCGTGTTGCTGGTTTGCGCTATCGTTCGCTGGCAGCTGGGCGCGCGCTGGCGCTACGGAATACCCAACCAAGGCATCTGGCTACGCGTTTTCTGGTTAGGGTTAATGACGCCGTTTGGCATAAAAATCAGTATGCATCTGGCGGGGCACTACCTGGCTTTCCCGGTGACAATCTCTACCTTCTTTGGCACCGGCACCGCTATTTTCTCGATTGTCGATTTATTGAGTCTGATTTCTGCCGCGCTTATTTTTACCCTCTTTTTCTATTATCCGCTGCGGATGATAGTTAGCCCGCACTATATTCGTATTTTCTGGCGGAGGGATGTCGCTCCTTATCTCGCCAAAGAAAAACGCCTGTTTACGCTTCTCTGGTTTGCCACTCTGGCGACGCTATTAGCGGTGCTGTGTACGCCTTTCGAGACAAAGTATATTGCTGGCTATCTGGTGCCAGTTCTGTTCATCGGATTTACCATCGGCGTGGGGAAAATCAGCTATCCGCTGTTGAATTTTAGTTGGGCTCTCACTGCGCTATTCCTGCTTAGCTATAACCGCAATTTTCTGCAGGGCGTGGGCTCAGAATATTCGCTGGCATTTATCCTTTCAGTTCTCATTTCTTTTAGTATTTGTTTGTTGTACATGGCGCGGATTAATCAGCGTAGCGAATGGTTGAATCGACAATGGCACTCGCAGGCGTTGACCGATCCGTTGACGCAGCTGCCTAACCTGCGTGCGCTGGAGCAGTTTCTTTTACAGGATGCCGGGCAAAGCGTGTGTTATTTACGCATGGAAAACCTGGAATTTCTGAGCCGTCATTACGGTATGCAGATGCGCGTGCATTGCGAACGCGAGGTGTTTCGCGTGTTGCAGCCGCTGCTGCTGGAAAAGGAGAAAATTTTCCATCTGCCGGGCAGTGAATTATTGCTGGTATTGACGGGACCGGAGACGGAAGCCCGCCTGCAATATATGCTCAATGTGCTTAATAACCGCAAAATTTACTGGAACAATACCGGTCTGGACATGGAATACGGCGCATCGTGGGGAACATTCGATGGTCGCCAGGAAACCTTGCAACCGCTGTTGGGGCAATTAAGCTGGCTGGCGGAGCAATCCTGTTCGCACCGTCGGGTGCTTGCACTGACCCAGAGTATTGAAGCCGCTTCCGGGCAGACGACGGAACGGGTGCTGCGGTTGCAGAAAATCCGTCAGGCGCTGGAGCGTGGTGCGCTGGTTTTGTATGCGCAACCCATTCGCGACGCGCAGGGAAAAGGGTATGACGAGATTCTGACGCGGCTTCGGTGCGACGACGGTATCATGATGCCCAATCAGTTCATTCCGCTTATCGCCCAGTTTAACCTGAGCGTACGGTTTGATATGCAGGTGATGGAAGCGCTCCTGCAATGGTTGTCCGCGCATCCTTCGGCGGAGCAGGGGGCGCGTTTCTCGGTTAATTTGATGCCGCTGACGCTGCTGCAAAAAGAGACGGCGTCGCGCATTATGCAGCTTTTTAAACGCTATGGCGTCCCGCCTGCTTCGGTCATCATCGAAATTACTGAAGAACAGGCCTTCTCTCATTCCGAAATCAGTATGCACAATATCAACCAGTTGCGTAAATTTGGCCTAAAAATCGCCATTGATGATTTCGGTACCGGTTATGCAAACTATGAACGGCTAAAACGCCTCAAGGCGGACATCATTAAAATCGACGGTTGTTTCGTAAAAGATATCCTGACGGACTCCCTGGATGCGATGATCGTGAAATCCATCACTGATTTAGCGAAAGCGAAATCGTTGAGCGTCGTGGCTGAGTTTGTTGAAACGCCTGCGCAGCGCGATCTGCTATTGCAGCTTGGCGTACACAGTTTGCAGGGATATCTGATTGGCCGCCCGCGCCCGTTAGGTAAATAAGCGGCATAAAAAAACCGGGGATAGCTCCCCGGTTTCTACATTAAACGCAGACTTACAGTACCAGCGCCGCGATAGAGGCGGACAGTACGCTCACCAGCGTAGAACCGTACACCAGCTTCAGACCAAAACGGGAAACCACGTTGCCTTGCTCTTCGTTCAGGCCTTTAATCGCGCCCGCAATAATACCGATGGAAGAGAAGTTCGCGAAGGACACCAGGAAGACGGAGATAATGCCTTCAGCGCGTGGAGAGAGGGTAGAGGCGATTTTCTGCAGATCCATCATCGCCACGAATTCGTTGGAAACCAGTTTGGTCGCCATGATACTGCCCACCTGCAGCGCTTCACTGGACGGTACGCCCATTACCCATGCGACCGGGTAGAAGATGTAACCCAGAATGCCCTGGAAGGAGATGCTGTAACCGAACCAACCGGTAACCGTTGCGAACAGCGCGTTCAGCGCCGCGATCAGCGCGATGAAGCCGATCAGCATCGCCGCGACGATAATCGCCACTTTAAAACCTGCCAGAATGTACTCGCCCAGCATTTCGAAGAAACTTTGGCCTTCATGCAGGTTCGACATCTGAATATTTTCTTCGCTGGCATCAACGGTATAGGGGTTGATCAGCGACAGTACGATAAAGGTGCTGAACATGTTCAGAACCAGCGCTGCGACCACATATTTAGGGTCCAGCATGGTCATATACGCGCCTACGATAGACATGGAAACGGTCGACATCGCCGTTGCAGCCATAGTGTACATACGGTTGCGAGACATTTTGCCGAGGATATCTTTATAAGCGATAAAGTTCTCAGACTGGCCGAGGATCAGCGAGCTGACGGCGTTAAAAGATTCCAGTTTGCCCATACCGTTTACTTTGGACAGCAGGAAACCAATAGCGCGGATGACCACTGGCAGAACACGGATATGCTGGAGAATACCGATCAACGCGGAAATAAAGACAATCGGGCACAATACTTTCAGGAAGAAGAACGCCAAACCTTGATCGTTCATACTGCCGAAGACGAAGTTTGTCCCTTCGTTGGCAAATCCGAGCAGTTTTTCAAACATCTCGGAGAAACCTTTTACGAAGCCAAGGCCAACATCAGAGTTCAGGAAGAACCAGGCCAGTAGCACTTCGATAACAAGTAACTGAATGACATAACGAATGCGAATTTTTTTACGGTCGCTGCTAACCAGCAGTGCGAGTACCGCAACAACGGCAAGCGCCAGGACAAAATGAAGGACGCGGTCCATATTTGCTCCAAATATGAGGCAGGTTTAATTTTCGTGCACATTCTATGCAACAGCCGTAAAGAAAACGAGATCCAACACACACTATAATAAGGACCTGTGACGAGATTCAAAATTAGTGATCTGTAATACACTTTTACTGTACTGAATATGAAAATGAAAAGTTATATCAGTGTGCTAATCTTGTAATGTTAAGCCAAACTGTTCTGATACAGGTCGCCATCGTATCGGTCTATCGTTTCACACTATCAAAGTAATCACCCGTACCCATTGAAATGCACTTGATAATCATTATCAATAAACATAGCATAAAACATAGCAAAGGCTATGTTTTTGAGGCAAAAGATGACTGACAATCGCGTAGAGAATAGCAGCGGACGGGCGGCGCGCAAGCTACGGCTCGCATTAATGGGACCTGCGTTCATTGCCGCGATTGGTTATATCGATCCTGGTAACTTCGCGACCAATATTCAGGCCGGCGCCAGCTTTGGCTACCAGCTACTCTGGGTGGTGGTCTGGGCGAACCTGATGGCGATGCTGATTCAAATCCTCTCGGCAAAACTCGGAATCGCCACGGGTAAGAACCTGGCGGAGCAAATTCGCGACCATTATCCGCGCCCGGTAGTCTGGTTTTACTGGGTACAGGCGGAAATCATCGCGATGGCCACCGATTTAGCTGAATTTATCGGCGCGGCAATAGGTTTTAAGCTGATCCTGGGCGTCTCTTTATTACAGGGCGCGGTATTGACCGGTATCGCGACGTTTCTGATTTTAATGTTACAACGCCGCGGTCAAAAACCGCTTGAAAAAGTCATCGGCGGTTTACTGCTTTTTGTCGCCGCTGCTTACATTGTGGAGCTGTTTTTCTCTCAGCCTGATATGGCGCAGCTCGGCAAAGGAATGGTTATCCCGGCGCTACCGAACCCGGAAGCCGTATTCTTAGCCGCCGGCGTGCTTGGCGCGACGATTATGCCGCACGTGATTTATCTGCACTCGTCATTAACGCAGCATCTGCACGGCGGAACGCGGCAACAACGGTACTCAGCAACGAAATGGGATGTCGCTATTGCCATGACGATTGCCGGTTTTGTCAATCTGGCAATGATGGCAACCGCCGCGGCGGCGTTTCATTTTAGCGGCCACACTGGCATCGCCGACCTCGATCAGGCATACCTGACGCTGGAACCGTTACTAAGCCATGCGGCGGCAACGGTGTTTGGTCTTAGTCTGGTAGCGGCAGGGCTTTCCTCCACCGTGGTAGGGACTCTGGCGGGGCAGGTGGTGATGCAAGGGTTTGTCCGTTTTCACATTCCGCTGTGGGTACGGCGCACCATTACCATGCTGCCCTCATTTATTGTGATTTTGATGGGGCTGGACCCTACCCGAATTCTGGTGATGAGCCAGGTGCTGCTGAGTTTTGGTATTGCGCTGGCGCTGGTGCCGCTCCTGATTTTCACCAGTAACGCTACGCTAATGGGCGAGCTGGTGAACACCCGGCGGGTAAAACAGATTGGCTGGATAATTGTCGTGCTGGTCGTCGCCCTGAATATCTGGTTGCTGGTTGGAACGGTAATGGGATTGTCATAAAGACAGAAAGATAGCAGGCCCGATGCGTGGGCGTCATCGGGCTGTTATTCAGCAGGAGGCTTAGTGATGATGTTTGTGACCCCGGCCTCGCCCGCGATGATCGTCGCGATCGCGCCAGCCTTCCCGATAACCGCGTTCATACGCTTTACGCTTATCCCAGCCGCGATGATAGCCGTTGTCATGGCGCCACCAGCGATTTTTACGCCATTCATAATGGTTGTGCCAGTAATCACGGTCGCGCCAGCGACCACCGTCCCAGTAGTTACCGTAATCATCGCGATCGCCAATCTGTAATTTTATTGAGGGCAACAGGGTGATTTCGCCCGCATTCGCGGCAAGCGGTGTAAAAGCCAGCAAGGCTGCCGCCAGAATCAGTGACCTGAACATACTTTCTCTCCTTCACGATCGAGCCGTCGCCGGCCTGTTAATGCAATATTACAAAGCAGTAAAGATTTGTTTCATCGCCTTAACTCTTAAATCATGAAGGAGAGCATTTTTTGCTAAAACCGGCCCTCCAGAATAGCGTCAATTTCTGCACATTCCGCCGCCGAAAAACGGCGATTGGCCAGCATTCCTACGGCGTCTTCGATTTGCGACGGTTTGCTGGCGCCAATCAGTACCGAGGTAACGTTATCGTTACGCAGCACCCAGGCGAGCGCCATCTGAGACAATTTTTGGCCCCGTCGCGCAGCCAGTTCATTCAACTGGCGAACTTTTTCCAGTTTGTCGGCGGTAATCTGTTCTGGTTTAAGGAAACGGCTTCCGCTCGCCGCGCGGGAATCTTCCGGAATGCCATTCAGATAACGGTCAGTGAGCTGCCCGCCCGCCAGCGGCGAGAAGGCAATACTACCGACGCCTTTTTCCTGCAACAGCGCCAGCAGCCCGTCCTCTACCCAACGCTCAAAAAGCGAATATTTAGGCTGATGAATCAGGCAAGGCGTGCCGAGATCCTCCAGAATATCGATAGCTTGTCTGGCCAGATCGGCAGGATAGTTAGAGATCCCCACGTACAACGCTTTGCCCTGGCGCACAAGGTGATCTAACGCTTTCATCGTCTCTTTAAGCGGCGTTTCGGGATCGGGACGATGGTGATAAAAGATGTCGACATACTCCAGCCCCATACGTTTCAGGCTTTGATCGAGGCTGGCGATAAGGTATTTCCGTGAACCCCAGTCGCCATAAGGGCCATCCCACATGGTGTAGCCCGCTTTGGTGGAGATGATCAATTCATCGCGCCACGGTAAAAAATCTTCCTGCAGAATGCGGCCAAAATTGCATTCTGCGGAGCCCGGCGGCGGCCCATAATTATTGGCGAGATCAAAGTGGGTAATGCCCAGATCGAACGCGCGTTGCAGCAGCGCCCGGCTATTTTCTACCCGTGTCGCATCGCCGAAGTTGTGCCATAACCCCAGCGAAATGGCGGGAAGTTTGACGCCGCTGCGCCCGCAGCGACGATACTCCATTGTGTGATAACGATTTTCATCGGGCTGATAAATCATGACCTTTCCCCCTGTGGCGTGAATAAATAGTGTATACGGTTACACTCGCCAGGCGGTATCCGGATTTTACTGTTCGCCGCTGTAAACATTGTTTTCCAGGCTTTCATCCCCGTCGTGCTGGACAGCCATCGCCATTCCTTAATACTCAACATAATGTCAACGTCAGAAGGAAAGCTGTCATGCAAAACCCCTATACCGTGGCCGACTATTTGCTGGACAGACTGGCAGGATGCGGCATTGGCCATCTTTTTGGCGTACCGGGCGATTATAACTTGCAGTTTCTTGACCATGTGATTGACCACCCGACCTTGCGTTGGGTGGGATGCGCTAATGAGCTGAACGCCGCTTATGCCGCGGACGGTTATGCGCGCATGTCGGGCACTGGAGCGCTACTCACCACCTTTGGCGTGGGAGAACTTAGCGCTATTAACGGTATCGCGGGCAGTTACGCGGAATATGTCCCGGTCTTGCATATCGTCGGCGCGCCCTGTAGCGCTGCGCAGCAGCGTGGCGAATTGATGCACCATACCCTCGGTGACGGCGATTTTCGTCATTTTTATCGCATGAGTCAGGCGATATCTGTTGCCAGCTCAATATTGGATGAACAGAACGCCTGTTTCGAGATTGACCGTGTATTGGGTGAAATGCTTGCCGCACGCAGGCCAGGATACATCATGTTGCCCGCCGACGTGGCGAAAAAAACGGCCATCCCGCCTACGGAGGCGCTGGCGTTGCCCGTGCATGAAGCGCAAAGCGGTGTGGAGACGGCTTTTCGTTACCACGCCCGTCAGTGCCTGATGAACAGTCGGCGCATTGCGCTATTGGCCGACTTTCTTGCCGGGCGTTTTGGTTTACGACCACTGTTGCAGCGCTGGATGGCGGAAACGCCCATCGCTCATGCGACACTACTGATGGGGAAGGGGCTTTTTGATGAGCAGCACCCGAACTTCGTTGGCACCTATAGCGCAGGCGCCAGCAGCAAAGAAGTGCGTCAGGCCATAGAGGACGCCGATAGGGTTATCTGCGTCGGCACCCGTTTTGTCGATACCCTTACGGCCGGATTTACCCAACAATTGCCGGCGGAACGCACGCTGGAGATTCAGCCTTACGCGTCGCGCATCGGCGAAACCTGGTTCAACCTCCCGATGGCGCAGGCGGTGTCTACGCTGCGCGAACTGTGCCTTGAATGCGCTTTTGCGCCGCCGCCGACGCGTTCCGCCGGACAGCCAGTGCGGATTGATAAGGGAGAACTGACCCAGGAAAGTTTCTGGCAAACTTTACAGCAGTATCTCAAACCCGGCGATATTATCCTTGTCGACCAGGGGACCGCCGCTTTTGGCGCTGCCGCGTTGTCGCTTCCTGACGGTGCGGAAGTTGTGGTTCAGCCGCTGTGGGGGTCTATCGGCTATTCCTTGCCCGCCGCGTTTGGCGCGCAAACCGCCTGCCCCGATCGGCGGGTGATTCTGGTTATCGGCGATGGCGCGGCGCAGCTCACGATTCAGGAGATGGGCTCGATGTTACGCGACGGGCAGGCGCCGGTCATCCTGCTGCTCAACAATGACGGCTATACCGTAGAGCGCGCCATTCACGGCGCGGCCCAGCGGTATAACGACATCGCGAGCTGGAACTGGACGCAGATACCACCGGCGCTAAACGCGGCGCAACAGGCGGAGTGCTGGCGGGTGACGCAGGCTATCCAACTGGCGGAGGTCCTCGAACGGCTGGCGCGCCCACAACGTCTGTCATTTATTGAAGTGATGTTGCCAAAAGCCGATCTGCCGGAATTACTGCGTACCGTGACCCGGGCGCTGGAAGCCCGCAACGGGGGATAATGGCCCCCGCTGCGCCGGATTAGGGTTCGTGACGGTTGGCGGCCAGCAACGGTTTTCCCGCCAGCAATAGCCAGGCGGGGAGCATCACAATGCAGAGCAGCGGCAGCAGATTGGTATCCGGTACGACAACTGCCGCCATAAACAGACTGAGCCAGCCATCACGCGTCACTACCAGCACTAAGCCAAGAATCGCGCAGGAGACGGTAATCGCCGCGGGTACGGCCTCAACATGAGCATGGAGCATGAGCCCCAGCGCCGCGCCGATAAACACAGCCGGAAAAATGCGCCCGCCGCGAAAGCCGCTCGCCGCCGCGATGACCAGCGCGGCGAGTTTGACGGCGGCTAAGGTAAAATAATCTCCCGCGCCCAACGTCTGGCTAAACGCCATTTGTTGCATTTCGTCCAGGCCTTTAAACAGGGTAAGCGGCCCGCCAATGACGCCCAGAATACCCAGTATAAAACCGCCAATGCCGAGAATCAGGACCGGATTTTTTAGTCGGTGCAGCAACTCATGCAGACGCGGAAGGCACCAGACGGCGACCATCCCTGCAGCAATGGCGATCGCCGCGACGATCGCTCCGCTGGCAATGTCCACCAGCCGCATCTGCGTGTAATGGGCGATGGGTAACGAAAAATGCGGATGAAAGAACAGGCTGGTAGTGAGTGACCCCGCCGCTGCCGCCATTAACGGCGCAAACAGGCGATCCCACATGGGAATATCGTTAGAGCCGCTAAGGGTTTGCGAAAAAATCAGCGCTGCGGCGACGGGCGTGCCGAATAGCGCGCCGATGGTGCCCGCTGAGGCCAGAATCGTCCAGTCTAACGCCGTGATACGCGGAAACAGGCGGGAACCGAAAGCCGCCGCCAGCGCGATATTTATTGTCATTATCGGATGCTCTGGCCCCAAACTTACCCCACCAGCAAGGCCGATGATTAAGGCGAGAAGCAGCCCGGGCAGCGCAGATGGCGAGACCGGCATACTGATTAACGGTTCGATGGCCGGATCGGGGCCAGCGTGTCCGGGACTGTAACGGATAATCAAACCCACCACGATCCCGGTTAGCGTGAGCATACCCACTATCCAGAACGGCGAATCATAAGCGATGCCGATGCTGGCGGGCAGTCGTTGCCAAAGAAATTGCTGAAAAACCGACGCGACTTTCATCGAGGCGATTAAAACCAGGCTTGACGCTACGCCAATAATCAGTGCAGGGAGCGACAGCAGCAGCATCGTTCGGGCACGCGGGTGGAACATAATCTCTTCCTTACACGGGGTCGTATACCTATTTTGCACAGCCTGCCCGACGGCATTGCTGCAATTGGTGCTGAAACAAGAAAGTAATTCTGTGATGAAGATCTATATTTATAGGCAGTCAGCCTGATGGCCGTTGTTGTTATGCCCCCATGAATTTACAGTGTGACAAAGACTTATTTTGACTTTAGCGGAGCAGTAGAAGAATGACAAAGTATGCTTTAGTAGGAGATGTAGGCGGCACGAATGCGCGTCTTGCCCTGTGTGATATCGCCAGTGGAGAAATCTCGCAGGCCAAAACGTATTCCGGCCTGGATTATCCCAGTCTTGAGGCCGTGGTGCGCGTTTATCTCGATGAGCATAGCGTCAACGTGGAAGATGGTTGTATCGCCATAGCCTGCCCGATTACCGGTGACTGGGTAGCGATGACTAACCATACCTGGGCTTTTTCTATTGCGGAAATGAAAAAAAATCTCGGCTTTAGCCATCTGGAAATCATCAACGATTTCACCGCCGTGTCGATGGCGATCCCGATGCTGAAAAAAGAGCATTTAATTCAGTTCGGCGGCGGCGAACCGGTAGACGGCAAACCTATTGCGGTGTATGGCGCGGGAACCGGCTTGGGCGTGGCGCATCTGGTGCATGTGGATAAGCGTTGGATTAGCCTTCCGGGCGAAGGCGGGCATGTCGATTTTGCGCCTAATAGCGAAGAAGAAGCTATGATTCTGGAAATATTGCGCGCCGAAATTGGCCATGTTTCCGCCGAGCGCGTGCTGTCTGGCCCGGGGCTGGTGAATCTTTACCGGGCGATTGTTAAGTCCGACAACCGTCTGCCGGAAAATCTGCGCCCGAAAGATATTACCGAACGCGCCCTGGCGGATAGCTGTATCGATTGTCGCCGCGCGTTGTCGCTCTTTTGCGTCATAATGGGGCGATTTGGCGGCGACCTGGCGTTAACCATGGGGACATTTGGCGGCGTTTATATCGCTGGCGGTATTGTCCCGCGCTTCCTGGAATTTTTTAAAGCGTCCGGCTTCCGTGGTGGCTTTGAAGATAAAGGCCGCTTTAAAGATTATGTACACGGTATTCCGGTCTATCTGATTGTCCATGATAACCCTGGCTTGTTAGGTTCCGGCGCGCATCTGCGCCAGACATTAGGTCATATTCTATAAGCCAGATGGTGGCATAAACGCCTTATCCGGCCTACAAAAGTGTGTCATCTGTAGGCCTGATAAGCGCAGCGTCATCAGGCAATTAATCATTCTCTTGCCAGTCTCAAACCGCGTGCCTCACGCGGTTTTTTTCATTGCCGTTCCTGTGCATGAATGCTTCAACTGTCTGAATTATTTCACTTTACTCTTGCTGAGCGAAAGGTCAAACACCAGCGCGTTGAGTCATCACGTCATGGCGGTTAGTCAGGCGAAAACAGGGATTTATTTTATTATACGTACCCGGTTCGCTGCCTTATTTACGGTTTCATCGCGGCATCTTGCCGGAAAGGATCTTTATTTTCGGGGAAATGTCCCTGAAAAACACCGCAATATGACATGATTGAATACCATTATCCTTAGTAAGGATTTTGGTTAAAGAGGAAAAACCACAAAATCAAAAGGGGATTATTTGAGATAAGGTTTATTGACAGGAAATTATCGTCGGCTGTACCGCTTTAGGTAAATTCAAAGATATCAATTTGTTAATAATATTGTTTTTTTTGATGCTATAACGACACGCTTAAAAAGTAAATTTTTACTGTTGTTCCTCTTTTTCGTCGCTAAAAAATATTTTCATTAGCCTCTCGACAGGAAGAAAATTTTCAGGCTATTTTCTAAAGGAGCCACCATCGTGGCAGCGTCGCTCGGACGGTCCGGGCGCTAACGTTAATCTGAGGATATTATGGCTGACTTCCGCCCTGAACGTCGCTTTACGCGTATCGATCGCCTTCCGCCCTATGTTTTTAACATCACCGCTGAACTCAAAATGGCTGCGCGTCGGCGCGGCGAAGATATTATTGATTTCAGTATGGGTAATCCTGATGGCGCAACCCCTCCCCACATTGTCGAAAAACTTTGCACCGTCGCGCAGCGTCCGGATACGCACGGTTATTCCACGTCTCGCGGCATACCGCGCTTACGCCGCGCGATTTCTCACTGGTATCAGGAACGTTATGATGTCGATATCGATCCGGAAACCGAAGCGATTGTGACCATCGGTTCCAAAGAGGGACTGGCGCATTTAATGCTGGCGACGCTGGATCATGGTGATACGGTACTGGTGCCGAACCCCAGTTACCCGATTCATATCTATGGCGCCGTTATCGCCGGGGCGCAGGTGCGTTCGGTTCCATTGGTAGAGGGGGTGGATTTCTTCAACGAGCTGGAGCGCGCTATTCGCGAAAGTTATCCGAAACCGAAAATGATGATTTTGGGTTTTCCGTCTAACCCTACGGCCCAGTGCGTCGAACTGGAATTTTTTGAAAAAGTGGTCGCTCTGGCTAAACGTTATGATGTGCTGGTAGTGCACGATCTGGCGTATGCCGATATCGTGTACGACGGCTGGAAAGCGCCATCCATTATGCAGGTGCCTGGCGCGCGCGACGTGGCGGTCGAATTTTTCACACTGTCGAAAAGCTATAATATGGCGGGCTGGCGTATTGGGTTTATGGTGGGCAATAAAACCCTGGTCAGCGCGCTGGCGCGCATTAAAAGTTATCACGATTATGGCACCTTTACCCCACTTCAGGTGGCGGCTATCGCCGCTCTGGAAGGCGATCAGCAGTGCGTGCGCGATATTGCCGAGCAGTATAAACGTCGTCGCGATGTGCTGGTGAAGGGGTTGCATGAGGCGGGCTGGATGGTTGAAATGCCGAAAGCCTCAATGTACGTCTGGGCGAAAATCCCGGAGCAATATGCGGCGATGGGGTCGCTTGAGTTTGCCAAGAAGCTGCTGAATGAGGCGAAGGTTTGCGTTTCTCCAGGGATAGGCTTTGGTGACTATGGCGACACCCATGTACGCTTTGCATTAATAGAGAATCGCGATCGCATTCGCCAGGCCGTCAGAGGGATTAAAGCGATGTTCCGCGCCGATGGCGTGCTGCCGTCACATCCAAAACCCGTTGAGGCGAGCACGGAGTAGAAAAGCAAACAGGAGCCCCATGGCTCCTGTTTTTCTTTGCATTGTACTTTTAAATCATCAGGGCGAAAGTACCGGCCCAAACGATGACCATAAATGAAATGCCCATAAAGAAATATTTCACGTTTCATCTCTCCGCGTACCTGTCGTACGCCTAAATGAACTTACACTTACCTGATTATAGAGAGTTGATGCCGGACAATACGAAATTGAGAATTATTCGTGTTTCGACCGCCTGCATCACCTCAGAATTCTGCGCGTCATCGCTCCAGACGGCGCTAATGTACGCCTAAAAATGAGGTGAAACAAGAGGCATTTTCTTATTTACTTTTAGTAACTTACAAGTGTCGGGAATCGGCGACAGTTTAATTTCTGACAGTGATGAATCGCTATTGAGCGACGCCGCCGACACAGTAAAAAAACGCCTGTAAACAGGAGACTTATCGCTAAAAGCAGGAATGAGTAATTTACGATGTGAATATTATGGCAATGCGAAATGACAAAATAAAAGGCCTTGCGGCCTTTTTCAGATGTAGAGTGACGCTTCTCCCAACGGGCGAGTCTTGAAACGGCGATGAATCCAGAGATATTGCTCCGGGGCGCGCATGATCTCTTTCTCAATAATTTTATTCATATAGGCAGCGGCTTGATTTTCATCTGCCGGGTAACCTTCCATTTCAGGGGTAATATACAGACGATAACCCGAGTTATCGGATTTCCTGACCATTGTAACGGTCAACATGGCGGCACCAGACAGCCTGGACAGTACATAGGTGCCGTTGGTGGTGGCGACGTTTTCGACCGCGAAAAATGGCGCAAAGGAGCTGCCTTTAGGGCCGTAGTCCTGGTCGGGAGCAAACCAAACGGCTTCCCCTTTTTTTAGCGCGCCCACAATGCCGCGCAGATTGTTTCTGCCGATCATCGCTTTATTTGAGCGCATACGACCGCGCGTCTGCACCCACTCCATGAGCGGATTGTTATGCGGACGATAGGTCGCCATCATCGGCTGGCAGAGACCCATTACCCGGCCTCCCAATTCCAGCGACATAAAATGCACGCCAACGACCATTACGCCGCGATTTTGCGCCTGCGCACGGGTAAGGTTATCCAGCCCGTCCACATCAAACCATTTGCGAACCCGGCTATCAGGCCAGAACCAGGCCATGCCCGTTTCAAGCAGCGCCATGCCAAGAGAGTGGAAATTCTCGGCGATCAGTTTTTCCCTTTCTTCCCGGGAGAGGGTCGGAAAACAGAGTTCAATATTTTTCTGGGCGATCGACTCACGTCGCTTCAGGAAGGGGCGCGCCAGTTTACCGGTGCGGGTGCCCAGAAAACGCAAAACCGGGTAGGGAAGCTGCACCAGTAACCAGAGGACGCCAACGCCAAACCACGTCAGCCAGTAGCGCGGGTGCAAAAACGCGCGTGAAAATTTGCTTTGAGGAAACATAAAATACCTTCTGTAGATACGAAAATAATGTATCGCAGAAGAGTCATTATCCGCAGCGGTACACTCTGAAATACGCATCATCCTTCAAGTTGCGTTCGCTTATCCGAAGCACTTACTTGAGTAAGCCCATCAGGGTAACTTGAATGATTTGCGTATAGTTAGGCCATCATGTACGACAATGGTTCCCGTAAGGAGTGTAAAACTAAGTCAGTACTAAACCACGAGGGCATGAACGCCAGGCAGGCTAATGTACCACCAGTTATTTACTCGCGCCCAGAAATTCTTTATCAAGAAGCGTAAATATTTCTTCCGTAGCAAAAATAAGCTAATCATTATTTTTAATGCATTGTTTTTACAGTAATAATTTTATTTCAGACGAAGGTTATTGAAAAATGATTAGAAAAATAAAATGTGAGATAAATGTTATGGAAATGACGTGCTGATAAGGTTTATCTTAAAGGAGAAGTGAGAGGGACTGTAAGGCTATATGGAAGCCTTGCCATAGACAGGAGGTATTATAGATGATCTATTTATGGACATTTCTTGCAATAAGTATACTTGCCGTGAGTGGCTATATCGGTCAGGTGATGGGGGCTTTTTCTGCGGTTTCTTCTTTTACGGGAATGGTTATCCTTGCCGCGCTGATTTATTTACTCAATGTATGGCTGCAGGATGGCGATGACATCGTTAGCGGATTATTGCTTTTTCTCGCACCGGCATGTGGGTTAATTATTCGCTTTATGGTGGGATACGGTAAGCGTTAGTCAGTAGATACCCTTCATACTTCAAGTTGCTTATGTGTTGGCTACGGATTACTCGACCCATCCATGGGCCTCGCCCTGACGGGCCGTCGCACGCGACGTTCAAATCTGCTCCCGGCAGATTTGTCGCTCACCCCAGTCACATCGTTATCTATGCTCCTGGGGACTCACTCCCTTGCCGCCTTTAAGCAACTCGAATTATTTTGGGTATATACGATGTCGGCGCTTCTGTTCCCCGGGAAGGCTAATCGTTTATTGCGCGTCCGCAAGCTGCAGCGAGTCCTGATTATGTAACGCATTCTGGCGCTGACGTTCCAGTTCCAGCGCGCCGCGATGGGAGAGGTAACAGAATAGAATGCAGCATACGATACCGCCCATCAGAAGATAAAATCCGCCGTACCAGCCCAGTTTATCCACCATGACGCCAAACAGGCTGGTGCCCAACGAGGCGCCGAAAATATAGCTCATGAACCCACGTAATCCGACGGCGGAACCTACGGCAAAGCTGGGGACTATCTCCATTGTCTGTACGGACGCGAGGAATTGCGGGACGTAAATCAGACAACCTACAATGGCGGCGAAAATCGTTACCATCAGCAAAGATTCACTTTTCCAGTATCCGATCAGACAGACAAAAATCAGCGCCATGCAAATCATGGCTAACGGCATTCTGCGGCCCTTAAACAGTTTATCTGACAGCCAGCCTGCCAGTAGCGTGGAAGGAATCGCCGCCCACTCGAAAAAGAGAAACGCGACGCTCATCTGTTCTTTTGAAAAGTGTTTTACTGTCAACAGATAGATAGGCAACCAGCTAATCATGCCAAACCGCACCATATAGACGAAGACATCGACCAGCGAAATATACCAGGCATTTTTATTGCGCAGCACATAAGTACAGAAGATTTGCCATGCGCTCATATTTTCCGGCGCTTTTGCCGTATTCTTCGTTTTCAGTATGACTTTTTCTTCCGGCATCATCTGTTCCAGGGAGGGAAGACCTTCTTCGCGCGGCGAACCTTTTCCCAATACCAGAACAATTAAGGCAAAAATGACGGCGACGCAGGCCGGAACGATATAACTGGCGCTTTGCCAGTGTTCGCTGCCCAATATCGCAAAAGCCGCACCGACGATAGGCGCGACGATCCCGCCGCCAACGTTATGCGAGATATTCCAGAAGGCGCCTACGCGTCCGCGCTCCCGACGAGGGAACCAGTTTGCAATAGTAATAAACGAGGGGCCGACGCCCATGCCCTGAAAAAGGCCATTGAAGACCACCAGAGCGGCAAATATCCAGAATGCGCTACTGAATCCCAGCCCAACGTTAACAATCGCGCAGAGTACCAGACCGCACGCCATGAAGACTTTTGGACTGGCTTTATCCGCCAGACTGCTCATTACGCCTTTACTGATTCCGTAAGCAATAAGCATACAGCTACTCAGCAGGCCGATTTGCGTAGCGCTGAGATCCAATTGCTCTTTTAAATAAGGCGTCGATAATGTGAAGTTGTTTCTGACTATATAGTAAGCGAGATATCCCAGAAATACGCTTAACAATGCCTGTATACGATATCGACCATACGTAGCCTGGACTTTTTCCGGTGGGACTTTATGCGCCGATTGCCCTGTTTTTAATATTGTTAACATGGAGTCACCTGTATTTTATAGTGAGATGAACATCAGGAGGTTTTGTCGGTAGAGTGAAAGGAGTGACAATAAAATTCAAGTCGAAGAAATGTGTCAAAATTGACTCAATTGGGTGAATTTAAAGGTTATTTTTGACCCATCCTGAAGGGTGTGGTGAAACTTTAATTATTGGCATGGCCGTTTTATCGTTAGCATGTGCGGATATTAACAAATTTGCTGCCAGTAATCTGATACGCTTTATTGATGTTTTCGAGCGACGGACCCGTTATTATTCAAATAACGCTGTTCTGGATGCCAACAGAAATAAAAGGGTAAGTTTTGTCTCAATATTTTCTTTATGTGATATCGATATTTATGAACGGGATCACAAATCGACTTTTCTCATGCTGTGGTCGTTTCGCCAGAGTGGGCGCTTTTACGCTATGGCTGGCGGCGATGTTCGGTTCTTGCCAAGCGTACAGCCGCGAGCTGGTGATGGCAACGACCTTTTCACCCAGCGCGACCGCCTGGATTATCCAGCGCTGGCAGACGGAGCCGGGTTCCGTCATGATTCGTACGCTCAACCGCACCAGCGGTTCTTTAGAGCAATTACTTGATACGGCGAATGCGGAAAATGTCGATCTGATCCTGACGTCATCCCCCATGCTGTTGCAACACCTTCAGGAGCACCAAAAGCTGGCGCTATTAGATAGCGCGCCTGCCGCCAGCCAGAAGCTGGTGCCGCGTTCTATCCGCTCAACTTCAGTGGCGGTAGCGGTATCCGGATTTGGGCTATTGATCAATCGTTCAGCGCTCGCTGCGCGCCATCTTCCGCCGCCTGCCGACTGGCAGGATATGGGCCTGCCCAGTTACCAGGGCGCTCTATTAATGAGCAGTCCGTCACGCTCAGACACCAATCATTTGATGGTGGAGTCGCTGTTGCAGCAAAAAGGCTGGACGGCAGGGTGGGCGACGCTGCTGGCAATCTCGGGTAATTTGGTCACGATTTCCTCTCGCAGTTTCGGCGTAGCGGATAAAATCAAAAGCGGGCTTGGCGTTGCCGGGCCGGTCATTGATAACTATGCTAATTTGCTACTTAACGATCCTAATCTTGCTTTTACCTATTTCCCGTATTCTGCGGTGTCGCCCACTTACGTCGCGGTGTTGAAAAACAGCCGTCATGCAGACGAAGCGCGTGCTTTTATTCATTACTTATTAAGTCCGAAAGGGCAAAGGATACTGGCTGACGCGAATACCGGTAAGTATCCCGTCGCACCGCTTAGCGCCGATAATCCTCGCGCCGCGCAACAACAGCGTTTGATGGCCCAGCCGCCGTTGAACTATCGTCTGATCCTGAAGCGTCAGCAACTGGTACAACGCATGTTTGATACCGCGATCAGTTTTCGTCTCGCGCAGCTTAAAGATGCATGGCGAGCGTTGCACAGCGCAGAAACGCGGCTTAAACGCCCCTTACCTGAAATCAGAGCCTTATTGACCAGCGTCCCGGTGGATGCGGCAAGCAGCGAAGATGAAACCTGGCTGGCGCAGTTTGATAATAAAAGCTTTGCCGAACAAAAAATGATGGAGTGGCAGATCTGGTTTCTGAACAATCAGCGGCTGGCGATTCACAAACTGGAAGAGCTGAAATGAAGGGGAGATTATTGCAACGGCTTCGTCAGCTCAGTATCAGCAACAGTTTACGGGGTGCATTTTTAACGGGCGCATTACTGACGCTGATTGTCAGTATGGTCAGCCTTTATTCCTGGCATGAGCAAAGTTCGCAGGTTCGCTATTCGCTTGATGAATATTTCCCTCGCATCCATTCCGCTTTTTTAATTGAGGGGAACCTGAATCTGGCCGTGGATCAACTCAATGAATTTTTGTTGGCGCCGAACACGACGGTACGTTTGCAGTTACGTACGCAGATTATTCAGCATCTGGATAAGATTGAGCGTCTCAGTCAGGGGCTTCAGCTTGCTGAGCGCCGGCAACTGTCCGTCATTTTACAGGATAGCCGGACCTTGCTGGCGGAGCTGGACAACGCCCTCTACAACATGTTTTTGGTGCGGGAGAAAGTCAGCGAGCTTTCCGCTCGTATTGACTGGCTCCATGATGATTTCACCACGGAGCTAAATTCGCTGGTACAGGATTTTACCTGGCAGCAGGGGACTCTGCTCGATCAAATTGAGGCGAATCAGGGCGATGCAGCGCAGTACTTGCAACGTTCGCGCGAGGTGCAGAACGAGCAGCAACAGGTATATACCCTGGCGCGAATTGAAAATCAGATTGTTGACGACCTGCGCGACAGATTGAATGAGCTCAAGTCCGGCAATAATGACGGGATGCTGGTGGAGACCCATATTCGCTATCTGGAAAACCTAAAAAAAACGGCGGATGAGAATATTCGTGCGCTCGATGACTGGCCCAGTACGATCACGCTGCGGCAAACCATCGACGAACTATTGGAAATCGGGATGGTAAAAAATAAGATGCCCGATACCATGCGCGATTATGTTGCGGCGCAAAAAGCCTTACTGGACGCCAGCCGCGCCAGAGAGGCTACGCTAGGGCGCTTTCGCACGCTGCTTGAGGCGCAGTTAGGTAGTAGTCACCAGCAAATGCAGACGTTCAATCAACGCCTGGAACAGATTGTCCGCGTTAGCGGCGGGCTTATTTTAGTGGCGACGCTCCTGGCGTTGTTGCTGGCCTGGGGACTCAACCACTATTTTATCCGTTCCCGGCTGGTAAAGCGTTTTACCGCGCTTAATCAGGCTGTGGTACAGATAGGGCTGGGGAGAACCGACTCGACTATCCCGGTTTACGGGCGCGATGAGCTAGGACGGATAGCCCGTTTGCTACGTCATACGCTGGGCCAGCTCAATATGCAACGCAGGCAGCTTGAACAAGAGGTCGCCGAGCGCAAAGAGATAGAAGCCGACCTGCGCGCCATGCAGGATGAGTTGATTCAGACGGCGAAACTGGCGGTAGTCGGCCAGACCATGACCACGCTGGCGCATGAAATTAACCAGCCGCTGAATGCGCTTTCAATGTATTTATTTACGGCGGGACGCGCGATTGAACAAGGTCAGAGCGGACAGGCGAGAAATACTCTCACCAAAGCGGAAGGGCTCATTAACCGGATTGACGCCATCATCCGTTCGCTGCGGCAGTTTACCCGCCGGGCGGAGCTGGAAACGCCATTGTATCCCGTTGATCTGCGCCAAACTTTCGTGGCGGCATGGGAGTTATTGGCCATGCGCCACCAATCCCGGCAGGGAGCGCTTTCACTGCCAACCGACACCGTATGGGTTAGCGGCGATGAAGTGCGTATTCAGCAGGTTCTGGTGAATGTACTGGCGAATGCGCTTGACGCCTGTTCGCATGATGCGGCGATCGCGGTGACGTGGCAGACGCAGGGAGAGGCGCTGGAGGTTTATATTGCAGATAACGGCCCTGGCTGGCCTGTGGCGCTGTTGCCCTCTTTACTCAAGCCATTTACTACCAGTAAAGCTGTCGGATTGGGTATTGGGCTGTCGATTAGCGTGTCGCTGATGGCGCAAATGAAGGGCGACCTGCGTCTGGCGTCGACGCTGACGCGTAACGCTTGCGTGGTGCTGCAATTCTCGGTAACGGATGTCGATGATGTTGAATGATGAATGTTCTATTTTGCTGATTGATGATGACGTTGATGTACTTGACGCCTATACCCAAATGCTTGAGCAGGCAGGCTACCGCGTGCGTGGCTTTACCCATCCTTTCGAGGCCAAAGAGTGGGTAAAAGCGGATTGGGAGGGGATCGTTTTGAGCGATGTATGTATGCCGGGGTGTTCCGGTATCGATCTTATGACGCTGTTTCATCAGGATGACGATCAACTGCCAATCTTATTGATTACCGGACATGGCGATGTACCGATGGCGGTTGATGCGGTGAAAAAGGGCGCCTGGGATTTTCTGCAAAAACCCGTCGATCCGGGCAAGCTGTTGATATTAATTGAAGACGCGCTACGCCAGCGCCGGTCGGTCATTGCACGGCGGCAATATTGCCAGCAGACGTTACAGGTTGAACTGATTGGGCGCAGCGAGTGGATGAATCAGTTTCGACAACGGTTACAACAACTGGCGGAAACGGACATTGCCGTATGGTTTTACGGTGAGCATGGCACTGGACGTATGACTGGCGCCCGTTATCTCCATCAACTGGGGCGTAACGCGAAAGGGCCGTTTGTACGCTATGAACTCACGCCGGAGAATGCCGGGCAGTTGGAGACATTCATCGACCAGGCGCAAGGAGGTACGCTGGTGTTGAGTCATCCCGAATATCTGACACGCGAACAGCAGCACCATCTGGCGCGTTTACAAAGCCTGGAGCATCGGCCTTTTCGTTTGGTGGGCGTTGGCAGCGCTTCGCTGGTGGAGCAGGCGGCAGCTAACCAGATTGCGGCCGAGCTTTACTACTGTTTCGCCATGACCCAAATCGCCTGCCAGTCTCTTTCTCAGCGACCGGATGATATCGAGCCGTTATTTCGCCATTATCTTCGAAAAGCCTGCCTGCGACTCAATCATCCCGTGCCGGAAATAGCGGGGGAATTACTGAAAGGAATAATGCGACGCGCCTGGCCAAGCAATGTGCGCGAACTGGCTAATGCGGCAGAGCTTTTTGCTGTTGGCGTGCTGCCGCTGGCGGAAACGGTCAACCCGCAGTTGCTTCTTCAGGAGCCGACCCCGCTTGACCGGCGCGTTGAAGAGTATGAGCGACAAATTATTACCGAAGCATTAAATATTCATCAGGGACGAATTAATGAAGTGGCGGAGTACCTGCAAATTCCCCGTAAAAAACTTTATCTGCGCATGAAAAAATATGGTTTAAGTAAAGAGCATTATAAATTCTGATATTACAGTTACTTTCAATCTGGCTGACAACATCAGCAACGATGTCGTTAGCCAGATAACGCCGCATCACCGTAATGGTAAATCATTCCATCATGATTATAGCTTGCTTATTATTCTCCTGAGCATCGAATTCTATTTCTTAACTTCAATATAAAGTAAAAATGCGTCAATTTCTCTGGCATAATAAATGTACTCTTGTCCGACGATTTGACAAGATGAAAACTTCATTACCTCTCCAGATTACATCTGAATATGAGGACAAGAGAAATGAAAAAACATGCTATTGCAGTAATGATGATCGCCGTATTTTCTGAGTCGGCTTATGCGGAGTCTACCTTATTTATTCCGGACGTCTCTCCTGAGAGCGTCACGACATCCCTTTCTGTGGGGGTGTTAAATGGTAAATCCAGGGAGCTGGTTTATGATACCGACACCGGGCGGAAGCTGAGTCAACTGGACTGGAAAATAAAAAATGTCGCCACGTTGCAGGGGGATTTATCATGGGAACCCTATTCGTTCATGACGCTGGACGCCCGCGGCTGGACGTCTTTGGCGTCGGGATCGGGTCATATGGTTGACCATGACTGGATGAGCAGTGAGCAGCCTGGCTGGACCGATCGTTCAATTCATCCGGACACCAGCGCCAACTATGCTAATGAATACGATTTGAACGTGAAAGGTTGGTTATTGCAGGGCGATAACTACAAGGCGGGCGTAACAGCGGGCTATCAGGAAACCCGTTTTAGCTGGACGGCAAGAGGCGGGTCTTATATTTATGATAATGGTCGGTATATTGGTAATTTTCCTCATGGCGTGCGCGGCATAGGTTATAGCCAGCGTTTCGAAATGCCCTATATCGGGCTGGCGGGTGATTATCGTATTAATGACTTTGAGTGTAATGTACTGTTAAAATACAGCGACTGGGTAAATGCGCATGATAATGACGAACACTACATGCGCAAACTTACCTTCCGTGAAAAAACGGAAAATTCACGATATTATGGCGCTTCTATTGACGCCGGATATTATATTACCAGTAATGCAAAAATCTTTGCTGAGTTTGCTTACAGTAAATATGAAGAAGGTAAGGGCGGTACGCAAATCATAGATAAAACCAGCGGTGATACGGCTTATTTTGGTGGCGATGCCGCAGGTATAGCTAATAATAACTATACGGTTACCGCGGGGTTGCAGTACCGCTTCTAGACCACATCAGGATGTCATCGGTCATAACCGGCCGATGACGACTTTTTGCTGAACGTATGGCATGTCCGGTGATATTGCATAGGGGCAATAAAAGCAACATGAAAGGGGACCGCTCGAAAGGTTATGCAGCAAGAAGAGAATGTCCTGGGTATCAATGGTGTCCCCTGCAGGAATCGAACCTGCAACTAGCCCTTAGGAGGGGCTCGTTATATCCATTTAACTAAGGGGACAACGCGCCGCCAGTATAGCGTTTTTTATTCGCCGGAGTAAGTGTAGCGCCGCCTGACTGGTTAAACCGTCGCCACTCAGCGCTGTTTTTCCGCTTTTTTCCGCTCCCGTTCCAGGCGCTCGCCGCGTAGCCTCGCTTCTTCCTTACGCTTATTGCTCATATCGTTGCGGATCTGCGCGTGGCTCATCAATGCGAAAATAAAGGTGCCGCCGCAGATATTTCCGGCAAGTGTGGGAAGGGCGAAGGGCCAGAGAAAGTCGCTCCAGGGCAGCGTGCCGTTGAAAACCAAATACAAAATTTCAACGGAACCGACGACAATATGGGTGGTATCGCCCAGCGCGATAAGCCAGGTCATCAAAATAATGACCACAATTTTTGCCCCGCCTGCAGCAGGAAACATCCATACCATTGTGGCGATGATCCAGCCAGAGATAATCGCGTTGGCAAACATCTCCGTTGGGCTATTTTTCATGACCTCCATACCAATTTTGACAAAGGCGTCGCGGGTCTCTTCATCAAATATAGGCATATATTCAAATGCCCACGCCGCAACCCCGGTGCCAATAAGGTTGCCCAATAAGACTACGCCCCATAAGCGCATCAGCAGGCCAACGTTACTCAGAGTGGGATTTTGCATTACCGGCAATACGGCAGTAACGGTATTTTCAGTAAATAATTGCTGGCGGGCCATGATGACAATGATAAAACCAAAGGTATAGCCGAGATTTTCCAGTAAAAAGCCGCCGGGAACGCCTTCAAGCTGCACGTGGAAAATCCCTTTCGCCAGGAGTGATGCCCCCATAGAAAGTCCTGCGGCAATGGCTGACCAGAGCAAAGCCATCGCATCGCGTTCCATTTCTTTTTCACCATCCTGGCGAATATGTTCATGAATCGCCATGGCGCGGGAAGGAAGACGATCTTCATCCACTTCAATCTCTTTACCGCTTTGTTTTTCTTCGCTTTCAACTTCCAGGTCACTGCTGTGCCGGTTAATTTTATCGTCGTTAAGGCTATCCATGATGATCTCTGCTGATTAACACATATTAATAAAGCGTAGCGGTTTTTCATTTACCCAGGCCGGGGCATTCTCCGAAAAAATAAAAATGATCACGCTCGTTTTTATCTGTTTCGTTAGAATAGGGCCGTCACGTTGTTGCGTTACCAGGCTATGCTCAGAGCAATGAGATCGCGCATATAGACATCGTTTGACGTGCTGTTAAAATCGCTCACACCTAAACAGGCGGATACGGTAGCGTTCCGTCATGGATGGCAATCAGCGATAGCCATAATTCACAGGGAGACATCTATGAAGCTTCGCCTGTCGGCGCTGGCGCTGGGAACCACACTGCTGGTCGGGTGTGCGAGTTCCGGTACAGAACAGCAGGGGCGTTCAGACCCATTTGAAGGGTTTAACCGCACCATGTACAACTTCAACTTTAATGTGCTGGACCCGTATGTTGTTCGGCCGGTCGCGGTCGCCTGGCGTGATTATGTTCCACAGCCTGCGCGTAACGGTTTAAGTAATTTCACCGGCAACCTCGAAGAACCGGCGATCATGGTGAACTATTTCCTGCAGGGCGATCCTTATCAGGGTATGGTGCATTTCACCCGTTTCTTCCTGAATACCTTATTAGGGATGGGCGGCTTTATTGACGTCGCGGGAATGGCGAATCCTAAGCTGCAGCGCGTTGAACCGCATCGCTTTGGCAGTACGCTGGGCCATTATGGCGTGGGGTATGGGCCTTATATGCAACTTCCGTTCTACGGCAGCTTCACGCTGCGTGAAGATGGCGGGGATATGGCGGATACCTTGTATCCGGTGCTCTCGTGGTTGACCTGGCCAATGTCCATAGGAAAATGGACTATCGAAGGGATAGAAACCCGCGCGCAGTTGCTGGACTCCGATGGTTTGCTGCGCCAGTCTTCCGATCCTTATATTATGGTGCGCGAGGCGTACTTCCAGCGTCATGACTTTATCGCCAATGGCGGAAAACTCAAGCCGCAGGAAAACCCGAACGCGCAGGCGATTCAGGACGAACTCAAAGAGATCGACTCGGAATAAACGGCAGTAAATAAAAAGGTGAGCGCAATGCTCACCTTTTTGATCCGTTTCAGAAAGAGATTAGAACGCGTAGTTAAAGTTAGTACCGAACAGCCAGGCTTTCCCTTCAGATTCAAACTGATAAGGGCCTTCATTAATTTTCACGCTCTGACCATGCATATAAGAGACGCCAACGTCGACAGACGCATCTTTGTTAAAGGCGTAAGTCGTACCGGCGCTCAGCCAGAAACGGTCCTGGTCCGGAATAGAGATAGAACGGTTTTGCGCTGGTACCGGGCTGTCATCGAAGGCGATACCGGTACGGAACGTCCAGTTGTCATCGTAGTAATAGGTGGTACCCAACGCAATGCGATAAGCGTCTTTAAAGCCTTCATGCTTCTCAAAGAGCGTATCGCCGGCGGTCGATTTTGCCTTCAATTCCTGGAACTGACTCCAGCTGGTATAGGCCAGGCTATAGTGGATGGCCCACTGTGGCGCCACACGGTTATAACCGGACACTTCCCACATTTCCGGCAGATTCAGCGTCAGGTAGCCTGACTGCGTCGCGCCGCCGGTTGCCGTTGGGATGGGCAGATTAAATTGGTTTATAGCGATGGGAAGATCGCTACTGTAGTTGCCTTTAAAGTCAATTTTGACTTCCGAGCGGTAGGTCAGCGCGTAGCGGTTATTTTTATCCAGTTCATAAAGGATCCCGGCATTCCAGCCAAAGCCCCACTGATTACCGTTCAGGTGGGCAATCTTGGTATCGCTGGGAATCCGACCCGCGACCGGCGCCAGCGCCGGATTCTGTGCCGCGACCAACTGGCCTAAATCGCCCGCAAAACGTTCGATTTTCGCGCGCGCGTATACCGCATCAAAGCCGAGGCCGAAGCTCCAGGCCTCATTTAAGCGATAAGCGCCGCTTAAATTCAGGTTCATGGTTTCAAGATCGGTCGTACCGCCAACCGAGCCGCCGGCGTATGTGTCGTTAAACTCTGTCGCCAGACCATAGTTAGAGGTAATAGAAGCTCCCCAGCCAAACTGATCGTTAATCGGGGCGACAAAATGGACGTTCGGCACCCAGGCCGTCGGCGCGATGTTATCCGCATCTAACGTCCGACGAGATGGCGATGTCCCGCTAATATTAACATCAGGATCAATATAAACCGCGCCCGCTGAAAACGTCGGGCGGTCAAACATAGTAATTAACGCCGGGTTGCGGCTAACGTTACCCGCATCATCTGCGATTGCGCCTTCACCCGAATAGGCCCGGCCAAGGCCAGAGGAAGAAAATTCGTTTAACTGAAAGCCTGCAGACCAGGCTTGGGTGGAGATGATTGCCACTGCGACTGCGAGAGCAGACTTTGTAAACAGGGTTTTCTGGCTCATGACCATAACCTCATTGATTATTTTTATACAAACTATGTTACATGCTGTAACAGGAGCGCGAAGTGTAGGGTCTGCGGTACGACTTAGAAATCAGACCAGTGGCGAGAGTATAGGTCTGACCAGCTAGAATGTTGCAAGTATGTTTATAAGTTTTTTCAATTGTGATCTTAGAAACGAGATCTGGCTGGCAAAATCGGCGGGCTTAACGGTCACCCGATCGCGTGATTTTTGTTTTAGATCATTTTTAAGTGTGATTTCGGTCACTTAACGCGTTTCCCACCATTAACGACTGGAGAGGCGAATGCCGGGAGCGTAAAATATCCCCATCGTTTATCTGGCACCCTGGGTGCAAATACAGAGGAAATCTACAATGAGTAAATGCAGTGCTGATGAAACCCCGGTTTGCTGCTGTATGGACGTTGGAACCATCATGGACAACTCCGATTGCACCGCGTCATACAGCCGCGTATTCGCTACCCGCGCAGAGGCTGAAGAGACGCTGGCGGCGTTAACCGAAAAAGCGCGTAGCGTGGAGTCTGAACCTTGCCAAATTACGCCAACCTTTACCGAGGAATCCGAAGGCGTTCGTCTGGATATTGATTTTGTTTTCGCCTGCGAAGCAGAAACGCTGATCTTCCAGCTCGGCCTGCGTTAATCCGTTCATTCACGACGCCTCCGTCATCATCTGGCGGAGGCGTTTTCTTTTTTTGTCGCTTCCCTTCACTGTGCCTTAGCTCCCACTTTCTTTTCTCTCTGCTTGGCTAAATGTAAAAAATTGGTTAAGACTGTGATCAGGTCAGACCACTAATTTATTTTTTTACAGGGGAGTACTATGCGTCAGGCTTTACCGTTGGTCACCCGTCAGGGCGATCGCATTGCTATTGTCAGTGGGTTACGAACCCCCTTCGCTCGTCAGGCCACTGCATTTCATGGTATTCCCGCTGTTGATCTCGGCAAGATGGTGGTAGGCGAGCTGCTGGCGCGCAGTGAAATTCCAGCCGATGCCATTGAGCAACTGGTTTTTGGTCAGGTAGTACAAATGCCGGAAGCCCCCAATATTGCGCGCGAAATTGTGCTGGGTACGGGGATGAATGTTCATACCGATGCCTATAGCGTAAGCCGCGCCTGCGCCACCAGTTTTCAGGCGGTAGCGAATGTGGCGGAAAGCCTGATGGCCGGCACGATACGCGCGGGTATCGCTGGCGGCGCAGATTCGTCGTCGGTACTGCCAATAGGCGTGAGTAAAGCCCTGGCGCGGGTACTGGTTGATGTCAATAAAGCCCGGACGACCCGCCAACGGCTGACGCTTTTTTCTCGTCTGCGCTTACGCGACCTGCTGCCCGTTCCTCCCGCCGTTGCTGAGTATTCCACCGGTCTGCGCATGGGCGATACCGCCGAACAGATGGCGAAAACGTATGGTATTACGCGTGAACAGCAGGACGCGCTGGCGCATCGTTCACATCAGCGCGCCGCGCAGGCATGGGCGGAGGGTAAACTGGCGGAAGAAGTGATGACGACCTATGTGCCGCCGTATAAAAACCCCTTTGCAGAAGACAACAACATTCGCGGCACCTCCACGCTGGCGGACTACGCTAAACTGCGTCCCGCTTTTGACAGAAAACATGGCTCCGTGACCGCCGCCAATAGTACACCGCTGACCGACGGCGCTGCCGCCGTTATTCTGATGACCGAATCCCGCGCTAAAGAGCTGGGGCTGCACCCGCTTGGTTATCTGCGCAGCTACGCCTTTACCGCTATTGATGTCTGGCAGGACATGCTATTGGGGCCGGCCTGGTCAACGCCGCTGGCGCTGGAGCGGGCCGGGTTGACGATGGCCGATCTGACGCTTTTTGACATGCATGAAGCGTTTGCCGCCCAGACTCTGGCGAACTTACAACTGCTGGGCAGCGAACGATTTGCCCGTGAGGTGCTTGGTCGTGCGCAGGCAACAGGGGAGGTGGATGACGCTAAATTCAACGTGCTCGGCGGCTCAATCGCCTACGGGCATCCTTTTGCCGCAACGGGCGCGCGGATGATAACCCAAACGTTGCATGAATTACGGCGTCGGGGCGGAGGTTTTGGCCTGGTCACGGCCTGCGCGGCTGGCGGTCTTGGCGCGGCGATGGTTCTGGAGGCGGAATAATGACTACCACATCAGCTTTTATGCTTAACGTGCGTCTGGATAATGTCGCGGTTGTCGCTATTGATGTCCCTGGAGAAAAGGTGAACACCCTGAAAGCGGAGTTTGCCGCGCAGGTACGCGCCATCCTGAAGCAGATCCGGGAAAATAAAGCGTTGCAGGGCGTTGTTTTTATCTCAGCCAAAGCAGATAACTTTATTGCTGGCGCTGATATCAACATGATAGGCCACTGCCAAAACGCGCAGGAAGCGGAAACGCTGGCGCGTCAGGGGCAACAACTGATGGCGGAGATCCAGGCGTTGCCTGTTCCGGTTATCGCCGCCATTCATGGCGCCTGTCTGGGGGGCGGCCTTGAAATGGCGCTGGCCTGCCATCGGCGCATCTGTACCGATGACGTTAAAACCGTTCTTGGACTGCCGGAGGTACAGTTAGGGCTTTTACCGGGATCGGGCGGAACGCAGCGACTTCCACGGCTGGTGGGGGTCAGTACCGCGCTGGATATGATCCTGACAGGTAAACAGCTTCGCGCCAGACAGGCGCTTAAAGCCGGGCTGGTTGATGATGTGGTGCCGCAAACTATTTTACTGGAAGCGGCTGTCGAGCTGGCTAAAAAAGAACGTCTGGCGCAACGGACATTACCGGTCCGTGAACGTATCCTGGCGGGGCCGCTGGGGCGCGCGCTGTTATTTCGCCTGGTGCGTAAAAAGACGGCGCAAAAAACGCAGGGTAATTATCCGGCGACGGAGCGGATCATTGATGTGATTGAAACCGGACTGGCGCAGGGCAGCAGTAGCGGCTATGACGCGGAAGCGCGCGCTTTCGGCGAGCTGGCGATGACGCCTCAATCGCAGGCGCTGCGTGCTATTTTCTTTGCCAGTACCGAGGTGAAAAAAGATCCCGGTAGCGATGCGCCGCCCGGCCCGCTGAACAGCGTGGGCATCTTAGGCGGCGGGTTAATGGGCGGCGGTATCGCCTGGGTTACGGCCTGTAAAGGCGGCTTGCCAGTACGAATTAAGGATATAAATACTCAGGGAATCAATCATGCTCTGAAGTACAGCTGGGATCTGCTTGAAACAAAAGTACGCCGCCGCCATATCAAAGCCAGCGAACGCGATAAACAGTTGGCGTTGATATCAGGTTCGACCGATTACCGTGGTTTCAGTCATCGTGATCTGGTCATTGAAGCGGTGTTTGAAGATCTGCCGTTAAAACAACAGATGGTGGCGGAAGTGGAACAAAATTGCGCTGCTCACACCATTTTTGCCTCCAATACTTCTTCCCTGCCGATTGGCGATATTGCGGCGAATGCGGCCAGACCGGAACAGGTGATTGGATTGCACTTTTTTAGCCCGGTCGAAAAAATGCCGCTGGTTGAGGTCATTCCTCATGCGTCTACTTCCGCGCAGACCATCGCCACGACCGTTAAGCTGGCGAAAAAACAGGGTAAAACCCCGATAGTCGTCAGCGATAAAGCCGGGTTTTATGTTAACCGAATTCTTGCGCCATATATCAATGAGGCGATTCGGATGCTGACTGAAGGCGAACGCGTCGAACATATTGACGCCGCCCTGGTAAAATTTGGTTTTCCGGTGGGGCCAATCCAACTTTTGGATGAGGTAGGAATCGACACGGGCACTAAAATTATTCCTGTGCTTGAGGCGGCGTATGGAGAACGTTTTAGCGCGCCTGCAAATGTTGTCGCTTCAATTTTGAATGACGATCGCAAAGGTAGAAAAAATGGTCGCGGTTTCTATCTTTATGGCGAAAAAGGGCGTAAAAGCAAAAAACAGGTTGACCCTGCTATTTATAAGCTTATTGGCGTACAAGGGCAGAGTCGATTGTCTGCGCAGCAGGTGGCAGAGCGCTGTGTCATGTTAATGCTTAACGAAGCGGCGCGCTGTTTCGACGAAAAAGTGATTCGCAGCGCGCGCGATGGCGATATCGGCGCCGTGTTTGGTATCGGTTTTCCGCCGTTTCTCGGTGGCCCGTTCCGCTATATGGATGCTCTCGGGCCGGGTGAAATGGTGGCGACATTACAGCGCCTGGCCGCACTTTACGGTCCTCGTTACGCGCCTTGTGAACAATTAGTGCGCATGGCGGAGCGCAGGGAGCATTTCTGGACGAATAGGGAAACTGACCAGGGAAATTGAGGTCAAAGAGAATATGAATCCGCACTGAATGCCTCCTTAGTGGCGAAATAATAATCAAGGATTGACTATACTTACGCCATTGAGGTAAAAAACAGCGTTTCATTCAGTGAATGGATAAGGCACAATGCCGGCCACCGCATTTTTGCCGCAGCCAATAGGGGCATGTGGTAAGCGTGTTGGTGAAACTGGTTAACAAAAGCGGTGCAATATGCAAGTTTTTATCATGCGTCACGGCGACGCAGCCCTCGATGCCGCCAGTGATTCGGTTCGTCCCTTGACCTCTTGTGGGTGTGACGAGTCTCGCCTGATGGCGAACTGGCTGAAAGGTCAAAAAGTGGATATCGAACGTGTTCTGGTGAGTCCGTTTCTTCGGGCCGAACAGACGTTAGATGTGGTCGGCGATTGTATGAATCTGCCGGCTCAGGTGGATGTCCTGCCGGAGCTAACGCCCTGTGGCGATGTCGGTCTGGTCAGCGCCTACCTCCAGGCGCTGGCTAATGAAGAGATCGGATCGGTGCTGGTGATCTCTCACTTACCTCTGGTCGGATACCTGGTATCTGAGCTTTGTCCGGGCGAAACGCCGCCGATGTTCACGACGTCCGCAATTGCCAACGTTACGCTTGATGAAAGCGGCAAGGGGACATTCAACTGGCAAATGAGTCCCTGCAATCTGAAAATGGCGAAAGCGATTTAATCTTTGCTGCCTGATGGCGCTTCGCTTATCAGGCCTACGACAGCGCTGGCTGTTCGTAGGCTGGATAAGGCGCTTGCGCCGCCATCCGGCAATTCCGCATCAGGGTAATTCGGGCGGTTGCCACTCTTCCACTTCAATCAACACCAGCAGCGCGGCGTCGCCGCCGTACTCTTTCGGCGCCTGATGAAAGGCCATCACATGCGGATGCTGCGCCAGCCATAACGGCGTTTGCTGTTTCAGAATATGTTTACCGTGTCCATGCATGACGCAGGCGCAAAAAATATGTTCCCGACGGCAGGCGGCAATCAGCGCCCCCAGTTCCTGCTTGGCCTGAAGCTGCGTTAAGCCGTGTAAATCCAGAAACAGTTCTGGCGAATAGTCGCCGCGGCGCATTTTTTTTAGCTCGAAATGGCTGACATCTTCACGGACATACTTTACCGGCCCTTCCGTATTGAGCAGCGGCTGGAACTCATCAGAAAAATAGTGGCTGGCGTCCGCCTGTTCCTGAATTAACCTTCGGGTAGGGACTTCCGTGATTTTCTTGCGCAGTGGCCGATGGACGATAGTATCCTGTTTAATCTTTCGGGTGCCGACCATCAGCTGACGGAACAGCGCCTGGTCCTCCTCGCTGAGCGATGTTTTCTTTTTCATTCGTGGGTCTCGTCTGATCTTTTGCCTTAGTTTACCCGACCCGGAGGATATCCGAACGGTCAAAACGGATTTTTCGTATTCTCCCGCCGCGTCAATGCTGATTTATCCCTGTCTTCGTGGCAAACTAGCCGCCGAATTTAATGCGAGCATGCCCTGGAGGAATACGTGGATAAAATTTTCGTCGATGAAGCAGTAAGTGAACTGCATACCATTCAGGACATGTTGCGCTGGGCGGTAAGCCGCTTTAGCGCGGCGAATATCTGGTATGGACACGGTACCGATAACCCGTGGGATGAAGCGGTACAACTGGTGTTGCCGTCTCTTTATTTGCCGCTGGATATTCCGGAAGATATGCGGACCGCGCGGCTGACGTCCAGCGAAAAACACCGCATTGTCGAGCGAGTGATTCGTCGCATTAACGAGCGTATCCCGGTCGCCTACCTGACCAATAAAGCCTGGTTCTGCGGCCACGAATTTTATGTCGATGAGCGCGTGCTGGTGCCGCGTTCGCCGATTGGCGAGCTGATTAATAACCACTTCGCCGGCCTTATTAGTCAACAGCCGAAATATATTCTGGATATGTGTACCGGTAGCGGCTGCATCGCCATCGCCTGTGCTTATGCTTTCCCGGACGCAGAGGTTGATGCGGTCGATATTTCGCCGGATGCGCTGGCTGTCGCCGAGCATAACATTGAAGAACACGGTCTTATCCATCACGTGACGCCAATCCGTTCCGATCTGTTCCGCGATCTGCCGAAAGTTCAGTACGATCTGATTGTCACTAACCCGCCTTATGTCGATGCGGAGGATATGTCCGATCTGCCGAACGAATATCGCCACGAACCTGAGCTGGGGCTGGCGTCCGGCACTGACGGCCTAAAATTGACCCGCCGTATCCTGGGAAATGCGCCGGATTATCTGTCCGATGACGGCGTTCTGATTTGTGAAGTCGGAAACAGCATGGTACATCTGATGGAGCAGTATCCGGATGTGCCGTTCACCTGGCTGGAGTTTGACAACGGCGGCGATGGCGTCTTTATGTTGACCAAAGCGCAGTTGCTCGCGGCCCGTGAACATTTCAATATTTATAAAGATTAAAACACGCAAACGACAACAACGATAACGGAGCCGTGATGGCAGGAAACACAATTGGACAACTCTTTCGCGTAACCACTTTCGGCGAATCACACGGGCTGGCGCTTGGGTGTATCGTCGATGGCGTACCGCCCGGCATCCCGTTGACGGAGGCCGATCTGCAGCACGATCTCGACAGACGCCGCCCCGGCACCTCGCGCTATACTACCCAGCGCCGCGAACCGGACCAGGTAAAAATTCTCTCCGGCGTGTTTGATGGCGTGACGACCGGCACCAGCATTGGCCTGCTGATTGAAAACACCGATCAGCGCTCGCAGGACTACAGCGCGATTAAAGATGTTTTTCGTCCGGGACACGCGGATTACACCTATGAGCAGAAATACGGCCTGCGCGATTACCGTGGCGGTGGACGTTCTTCCGCGCGTGAAACCGCGATGCGCGTAGCGGCAGGGGCGATCGCCAAGAAATACCTGGCGGAAAAGTTCGGTATCGAAATCCGCGGCTGCCTGAGCCAGATGGGCGACATTCCGCTGGAGATTAAAGACTGGCGTCAGGTTGAGCTTAATCCGTTCTTTTGTCCCGATGCGGACAAACTTGACGCGCTGGACGAACTGATGCGCGCGCTGAAAAAAGAGGGCGACTCCATCGGCGCGAAAGTAACGGTGATGGCGAGCGGCGTGCCGGCAGGGCTTGGCGAACCGGTGTTTGACCGACTGGATGCGGACATCGCCCATGCGCTGATGAGCATCAATGCGGTGAAAGGCGTGGAGATCGGCGAAGGATTTAACGTGGTGGCGCTGCGCGGCAGCCAGAATCGCGATGAAATCACGGCGCAGGGTTTTCAGAGCAACCACGCTGGCGGCATCCTCGGTGGCATCAGTAGCGGGCAACACATTGTGGCGCATATGGCACTGAAACCTACCTCCAGCATTACCGTGCCGGGACGTACGATCAACCGGATGGGTGAAGAAGTCGAGATGATCACCAAAGGGCGCCACGATCCGTGTGTGGGGATTCGCGCAGTGCCGATCGCAGAAGCCATGCTGGCGATCGTGCTGATGGATCACCTGCTGCGCCATCGGGCACAGAATGCGGATGTAAAGACAGAGATTCCACGCTGGTAAGAAATGAAAAAAACCGCGATTGCGCTGCTGGCATGGTTTGTCAGTAGCGCCAGCCTGGCGGCGACGCCGTGGCAGAAAATAACTCATCCTGTCCCCGGCGCAGCCCAGTCTATCGGTAGCTTTGCCAACGGATGCATCATTGGCGCCGACACGTTGCCGGTACAGTCCGATAATTATCAGGTGATGCGCACCGATCAGCGCCGTTATTTCGGCCACCCGGATCTGGTCATGTTTATCCAGCGGTTGAGTCATCAGGCGCAGCAACGGGGGCTCGGAACCGTCCTGATAGGCGACATGGGGATGCCTGCCGGAGGCCGCTTTAATGGCGGACACGCCAGTCATCAGACCGGGCTTGATGTGGATATTTTCTTGCAGTTGCCGAAAACGCGCTGGAGCCAGGCGCAGCTATTGCGCCCGCAGGCGTTAGATCTGGTGTCCCGCGACGGTAAACATGTCGTGCCGTCGCGCTGGTCGTCGGATATCGCCAGTCTGATCAAACTGGCGGCACAAGACAATGACGTCACCCGTATTTTCGTCAATCCGGCCATTAAACAACAGCTTTGCCTCGATGCCGGAAGCGATCGTGACTGGCTACGTAAAGTACGCCCCTGGTTCCAGCATCGCGCGCATATGCACGTGCGTTTACGCTGCCCTGCCGACAGCCTGGAGTGCGAAGATCAACCTTTACCCCCGCCGGGCGATGGATGCGGCGCTGAACTGCAAAGCTGGTTCGAACCGCCAAAACCTGGCACCACAAAGCCTGAGAAGAAGACACCGCCGCCGTTGCCGCCTTCCTGCCAGGCGCTACTGGATGAGCATGTACTCTGATGGACAATTTTTATGATCTGTTTATGGTCTCCCCGCTGCTGCTGGTGGTGCTGTTTTTTGTCGCCGTACTGGCAGGATTTATTGATTCTATCGCCGGGGGCGGAGGGCTGCTCACTATCCCTGCGCTGATGGCCGCCGGGATGTCGCCGGCAAATGCGCTGGCGACCAATAAATTACAGGCGTGTGGCGGCTCCCTCTCATCTTCGCTCTATTTTATTCGCCGTAAAGTGGTAAACCTGGCGGAGCAAAAGCTCAATATTCTGATGACGTTCATTGGCTCGATGAGCGGTGCGCTACTGGTGCAGCACGTGCAGGCGGATATTTTGCGCCAGATCTTGCCTATCCTGGTGATTTTCATCGGCCTCTATTTTTTATTGATGCCGAAGCTGGGCGAGGAAGATCGCCAGCGCCGCCTGTATGGATTACCGTTCGCGCTGATAGCCGGGGGATGCGTCGGGTTTTACGACGGTTTTTTCGGGCCTGCCGCCGGGTCGTTTTACGCTCTGGCGTTTGTCACCTTATGTGGCTATAACCTGGCGAAATCCACGGCACATGCCAAAGTGCTTAACGCTACCTCCAACGTTGGCGGCCTGCTGTTATTTATCATCGGCGGCAAAGTGATCTGGGCGACGGGCTTCGTGATGCTGGTTGGTCAGTTTTTAGGGGCGCGAATGGGGGCGCGTCTGGTGTTGAGCAAAGGCCAAAAACTTATCAGACCGATGATCGTTATTGTCTCGGCGGTAATGAGCGCCAGGTTACTTTATGATAGCCACGGACAGGAGATCCTCCACTGGTTGGGGATGAATTAATGAACAGTACGCACCATTACGAACAGTTAATTGAGATTTTTAACGGCTGCTTTGCCGAAGAATTTAATACCCGTCTGATTAAAGGCGACGACGAACCGATCTATCTTCCTGCTGACGCGCAGGTACCGTACCACCGTATCGTCTTTGCGCATGGGTTTTACGCCAGCGCGCTGCATGAGATTTCTCACTGGTGTATCGCCGGTAAGGCGCGCCGCGAACTGGTTGACTTTGGTTACTGGTACTGCCCGGACGGACGCGACGCGCAGACTCAAAGTCAATTCGAAGACGTGGAGGTGAAGCCACAGGCTTTCGACTGGTTATTTTGCGTGGCGGCGGGGTATCCCTTTAACGTCAGTTGCGACAATCTGGAAGGCGATATTGAGCCGGATCGCGTGGCGTTTCAGCGCCGGGTTCATGCGCAGGTAATGGCGTATCTGGAGCAGGGCATTCCTGAACGTCCGGCCCGCTTCATCAAAGCGCTACAGAATTACTATCACACGCCCGAACTTAAGGCGGAACAGTTCCCGTGGCCGGAAGCGCTTAATTAAAGCCAGCGCCACGTTTACAATGAGGAAAGAAGATGATCGCGGAGTTTGAATCACGCATTCTGGCATTAATTGACGATATGGTAGAGCACGCCAGCGACGATGAGCTTTTTGCCAGTGGATACCTGCGTGGCCACCTGACGTTAGCCATTGCCGAGCTGGAGAGCGGTGATGACCACTCCGTCGAGGCGGTCTATGCCAACGTTAGCCAAAGTCTGGAAAAAGCGATCGGCGCCGGTGAACTGTCGCCGCGCGATCAGGCGTTAGTCAAAGCGATGTGGGACAATTTGTTCGACAAGGCAAAACAATAACGCCGTGGGCCGGAAGGCGACGCTTGCCGCCTTCCGCTATTGACAGGCCCATTACTTCACCGCTTTTCCCTTCAATAACTTTCTCACCCATAACCGATTCGGATTTAACGCCGCCAGCGTACCGGCATCCAGTGGAATCGGCTCGTTACTCATCTGCGCCGCCAGAATTTCTGCGCATAATGGCGCTGAGCACAAACCGCGCGATCCCAGCGCGCCGAGCATAAATAAACCCGGATACACAGGCGCAGGCGCCGCCGACGTTTTATTATCGGCTAAATCGGCGTAATGCGTCAGCGTGGCGTGGTAATCCGGGACATTGCCCACCATCGGCAGATGGTCGCGGGTTGCGCAACGCACGCCGCAACGGGCGCTGTTGTCGCTAACGTCAACCTCTGTGGCCCATTTCGCATCCGGAAAACAGTCAAGCAGACGCTGTCGGTTCTGACGCTGATCTTCTTCGCGCCAGACGGTGCTTTCGTCGCCCCGGTGATAGCTGGCGCCAATACAGTGCTGCTGATTATGCGGATTTTGCGGCGTCAGATAGCCGTCGTAGCATAACACCTGACGCAACGCCGAGAGGGCGGGGGTGGTGGGAATATGACTGACCTGCCCCCCGACGGCATAAACCGGCAGCGGCCGGGTCTGATCAAAACGGTTAATCTGATGGCCGTTCGCCAGGACGACGGTCTCATGGCTGGCGGTTTCACCTGACGTAAAGCGCAGTTGCCAGCGCGACTCCTGCGCAACGAGCGACGTGAGCGTATGGCAAAAGCGCGTTTGTAAACCTTGTTCGGTCGCCAGTGCGATGACTGCGCGAGTTAATTGTTCCGGGCACAGCCAGCCGCCTGCCGGATAGGTAATTCCTCCGCAGCGTGTCGTCACGCCAACCGCCTGTTCCGCCTCTTCGGCATTGAGCGCCGAGGCCAGTCCGGCGGGCAGCGCCATGGACAGCATCTGGGCAATTTTCTGCTGGCTTTTCTCATCCCATCCGAGCTGCGTCACGCCGCACCAGTCATGATCAAAAGAGACGGGCAGGGCATCATACAGGCGACGGGCAAAGGTGAATGCGGTCGGGAAAAAGCGATTAATGGCGGCGTCATGTTTGCTAAGGAGCGGATAAAGCGCGCCCTGTCGATTACCGGAAGCGCCCTGGGCGGGCTGGTCGTCCGCGCAATAGAGGGTCACCTGCCAGCCGCGACGCAGTAACGCCAGTGATAACAGCGCGCTGGCGATGCCGCCGCCAATGATCGCCGTTTCACGTTTTTCGCTTCCACTGCGGTAAAACCAGGGCGAGGAAAGAGTCGGCATGAGGTGTTGTTCCATCACTCCACAAAGCATCTCGCGTTTACGTCCGAAGCCTTTGCGTTTTTGCATGGTAAAACCGGCTTCCTGCAATCCCCGACGGACGAAACCCGCCGAGGTAAACGTCGCCAGCGTTGCGCCGGGCCGCGCCAGCCGAGCCATCGCGTTAAACAGGTTTGGCGTCCACATATCCGGATTTTTCGCCGGGGCAAAACCGTCGAGGAACCAGGCGTCGACTGTTTGATTCAGCGTGGCGTCCAGTTGGTCGGTCAGTTCATTAATATCGCCAAACCACAAATCCAGCGTCACCCGACCCCGATCCAGCAATAGGCGGTGGCACCCCGGGAGCGGCAGCGGCCATTGCGCCTGCAGTTGCTCTGCCCAGGGCGCGAGCTCCGGCCAGTGTTGGTGCGCCAGCGCCAGATCGCCGCGCGTTAACGGAAATTTCTCAAAACTGATGAAATGTAACCTTTGCAGCATCGCCTGTGGGTGCGCAGAACGAAAGCTGTCAAACGCCTGCCACAGCGTCAGGAAGTTGAGTCCGGTGCCAAAACCGCTTTCCGCGACTATAAATAATGGATGTGAATGTACGGGAAATCGCTCCTCAAGACGATTGCCGCCAAGAAAAACGTAGCGTGTCTCTTCGAGTCCATTGTCATTAGAAAAATAGACATCATCAAAATCTCGGGAAACAGGTGTACCCTCAGCGTTAAATTCGAGTGTGGCGGGTTGTATGGCGTATTGTTTCACGTAAGTTACTCGTCTGACGGGCGGTATCGCGATCTTAACGATGTGTGCCTGACGGCGCAAATTTCCGTACTAAATGGCTGATCGGACTTGTTCGGCGTACAAGTGTACGCTATTGTGCCAATCGAAACTTAAAAATAGTGCGAATTACAGAGGTATTGAATGAAACGTGCAGTGATTACTGGCCTGGGCATCGTTTCCAGCATCGGTAATAACCAGCAGGAAGTCCTGGCATCTCTGCGTGAAGGACGTTCAGGGATCACTTTCTCTCAGGAGCTGAAGGACGCCGGCATGCGTAGCCAGGTATGGGGCAACGTAAAACTGGATACCACTGGCCTCATTGACCGCAAAGTCGTGCGCTTTATGAGCGACGCCTCCATCTATGCTTATCTGTCTATGGAGCAGGCAGTGGCCGACGCCGGTCTGGCGCCGGAAGTCTATCAGAATAACCCGCGTGTCGGCCTGATTGCAGGTTCCGGCGGCGGCTCCCCGAAATTCCAGGTCTTTGGCGCAGACGCCATGCGTAGCCCGCGTGGTCTGAAAGCCGTGGGCCCGTATGTGGTGACGAAAGCAATGGCATCCGGCGTTTCCGCCTGCCTCGCTACGCCGTTTAAAATTTATGGCGTGAACTACTCCATTAGCTCCGCTTGCGCGACCTCCGCACACTGTATCGGCAATGCGGTTGAACAGATCCAACTGGGCAAACAGGACATCGTTTTTGCTGGCGGCGGCGAAGAGCTGTGCTGGGAAATGGCCTGTGAGTTCGACGCGATGGGCGCGCTGTCCACCAAATATAACGATACGCCTGAAAAAGCGTCCCGTACCTATGATGCGCACCGTGATGGGTTTGTCATCGCAGGCGGTGGCGGTATGGTTGTTGTCGAAGAGCTGGAACACGCTCTGGCGCGCGGCGCGCATATCTATGCGGAAATCGTCGGTTACGGCGCAACATCCGATGGCGCAGACATGGTTGCTCCGTCTGGTGAAGGCGCAGTACGTTGCATGCAGATGGCGATGCACGGCGTAGACACGCCGATCGACTACCTGAACTCTCACGGTACCTCTACTCCGGTAGGCGACGTGAAAGAACTCGGTGCAATCCGTGAAGTGTTTGGCGATAACAGCCCGGCTATCTCCGCGACCAAAGCGATGACCGGCCACTCGCTGGGTGCCGCAGGCGTGCAGGAAGCTATCTACTCTCTGCTGATGCTGGAGCACGGTTTTATCGCGCCGAGTATCAACATCGAAGAGCTGGATGAGCAGGCCGCGGGCCTGAACATCGTGACCGAAACGACCGAGCGTGAACTGACTACTGTAATGTCTAACAGCTTCGGTTTTGGCGGCACCAACGCCACGCTGGTGATGCGTAAGTTGTAAGCCTGACTATTACGTTGTAGTATCAATAATGAAACAGGTCGCTAATGCGACCTGTTTTTTCATTCAGGGAACAACAAATTATATGGATATTCTATAAATGCCAACTAATACATTAGATAAAATTAGGCATAGTTTGAGTTGTGTGGCTGTTTTATTTGGTTTGCTTGGCATTTTTGTTTTTGCCTCATTTTCGCCTTCCTATGCCTGGCTTTATTTGGCAGGTCTGGCTGCGCCTTTTATATATAGTATTGTTTTTGTCTATGCGATTGCCGCCTGGAGTATTTATTCAAAGTATTATCCGTTTTTATCATTGGGCCGCTTATCATTTGTGGAATGTTTTTTTCCGGCGTTGGCCCTGGTGTGCCTTACCGTTCTCTACAATGCTTTTAGTGGCCCGGAACCCTGGATGGCCGAGTTATCAAGGCAATTTTTTCTTCATAAATTTCTTAACACGCTGGCGATGTGCTTTCTGGCTCCTGTGGCGGAGGAAATTATATTCAGAGGGTTTTTATTAAACAGCAGTATCGGTTGGGGTCGGTACTCAAGAGTTTCCGGTATTATTATTACCTCACTCGCTTTTGCATTTATGCATACACAATATCTCTTTGCGGTGACTTTTGTTTATCTGTTTGTTTTTTCATCGATATTATGCGTTGTTCGAATGAGAAGCCGTGGGCTAATGATACCGATAATACTTCATATTTTAAATAATGCCTGGGTTATTTTCGGCTTACTGTTTTCAGCGACGGAATAAGCGCCTGATGCAATAGGCGCTTTAACCTCTCCGGTACGAACAAGAGACCGATGGCGGTTCCCTTTTTTAATGCCTCTTATATTCCGGCGCGACTTTCGCTGACCAGGCCTCAGCCTGGGTGATGGCGCCTGCGTCATAAATCGGCTGTTCATAACCTTTATCAGCATCCCGAACGCGGTAAATTTTCCAGCGTCCCTCTTCCCAACGGGTATAAACTTCCAGGTGGATGGGCGTTGACTCTGTAGCCAACAGAACATCCACTTTTTCTCCGCCGAGGAAAGGGTGTGCCTTCCCAACCCGTAACTGTGGAATCCACTCTGGCGCATAGTCCTGCGCATACATAAAATAATCAGCCCCCACAATCTCCTGTTCATAAAGGGACTGTATTAGCGCCAGGCGATGAATAACCTCTTTAGCGACGTAACGTTGCATTAAGGCGGTGGTGTCGTCAGGGGGATTCACATCGTTCGTGAACGTCGTCATCCATGAGGTATAGAACTGCTTCACGGCCTGCGTACTGTCGTGATGAGGCGCAGAGCAACTACAAAGCAACAGGATAAGCGCGACAAGGGAGAACGTTTTCATTAATTCTTCCTGTAGATGGTATATGAGGGCCTGGCTGCCCGGTAGCCCGGGCCGGCCCACATATCGCGTTGTTTAAAATCTGAATACCACTCTGTGCCATCATATATCGCCATGTGACCACTCGGGTTTCCGCCAGCGTAAGGTTGAATAATGATGACGTCACCCTCGCGCGGCATTTCATAGGTACCAATAGCGGTGAATCCGGCGCTTCTTAACATTGGGCCATAATCTTTCGCATGATATGTATGCCCCAGCGTGATACCGCCCGCCTGAATTGCCTTTCGGGTAAATTCCGCACACCGGCCTTGAGAATGAGAACCTGCATGCGTTTTGGCATAATTAACCGCCATTCTTTTATCCCAACTCATAATGATTCCTGTTAATAAAATACATAATAGCAATGACGTAATGCTTTAACAGTATTTAATTCGGGAAGCATGACAAATAGTGCTATTACTATTTTCAATAGAATAAGTTTAAATATTTATTAATTGTTGAGATTGATAAGTTAGGGCCAATTTATTCAACATTAATTATTATTCTGCGGTATTGGCATCATTTTTTATTTGCATATCGCCATAGCGCGACGGCCAGATCTCCTGGGGCGTGATGCCAAGCGCGTCCGCAATAATCCGTTCGGCTCTCGGCCAGGAGCGGGTAAAGACATTGCGCAGTGAATCAGGTGATAAACCGGCCTGACGAGAAAGATCTCTGAGCGTAATACCTCTTTTTTCCAGTGCACTTTTAATATCTGCACGATGCCAGTCTTGGCTTTTTGGTTCCATTCTGTAATCCTAAGAAGATGTGTTATCGGCACCGATATTTTTAAAGTGAAAATTAGCGTGAGAAAAAGAAAGTTACTTTCTTTTTCACTCTAAGAATAGTGCCAGAAAGAAAGCAAAATTTCGCGCAAAAGAAGAAATATTTTTATTTCATCAGAGGAAAGGAAAGAAACCGATGGCAAAGGAATGGTTCACGGTTAAGGAATGTCTTGGCTTACCGGGGTTTCCGGGAAGCGAGCCTGCGGTTCGCGAACGTTTGTATAAGTACAGCGAAGGGAAAGAGGGTGTCAGGCGTAAGCGTGTTAAATCAAAGGCCGAGGAGTTTCATATATCTGTTTTCCCTCTTTATGTTCATCGTTATCTGGACGACAGCGGAGAGGAACCGACGCCAGAACCCATTTCCTTACAGGAAGCGGAGCCTGAAGATATCTGGGAGATGATGTTCAGGTTACTGACGCCAGAACAGCGCAAGCAGGTGACCGGACGGTTTAAGGTGAGAGGGATGAAAGCGGTCTTTCCCTTTCTGTTTGATGACACGCCGCCGCGTTGATACCCTGGCTGCAATTTCAAGGTTGACAAGTTTCGCGTCTCACAGGCAGACTTCACTCTCTACATTATCCTTCCGATAATGCGTAAGCGTTTAACGTTATCCAACGCACCTTAATCCTGACGTTCAGGTAGAGGGGGGCGTGGCCTTTCCCCGCCTTACTCTGCATTCTGGAGTAATGCATGACAGCAGTTAGCCAAAAAACAACGACCCCGTCTGCGAATTTTTCGCTGTTCCGCATCGCCTTTGCGGTTTTCCTGACCTATATGACGGTCGGCCTGCCGTTACCCGTCATCCCGCTTTTTGTCCATCACGAACTGGGCTATAGCAATACGATGGTTGGGATCGCCGTGGGCATTCAGTTTTTTGCGACGGTACTGACGCGCGGCTATGCCGGACGGCTGGCGGATCAATATGGCGCTAAACGATCGGCGTTACAGGGGATGTTTGCCTGCGGGCTGGCGGGCGCCGCCTGGCTCCTGGCCGCGCTGTTGCCGGTTTCCGCGCCGGTAAAATTCGCGCTGCTTATTGTCGGGCGCTTAATTCTCGGTTTCGGCGAAAGCCAGCTGCTGACCGGAACCCTGACCTGGGGACTGGGGCTGGTTGGCCCAACGCGTTCGGGTAAGGTGATGTCGTGGAACGGAATGGCGATTTACGGCGCGCTGGCGGCCGGTGCGCCGTTGGGCTTGCTGATCCATAGCCACTTTGGCTTCGCGGCGCTGGCGGGAACGACGATGGTTTTACCGCTGCTGGCCTGGGCATTCAACGGCACCGTGCGTAAAGTGCCTGCGTATACGGGGGAGCGACCTTCACTGTGGAGCGTGGTCGGGCTTATCTGGAAACCGGGCCTGGGCCTGGCATTGCAGGGCGTGGGCTTTGCCGTCATCGGTACGTTTATTTCACTTTATTTTGTCAGCAATGGCTGGACGATGGCGGGATTCACCCTGACCGCGTTTGGCGGTGCGTTTGTACTGATGCGCATGTTGTTCGGTTGGATGCCGGACCGCTTTGGCGGCGTGAAGGTCGCCGTTGTCTCATTGCTGGTTGAGACGGCAGGACTGCTGCTCTTGTGGCTGGCGCCGACGGCCTGGATAGCGCTGGTAGGCGCGGCGCTCACCGGGGCAGGGTGTTCACTGATTTTCCCGGCGCTGGGCGTGGAGGTTGTGAAACGCGTACCTGCACAGGTACGCGGTACGGCGCTCGGCGGCTACGCCGCGTTTCAGGATATCTCCTACGGCGTTACCGGCCCGCTGGCGGGCATGCTGGCCACGTCATGCGGCTATCCTTCCGTATTCCTCGCGGGAGCGATCTCCGCGGTGGTTGGCATCCTGGTGACGATATTATCGTTCCGGCGTGGTTAAGAAACCAGCCAGAAAAGCGCCAGTACAATTATTAGCGCGATAAACAACAGGCCTGGTCGCGCAGACAGATTTTTCACGGTTTCAATCATCGGCGCGAACGGGCGGTAGATGGGTTGAATAGAGAGCGGTTCCAGCTCATTCGCCTCCCGCTCTACGCGACGCAGGAAAATATGGTTAAGTAAGTCCTGCACCTGGGCGGTGGTCAGCACCGTTTGCGGCTGAATTTGATAAGTGTGTTGGGCATACTCTTTGATCGCTGTGAGCTCGTCTGGCTCAAGCGGTTGCTTTAACGCAGCCTGCAGCGTATGTAGCGTAGGCGCGTGTTGTAGTGACAGCGTCTGCCGCGCCTGTAGCCATGTCGCCAGATGGGTAAACTGCTTTGCCGGAATGAGCTCGCCGCTTTTCACGCCGGAGAGTTCCAGCATTGATTGCCAGATAAGTTTGTTTGACTCGCCGGTCGCGGCCGCCAGCTTCGTCACCAACTGATTCAACGTATTATGTTCAGCAGGCAATAATGGCCGATCCGTTGCCGGACGTTGCTGCGGCTGCGGAATGGAAAGCTGCCCCTGTTGCAGGAGCGTCAGCACGTTTTTGAGTTGATCGGGCGTAAGCTGGCTAAGCGCGGTTTGACCGTATTGCTGACGGATAAAATTGCTGACGGCCTGACGATTATTCCCGACGCCAAGCAGCTCTGTTAGCTGTGAAAGCACCTGACGATTGGCGTGATTTTGCTGCGCTACGCCCAGACGCTGGGTAAGATTCTGTTCAGCGGCGGGGAAGTGGCGCGACAGTAGCGGCGCGTCATTTTTTATCCCCAGATCGTGTTTCATTCCGGCCCATACTTCCGCGCTTTGCTGCTGGGTCAGTGAAATCAGGCGCGTGATCAGCCTTTCCAGTACCGTACGCTGTTGCATGGAAAGCGGCTGCTCGCTCGCAGCGGAAAGAGGATTACGCCCTTCGCCTGGAGGCTGTGCAGGGGCACCGGAGATGGGATGCATAATTAATTATCCTTTAACCATAAATCTGAGCAATATATGCCTGGCGGCCAGATTATGGCACACTTGTTCGGTTAACTCTCGTTCTCAAACAGGTACGACAGTCGTGAAAATTCTCGTTGATGAAAATATGCCTTACGCCCGCGAATTATTTAGCCGCCTGGGTGAGGTAAAGGCAGTGCCGGGTCGCCCGATCCCCGTTGAAGAATTGAACCATGCCGATGCGTTAATGGTGCGTTCGGTCACGAAAGTGAATGAATCGCTGCTGAGCGGCACGCCGATTAACTTCGTTGGTACTGCTACGGCAGGCACCGATCATGTGGATGAGGCATGGCTGAAGCAGGCGGGCATCGGTTTTTCAGCCGCGCCCGGCTGTAATGCTATCGCCGTGGTGGAGTATGTGTTTTCCGCGCTGTTGATGCTGGCCGAACGTGACGGCTTTTCGTTACGCGATCGCACTATAGGGATTGTCGGCGTGGGTAACGTCGGAAGCCGGCTACAGACCAGGCTTGAAGCGTTGGGTATCCGCACGTTGCTGTGCGATCCGCCACGCGCCGCACGCGGGGACGAGGGTGATTTTCGTACGCTGGATGAGCTGGTGCAGGAAGCGGATGTCCTGACTTTCCATACGCCGCTTTATAAAGACGGACCGTACAAAACGCTGCATCTGGCCGATGAGACGCTGATCCGTCGACTGAAACCCGGCGCCATTCTCATTAACGCCTGCCGCGGTCCGGTGGTGGATAACGCCGCGTTGTTGGCGCGACTTAATGCCGGGCAGCCGCTGAGCGTGGTGCTTGATGTGTGGGAGGGCGAACCGGATCTTAACGTCGCGCTACTGGAAGCCGTGGATATCGGCACGTCGCATATTGCCGGCTATACGCTGGAAGGCAAAGCGCGCGGCACCACCCAGGTCTTTGAGGCGTATAGCGCGTTTATCGGTCGCGAGCAGCATGTCGCGCTGGAGACATTACTGCCTGCGCCTGAGTTTGGTCGTATTACGCTTCACGGCCCGCTGGATCAACCGACGCTGAAAAGACTGGCGCATTTGGTGTATGATGTGCGCCGCGACGATGCGCCACTGCGTAAAGTCGCTGGAATTCCGGGTGAATTTGATAAATTGCGTAAAAATTATCTTGAGCGCCGTGAATGGTCGTCTTTATACGTGATGTGTGACGACGAAACGGCAGCCGCCTTGCTGTGTAAGCTAGGTTTTAACGCTGTTCATCACCCGGCACATTAATGTCTTCTTAATGCTCCCTGTCGAATAATGCGACAGGGACGCTTATGTATTTCTGGAGTAAATCACCATGTCTGAAGGCTGGAACATTGCCATTCTGGGCGCAACGGGCGCCGTAGGCGAAGCCCTGCTTGAAACACTGGCTGAACGCCAGTTCCCGGTCGGTGAAATTTATGCGTTGGCGCGTCATGAAAGCGCGGGCGAGCACCTCCGTTTTGGTGGCAAGTCGGTCATTGTCCAGGATGCGGCGGACTTTGACTGGACGCAGGCGCAGTTGGCGTTTTTCGTTGCCGGCGCAGAGGCATCGGCTGCCTGGATAGACGACGCGACCAATGCAGGCTGCCTGGTGATAGATTCCAGCGGTCTGTTCGCGCTGGAGCCTGATGTGCCGCTGGTCGTGCCGGAAGTTAACCCGTATGTACTGGCGGATTACCGTAACCGTAACGTGATTGCGGTCGCCGATAGTCTGACCAGTCAACTGCTCGCGGCGCTCAAGCCGTTAATCGATCAGGGGGGACTGTCGCGCATCGCCGTCACCAGTATGTTATCAGCGTCCGCACAGGGGAAAAAAGCGGTCGATGCGCTGGCCGGACAGAGTGCGAAGCTGCTTAACGGCATACCGATTGATGAAGATGATTTCTTTGGCCGCCAGTTGGCGTTCAATATGCTGCCGCTGCTGCCGGATCGTGAAGGCAGCGTGCGCCAGGAACGTCGTATCGTCGATGAAGTGCGTAAAATTTTGCAGGACGATGGCGTGATGATCTCCGCCAGTGTCGTGCAGTCGCCGGTGTTCTATGGCCATGCGCAGATGGTGAGCTTTGAAGCGCTCCGTCCGCTGGCGGCGGAAGAGGCGCGCGAGGCGTTTTCCCGCGGTGAAGATATCGTACTGTCAGAAGAGACGGATTACCCGACGCAGGTGGGCGACGCTTCCGGCAATCCACAGCTTTCTATTGGCTGTGTGCATAATGATTACGGTATGCCGGAACAAATTCAGTTCTGGTCAGTGGCGGACAACGTGCGTTTCGGCGGCGCGCTGATGGCCGTTAAAATTGCGGAGAAGCTGGTGCAGGAGTATCTGTACTGATGTCCGGACAGCAATCATCGCCGGTCTATAAAATTGCGCTGGGTATTGAGTACGACGGCAGCAAGTATTATGGCTGGCAGCGTCAGAATGAAGTGCGCAGCGTGCAGGAAAAGCTGGAAAAAGCGCTCTCGCAGGTGGCAAATGAACCTATTAACGTGTTCTGCGCCGGGCGTACCGATGCCGGCGTTCACGGCACCGGGCAGGTTGTCCATTTCGAAACGACCGCATTGCGCAAAGATGCGGCATGGACGCTGGGGGTAAATGCGAATTTGCCTGGTGACATTGCCGTGCGCTGGGTGAAAACTGTACCGGATGATTTTCACGCGCGATTTAGCGCTACGGCTCGCCGTTATCGCTATATCATCTACAATCATCGACTGCGTCCCGCGGTATTAGCAAAAGGCGTGACGCATTACTATGAGCCGCTGGATGCAGAGCGGATGCATCGCGCGGCGCAGTGTCTGCTTGGCGAAAATGATTTTACCTCGTTTCGTGCGGTGCAGTGCCAGTCGCGCACGCCGTGGCGTAATGTGATGCACATCAACGTTACCCGCCACGGCCCTTATGTGGTGGTCGATATCAAAGCGAATGCCTTTGTTCATCATATGGTCAGGAATATTGTCGGCAGCCTGCTGGAAGTAGGCGCTCACAACCAGCCGGAGAGCTGGATCGCAGAGCTGTTAGCGGCCAGGGACAGAACGCTGGCGGCGGCAACGGCGAAGGCGGAAGGGCTATATTTGGTTGCGGTAGATTACCCTGACCGGTTTGACCTTCCAAAACCGCCAATGGGCCCGCTATTTCTTGCGGACTAATCCGAATCGCACACCCGAAACGTGTCGGGTAGAAAGGCAAAGACAAATATGGACCTGATCTACTTTATTATTGATTTTATTCTGCACATCGATGTGCATCTGGCGGAGCTGGTCGCGGAGTACGGCGTCTGGGTGTACGCTATTTTGTTTTTGATTCTGTTTTGTGAAACCGGCCTGGTCGTCACGCCGTTCCTGCCGGGCGACTCGCTGCTGTTTGTCGCCGGGGCGCTGGCTTCGCTGGAAACCAACGATCTCAATGTGCATGTCATGGTGGCGTTAATGCTGATCGCCGCAATTGTCGGCGATGCGGTAAATTACACGATTGGTCGACTGTTCGGCGAAAAACTGTTCAGTAATCCGAATTCGAAAATTTTCCGCCGCAGTTATCTGGATAAAACCCACCAGTTTTATGAAAAACACGGCGGTAAAACTATCATTCTCGCTCGCTTCGTGCCGATCGTCAGAACCTTTGCGCCGTTTGTGGCAGGGATGGGGCACATGTCCTATCGGCATTTTGCCGCTTATAACGTCATCGGCGCGCTGCTGTGGGTGCTGCTCTTTACCTACGCCGGTTATTTCTTCGGTACGATACCGTTGATTCAGGATAACCTTAAGCTGCTGATTGTGGGGATTATCGTGGTTTCGATATTACCTGGCGTCATTGAGATTGTCCGGCATAAGCGCGCTGCGTCGCGTGCCGCAAAATAGAAAGTAACTCAGCGGTTCGACCACTTTTTTATCCAAAGTTTCGGGCTGTTATGTTTTAATGTGCAACATTCATGGTCTGTTGGGGGCAAAAATGGCATTATGCGCCCCTTATAATAAAGCTGACTAAGGTTCAGGCAGAAAGGTCACCAATGAGCTGGATTGAACGAATTAAAAGCAACATTACTCCCACCCGCAAGGCAAGCATTCCTGAAGGGGTGTGGACCAAGTGTGATAGCTGCGGTCAGGTTTTATACCGCGCTGAGCTGGAACGTAATCTTGAGGTCTGTCCTAAGTGTGACCATCATATGCGCATGTCGGCGCGCAATCGCCTGCATAGCCTGTTAGATGAAGGTTCCCTTGTGGAGTTGGGTAGCGAGCTGGAGCCAAAAGACGTGCTCAAGTTCCGCGACTCCAAAAAATATAAAGACAGACTGGCGTCCGCGCAGAAAGAAACCGGCGAGAAAGACGCGCTGGTGGTCATGAAAGGGACGCTTCACGGTATGCCGGTTGTCGCCGCCGCGTTTGAATTCGCGTTCATGGGCGGCTCAATGGGGTCTGTCGTTGGCGCACGCTTCGTTCGTGCCGTTGAACAGGCGCTGGAAGACAACTGTCCGTTAGTGTGTTTCTCTGCTTCCGGCGGCGCGCGTATGCAAGAAGCGCTGATGTCGCTGATGCAGATGGCGAAAACCTCGGCGGCGCTGGCTAAAATGCAGGAACGTGGTCTGCCCTACATCTCGGTATTGACCGATCCGACAATGGGCGGCGTTTCCGCCAGTTTTGCGATGCTGGGCGATCTCAACATCGCCGAGCCAAAAGCCCTGATTGGCTTCGCCGGCCCGCGCGTTATCGAACAAACCGTTCGCGAAAAACTGCCGCCGGGATTCCAGCGCAGTGAGTTCCTGATCGAAAAAGGCGCTATTGATATGATCGTCCGCCGCCCGGAAATGCGCCTGAAGCTGGCGAGCATTCTGGCGAAGCTGATGAATCTGCCCGCGCCGAACCCGGACGCCCCGCGTGAAGGCGTGGTGGTGCCTCCGGCGCCGGATCAGGAGTCTGAGGCCTGATAACTGAAAAGGGCAGGGCCGCAGGCTCTGCCCTTTTGCTTTTCACCGTAAAGAAGCAGCGGAATCAATGAAAAACAAATCTATACCTCAAGCTGCGTCGCCCCTGGCCTCGTGGCTTTCTTATCTGGAAAACCTGCACAGCAAGAGTATCGATTTAGGCCTTGAGCGCGTAAGCCAGGTGGCAGCTCGTCTGGACATCCTCAAGCCTGCGCCGTTCGTTTTTACCGTGGCGGGAACCAACGGTAAAGGTACGACCTGTCGAACGCTGGAGTCGGTGTTAATCGCGGCGGGATACCGTGTGGGCGTCTATAGTTCGCCTCATCTGGTACGTTACACCGAGCGCGTGCGCGTGCAGGGGAAAGAATTAGCGGAATCCGCGCATACCGCGTCCTTTGCGGAAATAGAAGCGGCGCGCGGCGATATTTCATTGACCTATTTTGAATATGGTACGTTGTCGGCATTGTGGCTGTTTAAACAGGCTAACCTTGACGTGGTGATTCTGGAGGTCGGGTTGGGTGGCCGCCTGGACGCCACGAACATTGTGGATGCCGATGTAGCGGTAATTACCAGCATCGCGCTTGACCATACTGACTGGCTGGGGCCGGATCGCGAAAGTATCGGCCGCGAGAAGGCCGGGATTTTTCGTGCGGAAAAACCCGCTATCGTCGGCGAACCGGAAATGCCGGCAACCATCGCGGATGTCGCGCAGGAGACCGGCGCGCTGTTGCGGCGTCGCGGCGTTGACTGGCGTTATGAGGTGACAGCGACCCAGTGGGCGTTTACCGATGGTGACGGCACGCTTGCCGGACTGCCGTTGCCGCAGGTTCCCCAGCCGAATGCCGCCACCGCCCTGGCCGCGCTGCGCGCCAGCAGGTTGAACATTGACGAGCAGGCGATTCGCGACGGTATTGCGCAGGCTACTTTGCCGGGACGTTTTCAAATCGTGAGTGAGTCGCCGCGCGTTATCTTTGATGTCGCCCATAATCCTCACGCGGCGGAATACCTGACGGGTCGTCTGAAAATGTTGCCGAAACGCGGGCGCGTGCTTGCGGTGATTGGTATGCTGCATGATAAAGATATCGCCGGCACGTTAGCCTGGTTGAAAAGCGTGGTTGACGACTGGTATTGTGCTCCGTTAGAGGGGCCGCGCGGCGCGACGGCGGAACAACTTCTGGAACATCTGGGGAAAGGGAATGTCTATGATAGCGTCGCGCAGGCATGGCAGGCCGCTATCGACGCGGCGCAGCCAGAAGATACCGTGCTGGTGTGCGGATCGTTCCACACCGTCGCACATGTTATGGAAGTGATAGACGCGGGGAGAATCGGTGGCGAGTAAGTTTCAGAATCGTTTAGTCGGCACGATTGTGTTAGTCGCGCTGGGGGTTATTGTGCTTCCCGGTCTGCTGGACGGACAGAAAAAGCATTATCAGGATGAATTTGCTGCGATTCCACTGGTACCGAAGCCTGGCGACCGTGATGAGCCGGATATGATGCCTGCCGCAACGCAGGCGCTGCCGACACAGCCGCCGGAAGGGGCGGCTGAAGAGGTGCGGGCGGGAGATGCGGCAGCGCCATCTCTGGACCCGTCGCGCATGGCGTCTAACAATGTCGAGCTTGATCCGATACCGGTGGAGACGCCTAAACCGAAGCCGGTTGAAAAACCGAAGCCGCAGCCTAAACCGCAACAGCCGGTTGTCGTCGCTTCCACGCCGACGCCCGCGCCGAAACCGGCCGCCGACGATAAACCTGCGCCGACCGGCAAAGCTTATGTCGTACAGTTGGGCGCGCTGAAAAACGCGGATAAAGTCAACGAGATAGTCGGCAAGCTTCGTTCCGCCGGGTTCCGGGTTTATACTTCCCCCTCAACGCCGGTACAGGGTAAAATAACCCGTATTCTCGTCGGGCCGGATGCGTCGAAAGATAAGATGAAAGGATCGCTTGGCGAGCTCAAGCAGATTTCCGGGTTAAGCGGCGTGGTGATGGGATATAGCCCGAACTAAGGCGCGTTTTGCCCGACTGCGCAGCGTTAAGGCCTACGGTGTTCATCTGGTAATAGCCGAAGTTCTGTAGGCTGGATAAGGCGTTTACGCCGCCATCCGGCAGAAGGAATGAACCTGGTATCCTGCGCTTATCAGGCCGATGGCAGCTCTTCTGGTCGTGCCCGAAGAGATAAAAAGTGTGATGGCGTTGAATATTTTTTCAGCGCCATTTTTATTTACGCGTGGGAAGGAAATCCCTACGCAAACGTTTTCTTTTTCTGTTAGAATGCGCCCCGAACAGGACGACAGGGCGTAAAATCGTGGGACATCTATGGTCTGGATTGATTACGCCATTATCGCGGTGATTGCTTTTTCCTGTCTGGTTAGCCTGATCCGCGGCTTTGTTCGTGAAGCGTTATCGCTGGTGACGTGGGGTTGTGCTTTCTTTGTCGCCAGTCACTACTACACTTACCTGTCTGTCTGGTTTACGGGCTTTGAAGACGAACTGGTTCGTAATGGGATTGCTATCGCGGTACTGTTTATCGCGACGCTTATCGTCGGCGCTATCGTGAATTTTGTGATAGGTCAGCTAGTAGAAAAGACCGGCCTGTCGGGAACTGACCGGGTGTTGGGGATCTGTTTCGGCGCACTGCGAGGCGCGCTGATTGTCGCCGCCATTCTGTTCTTCCTTGATACCTTTACCGGCTTGTCGAAAAGCGAAGACTGGAGCAAATCGCAGCTCATCCCGCAGTTCAGCTTCATCATCAGATGGTTCTTTGACTATCTGCAAAGCTCGTCGAGTTTCTTGCCCAGGACGTAACAGGTTCTGAGATGTGGCTTAACGAGGAAAATGACGTATGTGCGGTATTGTCGGTATCGCCGGTGTTATGCCGGTCAACCAGTCGATTTATGACGCGTTAACAGTGCTCCAGCATCGTGGTCAGGATGCTGCCGGTATCATCACCATTGATGCGAATAACTGCTTCCGCTTGCGTAAGGCAAACGGACTGGTGAACGATATTTTTGAAGCTCGCCACATGCAGCGTTTGCAGGGCAACATGGGGATCGGCCATGTGCGCTACCCTACCGCAGGCAGCTCCAGCGCTTCGGAAGCGCAACCTTTTTACGTTAACTCGCCGTATGGCATCACGTTGGCCCATAATGGCAACCTGACTAACGCGCACGAGCTACGTAAAAAGCTGTTTGAAGAAAAGCGCCGTCATATCAACACCACCTCCGATTCCGAAATCCTGCTCAATATTTTCGCCAGCGAGCTCGACAACTTCCGTCACTATCCGCTGGAAGCCGACAATATTTTTGCCGCGATTGCCGCGACTAACCGTCAAATCCGCGGCGCCTATGCCTGCGTGGCGATGATTATCGGCCACGGCATGGTGGCTTTTCGCGATCCGCACGGCATTCGCCCGTTAGTGCTGGGTAAGCGTGACGTTGGCGATGGTCGTACGGAGTATATGGTCGCTTCTGAAAGCGTGGCGCTGGATACGCTGGGCTTTGAGTTTCTGCGCGATGTCGCGCCGGGCGAAGCTATCTATATTACCGAAAAGGGGCAACTGTTCACGCGCCAGTGCGCGGATAACCCGGTCAGTAACCCCTGTCTGTTTGAGTACGTTTATTTTGCTCGCCCGGACTCCTTTATCGACAAGATCTCCGTCTACAGCGCTCGTGTGAATATGGGCACCAAACTTGGCGAAAAAATCGCTCGTGAATGGGAAGATCTGGACATCGACGTCGTGATCCCTATCCCGGAAACCTCCTGCGATATCGCACTGGAAATTGCCCGTATTCTCGGCAAGCCGTACCGCCAGGGATTTGTCAAAAATCGTTACGTGGGACGTACCTTTATCATGCCGGGCCAACAGCTACGCCGTAAATCCGTGCGCCGTAAGCTCAATGCTAATCGTGCGGAATTCCGCGATAAGAACGTCCTGCTGGTGGATGATTCCATCGTGCGTGGCACCACATCAGAGCAGATCATCGAGATGGCCCGGGAAGCCGGCGCGAAGAAGGTTTATCTGGCGTCCGCCGCGCCGGAAATTCGTTTCCCTAACGTCTATGGCATTGATATGCCGACCGCCAATGAGCTGATCGCGCATGGTCGCGAGGTGGATGAGATTCGTCAGATCATCGGCGCAGACGGGCTTATCTTCCAGGATCTGAACGATCTGATCGAAGCCGTACGCGCGGAAAACCCGGATATCCAGCAGTTTGAATGTTCGGTATTTAACGGGGTATATGTCACCAAAGACGTAGACCAGCAATACCTCGACTTCCTGGATTCATTACGTAATGACGACGCCAAAGCGGTGCTGTTCCAGAACGAAATGGAAAACCTGGAAATGCATAACGAAGGCTAATGGCTTTGCCAGCGGCGCAATGCCGCTGGCCGATGTCAATTACGCACCACGCCGAAGCGAATAGCGTATTTTTGTACTTTGTACTGTAACGTGGTGCGCGATACGTTAAGGCTGCGGGCCGCGGCGGCAATATTCCCCTGATGCGTATCCAGCGCGGTTTCTATTAAATGCCTTTCGTAGTTGGCAACCCGTACCTCCAGCGACCCTTCATACTGAGGATCGGGTGACGAGGGAAGGGGATTTTCCGGCGCGGTTTCCGGTACGCCTAAATTTAACTCGTCCTGTTCAAAAATGATGTGTTTGAGCAGCCCGTCTTTTTCCTGCATGATCATGCTGCGTACAATCGCGTTTTCCAGCATCCTGACATTACCCGGCCAGGCGTGATTGAGCAGATCAGCACGCGCCGTCTCGCTTAATCCGTGAATGTCCTGCGGCACGTCATTACGGTATTTATCAATAAAATAATTCGCCAGTAAGGGAATATCTTCCGGGCGGGCGCGCAGCGGCGGTAACGTCAACATTCCGACGCTCAACCGATAAAAAAGATCTGCCCGCAGACGTTCTTGTTGAATTAATTTGACGGGCGCTTCGTTCATGGCGGCAACGATCCTGACATCAGAGTGGAGCTGCTGTTGTCCGCCGAGCCGCCAGAAGGTTTTATCCTGCAAGAATCGCAGCAGCTTACTTTGCATCTCTATCGGCATGGCGTTCAGCTCATCAAGAAAGAGCGTTCCCCCGTTTGCCAGTTCCAGATAGCCCTGGCTATTTTCCGCGCCGGTATAGGCGCCGCGCACGGTGCCGAAAAGCGTACTTTCGATAAGCGTAGGCGGTAGAGCGCCGCAGTTCAGGGCGATAAATGGTTTATTCGCCCGCTTGCTGCATTGATGGATCAGGCGGGAAAATAGCTCCTTACCCGTTCCCGTCTCCCCGACAATCGTCACCGGAATATTACTGGCGGCCAGCCGTTTGGCTTTGGCGATATTACTGAGCATTTCCGGGTTTTCGGTAATAATGGCATGGTGCTTCTCATGGTGATCGGCATACAGCAGTTGGTTCAGTTCTACCACCTGCTCCTGGAGCCGCCTGACGCCGGACATATTCCTGCCGATTTCGATAACGCCGACCATGCCGCCATCGCTTGCATAGAGCGGCGCGGTGGTGTGCTGATAGTCAACGGCCTGGCCTCGCGCATTGTAATAAATTTGATAATGGCCAATGTATTCCACGCCTTTTTTTAACGATGAAAGCATCGTACTTTGGGTCTCTTTCATGCCCGGATAGACATCCAGCATATGTTTTCCCATTGCCCGTTCAATACTGTAGCCGTCCAGATCCGCGCTTTCCTGATTGTAGTAAACGTATTCACCACGCTCATTAATGACGGCCAACGGCTGATGAATCAAATCGAAAAAGCGGGAAAACATCCTGAGCGCCGAGGCCAGTTCCTGATTGGTGGATGCCATACATGTATTCCTCATATCTATTGTTCATGTTGCCATTATAAAAGTTACGAATTTTCGTCGTTGTGATGAATAGCAAACTCAATGACGAAAATGAGAAACAGCTTATTTTTATAAATAATTGATTATTTTGATAAAAAATAGTGGCATGCCTTTTGCTTTATCCCTGTAAAGAATGCGGATTTTTACCATAAACATTAAGCAGAGGGCGTTATGACTGACTCGATTATGCAGAATTACAACCAGCTACGTGAGCAGGTAATCAACGGCGATCGCCGTTTCCAGCACAAAGACGGTCATTTGTGTTTTGAAGGGGTCGATCTGGACGCTCTGGCGCGCCAGTACCCCACGCCGTTCTATGTGTTTTCTGAGCCGGAGATCATTCGTAACATTCATGAAATCCAGCAGGCATTTGCGGCGCATAAAAATACCAAAACCTTCTTTGCGTCAAAAACCTGCTCGGTCATGGGGGTGTTGAAAGCCATTCGTGACGCCGGAATTTGCGCGGAGGCAAACTCACAATATGAGGTTCGCAAGTGTCTGGAGATAGGCTTTCGCGGCGATCAGATCGTCTTCAACGGCGTGGTGAAAAAGCCTGCCGATCTGGAATATGCCATCGCCAACGATCTGTATCTTATTAATGTTGATAGCCTGTATGAGCTGGAACATATTGATGCCATCTCTCGCAAGCTGAAGAAAGTCGCCAATGTTTGCGTCCGCGTAGAGCCGAATGTTCCCTCGGCGACGCATGCGGAACTGGTTACCGCTTTCCATGCGAAGTCGGGTCTTGACCTGGAACAGGCGGAAGAAACCTGCCGTCGCATTCTGGCGATGCCTTATGTGCATTTGCGCGGCTTGCATATGCATGTGGGCGATCAGGTGCCGGAGTCAGAGCCTTTCGCAAAAGCGACTAAAGTGCTGGTGGATGAATCCCGTCGCCTGGAAGAGGTGCTCGGTATTAAATTTGATTTGATCAACGTGGGCGGCGGAATTCCGGTTCCCTATAAATATGACGACGAGAATGGCGACCCGTTAAAAGATAATATGTATGCCGGTATTACCGCCCAGGATTTTGCCGATGCGGTCATTCGCGAAGTGCATAAATGGCGTACCGATGTGGAAATATGTATTGAACCGGGACGTAAAGTGACCGGGTCGGCGGCGGTGTTACTGACGGAAGTCTCCTGCGAAAAACGTAAAACAAATTACGATCTTAACGGCAATGTGGAATGCCACGTTGAATGGAAATTTGTCGACGCTGGTTACAGCGTACTCTCTGACAGCCAGCATTTTGACTGGTTCTTTTATGTCTATAACGCCTCTCGCATGACGGCAGCGCACGACGCCTGGATAAAATTAGCCGGGCCGCTGTGTGATGGCGGAGATTATTTCCACATGGGGGTGAAAGGCGAAGAGTTTTTACTGCCGAAGGAGACTCATGTTGGCGATATTGTCGCGTTTCTTGATGCCGGGGCATACACCATTGAAAGTCAAACCGTTTATAACAACCGTCCGCGCACGGGCGTGGTGATGATCGATAAAAATGGTGAAACGCGTCTGATTCGTCGGGAAGACAGTTACGAAGATATGGTCAAGTACGACATTTATTAATACTGTTTTGGGCTTCAGTTTTATGCTGAAGCCCGTCGTCAGATGATAAGAAGAGGGCAGTGATGCCTGAATGCATAACAGGAGATGGCCATGAGTAACACGAATTCTGGCTTACTTGGCATCAAAGACATTGTCTTTATGAATGTCATCGCTATTCTGAGTTTGCGGCAAATCCCTAACGTGGCGCCTTACGGGGCATCGGCCATGTTGTTATGGGTGATAGCCGCATTCTGCTTGTTTTTTCCTTTAGCGATGGTATGCGGCGAGCTGTCAACCGGCTGGCCGAAAGATGGCGGGATATTTGTCTGGATTAAAGAGGCATTTGGTAAACGTATTGCATGGATTGTCGTGGTTTGTTTTCTCTTTTCCTGCGTACTGTTTTTCCCATTAATGCTGCAATTCGGCTTTACCGCGTTGGGCTATATGATCGGCGGCGGCCTGGCGGAAAATAAAGCATTTATCGGTATTGGTTCCGCGGTAATTTTCTGGCTATTAACGCTGATGAATATCCGCGGGATGGAATGGACAAAAATTATTAATAGCATCAGCGCCTGGTGCGGCGTATTTATTCCCTCCGCCATCCTCATTTTACTGGCGGTGGTATGGCTATGTACCGGACACCAGATGCAGACGGACTACACTACAGCGAAAAACTGGATTCCGGATCTCGGGCACTGGGATACGATCGTTTTCTTATCCAGCATGATGTTTGCGTTTGCCGGACTGGAGGTCGCCCCGATGATTGCCGGGCGTACCCGTAATCCACAGCGTGATTTTCCGCGAGCGATGGCCGTCTCCGCCGCCGTTATCGTTGGGATCTATATGGTCGGTACCTGGGCGCTAAACACGCTTTTACCCGCAGGGAAAACCGACATCGTGGCAGGCGTCATGCAGGCTATGCATGCTGCTGCGGACACGCTACATATGCCGTGGTTAATTCCTGTTATGGCCATCTGTATGTTTTTTGGCGCTCTCGGGCAGATTAACTCCTGGCTGGTGGGGCCGATTTATATGCTCCAGGAAGCCTCGCGTGAAGATAATCTGCTGGGGGACCGAATCGGCAAATTACATCCGGTGTGGAAAACGCCCGCCTTTGCCTTGACTGTACAGGCGATTATTGTCACGGTCCTGTGTTTTTCGACTTTTATTTCGCCAAGCGTTGCGGCGGCTTACTGGATGTTAACGGCGCTAACGACCATCACCTATTTTATTCCTTATCTGGTGATGTTCCCGGCGTTCTGGCGTTTACGTAAGACTCAGCCGGATACGCCAAGAAGTTTTAAAATTCCGGGCAAGGTTTTACCGGCTATTTTACCCGCGCTGGGCTTTCTTTCTATCGCCTTTGCCGTTGCGCTGTTATTTATTCCGCCTTCTCAAATTGATATGGGCGGATATTTCCAGTACGCCGGGAAAATTATTGGCGGAGCCGTGCTGGCGGTTGTCGTCGCGGAGTATATTTACCATCGGGCGCAGAAACGTAATGCCCGTTTAAGCATGGCGGGAGGAAAATAAAATGTATATGCCAGTTCTGGAAATAAATCTACGCAAGCTGGAAGAAAACGCCCGCACGGAAAAAGCTCTGCTGGCAAGCAGCGGTATTGACGTGATGGCTGTCAATAAAGTTTTTGACGGCTGCGTGGAAACTGCGCAGGCGGTGTTCAACGGCGGAATTACCGTTATTGCTGAATCACGAACCTATAATTTGAAAAAAATACGCGAGACAGGATGTACGACCTGCCTGTTACGCAGCCCGTGTCTGAGTGAAATCGAAGATGTGGTGCGCTACGCGGATATTAGTTTAAATAGCGAGCCGGTGGTATTACGGGCATTATCGCAGGAAGCCCAACGCCAGGGGAAAACGCATCAGGTATTACTGATGGTGGATATGGGCGATTTACGCGAGGGTATCTGGTTTGGTGAATATCAACGCATTCTTGAGACCGTGACTCTGATTACTGGTCTGCCCGGTCTGGAATTATATGGACTGGGCACCAACTTTAATTGTTACGGCACCGTGTTGCCAACGGTAAAAAATGGCGAGGATTTTCTGGCGCTGGCCGCCCGGCTGGAAGCCGACAGCGGTATTCCTGTCCGGCGGCTTTCTGCGGGAAACTGCACCAGCTATCACCTGCTGGATAAAGGTATTTGGCCGCAGGGGCTGAATCATCTGCGCATCGGCGGACTGCATGAATTCGGCATTGAATATGTGGACATGAAATACCTGAATGAATTTCACCACTCCGCAAAACCAGTCGATAAAGCCTGTTCCGATATGTATATCCTGGAAGCGGAAATCATCGAACTGAACAGTAAACCGACCGTCCCGGTTGGGGAGCTGGGCGTCGATGCCTTTTTGCAAAGTAAAACCTTTGTCGATCGTGGCATACGCCGACGCGCATTGCTGGCGTTTGGGCGCCAGGATGTGCCGTCGGATAACTGTGTGCCATGCGACGACGCTATCACTATCTTAGGGCAAACCAGCGATCATACGCTGGTGGATATTGAAGATTGTCGTCAGTCGCTAAAAGTAGGCGATGTGGTTCGCTTTGAGCTGGATTATACGGGCCTGTTAATGGCCTGCCAGACCAAAGGCGTCGCCTGGAGGTTTACGCGTTAACGCATAACCGCCGCGGCTATGTCGCGGCGGCATCTTTGACCTCACGAAAGACAGGGAGTAACGATGGATACCCTGCAACAATCTCCGCCAGCAGAGCCTGAAGGCGGTCTGCGGCGTAACCTGAAGAAGCGGCACCTGCTGATGATGTCGCTGGGCGGCACGATTGGCACCGGCTTATTTATCGGCATTGCCGAACCGTTAAGCAGCGTCGGGCCGGCGGGAACCTTACTGGCCTATCTGTTTGCCGGAACCATTATGCTGGCGACGATGATGTGTCTTGGCGAATTATCATGCGCTTTTCCTCACTCCGGTTCATTTCAACATTACGCGCTGATGTTTATGCCGTCACCTTGCTGGAGCTATACCATTGGCTGGCTTTACTGGTTTAGCTGGGTCTTTTCCCTGGCAGCCGACCTCACTGCCGCAGGGTTTATTGCTCACCAGTTTTTCCCCGCGGTTCCGGTATATATGTTCTGCCTGGCGATTCTGCTCATCCTGACGGCTATCAATCTCACCTCCGCAAAAAGTTTTGGCGAATGCGAATACTGGCTTTCGGCCATTAAGGTCTTCGCGATCGTGCTGTTTATCTGCGCGGGCGGGGTCATGATCTACTCGCTAATGGGCCATAGTGACTGGCACCCGACGTTAAAAATAGACGGAATGTGGTTTCCCCACGGTTGGGAGCAAATTGTGGTCTGTATGACGATCGTGATTTACTCCTTCCAGGGGGTGGAACTGGTAGGAAATGCGGCAGGGGAGACCGAATCGCCGCACATTATTTTACCGAAAGTGATCCTGGGGATCGGTCTCAGAATCATTTTGTTTTACGGCCTGGCGATTGCGGTGCTGGCGCTGGTCTATCCGCATGAACTGACGCCAAATGGACAAAGTCCCTTTGTATGGGTATTCTCCCACGCGGGCATTCCGGGGGCGGATACGCTGATGACGCTGGTGATCTTTTCCGCCGCGGTTTCTGCCGCTAACTCGGCCATTTACGCCAGTTCGCGTATGCTGTGGTCTATGGCGGGCGATCGCTTTGCGCCAGCCTGCTTTGGTAAAACGAACGGCGGCGGCGTGCCGGTGTATGCTATTTTAATCACGGCCTTGCTGGCGTTGGTGTCGTTGCTGACCCGCTATATTCCCGCACAGCAATTTTATTTATATCTGATCGCCAGTACCGGGCAGGTGGGTTGCCTGGCATGGATAACCATCGGATGGTGCCAGTATCGCTTCCGACAATCGGTGCGTAATGGAACGTACGCCAGCGATTTGCTACGCTATCGATCGCCGCTTTTCCCCTGGACGGCCCGATTTGTCATTATCACCAATTTTGCCATTATGGTCGGCACCTGGTTTAGTGAGCAAGGGGTAGTGATAATGTTGGTTGAGCTGGCTTTTATGATAGGGATTCTTTTGTCATGGTATCTCTTCAGACCCACTTTGAGCCGATTACGTAACACAGTGGGATGAACGGCGCTCGTAAACGGTAAGAGAACATGAAACGACTCATTGTAGGAATTAGCGGCGCCAGCGGAGCGATTTATGGCGTGCGCTTATTACAAATTTTGCGCGATGTCGATAGCGTGGAAACGCATCTGGTGATGAGCCAGGCGGCCCGGCAAACGCTGGCGCTGGAGACCCATTTTTCGCTGCGCGAGGTGCAGGCGCTGGCCGATGTGACGCACGATGCGCGCGACATTGCCGCCAGCATTTCCTCGGGCTCTTACCCGACGGCGGGAATGGTTATCTTGCCCTGTTCGATTAAAACGCTGTCTGGGATTGTCCACAGTTATACTGACGGACTGCTTACCCGCGCGGCGGATGTGATATTAAAAGAGCGGCGACCTCTGGTGCTGTGTGTGCGCGAAACGCCGCTGCATATCGGGCATTTGCGTTTAATGACCCAGGCCGCTGAGATAGGCGCGGTGATTATGCCGCCGGTTCCGGCTTTTTATCATCTTCCTCAGACGTTAGATGATGTTATAAATCAAACGGTTAACCGAGTTTTGGATCAGTTTGATATCCCCCTTCCGCACGATCTTTTTGTTCGCTGGCAGGGCGCATAGCGTTGTCTGTTTAGCGTGCATTATTGTCCCTGTTGCCCTGTTTCAGGGCAATTTTGTAACCGCGATCATATCCTCAACATTTAATTCGTTAAAAGCCGCCGAAACGCTGCGGTTCAACCGTCATACCTGCTATCTTCAACATCAGGACAATATTGCAACGTTTTATTAACAAATTTAACGTCGAATCGTTTTGCTGACGTGAAAATGGCATAAGACCTGCATGAAAAAGTCTGCAAACACACAACACCACGTAAAACATAAGAAAATGACGCCACTTGAGGGGTATGTATGAAGAAGACCGTTCTCGCTTTGTCTTTGCTGATAGGTTTGGGTGCGACGGCGGCCACTTACGCCGCGCTCCCGCAAACGGTTCGTATTGGAACAGATACCACCTACGCGCCTTTCTCATCAAAAGATGCCAAAGGCGAGTTTATTGGCTTTGATATCGATCTCGGTAATGAAATGTGTAAGCGTATGCAGGTGAAATGTACCTGGGTCGCCAGCGACTTTGATGCGCTTATTCCCTCACTAAAAGCGAAAAAAATTGATGCCATTATTTCATCGCTCTCTATCACCGATAAACGCCAGCAAGAAATTGCGTTTTCCGACAAACTTTACGCTGCGGATTCACGCCTGATTGCGGCAAAAGGGTCTCCCATTCAGCCGACGCTGGAATCGCTGAAAGGCAAGCATGTCGGCGTGCTGCAAGGGTCCACGCAAGAGGCTTACGCCAATGATAACTGGCGCACAAAAGGTGTGGATGTGGTGGCTTATGCCAACCAGGATCTTATCTATTCCGATTTAACTGCCGGTCGTCTGGATGCCGCATTACAGGATGAAGTCGCCGCCAGCGAAGGTTTCCTGAAGCAGCCAGCGGGCAAAGAGTATGCGTTTGCCGGTCCTTCCGTGAAGGATAAAAAATATTTTGGCGACGGGACGGGGGTTGGGCTGCGTAAAGACGATACCGAGCTAAAAGCCGCGTTTGATAAAGCGCTGACCGAACTGCGCCAGGACGGAACTTACGACAAAATGGCCAAAAAGTACTTCGATTTTAATGTCTACGGCGATTGAGGGAAGGGGATAACGCGCCGCGCTGGGGAACTATCACGGTGCAAAATAGATGTTTTGCACCTTTTTGGTGCATAAGCCGTTGCGGAACAGGCGCATAAATGCATACTTAATCGATTTTTATGCAAAATAAACCGGCTGACAAGGTAGAATGCTTTGCCTTGTCGGCCTGATTAATGGCACGATAGTCGCATCGGATCTGTAAAGATCTCCTGGAAAGACAGTCTGTTGAGGATAGTTATGAAAAAACTGGCGTTATCCCTTTCTCTGGTGCTGGCATTTTCCAGCGCTACCGCAGCATTTGCCGCTATTCCACAAAAGATTCGTATCGGTACCGATCCTACATACGCGCCGTTTGAATCCAAAAATGCACAAGGTGAATTGGTCGGCTTTGATATCGATCTGGCCAAAGAGCTGTGCAAACGTATCAACACACAGTGTACGTTCGTGGAAAACCCGCTGGATGCGCTGATTCCGTCTTTAAAAGCGAAGAAAATTGATGCCATCATGTCCTCGCTGTCCATCACTGAAAAGCGCCAGCAGGAAATCGCGTTTACCGACAAGCTTTACGCCGCTGATTCCCGTCTGGTGGTGGCGAAGAACTCTGATATTCAGCCAACCGTCGCGTCGCTGAAAGGCAAGCGCGTCGGCGTGCTACAGGGGACGACGCAGGAGACCTTCGGCAATGAGCACTGGGCGCCGAAAGGGATTGAGATCGTCTCTTACCAGGGGCAGGACAACATTTATTCCGATCTGATGGCTGGCCGTATTGATGCGGCGTTCCAGGATGAGGTCGCGGCCAGCGAAGGTTTCCTTAAACAGCCTGTCGGAAAAGACTATAAATTCGGCGGCCCGGCGGTGAAAGATGAGAAGTTATTCGGCGTAGGAACCGGTATGGGGCTGCGCAAAGAGGATAACGAGCTGCGCGAAGCGCTGAACAAAGCCTTTGCTGAAATGCGTGCTGACGGTACTTACGAAAAGCTGGCGAAAAAGTACTTTGATTTTGATGTTTATGGCGGTTAATCACCGTCGGTGCAGATAAAGCCCAAAGAATGTTGACTGTCTGCATTGCCTGATGGCGCTGTGCGTGTCAGGCCTACGGGGAGCATCGTAGGCCGGGCAAGGCACAGCCGCCATCCGGCGTGATGTGAGGCAAAAATGCAAAAGAGGCTTCTTACTTCACCACACACAACAGGACAGGCTGCATGTTGTACGGGTTTTCAGGCGTAATTTTACAGGGCGCGATCGTCACGTTGGAACTGGCGCTCAGTTCCGTTGTGCTGGCCGTGCTTATTGGTCTCGTCGGCGCGGGGGCGAAGCTTTCGCAAAACCGGGTAACGGGGCTTATTTTTGAAGGGTACACCACCCTGATTCGCGGGGTGCCTGATCTGGTCTTAATGCTGCTGATATTTTACGGATTGCAAATCGCGCTTAACGTGGTGACCGATTCGCTGGGTATCGACCAGATAGATATTGATCCGATGGTGGCCGGTATTATCACCCTTGGTTTCATCTACGGCGCCTATTTTACCGAAACCTTTCGCGGCGCGTTTATGGCGGTGCCGAAAGGCCATATCGAGGCGGCGACGGCTTTTGGTTTTACCCACGGGCAAACCTTCCGGCGGATTATGTTCCCGGCGATGATGCGTTACGCCCTGCCGGGGATCGGCAATAACTGGCAGGTGATACTCAAAGCGACGGCGCTGGTGTCGCTGCTGGGCCTGGAAGATGTCGTCAAAGCCACGCAGCTTGCCGGTAAAAGCACCTGGGAGCCTTTCTATTTTGCCGTGGTCTGTGGACTTATCTACCTGGTATTTACCACCGTTTCCAATGGTGTGCTGCTCTTACTTGAGCGTCGCTATTCCGTGGGCGTGAAGAGGGCCGATTTGTGATTGAGATCATTGAGGAGTACTGGAAATCCCTGCTGTGGACGGATGGCTATCGTTTTACCGGCGTGGCGATTACGCTGTGGTTGTTAATTTCATCGGTGGTGATGGGCGGTCTTCTGGCGGTGGTTCTGGCGGTAGGTCGCGTTTCCAGTAATAAATTCATCCGTTTTCCCATCTGGCTGTTTACGTATATTTTTCGCGGCACGCCGCTGTACGTACAGCTACTGGTGTTCTATTCGGGGATGTATACGCTGGAGATAGTCAAAGGCACCGATCTTCTTAACGCGTTTTTCCGCAGCGGACTGAACTGTACCGTACTGGCGCTGACGCTGAATACCTGCGCGTACACCACGGAAATTTTCGCCGGGGCGATTCGCTCGGTGCCGCACGGTGAAATTGAAGCGGCACGGGCCTATGGCTTCTCGTCATTTAAAATGTATCGCTGCATTATTTTGCCGTCGGCATTACGCATCGCCTTGCCTGCCTACAGCAACGAAGTGATTTTAATGCTGCACTCTACGGCGCTGGCGTTTACCGCGACGGTGCCGGATTTGTTGAAAATCGCCCGCGATATTAACTCAGCGACTTACCAGCCGTTTACCGCGTTTGGCATTGCCGCCGTGTTGTATTTACTCATTTCGTATGTCCTGATAAGCCTGTTCCGTCGGGCGGAAAGACGCTGGTTGCAGCACGTGTCCTCTAAATAATTCGAGTAACATGATGTCAGAAAATAAATTACACGTTATCGATTTGCACAAACGCTACGGCGGTCATGAAGTGCTGAAAGGGGTATCGCTGCAGGCCCGCGCCGGAGATGTGATTAGCATCATCGGCTCGTCCGGCTCCGGTAAAAGCACTTTTTTGCGCTGTATTAACTTCCTCGAAAAACCGAGCGAAGGCGCGATTATCGTGAACGGTCAGAACATTAATCTGGTGCGCGACAAAGACGGGCAGCTCAAAGTGGCGGATAAAAATCAGCTACGCTTGTTGCGTACCCGTCTGACGATGGTGTTTCAGCACTTTAACCTCTGGAGCCACATGACGGTGCTGGAAAATGTGATGGAAGCGCCGATTCAGGTACTGGGATTAAGCAAGCATGACGCGCGCGAGCGGGCGTTGAAATATCTGGCGAAGGTGGGGATTGATGAGCGCGCTCAGGGCAAATATCCCGTCCATCTCTCCGGCGGCCAACAGCAGCGCGTTTCTATTGCGCGCGCGCTGGCGATGGAACCTGACGTTTTACTGTTCGATGAACCCACATCGGCACTCGATCCTGAACTGGTCGGCGAAGTGTTGCGCATCATGCAACAACTGGCGGAAGAAGGCAAAACGATGGTGGTGGTCACGCATGAAATGGGCTTCGCTCGCCATGTCTCTTCGCACGTTATTTTTCTGCATCAGGGGAAAATTGAAGAAGAGGGCGATCCGGAGCAGGTGTTCGGCAATCCGCAAAGCCCGCGTTTACAGCAATTCCTGAAAGGCTCGCTGAAATAAAAGAAGCCCGGCGGCGCATCGCTTACCGGGCAGGATACGGCGCTTTGGGAACTAGCGAATCACATCCGCCAGCGCCTCTTCTAAATCATACCAGCGAAATGCGAATCCGGCGGCTTCAAGCCGTTTTGGCAGCGCCCGCTGTCCGCCCAGCACCAGCACTGACGACTCTCCCATCAATAAGCGAATTGCCGTCGCCGGAATGCGAATAATCGCTGGACGGCGCAGCGCGCGACCCAGCGCATGAGCAAAATGCTCATTATGGACGGGATACGGCGAGACCATATTGAAGGGACCGCGAAGATCGTTATCCAGCAGCCACAGAATGCCGTTGACCATATCGTCGATGTGAATCCAGGCCAGATATTGCCGACCATTACCCACCGGACCGCCGAGTCCGAGGCGAAACGGCGGAACTATTTTCCCCAGAATCCCGCCTTGCGGCGCCAGGACAACGCCGGTACGCAGCAGGCAGACGCGGGTCTGGTCGCTCTGCGCACGACAGGCAATCTGTTCCCAGCGGGCGCAAAGTTTATGCGTAAATTCGTTGTGCGGCGGCTCATCTTCAGTGACGACAACGTCGCCCAGATCGCCGTAATAGCCCGTGGCGGAGCCGGATATCAACACCGAGGGCGGCGTTGCGCTGGCATGAATTAAATCCACCAACTTTTGCGTGATAGCCCAGCGGCTTTGGCACAACCGTTCTTTTTGTTGCGACGTCCAGCGCTTGTCGGCAATCGGTTCGCCCGCCAGATTGATGATGGCATCAATCTCATTGAGGTGCTCACGTTCCGCCAGCCCTTTCCATAATGTCACTCTGGAATCGAGAATCTGACGCGCGTTATCGGGATTGCGCGTAACGACCGTCACCTGGTGCCCCAGTGTTAACAGCCGGGGAATGAGATGACGCCCTATCAGGCCCGTACCGCCGGTAATCAGAATCTGCATATGACCTCCAGAGTAGGGAGGATTTCCTCTTCCCTAATGTCAGGTTTTTAATACGAATAAGGGTGCCGGACGCAGGTTTTTTCCGTGTATACACCTCTACATCATACATGATGTATGCTACCGCGTTACGCTTTCGTACTGTTACAGTGCAGTTGCGCTTGTAACAGTGCGCGCGCTGTCGCAGGACGCGTGCGAATGCGTTCAAACCAGTTATACACCGCCGGGTAGGTATCAAGATCGATTCGCTGACGCTGATGTGCGTTAACCCACGGCCAACTGGCGATATCCGCAATACTGTAGTGGTCGCCGCCCAGCCACGGGGAGGTTTCCAGGCGTTTATTCAGGACGTTGTATAAGCGTTGCGTTTCAACCTGATAGCGTTCAATCGCATAGGGGATGGTCTGCGGCGCAAAGTGGTTAAAGTGGTGATTCTGGCCCAGCATCGGCCCTAACCCGCCGACCTGCCAGAACAGCCATTGCAGCGTTGTATGGCGTTCACGCAGCTCCCCGCTAAGCAGTTTGCCGCTTTTTTCCGCCAGGTAGAGAAGAATTTCGCCGGATTCAAAAAGACTAAGCGGTTGACCGCCGTCTGCCGGGGCGTGATCGACGATGGCAGGAATTTTATTATTGGGAGAGATAGCCAAAAAATCAGGGCGAAACTGATTGCCCTTGCTGATATCTACTTTTAGCAAACGATACGCCAGCTCCGCCTCTTCCAGAAACAGCGTTATTTTATGCCCGTTGGGCGTGGGGGCGTAGTAAAGGTCAATCATTTTGGCTCCTGCATATGCGTAAAGAGTCTGGGCTGAATTAAGTATAGAAAGCCTCCTGATGTGTGTGAGTTTTCATCAGGTGACAGCAGGCGAAAGACGCTATATTTTGGGAAGAAACCTAATACGCCCTCAAGAGGACATTATGAGTAAGCCTGTTATTGTGCTGTGGTCGGATGCGAACTTTTTCTCTCCCTACGTATTGTCCGCCTGGGTGGCATTACAAGAAAAAGGGCTTTCCTTTACTCTGAAAACTCGCGATCTGGACCAGGGAGAACATCTGCAACCTGGCTGGCGGGGATATGCGCTGACGCAGCGCGTACCGGTGCTTGAGACCGACAATTTTGAGCTGAGCGAGTCGTCCGCTATTGCGGAATACCTGGAGGAGCGTTTCGCGCCGCCGCAGTGGGAGCGTATCTACCCGCACGATTTACAAAAACGCGCCCGCGCGCGACAGATTCAGGCGTGGCTACGCAGCGATTTACTGCCGCTTCGCGAAGAACGGCCTACCGACGTGGTGTTTGCCGGGGCGAAAAAAGCGCCGCTAAGCGAGGCTGGAAAAGCCAGCGCGGCAAAACTGTTTGCGACGGCTGAAGCGCTATTGGGGCAGGGGACGCAAAATTTATTTGGTGAATGGTGCATTGCCGATACCGATCTGGCATTGATGATCAATCGTCTGGCGCTGCATGGCGATGACGTGCCGGCGTCGCTGGCGGCGTATGCGACATTCCAGTGGCAACGTGCTTCCGTACAGCGTTTTATTGCGCTTTCCTCGAAGCGTTCAGGCTGAAAATCTATTCATATTCCAGTATCATAACGCCGTTTTTCACAACGAGGAGTGAGCGATGAAACTGATGTTCGCATCGGACATTCATGGTTCTTTACCCGCCACGGAACGCGTGCTTGAGCGGTTCGCGCAAAGCGGCGCGCGTTGGCTGGTGATATTAGGCGACGTCCTTAACCACGGGCCGCGCAATGCGCTGCCTGAAGGCTATGCGCCCGCCCAGGTCGCCGAACGCCTGAACGCGGTGGCGACGCAAATCATTGCCGTGCGCGGCAACTGCGATAGCGAAGTGGATCAGATGCTGCTGCATTTCCCGATAACAGCGCCGTGGCAGCAAATATTGACGCAAGAGAGGCGGCTATTTTTAACGCATGGGCACCTCTTCGGGCCGACGAATCTGCCCGCTCTGCATACTGGCGATGTGTTGGTCTATGGTCATACGCATCTGCCGGTGGCGCAACAGCAGGAAGGACTGTATCACTTTAATCCTGGGTCAGTTAGCATCCCGAAAGGCGGGTATGCGGCAAGCTACGGTATTCTGGATGATAATGTGTTGAGCGTAATCGCACTCAATGATCAAAGTATCATTGCGCAGGTTGCAATTAACTCGTAATTTACCTCACAAACGTAAATGCGCCGTAAGAGCGCCAGAAATAAGAAGGTTTCCTGATGGTGGAACAGCGTCGTTTGGCAAGTACGGAATGGGTGGATATTGTGAATGAAGACAATGAAGTCATTGCACAGTCCAGCCGGGAACAGATGCGTGCGCAACGCTTACGGCATCGTGCGACGTATATCGTCGTTCATGATGGTATGGGTAAAATTCTGGTGCAGCGTCGTACCGAAACAAAAGATTTTTTGCCCGGTATGTTAGATGCTACCGCAGGCGGCGTGGTCCAGGCTGATGAGCAGCTACTGGAATCTGCCCGCCGCGAAGCGGAAGAAGAGTTGGGTATTGCAGGCGTGCCGTTTGCCGAACACGGTCTGTTTTACTTTGAAGACCAACATTGCCGGGTTTGGGGCGCGCTGTTTAGCTGCGTTTCCCACGGGCCTTTCGCGCTTCAGGAAGATGAAGTCAGCGAAGTGTGTTGGCTGACCCCGGAGGAGATCACCGCGCGCTGTGATGAATTTACGCCGGACTCGCTCAAAGCGCTGGCGCTGTGGATGACCCGCAACGCCAAAAACGAAGCCGCGCTCCAGGAGAAACCGGAAGAGACGGAATAAGCGTTTTAGCAGCTTTCCCGCATACATAAACTGGAGGCGATGGATTTTCGATCGCTCCAGTTTCCCTGATTTAACCTTTCCAACAGCGCCCGTCCGGCTTCACTGCCAATCTTACGGTGCGGTACGGCCATTGTGGTTAACGGCGGCTGGCAGACCCGGCTGACATCGCTATCGCCAAACCCGACAACCGCTAAATCGTCCGGAACTTTGATCCGCCGTCGTTGGCACTCGTATAACGCGCCGCAGGCCAGCTCATCCGATACGCATACCAGCGCGTCCAGTTCCGGCCACGCCAGTAAAAACTCCGGCAGTTGCGACGCGCCGGTAGAAAAATTGGGCGGCAAGGCGGCATTAATCACCCGGTTTGGCGACATATGGTGGCGAAGCATCGCTTTGTACCAACCGTGCAGATGTTGCTGAAAAATCCACTGCTCCTGATTGGCGCATAGTAGCCCGATATTCTGATAACCGCGCTGAATCAGCATTTCCGTCAGCTCATACATTGCCGCAACGTTATCAATACCTATATTCATATCAATAGGATCGCTGCGAATCGCGCCCATCTCCATCACCGGGATAGAGGCATTTTTCAGCCACTGGCGCACGGTAGTGCTATGTTCGACGCTAAGCAGAATCGCCGCGGCAATGTTGGAGGCCAGCAGCGTTTCGAGCAGCTTCTCCTCTTGTTCCACGCGATGCTGCGATTCCGCCAGCATTATCTGGTAGCCTGCAGGCTGTAAAATTTGTTGCAGCCCGGCGAACATTTCAGAACACCCCGCTTCCGCAAGGTTCGGTACGACCATCGCGATGGTGTGCGAGGAGGCAGACGCCAGCGCGCTGGCGGCGAGATTAGGCATATAGCCCAGCTCATGCACTGCCGCTTCGATTTTTTCCCGGAGTTTATCAGAGACCTGTTCCGGCGTGCGTAAGGCTCGTGATACGGTCATCGTGCCTACACCGGCAAGTTGGGCTACATCGGCGATAGTCACTTTACCGGTACTGCGCCGTTTACGGGGTATCGACATACAAATTCCTGCGTCATTACAACATGTTGAGATGCTTTTTTATTGTCGTTCTTTGCTTCGCATAATTGGCAGTATACGCCTTAAATCCGCTTTTTTGCTGTGATTTCACACCATGATTTTAATTTGATAGCGCTATCACAATTCTGAGTAATAGTCGCTGGTAGCGCTATCTTTGTGATAACGATCGCAGCTAATATCGAATGGCTTGAATAAAGTTTGTTCATAATTTCATACACCGTGGGGGCGAATAACATGCTGGGAACCTGGTTATCTGACGCAACCATCGCGCTACAGGAGAGCGTGGAAACGTGGCCGCAGGCGCTGGAAATTTGCGGCAAACCCCTGCTGGACGCAGGTGTTATCGCACCGGAATACATTACGGCGATTGTTCAGCAGCACCAAAAGCTTGGGCCGTATTATGTATTAGCGCCAGGGTTAGCGATGCCGCATGCGAGGCCGGAAGAGGGGGCGAAAGGGTTAGGTTTATCGTTACTGAAACTACAGCGCGGCGTTCCATTTGGCGCAGACGAATTCGATCCGGTTGACATCATTATTATGCTGGCGGCGCCTGATAAGCACAGTCATATCGAAATGATATCGGCGCTGGCGGAATTATTTTCCAGTGATGTAGATATGGAAAAATTACATCAGGCAAAAAACCTGGAGGACATTAAAGCGATTATTGACCGTTTTTGATTTTATTCCATTTTCTTGCGGTAAATAACATTACGCCCGTGCGTGATGCAGACCAACTCTACTTTTAAAAGGTGACAATAATGAAAATCATGGCAATTTGCGGTTCCGGCCTGGGTAGTAGTTTTATGGTAGAAATGAACATTAAAAAAGTATTAAAGAAACTCAATATTGACGCTGAAGTGGAACACTCCGATCTCTCATCGGCCACGCCCGGGGCCGCCGATCTTTTTGTAATGGCCAAAGATATTGCGGCCAGCGCCAGCGTGCCGGAAAGCCAACTGGTGGTGATCAATAACATCATCGACATCAACGAACTGGAAACGCAGCTGCGCGCATGGTTCGCTAAACAATAATTATTGCTAGCGAGGTGGATATGTTTATCCTTGAAACGCTGAATTTTGTTGTTGATATTTTAAAAGTGCCATCGGTGCTTGTAGGATTAATTGCGCTGATTGGTCTGGTGGCGCAGAAAAAAGCGTTTTCCGATGTGGTAAAAGGCACGATTAAAACCATTTTAGGTTTTATTGTGCTTGGCGGCGGCGCAACCGTACTGGTGGGTTCATTAAACCCGCTAGGGGGTATGTTTGAACACGCTTTTAATATTCAGGGCATTATTCCTAATAATGAAGCGATAGTTTCAATCGCGCTGGAGAAATATGGCGCGTCCACGGCGTTAATTATGGCATTTGGTATGGTGGCCAATATTGTCGTGGCGCGCTTTACGCGTCTTAAATATATCTTTTTGACCGGGCATCACACCTTTTACATGGCCTGTATGATTGGCGTAATCCTGACCGTGGCGGGGTTTGAGGGCGTAGGGCTGGTCTTCACCGGATCGCTGATCCTGGGGCTGGTGATGGCCTTCTTCCCGGCGTTGGCCCAACGTTATATGAGGCGGATTACCGGTACCGATGACATTGCGTTTGGTCACTTCGGTACCCTGGGATATGTGCTTTCCGGCTGGATTGGCAGCCTGTGTGGTAAAGGTTCCCGCTCCACGGAAGAGATGAACCTGCCGAAAAACCTCAGTTTTTTACGCGACAGTTCTATCTCGATTTCGCTGACCATGATGATTATCTATCTGATCATGGCAGTCAGCGCAGGGCGTGAGTATGTTGAAGCGACGTTTAGCGGCGGGCAAAACTATCTGGTGTACGCCATCATCATGGCAATCACCTTCGCCGCCGGCGTATTCATCATTCTGCAAGGCGTCCGTCTGATTCTGGCGGAAATTGTTCCGGCCTTTACCGGATTTTCAGAAAAACTGGTGCCAAACGCGCGTCCGGCGCTGGACTGCCCGGTGGTGTATCCCTATGCCCCTAACGCGGTACTGATTGGCTTCCTGTTCAGTTTTCTCGGCGGGCTGGTGGGGCTGTTCCTGCTTGGACAGATGAAGCTTGTGTTAATCCTGCCAGGCGTTGTGCCGCACTTCTTTACCGGCGCGACCGCAGGCGTCTTTGGCAATGCCACCGGCGGTCGCCGCGGGGCGATGATCGGCGCATTTGCTAATGGTCTATTAATCACTTTCCTGCCAGTGCTGTTACTGCCGGTTCTCGGCGCGATCGGCTTCGCCAATACCACGTTCTCGGATGCTGACTTTGGCGTAATCGGTATTTTGCTGGGCAACCTGGCGCGTTATCTGTCGCCAATGGCTATCACGGGGCTGGTGGTGGCGCTATTCGCGCTACTGGTGGCGTACAACGTGTTGGCCAAAAACAAAAAAGCGACTGCCGAAGTGCAGGAAAATAGCGGAGCGAAAGAATGAACGTAACCGAAATCACCCAACTGGCGCGCGACATTCGCGTCGCCACGCTCAAATCCTTAAACCATCTTGGCTTTGGTCACTATGGCGGCAGCATGTCGGTAGTGGAAACTCTGGCGGTTCTGTACGGCGCGGTGATGAAAATCGATCCTGCCGACCCGGACTGGCCGGAGCGCGATTACTTCGTGCTGTCGAAAGGCCATGCGGGCCCCGCGTTGTACAGTACCCTGGCGATTAAAGGCTATTTCCCGCGCGAAGAGCTGAATACGCTTAACCAGAACGGCACCCGTCTTCCCAGCCATCCGGATCGGCTAAAAACGCGCGGCGTGGACGCCACGACCGGCTCACTGGGACAGGGCATCTCTATTGCGGGCGGTATGGCGCTGTCGCATAAACTGGCGCGGCGATCCAACCGGGTATTTTGCATTGTCGGCGATGGCGAGCTCAATGAAGGGCAGTGCTGGGAGGCGTTTCAGTTTATTGCCCACCACCGCCTGAATAATCTGACCGTTTTCATTGACTGGAATAAACAGCAGCTTGACGGCGAACTGGAGGAGATTATCAATCCATTCGATCTGGAAGGGAAATTCCGCGCGTTTGGTTTCGATGTCGTCACCGTCAAAGGCGATGATATCGCCGGACTACTGGCGGTGGTTCAGCCAGTGCCGCCCGCTGATGCCCGGCCAAGGGTAGTGATCCTTGACAGCATTAAAGGGCAGGGGGTGCCATGCCTGGAGCAGTTAACGAATTCTCACCACTTACGCCTGACGGATGGCATGAAGCAGACGCTCAATGAGGCCATTCATCAACTGGAGGTCATGCATGATTAAGCTTGCGCCCGCAGGGCTTAAAGACGATATCGAAATGCGCAAAGTTTACGCCGGTTTTGTCGCCGGGCAGATTGAGGCCGGAAGCCCAATTATTGCGCTTGAGGCTGATTTAATGAGCTCAATGGCGATGGACAGCGTGGCGCGTGACTACCCGCAGCATGTCATTAACTGCGGTATTATGGAGGCGAATGTGATTGGCACTGCGGCGGGGCTGGCGCTGACCGGTCGTAAACCGTTTGTGCATACCTTTACCGCTTTTGCCAGCCGTCGCTGTTTTGATCAGCTCTTTATGGCGCTGGATTATCAGCGTAACAACGTCAAAGTGATCGCCTCCGATGCCGGAGTGACAGCGTGCCATAACGGTGGCACCCATATGTCTTTTGAAGATATGGGCATTGTTCGCGGGCTGGCGCACTCCGTAGTACTGGAGGTGACGGATGCGGTGATGTTCGCGGATATTTTACGCCAGCTAATGGACCTGGACGGTTTTTACTGGCTGCGTACCATCCGTAAGCAGGCGCGGAGTATCTATGCGCCAGGCTCTACCTTTACCATTGGCAAGGGCAACGTACTGCGCGAGGGCGATGATATTACGCTTATCGCCAACGGCATTATGGTGGCGGAGGCGCTGGAGGCGGCGCGCCAACTGGAGCAGGAAGGCGTGAGCGCCGCAGTCATTGATATGTTCACCTTAAAGCCTATCGATCGCATGTTGGTGAAAAACTACGCGGAAAAAACGCGGCGTATCGTCACGTGTGAAAACCACAGCATCCATAATGGACTGGGATCAGCGGTGGCGGAAGTGCTGGTGGAAAACTGCCCGGTGCCGATGCGCCGTGTTGGCGTCAAAGAGCGTTATGGGCAGGTAGGAACGCAGGATTTCTTACAACAAGAGTACGGACTCACCGCCGCAGCGATTGTAGAAGCCGCGAAATCACTGCTTTAATCATGGAGATATTGCCGGATGGCGCTGATGCTCATCCGGCATTTTGGATCAATTATATCCCATCATCTGCGCGCCAATGACGACCACGCTGGACATAATAAACAGTAGTCCCAGCAGCGACGCTCCCACTTTCAGCCAGTTGCGAAAATCGACCCGGCACACGCCCAGCGTGGCCATCAGCGAAGCTGATGTCGGATAGATAATATGGCTGAAGCCATCGCCAAACTGGAAGGCCAGAACAGTCACCTGACGGTTAACACCGACCAGATCGCCGAGCGGCGCCAGTAATGGCATGGTTAATGCCGCCTGACCCGAACCGGACGTGACAAAGAAATTAAATACCGCCTGGAAGAGCAGCATAAACCAGGCGGCGATAGCATTATTAAGCCCGCTGATGCCATGCGCGATACTGTTAAGCAGCGTATTGAGCACGCTGGGTTCCCCGGCTTCGCCGTTGCCGACCAGCAGCAGAATGCCTTTGGCAAAACCCACCAGCAAGGCGGGCGCGATCATCATCCTCGCCCCTTCGGTGAATGAGGACGCCATCACGTTGACCGTCATACCGTTGAGGCGGAAGATAACGCCGATGAGGCCGATCACCACGCCCATGGTGAAAAACTGGCTGGCGATCTCCGGAATAAACCAGGCGTGGACAATCACACCCCAGACGACCCAAATCATTACGCCGGTCAGGACCAGCAGTACCAGCCAGTCACCGAAGGTGAAAGGGCGCTGGACGACTTCATCCTGCTGTTCGCGGAAATAGCGATCGGATTCGTGGACGCGGGAAAGCAGCGGATTCTTTTTCACGCGTGAGGCGTAGACCAGCGTAAAAACCAGCCCAATCAGCGTGGCGACAATCCAGACCACAATACGCAGCCCGGAGCCGGAAAGTACCGGCACGCCGGCAATCCCCTGGGCGACGACTACGCAGAAAGGGTTCATCCACGAACTGGCAAAGCCAATTTGGGTGGCGATATAGGTCACCAGGACGGTGGTAATGCTGTCATAGCCCAGCCTGACCATCAGCGGGGCTATGATAATTGCAAAGGCGACCGCCTCTTCGCCCATGCCAAATACGGCGCCCCCTAACGAAAAGAGGACAAATAGCACCGGAATAAACAGGACTTCGTTGCCCCGCGTGTGGCGAATAAGCGCCAAAATGCCGTTATCCACGGTGCCGGTACGCATCACGATGCCGAATGCGCCGCCAATCACCAACATAAACATAATAATGCCGACGGCAGTGCCGAATTTCGATCCGGATGTTAACCCTTCAAACGGAAAATTCATCAGCCCTGGTCTTTCATCGCCGGTAGTGAAAAATTGTACGCGATGATACTGCGCTTCCCCGGCCTCATTGGTCACAATGCGAAAAGAGTGCGGGTCGACGACTTTGCGGGTTTTTGTCTGGCCATCGACCTGATACTGCACTTCCTGGCTATCAAACATCCCAACGGGGACGACCCAGGTGGCGATACTGGTTAAAATGGCGACAAAAAAGATGATGACCAGCGTATCGGGCATTGCCCATTTTCTGGCTGTTTTTGATTCTGTAACGACAGACATGACAGACTATCCCTGTTGCAAAGCAAAGAGGCTAAGTATGAGAAGAAGGGAATAGTTATTCATTGATGCAGCGCAGTTAAGCAAAAAATTCCGCTTTGCAGGGTAAATAGCAGAATGCCGGATGGCGATGCTAACGCGTCTTATCCGGCCTACAACGGTATTTCCCCTGTAGGCCGGACAAGGCGTTCACGCCGCCATCCGGCATTGGCTTTTACTGTTACTGCTGCTGTTGAGAAGCCTGGATCGCCGTCAGGGCGATGGTGTAGACGATATCGTCAACCAGCGCGCCACGGGACAGGTCGTTCACCGGCTTGCGCATACCCTGCAGCATCGGCCCGATGGAGATCAGGTCGGCAGAACGCTGTACCGCTTTGTAGGTGGTGTTACCTGTGTTCAGATCCGGGAAAATGAACACGGTAGCGCGACCCGCAACCGGCGAGTTCGGCGCTTTAGATTTCGCTACGTCAGCCATGACCGCGGCGTCGTACTGCAACGGACCGTCGATCATCAGGTCAGGACGTTTTTCCTGCGCCAGACGCGTCGCTTCACGTACTTTCTCTACGTCGCTGCCTGCGCCAGAGGTGCCGGTGGAGTAGGAGAGCATTGCCACACGCGGTTCGATGCCGAAGGCAATGGCGGAATCCGCAGACTGAATCGCGATTTCTGCCAGCTGCTCTGCAGTCGGGTCTGGGTTGATTGCGCAGTCGCCGTAAACGTAAACCTGTTCCGGCAGTAGCATAAAGAACACAGAAGAGACCAGGGAGCTACCCGGCGCCGTTTTAATAAGCTGCAGCGGCGGACGGATGGTGTTGGCGGTGGTATGAACCGCGCCGGAAACCAGGCCGTCGACTTCGTCTTGCTCCAGCATCAGCGTGCCGAGCACCACGTTGTCTTCCAGCTGTTCGCGGGCAACCGGTTCGGTCATGCCTTTGCTCTTACGCAGCTCAACCAGGCGAGCGACATAGCTTTCACGCACCACTTCCGGATCGACGATTTCAATACCTGCGCCCAGCTCAACGCCCTGAGATGCCGCGACACGGTTGATTTCATCCGGGTTGCCCAGCAGTACGCAAGTGGCGATGCCGCGTTCAGCGCAGATTGCCGCCGCTTTGACGGTACGCGGTTCGTCGCCTTCCGGCAGCACTACGCGTTTACCGGCTTTACGCGCCAGCTCAGTCAGTTGGTAGCGGAACGCCGGCGGAGAGAGACGACGGCTACGCTCGGAAGTGGCGGTCAGCGACTCGATCCAGTCAGCGTTAACGTAGTTCGCGACGTATTCCTGAACTTTCTCAATGCGCTCATGGTCATCAACCGGGACTTCCAGATTGAAGCTTTGCAGGCTCAGTGAAGTCTGCCAGGTGTTGGTGTTCACCATAAAGACCGGCAGACCGGTGGCGAATGCGCGTTCGCACAGTTTAGAAATGCGCGCGTCCATTTCATAGCCGCCGGTCAGCAGCAGGGCGCCGATTTCTACGCCGTTCATCGCGGCCAGGCAAGCTGCGACCAGTACGTCCGGACGGTCAGCGGAGGTCACTAACAACGATCCTGCGCGGAAATGTTCCAGCATATGCGGAATACTACGCGCGCAGAACGTGACGGATTTAACGCGGCGGGTTTTGATATCGCCTTCGTTAATGATGGTGGCGTTCAGGTGACGCGCCATATCGATAGCGCGGGTCGCAATCAGGTCGAAACTCCACGGCACCGCGCCCAGAACCGGCAGCGGGCTGGATTCCTGCAGTTTAGCAGGATCGATTTTGATCACCTGCGCTTTGGAAGAGTCGTCAAAGATCTCCGACAGATCCGGGCGAGTACGGCCTTGTTCATCAACCGGCGCATTCAGTTTGTTGATGATAACGCCGGTGATGTTGGTGTTTTTCGCGCCGCCGAAGCTGCTGCGCGTCAATTCGATACGCTCGTTCAGCTGTTCTGGCGTGTCGGTCCCCTGAGACATGACAAAAACGATTTCCGCATTCAGCGTTTTCGCGATTTCATAGTTCAGAGACTGAGCGAACTGATGTTTACGGGTCGGAACCAGACCTTCAACCAGCACCACTTCCGCGTCTTTGGTATTCGCATGGTAGTTCGCGATGATCTCTTCCATCAGCACGTCTTTCTGGTTGCTGGAGAGCAGAGATTCAACGTGGCTCATCTTCAGCGGTTCAGCCGCCGGCAGGGTAGAGTTCGCGCGAACGATAGTGGTGGTCTGGTCAGGCGCATCGCCGCCAGCGCGAGGCTGGGCGATAGGCTTAAAGACGCTCAGACGAACGCCTTTGCGTTCCATAGCACGGATGACGCCGAGGCTGACGCTGGTCAGGCCGACGCTGGTTCCGGTAGGGATCAGCATAATAATACGGGACACGGTTTATCCTCTTTCGTTACCGTCTTTTGGAGACGGGTTACAAAACAGCACCGCCAGCGAGGCTGGCGGTGTCAAATCAGGCAGTCAGACGGCTCGCGTCCTGCGCGATAACCAGTTCTTCGTTGGTTGGGATCACCACCGCCGGACGGGTACCTTCTTTGTTGATGAAACCAGATTTGCCGAAGCGGGCCGCCAGGTTACGTTCGTGGTCGACTTCAAAGCCCAGCACGCCCAGTTTACCCAGAGACAGTTCGCGAACCATCGCGGCGTTTTCACCGATACCGCCGGTGAACACGACTGCATCCAGACGACCGTCCATCAGAGCGGTGTAAGAACCGATGTACTTCGCCAGGCGGTGGCAGTAAACGTCCATCGCACGTTTTGCGTCTTCTTTGGTGGCGTAGTTGTCTTCAACATAACGGCAGTCGCTGGTCACTTCAGTCAGACCCAGCAGACCGGACTCTTTGGTCAGCATTTTGTTGATCTGATCTACGCTCATGCCCAGAGTGTCGTGCAGGTGGAAGATAATCGCAGGGTCGATATCGCCGGAACGGGTACCCATGACCAGGCCTTCCAGCGGGGTCAGACCCATAGAGGTATCCACGCATTTACCGTTACGGATAGCGGAAACAGAACCGCCGTTGCCCAGGTGGCAGGTGATAATGTTCAGTTCTTCTACCGGCTTGTTCAGCATTTTTGCCGCTTCCTGAGTTACATAGAAGTGGCTGGTGCCGTGTGCGCCATAGCGACGAACGCCGTGTTCTTTATACAGGCTGTACGGCAGGGCATACAGGTAAGATTCTTCCGGCATGGTCTGATGGAAGGCGGTGTCGAATACTGCAACGTTTTTATCTTTCAGCTGCGGGAAAGATTTCAGCGCTTCGGCGATACCAATCAGGTGAGCCGGGTTATGCAGCGGTGCGAAAGAGGCGGAATCTTTGATGCCCTGAATGACGGACTCATCAATGACTACGGAACTGGTATACTTCTCGCCGCCGTGTACGATACGGTGACCAATTGCAGTTAACTGCGCAGACAGTTCTGGTTTTTGTGCCAGAATAGTGTTAACGATAAAGTTCAGCGCTTCACTGTGAGCGGCGCCTGCACCTAAAGCCGCTTCTTGTTTACTGCCGTCCATTTTCCATTTGATGCGTGCTTCTGGCAGATGGAAACATTCGGCTAAACCAGAAAGGTATTCATCACCATTAACTGCATCAATAATTGCAAATTTCAGTGAAGAACTACCGCAGTTCAGAACCAGTACTAACTTACTCGACATGGAAGTACCTATTTATGATACGTGGCTAAAAAAACGTCAGTGAGCCATAGAGCGTAGCGCATGATAGCCCTGACATTTATGATTAACATCATGCGCAGGAGTTTTTTTGGGCATGATGGAAGAAATACCTTTGAGTCTATGCCATTTTGCGTATTTTTCAGCCAATGGCATACTATGTGTAATATTGACGACTCAATGATTTTAAACTACCGGCCTTTGACAGGCCGACACAGGATACCTGATAGTGGGTATCGAAGACAAAATGTTTTGAACGTTGTCCCTCGCAGTTGTTGTTTTGCACAAATTTTTTAAATTTTATATGTGAAGTTGAGGTAGGCCATGTCGACACCGGATAATCGCTCCGTAAATTTTTTTAGCTTATTTCGCCGGGGGCAACACTACGCGAAGACGTGGCCGATGGAAAAACGGCTGGCGCCCGTTTTCGTCGAAAACCGCGTCATTCGTATGACGCGCTATGCCATACGATTTATGCCGCCTGTCGCCGTCTTTACGTTATGCTGGCAGATAGCGCTGGGCGGTCAGTTAGGTCCGGCCGTGGCGACCGCCCTGTTCGCCCTGAGCTTACCTATGCAGGGATTATGGTGGTTAGGGAAACGTTCCGTGACGCCGTTGCCGCCTTTAATCCTTAACTGGTTTTACGAAGTTCGCGGTAAATTGCAGGAGGCTGGACAAGCGCTGGCGCCGGTAGAAGGAAAGCCGGATTACCAGGCATTAGCTGACACGCTTAAGCGCGCCTTCAAACAACTGGATAAAACTTTCCTGGATGATTTGTAATTGACCCCGGATTACGCATATAAAAGAAGGCATACCAATGCCTTCTTTTTTTCATCGCTATAGCGTGATACAGGAGTTCAAAATGGAAATGACCAACGCGCAACGTCTGATTTTGTCTAACCAGTACAAAATGATGACGATGCTCGATCCCACCAACGCCGAGCGTTACCGTCGCTTACAAACAATTATTGAACGCGGCTACGGCCTGCAGATGCGCGAGCTGGATCGCGAGTTTGGCGAGCTGACGGAAGAGACCTGTCGTACCATCATCGATATTATGGAGATGTACCATGCGCTGCACGTCTCCTGGACCAACCTCAAAGATACGCAAGCCATCGACGAACGTCGCGTCACCTTCCTGGGGTTTGACGCCGCGACGGAAGCGCGTTACCTCGGCTATGTCCGTTTTATGGTGAATATAGAAGGACGCTACACTCACTTTGACGCCGGGACGCACGGCTTTAATGCCCAGACGCCGATGTGGGAAAAATACCAGCGGATGTTGAATGTCTGGCATGCCTGCCCGCGTCAGTACCACCTGAGCGCGAATGAAATCAATCAAATCATTAATGCCTGAGGAGGCTCGCGTGCAGTGTAAAGGTTTTCTGTTTGATCTGGATGGAACGTTGGTTGACTCATTACCTGCCGTCGAACGCGCGTGGTGTAGCTGGGCCGATCGTTTTAACCTTGCTCATGATGAGGTGCTGGGCTTTATTCATGGTAAACAGGCGATCACCTCGTTGCGGCATTTTATGGCGGGTAAATCGGAGGCGGAAATTGCCGCTGAGTTTACGCGCCTGGAGCAAATAGAAGCCACTGAAACCGCAGGGATCACCGCGTTGCCGGGGGCAGTCGATTTACTCAATCACCTGAATAAAGCGGGCATTCCGTGGGCTATCGTCACCTCCGGTTCAATGCCGGTCGCGCGTGCGCGCCATCAGGTCGCGGGCCTTCCAGCGCCAGAGGTGTTTGTCACCGCCGAACGAGTCAAACGCGGCAAACCGGAGCCGGATGCGTATTTGCTGGGCGCACAACTGCTTGGCCTGGCCCCTCAGGAGTGCGTCGTAGTAGAAGATGCCCCGGCTGGCGTGCTGTCCGGACTGGCTGCGGGCTGCCACGTCATTGCGGTCAATGCGCCGGCCGACACGCCGCGTCTGGCGGATGTTGATTTTGCGTTGGATAGCCTGACGCAATTATCGGTCGCTAAACAACCAAACGGCGATGTGGTGGTGTTAAGAAAGACCTGATCATGATATCGCCCCGCTTTGGCGGGGCATATTTATGGCAGAATCTCGTTATCTTCTCATCTGACAAGGATATGTTGTGAACGGTGAATTGATTTGGGTTCTCTCTTTACTGGCGATTGCCGTCGTGTTGTTTGCGACGGGCAAAGTACGTATGGATGCGGTGGCTTTATTCGTCATTGTTGCTTTTGTCCTTAGCGGTACCTTGACCCTTCCGGAAGCCTTCTCCGGCTTTAGCGATCCGAATGTCATTCTTATCGCCGCCTTATTTATTATTGGCGACGGCCTCGTGCGCACCGGCGTTGCGACGGTGGTCGGTACCTGGCTGGTTAAAATGGCGGGCAGCAGTGAAATCAAAATGCTGGTTTTACTGATGATCACTGTCGCCGGACTTGGCGCTTTCATGAGTTCAACCGGCGTGGTGGCGATTTTTATCCCCGTTGTTCTTAGCGTTTCTATGCATATGCAGACCTCGCCTTCGCGCCTGATGATGCCGCTGAGTTTTGCCGGGCTTATCAGCGGAATGATGACGCTGGTGGCGACGCCGCCGAACCTGGTGGTTAATAGTGAACTGCTGCGTGAAGGCCTGCACGGGTTCAACTTTTTTAGCGTGACGCCGCTGGGGGTAGTGGTGTTGGCGCTCGGCATTGTTTATATGCTGGTGATGCGCTTCATGCTAAAAGGCGATGCGCCCGGACAACAGGCCGGTAAGCGGCGCACTTTCCGCGATCTTATCCGCGAGTACCGTCTGACGGGGCGCGCTCGTCGTCTGGCGATTCGCCCCGGTTCGCCAATGGTAGGACAGCGGCTGGACGACCTTAAACTGCGCGAACGTTACGGCGCCAATGTTATCGGCGTTGAACGCTGGCGGCGCTTTCGGCGGGTTATCGTCAATGTGAACGGCGTATCGGAGTTTCGCGCTCGCGACGTTCTGTTGATTGATATGTCGGCGGCGGAGGTTGACCTCAGAGAGTTCTGCGCCGAGCAACTGCTGGAACCGATGGTATTGCGTGGAGAATATTTTTCCGATCAGGCGTTGGATGTCGGGATGGCGGAAATTTCACTTATTCCGGAGTCGGAACTGATTGGCAAGTCGGTGCGTGAAATCGCCTTCCGTACACGTTACGGGCTGAATGTGGTCGGCCTGAAACGCGACGGCGTCGCTCTGGAAGGGTCGCTGGCCGATGAGCCGTTATTGATGGGCGATATCATTCTGGTCGTGGGGAACTGGAAGTTAATCAGCCTGCTGGGGCAAAAAGGCCGCGACTTTGTGGTGCTGAATATGCCGGTCGAGGTCAGCGAAGCCTCGCCGGCGCACAGCCAGGCGCCGCACGCCATTTTCTGCCTGGTACTGATGGTGGCGCTGATGTTGACCGATGAAATTCCCAACCCGATCGCGGCGATTATCGCCTGCTTGCTGATGGGAAAATTTCGCTGTATTGATGCTGAAAGCGCGTATAAAGCGATCCACTGGCCGAGTATTATCTTGATTGTGGGTATGATGCCGTTTGCGCTGGCGTTGCAAAAAACCGGCGGCGTCTCTCTGGTCGTGCAAGGGTTAATGAATATCGGCGGTGGCTATGGGCCGTATATGATGCTGGGATGCCTGTTTGTGCTGTGCGCCGTCATAGGACTGTTCATTTCTAACACGGCAACGGCGGTGCTGATGGCGCCGATTGCGCTGGCGGCGGCGAAATCGATGGGGGTGTCGCCCTATCCGTTTGCGATGGCGGTGGCGATGGCGGCATCCGCCGCCTTTATGACGCCGGTTTCATCGCCGGTCAATACTCTGGTTCTGGGGCCGGGAAACTATAGCTTTAGCGATTTTGTGAAGCTTGGTGTGCCGTTCACGCTTATTGTGATGGCGGTTTGTATTGTGATGATTCCGATGTTGTTTCCGTTTTAACCCCAGACAGGAAAAGGCCTGATGGCGTTGCGCTTATCAGGCCTACGGATATCACGCTACGTCCAGGCCGGATAAGACGTTGACGTCGTCATCCGGCACAACCGTTTAAAGCGGTGAATCCTGGCTTATCTCGTCAAGAGAGAGATGGAAACTTGGTACGAACACCGCCATAAAATAGTCCATCTCCTGGCTGCGACGTAATTCCAGCGTTTTTTCCAGCCGCGTTTTTGCCAGTCCAAACTCATTGTTTCCCGCTGAGAGCTCCTCCAGGCATTTCAGGTAGGCGCAAAGCGCATCGGCCTGTTTTACGATTGCCTGTTCTTCTTCGCTCCAGGCATTCTCATCAATAAGCGGTGCGAAAATATCGCGCAATTCATCCGGCGCCATATCAACCAGCTTTTGCTGGGCGATTTTTTCGATCGCTTTATATTCCTGGGCTATCTGGGAATTAAAATATTTTACCGGCGTCGGCAGATCGCCGGTCAGTACTTCCGAGGCATCATGATACATCGCCAGAAGCGCGATGCGTTCAGCATTGAGCTGACCGCCAAATTTACGGTTTTTTATCGCCGCCAACGCATGGGCGACCATCGCCACCTGCAGACTATGTTCGGAGACGTTTTCCGTACGCACGTTACGCATCAGCGGCCAGCGGTTAATCAACTTCATGCGGGAGAGATGGGCGAAAAAATGGCTCTGCTTCATAGATTACCTTTTGTTTTCACTGCGGCAGACTTCATTGTGCGGGGAGGGAGATGAAGATGCAATTCAGGCTACCGAAGTAGCCTGAATTTAAGATTATTGATGGTAACCTGAGAGGAAACGCCCAAAACGGTTGATGGCCATCTCCAGGTCATCTTCACGCGGTAGCGTCACAATGCGGAAGTGATCCGGCCACGGCCAGTTAAAGGCGGTACCTTGCACCAGCAGCACCTTTTCCTGTAGCAGGAAGTCCAGCACCATCTTCTGGTCATCGTGAATATTAAAACGTTTAGCGTCGATCCTGGGGAACATGTACAACGCGCCGCGCGGTTTTACGCAGGAAACGCCGGGGATATCGTTAATCAACTCCCAGGCGCGGTTACGCTGTTCATACAGTCGGCCGCCCGGCAGAATAAATTCGCTAATGCTTTGATAGCCGCCGAGCGCGGTCTGAATAGCATGTTGCGCCGGGACGTTGGCGCACAGGCGCATTGAGGCTAACATCTCCAGTCCTTCAATATAGCCCTTCGCATGTTTTTTCGGCCCGTTCAGCACCATCCAGCCCTGGCGGAAGCCGGCGACGCGATAGGTTTTAGACAACCCATTAAAGGTGATGGTCAGCAGATCAGGCGCCAGTGCGGCGATAGAGTGATGCTCGGCATCGTCATAGAGAATCTTGTCATAAATTTCATCGGCGAAGATGATGAGATTATGCTCGCGCGCAATGTTGACAATTTCCATCAACAATTCTTTAGAATAGACGGCGCCAGTAGGGTTGTTTGGATTAATAATGACAATACCACGCGTACGTGGGGTGATTTTGGCGCGGATATCGTCAAGGTCCGGGAACCAGTCGGAAGATTCATCGCAAAGATAATGTACCGCCTTGCCGCTGGAGAGCGATACCGCCGCTGTCCATAACGGATAATCGGGCGCGGGAACCAGCATTTCATCGCCACTGTTAAGCAACGCCTGCATCGCCTGAACGATCAGCTCGGAAACGCCGTTACCGATATAGATATCTTCCACGGTTACATCGCGCATTCCACGGGCCTGATAATGCTGCATAATTGCTTTACGGGCGGAATAAAGCCCTTTCGAGTCGCAATATCCTTGCGCCGTCGGCAAATTACGAATGACATCGACCAGAATTTCGTCCGGCGCTTCGAATCCGAAGGGGGCGGGGTTGCCGATATTCAGTTTAAGAACTTTATTACCTTCTTCCTCAAGGCGTTTCGCTTCTTTCAGAACGGGGCCACGAATGTCATAACAGACATTTTCGAGTTTGCTGGATTTTTCAATGGGGGACATGAATCTTGACCTTTTAGCTGTTATTGCCACTCCCTGCCGTGGAAGTCAGCACGAAACAATGTACTCCCACGACGGTGAGTTTTGAAGAGTGAACAGAAGAAGATTTTGTTTATTTTTAACGCGCTTTCGTACTGTTTAAAACTTCATAAAATCATTTGGTTAGATGTATTTTCTATTTTTGTCTGTATGTGTAGTGTTTTATTCTATGTGGTTGCTCGTACTGTGGTTTTTTATGTTGTTAGAAATTATCTGTTTTATGAGAGATAAGCATTCATCATTAGTGTCGCGCTGGCTATTTCGGAAATACTGAGTATTAAAGGTAAAATGAGAAGGTTAGACCTTTCCGGCGGCGGGGGGTGTGAAACTATTGTTAAGTATAATTAATGAATGGTAGAAATCTTAATTAATTATTATTTAATATTTAAAAAGCATTTACTAAAGTCGTAATAATATCTTTCTGGTCCGATTAGTATAACATATCCCAGGTTAAGATTATTCGTAATAATACTTATAAATATAGCGGTTTTAGGTTAAGATAATGATCCGAAACGGGGGCGTAGTCTGCGTTGTCTGCTAATTATCATGACGCGATTTTATACATAACCTATTGTTCAATATATTGTTTTTGTATCTGTGCGTCTCGGTAAACTATTTGACGCTGTTACAAGATTTACACGTCCATCATTAGCAGAAATCTGTAGACGCCTAAAGGTATGACACATTCTCTTTGATATATCCCGATCAGTTGCATTTGGTATTATATCAGTAAGTAAGAGAAGTGTTTTGGTCGTATTTTCAATTACATTCTAACATTTACCTGGGTAACCAGGCGGTACTGCGAAGGATGCACATTACAAATGGAATTGCTTGTTTCTGAATGCACAGCATTAACCAGGTCAGCCCGATATGACCCGCCAGTAAGTGAAAAATTATGATAAATGCAAATCGTCCGATAATTAACCTCGATCTCGATCTGCTGAGAACGTTCGTGGCCGTTGCCGATCTGAACACCTTCGCCGCGGCGGCGGCGGCGGTATGTCGTACTCAGTCTGCGGTCAGTCAGCAAATGCAGCGTCTTGAGCAACTCGTGGGAAAGGAATTGTTCGCCCGCCATGGTCGTAACAAACTTTTGACCGAACACGGTATCCAGCTTCTGGGGTACGCCAGAAAAATCCTGCGTTTTAATGATGAGGCGTGTTCATCATTAATGTTCAGTAATCTTCAGGGAGTGTTAACAATCGGCGCTTCTGATGAATCAGCTGATACTATCCTGCCTTTTTTGCTTAGCCGAATCAGCTCGGTTTATCCGAAACTCGCGCTTGATGTACGGGTAAAACGCAATGCCTATATGGTGGACATGGTTAAATCGCAGGAAGTAGATTTGGTGGTGACGACTAACCAACCTCATTCGCTGGACTGTCTGAATTTGCGGACCTCGCCCACCCATTGGTATTGTGCGGCTGAGTATGTTTTGCAAAGGGGAGAGCCCGTACCATTAGTCCTGCTGGACGATCCCAGCCCATTCCGCGATATGGTGCTGGAGATGCTAAATGCAGCGGGTATTCCCTGGCGGCTGGCCTATGTGGCGTCTACATTACCGGCGGTACGCGCGGCCGTTAAAGCCGGTCTTGGCGTAACGGCTCGACCTGTCGAAATGATGAGTCCCGACCTTCGCGTGCTGGGCGCCGCAGACGGATTACCGCCTTTGCCGGATACGGAATATCTGTTGTGCCGCGATCCCAATAGCCAGAACGAGCTGGCGATGGTGATTTTCCATGCGATGGAAAGCTATCAAAACCCATGGCATTACAACCAGTTTTCTGCAGAGGGCGGAGATGATCCGCTGATGGTGGAAGGGGGTTTTGAGTAGCTCGCAGGCAAAAGGCGCTAAGTCGTAAATGTAAAAAAGAGCCGCTGGCGATGAAAAAACGCTCAGTGGCTCTTTTTTTGTGCCCATCTGTACGCGCTTAACCGCACAAATTGTAAAAGTTGCGGTAAATCAGCCAGTAGCGATTCGCAGTTCAATGTGGGTAAAAAATAACCAGAACATCCATTTTATGAATTTGCATGTTAAAAAACTAGAGAAATTGTTGCTGTTTTAGGGGGTGAATTAACAAAAGCGTGTCACAGATCAAGAAAATACTCCCATTTAGGGGGAGGCATCTTCACAAATTCCTGTCAAAATAGGTGTGTGTTATTTCTTTTGCTTCACAACGGACACGATTCAACAACATAAAATCCCCCCTGGTCGAAGAGTCATTTTCTCCAGGATGGCACTTAATGTTAATGATGATGAATTGATGTAAATTAATGTGAAGGAACTTTTGTTAAAGTTGACAAAAGGTTATAGAAAGGAGTAAAAAACCACATCAATTAGCTGTTTTTATCATTTTCTACAGTAATTGTAGGGTTTTTTTTATTCCTCCCCATGAATCGATGTGGCGCCCATCTGCCGTAAAGAGCAGAGAAACTGGCGCTACTTTTGATGAGTAAGCAATGAGTATGTCAACATCCACTGAAGTCATCGCTCATCACTGGGCATTCGCTATCTTTCTTATCGTTGCCATTGGCCTGTGCTGCCTGATGCTGGTAGGCGGTTGGTTTTTGGGCGGTCGCGCACGCGCGAGGCACAAGAACGTTCCGTTTGAATCAGGTATCGACTCGGTCGGCACCGCCCGCTTACGCTTGTCTGCCAAGTTTTACCTGGTAGCCATGTTCTTCGTTATCTTCGACGTTGAAGCGCTGTATCTGTTCGCATGGTCGACTTCTATCCGCGAAAGCGGCTGGGTTGGCTTTGTGGAAGCTGCAATTTTTATTTTTGTGTTACTGGCTGGTCTGGTTTATCTGGCGCGTATTGGCGCGTTGGACTGGACGCCCGCGCGTTCACGCCGCGAGCGTATGAACCCGGAAACGAACAGTATCGCTAATCGTCAACGCTAACCGCGAGGCATTAAGATGGATTATACGCTCACCCGCATAGATCCTAACGGTGAGAATGACCGTTACCCCCTGCAAAAACAGGAGATCGTAACTGACCCCCTGGAGCAGGAAGTTAACAAAAACGTGTTCATGGGCAAACTGCATGACATGGTTAACTGGGGCCGTAAAAACTCAATTTGGCCCTACAACTTCGGCCTTTCTTGCTGCTATGTAGAGATGGTGACCTCTTTTACCGCAGTGCATGACGTCGCCCGTTTCGGCGCGGAAGTGCTGCGTGCGTCGCCACGTCAGGCTGACCTGATGGTGGTGGCCGGTACCTGCTTTACCAAAATGGCCCCGGTTATTCAGCGTCTGTATGACCAAATGCTGGAGCCAAAATGGGTCATTTCTATGGGCGCCTGCGCCAACTCCGGCGGCATGTACGATATTTATTCGGTAGTGCAGGGCGTTGATAAGTTTATCCCGGTGGATGTGTATATCCCTGGCTGTCCGCCGCGTCCGGAAGCGTATATGCAGGCGTTGATGCTGCTGCAAGAATCTATTGGCAAAGAGCGCCGTCCGCTCTCATGGGTGGTGGGCGATCAGGGCGTGTATCGCGCCAATATGCAGCCAGAACGCGAACGTAAACGCGGCGAGCGTATTGCCGTCACGAACCTGCGTACCCCGGACGAGATTTAATTTGCGCCTGTCGGCAGCAGCACTTCACTTCGCTAACCACTATTTTAATAGCGCGAAGCACTGCCGACCACCACGGACCATTTGCAATGGTGAACAATATGACCGACTTAACCGCGCAAGACGCTGCATGGAGTACCCGCGATCATCTTGATGATCCGGTTATCGGCGAACTGCGCAACCGTTTTGGGCCGGATGCCTTTACCGTTCAGGCGACCCGCACCGGTATCCCCGTTGTTTGGGTCAAGCGTGAACAACTACTGGAGGTTGGCGATTTCTTAAAGAAACTGCCGAAACCTTACGTCATGCTGTTTGACTTACACGGCATGGATGAACGCCTGCGTACGCACCGTGACGGGTTACCCGCCGCGGATTTTTCCGTTTTCTACCACCTGATTTCCATTGAGCGTAATCGCGATATCATGCTCAAGGTGGCGTTGTCTGAAAACGACCTGCGCGTGCCGACCTTCACTAAACTTTTCCCTAACGCCAACTGGTACGAGCGTGAGACCTGGGAGATGTTTGGCATTGATATCGAAGGCCACCCGCACCTGACGCGCATCATGATGCCGCAAACCTGGGAAGGCCATCCGCTGCGTAAAGATTATCCGGCGCGCGCGACCGAATTCGACCCGTTTGAGCTGACCAAAGCTAAGCAGGATCTGGAGATGGAAGCGCTGACCTTTAAGCCGGAAGACTGGGGGATGAAGCGCGGGACTGACAACGAGGACTTTATGTTCCTCAACCTCGGCCCGAACCACCCGTCCGCGCACGGTGCGTTTCGTATTATCCTGCAACTTGACGGTGAAGAAATCGTCGACTGCGTGCCGGATATCGGTTATCACCACCGCGGCGCCGAAAAAATGGGCGAGCGCCAGTCCTGGCATAGCTACATTCCCTATACCGACCGTATCGAATATCTCGGTGGTTGCGTCAATGAAATGCCGTACGTGCTGGCGGTAGAAAAGTTGGCAGGGATCACCGTCCCGGATCGTGTGAACGTCATCCGCGTGATGCTCTCCGAACTGTTCCGCATTAACAGTCATCTGCTGTACATCTCGACCTTTATTCAGGACGTCGGCGCGATGACGCCGGTCTTCTTTGCCTTTACCGACCGGCAGAAAATTTATGACCTGGTGGAAGCCATTACCGGTTTCCGTATGCACCCGGCCTGGTTCCGTATCGGCGGCGTCGCGCACGACTTGCCGCGCGGTTGGGATCGCCTGCTGCGAGAGTTCCTTGAGTGGATGCCGAAGCGTCTGGATTCTTACGAGAAAGCCGCGCTGCGTAACACCATTTTGAAAGGGCGTTCGCAGGGCGTTGCCGCTTACGGCGCGAAAGAGGCGCTGGAGTGGGGCACCACCGGCGCAGGGCTGCGCGCGACCGGGATCGACTTCGACGTGCGTAAATGGCGTCCATACTCTGGCTACGAAAACTTTGACTTTGAAGTGCCGGTGGGCGGCGGCGTTTCCGACTGCTATACCCGCGTGATGCTGAAAGTGGAAGAGCTGCGCCAGAGTCTGCGCATTCTTCAGCAGTGCCTCGATAACATGCCGGAAGGCCCGTTCAAAGCGGATCACCCGCTGACCACGCCGCCGCCGAAAGAGCGCACGCTGCAACATATCGAAACCCTGATCACCCACTTCCTGCAGGTCTCCTGGGGCCCGGTGATGCCGGCGCAGGAGTCCTTCCAGATGGTGGAAGCGACGAAGGGGATTAACAGTTACTACCTGACCAGCGACGGCAGCACTATGAGCTACCGTACCCGCGTGCGCACGCCGAGCTTTGCGCACCTGCAGCAGATTCCCTCGGCGATCCGCGGTAGCCTGGTTTCCGACCTGATTGTCTATCTGGGTAGTATCGATTTTGTTATGTCAGATGTGGACCGCTAATTATGCACGAGAATCAACAACCACAAACCGAGGCTTTTGAGCTGAGTGCGGCAGAGCGTGAAGCGATAGAGCACGAGAAGCACCACTACGAAGACCCGCGTGCGGCGTCCATTGAAGCGCTGAAAATCGTTCAGAAGCAGCGTGGCTGGGTGCCGGACGGCGCGATCTACGCTATTGCCGATGTGCTGGGTATTCCGGCGAGCGACGTCGAAGGCGTCGCCACATTCTACAGCCAGATCTTCCGTCAGCCGGTCGGTCGCCACGTGATTCGCTACTGCGACAGCGTGGTGTGCCATATCACCGGCTATCAGGGGATTCAGGCCGCGCTGGAAAAAAATCTCAACATCAAACCGGGGCAGACGACCTTTGATGGTCGCTTTACGCTGCTGCCGACCTGCTGCCTGGGGAATTGCGATAAAGGGCCGAACATGATGATTGATGAGGATACTCACAGCCATCTGACCCCGGAAGCCATTCCTGAACTACTGGAGCGGTATAAATGAAAAACGTTATCCGTACTCCCGAAACCCACCCGCTGACCTGGCGTCTGCGCGATGACAAACAGCCGGTCTGGCTGGATGAATATCGTAGCAAAAACGGCTACGAAGGCGCGCGTAAGGCGCTGACCGGCCTGTCTCCGGATGAAATCGTCAGCCAGGTAAAAGACGCCGGTCTGAAAGGGCGCGGCGGCGCGGGCTTTTCCACCGGTCTGAAGTGGAGCCTGATGCCGAAAGATGAATCCATGAACATCCGTTACCTGCTGTGTAACGCCGATGAAATGGAGCCGGGCACCTATAAAGACCGTCTGCTGATGGAACAGCTGCCGCACCTGCTGGTGGAAGGTATGCTGATCTCCGCGTTCGCGCTGAAAGCGTATCGTGGTTACATCTTCCTGCGCGGCGAATATATCGAAGCGGCTGTACATCTGCGCCGTGCGATTGCTGAAGCAACCGAGGCCGGGCTGCTTGGCAAAAATATCATGGGCACCGGGTTCGACTTTGAACTGTTTGTCCACACCGGGGCAGGGCGTTACATCTGTGGTGAAGAAACGGCGCTGATTAACTCCCTCGAAGGCCGCCGCGCGAACCCACGCTCCAAGCCGCCCTTCCCTGCGACCTCCGGCGTATGGGGCAAACCGACCTGTGTGAATAACGTCGAAACGTTGTGCAACGTCCCGGCAATCCTCGCCAACGGCGTGGAGTGGTACCAGAACATTTCGAAAAGCAAAGATGCGGGTACCAAGCTGATGGGCTTCTCAGGCCGCGTGAAGAATCCGGGCCTGTGGGAATTACCGTTCGGCACCACCGCGCGCGAGATCCTCGAAGACTACGCGGGCGGTATGCGCGATGGCCTGAAATTCAAAGCCTGGCAGCCGGGCGGGGCGGGAACCGACTTCCTGACCGAGGCGCATCTTGACCTGCCGATGGAGTTCGAAAGCATCGGTAAAGCAGGCAGCCGTCTGGGCACCGCGCTGGCGATGGCGGTAGACCACGAAATCGGCATGGTATCGCTGGTGCGTAACCTGGAAGAGTTCTTTGCCCGCGAATCCTGCGGCTGGTGTACGCCATGCCGCGACGGGTTGCCGTGGAGCGTGAAAATTCTACGCGCGCTGGAGCGTGGCGAAGGCCAGCCGGGGGATATCGAGACACTTGAGCAACTGTGTCGTTTCCTCGGACCGGGTAAAACCTTCTGCGCGCATGCGCCGGGCGCGGTTGAGCCACTGCAAAGCGCAATTAAGTATTTCCGCGAAGAATTCGAAGCTGGCATCAAGCAGCCGTTCAGTAATACCCATTTAATCAATGGTATTCAGCCGAACCTGCTCAAAGAGCGCTGGTGAGTTAACGATTTTTAATTTGGAAGCATGCTAATGGCTACGATTCATGTAGACGGCAAAGAATACGAGGTCAACGGCGCGGACAACCTGCTACAGGCATGTCTGTCCCTCGGCCTTGATATTCCGTATTTTTGCTGGCACCCGGCGCTGGGAAGCGTCGGTGCTTGCCGCCAGTGTGCGGTGAAGCAATACCAAAACGCGGAAGATACGCGTGGTCGCCTGGTGATGTCCTGTATGACGCCAGCCACCGACGGTACCTTTATCTCTATTGACGACGAAGAAGCGAAACAGTTCCGTGAAAGCGTGGTGGAGTGGCTGATGACTAACCACCCGCACGACTGTCCGGTTTGTGAAGAGGGCGGTAACTGCCATCTTCAGGATATGACCGTGATGACGGGTCACAGTTTCCGTCGCTACCGTTTCACCAAACGTACCCACCGCAACCAGGATCTGGGGCCGTTCATCTCTCACGAAATGAACCGCTGCATCGCCTGCTACCGTTGTGTGCGTTACTACAAAGATTATGCCGACGGCACCGATCTGGGCGTCTATGGCGCGCATGACAACGTCTACTTCGGGCGTCCGGAAGACGGTACGCTGGAAAGCGAATTCTCCGGTAACCTGGTCGAGATTTGCCCGACCGGCGTCTTCACCGATAAAACGCATTCCGAGCGTTACAACCGTAAATGGGACATGCAGTTTGCGCCGAGCATCTGCCAGCAGTGTTCCATCGGCTGTAACATCAGCCCGGGCGAGCGCTATGGCGAACTGCGCCGTATCGAAAACCGTTACAACGGTACCGTTAACCACTACTTCCTCTGCGACCGCGGTCGTTTCGGCTATGGCTATGTGAACCTGAAAGACCGTCCGCGTCAGCCGGTTCAGCGCCGTGGTGATGACTTTATTACTCTCAACGCCGAGCAGGCGATGCAGGGCGCGGCGGATATTCTGCGCCAGTCGAAGAAAGTGATCGGTATCGGTTCGCCACGCGCCAGCATTGAGAGCAACTTTGCGCTGCGTGAGCTGGTTGGTGCGGAAAACTTCTACACCGGTATCGCGCGCGGCGAGCAGGAACGTCTGCAACTGGCGCTGAAAGTGTTGCGTGAAGGCGGAATTTACACCCCGGCGCTGCGGGAAATCGAATCTTATGACGCGGTACTGGTATTGGGCGAAGACGTTACCCAGACCGGCGCGCGCGTTGCGCTGGCGGTACGCCAGGCGGTGAAAGGTAAAGCGCGTGAAATGGCGGCGGCGCAGAAAGTAGCCGACTGGCAGATTGCGGCCATCCTTAACATCGGCCAGCGTGCCAAACATCCGCTGTTCGTGACCAACGTGGACGGCACCCGTCTGGATGATATCGCCGCCTGGACCTATCGCGCGCCGGTGGAAGATCAGGCGCGCCTGGGCTTTGCGATTGCTCATGCGCTGGACAATACAGCGCCTGCGGTTGACGGTATCGACAGCGACTTACAAAACAAAATTGATGTCATTGTGCAGGCGTTGGCCGGCGCGAAAAAACCGCTGATTATCTCCGGCACTAACGCCGGTAGCAGTGAGGTGATTCAGGCGGCCGCCAACGTGGCGAAAGCGCTGAAAGGCCGTGGCGCCGACGTCGGTATTACTATGATTGCCCGCTCCGTGAACAGCATGGGGCTGGGTATGATGGGCGGCGGTTCGCTTGATGATGCGTTGGGCGAGCTGGAAACCGGCAGTGCGGACGCGGTGGTGGTGCTGGAAAACGATCTCCACCGTCATGCAAGCGCTACGCGCGTGAACGCTGCGCTCGCCAAAGCGCCGCTGGTGATGGTGGTTGACCATCAGCGCACGGCGATTATGGAAAACGCGCATCTGGTGCTTTCCGCGGCAAGCTTCGCCGAAAGCGATGGTACGGTCATCAACAACGAAGGGCGCGCGCAGCGCTTCTTCCAGGTTTATGATCCGGCCTACTACGATAACAAGACGATTATGCTGGAAAGCTGGCGCTGGCTGCATTCACTGCACAGCACCGTCGAAAACCGCGAAGTGGACTGGACTCAGCTTGACCACGTGATCGACGCGGTCATTGCCGCCATGCCGCAATTTGCCGGTATTAAAGACGCCGCGCCGGATGCGACCTTCCGCATTCGTGGGCAGAAGCTGGCGCGCGAACCGCATCGTTACAGCGGTCGTACCGCAATGCGCGCCAATATCAGCGTGCACGAACCACGTCAGCCGCAGGATAAAGACACCATGTTCGCCTTCTCAATGGAAGGGAATAACCAACCGACTGCCCCGCGATCTGAAATTCCGTTCGCCTGGGCGCCGGGCTGGAACTCCCCGCAGGCGTGGAACAAATTCCAGGATGAAGTGGGCGGCAAACTGCGTCACGGCGATCCGGGCGTGCGTTTGATTGAAGCGACTGAGGGCGGTCTGGATTATTTCACTACCGTGCCGGCAAGCTTCCAGGCGCAGGACGGTCAGTGGCGTATTGCGCCGTATTACCACCTGTTTGGCAGCGACGAATTGTCTCAGCGTTCTCCGGTCTTCCAGAGCCGTATGCCGCAGCCGTATATCAAACTTAACCCGGCGGATGCCGCGAAGTTGGGTGTCAATGCCGGGACGCGCGTCTCCTTTAGCTACGATGGCAATACGGTGACGCTGCCGGTTGAAATCTCTGAAGGGTTAGCGGCAGGGCAGGTAGGGCTGCCGATGGGTATGCCTGGCATCGCGCCGGTTCTGGCTGGCGCGCGTCTTGAGGATCTGCGGGAGGCGCAACAATGAGTTGGATTACACCGGATCTGATTGAGATCCTGCTGAGCATTCTCAAAGCGGTGGTGATTCTGCTGGTGGTCGTCACCTGCGGGGCCTTCATGAGCTTTGGCGAACGTCGTCTGTTGGGTCTGTTCCAGAACCGTTATGGACCAAACCGCGTTGGCTGGGGCGGCTCGCTCCAGCTGGTCGCGGACATGATCAAGATGTTCTTTAAAGAAGACTGGATCCCGAAATTCTCGGATCGCGTCATCTTTACCCTGGCGCCGATGATCGCGTTTACTTCGCTGCTGCTCTCCTTCGCCATTGTGCCGGTTAGCCCTAATTGGGTGGTGGCCGATTTAAACATCGGGATTCTGTTCTTCCTGATGATGGCCGGTCTGGCGGTTTACGCGGTGCTGTTCGCCGGTTGGTCGAGCAACAACAAATACTCGCTGCTGGGCGCGATGCGTGCGTCTGCCCAGACGGTGAGCTACGAAGTGTTTCTTGGTCTTTCCCTGATGGGCGTGGTGGCGCAGGCCGGTTCATTTAATATGACCGATATCGTCAATAACCAGGCGCATCTGTGGAACGTGATTCCGCAATTCTTTGGGTTTGTTACTTTCGCCATCGCGGGCGTAGCGGTCTGTCACCGTCACCCGTTTGACCAGCCGGAAGCCGAGCAGGAACTGGCGGACGGTTACCACATCGAATATTCCGGTATGAAATTCGGTCTGTTCTTTGTGGGGGAGTACATCGGCATCGTCACCGTTTCCGCGCTGATGGTAACGTTGTTCTTCGGTGGCTGGCATGGCCCGTTCTTACCGCCATTCGTCTGGTTCGCGCTGAAAACCGCGTTCTTCATGATGATGTTCATTTTGATTCGTGCGTCGTTACCGCGTCCGCGTTATGACCAGGTAATGTCCTTCGGCTGGAAAGTTTGCCTGCCGCTGACGCTCATCAACTTGCTGGTAACGGCGGCTGTCATTCTGTGGCAGGCGCAATAAGGGACACAAAGACCATGACCTTAAAAGAATTATTAGTAGGTTTCGGCACTCAGGTACGCAGTATCTGGATGATCGGCCTGCATGCGTTCGCCAAACGCGAAACGCGGATGTATCCGGAAGAGCCGGTCTATTTACCGCCCCGTTACCGTGGCCGTATCGTGCTCACGCGCGACCCGGACGGTGAAGAGCGCTGCGTTGCCTGTAACCTGTGTGCGGTAGCCTGTCCGGTAGGCTGTATCTCTCTGCAAAAAGCGGAGACCAAAGATGGCCGCTGGTATCCGGAATTTTTCCGCATTAACTTCTCACGCTGCATCTTCTGCGGCCTGTGCGAAGAAGCGTGCCCGACCACGGCGATTCAGTTGACCCCGGACTTCGAACTGGGCGAATACAAACGTCAGGATCTGGTGTACGAAAAAGAGGATCTGCTGATTTCCGGTCCGGGCAAATACCCGGAATATAACTTCTACCGGATGGCGGGTATGGCAATCGACGGCAAAGATAAAGGCGAAGCAGAGAACGAAGCCAAGCCTATCGACGTCAAGAGCCTGTTACCGTAAGGAGAGGGCAATGGAATTCGCTTTTTATATCTGTGGCCTGATAGCCATCCTCGCGACCCTGCGAGTGATCACCCATACCAATCCGGTACACGCGCTGTTGTATCTGGTGATATCGCTATTGGCGATTTCCGGGGTGTTCTTTTCGCTGGGCGCTTATTTTGCCGGTGCGCTGGAAATTATCGTCTACGCAGGCGCCATCATGGTGCTGTTTGTGTTCGTGGTGATGATGCTCAACCTCGGCGGCAGCGAAATCGAACAGGAACGCCAGTGGCTGAAACCGCAGGTGTGGATTGGTCCGGCGGTTTTGTCGGCCATTATGCTGGCGGTTATTGTGTACGCCATTCTGGGCGTTAACGACCAGGGCATCGACGGCACGCCGATTAGCGCGAAAGCGGTGGGCATTACGCTGTTCGGGCCTTATGTTCTGGCGGTCGAACTGGCGTCTATGCTGCTGCTGGCAGGCCTGGTGGTGGCGTTCCACGTCGGTCGTGAAGAGCGTGCGGGTGAAGTGCTAAGCAACCGCGCCGATGACCGCGCGAAAAGAAAAACGGAGGAGCGCGCATGATCCCCTTAACACACGGACTGATCCTCGCTGCGATTTTATTCGTCCTGGGTTTAACCGGTCTGGTTATCCGCCGCAATCTGCTGTTTATGCTGATCGGGCTGGAAATCATGATTAACGCCTCCGCGCTGGCCTTTGTGGTCGCCGGGAGCTACTGGGGCCAGACCGATGGTCAGGTGATGTACATTCTCGCCATCAGCCTTGCGGCTGCGGAAGCGAGTATTGGACTTGCGCTGTTGCTGCAACTCCATCGCCGTCGCCAGAACCTGAACATCGATTCAGTAAGTGAGATGCGTGGATGAACATGCTTGCCTTAACCATTATTCTGCCATTGATTGGCTTTGTACTGCTGGCGTTCTCTCGCGGACGCTGGTCGGAAAATCTCTCCGCGACCATTGGCGTGGGCTCCGTTGGTCTGGCGGCGTTGGTGACAGCGTTTGTCGGGATGGATTTCTTCGCCAACGGCAAACAGGCGTTCAGCCAGCCGCTGTGGACGTGGATGTCGGTCGGTAACTTCAACATCGGTTTTAACCTGGTGCTGGACGGCCTGTCGCTGACCATGCTCTCTGTGGTCACCGGCGTCGGCTTCCTGATCCACATGTTCGCGTCCTGGTACATGCGTGGAGAAGAGGGTTACTCCCGCTTCTTCGCTTATACCAACCTGTTTATCGCCAGCATGGTTGTTCTGGTGCTGTCCGATAACCTGCTGTTGATGTACCTCGGCTGGGAAGGCGTGGGCCTGTGCTCTTATCTGTTGATCGGCTTCTATTACAGCGATCCGAAGAATGGCGCAGCGGCAATGAAAGCCTTCGTGGTGACCCGTGTCGGTGACGTATTCCTCGCCTTCGCGCTGTTCATCCTCTACAACGAACTGGGCACGCTGAACTTCCGCGAAATGGTCGAGCTGGCGCCAGCGCACTTTGCTGACGGCAACAACATGCTGATGTGGGCGACGCTGATGCTGCTGGGCGGCGCGGTCGGTAAATCTGCGCAGCTTCCGTTGCAGACCTGGCTTGCCGACGCGATGGCCGGCCCGACGCCGGTCTCCGCGCTGATCCACGCCGCTACCATGGTGACCGCCGGTGTCTACCTGATCGCTCGTACCCATGGTTTGTTCCTGATGACCCCGGAAATTCTGCATCTGGTGGGCATTATCGGGGCGATTACGCTGGTCATGGCGGGTTTCGCCGCGCTGGTGCAGACCGACATCAAACGCGTGCTGGCCTATTCCACCATGAGCCAGATTGGCTACATGTTCCTGGCGCTTGGCGTGCAGGCGTGGGATGCGGCGATTTTCCATCTGATGACGCACGCCTTCTTTAAAGCGCTGCTGTTCCTGGCCTCCGGCTCGGTCATTCTGGCCTGCCATCACGAACAGAACATCTTTAAGATGGGCGGTCTGCGTAAGTCGATTCCACTGGTGTATGCCTGCTTCCTGGTGGGGGGCGCGGCGCTGTCGGCGCTGCCGCTGGTCACTGCGGGCTTCTTCAGTAAGGATGAGATCCTGGCTGGCGCGATGGCGAACGGTCATATCAATCTCATGGTGGCGGGTCTGGTCGGCGCGTTCATGACCTCCCTGTACACCTTCCGGATGATTTTCATCGTCTTCCACGGTAAAGAACAAATTCACGCTCATGCAGGGAAGGGGATTACCCACCATCTGCCGCTGATTGTCCTGATGATTCTGTCTACCTTTGTTGGCGCGCTGATTGTGCCGCCGCTGCAGGGAGTGCTGCCGCAGACAACTGAACTGGCGCATGGTCGCGTCATGACGCTGGAAATTACCTCTGGCGTAGTGGCGATTGCCGGCATCCTGATTGCCGCATGGCTGTGGCTGGGTAAACGCACGCTGGTGACGTCGATCGCCAACAGCGCGCCGGGCCGTCTGCTGGGGACCTGGTGGTATAACGCCTGGGGCTTTGACTGGCTGTACGACAAAGTATTCGTCAAGCCATTCCTCGGTATCGCCTGGCTGCTGAAGCGCGACCCGCTTAATGCGTTGATGAACATTCCGGCTATCCTTTCCCGTTTTGCAGGCAAAGGCCTGGTACTGAGCGAGAACGGTTATTTGCGCTGGTATGTGGCATCCATGAGCATCGGCGCGGTCGTGGTGCTGGCGCTGTTGATGGTACTGCGTTGAGTTTGTTGGCTGGATGAACGACTGCCGGATGGCGCAGTGCTTATCCGGCCTACAAACCCAAAAATAATTTTTAGAATTCGTTGAAAATCTGTTCCTGAAGTACAGGCGTCATCGGCGAAGTCAGACCGAATCTCGCCAGTGCGGAGCAACCGGAGCGTACTGAAGTACGTGAGGATGATTCGCGAAGCTCACCCCTACGGGGCCGTCCTTACGGACGTTCAAAACGCGCTGCGTTTTGTGTGAGCACTGGCAGGATTCGGGCTGACGAGTGAGATAGCCTGAGCAGGAGTAAATATAAGGGACATACTTAGCTATGTTATTACCCTGGTTGATATTAATCCCCTTTATCGGCGGCTTTCTGTGCTGGCAGACCGAACGCTTTGGCGTGAAGGTGCCGCGCTGGATAGCGCTGATTACCATGGGGCTGACGCTGGCGCTCGGTCTGCAATTGTGGTTGCAGGGCGGCTACTCACTGACGCAATCCGCCGGTATTCCACAGTGGCAATCTGAATTTGTCCTGCCGTGGATCCCGCGTTTTGGCATCTCTATCCATCTGGCGCTCGACGGACTGTCGCTGCTAATGGTGGTGCTGACCGGCCTGCTCGGCGTTCTGGCGGTGCTTTGCTCCTGGCGAGAAATCGAAAAATATCAGGGCTTCTTCCACCTGAACCTGATGTGGATCTTAGGCGGCGTTATCGGCGTGTTCCTGGCTATCGACATGTTCCTGTTCTTCTTCTTCTGGGAAATGATGTTGGTGCCGATGTACTTCCTGATAGCGCTGTGGGGGCATAAAGCTTCTGACGGGAAAACGCGTATCACGGCGGCAACCAAGTTCTTCATTTATACCCAGGCGAGTGGTCTGGTGATGTTGATTGCCATCCTGGCGCTGGTCTTTGTGCACTACAACGCGACCGGCGTGTGGACTTTCAACTATGAAGAGCTGCTGAACACGCCGATGTCCCACGGTGTGGAATATCTGCTGATGCTGGGCTTCTTCATCGCCTTCGCGGTGAAAATGCCGGTGGTGCCGCTGCATGGCTGGCTGCCAGATGCGCACTCCCAGGCGCCGACCGCCGGTTCCGTCGACCTGGCCGGTATCTTGCTGAAAACCGCCGCTTACGGTCTGCTGCGTTTCTCCCTGCCATTGTTCCCGAACGCGTCGGCGGAGTTTGCGCCGATCGCCATGTGGCTGGGCGTTATCGGCATTTTCTACGGCGCGTGGATGGCCTTTACCCAATACGACATCAAGCGCCTGATTGCCTATACCTCCGTTTCGCATATGGGCTTCGTGCTGATCGCTATCTACACCGGCAGCCAACTGGCGTACCAGGGCGCGGTGATTCAGATGATTGCGCACGGTTTGTCCGCAGCCGGTCTGTTCATTCTGTGTGGCCAGTTGTACGAACGTCTGCATACGCGTGACATGCGTATGATGGGCGGCCTGTGGGGCAAGATGAAGTGGTTGCCTGCGCTCTCCATGTTCTTTGCGGTGGCGACGCTCGGGATGCCGGGCACCGGTAACTTTGTCGGCGAATTTATGATTCTGTTCGGCAGCTACCAGGTGGTGCCGGTGATTACCGTGATCTCCACCTTTGGGTTGGTATTCGCCTCTGTATACTCGCTGGCGATGCTGCATCGCGCTTACTTTGGTAAAGCGAAGAGCCAGATTGCCAGCCAGGAACTGCCAGGGATGTCGCTGCGCGAGCTGTTTATCATTCTGTTGCTGGTGGTGCTTCTGGTACTGCTTGGCTTCTATCCGCAGCCGATTCTGGATACCTCGCATTCTGCGATGAGCAACATCCAGCAGTGGTTTGTTAATTCTGTTACTACTACAAGGCCGTAAATCGCCATGACAATAACTCCACAACACCTGATTGCGCTGCTACCGCTGCTGATCGTCGGCTTGACGGTGGTGGTTGTGATGCTCTCCATTGCGTGGCGACGCAATCACTTCCTCAATGCCACGCTGTCGGTCATTGGGCTTAACGCTGCTCTGGTTTCGCTTTGGTTTGTCGGCCAGGCCGGGGCAATGGACGTCACGCCGCTGATGCGCGTTGACGGCTTTGCGATGCTCTACACCGGGCTGGTGCTGCTGGCGAGCCTCGCCACCTGCACCTTTGCCTACCCGTGGCTGGAAGGCTATAACGATAACCAGGAAGAGTTCTACCTGCTGGTGTTAATCGCCAGCCTGGGGGGAATTCTGCTGGCGAACGCCAACCACCTGGCGGCGCTGTTCCTCGGTATTGAACTGATCTCGCTGCCGCTGTTCGGCCTGATTGGTTATGCTTTCCGCCAGAAACGCTCGCTGGAAGCCAGTATCAAATACACCATCCTCTCCGCCGCCGCCTCGTCTTTCCTGCTGTTCGGGATGGCGCTGGTCTATGCGCAGTCCGGCAACCTGTCTTTCGAAGCGCTCGGTAAGAGCCTCGGCGATGGTATGCTGCACGAGCCGTTGCTGCTGGCGGGCTTTGGCCTGATGATTGTCGGTCTGGGCTTTAAACTCTCTCTGGTGCCGTTCCACCTGTGGACGCCAGACGTATACCAGGGCGCGCCTGCGCCGGTTTCCACCTTCCTGGCGACGGCGAGCAAAATCGCTATCTTCGGCGTGGTGATGCGTCTGTTCCTCTATGCGCCGGTAGGCGACAGCGAAGCGGTACGCGTGGTGCTGGGCATTATCGCCTTTGCCTCTATCATCTTTGGTAACCTGATGGCGCTGAGCCAGACCAACATCAAACGTCTGCTCGGTTACTCTTCTATCTCTCACCTCGGCTACTTGCTGGTGGCGCTGATTGCCCTGCAGAGCGGCGAGATGTCGATGGAAGCGGTTGGCGTTTACCTGGCCGGTTATCTGTTCAGCAGCCTCGGCGCGTTTGGCGTGGTCAGCCTGATGTCCAGCCCGTTCCGCGGCCCGGATGCCGATTCCCTGTACTCTTACCGTGGTCTGTTCTGGCACCGTCCGGTTCTTGCCGCGGTGATGACGGTGATGATGCTGTCGCTGGCAGGTATCCCGATGACGCTGGGCTTTATCGGCAAATTCTACGTGCTGGCGGTCGGCGTTCAGGCCAGTCTGTGGTGGCTGGTCGCCGCCGTGGTGGTGGGTTCCGCGATTGGTTTGTACTACTACCTTCGCGTTGCGGTGAGTCTCTACCTGCACGCGCCGCAGCAACCGGGACGCGACGCGCCGACAAACTGGCAGTACAGCGCAGGCGGGATCGTGGTGCTGATCTCCGCGTTGCTGGTGTTGGTACTGGGCGTCTGGCCGCAGCCGCTGATTAGCCTTGTGCAGTTAGCGACGCCGTTGATGTAAGCAATAAGTAAAAACGAAAAACCCGCTTCACGAAGCGGGTTTTTTATTATCTGATGTAATGCGTTGAAATAACTATGGATTGTAGGCCGGATAAGGCGCTTGCGCCGCCATCCGGCAGGTAAGGTCTCAGCGACCGGAATTTAACTTAGCAACTGCCGGCTTACCAACGGGCCGCTGACGTTTTGCGCCGCGCGCTCCATCACTTCCTGTATCACTGAAGAGAGTTCATTGATTTCAAATTTGGCGACGTAGCCGTCGGCCTTCACCTTACGCACATGATCTTCGTTGGCGCTGCCGGAAAGGGAAGAGTGAATAACGACCGGGATCTTTTTCAGCCGTTCATCGGTTTTAATTTTACGCGTTAACGTAAAGCCATCCATCTCCGGCATCTCAAGATCTGTCAGGACCAGCGCGATTTTCTCGCTAATTGGCTTACCTTCGGCCTCCGCTTCCTGCGCCAGTTGCTGGATTCTCTCCCATGCATCCTTGCCGGTCACATGCATCTGATGCGGAATTCCCATTGCGTTCAGCCCTTTTTCCAGCATCGCGCGGGCGACTTTGGAGTCTTCCGCCACAATGGCTACCGCGCCTGGGGTAATATAAAATTTATTGGTCTTCAGATTGGTGGCGCGCAGATCGTGGCTGGAGGGGACAATATCATAAAGGATCTGCTCAACGTCGAGCACCAGCGCCAGGTTGTTGGTTTCTTTGTTGTCATCCAGGCAGGCAATACTGGTGATGTAGCGACCGTTGACGGCTTTCTCGGCGGTATGCACCTGCTGCCAGTCAAGACGCATAATATTTTCTACCGACTCGACGGCAAATGCCTGTACGCTGCGCGCATATTCGGTGATCAGCAAAATATTCAGCCCGGTTTCCGGCTTGCAGCCCGCTACCGCTGGCAAATCAATCACCGGAATGACCTGATCCCGAATATTGACCATGCCCAATAGCGGCGCTTTCATGCCTGCCGGGCGCGTAAAGGCGGGCATCGGTACGATTTCGCGCAGCTTAAATACATTGATGCCGAACAGCTCTGACTTCTGTTCATGCAGCGATGTACCAAGACGGAATAACAGCAGCTCAAAACGGTTTGACAGGGTTAAATTGGCCCTGTCATCAATATCTTTCTGAAAATTGTCCATCCTCACCTCATTATGAAAGCCTGCCTTTTTTAGTGTTATCGGCAATGAGGACAAAAAATGGAGCGCTAAACCGGGAAAACAGAAAAATCGTAAGCCAGCTCCGTCGCCGGGAAAATAGCGCGGCATTCCGCCAGTAAGCGCTGACAGCCTTTATCGTCATAGCGTGAGCTAATATGGGTCATGATCAGCCGACCGACGTCAGCTTCCCGCGCCAGCGTCGCGGTTTGGCGGGTGGAGCTGTGTCCGCGAGCGTTGGCTTTCTCCTCCATTGACGCATCCAGCGTGGTTTCATGTACCATCACATCCACACCTTGCGCCAGCGCGAGGGCGGCCTCGCAGGGCGCGGTATCGCCGAAAATCGCCACTGATTTCCCGGCCACGGCGGGAGCAAGGTAGTCGGCGCCATTGATCTGCCTTCCATCGGCAAGCGTGACGGTTTTTCCTGCCTTCAACGCCTGAAACAGCGGGCCGGGTGTAACGCCTGCGGCTTTTAACGCCCTGGCATTCAGCGCGCCAGGCTTGTCATGTTCAACAACGCGATATCCGTAGCACTCCAGTGGATGCTCCAGCCTGAACGCGGTCACTTTTCGCAGACCGTCGTCAAGAATATCGCCTGCGCTAATTTCTTCAATTTGCAACGGAAAATCGGTCCATGAACCGCTAAGGCGCAGTGTGGTTGCAATAAACTCACGCACGCCTTGAGGCCCGTATACGGTTAGCGGATGAGGATTCCCCGCCATCGACCGGCTGCATAGCAGACCCGGCAGGCCAAACAGATGATCTCCGTGAAGATGGCTGATAAAAATGCGCTCAAGCTTACCGGGATGAAACGCGGTATTAAGCATTTGATGCTGTGTCCCTTCGCCGCAATCAAAAAGCCATACTCCCGGCTGCGTTGGATGTTGCAGATGTAATAAAATTGCCGTTACATTGCGTGAGCGCGTGGGAACGCCTGCGGACGTACCTAAAAAAATTAATTCCATCTTGTCCATACACGTTTGGTTATCGTTTAACCCAAGATTACCACAACACAGGAGCGCATCATGATTGACTGGCAGGATCTCCACCATAGCGAACTTACCGTTCCTCAACTTTACGCGTTACTCAAATTGCGCTGCGCGGTCTTTGTGGTAGAACAGCGCTGTCCTTACCTGGATGTGGATGGCGATGATTTAGTCGGCGACAATCGGCATATTCTGGGCTGGCATCAGGATGAGCTGGTGGCGTATGCGAGGATTCTGAAAAGCGATAACGAATCAGACCCGGTTGTTATTGGCCGGGTGATCGTCAGCGATGCCTGGCGAGGGGCGAAACTGGGCCAGCAATTAATGGCGAAAACGCTGGAATCTTGTGGGCGGCACTGGCCGGATAAGCCGCTATATCTGGGGGCGCAGGCGCATCTGCAACCTTTTTATGCGCGGTTTGGTTTTATTCCGGTCACCGATGTTTATGACGAAGATGGCATTCCGCACCGGGGAATGGCGCGGGAGGTTCATCAGGCATAAACCGAAACCGTTGACTATAGTTAGGAGCAGGTGTTAACACAACGGAGAATGAGAATGTCATATCAATTTGGTGAATCACGTGTTGATGATGATCTGACTTTGCTCAGCGAAACGCTGGAAGAGGTTTTACGTTCCTCAGGCGATCCCGCCGATCAAAAATACATTGAGCTGAAAGCCCGCGCGGAACAAGCGCTGGAAGAGGTGAAAAACCGCGTAAGCCACGCGTCGGATAGCTATTATTACCGGGCAAAGCAGGCCGTTTATAAAGCGGATGACTACGTTCATGAAAAACCCTGGCAGGGTATTGGCGTAGGCGCGGCGGTAGGACTGGTACTTGGACTGCTGCTGGCGCGGCGCTAAATCCCTCCCACTGAACAGAATTGCAACCCTCCCTAAATGAGGTACTGCTTTTTTAGGGCAGTACCCCGTATAATGTGGGGTTTTTAACAGGGAGGGTCCGCGTGCATTCTATTACTACTGCGCTGGAAAATCTGACGCGTCAGCTATCGCAAGAGATACCGGCGACGCCAGGGCTTTGCGTTTTCGATGCGCCTTTCCCTTTAAACGATGCCTTCGATGCATTGAGCTGGCTGGCCAGCCAGTCATCCTTTCCGCAATTCTACTGGCAACAGCGCAATGGCGACGAAGAAGCTGCCGTTCTCGGGGCAATCACCGTTTTTTCATCGCTCGATCTGGCGCAACGGTTTTTACGTCAGCACGCGCAGCCTGACCTGCGTATTTGGGGGCTGAATGCGTTCGAGCCGAAAGAGGGCTACTTATTGCTGCCGCGGCTGGAGTGGCGACGTAGCGGTGGTACGGCGACCTTACGCTTACATCTGCACAGTGACGTTTCGCTACGCGATGATGCGCGCCAGGCGAAAGCGTTTCTCGCTTCTCTGGTCGGTATTAAGCCTGTTCCGGCGCTGCGCCTTTCGCTCACGAGCGAACAGCACTGGCCGGACAAAGACGGTTGGGTGAAGCTGATTCAGCAGGCCACCCACACCATTGCGCAAGAGGCGTTTGATAAAGTTGTGCTGGCGCGGGCCACCGACTTACAATTCTCCCGTCCGGTCAATGCCGCCGCGATGATGGCGTCCAGTCGTCGTTTAAATCTCAACTGCTACCACTTTTTTATGGCCTTTTCCGCCGATACCGCCTTTCTGGGATCATCGCCGGAGCGGCTCTGGCGGCGGCGTGAAACGGCGCTACGTACCGAAGCGCTGGCCGGGACGGTGGCGAACCATCCGGATAACCATAAAGCCTGGCAGCTTGGCGAATGGTTAATGAAAGACGATAAAAACCAGCGAGAAAATATGCTGGTTGTCGAAGACATCTGCCAGCGACTGCAAAACTGCACCCACTCGCTGGATGTGCTGCCGCCGCAGGTGCTCAGACTGCGCAAGGTACAGCATTTGCGCCGCTGTATCTGGACGGCGCTTAATCAGGCGGACGACACGCTCTGCCTGCACCAGTTACAGCCTACCGCAGCGGTCGCGGGGATCCCTCGTGAACCCGCGCGTTGTTTTATAGAACAACATGAGCCGTTCGAACGTGAATGGTATGCCGGGTCGGCAGGCTATCTCTCCACGCGGCAAAGTGAGTTTTGCGTGACGTTACGTTCAGCCAAAGTGACGGCCAATGTGGTGCGATTGTATGCCGGCGCGGGAATCGTCCGCGGCTCCGATCCGGAACAGGAATGGCAGGAAATAGATAATAAAGCGGCCGGGTTACGTACCTTATTGCAGATGGATGTGTAATGAGTCACATATTCCCGACCCATATCAATAATCCATTTTTGCAGCTCTTTATACTTAGTCCCAATGATTGATACCGGACAAACTCATGTCAGTAAGTGCATTTAACCGGCGCTGGGCGGCGGTCATCCTGGAAGCCTTAACCCGTCATGGCGTCAGGCATGTTTGTATCGCCCCTGGTTCCCGTTCCACGCCGCTCACGTTGGCGGCGGCAGAGAATCCTGCTTTTATTCACCATACGCACTTTGATGAGCGTGGGCTTGGTCATCTGGCGTTAGGGCTGGCGAAAGTCAGCCAACAGCCGGTTGCCGTTATTGTCACTTCAGGTACCGCCGTGGCGAACCTCTATCCGGCCTTGATTGAGGCGGGGCTGACGGGCGAGAAGCTTATTTTACTTACCGCCGATCGCCCGCCGGAGCTGATTGACTGCGGCGCCAACCAGGCGATCCGTCAGGCGGGGATGTTTTCCTCGCACCCCTCCCAAACTCTGTCGTTGCCGCGTCCCACGCAGGATATTCCGGCGCGCTGGCTGGTGTCGACCATCGATAATGCGCTCGCCATGCTTCATGCGGGCGCTCTGCACATTAACTGTCCTTTTGCCGAACCGCTGTATGGCGATATGAATGACACCGGCCTGGTCTGGCAGCAGCGTCTCGGCGACTGGTGGCAGGATGAAAAACCCTGGCTGCGCGAAGCGCGTCGACTGGCAAGCGACAAACAGCGCGACTGGTTCTTCTGGCGACAAAAACGCGGCGTCGTCGTCGCCGGGCGTATGAGCGCGGAAGAAGGCAAAAAAGTGGCGCAGTGGGCGCAAACTCTGGGATGGCCATTAATTGGCGACGTATTGTCGCAAACCGGGCAGCCGCTGCCGTGCGCCGACCTGTGGCTCGGCAACGCCAAAGCGGTGACCGAACTGCAGCAGGCGCAAATTGTCGTCCAGCTTGGCAGTAGCCTTACCGGAAAACGCTTACTGCAATGGCAGGCAACCTGCGAGCCGGAAGAGTATTGGGTAATCGACAATATTGAAGGTCGTCTGGACCCGGCGCACCATCGTGGACGCAGACTGATAGCGAAAATCGCCGACTGGCTGGAGATGCATCCGGCGGAAAAACGTAAACCGTGGTGTGTAGAGATCCCGCGTCTGGCGGAACTGGCGTGGCAACGGGTGGTCGCGCAGCGAGACACCTTTGGCGAAGCACAGCTGGCGCACCGTATCCGCGACTATCTGCCGGAGCAGGGGCAATTGTTCGTGGGCAATAGTCTGGTGGTGCGTCTGATCGACGCGCTGTCGCAGTTGCCGGCTGGCTATCCGGTATACAGCAATCGCGGGGCGAGCGGCATTGACGGCCTGCTTTCCACAGCGGCGGGCGTGCAGCGCGCCAGCGCCAAATCGACGCTGGCTATCGTCGGCGATTTATCCGCGCTGTACGATCTTAACGCGCTGGCGTTACTACGTCAGGTATCCGCGCCGTTTGTGTTGATTGTGGTCAACAATAACGGCGGGCAGATCTTTTCCCTGCTGCCGACGCCGCAAAGCAAACGTGAGCGCTTTTATTTGATGCCGCAAAACGTCCATTTTGACCATGCGGCCGCCATGTTTAACCTGCGCTATCATCGCCCGGAAAACTGGGAAGAACTGGAGTCTGCGCTGGCTGGCGCGTGGCGAACCCCGGCGACGACGGTGATTGAGCTGGTGGTAAACGATACGGACGGCGCGCAGACGTTGCAGCAACTTTTGGCTCAGGTAAGCCATCTATGATGTTGCACGCGCAGCACATGCCCGGACAGCCTGGGGCGCCCTCGCTGGTTTTCCTGCACGGTTTTTCTGGCGATTGCCGTGAATGGCAGCCGGTTGGCGAACAGTTTCACGGCTGTTCGCGGCTCTATATTGACTTACCGGGACATGGCGGATCTGCGGCTATTCCGGTCGGCGGATTTGCCGATGTCATCAGATTACTGCGCGCTACGTTAATTAGTTACAACATACTAAAGTTCTGGTTGGTGGGATACTCTCTTGGAGGCCGGGTGGCGATGATGGCAGCCTGCCAGGGAATACCAGGCCTGTGCGGCCTGGTGGTCGAAGGCGGTCATCCGGGGCTGCAAAATGAACAGGCGCGCGCTGAAAGACGATTGTCCGACGGGCGCTGGGCAGAGCGTTTTCGTCGTGAACCCCTGACTGAGGTTTTTCACGACTGGTATCAGCAGCCGGTGTTCGCCTCGCTGACGGCGCAGCAAAGGCAGGCGCTGACGGCGCTGCGTAGCCAGAATAACGGCGAAACGCTGGCTGCGATGCTGGAGGCGACATCGCTTGCCGCCCAGCCGGATTTACGCGAGGCGCTCAACGCGCTGGCATTTCCGTTTTATTATTTATGTGGCGAACGCGACAGCAAATTCCGCGCCCTGGCGCAGGAAGTGGCGGCGACATGCCATGTTATTCGTAACGCCGGACACAACGCGCATCGGGAAAACCCCGCTGGCGTGGTAGACAGTCTGGCTCAGATTCTGCGTCTCTGACTAAAGGACACACTATGATCTATCCTGATGAAACAATGCTTTACGCACCGGTAGAATGGCACGACTGCTCGGAGGGTTACACCGACATTCGTTATGAAAAATCCACCGACGGTATTGCAAAAATCACTATTAATCGTCCGCAGGTGCGCAATGCATTTCGTCCGTTGACCGTCAAAGAGATGATTCAGGCGCTGGCGGATGCCCGTTACGACGACAACGTGGGCGTGATTATTCTGACCGGCGAAGGCGATAAAGCGTTTTGCGCGGGCGGCGACCAGAAGGTGCGCGGCGATTACGGCGGTTATCAGGATGACTCCGGCGTGCATCACCTGAACGTGCTGGATTTCCAGCGCCAGATTCGCACCTGTCCAAAACCGGTTGTCGCGATGGTCGCGGGGTATTCCATCGGCGGTGGTCATGTGCTGCACATGATGTGCGACCTGACCATCGCGGCGGAAAACGCCATCTTCGGCCAGACCGGTCCGAAAGTCGGCTCCTTTGACGGCGGCTGGGGCGCTTCATATATGGCGCGTATCGTTGGTCAGAAGAAAGCGCGTGAAATCTGGTTCCTGTGCCGCCAGTACGATGCGCAACAGGCGCTGGATATGGGCCTGGTCAACACCGTTGTGCCGCTGGCGGATCTGGAAAAAGAGACCGTGCGCTGGTGCCGCGAAATGTTGCAAAACAGTCCGATGGCGCTGCGTTGCCTGAAAGCGGCGCTGAATGCCGATTGTGACGGTCAGGCGGGTCTACAGGAGCTGGCGGGCAACGCTACCATGCTGTTCTACATGACCGAAGAAGGGCAGGAAGGCCGTAACGCCTTTAACCAGAAGCGTCAGCCTGACTTCAGCAAATTCAAACGGAACCCATAATGCGTAGCGCGCAGGTATACCGCTGGCAGATCCCCATGGACGCGGGGGTGGTTCTGCGCGACAGGCGGTTAAAAACTCGCGACGGGCTGTATGTTTGTCTGCGTGACGGCGAGCGTGAAGGGTGGGGAGAGATCTCTCCGCTGCCGGGGTTCAGTCAGGAAACGTGGGAAGAGGCGCAGACGGCGCTCCTGACATGGGTGAACGACTGGCTTCAGGGGAGCGAGGGATTACCGGAGATGCCTTCGGTCGCGTTTGGTGCAAGCTGCGCGCTGGCGGAACTGACTGGCGTCTTGCCGGAGGCGGCGGACTATCGCGCCGCGCCGTTATGCACTGGCGATCCTGACGATTTGGTGCTGCGGCTTGCCGATATGCCCGGTGAGAAAATCGCTAAGGTCAAAGTGGGTCTCTATGAAGCGGTACGTGACGGCATGGTGGTTAATTTGCTGCTGGAGGCGATCCCGGATCTGCATCTGCGTCTGGATGCGAATCGCGCCTGGACGCCGCTAAAAGCCCAACAGTTCGCAAAGTATGTTAATCCGGACTACCGCGCTCGTATCGCCTTTCTCGAAGAACCGTGTAAGGCGCGGGATGATTCCCGCGCCTTTGCCCGTGAAACCGGTATCGCGATTGCCTGGGACGAAAGTCTGCGCGAAGCGGATTTCACCTTTGAAGCCGAAGAGGGCGTCAAGGCTGTGGTTATCAAACCTACGCTGACCGGATCGCTTGATAAAGTGCGTGAGCAAGTCGCCGCCGCCCATGCGTTGGGACTGACGGCGGTCATCAGCTCTTCGATCGAGTCCAGCCTCGGCCTGACGCAACTGGCGCGGATTGCCGCCTGGTTGACGCCGGGAACGCTGCCTGGACTGGATACCTTGCATCTGATGCAGGCGCAACAGGTTCGCCCCTGGCCTGGTAGCGCGTTGCCTTGTCTGAAGCGTGATGAGCTGGAACGACTGTTATGACATTCACGGACTGGCCGTGGCGCCACTGGCGTCAGGTTCGCAGTCAGGCGCCCGCTCTGCGCCTGAACGATGAAGTGCTAAGCTGGCGCGCCCTCTGTGAGCGTATTGATGCGCTGGCGGATGGGTTTGCCGCGCAGGGCGTACGGGAGGGCGACGGTGTCCTGCTGCGCGCCGGGAATCAGCCGCGCACTCTGTTGGCATGGCTTGCGCTGATGCAGTGCGGCGCGCGGGTTCTGCCCGTCAACCCGCAGTTGCCCCAGACGTTGCTGGAGGCGCTGGTGCCGAAGTTAACGCTGCGTTTTGCGCTGACACTGGAAGGCGAAAACGTATTTTCCGGGTTAACCGCGTTGCAGATACAAAATAGCACAGCGGCGTATGCCGTGGCCTGGCAATCGCAGCGTCTGGTTTCCATGACGCTGACATCGGGTTCCACAGGATTGCCAAAAGCGGCTGTACATACGTGCCAGGCGCATCTTGCCAGCGCGCAGGGAGTGCTTTCGCTAATGCCGTTTGACCCTCAGGATGACTGGCTGCTATCGCTGCCGCTGTTTCATGTATCCGGGCAGGGTATTATGTGGCGTTGGCTCTTCGCCGGGGCGCGCATGACGGTACGCGATAAGCAACCGCTGGAGCAGATGCTGGCAGGGTGTACTCATGCTTCGCTGGTGCCGACGCAGCTATGGCGGCTGCTGGCGAATCGGGCGGCGGTGACGCTGAAAGCCGTTTTGCTCGGCGGCGCGGTGATTCCGGTTGAACTCACCGACCAGGCCAGCAAACAAGGGATTCGTTGCTGGTGCGGGTATGGGCTCACGGAGTTCGCGTCTACGGTATGCGCCAAAGAGGCCGATGGTTCGGATGATGTTGGCGCGCCGCTCCCCGGAAGAGAGATCAGGATCGTCGATAATGAAGTCTGGCTGCGCGCCGCCAGTATGGCGGAAGGTTACTGGCGTGATGGCAAACTGATCCCGCTGGTTAATGACGAGGGCTGGTTTGCCACGCGCGATCGCGGCGAGCTGAACCACGGCAGGCTAACCATCGCCGGGCGGCTGGACAACCTGTTCTTTAGCGGCGGCGAAGGCATTCAGCCGGAGGAAGTCGAACGCGTTATTAACGCGCATCCGCTGGTGCAACAAGCCTTCGTCGTGCCGGTAGAAGATAAAGAGTTTGGTCATCGTCCCGTTGCGGTTGTGGAGTATGCATCGCAGGCCGGAGACGTGAACCTCGCTGAATGGGTCCGTGATAAGCTGGCGCGTTTTCAACAGCCGGTTCGCTGGTTGACGCTGCCGTCAGAACTGAAAAACGGAGGGATTAAAATATCTCGCCGTGCGCTCCAGCAGTGGGTGTGTGAGAGCTGTAAAAATTAATGTTAGGTTAATATACAACCATTCCATCGCTATTGCCGTTTTGTTTATCCGTTGATGTGTAACGTGTTATGAACAATCAGCGTGAAACGGGGGCGCTATGGAATGGTTGGTTAAGAAATCGCATTATGTCAAAAAGAGGGCGTGCCATGTTCTGGTGCTGTGCGATAGCGGCGGTTCGCTAAAAATGATCGCCGAGGCGAATTCCATGATATTACTGAGTCCCGGCGATATCCTGTCGCCTTTACAGGATGCGCAGTATTGTATTAATCGGGAAAAACACCAGACCTTAAAAATCGTTGATGCACGCTGTTATTCCTGCGACGAATGGCAGCGGTTGACGCGCAAGCCTTCATGATCTGGCGGGCAGAAAAATCAGCATTACCCCCGCCATAATACACAATACGCCGAGCATCGCTTTTAGGCTGAAAGCGCCTTGCAAACCGGGTAACAGCATTGAGGCTACCCAGACAAGCACATAGCTGAGACTCAGTAGCGCATAGGCTTTGCTGAGCGCGAGCGTGTGTAATGTTTTCTGCCAGCAGAAGACGGAAACCAGATACCCCGCCAAACCGGCGAATAGCGCCAGGGTCGCGGCATTAAATGCGCCCAGTCCGGAAATAAACGCCAGTGGATGCGCTATCGATGGCAGCCGCATCATGGCGAATCCTAAACTCAACTGGGCGAGGGAGGCAATCGCAACGCTTATCAGTCCCCACATTACGCCCATTATGCCGCACTCCCCAGAATGATAATGCCGCTGATAATCAATGCGACGCCCAACCAGTGGCGGGGCGGAACCTGTTCATGCCAGATTTTCCATGCCGCCAACGTGACCCAGACAAAATTCAGACTCAACATCGGGTAAGCAATTCCCACCGGCAGGGTTTGTAGCACCAGCAGCCACAGCACCATCGCTGCACCCATGCATATCAGCGCCAGGCCCAGCCACAGCATCAGGTGGCGGCGGCGTCCGCCTGTCGTCAATGGCCGTGTCGCTTGCTTCTGGCAGAGCTGACCGCCAACGCTGAGCAGACTGGCAAGCACCAGAACGACGCCGATCATTTAGGCCGATACTGAATTAACACCAGACGCCCCTGATAATCAATATTGTCCGCAGGGGGAAGGGAAAGAGCGCTGATGTCTTCATCTTTGGCTATTGAAAGTACTAGCGTAATAATGCCCTCCTGACGATGCTGGTTGAGCCAGGCGTTAAAATCGTCGGCTTTAACGAATTTATCCTGCACATCAGGATAGCTAAGACCATACCTGAGTTCGCCCGCGTGTCCGTAGAGCATAATATCGTCTCGTTTCAGACTCCAGGCCAGCCCGGCGGCGACGCCCACGTTGTCGACAAGAATATAGCGGCTTGATGCCAAAGGCGCCTGGGTCATTTCGACAAAAAACTGTGGCTGTTTGGACTCCATCACCCTGTCGGGGACGGAAAAGCCGAACAGCAGCGCCAGTCCCAGCGGACAAAACGCGGGTAATAGGTATTTTTGGCTATGACAGAGGCTATACCAGCCCACAAACGCCCAAACAGTAAAGACGCCCCAGACGCAAAAAACTTTATAGGTTTCGATATGCGTCCACACCGGCGATTTCAGCGGGCCCCATGAGGAGACGACAAACGCTGCGACGATCCCGACTAACCCGAACACCAGGTTGATCCCGCCGTTGACACGTAGCGCGGCGACGCCTTCTTTTACGTTATGCAGGACGAAGCGCGCCATGAGTATCGCTATCGGTGCGAAACAGGAAAGAACATAGGTAGGCAGTTTCCCTTTCGCAATGCTGAAAAAGAGAAGCGGCATGATCGTCCATCCGAGCAAATAGAATGCGCCGTTTCGCTCGCGCCAGCCTAGTTTAAGCGCGCCAGGCAGTAACCCCAGCCACGGTAAACTTCCCGCGATCAGTACCGGCAGATAGTACCAGAAAGGGGCCTTATGCTGGGCATCGCTCATGGCGAATCGCTGGATATGCTCCACCCAGAAAAAGTAATGCCAGAAATCGGCTTCGCGTCGCGCAATGGCGATCGCCCAGGGAAGGACAACCACAAAGCAGCTCAAGACCGCCAGCCAGCCGTAAAGCAAAAAGTCCTTCCAGCGTTTCTGAACAATGACCCACGGCAACACGCTCACCACCGGTACGGCCAGGGCGAGGAAGCCTTTAGTTAATACACCCAGACCGCAGGTTGCGCCCAGTAGCAAAAACATCCCAATCTTGCCCATTCGGGTCGTGGCCTGCATCCCCTGCCAGAAACAACACATCCCGGCCGTAAGCCAAAGGGCGATCATCGGGTCGAGTACCGCATACGTCCCGATACTGTAAACGGCAAAGAGGGAGAGAAATATAACGGAGGCGAGCAACGCAGTACGTTTATCCCGCCATAAGCGGAACGTCAGCCACGCCACCAGCGTTGCGGCCAGCAATGTCGTTAAAATAGCGCCGGCCCGCACGCCAAAATTGGTAGCGCCAAAAAGCCACTGACCCAGACTGTTTATCCAGTAACCGGCTATCGGTTTTTCGAAATAACGTAATCCCAGAAAATGCGGCACGATCCAGTCGCCAGACGCCAGCATCTCCCGACTTATTTCGGCATAGCGCGTTTCGTCCGGCTGCCAGAGCAGGCGGCTATTGACAGGAATAACATAGTAGAGCGCGATAAATGCGGCGAAAGCCAGATAATAGCGTATCGATTTCATCATGAGGCGCTCGCGGCCTGTTGACACCCCAGCCAACCTTCACGGCCAGGGATGTGTCCACGTACAATTTGCCCCAACGGCAGAGACTCAGGCGATGTCGGCAGCAGTTCGCCCAGAGGACAAAAGGTGATCCCCGCGTCACGTGCACGAACGAGCAAATCTTCAAACAGCGGCTGATGGACAATACCTTCGACTTCCGCATGGATGGTATATACCGGCGTGCCTTTGTCCTGCAACATACGGGAGATAATCCAGGTATTGAACGACTGCGCCTGAACGGCGGGGCCGATAACCTCATCCCACGTGGGTAAGGTGACCGGGATTTGCGGCGTCCCGGTCTGGCCCGGCATCAGTAGCGGACGGAATAAGGTGGTTCCACGGCAATCGCTGTTATACCTCAGGTTGAACGGTTCTTTCGCACGAACAACGCGCCCATCCGCTCGCCAGCCGGCTGCGGCTGAGCAGGTGACGGGTTTTCCGATAATGGCCTCAAGCGCCGTTATGCCGCGCGCAATATCTTCTTCAAGCTGGCGGATACTCCAGTGGCCGCTGTGAGTCTGCCACGCATGGTGATCCCAGGCATGTAGTCCCGTCTCATGGTATGTTGCCGTTTCACGAATAATCCCGGCATTGGCGTTGCCGATATTTTTTCCCGGCCAGGCGGTACCGGCCAGCAGGATATCCCAGCCGTAGAGCGAGGCGGCGTTTGAACGTAGCATTTTCCATAAAAATCGCGGTCTTATCAGACGCCAAAGATGGCGTCCCATATTGTCCGGCCCGACGCTGAAGAAAAAGCTGGCCTGAACGCCGTGGCGATGCAATGTCGCCAGCAGCCGGGGAACACCTTCACGCGTTCCTCGCAAGGTATCAACATCAATGCGTAAACCGACTTTCGTCATGATGCGCGTTCCGCGACATCTACGCTGCGCAGGAAGAAGTCCAGCGTTTCTTCAACCGTATCACGCATCGCAATAGACGGTTCCCAGCCCAGACAGCGCCTGGCATTGTCGATACTGGGTTTCCGGTGTGCGACATCCTGATAACCCTTGCCGTAATAACTACGGCTTTCGACGACCTGGAAACCGGCAAACGGTGGGAAATGGCAGCGCAGCGGATGCTTATCAAAACTGTCGAGCAACAGCGTCGCCAGTTCCTGAATACTGGCTTCGTTGTCAGGGTTGCCGATATTAATGATTTTGCCATCGCACCGATCGCCATCATTCACAATAATGCGGAATAATGCTTCGATCCCATCGCGAATATCGGTGAAACAGCGCTTCTGCTGACCGCCGTCGATAAGCTTTATCGGCGTCCCTTCTACCAGGTTCAGAATCAACTGCGTTATCGCGCGTGAACTGCCGATACGCGCCGCGTTCAGGCTATCCAGCCGCGGCCCCATCCAGTTAAAGGGACGGAAAAGCGTGAAGCGCAATCCCTCTTTTTCGCCATAAGCCCAAATCACCCGATCGAGAAGCTGTTTGGAAACGGAGTAAATCCAGCGTGGCTTATTCACCGGCCCGACGATCAGATTCGATTTGTCCTCGTCAAAAGAGGCGTCCGTACACATGCCGTACACTTCAGAGGTAGACGGGAAAACCACGCGTTTACGGTATTTCACGCAATAACGGATAATCCGCAGGTTTTCTTCAAAATCAAGTTCAAAGACGCGCAGCGGGTTGCGGGTGTATTCAATCGGGGTAGCAATCGCTACCAGCGGCAGTACGACATCGCATTTTTTGACATGATATTCGATCCATTCTGAGTGGATGCTGATATCTCCCTCCACGAAATGAAAGCGAGGGTGGAGCAGGAACCGGCTAATGGCGTTGCTGCCGATATCCATACCGTAGACCTCGTAATTCTCTTCATTCAGTAACCGTTCGGTCAAATGATTGCCGATAAAACCGTTGACGCCGAGGATGAGAACGCGAATGCGACGTTTACCGCTGGTCGCTGGTGGACGGTTCAAACGCGCGCCCGCCATCAGACCAAGCGTCTGTGCAAGCTGCGAGCCCTGTACAGTAATACCGTCTCCGGCCTGGCCGGTAATAATCTCCAGCGCGCCATCGGCGCAGGCGACCCGCAGCGGAGAGACCGAAATTACCGAGCCGGGAAGCGCGCCCTGCGCATCCGGACAAATTCGGGAAGACCAGATAGTGAATCTTTGCGAGCCGTTATAGCTGAACGCGCCGGGCCAGGGGGCGGCTACCGCCCGCACCAGGTTATGCACCGTGGAAACCGGTTTGTGCCAGTCAATAAGGCCATCTTCCGGCCTGCGGCGACCATAATATGTAGCGTCAGACTCACGCTGAGGAACAGAAGGTATATCGCCGCATTTCATGGTGGGCAGGATGCTATTAAGCAACTGGCGCGCGGCCTGACATAGCTTATGATGCAGGGTAAGCGCAACATCGTCCTGCGCAATAGCGACGCGTTGACTGGCGACAATCTCTCCGGCGTCGGCACGTTTGACCATACGATGTAGCGTTACGCCCGTTTCGCTTTCGCCGTTAACCAGAACCCAGTTTAGCGGCGCACGGCCACGATAGGCAGGCAATAGAGAACCGTGCAGATTGAACGCGCCAGCCGGGGCGAGGTGCAGAATTTCTTCGCTTAACAGGTTACGGTAATAGAACGAAAAAATAATATCCGGCGCAAGTTCAGCGATGCGGTCGACCCAGATAGGATGATTTACGTTATCCGGCGCATAAACCGGAATACCTAATTCTGCCGCCAGCCGGGAGACGGAGCCAAAAAAGGTGTTTTCCGCAGGATTATCGGCATGAGTGAAAATCGCGGCAATCTCATACCCGGCATCCAGTACGGCTTGCACGCCCTGACATCCCATATCGTGATAGGCAAAAATAACGGCTTTCATTGGTGACTTTCCTCAGTAAACGGCGTGCTTTCCGGGTAGATAACTTGTTGAACAAAATAGCGGGGGCGGGCGCGGACATCGTTATAAATGCGACCAATGTATTCGCCCAGCAGTCCCATACCGATGAATTGCGCGCCGATGAAGGTAAACAGAACGGCAAAGAGCATAAATACGCCTTCCGCCGCCCACTGCGGTCCCAGCGCCAGGCGAAGTACAATAAGCAATACCGACAGGCTAAACCCGCCGATGGCGATAACGCTGCCCAGCAGGCTCAACAGGCGCAGCGGCGTCGTCGTCAGACAGGTCACCAGGTCATACATCAGGTTAATGAGACGCATAAAACTGTATTTAGAGTCGCCAAATTCACGTTCAGCGTGATGCACCGGGATTTCGGTAGCCCGACGAGCGAAAATGTTGGCCAGAATAGGGATAAAGGTGCTGCGTTCATGGCAGCGCAACATGGTATCGATAATAGGGCGGCGATAGGCGCGTAACATGCAGCCGTAATCGCCCATCGCTTTGCCCGTTGTGCGCTGGATCAGCAGATTAATGATTTTTGACGCCGATTTGCGAAACAGGCTGTCCTGTCGGTTCTGTCGCACGGTGCCTACCACATCGAACCCTTCATCGGCTTTCGCCACCAGGCGCGGGATCTCTTCCGGCGGGTTTTGCAGATCGGCATCCAGCGTAATGATAAGATCGCCGCTTACATGGCTAAACCCCGCCATAATCGCTGCATGTTGACCGTAGTTACGGTTGAGTAAAATAGAGATGATATGGCTATCGGCCTCCTGGGACGCCTTAACCATCAGCTCCGCCGAGCTATCGCTGCTACCATCATCTATCAATAAAATCTCCCACGCTTTGCCCAGACTCTCGCAGGCGGTGGTGGTGCGTCTTATCAATTCCGGCAGGCTTTCCTGTTCGTTATAGACAGGAATAACCACCGAGACTTTTTTTATGGGGGCGGCGTCAAACATGCTTATTGTCCTGCTATCTGATGAAGGGCGGTAATGACCCGATCAAAGTCACTCTCGGTCATGTCCGGGAAGAGCGGCAGTGAGCAGATCCGCTCGCTGTTCCACTCGGTGTCAGGCAGCGTGAGCGTTGGGAAACGTTCGCGATAATATTTTTGCGTATGCGCGGCGCGGAAATGCAGCCCTGTGCCGATGCCTTTCGCTTTCAGCGATGCCATCAGAGCATCCCGGGTAATACCGCAGCGAGCTTCATCGACCCGGATAATGAATAAATGCCAGGCGTGAATATGCTCCCACGACGGAAGGCTCAGAGGCTGAAAAGGCAGGTCTGCCATTGCCTGGTGGTACTGCGCTGCGATGGCGGCGCGGCGAGCGTTAAGCGCATCCAGTTTCTGTAACTGGGCAAGCGCGATAGCGGCGTTGAGGTCGGGCAAATTATATTTGTAGCCCGGCGCCAGGACTTCCGCTTGTGGCGCGCGTCCTCCGCTCTGTCGATCCCAGGCATCAACGCCAAGCCCGTGAAACTTGAGACTGCGCAGTTTATTGGCGAATTGCGGGTTATCCGTGACGACGATACCGCCTTCAGCGCAGGTAATGTTCTTAATGGCGTGGAAGGAGAAAATCGCGGTGCCCCGGGCGCCAATGTGGCGACCTTTGTAGCTGGTTCCTGTCGCGTGCGCCGCGTCTTCAATCACCGGAATGCCATAACGCTCGCCAAGAGCGTAAATAGCGTCCAGATCGGCGGGCGCGCCAGCGTAGTGGACGGGGATAATTGCTTTGGTTTGTGGCGTAATCGCGGCTTCAATATGTTCAGGCGTGACCATCAGCGTATCGCGATCGACATCGACCATGACGGGGTTCGCGCCGAGTAAAACGATCATATTTAGCGTAGAAACCCACGTCATTGACGGTGTAATGACCTCGTCGCCTTCACCAATGCCCTGCGCCATCAACGCGATGTGCATACCGGCAGTGGCTGAACTGACGGCAACGGCATATTGATTGCCTGTTAGCCGACAAAACTCCGCTTCCAGTTCCTGATTTTTCGGGCCGGTTGTTATCCAACCTGAGTCCAGTACGGTCTTAACGGCAGCGAGCTCTTCCGCGCCCATCGCCGGACGAGAGAAAGGCAAAAAGTCCGACATCATTTTTCCTTCAGCCATTGAAAGCCGCTTTTCAAATATTTCGGGAATAGAAAAGGGCTTATTTTTTAACGCATTTAACTGAACCCTACTGGATGAATATTAAATTAACATTAAGAAATTAAGGTGAAGTAAAAAGATAATTTTTAACGGAATTATGCTTTGCTTTCGCCGAAAGTTTAAGGCATTTTATGCATGCCCAAAAGCTGTTTTTATGTTTCTGGCCTGGTCTTCCGTTGCGGAATTTCATTTTAATCGTATTGCTATTAAGTTAGCTGCACTGTCTGCCTGAGAGGTTAATGTGCTGGCATTTACCCTACGCTTTATTAAAAACAAACGCTATCTCGCGACTCTGGCGGGGGCGTTGGTTATTATCGCCGGGTTGACCTCACAACATGCCTGGAGTGGTAACGGTCTACCGCAGATTAACGGTAAAGCGCTGGCGGCGCTGGCGAAACAGCATCCGGTAGTCGTGTTATTCCGCCATGCCGAGCGGTGCGATCGTTCCGATAATACCTGCCTGTCAGACAGCACGGGGATTACGGTCAACGGTGCGCAAGACGCCAGAGCGCTGGGTAAAGCCTTTAGTGCCGATATACAAAATTACAATCTCTATTCCAGTAATACGGTGCGCACCATCCAGTCGGCAACCTGGTTTTCTGCGGGCAGGTCGCTTACGGTGGATAAAAAAATGATGGATTGCGGCAGCGGTATTTATGCTTCAATCAATACGTTGCTGAAAAAGTCGCAGAATAAAAATATAGTCATTTTTACCCATAATCATTGTTTGACGTATATTGCAAAAAATAAGCGCGGCGTAAAGTTTGATCCGGACTATCTTGATGCGCTCGTTATGCATGCGGAAAACGGAAAACTCTTTTTAGATGGTGAATTTGTTCCCGGCTAGCCGTATGTTAAAAGCGTAAAGACAGCCTGAAGCGGCTGTCGTCATTATAATAACCCTTTCAATGCTAATGTGTAGCGTGTCGCTACATTCAAATCATACAGCGCCAGTTCTTCTGGCTTGACCCAGGCGTAGTCCTGAAATTCGTCGTTAATACATATATCGCGATTAGCGGAAACACAGTCGAAGATGAGATAAATCATATAAATCTCTTCTTGTCTGCCATCAGCGTAGGTTTTAACACGGATATCGTCGCGGAAGGTCCATGGCGTAATATCGCTCAGAATCAGTTGTTCGCCGAGTTCTTCCCGAACCTCCCGACGCAGCGCCTCTTCAATGCGTTCGCCCGGCTCGACCCCGCCGCCCGACAGCGCCCACTGACCGGGAAAGACGCCGCGGTTGTCGGCCATTTTGCACAGCAGATAACAGCCATCATTTTGAATTAATGGGCAAACTATAGTTCGTTGACGCATAAGTCGCTTCCTTAAACCACCAGGACATCAGCTTAACAAATCATTCTGCGAAATTCTTTGTGAAAAATGGAAGCGATAACGCAGACTGCGTTTTTGGTTAATTTTGTTGATGCAGGCGTCGCCATGTGATGGCGCAATGATGCGTCATGGCGAAAGTAGTATTTCGTTACAATATGTTTTTGGAATGGTTTCTTAGTGCATTGATTCCTCAGCGTCTGGCAGTACAATTCTGCCGTTTTGGGGAGTTTTTCTTTATGTGCTTGCTGGAAAGGGTAAAAATGAAAAAAAGCATATTATTAGGTTTTGCCGGAATGCTGTTCGTTTCTGCATCGGCGCAGGCTATCAGTATTAGCGGCCAGGCGGGCGAAGATTACACCAACATTGGCGTGGGTTTTGGTACGGAATCGACGGGACTGGCGCTAAGCGGTAACTGGATGCACAACGATGATGATGGCGATGCTGCGGGCGTGGGCCTGGGGCTGAACATTCCGGTGGGACCGCTGCTGGCGACGGTCGGCGGTAAAGGTATTTATACCAATCCGAAAGACAGTGATGAAGGCTATGCGGCGGCTGTCGGCGGTGGGTTACAATGGAAAATCGGCGACAGCTTCCGTCTGTTCGGCGAGTATTATTATTCACCAGATTCGCTGTCCAGCGGTATCGAAAGTTATGAAGAAGCGAATGCAGGCGCGCGTTTCACCATTATGCGCCCGCTGAGCATTGAAGCCGGTTATCGTTACCTGAACCTGGCGGGTAAAGACGGCAACCGCGATAATGCGATTGCTGACGGCCCTTATGTTGGCGTAAACGCCAGCTTTTGATGCTAACGGCGCGGCAATCGTCGCGCCATATTCCTCCTTTTCCCGTCATTCTTCTTTCCACGTCATATTCGTCTTTGCGTTATAGTGTTTTCATCATAAGAGCAGGAGAACACAATGCTAAATGTGGAAATGCTATCCACCGGGGATGAGGTGTTGCACGGACAAATCGTTGACACCAATGCCGCCTGGCTGGCTGATTTTTTCTTTCATCAGGGCGTTCCGTTATCACGGCGAAATACGGTAGGCGATAATCTGGACAGTCTGGTCGCTATCTTGCGTGAACGCAGTCAACATGCTGATGTTTTGATTGTTAATGGCGGGTTAGGGCCGACCAGCGATGATTTAAGCGCGCTCGCCGCGGCAACGGCAAAAGGCGAAGGATTAGTACTGCACCAGGCGTGGCTGACCGAAATGGAACGTTATTTTCAGCAGCGCGGTCGTGTGATGGCGCCGAGCAACCGTAAACAGGCGGAACTGCCTGCCAGCGCGGAGTTTATTAATAATCCGGTCGGCACTGCCTGTGGATTTGCGCTACAGCTCAACCGCTGCCTGATGTTTTTCACCCCCGGCGTACCGTCTGAATTTAAGGTTATGGTGGAGAAGGAAATCTTACCGCGGTTACGCGCGCGTTTTTCGCTGCCGGAGCCGCCGCTTTGCCTGCGGTTAACGACTTTTGGACGTTCAGAAAGCGACCTGGCGCAGCGTCTCGACGCACTGCCGTTGCCGCCCGGCGTGACGATGGGGTATCGCTCATCAATGCCTATCATTGAACTGAAGTTGACCGGCCCGGCGACGCAACGGGAGGCGATGCTGGCGTTATGGCCAGAGGTCAAACGGGTTGCCGGGCAGAACCTGATTTTTGAAGGTACGGAAAACCTGCCGGCGCAAATAGCCCGCCGCCTGCAGGAAAGGCAGTTGAGTCTGACGTTGAGCGAGCAATACACCAGCGGCTTACTGGCGCTACAGCTTTCCCGCGCCGGGGCGCCGGTTCTTGCCAGCGAAGTCGTTCCCTCTCAGGAAGAGACGCTGGCGCAAACGGCGCACTGGACGACAGAACGGCGCAGCAATCATTATGCCGGTCTGGCGCTGGCCGTGTCGGGGCTGGAAAACGAACATCTTAATTTCGCGCTGGCGACGCCGGATGGCACGTATGCCTTACGCGTGCGTTTTAGCGCCAATCGGTATAGTCTGGCAATACGTCAGGAGGTCTGTGCGATGATGGCGCTAAATATGCTGCGCCGCTGGCTTAATGGCGAGGACATTACCAGCGAGCATGGCTGGATAGACGTGGTTGAATCATTGACGGCATAGAACTTTTAGTGGGAAGGCCTGGCCTTCCCACTCTTATATACTTATAAATTTTTCGCAGAGCATCATTTCAGAATAAGAGCCTATCCCACCAGGCGTAATTGTTAAAGCCAGTTTGGGGCCGGCCAGCGCGCAGAAACCGGAGCGTACACGTAGTACGTGAGGATTTTGAGCACTGCCCGGTCCCAAAATGGCGAATAAAATAGCCTAATGGGATAGGCTCTAAGTACTCACCATTACTGGAGACTGTATTCATATATTTGTCGCCGGGTTTGGGTGTTAAATAGTGTTTGTTCCTCTACTGAAAGCGTTAAGAAATTTTCCGCAAATTCTCGTAGTGTGGTAACAGGATCGTTTTGTCCGGCATTCGATAAGAGTTGAATTGTATGGTAACAAAATAGACCACAGCCGTTGGGTACATTGTTCTGTAAATTCATTTCAATAAAATTAACCTCATCGCTTTCTGATATGCCTGCAATTTTTGCTGCTTCTATAATCTCTTGCTTAGTATTTTCATTTAAATCATAATAAGTATTAAATATAAGGCATTTTATTTTTTCTGCAAGTTTATAAAATAAACAGAGAAGCCAGTGATCTCCTGTATTTACCAGGAAGACTTCATTGTGAGATAATCCTGATTGAGCAATCTTTTCAAGTAGCTGAGTGCTTAATATATTTTCTTTGGTGGTAGGATGAATCAGCCCAATAGGATAGTTTACCGAGAGAAAAGGTGATTCTTGAACCAGACCTTGCGTTGCAGCTGCTAGCTCATCTGACGACATCATTCGCGCACCACACCAAAGGTTTTCAACTCCCACCTGTTCTTGATCTGTCTGAGCGAACTGGTCGCCCATAATTTTATGTGCTATTTCTATTTTTTTAGAAAGGTCGGTTGTCGCGGAACCGGCCATATAAAGTAATCTGGAAGGGGCATGTAGCTTTTTCCACTCAGTATTATTTTTTGTTATATCGTTATTGGCGATTTGATGTAATACAAGGCAAGCCTGATTGATTTTTTTGTCTATATCTGGAGATCCCGATCTTTTTCCGCTAAAGAGATCAAAAAGTAATTTCTCAACTTTATGTCCCAGGTCATCGTTGCGTAACGCAAGATTGCATAACAGATCAATACAATTCTGATTACCATTCTCTACTTCGCCAATCAACAACGCAAGCGTCTCATCGCTCACCTCTTCTGCATATAAACTGTGAAATTGCGGTGTGCTCAATCGGTAAAGTGAATTTACACATATATTCATTTTGCTCTGTTTCCTGGTAGGTGAAAGTAGCGAATATGATGTAATTTATAATTATTTGTAAAAATATTATTGTTAGTGGGGGATATATTAAATCAGGCATAGACCTGATTTTATTATTATTCACATAACATTCAATTATTATTGGGATATTCAGTTATCCCCCCTATTTAAAGGGGGCTGGTAACGCGTCGATACAAGAGATATTGCTCTATAAACAGTAACGTCGTTATCTGTCATGCCACCGTGGGTTAGCGGTCATGGTTAACCAAATAGGGCAGGTTATTGCAAAGAGACATCCGCGTTTATACCCAAAATAATCCGTAGCCAACACATAAGCAACTTGAAGTATGAAGGGTATATGTCTGATGGAAAATCGGCCCTGGTGAGTAGGGTAATGGCGCCGGAGGGGCTCCGGCGCTTTTTACTTAGCCGAGCGCCTGGGCCAGTAGCGTAATGGGGTGTTCGCAGCGTTTGCTTGTAGACATCTCAATTTGCCACTTACAGGTTTCACAATCGGTGACGACAATGTCGGCGCCGCTCTCTTCAATCTGGCGGAACAGCGGCGCGCCGATGGACTGTGATGTCGGATAGTTTTCCTTTTTAAATCCATACGTACCGGCAATGCCGCAGCACTGTGAATCAAGTACCGTCAATTCAAGCCCCGGAATTTGCCGCAATAGTTCAAGCGTGTAAAGCGTCCAGCCCATTTTTTCCATATGACACGGCGTATGGTAGACCACTTTCAGCGGCAAAGGATTAAGCGGCAGCGTTTTCCCGGCATCCAGTTTGCGCCATAGCCAGCGGGTGGCCAACTCGATATGTTCGCGCAGCCCGGCGTTGTCCACGTCCAGCACTTCAGGATATTCATCGCGCAACGCAAACGTACAGGTGGATGACGTGGCGATGACCGGAATACCTTTGACGGCAATCGCCTCGCGTAGCGACTCCACATTGCTGATAGCCTGCTTGCGAGCTTTATCCGTAAAACCGTTAGCGATCAGCGGTACGCCGCAACACTTCTCTTTACTCAGTAGCTGTACGCCGGTACCCATTGCGTTCAGCACCTTAATCAGATCTTTTCCGAGCTGCGGATGGTTGTAATTCACAAAACAGCCATGGAAAAAGGCGACCTGATCTTTGTATTTAGCCTGCTGCGCCGCCACGCTACGATACCAGCGGCGGAAGGTGCCGAAAGAGTATTTTGGTAAGGTGCGGCGATGATCGATTTTGAGCGCGTAATCAAGCAACTGGCGCACTGGCTTTAATGCGGTGGCGGTATTGACCACCGGCGCGAACGGCGTTGAAACGCTGCCCATCAGATCGGTATGGCTGAGAATAAAGTTACGCAATGACGGGCGCGTCGTATCGTATTTCGCGCGGGCGCGCTGGATGATATCGCCAATCTTCACGTCCGACGGACAGGCGACCTCACACCGTTTGCAGTTAATGCAATATTTCAGCGCCTCGTCATACAGGGCGCCGTCTTTCAGACGCAGGCGTTCGCCATCCGGTCCGGCCTGTTTAGGGCCAGGGTAGCCTGGATTAACGCGGCTGACCGGGCACGCGGTGGTGCACACCGTACATTTAATACAACTTTCAAAACGTGTGTCGCTCATTGCTGTTCTCCTGCTCGCTCAGCGATATGGTGCGCGGCCTGGAGGGCGCTGACTGCGCAGACGCCGCCGCCGCATCCCTCAGCTATAGGATCGAATCCCGCCAGCACAGAACCTATTGCATACAGATTTTCTACCGTATTGCCCGCAAGGGAGGGGCGGAAAGCGTCATCCGTCACGACGCCAAACTGCTGCCAGGGCTGTGGGTCGAAGAAATGTTGTTGATACCATTCGGCGCGGGTGGCCGTTTGCTGTACGTCGAGCCCTAAAATAGGTTCGCGGATCCCTTCGCGCTCGGCAACCAGACCGCTACTAAAGAAGCTACCGCTGGCAAGTACGGCAAAACGCGGGCGCAGTGGGATATCGGCATGGTTGCGGGTCCATATTTCGCTCACGGTACCGCGACGGCAGGTGACTTTCTTCACTTCATCGCCCGGCATCCAGATGCCGCCCTGACGGACAAACTGGCGCTGGAGCTGATTGTGCAGACGAATACCGAGCACCGATGGCGGCAGCGTCGGCAGCAGCGTGAGCGCGCAGGGCAGACGTTCGTTAAGCCAGCGCCACAGCGTATCGTTCGCCAGCCCGAAACAGGCGGGCATGATGATCATGTCGCAGTTTGTCGCTATTGGCGACAGCGCGTCGTACAGCAGCGGCCATTTTTCTTCGTTATCAAGCAGACGCGCAATATTGACCGCGCGAAATTCCGTCGGGTTATCACGCAGTACGTCCAGTTCCGGAAGGTCGATTTCTGCGGTTTCCACGTTGAGATCGCGTTGACGCAGCGACGCTGCCGCAAGGTGCGCCTGGAAATCCAGTAATCCGCTAACGCCGACGACGCAAATTCGCTGTGCGGATAACGGCCAGACCGGTACTTCCGGCGAGCTAAGCCAGGTTGAACGCAATGTGCCAAGCGGCGTGACACGCTGGTGCGCCTGCTGTACGTCGCCGTATAACTGCGCGCCGCTGGCGTTAAGTAGCGTTTGCGCCTGTTGCGCCAGCGTAAGGACTTTTTGCGCGCCCAAACGTGAATAAGGATGTTCAGGTGCCTGGCGGCGCAGCGCATCAAGCCCGGCGGTAATGTCGGTCACCGATTGGCCGTCGGGCAGGGCGCTGAGTAGATCCAGCGAGCCGGAGGAAAAATGCAGTGCGCTTTGTCCGCGGGTGACGATGGCGCAGCGTAATCCATGCTGCTGGAGTTGCAGTCCGCACAGCAAACCGGCGAGACCGCCGCCCATAATAACCGTATCAAATTTCATCCTGGTGCTCCTTCTCCAGACCGCATAATCCCTGATAAACCCAGCGCGTGAATTCGCTTTCGCGCAGCGCGTCTCCCCAGGCGACAGGTTGTACGCCTTTCCAGCGCTCATTCAGAAATTCAGAGAGTTGCGTAATAGATTGCGCCGCGGTCGTCACATTAAAACGCTGCAATAGCCCGGCCGCGCGGCAGGCGCACAGCTCGCCCTGGCAAGTGCCCATCCCTACGCGGGTGCGACGACGCAGATCCAGCAGGCTATTCACGGTTAAGTTTTCGACGGCATACTGCACTTCTCCCGCCGTGACGGCCTCGCATTCACAGACCAGGCTACGGTGTTGGCGGCCTTCGCTCAGCCACCCCGGCGTGCGATCGCCATGCCGATAAACCGCCGATCCGCGTAGCGGCGCGGGAAGCGAGATAATGCGTTTCAGCGTATGTTCCGTAGACTCTTTTGAGCCAGGCAACGGCGTATCCGCCGTGATGCAGGGGCGAGTATTGCCCAACTTGCGGCACACGGCGTCGGTCGCCCATTCCGCCATCAGGCGGTAAGTCATTAGCTTCCCGCCGGTAATGGTAATGAAGCCATCAAGCCCGTCGCGTTCGGCGTGGTCGAACAACACAATACCGCGGCTGACGTTACGACCGCTGGGATCGTCATCGCTGGCCACCAGCGGGCGGACGCCGGAATACGCGCGCAGAATACGCGTCTTCGCCATGACAGGGGCCAGTTTTTCCCCTTCACGCAGCAGGATATCGACTTCATCTGCGGTGACGCGGTTGCTGTCTATCTCATTGTAATCAATATGGGTAGAGGTAGTGCCGATCAGTGAAATTGTATCGCCAGGTACCAGAATGTCGGCATCCGATGGTTTCCGGCAGCGGTTAATGACATGCTGGTTGATCCGATGGTCCATGATCAACAGCGAGCCTTTCGCCGGGAACATGCGAATACTCAGGTCGGCGTATTCGGCGATCCGTTGCCCCCAGATACCAGCCGCATTGACCACCACCGGCGCGTGAAGCGTCTGGGTTTCGCCAGTGAGATGGTTGCGCACATGGACGCCGCAGACCGTTGCGCCTTCACGAATGAGCCCGGTCACTTCATGCGCCGTTAACACGATTGCGCCATGTTCTCTGGCATCCAGCATATTGGCGGCGGTAAGGCGGAAAGGGTCCACGGTGCCATCCGGCACTTTTACCGCACCGATGAGCGCAGGGTTAACGGAAGGTTCGATGATGCGAGCCTGCTGCGGATCGATGGCTTCAGCGCGAATGCCCGCCGCTTCACAGGCGCGAATAAAGGTGGCCTGAAACGCAAGATCATCTTCCGGTAACGTAATAAACAGACCATCCGTCGGTTCGACGCAATGGCGGGCGATCCGTTTTAAAATCTGGTTTTCACTAATGCACTCGCGCGCGGATTCCGCATCGGTAACCGCATAACGAGCGCCGCTGTGCAGCAGCCCGTGGTTACGCCCGGTTGCGCCGGTCGCTATATCATGCCGCTCCACCAGAATGACACGTAAACCGCGCAGCGCGCAGTCGCGGGCGATCCCTGCGCCTGTTGCTCCACCGCCAATGATAATCACGTCACTTGCTTGCGAGTCGCGAGTTTTCATTGTTTTTCCTCACAGTTCGTTTTTTATCATTTAGCCATACAAATCATATGGAATGTTTGATTTCGCGCATAATCGCTCACTATTCGAAAATGAAACGTGATTTCGTGCGCCTTTCTGAACATTAGTCATAAAACTGTAACAATATGTGCTGTAATTCACATTAACGTGACGTATCTTTACTTAACATCGCGGCCACACTGGGAGCAGCGGGGTTGTTTGAACAAACTGCGGTGTTTACCTCTAAATAAAATACGGGCCACGGAGGCTACAATATGTTGAGTATTTTTAAACCAGCGCCGCATAAAGCGCGCTTGCCAGCGGCGGAGATTGATCCGACCTATCGCCGATTACGCTGGCAGATTTTCCTGGGGATATTCTTTGGCTATGCCGCGTATTATCTGGTGCGCAAGAACTTTGCCCTCGCGATGCCCTACCTGGTAGAACAGGGTTTTTCACGCGGCGATCTGGGCTTTGCGCTGTCCGGGATTTCCATCGCTTATGGTTTTTCGAAATTTATAATGGGTTCGGTGTCCGATCGCTCGAATCCGCGCGTTTTTCTGCCGGCAGGGTTGATTCTGGCCGCAGCAGTCATGTTGTTTATGGGCTTTGTACCGTGGGCGACATCCAGCATCGCCGTGATGTTTGTACTGTTGTTCCTTTGCGGCTGGTTCCAGGGGATGGGGTGGCCGCCGTGCGGACGTACGATGGTTCACTGGTGGTCGCAGAAAGAACGCGGCGGCATTGTGTCGGTCTGGAACTGCGCGCATAACGTCGGCGGCGGGATCCCGCCACTGCTATTCCTGCTGGGGATGGCGTGGTTTAACGACTGGAAAGCGGCGCTCTATATGCCAGCCTTTGGCGCGATTGTGGTGGCGCTGTTCGCTTTCGCAATGATGCGCGATACGCCGCAATCCTGCGGTCTGCCGCCTATCGAAGAGTATAAAAACGACTATCCGGACGACTACAACGAAAAAGCGGAAGAAGAGCTGACTGCGAAGCAGATCTTCATGCAGTACGTACTGCCAAACAAACTGTTGTGGTACATCGCTATCGCCAACGTGTTTGTTTATCTGCTGCGCTACGGCATCCTCGACTGGTCGCCGACCTACCTGAAAGAAGTGAAGCATTTCGCACTGGATAAATCCTCCTGGGCCTACTTCCTGTATGAATACGCGGGTATTCCGGGCACGCTGCTGTGTGGATGGATGTCGGATAAAGTCTTCCGCGGCAACCGCGGTGCGACCGGCGTGTTCTTTATGACCCTGGTGACTATCGCGACCATCGTTTACTGGATGAACCCGGCAGGAAACCCGAACGTTGATATGGCTTGTATGATTATCATCGGCTTCCTGATCTACGGCCCGGTAATGTTGATCGGTCTGCACGCGCTGGAACTGGCGCCGAAAAAAGCGGCGGGTACGGCGGCGGGCTTTACCGGTCTGTTTGGTTACCTGGGCGGTTCTGTCGCTGCAAGTGCCATTGTGGGTTATACCGTTGACTTCTTCGGTTGGGATGGCGGCTTTATGGTGATGATTGGCGGCAGCATTCTGGCGGTAATCCTGCTGGTGGTCGTGATGATTGGTGAAAAACGCCATCATGATGAGCTGCAGTTAAAACGCAACGGAGGCTAATAACATGAAAACCACACTGAAAAACCTTAGCGTGGCGTTGATGTTGGCAGGAATGGCCATCGGAAGCGGCGCCGTGGCGGCTGAAAAAGTCGTTATCGCCCACCGTGGCGCCAGCGGTTATCTGCCGGAGCATACGCTACCAGCGAAAGCGATGGCGTATGCGCAAGGGGCAGATTATCTGGAACAGGATTTAGTGATGACAAAGGACGACCATCTGGTCGTCCTCCATGACCACTACCTTGACCGGGTGACTGACGTCGCTGACCGTTTTCCGGACCGGGCGCGTAAAGATGGGCGCTATTACGCTATCGATTTTACGCTGGATGAAATTAAATCCCTGAAGTTTACCGAAGGGTTTGATATTGAAAACGGCAAAAAAGTACAAACTTATCCGGGCCGTTTCCCGATGGGAAAATCTGATTTCCGCATTCATACCTTTGAAGAGGAAATTGAATTCGTTCAGGGATTAAATCACTCTACCGGTAAAAATATCGGTATTTATCCGGAAATTAAAGCGCCGTGGTTCCATCATCAGGAAGGGAAAGATATTGCCGCGAAAACGCTGGAAGTGCTGAAGAAGTATGGTTACACCGGCAAGCAGGACAATGTCTATTTGCAGTGTTTTGATGTCGCTGAGCTGAAACGTATTAAGAATGAACTGGAACCCAAAATGGGGATGGATCTCAATCTGGTTCAACTTATTGCGTATACCGACTGGAATGAAACACAGCAGAAACAGCCGGACGGTCGTTGGGTAAATTACAACTACGACTGGATGTTTAAGCCGGGCGCTATGAAGCAGGTGGCGGAATATGCGGACGGTATTGGTCCGGATTACCATATGCTGGTCGCGGAAGGCTCAACGAAAGGGAATATCAAGCTGACTGGAATGGTGCAAGACGCACATCAGAATAAGATGGTAGTGCATCCTTACACTGTGCGTGCCGATCAATTGCCGGACTATGCCACAGACGTTAATCAGTTGTACGACATCCTGTATAACAAGGCGGGCGTCGACGGGCTGTTCACTGACTTCCCGGATAAGGCGGTCATGTTCCTGCAAAAAAATGACTAAAGGTTTGCCATAGTAGAAGTGACGCGCCGGATGAGGGCATAAACGCCTCATCCGGCCTGGCGCAACGTTTGCCAGCGTAAGTCTGGTAAACGCAATGCCATCAGGCGGGGTTGTTTTATAGCAACCCCTCATCGGTCAGTGTTTCCATACATTTTTGTAATAAAAATAGCGGACTTCCTTCTACCGGCGGTTCTTTTGCTAACAGGGAAATTTGTCGATAAAAGGTGGGTTCCAGCGCCACGGAGCATAATTTTCCTGTCGTGGCTTTTAAGGTTAATTCTGGCAATAAGGCGATACCTAATCCCTGGCGAATAAAATTCAGCGCAGTATCGGGATGGTTAAATTCATATTTAAATATCGGCTCAATACCCTTTTCTTTAAACAACGCCATAATGCTTAATTCATAACGACCTTTACTGACAATAAGGGGTTCGTCCATCAGTTCTTCAACCGTTACTGTACTATTGGCCGCCAGGGGATGATTTTCAGGCACCACTACGGTGAATTTATCCCGGTAAATGGGGACGCAATACATACCGTTGACCGGAAAAGGAACGAAACCGGCATCAATACTTCCGTCCTGCAGCGAATCAATAATAGCCGTACTATTCTCTTCATAGGGGATAATTTTTACATTTGGATGATGGCTTTCAAAATAGCGAATGACGCCGGGTAAAATGCAGGCGCAGGCGCTGGGAAAACAGCCAATCCGTAGCGTACGGGCCGGGTTCTTTTTTTCTTGTTCGGCAATCTCTTTTACCGCGTTGACGTCGCGCTGGATCGCGCGTAAGTGCCTGACGATGCGGCTACCGGCGGCGGTAAGCTCAATCTCTTTACGACGCTCACGAATCAATATGTCAACGCCGAGCTCCTCCTCAAGCGCGGAGATGGCCTGGCTGACGGCGGATTGCGTCATGTATAGCCGTTTGCTGGCTTCGGTAAATCCGCCGCACTCCAGTACGGCAAGCAGGGCGTGGATTTGGGTTAGCGTCATTAGTAAAACCTAATCAATATAATTAAAACGATTAATTTTTCTAATAGAGTGCACTTGTTTATACTGTGATTCTATCGAATACATCACATTTGACGCACCTGATAGGTGTTCAGTTGAGCTGAGCGTTGCCTGCGTGCGCCATCTGAACGGGTCGTTAAGAATGAAAGAAAAATTATGGACGAAGGATTTTTGGGCAATCACCATAGTCAGTTTTATTATCTTTTTTGTTTTTTATGTACTGCTAACTTTATTACCCATTTATATCGCTGACCGCCTGCATGCTTCTGCAGATAAGGCCGGGCTGTTAGTGACATGTTTCCTGGCCGCGGCAATTGTTATTCGGCCATTTGCCGGACAATGGGTGGGAAAATATTCGAATAAAAAGATTCTGGTGCTCTCTTCTCTGGCTTTTTTGGTGATTACCGCGCTGTATCCGGTTTGCCATTCTATCGAGTCGCTGCTCTTTATCCGCGTACTTCATGGGATTACGTTTGGTGTTATTACCACGGTAAAAGGAACTATTTCAGCGCGGTTAATTCCGGCCTCCCGACGTGGAGAGGGCACCAGCTTTTTCTCTTTAGCGATGGGCCTGGCGATGGTCGTAGGACCGTGGATCGGTTTGAATATGGCCCGCTGGAACGCGTTCACTGCCGCATTCTGGCTTTGTTCCGCTGTAGCGGCGTTAGGGATTGTGCTTTCCCTGATTGTGACGGTCCCTCCGGTAATTCGTCATGCCGATGGTTCGAAGCCGAATCTGGGTTTTGCCGCGATGTTTGACCGCGCCGCCTTGCCTTTTGCGCTGGTCACCTTTTTTATGACTTTCTCCTATGCCGGCGTATCGGCTTTCCTGGCGCTGTATGCGCGTGAGCTGGATTTAATGGCGGCGGCCAGTAATTTCCTGCTGTGCTACGCGATTTTCCTGATGATATGCCGTACCTTCACCGGGAATATTTGTGATAAAAAAGGGCCGAAATATGTTGTTTTCCCATGCCTGTTGGCTTTTACCATCGGTCTGGTGGCGCTGGGCTACACCAATGGCAGCATCATGATGATTATTTCCGGCGGTCTCATCGGTATCGGCTACGGTTCGGTCACGCCGGTTTTCCAGACGCAAATTATCAGCTCGGTTGAACCGCATAAAATCGGCGTGGCGAATTCACTGTTCTTTAACGCGATGGACGCCGGAATGGCGATTGGCGCCTTTATCATGGGAATGATGGTTGAGTCGGTTGGCTATCGTATGATTTATGTTGCTGGCGCGGTGCTGGTGGTACTCGCTGGCGCACTGTATGCCGTGCAGATGAAAAAACGTGGCGTGATGCCTTTGGTTTCCACCAGCGAGTTGCACTGAGTTACATCTCGATTTCGATATCGCCTTTTGCCCTGCAGCAGCAGGGCAAAATCTCTCCCGGCTGGATAAACGCTAAAGGTTCCGTAATCCAGTCAACCTGACCGGCAACCAGCCGGGTTCGACAGGAGCCGCAATAACCTTCGCGGCACTGATACTCCACCTCAACGTTATGCGATTCCAGCGCGGCCAGCAGAGAAGGGTGTTCATCCTGGCACAGCAGCTGTGTGCCAGTGATACGCAGCGTGACGCGTCCCATCAGAGCTGGAAATTACTCAGATCGTCGGTATCGACTTCCGAATCGATTTGTCCGACCAGATAAGAGCTAACTTCCACTTCCTGTGGCGCGACCTGAACGTTATCGGACACCAGCCAGGTATTGATCCACGGGATTGGGTTGGAGCGGGTCTGGAACGGCAGATCCAGCCCTACTGCCTGCATACGAATATTAGTAATATATTCAACGTATTGACACAGGATATCTTTATTCAGGCCGATCATCGAACCGTCGCGGAACAGATAGTCCGCCCACTCTTTTTCCTGCTGCGCCGCCTGCACGAACAGGTCATAACATTCCTGTTTACACTCTTCGGCGATTTCCGCCATCTCCGGGTCGTCCACGCCGCTACGCAACAGGTTCAGCATATGTTGCGTGCCGGTCAGATGCAGAGCTTCGTCACGGGCGATCAGACGGATAATTTTGGCGTTGCCTTCCATCAGTTCACGCTCGGCAAATGCGAAAGAGCAGGCGAAGCTGACGTAGAAGCGGATGGCTTCCAGCGCGTTCACGCTCATCAGGCACAGATACAGTTTTTTCTTCAGCTCACGCAGATTTACGACAACCGTTTTGCCATTAACGGTATGGGTGCCTTCACCGAGCAGATGCCAGTAACTGGTCATCTCAATAAGTTCGTCGTAGTAGGCGGAGATCCCTTCGGCGCGCTTCTGAATTTGCTCATTGGTCACGATATCGTCAAACACGACCGCCGGATCGTTGACGATGTTACGAATAATGTGGGTGTAGGATCGTGAGTGAATCGTCTCAGAAAACGCCCAGGTCTCTACCCACGTCTCCAGCTCCGGGATGGAAATGAGCGGCAGCAGGGCGACGTTCGGGCTACGTCCCTGAATGGAATCCAGCAGCGTCTGGTATTTGAGGTTGCTGATGAAGATATGTTTTTCGTGCTCCGGCAACGCCTGATAATCGATACGATCGCGGGAGACGTCGACCTCTTCCGGACGCCAGAAGAAAGAGAGCTGTTTTTCGATCAGTTTTTCGAAGATGTCATATTTCTGCTGGTCATAGCGTGCAACGTTGACCGGCTGGCCAAAGAACATGGGTTCCTTGAGCTGATCGTTTTTCGTCTGTGAAAAAGTGGTGTATGCCATTGAAGTGAATCCTTTATGGGATGAGCGCCGGATGGCGGCGCAAGCGCCTTATCCGGCCTACAAACCGTACAATCGTAGGCCGGGTAAGCATAGCGCTACCCGGCACTATTCATCAGATCTTACAAGCGCCGCTTTCGCAGCCATCGTCCTGAATAGAAGGCGCCAAATCGTCCTGCGCATCTTCCGCGCCGTCGCGGGTATTTTGATAGTACAGAGTTTTCACGCCAAACTTATACGCGGTGAGCAAATCTTTCAGCAGTTGCTGCATCGGCACTTTTCCTGACGGGAAACGTGACGGATCGTAGTTGGTATTGGCGGAAATCGACTGATCGATAAACTTCTGCATGATACCCACCAGTTGCAGATAACCGTCGTTGTTCGGCATCTCCCACAACAGTTCGTAAGCGTCTTTTAGATGCTCATAATCCGGCACGACCTGACGCAAAATACCGTCTTTCGAGGCCTTGATGCTGACGTAGCCGCGCGGCGGCTCAATGCCGTTAGTGGCGTTGGAGATCTGGGACGACGTTTCCGACGGCATTAGCGCCGATAGCGTGGAGTTACGCAGACCGTGGGTTTTGATCGATTCACGCAGCTGTTCCCAGTCGTAGTGCAGCGGTTCGTTGACGATCGCATCCAGATCTTTTTTGTAGGTGTCGATCGGCAGAATGCCTTTTGCATAGGTGGTTTCGTTGAACCATGGGCAGGCGCCTTGCTCTTTCGCCAGTTCGTTGGACGCTTTAAGCAGATAGTATTGAATGGCTTCAAAGGTTTTATGCGTCAGATTATTGGCGCTGCCGTCGGAATAACGCTTACCGTTTTTCGCCAGCCAGTAGGCGAAGTTAATCACGCCAATGCCCAGCGTACGACGGCCCATTGCGCCGCGTTTGGCAGCCGGAATCGGGTAATCCTGATAATCGAGCAGAGCATCCAAAGCGCGTACTGCCAGAATAGCCAGTTCTTCCAGCTCGTCCAGAGTTTTAATGGCGCCCAGGTTGAATGCAGACAGCGTACACAACGCAATTTCGCCGTTTTCATCGTTGACATCGTGCAGCGGTTTGGTCGGCAGGGCAATCTCCAGACACAGGTTAGACTGGCGTACCGGGGCGACAACCGGATCGAACGGACTGTGAGTATTGCAGTGGTCAACGTTCTGGATATAGATACGACCGGTAGAGGCGCGTTCCTGCATCATCAGCGAGAACAGTTCGACCGCTTTCACACGCTGTTTGCGGATGCTGTCGTCGTTTTCATATTTCACGTACAGGCGTTCGAATTCGTCCTGGTCGGCGAAGAACGCATCATACAGCCCCGGCACGTCGGACGGACTGAACAGCGTAATGTCGCCGCCCTTCAGCAGGCGGGTATACATCAGTTTGTTGATCTGTACGCCGTAATCCATGTGACGTACGCGGTTGCCTTCCACGCCACGGTTGTTTTTCAGTACCAGCAGGCTTTCCACTTCCAGGTGCCACATCGGATAGAACAGTGTCGCCGCGCCGCCGCGCACGCCGCCCTGCGAGCAGGATTTCACCGCCGTCTGGAAGTGCTTGTAGAACGGAATACAGCCGGTGTGGAACGCTTCGCCGCCGCGAATCGGGCTGCCCAGCGCACGAATGCGGCCAGCGTTGATGCCGATACCGGCGCGCTGAGAAACGTATTTCACGATAGCGCTGGAGGTGGCGTTGATGGAATCCAGACTGTCGCCACACTCGATCAGTACGCAGGAGCTGAACTGACGGGTCGGGGTACGCACACCGGACATGATGGGCGTCGGCAGCGAGATTTTGAACGTAGAGACCGCATCGTAAAAACGTTTTACATAGTCAAGACGCGTTTCACGCGGGTAGTTCGAGAACAGGCAGGCCGCTACCAGAATGTAGAGGAACTGTGCGCTTTCATAGATTTCGCCGGTCACGCGGTTTTGCACCAGATATTTCCCTTCCAGCTGCTTAACGGCAGCGTAGGAGAAGGTCATATCGCGATCGTGAACGATAAACGAATCCATCTGCTTGAACTCTTCTTCCGTGTAGTCTTCCAGCAGATGATTGTCGTATTTGCCAAGCTCAACCATTTTTACCACATGGTGGTAAAGTGCGGGCGGCTCAAACTGGCCGAAGGCTTTCTTACGCAGGTGGAAAATCGCCAGACGCGCAGCCAGGTATTGATAATCCGGCGCATCGCGAGAGATCAGGTCTGCGGCGGCCTTAATGATAGTTTCATGGATATCGGAGGTCTTAATCCCATCATAAAACTGAATATGCGAGCGTAGCTCGACCTGAGAAACCGATACGTTATTCAGTCCTTCTGCCGCCCAATCAAGCACGCGATGAATTTTGTCGAGATTGATGCGCTCAGTACGGCCGTCACGCTTTGTCACCAGCAGACTCTGATTCATGTGGTTTTCTACCTGTTTACCTGTCCGTGAAAGAAAAATATCCCCCCGCTTATCCACAACGTCACGTTGTGACTAACTCTGTGGATAAATACTATATATAGGGGGTGATCGATAAGTGAAACGCTATATGGTGAGTATTCTAGTAGGGATTCTTTTGAGTACAAGAGTTGATTTTGGCGTTAAATTGCGGTTGTAAAAGCGTAAGAATCGCTAAATGCGCGTCTGATAAGGCCTGGAGAGGATGTCAACAATTCATAAAAAAAAATCAAAATTTGATCGAATGCTGATTTCTTCATCGAAGAGAAAGGTTGCGCCCGATGATCTAACGCAACCCTTATAGGAAAATTCTTTGATGTCAGGCTTTTTTAGCGCGGGTATGCAACATGTAGTTAACGTCTACTCCGGGACCGAGTTTGAAAGTATTGGTTATCGGGTTGTAGTGCAGCCCGGTGATATGTTGCTCTTTCAGGACGGTTTCATCTACCCAGCTTAACAGTTCAGCAGGCTTAATGAATTTCTTCACGTCGTGCGTGCCTTTTGGCACCATGCGCAGAATATACTCAGCGCCGACGACTGCCATCAGCCAGGATTTCCCATTGCGGTTCAACGTTGAGAAGAACACCTCACCGCCGGGTTTAACCAGTTGGGCGCAGGCGTGGACGACCGATTGCGGATCGGGAACGTGCTCCAGCATTTCCATACAGGTGACGACGTCGTATTGCTGAGCGTGTTTTGCCGCATGTTCCTCAACCGTCTCCTGCACGTACTCTACCTCGATGCCGCTTTCCAGCGCATGCAGTTTGGCGACCTGCAAAGGCTCAAAGCCCATATCCAGCCCGGTGACGGTTGCGCCTTCACGCGCCATGCTCTCCGCCAGAATACCGCCGCCGCAGCCGACGTCGAGTACCTTTTTACCAAACAGGCCGCCTGAGCGCTCAGTAATGTAGCCAAGGCGTAGAGGGTTGATGCGATGCAATGGCTTGAATTCGCCCTCCAGATCCCACCAGCGCGACGCGACGGCTTCGAATTTGGCGATTTCATTATGGTCAACGTTGTGAGCTACCGACGGTTTTTCAGTGTTCATGAGTACATGAGATTCCGCTATTGATCTATCGGGGCAGTATAGCAGGTGCAAAGTCGCTGCGTTATATCTACTGCCGTCTTTATTACGCTTTCAGCGCAAGAAGTTTTCTTGCGCGTTCTGTAAAACCGCTACCGATGTGGTGCGTGATAAAATTACAGACGCCCTCGACGTTGTTGTTTTTTAACATATCCAAAATAGTGGCATGTCCCCGGTTAGAGCTGGTGATATATTCAGCGGTAAAATCCAGTCTGTAGCGAATTGCCAATAAACGTGCTGAGATCAACAGGTGTGCTTGCGAAATGTATTTATTATCGGCATATTTCACAAAAACATAATGAAAATCATGATCCAGTTTGAGGTAAGCTTGCGTATCTCGCTCTGCATTAATTTTTGCTGACTTCGATAAAATATTGCTTAATTCGACTATGACATTGTTAGCATTTTTCTCCATCGCTTCACGAATTGCGCCCTGTTCAAGGATAACTCTCATTTTGATGAGATCATTGATATCCTCGTCGGTGACAGAAAAAACAAATGTCCCACTGCGGGGAATGATGTTGACCAGGTTTTCATTATAGCTCAGCCAAATAAAAGCTTCACGAATTGGTGTTTTACTTACCATCAGAATATTTGATAGTTCATTTTCACTGATCGCTTGCCCAAGATCGAAATCGCCATGGATAATCATCTCCCTTATTTTCTCTTTAATCACCTGGGTGATGGATTTGGGTATTTCAATTGATATGTGACTAAAGTCACGCTTTAATCTATTTTTCATTTTCTTCTCCTCCATGGTTAAACCCGGCTCCATTGTAATTAATTTATTCAAAATTAACGGATCTAATATATCAGATATAAGAAAATTTACATACTTTATTGTTGTTATTGTATATTTCATTAAGTTTGCTTGCTGATATATTAGATATGACACATTAGCTTTTGAATTGTATTGTTTTTTACGTAACATCGATTCCGGTCAATACCCTTATTCATTGAATCATAAAAGGTGATGCAAAATGAGTAGTCCACAAGAAAATTTATACGATGCAATTCGTATTGTAAAAAGGAAAATCATTCCTTTGGCCTTTATTCTTTACTTTTTTAACTATATGGATCGTGTCAATATTGGGTTTGCTGCATTACGCATGAATGAATCTCTTGGTATTACGCCTGAGGATTTCGCTAATATTTCTTCTATATTCTTCATATCATATTTAATCTTTCAAATTCCGAGTAGCATTGGCTTGCAAAAGCTTGGCGCAAGAAAATGGATTAGTTCCATTATTATCGGCTGGGGAGCGGTAACTGGGCTGATTTTTTTTGCTAAAGATACTCAACATATTTTGCTGGCTCGCATTTTTTTGGGGGTATTTGAAGCTGGCTTTTTCCCGGGCATGGTTTATTATCTTGCATGCTGGTTCCCGGCTCGTGAACGCGGAAAAGTCAATAGTTTCTTCATGTTATCTATTGCTGTTGCATCGGTATTGGCTGCACCGATGTCTGGTTGGATCATCGAGCATTTGAATACCCCGGATTATGAAGGCTGGCGCTGGCTTTTTGCTATTGAAGGTATCCCAACCGTATTCCTTGGCATCCTGACATTTTATTTACTGCCTGACAGTCCAGAAAAGGCTAAATGGCTTACGCCACAGCAGATATCGGCCTTAGTTAATAAATTACGCACTGACAATGAAACCGCAGCTGCATTAAATAAAAATACCAACTCATCCTTTCTTTCCGTAATCAAAAATCCAGTTTTGCTTCAGCTTTCTTTCGCCTACATGTTGATTCAGGCGGCTGCTCTGGCGGCAAACTACTGGTTGCCGGGGTTGGTGAAGGGATTTTCAGCTGATTTTACGGATACTGACGTTGGTTTAATCATGAGTATTCCGTTTATTTTCGCTATGTTCAGCATGCCCTGGTGGGGCTGGCATTCCGATAAAAAGAATGAACGAAAATGGCATGCTGCATTACCCATGTTTCTGGCGGGCTGTGGTTTTCTGATGATTGCTCTTGTCCCCTCAATGTCGTTGAGAATGCTGGGGCTAACGTTCTATGGTGTTGGGATCCTCAGCTATTACGGACCTTACTGGGCGCTGCCTTCTGCATTATTGTCGCCGTCAGGGTTGGCTATCAGCATTGCGTTTATTAACTCATGTTCAAGTCTTGGCGGATTCCTGATTAATAAATCACTGGGATTCGTTTCTACTCATTATGGTGCGACAGGAATATTTATTGTAGAGGCAATACTTTGCTTCGCTGCGGTAGCCGTTCTGGCGTTAATGAAAATTGATGTGAAAAAAGAAAAAAGCCAACAAACAAATGTTGTATCACGAACCTGAAAAATGGAGAAATTATGAAAATTACGTCTATTGAAGTTTTTGACTGTGAATTAAAAAAAAGAGATCAAACGATGTCCTCCTATAATCCAGTACTTATTCGGGTGAATACCGACTCAGGATTAAGTGGTATTGGCGAAGTAGGACTGGCCTATGGCGCAGGCGCTAAAGCTGGCGTAGGGATCATCAGAGATCTGGCGCCATTGATTGTGGGTGAAGATCCATTAAATATCGAAAAAATTTGGGAGTTCTTTTTCAGAAAGACTTTTTGGGGGATGGGGGGCGGAAACGTTTTTTATGCCGGAATGAGCGCTATTGATATTGCACTTTGGGATATCAAAGGTAAATATTTAGGTGTACCTGTTTATCAGCTCCTTGGTGGGAAAACTAATGAAAAATTAAGAACCTATGCTAGTCAGTTACAATTTGGCTGGGGGGATAAACGCCAGATATTAGTGACACCTGATGAATATGCTGAGGCGGCGCGTGCGGCTCTTGACGATGGATATGATGCGATTAAAGTGGATCCACTCGAAATCGATCGTAATGGCGATGACTGTGTTTTTCAGAATAAAAATCGTAACTATTCAGGATTGTTACTGGCCGATCAATTAAAAATGGGGGAAGCGCGAATTGCCGCTATGCGTGAAGCAATGGGGGATGATGCTGATATTATCGTGGAAATCCATTCTCTTCTCGGTACAAACTCAGCTATTCAATTTGCGAAGGCGATAGAAAAGTATCGTATCTTTCTTTATGAAGAACCGATTCATCCATTAAATTCTGATAATATGCAGAAAGTTTCCCGTTCAACAACGATTCCAATCGCCACTGGCGAGCGTTCCTACACAAGATGGGGATACAGGGAATTACTGGAGAAGCAGTCTATTGCCGTAGCACAACCTGATTTGTGTCTCTGCGGCGGAATTACCGAAGGAAAGAAAATCTGTGACTATGCTAATATTTATGACACCACTGTACAGGTGCATGTTTGCGGCGGTCCTGTTTCCACGGTAGCCGCGCTGCATATGGAAACAGCAATTCCCAACTTTATTATTCATGAGCATCATACTAATGCGATGAAAGCATCTATTCGGGAACTTTGTACCCACGATTATCAGCCGGAAAATGGCTATTATGTCGCGCCGGAACAGCCCGGATTGGGTCAGGAATTAAACGATCAGGTAGTGAAAGAATACCTGGCCTATGTGATTAAATAGCATCTGGTGATACTGATTATGGTTTATGCCTCCCGGCATATCCCCTAAATAATTCGAGTTGCAGGATAAAATGGTTAACCGTCTTGAACAGCGCTTGCGCTAACCCCGACGGGGCGAGGCCCAGGGATGGGCCGAGTAACTTGCCGCCAACGCACATGAAACTTGAAGTATGACGGGTATACGCGGGAGGTATTGATTTTCCAGCCTCTTCCTGGCCAGGCCCCGATCTCCCCTGTGTCGCCTCTGAAGCCGATCGCCGATAAACGCCGAGACCACGCTTATAAATGAAGAGAGCATGCGGCACCCGAATAAAGCATTGTCTGGCTGCATTCCGTTTACCAGTACGTGGGCGAATGTGTTATAATTTGCGACCTTTGAATCCGGGATACAGTAGAGGGATAGCGGTTAGATGAGCGACCTTGCGAGAGAAATTACACCGGTCAACATTGAGGAAGAGCTGAAGAGCTCCTATCTGGATTATGCGATGTCGGTCATTGTTGGCCGTGCGCTGCCGGATGTCCGAGATGGCCTGAAGCCGGTACACCGTCGCGTACTTTACGCCATGAACGTATTGGGCAATGACTGGAACAAAGCCTATAAAAAATCTGCCCGTGTCGTTGGTGACGTAATCGGTAAATACCATCCCCACGGCGATTCCGCAGTGTATGACACCATCGTTCGTATGGCGCAGCCATTCTCGCTGCGTTACATGCTGGTGGATGGTCAGGGTAACTTCGGTTCTATTGACGGCGACTCCGCGGCGGCAATGCGTTATACGGAGATCCGTCTGGCGAAAATCGCCCACGAACTGATGGCCGATCTCGAAAAAGAGACGGTGGATTTCGTGGATAACTATGACGGTACGGAAAAAATTCCGGACGTCATGCCGACCAAAATTCCGAATCTGCTGGTGAACGGTTCTTCCGGTATCGCAGTAGGTATGGCGACGAATATCCCGCCGCACAACCTGACGGAAGTGATTAACGGCTGCCTGGCGTATATCGACAACGAAGACATCAGCATTGAAGGGCTGATGGAACATATTCCGGGTCCGGACTTCCCGACCGCCGCGATCATCAACGGTCGTCGTGGTATCGAAGAAGCCTACCGTACCGGTCGTGGCAAAGTGTACATCCGCGCCCGCGCGGAAGTTGAAGCTGACGCCAAAACGGGCCGCGAAACCATCATCGTCCATGAAATTCCCTATCAGGTGAACAAAGCGCGCCTGATCGAGAAAATCGCCGAGCTGGTGAAAGATAAACGCGTGGAAGGCATCAGCGCGCTGCGTGACGAATCCGATAAAGACGGGATGCGCATCGTGATTGAAGTGAAACGCGATGCGGTGGGCGAGGTGGTGCTTAATAATCTCTACTCCCAGACCCAGCTACAGGTTTCCTTCGGTATTAACATGGTGGCGCTGCATCACGGCCAGCCGAAGATCATGAACCTGAAAGACATCATTTCAGCGTTCGTGCGCCACCGCCGTGAAGTGGTGACGCGTCGTACTATTTTTGAACTGCGTAAAGCCCGTGACCGCGCGCATATCCTTGAAGCTCTGGCGATTGCGCTAGCTAACATCGACCCGATTATCGAACTGATTCGCCGCGCGCCAACGCCGGCAGAAGCAAAAGCGGCGCTGATTTCGCGTCCGTGGGATCTGGGCAACGTTGCTGCGATGCTGGAGCGCGCTGGTGATGACGCTGCGCGTCCGGAATGGCTGGAGCCAGAATTTGGCGTGCGTGACGGTCAGTACTACCTGACTGAGCAGCAGGCGCAGGCGATTCTGGATCTGCGTTTGCAGAAACTGACCGGCCTGGAGCATGAAAAACTGCTCGACGAATACAAAGAGTTGCTGGAGCAGATTGCTGAACTGCTGCACATTCTGGGCAGCGCCGATCGCCTGATGGAAGTGATCCGCGAAGAGATGGAGTTAATTCGCGATCAGTTCGGCGATGAGCGTCGTACCGAAATCACCGCTAACAGCGCCGATATTAATATCGAAGATCTGATTAGCCAGGAAGATGTTGTCGTGACGCTGTCTCACCAGGGTTACGTCAAATATCAACCGCTGACGGATTACGAAGCGCAACGTCGTGGTGGGAAAGGTAAATCTGCCGCGCGTATTAAAGAAGAAGACTTTATCGACCGCCTGCTGGTGGCCAACACTCATGACACCATCCTCTGCTTCTCCAGCCGGGGCCGTCTGTACTGGATGAAGGTCTATCAGTTGCCGGAAGCCAGTCGTGGCGCGCGCGGTCGTCCGATCGTCAACCTGCTGCCGCTGGAAGCGAACGAACGTATCACCGCGATTCTGCCGGTTCGTGAGTACGAAGAGGGCGTCAACGTCTTTATGGCGACCGCCAGCGGTACCGTGAAGAAAACGGCGCTGACCGAATTCAGCCGTCCGCGTTCCGCCGGTATTATCGCGGTGAACCTCAACGACGGCGACGAGCTGATTGGCGTTGACCTGACTTCTGGTTCTGACGAAGTCATGCTGTTCTCGGCCGCGGGTAAAGTGGTGCGCTTCAAAGAAGACGCCGTCCGTGCGATGGGGCGTACCGCGACCGGTGTGCGCGGTATTAAGCTGGCGGGAGACGATAAAGTCGTCTCTCTGATCATCCCACGCGGCGAAGGCGCTATTCTGACCGTAACGCAAAACGGCTACGGGAAGCGTACCGCAGCGGACGAGTACCCGACCAAGTCTCGCGCGACGCAGGGCGTTATCTCTATCAAAGTGACCGAGCGCAACGGTTCCGTTGTTGGCGCGGTACAGGTGGACGATTGCGACCAGATCATGATGATCACGGATGCCGGTACTCTGGTGCGTACCCGTGTGTCCGAGATCAGCGTAGTGGGACGTAATACCCAGGGCGTTATCCTTATCCGCACGGCGGAAGATGAAAACGTGGTGGGTCTGCAACGCGTTGCTGAACCGGTAGATGACGAAGAACTCGACGCTATCGACGGCAGCGTGGCGGAAGGGGATGAGGATATCGCCCCGGAAGCGGAAAGCGATGACGACGTTGCGGATGACGCTGACGAGTAATGTTATTGCTGTGCGAGGGCCGGATATCCGGCCCTTTTTCTTTGCCGTTGCGGGCTACGTCATTTACCGCTACCTTAGTCACACTCTATTTACATCCTGAGGCGGAGCTTCGCCCCTTTGAAATACCTTGCTTCCTTTCGAACTACGCTGAAAGTCTCGCGCTACTTATTCAGAGCGTTAGCGTTACTCATTTGGCTCTTAATCGCCTTTGTTTCGGTGTTTTACATCGTCAATGCCCTGCACCAGCGGGAATCTGAAATTCGTCAGGAGTTCAACCTTAGCTCCGATCAGGCGCAGCGTTTTATCCAGCGCACATCGGATGTGATGAAAGAGCTCAAATATATTGCCGAGAACCGTTTAACGGCGGAAAACGGCGTTATGTCGTCGCGTGCGCGTGATGACAAAATGGTGGTGCCGGACTTTGAACCGCTATTCGCCGACTCAGACTGTGCGGCGATGGGCTCCGCATGGCGCGGATCGCTGGAGTCGCTGGCCTGGTTTATGCGTTACTGGCGCGACAACTTTTCAGCAGCGTATGATCTTAACCGCGTTTTCCTGATTGGCAGCGATAACCTCTGTATGGCGAATTTCGGCCTGCGTGAAATGCCCGTGGAGCGCGATGATGCGTTAAAAGCGTTACATGAGCGGATTATGAAATACCGCAACGCGCCGCAAGAAGAAAGTGGGAATAACCTTTTCTGGATAAGCCAGGGCGCGCGTCAGGGCGTGGGCTACTTTTATGCGCTGACGCCGGTGTATCTGGCCAACCGTCTGCAGGCGCTGCTGGGCGTCGAGCAGTCCATCCGCATGGAAAATTTTTTCACGCCGGGCAGTTTGCCGATGGGCGTCACCATTATTGATGAGAACGGCCATTCGCTGATTTCGTTGGCCGGTCCTGACGGCATTATTAAAGCGGAGCCGCGCTGGATGCAGGAGCGCTCCTGGTTTGGTTATACGCCAGGTTTTCGCGAACTGGTACTCAAAAAAAGCCTGCCGCCATCCTCGCTCAGTATTGTCTATTCTGTGCCTGTAGATTTAGTCCTGGAGCGTATTCGTATTCTTATCCTGAACGCTATCCTGCTGAACGTGCTGGTGGGCGCAGGGCTGTTTACGCTTGCGCGGATGTATGAGCGGCGAATTTTTATTCCGGCGGAGAGCGATGCCCAGCGTCTGGAAGAGCATGAACAGTTCAACCGTAAAATCGTCGCCTCCGCGCCGGTGGGGATCTGTATTCTGCGCACTATTGATGGCGTCAATATTCTGAGTAACGAACTGGCGCACACCTACCTGAACATGCTCACGCATGAAGACAGACAGCGCCTGACGCAAATCATTTGCGGCCAGCAGGTCAACTTTGTTGATGTATTGACCAGCAATAATACCAATTTGCAAATTAGCTTCGTCCATTCCCGCTATCGTAATGAAAACGTCGCGATTTGCGTGTTGGTAGATGTGAGTACGCGCGTCAAAATGGAAGAGTCGCTGCAGGAGATGGCGCAGGCGGCGGAACAGGCAAGCCAGTCTAAATCCATGTTCCTTGCGACGGTCAGCCATGAATTGCGCACACCGCTGTACGGTATCATCGGCAATCTCGATCTGCTGCAAACCAAAGAGCTGCCAAAAGGCGTGGATCGGCTGGTCACGGCGATGAATAACTCCTCCAGTCTGTTGCTGAAAATTATCAGCGACATTCTCGACTTCTCGAAAATTGAGTCGGAACAGCTAAAGATTGAGCCGCGCGAATTTTCACCGCGAGAGGTGATGAACCATATCACCGCCAATTATCTGCCGCTGGTGGTGCGTAAGCAGCTCGGCCTGTATTGTTTTATTGAGCCTGACGTGCCGGTATCGCTGAACGGCGACCCGATGCGTTTACAGCAGGTCATTTCAAACCTGTTGAGCAACGCCATTAAGTTTACCGATATTGGCTGCATCGTGCTGCATGTGCGCTGTGATGGGGATTATCTCAGCATTCGCGTGCGGGATACCGGCGTCGGTATTCCGGCAAAAGAGGTGGTTCGCCTGTTCGATCCCTTCTTCCAGGTGGGAACCGGCGTACAGCGTAACTTTCAGGGGACCGGTCTGGGGCTGGCGATTTGCGAAAAATTGATCAGCATGATGGACGGCGATATTTCCGTCGATTCGGAGCCTGGCATGGGAAGCCAGTTTACGCTGCGCATCCCGCTTTATGGCGCGCAATACCCTGTGAAAAAGAGCGTGGAAGGACTCGCCGGAACCTGCTGTTGGCTGGCGGTGCGCAATACTTCTTTGTGCCAGTTTATTGAGACCAGTCTGGCGCGTAGCGGCGTTCATACGCAGCGTTATGAAGGGCAAGAACCCGCTGCTGACGATATTTTGATTGTCGATGACGCGCTGGAGCATACCTGGCAGGGGAGGGCGGCGGTCGTCTTTTGCCGCCGTCATATCGGGATTCCGTTGGAAAGAGCGCCGGGCGAGTGGGTGCATAGTGTGGCGTCGGTGCATGAGTTGCCCGCGCTGTTGGCGCGTATCTATAGTATTGAGCTGGATAGTGAAGCGCTTTCCAGCGCATTGCCGACGACGGATAAAACCGCAGATTCAAATGACGACATGATGATTCTGGTCGTTGACGATCATCCTATCAATCGCCGCTTGCTGGCCGATCAATTGGGATCGCTGGGGTATCAGTGTAAGACAGCCAATGATGGCGTGGACGCTCTGAATGTGCTGAGTAAAAATGCTATCGATATTGTTCTGAGCGATGTGAACATGCCGAACATGGACGGCTACCGCCTGACGCAGCGTATCCGTCAGCTTGGGCTGACGCTGCCGGTCGTCGGCGTGACGGCGAACGCGCTGGCGGAAGAGAAACAACGTTGCCTGGAGTCCGGTATGGACAGCTGTTTGTCGAAGCCTGTGACGCTGGACGTGTTGAAACAGACGCTGGCGGTGTATGCCGAGCGGGTACGTAAAACGCGGGCATAAAAAATGCCGGATGGCGGCGTCGCCTGATCCGGCCTGCAAAAGATGAGTCGACTGGTAGGCCTGATAAGCGTAGCGCCATCAGGCTGGGTAACATAAAAGCGATTTATTCTTTGTCTGTCGGACTCAGGGTGACGGAAGAGAGATAGTTGAGCAGCGCGATATCATTCTCTACGCCCAGTTTCATCATCGCCGATTTCTTCTGGCTGCTGATGGTCTTAATGCTGCGGTTGAGCTTCTTGGCGATTTCGGTGACCAGGAAGCCCTCGGCGAACAGGCGTAATACTTCGCTCTCTTTTGGCGACAGGCGCTTGTCGCCGTAACCGCCTGCGCTGATTTTCTCCAGCAGACGAGAAACACTTTCTGGGGTGAATTTTTTGCCTTTTTGCAGCGCGGCCAGCGCCTTAGGCAGATCGGTTGGCGCACCCTGCTTGAGTACGATCCCTTCAATATCAAGATCCAACACGGCGCTCAGGATCGCCGGATTGTTGTTCATGGTCAGAACGATAATAGACAGGCTCGGAAAATGACGCTTGATGTACTTGATCAAGGTGATCCCATCGCCGTATTTATCTCCCGGCATGGAGAGGTCAGTGATCAACACATGCGCATCTAATTTCGGCAGGTTGTTGATCAATGCTGTGGAATCTTCAAATTCGCCGACAACATTCACCCACTCGATTTGTTCAAGTGATTTGCGAATACCGAACAGTACAATCGGGTGGTCATCGGCAATAATTACGTTCATATTGTTCATGTATTGGGCTACCTTGCTACAGCAAGCTTTTGACGTAGGCGTCAATGTCGCTGATATATTTTTCTATACTTGGAGCATCTTTCTCACGAATCAGATGTTCCAGCGTTTCACATAACTGCTTGCCGGGTACCAGATTAAGCATGGCAAACACCCCTTTCAGGCGGTGGGCCGTTTGGGCCAGCGCAGCGAAATCGCTGGTTGCCGCCTCAGTATACAACCTCTTAACATCATCCGGTACTGTGTCTACAAATAGCGCATAGTAGCCGCTGGCATGAAGCTCGGCATTTTCATCTCCGCCGAGCGGGGAGGCGGGAATCTCTTCCTGCGCCAGCTGCTCTTCGATAAGTTGTAGTACAGCTTCCTGCATAGCATTGCTCATATTAAAGTTGACGCGCAACTGACCCGGGCCAATTTTCCGCACGCCTGACTCATCATCGCTTAAAAGCAAGCCCGAGGCAGTAAGATTAGACGGATTATCCGTTAAAAAGAGATCATATTCTTGACTTATCTGCCTTTCATCCGGCGTGATGCAGGTGGCGCCCCAGTTTTCTAACTGACGCAGCACAATCGCGCGAACCTCGTTGGACGTCACATCGACCATCACGCTCACGTCGTCCAGCAGGCGCTCTTCGACCTGGGTATGCTGATCGTGAGGAAGCATTTTGACATGAACGGTATAGCGTGTGCCCAGCGTTTCCCGCGCTTTAATGTTGAGATGACCGCCCAGTTTGCGCGCCAGTTGATTGCACAGCCAGAAGGTGAGCGGATTCGCTTTGCCGTAACGGTCGCCCTGCGTTTCATTCATATACGGGAAATGCAGATTATCAATCTCGTTTAACGTTACGCCTTCGCCCGTATCCAGAATACGGAAAGTCAGACGCTCCGCGATAGATTCATCTTGCTCGACTTCAAGCGTAATTTTACCCATAGCGGTCGTCGTGACGGCATACTGAATCAACAGCAGCAAAATCCGGCGCAGGGCGTCGCGATCGCCCCAGCGTTCATCGTTGCCGCTAAGATGGTTATTAATCAGCAGTTGCAGCCCTTTACGCTTAATGGCGGGCAGCACTTCCGGCACGACTTCGTCAATAAGATCCTGCAGGGAGAACAGCGTTGCTTCGCTCTTCCATGCGTCATTTTCCAGCATATTCGCCAGTTGGATTTCATCGATCATACGTACCAATACATCCGCCTGATCCGCCAGTTTCAGGCTTTCCGGCGTGGTGACTGCCGCGGCGTTAACCGCCAGTTGGCGTACGGGCTCTTTAAGCGTGTTGCTGATATTTTGCATAAAGGCGGCACGGCCCTGCTGATTCTTCTCATACAAACGCTGCGCCTGTTTAAGCTTCTTATTCACCAGCACTTCCCGGTCCTGATCGCGGATAATAAAGATCTGCGTGCGGGGGGCGATCTGGCTGCGAAACAGACGGATCTCATACAGTTCGTTATTAATTGTCGCCTGAATCACGCCCTGATGCTGTTCCGCCATGCTGGTAATATTTTGCAGGTTAAGATGCGGCAACAGATGATCGGCGATTTTATTGCTGATCACGGTGCGGTTTCCTTCCTGATCGTAGACCAGCAGACCCAGCGGCAGCAGAGAAACGATCTCTTCATTAATGGCGCGTAAGACGCGAAGCTCGTTATTCGCCGCGTTGCCAGATGTCGATTCCGTCGTCCGTCCCGGCTGATGACGGAACGTAGCGTAGCCAAATAACGCCAACGCCAGCAGCCCGATGTTCAGCAGTAAAGGCAGCAAAATATTTTGCAACGTATCAAGCAAAAGCGTACCGAACGGTACCTGCCAGATCAGGCGCATTCCGGTAGAGTTAAGCGCTGAGGAGATCTCAATTTTTGAACCGTTAAAGCTAATCGTGACGCTATCAGGCGCTTCCTTTTCACTGCTTCGCCCCGTCGCCTGGGTTGCGTCAGGCTCTATCCGAAAACTGTCCAGCGGCATTCCCGGCGGGATTAAATCATTAATGGGCAGATCAAACGCCACCACGGTTGCCAGATGTCCTGGCTGATTGAAGGTCGTGCGCAGCGTAAAATAGTGACCGTTTTGCCAGGCCAGTTTTCGCAATGAGGAGAAACTTTCGCGCTCATCCAGCGCATTCGCCTGCTGCAACATCTCTGCCCGGCGGGAATCGACGATATTGCCAATAGTGGACTCTTTAAAGCCGGAAGAGAGATCTTTCAACGGTAGGGTAGAGATAAGAATCAGGCTGTTATCCTGTCCGTTGAGGTAATACATGGACCACGGCACGTTTTCCGCGCCCCACAGCGTATCCAGATAAGTTGACATACGCTGCGTCATTTCCAGCGTGGCGCTGTCATGGGAACCGAAAATCAGCGCTTCAGTTTTACGTCGCGGCTTTTCAAGATAATACACATCCTGCTTCAGACGCGTTTCCTGAAGTCCTTCACCTGTCGATGGCGTAGTGGTCGCGGCGATGTTGTCATAAATTTGCCAGGTAACATACCGCCAGGTATCCACGCGTTTATGAATAGCGTGGGTGATATCGACAATTTGATAGCTTTTGTCTTTCAACCAGGCGTTGACGGCGCTCTGTACCATAACGCCCATCGTTACCAGCAGCACAATGATCAGCAATAAGAAGAAACGGGTAATGCTTCCCGGTAGAAGGGAAAATCGGGTAGAGACCGTTGTGTCAGACTGACTCATTTATGTTTACGACCTGTAAAAGCAACGCTGAAGGTGAAGGGCAGTATAAAGGGTAATGAATGAATTTCCAGACTCTTACGTCATGCCGGGCAACTTAACACGCGCTCCGTCGGCGGGACGGGAAAAGCGTACAACCTTCGCAGAACGGTACAAATATAAAGACTACTTATAAATGTTTAGCACTAAATATCAAGAAATTATTTGCTAATGTCTTACGAACGGTCGAGCAGGGGAGTGTAGTGAATAACCGTGATAGTTTTAGGCAGGTAGCATAAATCAGCCGGGTGTGTCTGAAAAAGGGTAAAAAAAACCGAATGCGAAGCATCCGGTTGAAATAGGGGTAAACAGACATTCAGAAGTGAATGACGGTAATAAATAAAGTTAATGATGATAGCGGTCACTATTTTAGTTGCGAATGAAGATTCTGTTTTATCATTCAGTGCTATGAATTTCATCAATTTAACCCGTTGATTTTAAAAGTTTCGTGAATATATTTTGTCTATTTGTGCTTATTTTTACTTGATTTTTGCTTTAAAAAAGTTCCGTAAAATTCATATTTTGAAACATCTATGTAGATAACTGTAACATCTTAAAAGTTTTAGTATCATATTCGTGTTGGATTATTCTGTATTTTTGCGGAGAATGGACTTGCCGACTGGTTAATGAGGGTTAACCAGTAAGCAGTGGCATAAAAAAGCAATAAAGGCATATAACAGAGGGTTAATAACATGAAAGTTAAAGTACTGTCCCTCCTGGTACCAGCTCTGCTGGTGGCAGGCGCAGCGAATGCGGCTGAAATTTATAATAAAGACGGCAACAAATTAGACCTGTTTGGTAAAGTTGATGGCCTGCACTACTTCTCTGACGACAAAGGCAGCGACGGCGACCAGACCTACATGCGTATCGGCTTCAAAGGCGAAACGCAGGTTAACGATCAGCTGACCGGTTATGGCCAGTGGGAATATCAGATTCAGGGCAACCAGACTGAAGGCAGCAACGACTCCTGGACGCGTGTGGCGTTTGCGGGTCTGAAATTCGCTGACGCAGGTTCCTTCGATTATGGTCGTAACTACGGCGTAACCTATGATGTGACCTCCTGGACCGACGTTCTGCCGGAGTTTGGCGGCGACACCTACGGCGCTGACAACTTTATGCAGCAGCGTGGTAACGGCTATGCTACCTACCGTAACACCGACTTCTTCGGCCTGGTGGATGGTCTGGACTTCGCGTTACAGTATCAGGGCAAAAACGGCAGCGTGAGCGGTGAAAACACCAACGGTCGCAGCCTGCTGAACCAGAACGGCGACGGTTACGGCGGATCGCTGACTTATGCAATCGGCGAAGGCTTCTCTGTCGGTGGCGCTATCACCACGTCTAAACGTACTGCCGATCAGAACAACACCGCTGACGCTCGCCTGTATGGTAACGGTGATCGCGCTACGGTCTACACCGGCGGCCTGAAATACGATGCGAACAACATCTATCTGGCAGCGCAGTATTCTCAGACCTATAACGCAACCCGTTTTGGTACCTCTAACGGCAACAATAAGTCCGACTCTTACGGTTTTGCCAACAAAGCGCAGAACTTTGAAGTGGTTGCTCAGTACCAGTTCGACTTTGGTCTGCGTCCGTCTGTGGCTTACCTGCAGTCTAAAGGTAAGGACATCAGCAACGGCTACGGCGCCAGCTATGGCGACCAGGACATCGTAAAATACGTTGATGTCGGCGCGACTTACTACTTCAACAAAAACATGTCCACCTATGTTGATTACAAAATCAACCTGCTGGATAAAAACGACTTTACCCGCGATGCGGGCATCAACACCGACGACATCGTAGCGCTGGGTCTGGTTTACCAGTTCTAATCAGCAAAAGATGTTGCTAAAGGGCCTGCGGGCCCTTTTTTCATGCCTTATTCCGGCGTACAAATACGACGTTTTGATATACGCTTGCGTCCATTCGAATGAGGATAAACAGCGATGAAAATGACTTTTTGCCGGGCCGTGTGTCTGGCGGCGGCTTTTTTACTTATGGGCTGCGATGAGGCTCCCGAAACGACAACAGCGTCACCTGCCGCTCAGGTGCTGGAAGGTAAGACGATGGGGACTATCTGGCGGGTGAGCGTGGTTGGCATCGATGCGAAACGCGCCGCAGAGCTACAGACTAAAATCCAGACTCAGCTTGATGCTGATGATTGGTTGCTTTCTACCTATAAAAATGACTCCGCGCTGATGCGTTTTAACCATTCACGCAGTCTTGCGCCCTGGCCGGTCAGCGAAGCTATGGCGGATATCGTGACCTCGGCGCTGCGTATTGGCGCGAAGACGGATGGCGCGATGGATATCACCGTGGGCCCGCTGGTCAATCTGTGGGGGTTTGGACCGGATCGGCAGCCGCTGCATATCCCAACACCAGCACAAATCGATGCGGCAAAAGCGAAAACAGGCCTGCAACACTTGCAGGTTATCGACAGGGCTGGGCATCAGTTTTTGCAAAAAGATCTGCCGGATCTTTATGTTGATCTCTCCACGGTCGGGGAAGGCTATGCGGCGGATCATCTGGCGCGTCTGATGGAGCAGGAGGGCATTGCGCGTTATCTGGTCTCGGTGGGCGGCGCATTAAGCAGTCGCGGGATGAATGCGCAAGGGCTGCCGTGGCGCGTCGCGATTCAGAAGCCGACCGACCGGGAAAACGCGGTGCAGGCGATTGTGGATATCAACGGGCATGGCATCAGCACCTCCGGCAGCTACCGTAACTATTATGAGCTGGATGGCAAGCGTGTCTCGCACGTTATCGATCCGCAAACGGGGCGCCCCATTGAACACAACCTGGTATCGGTTACGGTCATCGCGCCAACGGCGCTGGAAGCGGACGGCTGGGACACCGGCCTGATGGTGCTCGGTACGCAAAAGGCGCAAGAGGTCGTGCGGCGGGAAGGGCTGGCGGTCTTTATGATCATGAAAGAAGGTGAGGGCTTTAAAACCTGGATGTCGCCGCAGTTCAAAACGTTCCTGGTGAGCGATAAGAATTAAAACGCAAGATTACGGGTTTTTGTGGGCGGATTTACGGACACACTGCATGTAAGCAAGCACTATGCTTAATGAAGGAGTCTATGATGAAAAAAGCGTTACTTACCGATGATGAATGCTGGCTGCGGGTGCAGGCGCGCGATGCCAGCGCGGATGGGCGTTTCGTTTTTGCGGTGCGAACCACCGGCGTTTTTTGCCGCCCTTCTTGTCGCTCGAAGCGGGCGTTACGTAAAAATGTTCGCTTTTTTGCCAACGCGCAGCAGGCGCTGGACGCCGGTTTTCGCCCCTGCAAGCGCTGTCAGCCGGATAATGCGCGCGCGCAGCAACGGCGGTTGGATAAGATTGCCTGCGCCTGCCGTTTACTTGAGCAGGAGACGCCGGTAACGCTGGCGTCTCTGGCGCAGGCGGTGGCGATGAGCCCGTTTCATCTGCACCGCCTGTTTAAAGCGAGCACCGGAATGACGCCGAAAGGGTGGCAGCAGGCGTGGCGCGCCCGGCGGCTGCGTGAGGCGTTGGCGAAAGGAGAGCAGATCACGGCGGCTATTTACCGTGCCGGCTTCCCGGATAGCAGTAGCTACTACCGTCATGCCGACCAGACGCTGGGCATGACGGCAAAACAGTTTCGCAAAGGCGGCGATAATGTCTCCGTTCGCTATGCGCTGACGGACTGGGTTTACGGACGGTGCCTGGTGGCGGAGAGCGAGCGGGGGATTTGCGCGATTCTCCCCGGTGATAGCGACGACGCGCTACTGGCTGAATTACACACCCTGTTCCCGGCGGCCCGCCACGCACCTGCTGACGCGCTTTTTCAGCAACGGGTGCGGCAGGTTGTCGCGGCTATCAACACACGCGATGTGCTGCTCTCGTTGCCGCTGGATATCCAGGGAACCGCGTTTCAACAGCAGGTCTGGCAGGCGTTATGCGCAATTCCCTGCGGCGAAACCGTAAGCTATCAACAGCTTGCCGCGACTATCGGCAAACCCACGGCAGTACGCGCGGTCGCCAGCGCGTGCGGCGCGAATAAACTGGCGATGGTGATCCCGTGTCATCGGGTCGTGCGTCGTGATGGCGCGCTCTCCGGTTATCGTTGGGGCGTGCGTCGAAAAGCGCAGCTATTAAAGCGAGAAGCGCAAAAAGAGGAGTAGCAATGCTGGATCTATTTGCTGATGAAGCGCCCTGGCAAGAGCCCCTGGCGCCTGGCGCGGTGGTGTTGCGCCGCTTTGCGTTTCGCGCGGCGCAGTCGCTATTAGACGATATCGGGTTTGTCGCCAGTCAGTCTCCGTTTCGTCAGATGGTGACGCCGGGCGGCTACACCATGTCGGTGGCGATGACCAACTGCGGCGCGTTAGGGTGGACCACCGATCGTCACGGTTATTGTTATGCCGTGCGCGATCCGTTGACCGATAAACCCTGGCCTGCGCTGCCGTTATCGTTTGCCAGCGTATGTCGTCAGGCGGCAATCGCGGCAGGGTATGCGAGCTTCCAACCGGACGCCTGCCTGATCAATCGCTACGCGCCCGGCGCAAAACTGTCGCTGCATCAGGATAAAGACGAGCCGGATCTGCGCGCGCCTATCGTCTCAGTTTCGTTGGGGGTGCCGGCGATTTTTCAGTTTGGCGGCCTGCGTCGCAGCGATCCGCTCCAGCGGATCTTACTGGAGCATGGCGATATCGTGGTCTGGGGCGGCGAGTCCCGGCTGTTTTATCATGGTATCCAGCCGCTTAAAGCGGGCTTTCATCCCATGACCGGTGAATTTCGTTACAATCTCACCTTCCGTCAGGCGGCTGAAAAAGAATAAAAATAAGAATTATTATTGCTGTGCAGGTGGAGTTAGTTAAACTGCGGGCTGTTATTATCGGTCCGGGTTGTATGCATGGAACTTCTTATTCTTGTCTGGCGGCAGTACCGCTGGCCATTTATTAGCGTGATGGCGCTGAGCCTCGCCAGCGCGGCGCTGGGGATTGGCCTGATCGCGTTTATCAATCAGCGCCTGATTGAAACGGTGGACACCACCGTCATGGTGCTGCCGGAATTTCTCGGTCTGCTCCTGTTGCTAATGGTTGTCACATTAGGTTCCCAACTGGCGCTTACCACTCTGGGACACCATTTCGTTTACCGCCTGCGCAGCGAATTTATCAAGCGCATTCTGGATACGCACGTTGAACGTATTGAGCAACTGGGCAGCGCCTCTTTACTGGCCGGTCTGACCAGCGATATTCGCAATATTACTATCGCCTTTGTGCGTCTGCCTGAGCTGGTACAGGGCATTATCCTCACCGTCGGCTCGGCGGCGTATCTGGCGATGCTATCGACAAAAATGCTGCTGGTTACGGCTATCTGGATGGCGGTCACTATCTGGGGCGGATTTGTGCTGGTGGCGCGGGTTTACCAGCATATGGCGACCCTGCGCGAGACCGAAGATAAGCTGTACAACGACTATCAGACGGTGCTGGAAGGACGCAAAGAGCTGACGCTAAACCGCGAGCGTGCGGAGCAGATTTTTCAGCAATGCTATATCCCGGACGCCAAAGAGTACCGTTATCACATTATCCGTGCCGATACTTTTCACCTGAGCGCCGTCAACTGGTCGAATATCATGATGCTGGGGGCGATAGGCCTGGTCTTCTGGATGGCGAATAGTCTCGGCTGGGCGGATACTAACGTCGCGGCGACCTATTCACTGACGTTGCTGTTCCTGCGCACGCCGCTGCTGTCTGCGGTGGGGGCGTTGCCAACGCTACTGACCGCCCAGGTGGCGTTTAATAAACTGAATAAATTCGCGCTCGCCCCGTATAAGCCTGATTTTCCACAGCCGAAAGCCTTTCCCGACTGGAAGACGCTGGAGCTGCGCAACGTGGTTTTCCACTATCAGGATAACGCGTTTTCCGTGGGGCCCATCAACCTGACGATTCACCGCGGCGAACTGCTGTTTTTAATTGGCGGCAACGGTAGCGGGAAATCGACGCTGGCCATGTTATTGACCGGTTTATACCAGCCGCAATCGGGAACGATTTTACTTGATGGTCAACCTATTGCCGCCGGGCAGCCGGAAGATTATCGCAAACTGTTTTCTGCGGTGTTTACCGATGTGTGGTTATTCGACCGCCTGCTGGGGCCGCAGGGGAAACCCGCCAATCCCGCGCTGGTCGAAAAGTGGCTTGAGCACCTGAAAATGACGCACAAGCTGGAGCTAAACGATGGGCGCATCTTGAATCTTAAACTGTCGAAAGGGCAAAAAAAGCGCATTGCGCTACTGCTGGCGCTGGCGGAAGAGCGCGATATTATTTTGCTGGATGAGTGGGCCGCCGATCAGGACCCGCATTTCCGCCGGGAGTTTTATCAGGTACTGTTGCCGTTAATGCAGGAAATGGGCAAAACCATTTTCGCCATCAGCCATGATGATCACTATTTTATTCATGCCGATCGTCTGCTTGAAATGCGCAACGGACAGCTAACCGAACTCACCGGCGACGAACGTGACGCCGCCTCGCGTGATGCGGTTGCGCGTACTGCGTAATGGACTATGGCGCCGGATGAACCACCTGATGGCAGCCCTACGTCCGCACGCGGGTAGGCCTGATAAGATGCCACGCGTCGCCACCAGGCATCGGGGTATTTTTTGCGGCGGGCGAGCGGATTTCCAGACGTGTTTTAAAAAGAACCCCGGAGCGCTGCGTGAGCCGGCGTGTTCAGATGCCCGGTAAGTGTGACCGGGCAGCGTAACATTATCGCGCGACGGCGTTCTGTACGTTAGCGTCCGCTTTCCAGATGCGGTATTTCACGTCTACATTCGCCGGGGTATACACCACGATCGGCAGCTTGCTGTTGTAGCGCAGCATCCCGTCTTCACCCAGCCAGGCGGTGACGAATTTTTGCTCTTTCTTACCTTCAGGGCAGGCCATCATGGTTGATACCGGAGAGGTGACGTTATCAAAGACATAATAGTCATAGCCCCAGCCTTCCAGCGTTTTTGTTTCCAGCGTGCCGCCGAGGCGATGCTGGTTACAATCCACATTCAGCGTTTGGCCAATCAACAGTTCCACTTTGAGGGTAGATTCATCCTGCTGAGGGGTAAGGGTTATCACTTGCCGCTTCATTCCTTTTTCCGCCTGCGGATAGGGGGCGATTTTCTCCAGCGGCTGGGCGGTATCGCTATTGTTAGCCCAGGCAGAGGCGCTGGCGAGGGCGGCGAAGACGACGGCAGGGACAAACATCTTCATTTGATTGTTCACAGTATTTCCTTTCTGCTGTTTTCGGTATGCACGGACAACAGATTAACACATTCATATTATCTATTAATCTGTATTTACTCATATTTTCAAGATTATTAATAAAATAGCGTCTTTTTATATAGTGGAATATTCCGATATTGATAATGTAAATGGAATTATCAGCTATTAGTGGTTTTCGTTATATAGATAGCTATATAACTCATTGAAATGTGAGAAAAAGCACGTTTACGGGTCTTTACCCGGCACTCTTTTGATCCGGCAACAGCATTTACCTCTATCGGGGTATGCATCTCTTACACATCCTGAAATATCTTATTTACAAAAATAACTACTCATAAATTGTACGGTTTTTATTGGCATTCACTCCCTATGGAAGCGTGTCGTTATGGAAGGGCGATATCATGGTTGATTTATCCCGTCGAAGCATGTTGACCGGCAGTTGGCGCAACGCCAGCAATGGGATTCTTCCGCCGTGGGCCAGAGAAACAACCTATTTTCTCGCACATTGTCTGCGTTGCGACGCCTGCATCCAGGCGTGTGAGGCCGACATCCTGCAGCGAGGGACGGGGGGATATCCGAGCGTAGATTTCAAACGGGGCGAGTGCAGCTTTTGTTATGCCTGCGCGCAGGCCTGTACTGAATCGCTTTTTCTTCCGCGCCACACCAGGGCCTGGGATCTGATTTTTACACTCACGGAAAACTGCCTCGCCAGGCAATCGGTTGAATGCCATCGTTGCCAGGACAGTTGTGAACCTATGGCCATTACCTTTCGTCCCACGCTATCCGGCATTTACCAGCCGCAGCTTGACTCGCAGGCCTGTAACGGATGCGGGGCGTGTGTGGCTATCTGTCCCGTGTCAGCCATCAAAGCGGAGAACCACCATGCGCACTAACTGGCAGGTCTGTAGCCTGGTCGTGCAGGCCAAAAGTCAGAACATCGCCGCCATTGGCCCACAGTTGAACACGTTGCCGGGTTGCGAAGTCGCGTTAAGCGACGTTGAAAGCGGGCAACTGATCGTGGTGGCGGAAGCAGATCAGAGTGAAACGCTGATGCAAACAATTGAGTCAGTACGCAATGTCGAGGGCGTACTGGCGGTGTCGCTGGTTTATCACCAGCAGGATGAGCAAGGTGAGGAAACACCATGAAACTCAGTCGTCGTAGCTTTATGAAAGCTAACGCCGTTGCGGCCGCTGCGGCGGCTGCCGGTCTGAGCGTGCCGGGCGTCGCCCGCGCCGTTGTCGGGCAGCAGGAAGCCATCAAATGGGATAAAGCGCCGTGCCGTTTTTGCGGAACGGGTTGCGGTGTGTTAGTGGGCACGCAGCAGGGCCGTGTGGTCGCCTGCCAGGGCGACCCCGACGCGCCGGTCAACCGTGGTCTGAACTGCATTAAAGGCTACTTCCTGCCCAAAATCATGTACGGTAAAGATCGTCTGACGCAGCCGATGCTGCGCATGAAAGACGGCAGCTATCACAAAGACGGCGAGTTTACGCCGGTGAGCTGGGAACAGGCCTTCGATGTGATGGAGGAGAAGTTTAAAACCTCTCTGAAAGAGAAAGGACCAGAAGCGATCGGCATGTTTGGATCGGGTCAATGGACCATCTGGGAAGGCTATGCCGCCGCGAAATTGTTCAAGGCTGGTTTCCGCTCTAACAACATTGACCCGAACGCGCGTCACTGCATGGCCTCGGCGGTGGTGGGCTTTATGCGCACCTTTGGCATGGATGAACCGATGGGCTGCTACGACGATATCGAGCAGGCCGATGCGTTTGTGCTGTGGGGGTCCAACATGGCGGAGATGCACCCGATTTTATGGTCGCGCATTACTAACCGCCGTTTGTCCGACCCGAACGTGAAGGTTGCTGTCCTCTCCACCTTCCAGCACCGCAGCTTTGAACTGGCGGACAACGGTATTGTCTTTACCCCGCAAAGCGATCTGGTGATCCTTAACTATATCGCGAATTACATTATTCAGAACAACGCGGTAAATCAGGATTTCTTCACAAAGCATGTGAACCTGCGTAAAGGGGCGACGGATATCGGCTACGGCTTACGCCCGACGCACCCGCTGGAAAAAGCGGCGAAGAATCCGGGCTCCGACGCTTCCGAGCCGATGAGCTTCGACGAGTATAAAGCCTTCGTGGCGGAATATACGCTGGACAAGACCGCTGAAATGACCGGCGTGCCGAAAGATCAGCTGGAACAGTTGGCGCAGCTCTACGCCGATCCGAATAAGCGCGTGATCTCTTACTGGACGATGGGTTTTAACCAGCATACCCGCGGCGTGTGGGCGAATAACCTGGTTTACAACCTCCATCTGCTGACCGGAAAAATCTCCCAGCCTGGCTGCGGTCCTTTCTCGCTGACCGGCCAGCCTTCCGCCTGCGGTACGGCGCGTGAAGTGGGAACCTTCTCACACCGTCTGCCCGCAGACATGGTCGTGACGAACGAAAAACACCGCGATATCTGCGAAAAACACTGGCAGATCCCTGCTGGCACTATCCCGGCAAAAGTGGGTTTACATGCGGTGGCGCAGGATCGCGCGTTGAAAGACGGCAAGCTGAACGTCTACTGGGTAATGTGTAATAACAATATGCAGGCCGGGCCGAACATCAATGAAGATCGGATGCCGGGCTGGCGCGATCCGCGTAACTTCATCATTGTCTCCGATCCTTACCCGACGGTGAGCGCGCTGTCTGCGGATCTGATCCTGCCGACCGCCATGTGGGTTGAGAAAGAAGGCGCTTACGGCAACGCCGAACGCCGCACGCAGTTCTGGCGTCAGCAAATTAAAGCGCCGGGCGAAGCTAAATCCGACCTCTGGCAACTGGTGCAGTTCTCCCGTCGTTTTAAAACCGAGGAGGTCTGGCCGGAGGCGTTGCTGGCCCAGAAGCCGGAGCTGCGCGGTAAAACGCTGTATGACGTTCTGTTCGCCACGCCGGCGGTCAGCAAATTCCCGCTGAGCGAGCTGAAAGAGGATCAGTTAAACGATGAGTCTCGTGAACTGGGCTTCTATCTGCAAAAAGGGTTGTTTGAAGAATACGCCTGGTTTGGACGTGGCCACGGGCACGATCTGGCGCCGTTCGACGATTACCACAACGCGCGCGGTCTGCGCTGGCCGGTCGTCGAAGGCAAAGAGACGCAATGGCGTTACAGCGAAGGCAACGACCCGTATGTAAAAGCGGGGGAAGGGTACAAATTCTACGGTAAACCGGATGGCAAAGCGGTGATCTTCGCGCTGCCATTTGAACCCGCGGCGGAGTCGCCGGACAACGAGTACGATCTGTGGCTTTCCACCGGTCGCGTGCTGGAACACTGGCATACCGGCAGTATGACGCGCCGCGTGCCTGAATTGCATCGCGCCTTCCCGGAAGCGGTGGTCTTTATTCACCCGCTGGATGCGAAAGCGCGCGATCTGCGTCGTGGGGATAAGGTTAAAGTGTCGTCCCGCCGCGGCGAAGTGATTTCGATTGTCGAAACGCGTGGACGTAACCGTCCGCCGCAGGGACTGGTGTATATGCCGTTCTTCGATGCCGCTCAGCTAGTGAACAACCTGACGCTGGATGCGACGGACCCGCTCTCTAAAGAGACGGACTTCAAGAAGTGCGCCGTTAAACTGGCGAAGGTGTAACGCGTTATGTCCCGTACAGCGAAACCCCAAAATGGCCGCCGCCGCTTCCTGCGTGATGTTGTGCGCACTGCGGGCGGGCTGGCGGCGGTTGGCGTGGCGCTGGGCTTGCAACAGCAAACCGCGCGCGCAACGGGCGTGCGGCTGCGTCCGCCTGGCGCGCTGAATGAAAATGTCTTCGCCAGCGCCTGTGTGCGCTGCGGGCAGTGCGTTCAGGCGTGTCCATACGACACGCTAAAACTGGCGACGCTGGCCTCCGGGCTATCGGCAGGCACGCCCTATTTCGTCGCTCGCGACATCCCCTGCGAAATGTGTGAAGACATTCCGTGCGCCAAAGTCTGCCCCAGCGGGGCGCTGAATAAAGATATCGCCTCCATTGATGATTCGCGCATGGGGCTGGCGGTGCTGCTGGATCAGGAAAACTGCCTCAACTTTCAGGGGCTGCGCTGCGACGTTTGCTACCGCGAATGCCCGAAAATCGATGAGGCCATCACGCTGGAGCTGGATCGCAACATGCGCACCGGCAAACATGCGCGCTTTCTGCCCACCGTACACAGCGACGCCTGTACCGGCTGCGGCAAATGCGAAAAAGTCTGCGTACTGGAGCAACCAGCGATAAAAGTGTTGCCGTTGTCATTGGCGAAAGGGGAGTTAGGACACCATTACCGCTTCGGCTGGCTGGAGGGGAAAGATGGCAAATCGTAAACGCGACGCCGGGCGAGAAGCGCGGGCGAAAAAAGGCTGGTGGCGTAGCCACCGTTGGCTGGTGTTACGCCGTATCAGCCAGTTTATGGTGCTGGGGATGTTTCTCAGCGGCCCATGGCTGGGCTTTTGGGTTTTGCATGGCAACTACAGCAGTAGTTTGCTGTTCGATACCCTCCCGTTGACCGATCCGCTGATTACCCTGGAAAGTCTCGCCAGTGGGCATCTTCCCGCTACCGTGGCGCTGACGGGAGCAGTGATTATCGCTGTGCTGTATGCGCTGGCGGGAAAGCGATTATTTTGCAGTTGGGTTTGCCCGCTAAACCCCGTTACCGATTTGGCTAACTGGATGCGCAGGAAATTTGACCTGAACCAGTCTGCGACGATTCCACGCCATATACGGTACGTCCTTCTGGTGGTGGTGTTAATCGGTTCGGCGTTGACCGGCACGCTGCTGTGGGAATGGATTAATCCCGTGTCGCTGTTAGGCCGTAGTCTGGTTATGGGATTTAGTAGCGGCGCGTTGCTGATTATTGCTTTGTTTTTATTTGATTTATTAGTCGTTGAGCACGGTTGGTGCGGTCATATTTGCCCGATGGGCGCGCTGTATGGCGTGCTGGGCAGTAAAGGCGTAGTGACCGTGACGGCCAAAAAACGTGAGAAATGTAATCGCTGTATGGATTGTTTTCATGTTTGCCCGGAACCGCATGTGCTACGTGCGCCGGTGCTGGATGAGCAAAGCCCGGCGCAGGTCACTCACCGCGACTGCATGACCTGCGGTCGCTGTGTGGATGTCTGTTCTGAGGATGTTTTTACAATAACGATACACAACATCATTCGGGATGCATCGCGGCGGTAAGCGAGGAAATCCCCAGGAGCATAGATAACGATGTGACTGGGATTTTCGAGCGCAGCCAACAAAGAGGCAGCTCGAAGGATGAAGTGTAAATGCGATGGAGTTCGGGAGCGAAACAATGAAAAGCCATGACCTGATGAAAGCGCTGTGTCAATGGATGGCCACGCTTGCCCTGGTGGTAAGTGGTGCGGTTTGGGCGGCAAACGGAGTGGATCTGAGCCAGTCGCCGGAAGTATCCGGGACGCAGGAAGGGGCGATTCGTATGCCGAAAGAGCAGGAACGTATGCCGCTAAATTACGTCAACCAGCCGCCGATGATCCCGCACAGCGTCGAGGGCTACCAGGTGACGACCAATACCAACCGCTGTCTGCAATGCCACGGCGTGGAAAGTTATCGTACGACGGGCGCGCCGCGTATCAGTCCGACGCACTTTATGGACAGCGACGGTAAAGTGTCGGGCAACGTCGCGCCGCGTCGTTATTTCTGCCTGCAGTGCCACGTACCGCAGTCTGATACCGCGCCGATTATCGACAATACCTTTACCCCCTCGCAAGGTTACGGGAAATAAGAGGTCATTATGGAAAATTCTAACCGTAAACCCGGCTGGATAAAGCGCGTCTGGCGATGGTGGCGCAGCCCCAGCCGCCTGGCGTTGGGGACGCTGCTGTTAATCGGTTTTATCGGCGGCATCATCTTCTGGGGCGGCTTCAATACCGGAATGGAAAAGGCTAACACCGAAGAGTTTTGTATTAGCTGCCATGAAATGCGCAACACGGTGTATGAGGAGTATATGGAAACCGTCCACTACAACAACCGTAGCGGCGTTCGTGCCACCTGTCCTGACTGCCATGTGCCGCATGAGTGGGGGCCGAAGATGATCCGTAAGATCAAAGCCAGTAAAGAGCTGTATGCGAAGGTATTTGGGCTGATAGATACACCGCAGAAATTTGAAGCTCATCGCCTGACAATGGCACAAAATGAGTGGCGGCGCATGAAAGACAACAACTCGCAGGAATGCCGTAACTGCCACAATTTCGACTTTATGGATCTGACCGCGCAAAAAGGCGTCGCGGCGAAAATGCACGATCAGGCGGTAAAAGATGGACAGACCTGTATCGATTGCCACAAAGGGATCGCGCATAAACTGCCGGATATGCGTGATGTTAAACCAGGTTTCTGACAGGACGTTGATGAGTGGGAATGCTTGAAGCCAGAGATCTGTACTGCGAGCGGGACGAGAGGACGCTGTTTCGCGGGCTGTCGTTCACCGTGGACGCCGGGGAGTGGGTGCAGGTCACCGGCGGCAACGGCGCGGGAAAAACCACCCTGCTGCGCCTGCTGACCGGGCTGGCGCGCCCGGACGGCGGGGAGGTGTACTGGCAGGGCGAACCCCTGCGCCGCGTGCGCGACAGCTTCCATTCCGGCCTGCTGTGGATAGGGCACCAGCCGGGGATAAAAACCCGCCTGACGGCGCGGGAGAACCTGCACTTCTTCCACCCCGGCGACGGCGCGCGTCTCCCGGAGGCGCTGGCGCAGGCCGGGCTGGCGGGATTTGAGGACGTGCCGGTCGCCCGGCTCTCGGCCGGGCAGCAGCGCCGGGTGGCGCTGGCCCGCCTGTGGCTGACCCGCGCCGCGCTGTGGGTGCTCGACGAGCCGTTCACCGCCATTGACGTTAACGGCGTGGCGCGCCTCACCCGGCGGATGGCGGCGCACACGGCGCAGGGCGGGAT
>NZ_JBGDXE010000006.1:0-192387 GCF_046550835.1 Salmonella sp. SAL04196
AGCTAAATGCGGAAGAGATAAGTGCTGAAAGCATCTAAGCACGAAACTTGCCCCGAGATGAGTTCTCCCTGAGACTTTAGGTCTCCTGAAGGAACGTTGAAGACGACGACGTTGATAGGCCGGGTGTGTAAGCGCAGCGATGCGTTGAGCTAACCGGTACTAATGAACCGTGAGGCTTAACCTTACAACGCCGAAGATGTTTTGGCGGTTGAGAAGACAGATTTTCAGCTCAGATTCAGAGTCCGAAGGATTTTTCGCTGAGACAAGGCGGCAAACGCGGCGACGGAAGGAGCATACAGAAGTATGTGACTGACGTTCGCAAGAGCAGCCAACGCCGTATCAGCGTAAAAGACACAGGACAGAGCACAAAGAATTTGCCTGGCGGCACTAGCGCGGTGGTCCCACCTGACCCCATGCCGAACTCAGAAGTGAAACGCCGTAGCGCCGATGGTAGTGTGGGGTCTCCCCATGCGAGAGTAGGGAACTGCCAGGCATCAAATTAAGCGAAGGGCCCTGTCGGAAGACAGGGCCTTTTGTTTTATCTGTAGTCTGTCGGTGAGCACTCTCCTGAGGAGGACAAATCCGCCGGGAGCGGATTTGAACGTTGCGCAGCAACGGCCCGGAGGGTGGCGGGCAGGACGCCCGCCATAAACTGCCAGGCATCAGACAAGTGAAGAAGCCCGTCCGTCTGGACGGGCTTCTTTGCGTGTGTGGTAACTGTAAAAATGTAGGCCTGATAAGCGCAGCGCCATCAGGCAACCGGCACCGCCGGATGCCAGTTTCGCCTTATCCGGCCTGTATGCACTTATCAGGCAGCACCACTACTCACGGATAAATTAAATTCAACAATGGATACGGTTTCCCAAGATCGTCAACCTCCGAACGTCCCGTCACCTTAAATCCCATTTTCTTATAAAATCCAACAGCTTGTGTATTTTGCTCGTTAACATTGGTTGTCAACCCCGGCGCCAGTGTTAACGCATGTTCAACTAATCTCTTACCGATACCCTGACCACGCACGTCCGGATCGACAAACAGCGCATCCATATGTTCGCCGGTAAGCAGCATAAATCCTACCGGCTCATCCTGATCGGTCACGGCAACCCATAGTGGCGCTTCTGGCAGAAAATCGCTCACCAGCTCTTCCAGTTCGGCCCGATAAGCGTTTGACAGAAAATCGTGCGTGGCATCGACTGAGCGACGCCAGATCGCAATCAGTTTTTCCCCTTCCTCATGCCTTGAACGGCGAATGTTAATCATCATCTTCACTCCTTTTTTGCTTACTTCTATTCTAATGCAAATGCTGTCGTGAAACTTTCTCACCTTGAACTTGCAGACTCGACATTCGCCTGATTTCTGAGTATCTTCAGCTATCTGGATGTCTAAACGTTTAAACGTATGTCGTGAGGTTATCAGGTTATGCCGATTCGCGTGCTGGACGAGCTACCCGCCGTCAATTTTTTACGTGAGGAGAATGTCTTCGTCATGACGACTTCTCGCGCATCAGGTCAGGAAATTCGCCCGCTAAAGGTACTTATCCTTAACCTGATGCCGAAGAAGATTGAAACGGAAAATCAGTTTCTGCGCTTGCTATCGAACTCGCCATTACAGGTCGATATTCAACTACTGCGGATAGATGCCCGCGAGTCGAGGAACACGCCAGCCGAGCATCTGAACAACTTTTACTGTAACTTCGACGATATCTGCGATCAGAACTTTGATGGGCTTATCGTGACCGGAGCGCCGCTGGGTCTGGTGGAGTTTAATGACGTGGCTTACTGGCCGCAGATTAGGCAGGTGCTGGAATGGGCGAAAGATCACGTTACTTCGACGCTATTTGTCTGTTGGGCCGTTCAGGCCGCACTCAATATTCTTTATGGTATCCCTAAGCAGACCCGTACAGATAAACTTTCCGGCGTCTATGAACATCACATCCTTCATCCTCATGCTCTGTTGACGCGTGGTTTTGATGATTCGTTTCTTGCGCCACACTCACGCTATGCCGATTTCCCGGCGGCGCTAATACGGGATTATACGGATCTTGAAATTCTGGCCGAAACAGAAGAGGGGGATGCGTACCTGTTTGCCAGCAAAGATAAACGTATTGCGTTTGTCACCGGTCATCCTGAATATGACGCCCATACGTTAGCGGGTGAATATTTTCGTGACGTTGAGGCCGGGTTAAATCCGGAGGTTCCGTACAACTATTTCCCAAAAAACGATCCGCAAAACATACCGCGCGCAACCTGGCGCAGCCACGGTAATTTACTGTTTACTAACTGGCTCAACTATTATGTCTACCAGATTACGCCATATGATCTGCGTCACATGAATCCAACCCTGGATTAATCTTCTGCTCCTGACGATCCTAAAGCGTTTCAGCATGTTGAATCAGGCACCTTCGGGTGCCTTTTTTATTTCCGAAACGCACCTCATCATGTAATTAAATTTAATTTATATTGTTATCAATAGGTTAATGTATAATTAAATTAAAAATGGAAATTGTTTTTGATTTTGAAATTTAATTGAGTAGTCTTAGTTGTGTTGAACGAAAAGCGCACAGTGATCCTTCGTTCGCATTGGGGATGTATCTGGATCAACAACGAGGAGCTGCATGATGAATCCACAGGCAACCACAACTGATGAATTAACCTTTACCAGGCCGCAAGGCGAGCTGGAAAAGCAAGTCCTGACCGCTGAGGCAGTCGAGTTTTTGACGGAGTTAGTTACCCGTTTTACGCCAAAACGCAATAAACTCCTGGCTGCACGTATCCAGCAACAGCAGGATATTGATAACGGTAAGTTGCCTGATTTTATTTCGGAAACCACTTCCATTAGAGAAAGTAATTGGCAGATTCGTGGTATTCCGGCGAATTTACAGGATCGCCGAGTAGAAATTACCGGGCCGGTTGAACGTAAAATGGTGATTAATGCCCTGAACGCAAACGTGAAAGTGTTTATGGCGGATTTTGAAGACTCGCTGGCGCCGGACTGGAATAAAGTTATGGATGGTCAAATCAACCTGCGTGATGCGGTGAACGGCACCATTAGCTATACCAACGAAGCCGGAAAAATCTATCAGCTCAAGCCCGATCCGGCCGTATTGATTTGTCGTGTACGTGGTCTACATCTGCCAGAAAAACATGTTACCTGGCGGGGGGAAGCCATTCCCGGCAGCCTGTTTGATTTTGCTCTGTACTTTTTCCACAACTATAAAGCGCTGCTCGCTAAAGGTAGCGGCCCGTATTTTTACCTGCCGAAAACGCAAGCCTGGCAGGAAGCAGCCTGGTGGAGTGAAGTTTTCAGCTACGCCGAAGACCGCTTCAATCTACCGCGCGGTACGATCAAAGCGACCCTGTTGATTGAAACGCTGCCTGCTGTTTTCCAGATGGATGAGATTCTTCATGCGCTGCGTGATCATATCGTCGGTCTCAACTGTGGTCGCTGGGATTATATTTTCAGCTATATCAAAACGTTGAAAAATTACCCGGATCGCGTCTTGCCGGACAGGCAGGTGGTAACGATGGACAAACCGTTTCTGAGCGCCTACTCGCGCCTGCTAATCAAAACCTGTCACAAGCGCGGCGCGTTCGCGATGGGCGGTATGGCGGCGTTTATCCCGAGCAAAGACGTTGAACGCAACAATCAGGTCCTTGCCAAAGTGAAAGCGGATAAAGCGCTGGAAGCGAACAACGGCCACGACGGCACGTGGATTGCGCATCCCGGGTTGGCGGATACCGCAATGGCCGTCTTTAACGAGGTACTGGGCGAGCACAAAAATCAGCTGTTCATTACCCGTGATGAAGATGCGCCGATTACCGCTGAACAGTTACTGGAGCCATGTGAAGGCGAACGCACAGAAGCGGGAATGCGCGCCAATATTCGCGTGGCAGTGCAGTACATTGAAGCGTGGATCTCCGGCAATGGCTGTGTACCGATTTACGGTCTGATGGAGGATGCCGCGACGGCGGAAATCTCACGAACCTCTATCTGGCAGTGGATTCACCATGAGAAAACACTGAGCAATGGAAAACCCGTAACGAAAACGCTTTTCCGCGAAATGTTGGCGGAAGAGATGCGGGTAATCCAGGACGAACTGGGCGAGCACCGCTACAGCAGCGGGCGCTTCGACGATGCCGCACGTCTGATGGAGCAAATCACCACCTCAGATGACTTAATCGACTTCCTCACCCTGCCGGGCTATCGCTTACTGGCTTAATTCACCACATAACAATATGGAGCATCTGCACATGAAAACCCGTACTCAACAAATCGAAGAATTACAGAAAGAGTGGACACAACCGCGCTGGGAAGGCATCACCCGCCCGTACAGCGCGGAGGAGGTGGTGAAATTACGCGGCTCGGTTAACCCGGAATGCACGCTGGCGCAGCTCGGCGCCGCGAAAATGTGGCGGCTGTTGCACGGTGAAGCGAAAAAAGGCTATATCAACAGCCTTGGCGCGCTGACTGGCGGTCAGGCGTTGCAGCAGGCGAAAGCCGGTATTGAGGCGATTTATCTTTCAGGCTGGCAGGTGGCGGCAGATGCCAACCTTGCATCCAGCATGTATCCGGATCAATCGTTGTACCCGGCAAACTCTGTTCCGGCGGTAGTGGATCGGATCAACAACACTTTCCGTCGTGCAGATCAGATCCAGTGGGCATCCGGTATTGAACCCAACGATCCGCGCTATGTGGATTACTTCCTGCCGATCGTTGCTGATGCGGAAGCCGGTTTTGGCGGCGTTCTGAATGCCTTCGAACTGATGAAATCGATGATTGAAGCCGGTGCAGCGGCCGTTCACTTCGAAGATCAGCTGGCGTCGGTGAAGAAATGCGGCCATATGGGCGGCAAGGTGCTGGTCCCCACGCAGGAGGCGATTCAGAAACTGATTGCTGCGCGTCTGGCCGCTGATGTGATGGGCGTCCCGACGCTGGTGATTGCGCGTACCGATGCGGATGCGGCAGATCTGATTACCTCCGACTGCGATCCCTATGACAGCGGTTTCATTACCGGCGAACGCACCAGCGAAGGTTTCTACCGCACCCATGCGGGCATTGAGCAGGCGATCAGCCGCGGTCTGGCGTATGCCCCGTATGCCGATCTGGTATGGTGCGAAACCTCTACGCCGGATCTCGAACTGGCGCGTCGTTTTGCCGATGCTATCCACGCGAAGTATCCGGGCAAACTGCTGGCCTATAACTGTTCACCATCCTTCAACTGGCAGAAGAATCTGGACGACAAGACCATTGCCAGCTTCCAGCAGCAGTTGTCGGACATGGGTTACAAATACCAGTTTATTACCCTGGCGGGCATCCACAGCATGTGGTTCAACATGTTCGACCTGGCACATGCATACGCTCAGGGCGAGGGCATGAAACACTATGTTGAGAAGGTTCAACAACCCGAGTTCGCCGCGGCGAAAGATGGCTACACCTTTGTTTCCCACCAGCAGGAAGTGGGTACTGGTTACTTCGACAAAGTCACCACCATTATTCAGGGCGGCGCGTCATCCGTTACCGCATTAACGGGTTCCACCGAAGAATCGCAGTTTTGATTGATGCCCGGTGGCGCTGCGCTTACCGGGCCTACAGATAGCGTAGGCCGGATAAGCGAACGCGCCATCCGGCATGACGTGGTGCCGAATGAGGGAAAAAAATGCCGCGTGGCCTGGAATTACTGATTGCTCAAACCATCCTGCAAGGCTTTGACGCGCAGTATGGTCGATTTCTGGAAGTGACTTCCGGCGCGCAGCAGCGTTTTGAACAGGCCGACTGGCACGCCGTCCAACAGGCGATGAAAAGCCGTATCCACCTCTATGATCATCATGTGGGCTTGGTGGTGGAGCAACTGCGCTGTATTACCGATGGCAAAAGTACCGACGTGGATTTCCTTTTACGCGTTAAAGAGCATTACACCCGGCTGTTGCCGGATTACCCGCGCTTCGAGATTGCGGAGAGCTTTTTCAACTCCGTTTATTGCCGGTTATTTGACCACCGCTCGTTAACACCCGAGCGGTTGTTTATTTTCAGTTCGCAACCGGAGCGCCGCTTTCGTACTATCCCGCGCCCGCTGGCCAAAGACTTCTTTCCCGATCACGGTTGGGAGCCGCTGTTGATGCGCATACTCAGTGACTTACCGCTGCGTCTGCCCTGGCAGAATAAAAGCCGGGATATCCGCTATATTATCGCGCACCTGACTGAAACACTGGGCGAGGACGCGCTACCTCGCTGCCATGTCCAGGTGGCGAATGAGTTGTTTTACCGTAATAAAGCGGCCTGGCTGGTAGGTAAATTAACCACACCTGACGGTACGCTGCCGTTTTTATTGCCGATTCATCGCACTGATGAGGGTGAACTATTTGTCGATACCTGCCTGACCACCACGGCAGAAGCGAGCATTGTGTTTGGTTTTGCCCGCTCTTATTTTATGGTGTATGCGCCGCTGCCTGCCGCGCTGGTTGAGTGGTTGCGTGAAATCCTGCCGGGTAAAACCACTGCCGAACTGTATATGGCGATTGGCTGCCAGAAACATGCGAAAACCGAAAGCTACCGCGAATATTTGTGTTATCTGGCTGAAAGCGATGAGAAATTCATTGAGGCGCCTGGTATCCGCGGCATGGTGATGCTGGTGTTTACCCTGCCAGGTTTCGACCGGGTATTTAAAATCATTAAAGACAAATTCGCCCCGCAGAAAGAGATGTCTGCCGCCCATGTGCGTGCCTGTTATCAACTGGTAAAAGAGCATGATCGCGTCGGTCGTATGGCGGATACCCAGGAGTTTGAGAATTTCGTACTGGATAAACGGCAAATTGATCCGGCGCTGATGGCGCTGTTACGGCAAGAAGCGCCAGAGAAGATTACCGATCTTGGGGAACATATCGTCATTCGCCATCTCTATATTGAACGGCGCATGGTGCCGCTCAATATCTGGCTGGAACAGGTAGAAGGCCAGCAGTTGCGCGATGCGATAGAAGAATATGGTAATGCGATTCGCCAGCTTGCCGCCGCTAATATTTTCCCCGGCGATATGTTGTTTAAAAACTTTGGCGTTACCCGTCATGGTCGCGTGGTGTTCTATGACTACGATGAAATTTGCTACATGACGGAAGTGAATTTCCGCGATATTCCGCCAGCGCGTTATCCGGAAGACGAACTGGCCAGCGAACCCTGGTATAGCGTCTCGCCAGGTGATGTTTTCCCGGAGGAGTTTCGCCACTGGCTGTGTGCCGATCCGCGTATCGGGCCATTGTTTGAAGAGATGCATGCCGACCTGTTTCGCGCCGATTACTGGCGCGCGCTACAGACGCGTATTAAAGAAGGGCATGTAGAAGATGTGTATGCCTATCGTCGTCGCCAGCGCTTTAGCGTGCGTTACGGCGCGATCTCAAGTACGGCGAACTCTTCGTAAACCAGTTCCATCTCCGGCGACCAATTACCCTCGCGCTCAAAAAAGGCCCGGTGTGCCGCTTGCCAGTACGCCAGGCTAAGATCGCCTTCGCCTTCCAGTGCGGCGAGATCGGCGCTCATCTCGTTAAAACGGATCAGCCTGAGCGCCAGCGTGCGTATGACGCACACGGCGTCGCCTGTGCCGTTGAGCACAATGTGATATGACCCGGGCGTGACAGGGGGCTGCTCTTTCTGATAGCTAACCAGCGAGCTACAGGTGCCACGCTTTTTACCGGCGACCACTAGCGCCGCCAGCTCGTCGGCCAGCGTCGGCGAATCACCGAAAGACCAACAGAAGGCCTGTGGGTACTTCTCCTGCCAGTATAATTTCAGGCTGCTCATTTCAGCGAGTTCCACCATAGGCCAGCGTCACCTCTTTCGCCGCTTTAATCACCATGGCGCCAAGTTCGGTGACGCGATCGTCAGTAATGCGTGAGCAGGGGCCGGAAATAGAGAGGGCCGCAAACGGTTCGCGGTGTTCGTCATAAATACACGAGGCCACGCAGCGCAGACCGAGCGCATGTTCTTCATCGTCAAACGAATAGCCGCGCTTGCGCGTCTGGGCCAAATCGTCTTTCAGATGCAGCGGCGACACCAGCGTCGCATGGGTATAAGCGTGCAACCCCTTGCGGTGCAGCAGACTGGTAACCTGTTCCTCACTGAGCTGTGATAAAAACGCCTTGCCCGCGCCAGAGGCGTGCATGGGCAGCTTGCCGCCAATAGGCGCGGACATACGCATCAGCTGCGTACACTGCACCTGGTCGATAATAATGGCCTGATGGTCGCTCTGGTCGAGTACGGCAAGGTTTACCGTTTCGCCGGAGTCCTCCATCAGTTTGCGCAAAATCGGATGGACAATCGCCAGCAGATTACGGCTCTGTAAGAAGCTGCTGCCGACGATAAACGCATGTGCGCCTACGGCCCAGTGGCCCAGCTCACCGACCTGGCGGACAAAACCCTGCTGCTGCATGGTGGTGAGTAGACGGTGAGTAGTGGAATTAGGCAAACCCGCCTGTTGCGCCAGTTCGGTCAGCGCGACGCTGCCGTTGGACTCGGCAATCCACTCCAGCAGCTTCAGACCGCGAGTTAAAGACTGAACCTGCCCGGTTACGGGTGCAGTGGTAGCGGCAGGTTTTCTCCCGCGTTTCGCGGGAACAGGGGCAACCATGGCAGACTCCTTTTTCTGTATCGTGGAAATCATTTTCGTTTTATTCAATTATAATGCAAGAGTTCCTGAACTGATCGGATGAGTGACATCACAGGATGCCCGATGGCGCTTCGCTTATCAGGCCTACGCTTTGGGAGCCGCCAAAGTAATTTGTAGGCTGGATAGGGCGCTTGCGCCGCCATCCGGCAAAACGGAACCAATAGCGCCAGCAAGCTGAACATGTCTCATGTTGCCCGTTGTTCTCTTTTCCGCCAGCACGCTTTGTGCCAGTATGGCTCGTTACGTGGAGCGTTGTCGGGAGCGAGTGTGAGCAGCAAAGTTGAACAACTGCGTGCGCAGTTAAATGAACGTATTCTGGTGCTGGACGGCGGTATGGGCACCATGATCCAGAGCTATCGTCTACATGAAGAAGATTTCCGCGGGGAGCGCTTTGCCGACTGGCCCTGCGACCTGAAAGGCAACAATGACCTGCTGGTACTCAGCAAGCCGGAGGTGATCGCCGCTATCCACAACGCCTACTTTGAGGCTGGCGCGGATATCATCGAAACCAACACCTTTAACTCGACAACCATTGCGATGGCGGATTACCGGATGGAATCCCTGTCGGCGGAAATTAACTATGCGGCGGCCAAACTGGCGCGCGCCTGCGCCGATGAATGGACGGCGCGAACACCAGAAAAACCACGCTTTGTTGCGGGCGTGCTTGGTCCAACTAACCGCACGGCCTCCATTTCGCCGGACGTCAACGACCCGGCGTTTCGTAATATCACCTTCGATCAGCTGGTGGCGGCCTACCGTGAATCCACCAAAGCGCTGGTGGAAGGTGGCGTAGATCTGATTCTGATTGAGACCGTCTTTGACACCCTGAATGCGAAAGCGGCGGTGTTTGCGGTGAAAGAAGAGTTTGAAGCGCTGGGCGTTGATCTGCCGATCATGATTTCCGGCACCATCACCGACGCCTCTGGTCGCACCCTCTCCGGCCAGACTACCGAAGCCTTTTATAACTCGCTGCGCCACGCCGAGGCGCTCACTTTTGGCCTTAACTGCGCGCTGGGGCCAGATGAACTGCGCCAGTACGTCCAGGAACTGTCGCGGATTGCCGAATGCTACGTCACCGCGCACCCGAACGCCGGCCTGCCGAACGCTTTCGGCGAGTACGACCTCGACGCCGACACCATGGCGAAACAGATTCGCGAATGGGCGGAGGCGGGCTTCCTGAATATCGTTGGCGGCTGCTGCGGCACTACGCCGGAGCATATCGCCGCCATGAGCCGCGCCGTTGTCGGTTTGCCGCCGCGCCAGCTGCCGGAAATCCCGGTGGCCTGCCGTCTGTCTGGCCTGGAGCCGCTGAACATTGGCGACGACAGCCTGTTTGTGAACGTCGGCGAACGTACTAACGTCACCGGTTCGGCCAAATTTAAACGGCTGATCAAAGAAGAGAAATACAGCGAAGCGCTGGATGTTGCCCGTCAGCAGGTAGAAAGCGGCGCGCAGATTATTGATATCAATATGGATGAGGGGATGCTCGACGCCGAAGCGGCGATGGTGCGTTTCCTCAGCCTGATTGCCGGTGAGCCGGACATTGCCCGTGTACCAATCATGATCGACTCCTCCAAATGGGAGGTTATCGAAAAAGGGCTGAAGTGCATTCAGGGTAAAGGCATCGTCAACTCTATTTCGATGAAAGAGGGCGTGGAAGCCTTTATTCATCATGCGAAGTTGCTACGTCGCTACGGCGCGGCAGTGGTGGTGATGGCTTTTGACGAGCAGGGGCAGGCCGATACCCGCGAGCGTAAAATCGAGATTTGCCGCCGGGCGTACAAAATTCTCACCGAAGAGGTGGGCTTCCCGCCGGAAGACATCATCTTCGACCCGAATATCTTCGCCGTGGCGACCGGTATTGAAGAGCACAACAACTACGCGCAGGACTTTATCGGCGCTTGCGAAGACATCAAACGCGAGCTGCCGCACGCGCTGATCTCCGGCGGCGTGTCTAACGTGTCCTTCTCGTTCCGCGGCAACGACCCGGTACGTGAGGCTATCCACGCGGTATTCCTCTACTACGCCATCCGCAACGGCATGGACATGGGCATCGTCAACGCCGGGCAACTGGCGATTTATGACGACCTGCCTGCCGAGCTGCGCGATGCGGTTGAAGATGTCATTCTTAACCGTCGCGAAGACGGCACCGAACGTTTGCTGGATTTGGCGGAGAAATATCGCGGCAGTAAAACCGACGAGGCTGCCAGTGCCCAGCAGGCGGAATGGCGTAGCTGGGACGTGAAAAAGCGCCTCGAATACTCGCTGGTGAAAGGCATTACCGAATTTATCGAACAGGATACTGAAGAAGCCCGCCAGCAGGCCGCCCGCCCGATTGAGGTGATCGAAGGGCCGCTGATGGACGGCATGAACGTGGTCGGCGACCTGTTCGGCGAAGGGAAAATGTTCCTGCCGCAGGTGGTGAAATCCGCTCGCGTGATGAAACAAGCGGTGGCCTACCTGGAGCCGTTTATTGAAGCCAGCAAAGAAAAAGGCTCCAGCAACGGCAAGATGGTGATTGCCACCGTGAAGGGCGATGTGCACGACATTGGCAAGAACATCGTTGGCGTGGTGCTGCAATGCAACAACTACGAAATCGTCGATCTTGGCGTGATGGTGCCAGCGGAGAAAATCCTCAGAACGGCGCGTGAAGTGAATGCCGATCTGATTGGTCTTTCCGGGCTTATCACCCCGTCGCTGGACGAAATGGTCAACGTGGCGAAAGAGATGGAGCGTCAGGGCTTTACTATCCCGCTACTGATCGGCGGCGCAACTACTTCGAAAGCGCATACGGCGGTAAAAATCGAGCAGAACTACAGCGGTCCGACGGTCTACGTGCAGAATGCTTCGCGTACCGTGGGCGTGGTGGCGGCGCTACTCTCCGACACCCAGCGCGATGACTTTGTCGCCCGTACCCGCAAAGAGTACGAAACCGTGCGTATTCAGCACGCCCGCAAAAAACCGCGCACGCCGCCGGTCACGCTGGAAGCGGCGCGCGATAACGATCTGGCATTCGATTGGGAACGCTACACCCCGCCAGTAGCCCACCGTCTGGGCGTGCAGGAGGTAGAAGCCAGCATCGAAACGCTGCGCAACTACATCGACTGGACGCCGTTCTTTATGACCTGGTCGCTGGCCGGCAAATACCCGCGTATTCTGGAAGATGAAGTGGTGGGCGTTGAGGCGCAGCGCCTGTTTAAAGACGCCAACGACATGCTGGATAAACTGAGCGCGGAGAAACTGTTGAATCCGCGTGGCGTGGTGGGCTTGTTCCCGGCGAACCGTGTGGGTGACGACATCGAAATCTATCGCGACGAAACCCGTACTCATGTTCTGACGGTCAGCCACCACCTGCGCCAGCAGACTGAGAAAGTCGGTTTTGCCAACTACTGTCTGGCGGATTTTGTCGCGCCGAAATTGTCCGGAAAAGCGGACTACATCGGCGCGTTTGCCGTCACCGGCGGTCTTGAAGAAGACGCCCTGGCTGATGCTTACGAAGCGCAACACGACGACTATAACAAGATCATGGTGAAAGCGATTGCCGACCGTCTGGCGGAAGCGTTTGCCGAGTACCTGCATGAGCGTGTACGTAAGGTTTACTGGGGATATGCGCCGAACGAGAGCCTGAGTAACGACGAATTAATCCGCGAAAACTACCAGGGGATTCGCCCGGCGCCGGGTTATCCTGCCTGCCCGGAACATACCGAAAAAGGCACTATCTGGCAGCTACTGGATGTCGAAAAACATACCGGGATGAAGCTCACCGAATCTTTCGCCATGTGGCCTGGCGCGTCGGTCTCCGGCTGGTACTTCAGCCATCCTGAGAGCAAATACTTCGCGGTAGCGCAGATCCAACGCGATCAGGTGACTGATTATGCTTTCCGTAAAGGAATGAGCGTTGAGGACGTTGAGCGGTGGCTGGCGCCGAACCTGGGTTACGATGCGGACTGATTCATAAAATCGTCACTTTTCCTTACAACATACAAGGCACTCATTGGGTGCCTTGTCTCTTTCTTACAATTAAACCCTTATACTGAAGGAAGGCTCTACGCTGAATTTGCCGGATGGCGGCGTAAACGCCTTATCCAGCATACCGTATTACGTATGGTAAGCCCGGTGGCGTGCAACGCCAGCAGGCCTTAACGCTGTGCGCCATCAGGCAATTTATCGCAAGTGAGCTTCAGGAAAACGTATAACGATAAGGAGAACCTGACGCCGTGTTAACTTTGCTCCATCTACTTTCTGCCGTTGCGCTGTTGGTATGGGGAACACATATCGTTCGTACTGGCGTAATGCGCGTGTTTGGCGCGCGTCTACGTACTGTCCTCAGCCGCAGCGTGGAAAAGAAACCGCTCGCCTTTTGTGCGGGTATCGGTGTTACCGCGCTGGTACAAAGCAGTAACGCCACCACTTTATTGGTAACGTCGTTTGTCGCCCAGGATCTTGTCGCCCTGACGCCAGCTCTGGTGATTGTGCTGGGCGCTGATGTGGGTACTGCGCTAATGGCGCGTATTCTCACCTTTGATTTGTCGTGGCTGTCGCCGCTGCTGATTTTTATCGGCGTGATTTTCTTTTTAGGACGTAAGCAGTCCCGCGCCGGGCAGCTGGGTCGTGTCGGTATCGGGCTTGGCCTGATTCTACTGGCGCTGGAGCTGATTGTGCAGGCAGTGACGCCGATCACTCAGGCTAATGGCGTGCAGGTCATTTTCGCGTCGCTGACGGGCGACATTATGCTGGATGCGCTGATTGGCGCGATGTTCGCTATTATCAGTTATTCCAGCCTGGCGGCGGTGTTGCTGACGGCGACCCTGACGGCGGCGGGGATTATATCGTTCCCGGTGGCGTTGTGCCTGGTCATCGGCGCCAATCTGGGATCGGGGCTGCTGGCGATGCTCAATAACAGCGCCGCCAATGCTGCCGCGCGTCGCGTAGCGCTCGGTAGCCTATTGTTCAAATTGATCGGCAGCCTGGTCATCCTGCCGTTTGTTCATCCGCTGGCGAATCTGATGGATGAGCTATCGCTACCGAAATCAGAGCTGGTGATCTATTTCCACGTTTTCTATAACCTGGTGCGCTGCCTGGCGATGGTGCCATTTGCCGAGCTGATGGCGCGTTTTTGTAAACGAATTATTCGTGATGAGCCTGAACTGGATACCCATCTGAAGCCGAAACATCTGGATGTCAGCGCGCTGGATACGCCAACGCTGGCGCTGGCTAATGCTGCCCGCGAGGTGCTGCGCATTGGCGATGCGATGGAACAGATGATGGAAGGGCTAAAAAAAGTCATGCACGGCGAGCCGCGTGAAGAGAAAGCGCTGCGCAAGCTGGCGGATGACGTTAACGTGCTCTACACCGCGATTAAGCTTTATCTGGCGCGAATGCCGAAAGACGAGCTGGCAGCGGAGGAGTCCCGCCGGTGGGCGGAGATTATCGAAATGGCCCTGAACCTCGAACAGGCGTCGGATATTATCGAGCGAATGGGCAGTGAGATTGCCGACAAGTCGCTGGCGGCGCGTCGGGCATTTTCAGAAGAAGGATTGAAAGAGCTGGATGCGCTTTACGATCAACTGCTCAGTAATCTGCAACTGGCGATGTCGGTCTTTTTCTCCGGTGATGTCACCAGCGCCCGTCGGTTGCGCCGCAGTAAACATCGCTTCCGTATACTTAATCGCCGATACTCACATGCGCATGTCGACCGCCTGCACCAGCAGAACGTGCAAAGCATTGAAACCAGCTCGCTCCATTTAGGGCTGCTGGGCGATATGAAGCGTCTTAACTCACTGTTCTGTTCGGTCGCCTATAGCGTACTGGAACAGCCGGATCAGGACGAGGAACGGGGCGAGTATTAAGTGAAATGCCGGATGGTGGGGCCTACGGAGAACATGCGCGTAGGCCCGCCATTCGGCATTCAATGTGCCAGGGATTAAAAGCGATGACCCGCTTCCAGCGCCACGGCCTCTTCGCCCGCTTTAAACACCCAGGTGGTATTCGGGCCGCCGAGAACCGCCTGGCCGTTGCTCACCTGAATCCAGTTACCTTCCGGCAAACCAATCACTGTCAGTTCCGGCGCGACCACCAGCAGTTCGCGAATACGCTGCTCGCGGGTCTCGCCCTTATGACCTTCCGGCAAGGCGTTAGTGAAGTGAGGATTAATTTGCAGCGGGAACAGATCCAGCGCGTCGAAACCGTTTGGATCGACGATCGGCATATCGTTGGTCGTGCGGATAGTCGGGCAGGCAAGGTTAGCGCCCGCGCTCCAGCCGATATACAGTGCGCCGCGTTTTACCCTGTCCGCCATCGGCGCCAGCAGCCCGCGTTCACGCGATTCTTTCAGTAGCTGGAAGGTATTTCCGCCGCCGACAATAATGATTTCCGCTTTCTCAATCGCCGTAAGCGGATCGGCGACACGATGAATCCCTGTGACGTTTATCCCTAATGGCGCAAGTACCTCTGCGGTTTTATCCGTGTACTCGTCCCATGTTTGCGTGACGCCGGCAAACGGAATAAACACGGCTGAGCGTCGACCGTTCAATTGATTCGCTATCAGCGGCAGAGCGTGTTCCAGCCAGGCTTTACCCGGCAGCGTCGAGTTACTTAATAAAAGCAGTTCCATTACTTCTCCACCTCATCAGGAAATGTCAAAACGTAATAATGCTACCATTATCCATTTAATGTCTTACTGATATGGCTCATGATGTTGCGCGTGTTACAGGCAACGCGCGGTCGTTAAAAGTGACGCCAGGCCAGATCTGCTATCTGGTATCGCCTGAAAAATTACAGGTATAATCCGCAAAATTATTTAACACGTTTAGAGACGAAAATGGCAAAACTGACCTTACAAGAGCAACTGCTACAAGCGGGATTAGTGACCAGCAAAAAAATGGCCAAAGTCCAGCGCACGGCTAAAAAATCACGCGTTCAGGCTCGTGAGGCCAGAGAGGCGGTGGAAGAAAATAAAAAGGCGCAACTTGAGCGTGATAAACAACTCAGTGAACAGCAAAAACAAGCGGTTTTAGCGAAAGAGTTTAAAGCTCAGGTTAAGCAACTTATTGAAATGAATAGAATCAATGTCTCTAAAGGCGATATTGGTTTTAACTTCACCGATAATAACGTCATCAAAAAAATAGACGTGGATAAGCTCACTCAGACGCAACTGATTAATGGGCGTCTCGCGATTGCGCGTCTGGTTATCAATAACAGCGGTGAATGTGAATATGCGATTATTCCCGCGAGCGTCGCCGATAAAATCGCACAACGAGATGCGGACAGTATTGTCGTAAACAGTGCGCTGAGTCAGGAAGAGCAGGACGAAGATGATCCGTATGCCGATTTTAAAGTTCCTGACGATTTGATGTGGTAAGTCACATTCCCGACGTTTATGTAGAAAAATTTCTCAGAGAGTAAATATGCTGACCGACACATCTACCCGGCTTAATAAATATATTAGTGAAAGCGGCATCTGTTCGCGTCGCGAGGCGGACCGTTTTATCGAACAGGGCAATGTTTTTATCAACGGCAAACGCGCCGCCATTGGCGATCAGGTGGTCGCCGGGGATGTTGTTAAAGTAAATGGTCGGTTGATTGAGCCGCGAGAAGCGGATGATTTAGTGCTGATTGCGCTGAATAAACCGGTTGGCATTGTGAGTACCACTGAAGACGGCGAACGCGACAATATTGTCGATTTTGTGAACCACAGCAAACGTATCTTCCCGATTGGTCGTCTGGATAAAGACTCGCAGGGGCTGATATTTCTGACTAACCACGGCGATCTGGTCAATAAGATTCTACGTGCCGGTAACGATCACGAAAAAGAGTATCTGGTGACGGTGGATAAACCGATTACCGACGAGTTTATTCGCGGTATGGGCGCTGGCGTGCCGATTCTGGGTACCGTCACCAAAAAATGTAAGGTGAAAAAAGAGGCGCCGTTTGTCTTTCGCATCACCCTGGTGCAGGGATTAAACCGTCAGATCCGCCGTATGTGTGAATACTTTGGTTATGAAGTGACGAAACTGGAGCGTACGCGCATTATGAACGTCAGCCTGAGCGGGATTCCGCTGGGCGAGTGGCGCGATCTGACGGACGATGAGCTGATCGATCTGTTTAAATTGATTGAGCGTTCCTCTTCCGAAGCCAAACCAAAGGCCAAAGCGAAGCCGAAGACCACGGGTATTAAGCGACCGGTCGTTGCGATCGAAAAAAGCAATGAGAAAGCGCGCCCGACATCAAGCGGTAAGCGCTTTACCTCGCCGGGACGAAAGAAGAAAGGACGTTAACGTCTGCCGCGCGTCGGCGTATTCGCCGACCAGGAGAATGACGCTTCCGTATCGGGTTTATACGCCTGCTTTTTCTTCAACTGGCGGGCTTTTTTCGCTTCAGCCTCACGCAGCGCCATCAGCTTATCGATGTACTCCTTTTTGACGCTGTTGGTCTCAGAATTGGTCAGCGGACGCCCGTGCGCAATACGGGCGCGGTCCAGCAACGTTTTCAGTTCGCGCTGTTCGCGCTCGGTCATCTCTTTTTGGGTAATGCGGGGGAGTGCCATACGGGTGCCCTCAGTTAGCCGATGCATTTAGAGCCTATCCCATTAGGGCTATTTTACTTGCCATTTTAGACCTGGGCAGTGCTCAAAATCCTCACGTACTACGTGTACGCTCCGGTTTTTGCGCGCTGTCCGTGTCCAAACTGGCTGCGCCAATAACGCCTGGTGGGATAGGCTCTTAGTCTACGGCAATACGCAACGGGCGGATAGCGCTCAGTCAGCAATCCGCAGCTTTCCGGCGAAATCCTGTGGCGTATAACCCGTTGACGTAAATCCTTTATCCGTGATGATGTTATCGATTTCTTTTACGCTTGCGATGCACATCACACCGTCCTGACCAAATTTGGTATGGTCGGCGAGAATCACTGATTTTTTGCTCATCGCAATCATGGCTTTGGCAACGTAGGCTTCTTCAAAGCTCTTCACCAACACGCCATGCTGGGGAGAAATGCCGCCAGCGCCAATAAAGCAGATATCCGCGTGAATTGCGTTAATCTGCTGACACACCGAGACGCCGAGATTGGCGCGAAAATGGTAATCATATTCGCCGCCTAATACATACACGCGGGCCTGTAGGTTATGCTCTTTAATTTTATCGGCAATCAGGGCTGAATTGGTAATCACGGAAAAAGCGAGAGGCGGTAATTGCTCGGCCAGAATAAGGTTAGTTGTACAGGAGTCAATAAACAATGTATCCCGTTCACTGACCATTTCGGCGGCAAGTTTGCCAATCGCTATTTTCTCTTCGCGATGCGCCTCTATTCTTGCGCTAAACGCATCCTCCTGGACAACTTGCTTTTTGACTGCGCCCCCATGAATCTTAGTGATTTTGCCTTCAGATTCCAGTAAGGAGAGATCGCGACGAATGGTTTCCGAGGTGACGTTGAGCATTTCCGATAATTTAATAACGGTGACTTCACCGAATTTGTTTAATTCATCAAGAATATGTTTTCGTCTTTTAATTGGATTCATTATCTTTCGCCGTCGTCAACCTTTGGCGCATGGTAACTGGATGCGTCAGGCAACGCAACCACTCCAATGCATGGACGATACCCTCCTCATCATTCGTGGCAGTCACATAGCCGGCCTGCCGCTTTACTGTATCCGGCGCATTGCCCATTGCGATACTGATTCCGGCAGCGGCAAACATGCTGACATCATTCTGCTGATCGCCAATCGCGACTACCTTGTCAGAAGATATATTTAAATAATGAATTAATTTATCGATTATGAACCCTTTATTTATATCGGCTCTTTGAATATCAATATAATTTTCTCCCGTGACAACCGCATAATATCCACAAGGCAGGTGATTATTCACTTCTGTACACAGAGTATCTATCTCCGAAGATGCGGCAACAAGTGTAATTTTATATATATTGCGACGATTAAAGATATTTTCTGCAGTTTCAGTTATAAGCGGTAACCCAAATAAGCGGGCTTCATATGTTGTCCAGGGCGCAATTAGTCTATCGTCACGATGGTGAATTGCTTCGGCGCTAAAAAAGTGGTGGTGGTAGCGGGAAAGAGAAATATGTTGGTCAATATTCCATAGATCTGTGGCGGTCAGCGGGGCAGCATGAATAATGCGCGGCCCCGCCATCTCCAGCAGGCGTCCGCAGTTAAAACCGGCGCACCAGCTAAACAACGTATCAACCTGTTGCTGGCGTAGCAGGCGTACCATTGAGGAGACCGGTCTGGCGGAACATGCCGCCAGCAGACCACCGTCCTGGCGGAACGCAATCAGCGCCTGACGCGTGCGCGGGCTGATTGTTTTCTGCGAGGTGAGTAATGTTCCATCCAGATCGGTGATCAACAACATCTCTCGTTCCCTGATATCAATGAACAATAAACGGCGTAACGGCTTCTTTGGCGGCGTTGCACACCATGTTGTCGATAGCCGTACCGACCACCAGAATATTGACCCCGGTATCTTTAAACGCTTTCGCGTTGGCGAGGTTAATCCCGCCTTCCGCCAGCGTCGGAACATCCACCGCGCCGACCAACGCCCGCAGGCGATCTTTAATCATCTGCGGGATATCGCCTGCCGCTACGCCTTCATAGCTCATGCCTGTCATCAGACCAATCATATCCACGCCGATATCCTGCATTCGCTTCGCCACGCTGGCGACCTCTTCCGGCGTGCGTGCAGGAATACCGAAAGTATGCAGATCGTCAGGATGGCCAATGTAGGCATCGACAGTCAGACCATACTGATGGGCGAGATTAACGATGTCCTGCAGATCGTCCCAGTCGGATTTATGCGTATGTAAACCGTCGGCCCCAGCGCGGGCAATCTCCAGAATTTCCGTTTCGCTGAGCGGCACCGGTAAGGTTTCGGTAAAACCGCCGGCGATACCAACGGTGATAAAAATATCGTCCGGGACCACATTACGCACACCGTGTACGGCCTCAGCCATCTGGCTATTGGTGATTTCGTGACGAATCTGCTCCGCCGCGTGCATGTTGTTCACGCCTTTGTGTCCACGCGCCAGCGCCAACGCAGGGTGGTTCGGCTCCAGTAGCTTAACGCCAGCCTCACACACGGCTTTCGCCAGGCGCGCATCGTCGCCGGTTATTCCTGTGCTGAGGATGGTTTGCCCGCCGTGAAGTGTGATGGCTTCTTTCACTTTCTGTAACGCTTTGGCGCGTTTTTTATTCATATCGCCTTTAAACATGGTGTACCTCTGGTGTTGGTGCATTAATTAACGGCTGTCGTTGTTGATTCGCTCTGTACGACAGGTTTGAAACGGTTAGCAATAATGGTGGTAAGGCAGGTCATCGCCATTGTGGCAATCATTACGATGGCCATCTGGAGCGCATTGTTGGATAAGAACGGTGAGGCGAAAGCCGGAACATAGGCCACCCCTTTGACGTTAAAAAAGCCCAGCATCATGCCGCCCATTCCGGCCCAAAAAATGGCGGAGCCAAAAACAATTTTGTTGGCGAACATGAAGGGATAGGCGGATTCAACAAAGGTGCCAAAGCCCAGGTTAATGAGCAGGCCCGGCGTAGCAACGGCAGCTTCGCTTTTTTCACGCGGGGCGATCACATTGGCAAGGTTAATACCTGCGGCCACCATCACCAGACCGACCATATCGACCGCGCCGAGGAAGCTGACGCCGGATTTTTCCATCTCCAGCAGCACCAACGGCAGGATCACCGCGTGATAGACGCCGCCGAGAATGGCAGGCCAGATAACCAGACCAGCCAGCAGCCCGGCAAGAATTGGGCTGAATGCCAGCGTGCTTTCGATAGCCAGTTTGATGTAATTACCCGCAGATAGCGCCAGCGGACTCAGCAGATAGTGCATGATTAACCCAGCGGCAAGGCCCGATATCCCACCGGCGACGATGTTGACGGTAGTCATTGGGAAGCGCCAGTTCAGGCACAGCTCGAACAGCCAACGGACGAAAATCCCCGCCATTACACCGCCGATAATGCCGCCGATAAGACCGCCCTCTACGGAAAGCACGCCAGCGACGACCCCGGCCACAATTGAAACTTCATCCAGTTCGGAAATCTGTTTTGCCGCCAGTACCGCGACTAACACCGGCAGACCTTTTAGTAATATTTCAAAGATATCGTTAAGTTTTTCCAGTCCTGGTATGTGGCTCAGGGCGAGTACAATCGCCATGGCGATAAAGCCTGGTAGCGCAGGGATCATGATGCTACGAATGTTAAAACGTTTGAGCAGGCTTTTTCCGGAACCGCTCTGCGAGGGCGAAGCGCTACCCAACTGTGGTTTGTACTTGATACCCCAATGTTTACACAGTGACGCCACGAAGGAGACGGCGCGGGTACGGCTGGTGGTGCCGGTTGTTCCGGAGGTCGCGACCACATTCGCCCCCTTTGCCGCCACCAGCGCCATGGAGGTTCCCCCGGTGCCGACAATCGGTGTTTTCATCTCAACGGCGGCGGCAAAAACGGCCTGGTTCGCCTTTACCGGATCGGCGCTCATTACCACGATCCCATCGATCTCACCGCAGCGGATCATCTCAGCGATTTGGCGATCGCTTTCTACTACCGAGGTGTTTACCTCCGAAAGTTTGCCCTGAAATATGCGCTGTGGTTTTTGTTGGTTTTCTGTGGTTAATGCATAAACCGATGCCGGGGTATCCGGTTTGGCGACGTCCATCGAGGCTTCTGCCGCGATAAACTGTACGGCGGCCACATTCACGCCCGCAGCCTCACACTGCTGATAAATCTCCTGGAGTAACTTCTCTGGCTCGGCGCCACCCAGGTTGTAGAGGTTGCCTCCACTGCTTCCAATAATCGCAATTTTTTTCATAGCGGCCTCAAATAGGGTAAGGGGGTTATCTGTGTTGTAGTGCAATCATAATTCCAACCAAAACAAAATAAAGCAACAATGAAAAAGTGGGCTTATACCAAAAGATATCAATTTTTAAATGTAACTCATTAAAATATAATGATTAATTTATGTTTTTGCTTTGTGTTGTTTTGTGTGGTTTTGTGACGAGGTTCAAAATGGGGAGTGCATAAATAGGGGAAAGTTGCCCATGTTGGTGGGACGAGTAGGGTGTTGCGGATTCCTGAGCAGTATTCCGCCGGCAGCGCCTGGCGCGGGAACCGCCGGATGACGTGCCTGCGTCGTCATCCGGCAGCGTATTGCCTGATAGCGCTCACCCGCTGTCGTGTCAGGGCGATTATTCAAATAAGTTCTGATGTAGCTTTTGCACCACTTTCTCGGCATCGTCTCCCGGCACGAGGAAGCACAGATTGTGGCTGGAGGCGCCGTAACAAATCATGCGAATGTTGAACGGTTCCAGGACGCCAAACACTTCTTTACCAACGCCGCAGGCTTTTGACAGGTTGTTGCCAATCAGCGCGACCAGCGCCAGTCCTTCTTCGACTTCTACCCGACACAGCGCGGAAAGCTCCATCAATAAGGATTGGGTCAGTAACGTATCGCCCGTGGAGGTGGAGCCGGTAGTATCCAGCGTCAGCGCGACGCTCACCTCCGAAGTGGTAATCAGATCTACCGAAATATTATGCCGCGCCAGAATGCCGAACACCTCAGCCAGGAAACCTCGCGAGTGCAGCATATTCAGGCTGTGCAGCGTCAATAGCGTTTGATTGCGGCGCAGCGCCAGCGCGCGGAACAGCGGCGGGTTTTGGGTTTTATTGCACACCAGCGTACCGCCCGCTTGCGGATCTTTACTGGAGCCAACGAAGACCGGGATATCGCTGCGCACGGCCGGGAGTAAGGTGGCTGGATGCAGTACTTTTGCGCCGAAGGTTGCCATCTCCGCCGCTTCTTCAAAGTCGATTTCATCAATTCGCTGCGCGACGGGCACCACGCGCGGGTCGGTGGTGTAAATACCGGGCACATCTGTCCAGATATCAACCCGCGCGGCGTGGAGCGCTTCAGCCAGCAACGCTGCCGTATAGTCGCTGCCGCCGCGGCCTAACGTCGTGGTGCGGCCTTTGCTTTCACTGCCGATAAAGCCCTGAGTAATGACCAAAGTTTCGTTCAGGCGCGGGAGCAACTGCTGCGCGGCCAGTTCCGCAAGCGCTGCGACGTCCGGTTCCGCACGACCAAAGCGATCGCTGGTACGCATCACTTTGCGCACGTCGAACCAGTGGGCCTGTACGTCGCGTTCACGCAGGATCTCAACAAATAGCAGGGTAGACATCAGCTCGCCGTGGCTGACCAGTTCATCGGTCAGGGCTGCCGATGTCGCCAGCGATGCCGCCTCCGCCAGAATAGTGATGTTTTCCAGCAGGCGTTCAATCTCTTCGCGAATGACATTCGGATGACGCAGACGATCAAGGATATCGAACTGGATTTTACGGATGGCGTCGAGCGTAGCGAAACGTTCGCCAGGCTCCATCCCTTCGGCCAGCGCCACCAGCAGATTAGTGATGCCGGCAGACGCGGAAAGCACGACTAAACGAACATTGGCGTCGGAAAGTACGATATCCGCGCTACGGTTCATGGCGTCAAAATCAGCGACGCTGGTACCGCCAAATTTGGAAACAACGATCTCTGTCATATCAACCTCGTGTCAGGAAATGAAAAACGCGACCATGGCACAAGGGCAGAACAGAAACCGGTGCAGGCGCAAATGCAAGTAACGTATTTATAAATAAAAGTTGTGGCCTGGACTGTCAACGTTGGGATTATGCGGATTTTTTATGCTGAGTTTAGGCTCAGTAACAGCGCTTATAACCCCGATACCCGTTTGTAGTATGTTGGCTTATCTATGCGCCCGGCGACTCACCCACTTGCTGCCTTTCTGCACCTCGAATTATTTAGGGTATATACTTTTTATCCTCATTCGACAGTGCCTGGGGCAACGGCACTAAAACAATCACACTTTTCTGTGACTGGCGTTACAATCGATCCCAGTCACAATTCTCAAATCAGAAGAGTATTGCTAATGAAAAACATCAATCCAACGCAGACTTCTGCCTGGCAGGCGCTCCAGAAACACTACGATGAAATGAAAGACGTTACGATCGCTGAGCTTTTCGCGAACGATAGCGACCGTTTCGCTAAATTTTCCGCGACGTTTGACGATCTGATGCTGGTGGACTTCTCCAAAAACCGCATCACCGAAGAGACGCTGGCAAAATTACAGGATCTGGCGAAAGAGACCGATCTGGCCGGCGCGATTAAATCCATGTTCTCCGGCGAGAAGATCAACCGCACCGAAGACCGCGCCGTGCTGCACGTGGCGCTGCGTAACCGTAGCAATACGCCGATCATCGTGGACGGCAAAGATGTGATGCCGGAAGTGAACGCCGTGCTTGAGAAAATGAAAACTTTCTCGCAAGCGATTATCTCCGGTCAGTGGAAAGGCTACACCGGTAAGGCCATCACCGACGTGGTGAACATCGGTATCGGCGGTTCCGACCTCGGCCCGTTCATGGTGACGGAAGCGCTGCGTCCGTATAAAAATCATCTGACTATGCACTTCGTCTCTAACGTTGATGGTACCCACATCGCTGAAGTGCTGAAAAAAGTGAACCCGGAAACCACGCTGTTCCTGGTGGCGTCGAAAACCTTCACCACGCAGGAAACCATGACCAACGCCCACAGCGCGCGCGACTGGTTCCTGAAAAGTGCAGGCGATGAAAAACACGTGGCGAAACACTTTGCTGCGCTCTCCACTAACGCCAAAGCGGTCGGCGAATTTGGTATCGACACGGCCAATATGTTCGAGTTCTGGGACTGGGTCGGCGGTCGTTACTCGCTGTGGTCTGCCATCGGGCTGTCCATTATTCTGTCCGTCGGTTTCGACAACTTTGTCGAGCTGCTTTCCGGCGCGCACGCGATGGACAAGCATTTCTCCACCACTCCGGCGGAGAAAAACCTACCCATTCTGCTGGCGTTGATTGGCATCTGGTACAACAATTTCTTCGGCGCGGAAACCGAAGCCATTCTGCCGTACGACCAGTATATGCACCGTTTCGCCGCCTACTTCCAGCAGGGTAACATGGAATCCAACGGTAAATACGTTGACCGTAACGGCAACGCCGTGGATTACCAGACAGGCCCAATTATCTGGGGCGAACCAGGCACCAACGGTCAGCACGCGTTTTATCAATTGATTCACCAGGGTACTAAAATGGTGCCGTGTGATTTTATCGCCCCGGCTATCACCCATAACCCGCTATCCGATCATCATCAGAAGCTGCTGTCTAACTTCTTCGCGCAGACCGAAGCGCTGGCGTTTGGTAAATCCCGCGAGGTGGTTGAGCAGGAATATCGCGATCAGGGTAAAGATCCGGCGCAGCTTGAACACGTTGTGCCATTCAAAGTGTTTGAAGGCAACCGCCCGACCAACTCTATCCTGCTGCGCGAAATTACGCCATTCAGCCTGGGCGCGCTGATTGCGCTGTATGAGCATAAAATCTTTACGCAGGGCGCCATCCTGAACATCTTTACTTTCGACCAGTGGGGCGTTGAGTTGGGTAAACAGTTGGCTAACCGTATTCTGCCGGAGCTGGGCGATGATAAAGCTATTTCGTCCCATGATAGCTCTACCAACGGTCTGATTAACCGTTATAAAGCCTGGCGCGCCTGATGGCGCTGCGCTTATCCGGTCTACGTAATGCATAGCGTCTGTAGGCCGGATAAGGCGTTTCGCCGCCATCCGGCAAAAAGAGAATAAGATAATAAAAAGGCCGATATTCACATCGGCTTTTTTTATAAGATAATTCCGCTTGTCCGTCTTTATCCCCACAATTTTATATTGAGCTTAATCCTAAAATAAGCAATAACCAGAAAATCACTCTGCGTTACTTTCAGATTATACGGATGCCGATGTCTTTTATTTTAATTTTAACTTATTGATTTTATTTGTTTGTTAATTAAACAATGTAGGCGTTACTTCTTTAAAGTTTAATTATCCTAAAACCTCGCTGTTATTTCTCCCGGACATAATCCGCCTGCTTTGGTTGTGTATACTCGGTAGCGCCCGAAATTCTTTTGGGTAAATCTCCATTCATTCAATGAAGGGAAATTATGATGAAAAAAGTACTGTATGGCATTTTTGCCATAACCGCGCTTGCGGCGACATCTGTCTCGGCAGCCCCCGTTCAGGTGGGTGAAGCGGCAGGGTCGGCAGCGACGTCGGTATCGGCGGGAAGTTCCTCCGCCACCAGCGTTAGCACCGTAAGTTCGGCGGTGGGCGTCGCGTTAGCGGCAACCGGCGGCGGCGATGGTTCCAATACCGGGACCACGACCACCACGACCACCAGTACCCAGTAGTATCGGTACGTTTAACCATAACCACACTCCGGTGTGGTTATTTTGCCCCTCTGGAGAAGCGTCGTGAAGCGACTCGCACTTATCCTGATTTGCCTGCTATTACAGGCGTGTTCGGCCACCACTAAAGGCCTGGGCGATTCACTGTGGGACAGTTTGTTCGGTACGCCAGGCGTACAGCTAACGGATGACGATATTCAAAACATGCCTTATGCCAGCCAGTACATGCAGCTTAACGGCGGTCCTCAACTGTTTGTGGTGCTCGCTTTCTCGGAAAACGGGCAGCAGAAATGGGTGACGCAGGATGGCGCGACGATCGTGACGCAGCATGGCCGTCTGGTCAAAACGCTGCTCAGCGGCGACAACCTGATCGATGTGAATAATCTGGCGGCCGACCCGCTGGCGAAACCAGGACAGATTATCAATGGCGCGACCTGGACTCGCACCCTGGGCTGGACCGAACATCGCCAGGTGCGTTACGCCACCGCCCGTTCCGTTTTTACATGGCGAGGGACCGATAGCGTTAGCGTCGGCAGTGAAGAGACCGCCGTGCGGGTGCTGGATGAAGAAGTGACGACCGATCAAACGCGTTGGCGTAATCGCTACTGGGTTGATAGCGAAGGCCAAATTCGCCAGACGGAACAGTATTTGGGCGCGAATTACTTTCCGGTGAAAACCACGCTGATTAAGGCGGCAAAATCATGATGAAAAGGACGATAAGCGCGCTGGCGCTGGCCTTTGTCGCGTCATCCGCCTTTGCCAGCGGCACTGTTACCGTTTTTACCCAGGGTAATAGCGAGCCTAAAACGCTGACAGACGCTGAGCGTCTGCTCGATTTAGTCGGACAGCCGCGCCTGGCAACGAGCTGGTGGCCTGCGGCGGTGATAGGCGAAGAACAGGCGACCGTGACGGCGCGTCAGCAGCAACAGGAACTTCTCGGGCGACTGGCGGCGCTCAGCGCTGAGGAAGACGGTGATGCGGCGGCGGCGATAAATACACTGCGCCGACAGATTCAGGCGGTGAAGGTGACGGGCAGACAATTCGTGAATCTTGATCCTGACGTAGTTCGGGTGAGCGAACGAGGTAACCCGCCGCTGCAAGGTCACTACACGCTCTGGGTCGGGCCGCAACCCACGCAGGTGACGCTCTTTGGCTTGATTAGCCAGCCGGGCAGCCAGCCGTTCGTCCCTGGGCGGGACGTCGCCAGTTATCTCGAGGGTCAGCGCTTACTCAGCGGCGCGGATCGTAGCTATGCCTGGGTGGTTTACCCTGATGGACGCAGCCAAAAAGCGCCGGTGGCTTACTGGAATAAACGTCATATCGAGCCAATGCCCGGCAGCATTATTTTTGTCGGTTTTGCCGATTCCCTTTGGCGCGGCACGCCGGAGGCGATAAATGCCGACATTCTTCATACCCTGACGCAGCGGATACCGGAATAATGAAAAAAACACATCTGCTCAGCGTGCTGGCGCTGGGTATTAGCGCGGCCTGCCATGCCGAAACATATCCAGCCCCTATTGGGCCTTCACAATCTGACTTTGGCGGCGTGGGCCTGCTGCAAACGCCGACAGCGCGTATGGCGCGTGAAGGGGAGATGAGCCTGAACTATCGTGATAACGATCAGTACCGCTACTATTCGGCTTCGGTTCAGCTTTTCCCGTGGCTGGAAACCACGTTGCGCTATACCGATGTCCGTACGAAAAAGTACAGCAGCGTGGAATCATTCTCCGGCGACCAGACTTACAAAGATAAAGCGTTTGATGTGAAACTGCGGTTGTGGGAAGAGAGTTACTGGATGCCGCAGGTGGCGGTTGGCGCGCGCGATATCGGCGGGACGGGGCTGTTTGATGCGGAATATATTGTAGCGAGTAAGGCCTGGGGGCCGTTTGATTTTTCATTAGGTCTCGGCTGGGGCTATCTTGGCACCAGCGGCAATGTGTCTAATCCTTTCTGTTCGTATAGTGATAAATTCTGTTCACGTGATAACAGTTATAAAGAGGCAGGTTCCGTCGACGGTAGCGATATGTTTCACGGCCCGGCCTCGCTGTTTGGCGGCGTGGAATACCAGACCCCGTGGCAACCGCTACGCCTGAAGCTGGAGTATGAAGGCAATAACTATCAGCAGGATTTTGCGGGTAAACTGGAACAGAAGAGCAAGTTTAACGTCGGCGCCATTTACCGCGTCACCGATTGGGCCGAAGTTAACCTCAGCTACGAGCGCGGCAACACCTTTATGTTTGGTGTTACGCTGCGCACCAATTTCAACGATTTACGTCCCGCGTATCATGACAATTCACGCCCGCAATACCGACCACAGCCGCAGGATGCCATCCTGCAACATTCGGTAGTGGCTAATCAATTAACGTTATTGAAATATAATGCTGGTCTGGCGGACCCGAAAATCCAGGTCAAAGGCGATACGCTGTACGTTACCGGTGAACAGGTGAAGTACCGCGACTCCCGTGAAGGGATCGTGCGCGCTAACCGGATCGTCATGAACGATCTGCCGGAGGGGATCCGCACGATCCGCGTGACGGAAAACCGCCTTAATCTGCCGCAGGTCACCACTGAAACCGATGTCGCCAGCCTGAAACGCCATCTGGAAGGCGAACCGCTGGGACATGAAACCCCGCTGGCGCAAAAACGCGTAGAGCCGATCGTGCCAGAGAGTACTGAACAGGGCTGGTATATCGACAAGTCGCGCATTGATTTTCATCTTGATCCCGTGCTGAATCAGTCGGTAGGCGGCCCGGAAAACTTCTATATGTATCAGTTGGGCGTAATGGGAACTGCGGATCTGTGGGTCACGGATCATCTGCTCACCACGGGCAGCGTGTTTGCCAATATCGCCAACAACTACGACAAATTTAACTACACCAATCCGCCGAAGGATTCACATCTGCCGCGGGTGCGTACGCATGTCCGTGAGTATGTGCAGAATGATGTTTATGTGAATAACCTACAGGCCAACTACTTCCAGTATTTTGGCAATGGTTTCTATGGGCAGGTCTACGGTGGTTATCTGGAGACCATGTTTGGCGGTGCCGGGGCGGAAGTCCTGTATCGCCCGATAGACAGCAATTGGGCGTTTGGTCTGGATGCCAACTACGTGAAACAGCGTGACTGGCGTAGCGCGCAGGATATGATGAAGTTTACCGATTACAGCGTGAAGACCGGACATTTGACCGCATACTGGACGCCGTCGTTCGCCCAGGATGTGCTGGTGAAAGCCAGCGTTGGTCAGTATCTGGCGGGCGATAAAGGCGGTACGCTGGAGATCGCCAAACGCTTCGATAGCGGCGTCGTTGTCGGCGGTTACGCGACGATTACCGATGCGTCGCCGGATGAATATGGGGAAGGGGATTTTACCAAAGGCGTATATGTTTCCGTGCCGCTGGATCTCTTCTCGTCCGGCCCAACCCGAAGTCGTGCGGCAATTGGCTGGACGCCGCTGACGCGTGACGGTGGTCAACAGCTTGGGCGTAAGTTTGGCCTGTATGATATGACCAGTGACAGGAGCGTAAATTTCCGTTAATACTCAGGCCGGATAAGGCGTTCAAAGCGCTATCCGGCAAATTATCTTATTGAACAAAATATAAACATAAATAAAAAATATAGATGCTCGTCACATTTGTGCGTTATACAGAAACCTCGCCGCAGAGAAAGAGGGGGCTGTTATGATGCCATTATCGCGCTCACGTCTTGAGTTTATCGCCACGATTTTACAAAACGTACTAAATTTGGGGCTGCTTACCCTCGGTCTGATCCTGGTCGTTTTTCTCGGTAAAGAGACGGTGCATCTGGCGGATGCATTATTCGTGCCTGAGCAAGCCAGCAAATATGAACTGGTGGAAGGGCTGGTGATCTACTTTCTTTATTTCGAATTTATTGCGCTGATTGTGAAGTACTTTAAGTCTGGCCTTCACTTTCCGCTGCGCTATTTCGTGTACATTGGGATCACGGCGATTGTGCGCCTGATCATTGTCGATCATAAAACGCCAATGGATGTATTACTCTATTCGGCGGCGATCCTCCTGTTGGTTATCACGTTGTGGTTATGTAATTCGAACCGACTACGGCGAGAATAGGCGTCGCCACACCGTAACGGACGTACGGCGTGGCGATAAATCAGCTTATTGTATGGCGGCTTTCGGCGTTTTCTCTTCTGCTGGCGTCCATAACTTCTCAAGTTCTTCCAGCGTTTTGCCTTTGGTTTCCGGCACGAACTTCCACATAAACAGCGCCGCCAGAATACCCATACAACCGTAAATCCAGTAGGAGAAACCGTTGTGGAAATGGGAAACCAGCCACGAATTTTTGTCCATCATCGGGAAGGTCCAGGAGACGAAGTAGTTCGCCAGCCACTGCGCGGCGACGGCAATGGCGAGCGCTTTGCCACGAATCGCGTTCGGGAAGATTTCTGCCAGCAGCACCCAACAAACCGGTCCCCAGGACATGGCAAATGCGGCGACGTAAAACAGCATCGACAGCAGCGCTATCAGCCCGGAAGCCTGGGTGTAAAACGCGGTGCCAAGGCTGAACATCCCAAGAGCCATACCCAATGCGCCAATAATTTGCAGCGGTTTGCGACCAAATTTATCTACCGTCATGATGGCCAGCACGGTGAAGCTCAGGTTGATTACGCCGACAATAATGGTCTGCAAGAGCGCCACGTCGGTGCTGGCCCCTAACGTTTTAAACACTTCCGGCGCGTAGTAGAGCACGACGTTAATGCCGACAAACTGCTGGAAGACGGACAGCATCACGCCAATGACTATCACGCCCACGCCAAACATCAACAGGCGTCCGCCGGTTTTACGGCCATGCTCCAGAGACTGGTTGATCTCCTGCATGGCCTGGGTAGTGAGGCTGCTACCCATAATTTTGCGCAGAATGCCCTCCGCCTGTTCGTGTTTGCCACGTGCCATCAGCCAGCGCGGGCTTTCCGGTACGGTATACAGCAGCAGTAAAAACAGCAGGGCGGGAATACTTTCTGAAGCAAACATATATCGCCAGCCATCGGTATTCAGCCAGTTAGCGTCACCAGAGCGGGCAATGAAATAGTTAACGCAATACACCAACAGTTGACCAAAAATAATGGCGAACTGGTTAAAGGAAACCAGTTTCCCACGAATATGCGCTGGAGCCAGTTCAGCAATATACATCGGTGAGAGCATTGAGGCTAAACCAACGCCAATACCACCAATGATGCGATAAATAACAAATTCGGGGACATATCCGGCCAAATAAACAGGTACGGCATTATCTGGGTTAATCGTGGTAAATCCTAATTCTGGCCATGCGGAGCCAATACCGGAAATAAAGAACAGCAGAGCGGCGATTTTCAGCGAGTCCCGACGACCAAAGCGGTTACTGCAATAACCGCCCAGCGCACCGCCGATGATGCAGCCAATCAACGCACTGGCGACGCAGAAGCCCAATAGCGAGTTGGCGGCGGATTCACTTAAATGTTGCGGAGCGACAAACACGGTATTTAAGGATTCTACCGTTCCGGATATGACGGCAGTGTCATAGCCGAATAATAACCCTCCTAATGTTGCGACTAAGGTAATGGAAAAAATATAGCGGGAATTATAGTGGGTGTTCATTCAGACCTGCCTTAGAGGATACAGCTCTTTTGATCAGTGTCGTGATGGTGAATTTAACAGGCAGGGAAAACAATTATCATTTTTTACATTGCAATTATGTTTTGTCTTTTCTGTGATCTTAATTCTGTTTAATTTGTCTGTTTTCAGGCGGTAAATATAATTGCAGTGATGGGGGCCACGAAAGGAAATAATCGTAACAGCAATGCAAAATAACATAAAAAAAGCGCTCCGAAGAGCGCCAAAATACGACCATAAGTGGGGATAACATAAGTTGAGGGCAGTGGCATTGCCCGTTGCCGGGCAGGTACTTCGATAAGACTTAACCTTTCACACCCCCTGCCGTCAGGCCGTTGACCAGCCAACGCTGCGCCAACAGGAACACCAGGGTGATAGGAATAGCGGAAAGGACGGCGGCGGCGGCAAAGTCGCCCCACAAATAGTTTTGCGGGTTGAGATATTGCTGCATACCCACGGCCAGCGTATAGCTGTCCACATCGCGCAGTAACAACGAGGCGACCGGAACTTCGGTAATCGCCGCGATGAACGACAGAATAAACACCACCGCCAGAATCGGTACGGAAAGCGGCAGCAGCACCAGGCGAAATGCCTGCCACGGGGTTGCGCCATCCAGCGCGGCGGCCTCTTCCAGCGAGCTGTCGATAGTTTCGAAGTAGCCTTTAATCGTCCAGACATGCAGCGCAATGCCGCCAAGATAGGCGAAGATCACGCCGCCATGCGTATTCAGACCGATAAATGGAATGTATTGTCCCAGGCGGTCAAATAACGCATACAGCGCCACCAGAGACAAAACCGCCGGAAACATCTGGAAAATCAGCATCCCCTTGAGCAGTGTTGCTTTACCTGGAAAACGCATTCGTGCGAAAGCGTAGGCGCAGGTGGTGGAGAGCGCCACGATGCCGATGGCGGTAATACCGGCGATTTTCACCGAGTTCCACAGCCACAGCAGGACCGGGAAGGGAGGCGGCGTTACCCGACCATCCGCATGTTCCACGCTGAAACCCAGCGCCAGCCGCCAGTGTTCCCAGGAGATTTTATCCGGGATCAGGCTTCCGGTGGCGAAGTTCCCCTCACGTAGCGAGATAGCGATGACCATCAGCAGCGGGAACATGATCGCCGCGATGAAAATCAGCAGCCCCAGGTGCGTGATGAAGAGACGTAATTTTTGAGATTTGGGTTGGACCATAGCCATTGTTATTATCTCCCTTAATCAAACTTCATACGCGTGGCTTTCAGGTTCACGATGGCCAGCGCGCCTACCAGCAGGAAGATCAGCGTGGCAATGGCCGCCGCCAGACCGAAGTCCTGACCGCCGCCGCCTTCAAAGGCGATACGGTAGGTGTAGCTGACGAGCAGATCGGTATAACCGGCAGGCGTGGTGGTGCCGAGACGGTCTGGCCCGCCGTTGGTCAATAACTGAATCAGGACAAAGTTATTAAAGTTAAAAGCGAAGCTGGCGATCATCAGCGGCGTTAGCGGCTTAATCAGCAGCGGTAAGGTGATCTTAAAGAAATTCTGAAATGGACCAGCGCCGTCCATTGCGGAGGCTTCGTACAGGTCATCCGGAATCGCTTTCAGCAGTCCCATGCACAGGATCATCATGTAGGGATAGCCCAGCCAGGTATTCACGATAATCACCATTGCCCGCGCGGTGTTGGGGTCGCTGAACCAGGCAGGTTTAATGCCAAACAGCGCGCTCAGCATCATATTGATTTCGCCAAAGCTTTGGTTGAATAACCCTTTGAAAATCAAAATTGAAATAAACGACGGTACGGCGTAGGGCAGAATCAGCAGGACGCGGTAGATAGCTTTACCTTTCAGCGCTTCCCACTGTACGAGGCAGGCCAATACCATCCCAACCGCCACGGTTAACACCACAGTGAGAACCGAAAAGACCACGGTCCAGACGAAGATAGCGAAAAAAGGCTTCTGGATCCCTTCGTCGGTAAAGACGCGCGTAAAGTTTTTCGCGCCGATAGTAACGGTATAACCAGGACTGAGTTTTTCATCACCCCAGCTTCCGTCGGCGTTGATCGACTGATAATAACCGCTATCGTTGTTTGGCCGGTATTTTACGCCGCTCTGGTTATTGGTCAGCAGGCCGTCATCAGCCAGTGTGTACAGCGGACGGGTACCGGAAAACTGACGCAGCGAGCTCATAATCACTTTACTTTCATCCGGCAGGACGGCGGTTATCTGGTTCAGTGCCAGACGGTTCTGGGTGATTATCCGCAGATTGGCGCGTTCGCCGCCCGGCAGGGCATCGGTCTCTTTCAGCTGTAATTTCTGTTCGCCGCCGAAGGAAAATGCGTCAGACAGGTAATGTTTGCCCGTTTCTCCGTCGGTGAGGGCCAGTTGCCACTCGTCGCCGGTCGGGTAAAGACCGAAGTTATAGGTTTTTCCCGCCTGATAAGAACGGTCCATCAGCACTTGCTGGGCGCGTTCAAAGGTGAGCTGGTTGGTGCTGCTGTAGTTAGTAAAGGCGATGGCGATGGTGCACACCAGCGGGAATAGCACAAACAGCCCCATGCCGGCGAGGCCAGGGTAAACGTAGCGCCAGGCATAGGTTTTACGATTTGCGAAAATATACAGGCCAGCAGAGCTTAAAATCAGCGTCATGATGGCGAACAGATACTCCCCTTGTACGTACATTAAAACTACAAGGTAACCCACCAGCAGGCCCAGCAGACCAATTACTGACCATTTAAGCTGGTCGCTTTGCCACCAGTGTTTCTTTTTAATGACATCCATGGGGGTTTTCCTCTACAGCGTTGAAACTTCCTGGCCGGAGATGTGCCTGATGGCGCTGCGCTTATCAGGCCTACGGTGTGTTGTAGGCCGGATAAGGCATTTATGCCGCCATCCGGCACAGGCTCGCGGCATTACTTGGTGATACGGCTTTGTGCATCTTTCAGCGCGGCATCCACGGTTTGACGGCCGCTGGCGGCGTTGATCACAGCCGTACGTACCGCATACCAGAAGGCGGACATCTGCGGAATATTAGGCATGATCTCGCCTTTCTGGGCGTTATCCATGGTGGCGGCGATACGGGGGTCTTTCGCTAACTGCTCCTGGAAAGATTTCAGCGCCACGGCGCCCAGCGGTTTATCTTTGTTCACCGCTTCCAGACCCTGATCGGTCAGCAGGTAGTTTTCGAGGAACTCTTTCGCCAGCTCTTTATTCGGGCTGGCAGCGTTAATCCCCGCGCTCAGCACGCCGACGAACGGTTTCGAGGGTTTGCCTTTGAAGGTCGGCAGCAGGGTGACACCGTAGTTGACTTTGCTCTTGTCGATGTTCGACCATGCCCACGGGCCGTTGATGGTCATTGCCGTTTCGCCTTTATTGAAGGCTGCTTCGGCGATGGAGTAATCGGTATCGGCGCTCATATTTTTGTTCTTGATCATATCGATCAGGAAAGTCAGACCCGCTTTCGCGCCGGCGTTGTCGACGCCAACGTCTTTCACGTCATACTTGCCGTTTTCAAATTTGAACGCGTAACCGCCGTCAGCGGCGATCAAAGGCCAGGTGAAATACGGCTCTTGCAGGTTGAACATTATCGCCGACTTCCCTTTCGCTTTTAGCTCTTTATCCAGCGCCGGGATCTCTTCCCAGGTTTTCGGCGGGTTCGGGACGAGGTCTTTGTTATAAATCAGGGAGAGGGCTTCAACGGCGATGGGGTAGGCGATCAGCTTGCCGTTATAGCGTACCGCATCCCAGGTGAACGGATAGAGTTTGTCCTGAAACGCTTTATCCGGAGTGACCTCCGCCAGCAGACCAGACTGCGCGTAGCCGCCAAAACGGTCGTGCGCCCAGAAGATAATGTCAGGACCGTCGCCGGTGGCAGCCACCTGCGGGAATTTCTCTTCCAGCTTATCCGGGTGCTCAACGGTCACTTTAATGCCGGTGTCTTGCTCAAATTTTTTACCGACCTCGGCCAGACCGTTATAGCCCTTGTCGCCGTTGATCCAGATAACCAGTTTACCTTCTTCAATTTTGGCGAGAGCCGGGGCGGAAATCATCATCGTCGTAAGTGCGGATAATGCGAGGATGCCTACGCCAGTTTTAATCTTCATATCTCCCATCCTTTTTGGTGATGTACACAGAGGTGGTTTAACGGTCTCTAGTTTCTTTATACGACAACCTCTTTCCATCCTCCCCGCCCCTACGCCCCACCCCGGCTTTATGTGATCTGTGTTACATAAATGTGAGTAATGCGTGCTGGCGCACATAAAAACACGCCGATTTTTGCGGGCGGCATCACGAAATTCCTTTTCTGTCCGCGCCCGTGGTCTCAGGCGCTGTGCCCTCATCCTCCCGCCTCCTCCCCCATAAAAAAGCCGGGGGGTGGAGGATTTACCCCAGTCAGGGATCGCGCATAGTCAGGCCATCATGAATGTTGCTGTCAATGACAGGTTGTAACGAAGGGAGAAGGGCATGGCGAGCGTACAGCTACGAAATGTAACGAAAGCCTGGGGTGACGTGGTGGTATCGAAAGATATTAACCTCGATATCCATGACGGGGAGTTCGTGGTGTTTGTCGGACCGTCAGGCTGTGGTAAATCGACCTTGCTGCGTATGATCGCCGGGCTTGAAACCATCACCAGTGGCGACCTGTTTATCGGGGAAACCCGTATGAATGATATCCCGCCTGCCGAGCGCGGCGTGGGCATGGTATTCCAGTCTTATGCGCTCTATCCCCATCTCTCCGTTGCAGAAAACATGTCTTTCGGCCTCAAGCTGGCGGGCGCCAAAAAAGAGGTAATGAATCAACGCGTCAATCAGGTGGCGGAAGTGCTGCAACTGGCGCATCTGCTGGAACGTAAGCCAAAAGCGCTTTCCGGCGGGCAGCGTCAGCGCGTAGCGATTGGCCGCACGCTGGTGGCGGAGCCGCGTGTGTTTTTGCTGGATGAACCGCTCTCTAACCTGGACGCCGCGCTGCGCGTGCAGATGCGCATTGAAATTTCTCGCCTGCATAAACGTCTGGGCCGCACGATGATTTACGTCACCCACGATCAGGTCGAAGCGATGACGCTGGCCGACAAAATCGTGGTGCTGGACGCCGGTCGCGTCGCGCAGGTCGGTAAGCCGCTGGAGCTGTACCACTATCCGGCGGATCGCTTTGTCGCGGGCTTCATCGGCTCGCCGAAGATGAACTTCCTGCCGGTGAAAGTGACCGCCACCGCAATTGAACAAGTCCAGGTCGAACTGCCGAATCGCCAGCAAATCTGGTTGCCGGTCGAAAGTCGCGGCGTGCAGGTCGGCGCCAATATGTCTTTAGGCATTCGGCCGGAACACCTGCTGCCGAGCGATATCGCCGATGTCACCCTGGAAGGTGAAGTCCAGGTGGTCGAGCAGTTAGGGCACGAAACACAAATTCATATCCAGATCCCCGCCATCCGTCAAAACCTGGTTTATCGCCAGAATGACGTGGTGCTGGTAGAAGAGGGCGCCACATTCGCTATCGGCCTGCCGCCAGAGCGCTGTCATCTGTTCCGCGAGGATGGCAGCGCATGTCGTCGTCTGCATCAAGAGCCGGGTGTTTAAGGCCTCCATAAAAAAACGAAACGCAAAACCATTCGCAGTTTTAGAAGGTGGCAGCGTTTAAAGAAAAGCAATGATCTCAGGAGATAGAATGATGATTACTCTGCGCAAACTCCCTCTGGCGGTTGCTGTCGCAGCGGGCGTAATGTCCGCTCAGGCAATGGCTGTCGATTTCCACGGTTACGCCCGTTCCGGTATTGGCTGGACGGGAAGCGGCGGCGAACAACAATGTTTCCAGGTGACCGGTGCACAAAGTAAATACCGTCTCGGTAACGAATGTGAAACCTATGCGGAACTGAAACTGGGCCAGGAAGTGTGGAAAGAGGGCGATAAGAGCTTCTATTTCGACACCAACGTCGCCTATTCGGTTAACCAGCAGAACGACTGGGAATCGACCGATCCCGCCTTCCGCGAAGCGAACGTGCAGGGTAAAAACCTGATTGAATGGCTGCCGGGCTCTACCATCTGGGCCGGTAAGCGCTTCTATCAGCGTCATGACGTACACATGATCGACTTCTACTACTGGGATATTTCAGGTCCTGGCGCGGGTATCGAAAATATCGATCTGGGCTTCGGTAAGCTTTCACTGGCGGCGACCCGCTCTACTGAAGCGGGCGGCTCTTACACCTTCAGCAGCCAGAATATTTATGATGAAGTGAAAGATACCGCTAACGACGTCTTTGACGTACGTCTGGCTGGTCTGCAAACGAACCCGGACGGCGTACTGGAGCTGGGCGTTGATTACGGTCGCGCCAATACGACCGATGGTTATAAGCTGGCTGATGGGGCATCGAAAGACGGCTGGATGTTCACCGCCGAACACACGCAAAGTATGTTGAAAGGCTATAACAAGTTTGTCGTGCAATATGCCACCGATGCCATGACCACGCAGGGTAAAGGCCAGGCGCGTGGTTCCGACGGTTCTTCATCTTTCACTGAAGAATTGCCTGATGGAACCAAAATTAATTATGCCAATAAGGTCATCAATAATAATGGCGATATGTGGCGTATTTTGGATCATGGCGCCATCTCGCTTGGTGATAAATGGGATTTGATGTACGTCGGTATGTACCAGAATATCGATTGGGATAATAACCTGGGTACTGAGTGGTGGACCGTGGGCGTACGTCCAATGTACAAGTGGACGCCAATCATGAGTACCCTGCTGGAAGTCGGCTACGACAACGTGAAATCTCAGCAGACCGGCGATCGTAACAATCAATATAAAATCACCCTGGCGCAACAGTGGCAGGCGGGCGACAGCATCTGGTCGCGTCCGGCTATCCGTATTTTCGCCACCTACGCGAAATGGGATGAGAAATGGGGCTATATCAAAGACGGCGATAACATTTCCCGTTATGCCGCAGCGACTAACTCCGGCATTTCCACCAATAGCCGTGGCGATAGCGATGAGTGGACCTTCGGCGCCCAGATGGAAATCTGGTGGTAATACGATGGTCATCTGACGTAACGAGGGGCGCAAGCCCCTCTGAAACATCAGGTCTGATGATGCTTGTAAGCCGAATAAGGCGCCAGCCGCCATTCGGCGATATGTTTGGGTTGGCGCGCTATTGCCTGGCTACCGCTGAACCCGCCTTATTGAGGTGAGAATAATGAAAATGAAGAAAAGTCTCGTTGCCCTCTGTTTAACCGCAGGGCTGTTCGCCAGCGTGCCGGGTATCAGCCTGGCGGAAGTGAACTATGTACCGCAAAATACCAGCGCCGCGCCTGCTATTCCTGCTGCTGCGCTACAGCAATTAACCTGGACGCCTGTAGATCAGTCAAAAACGCAGTCTACCCAACTGGCGACTGGCGGCCAGCGCCTTGACGTCGCCGGCATTACCGGCCCGGTCGCCGCTTATAGCGTTCCGGCGAATATCGGCGAGCTGACATTAACTCTGACCAGCGAGGTCAATAAGCAAGCCAGCGTTTTTGCGCCAAACGTGTTGATTCTTGACCAAAATATGACGCCTTCGGCATTCTTCCCCAGCAGTTACTTTACTTATCAGCAGCCGGGCGTCATGAGCGCAGACCGGCTGGAAGGCGTGATGCGCCTGACGCCTGCGTTGGGGCAGCAGAAACTCTATGTTCTGGTGTTTACGACCGAAAAAGATCTTCAGCAAACCACTACGCTGCTCGATCCGGCAAAAGCCTATGCCAAAGGCGTCGGTAACTCTATCCCGGATATTCCCGATCCAGTTGCTCGCCATACCACTGACGGCGTGGTGAAACTGAAGGTGAAAACCAACAGTAGCTCCAGCGTATTGGTCGGGCCGTTGTTTGGCTCGTCCGGTACCGGGCCGGTAACGGTAGGCAATACCGCCGCGCCGGTCGCTGCGCCAGCGCCAGTCGCGCCGAAGAAAAGCGAACCGATGTTGAACGATACGGAAAGCTACTTTAATAAAGCGATTAAGGATGCCGTAGCGAAAGGCGACGTCGATAAAGCGCTGAAACTGCTTGATGAGGCCGAACGTCTGGGATCGACATCTGCCCGTTCCACCTTTATCAGCAGTGTAAAAGGCAAGGGGTAATTGTTTCCCCACAGTGCTGATTTTGCAGCAACTGGTGCGTCTCCTGGCGCACCTTTTTTTGTCATTTCATGCGAATTGTTATTTTTTTGTTGCGCAACAGATCACTTAATTGTGATTGCGCCCCCCGTAATGTCTTTTCTGAGATACAATGACTTTAGGTTATGAATCGGAGAGTAAGGCATGTCACACCCTGCGTTAACGCAACTGCGTGCGCTGCGCTATTTTGATGCGATTCCTGCGCTTGAACCCCATTTGCTGGACTGGCTGTTGCTGGAAGATTCTATGACTAAACGTTTTGAGCAACTGGGAAAGCGGGTAAGCGTGACGCTGATTCGGGAAGCGTTTGTCGGCCAAAGTGAGGTCGAGGAAGCGTCAGGTTTACTGCCATCCGAATCCCGTTACTGGTTACGTGAGATACTGCTTTGCGCTGACGGCGAGCCCTGGCTTGCCGGACGTACCGTGGTACCGGAATCCACGCTGTGCGGACCTGAACAGGTCTTACAACATCTGGGTAAAACCCCGCTTGGACGTTATCTATTTACATCATCGACACTGACCCGCGATTTTATTGAAATTGGACGCGATGCAACGCTATGGGGGCGCCGCTCTCGACTGCGGTTGAGCGGAAAGCCACTGTTGCTTACCGAGCTTTTTTTACCTGCATCGCCGCTGTACTGAGAGGAAGATAAAGATGGAGTGGAGTCTGACGCAGAGTAAGCTGCTGGCGTTTCACCGTTTGATGCGTACAGATAAGCCTATTGGCGCGTTGCTGCTGCTCTGGCCGACGCTTTGGGCGCTATGGGTGGCGACGCCGGGTATGCCTCAGCTGTGGATTTTGGCGGTTTTTGTCGCTGGCGTGTGGTTAATGCGCGCGGCGGGCTGCGTGGTAAATGATTACGCCGATCGTAAATTTGACGGACATGTAAAACGTACGGTCAACCGGCCTTTACCCAGCGGCGCCGTGACAGAGAAAGAAGCGCGCAACCTGTTTGTGGTGCTGGTGCTGCTGGCGTTTCTGTTGGTGCTGACGCTGAACGCGATGACGATTCTACTTTCCGTGGCGGCGTTGGCGTTGGCCTGGGTTTATCCCTTTATGAAACGCTACACCCACCTGCCGCAGGTCGTGCTGGGGGCCGCTTTCGGCTGGTCAATCCCCATGGCGTTCGCCGCGGTGAGCGAATCCCTGCCGTTGAGCTGCTGGCTGATGTTCCTCGCCAATATTCTCTGGGCGGTGGCTTACGATACGCAATATGCGATGGTCGACAGAGATGATGATATCAAGATAGGCATTAAATCGACGGCGATCCTGTTTGGTCGTTATGACACATTGATTATCGGGATTCTGCAGCTTGGCGTCATGGCGTTAATGGCGCTGATCGGTTGGTTGAATGGTCTGGGATGGGGATATTACTGGGCTGTGCTGGTGGCGGGCGCGCTGTTTGTCTACCAGCAAAAACTGATTGCGAACCGTGAACGTGAAGCCTGCTTTAAAGCCTTTATGAACAATAATTACGTTGGCCTGGTGCTATTTTTAGGGCTGGCGATGAGTTACTGGCACTTCTGATGTCATGCCGGGCGGACCCGGCCTACAAAGCCAAAATTTTCAATACGTCATATCAGTTGCCCGATAAGCTTACGCCATCGGGCATTTCAGGCACTGGCTTACTCGCTCTGCGTCGCGCTTTCAATCGTCAGACGGACATCAGAGGTAATCAGATCGGCAAGCATCTGATATATCTTCATCGTTTCTGCCGGTTCGGCATCGCCCGTATCACTGATATAACCCTCATCCCGTAGCGTCAACACGAGTGAACTGAACACCGCTTTGTCGAAAAACTCCGGCGCGTTAATACCGTGTAGGACAGACAGACGTTGCGCCACGGTACGGCTTTCTTTCTCCAGCGTACTGCGGTTGATGGACGGATTGGCGCTCAACAGCCAGAACGTAATGGCATAACGCTGTAGCGTTTCTCGCGCGCCTGCCGCCAGCAGTTGCAGCGTACGGGAATGCGTCGGGTTGATATGCAGTTCATCATCCTGCAGGGTAATTAGCCCCTGACGCTGCATTTCACTGGCCAGCGCGTCGATGACCGAGGCTAACTCCTCGCGCTCCCAGCGCAGGAACAGCTCCGCTTTTAACATCGGATAGAGCGCTTCAACATGCTGCTGCAACGCATCACGCGAAATGCGACGATGCTGGGTGATAATCGCCGCCATCAGCGAAGGCATAATCAACATATGCGCGATATTGTTACGATAGTAGGTCATCAACACCGCCTGCTCGCGCGGCAGGATGATGATATCGCCAATGGTGTCTTTCTCGACCTCAAACTTATTCATCTGCAGCGCGTGAGCGATGAGCTCGCCAGCGCTGGCGGCAGGAACGGTTGAGTCTGTGGAATAAGGGACATTGCGCATCAGATCGAGATAGCAATCAAGCTGCTCGGTGAGCTGCTCGCGGGTGAGCGAGCGCTGACGCGACGCTAACAGCGCGGTACAACACAGGTTCATCGCGTTTGCCGCGCCAGCGTTGTTAATACGCACCATCAGATCGGCGGCGATACTATTTACCGTCGGCGTCAGCCAGGCTGGGCGTATGGCCTCTATAGGGTCGATAGATTCGCGCCACTCCGGCACATGCTGGTTCAGGTACGTCATGAGCGGCATCGGTTCGCCAAAGTTAACGTAGCCCTGACCCAGATTGCGCAGCTTGCTCAAGCCTTTCAGCATTTGCGGCAGGCTCTCTTTCTCTTTTGTCGCGCCGCGCAGCTCTTTCGCATAGGTTCCCACTTCCATGACGTGCTCATAGCCGATGTAAATAGGCACTAACGTAATTGGACGGGTACCGCCGCGCAGCATCGCCTGTATAGTCATCGACAGGGTGCCGGTTTTCGGGTCTAACAAACGTCCGGTACGCGAACGTCCTCCTTCGACAAAATACTCAACCGAGTAGCCGCGGCTGAACAGCTCGCCCAGGTATTCGCGAAAGACGGTGGAATAGAGTTTATTCCCCTTAAAGGTGCGACGAATAAAGAACGCGCCCAGACGACGGAAAATCGGGCCAGCGGGCCAGAAATTAAGGTTAATACCGGCGGCAATGTGCGGCGGAACCAGTCCCTGATGGTACAGCACATAAGAAAGGAGCAAGTAGTCCATATGGCTGCGATGACAGGGCACATAGACGATTTCATGCCCGTCGTGCGCCAGTTGGCGTACGCGCTCGGCGTTATGCACGTTAATCCCCTGGTACAGTCGGTTCCAGGTAAACCCCAAAATCCTGTCGGTCAAACGAATCATCTCGTAAGAGAAGTTCGCCGCGATCTCTTCCATCAGCGCAATGGCGTTTTGCTGCGCTTTTTCATGAGAGATTTTCTTACTACGCGCTTCGTCTTCTACCGCGCGGGCGATCGCTTTCGAGGCCAGCAGTTTGTTAAACAGATCCTGACGGGCGGGCAGGCGTGGGCCAACCGCCGCCAGGCGCTGGCGGGCAAAGTGCATACGCGCCACGCGAGCCAGCTTCTGCGCGATGATTTTATCGGTGCCGTGTTCATCAGCCATACGACGCAATGAGACGGACGGCGAGAATCGGACAAAGCTATCGCGACCCAGCCAGGAGATGGCAAAGAATTTCTGTACGCCGTTCAGCATACGTAAAGGCGGGTTATCTTCTCCCTTTTCACGACCCGGCGCGCGGCCAAACATCACGGAAACGGGCACCATCTGCACGTCCAAAGCCGGATTACTCCGATGCAGATCGAGATAATCGTGAAAAAGTTTCACCGACTCTTCTTTTGGCGTGTAATAGGTAAAGACACGCGGTCCGCCGTGAATAAATACATAGCGTGGCAGCAGCGCGCCGTCGATCTCCAGCGGCTCCAGCGGATCCGGGAGATCGTGCGCCAGACATTGAGCCCGCAGCGTCAGTAAGTCCGCTTTTGAGTTGTATGGCAAGACATACATAATGGGGCGAGAAGTATCGAGCCCCAATTCCTGGGCGGGTTCCGCCGGAATAGACTTGCTTTTTACCAGTATGCTTAATGGTAAATTCAGTAATTTGTAGTAAATTCGTGGCCAGCCGGACATAAACGATGTAAAGCCTCTGGTTAATAATGCAAATGCGGTGCAAGGATATCAGAAAGTTTAGCGAATTTCTGTTGTATCCCGTCATACTTCGCGCTGCGTTACGGCAGTCCGAATCGTGCAGGGCAACCGTATAATGTCATTGACGTTAATAATGTAAAAAGGTTCTTTTGATGGCCAATAATACCACTGGATTCACCAGAATTATCAAAGCGGCAGGATATTCCTGGAAAGGATTTCGCGCCGCATGGACTCACGAAGCAGCGTTTCGCCAGGAAAGTATCGCGGTATTGCTGGGCGTCATCATCGCCTGCTGGCTGGATGTGGATGCGATTACCCGTGTGTTATTGATAGGTTCCGTTTTACTTATCATGATTGTTGAAATCCTCAACAGCGCTATTGAAGCGGTCGTTGACCGCATCGGTTCTGAATACCATGAGCTTTCCGGCCGTGCGAAAGATATGGGATCGGCTGCGGTGCTACTGTCTATTTTCGTTGCCCTGATGACCTGGGGCATCCTGTTATGGTCACATTTTCGATAAAGGTTCCAAATTTTATAAATCTCTTGTTTTTTGCGCCGTTTGTGGTTCCAAAATCACCTTTAACTGTATATACTCACAGCATGACTGTATATACACCCAGGGGGCGGAATGAAAGCGTTAACGGCCAGGCAACAAGAGGTGTTTGATCTCATCCGGGATCACATCAGCCAGACAGGTATGCCACCGACGCGTGCGGAAATCGCGCAGCGTTTGGGGTTCCGTTCCCCAAACGCGGCGGAAGAACATCTTAAAGCGCTGGCGCGCAAAGGGGTGCTTGAAATCGTTTCCGGCGCATCGCGAGGTATCCGTCTGTTACAGGAAGAAGAGGACGGATTACCGCTTGTCGGGCGTGTCGCGGCGGGTGAACCGCTTCTGGCGCAGCAGCATATTGAAGGCCATTACCAGGTCGATCCTTCGCTGTTCAAACCCAGCGCCGATTTCCTGCTGCGCGTGAGCGGTATGTCGATGAAAGACATCGGTATTATGGATGGGGATTTGCTGGCGGTACATAAAACGCAGGACGTCCGTAATGGCCAGGTGGTTGTCGCTCGCATTGATGATGAAGTGACAGTAAAACGCCTGAAAAAGCAGGGCAATAAAGTGGAGCTGCTGCCGGAAAACAGCGAGTTTACACCGATAGTGGTGGATCTGCGCGAACAAAGCTTTACGATTGAAGGGCTGGCGGTAGGCGTCATTCGCAACGGGGAATGGTTGTAATCTCTTTTTAATCTCCTTGTAAGCCGTCATCCGGCAATCGTGCAGCCTGATGGCGCTGCGCTTATCAGGCCTACGGGAATGCAGTTCCTGAGATGATTAATTTGTAGGCCGGATAAGGCGTTACGTCGCCATCCGGCAATGCGCTCGTTTCGTTTAACTCCTTGTCAGGCTTTTCTCCATGCCGCTTTTTACCTCCTCTGATAAAGCTCTCTGGCGTCTCGCGCTGCCGATGATTTTTTCTAACATCACCGTCCCCTTACTGGGGCTGGTCGATACGGCGGTGATTGGTCATCTGGACAGCCCGGTTTTCCTGGGCGGCGTGGCGGTGGGCGCGACTGCCACCAGCTTTCTTTTCATGCTGCTGCTATTTCTACGTATGAGCACCACCGGACTAACGGCGCAGGCATTTGGCGCCAAAAATCCGCAGGCGTTAGCCCGGGCGCTCATTCAACCGTTATTGCTGGCGCTGGGCACTGGCGTGATGATTGTGCTATTTCGCACGCCGCTTATCGAGCTGGCTTTACATATTGTCGGCGGGAACGACGCTGTCCTGGTGCAGGCGAGACGCTTCCTTGAAATTCGTTGGCTAAGCGCTCCCGCGTCACTGGCGAATCTGGTGCTGCTCGGGTGGCTGTTAGGCGTTCAGTATGCGCGGGCGCCGGTTATCTTGTTGGTCGTGGGCAATATCCTCAACATCGCGCTCGACCTGTGGCTGGTGATGGGACTTCATATGAACGTGCAGGGCGCCGCCCTGGCGACGGTCATCGCAGAATATGCCACGTTACTGATCGGCCTCATGATGGTACGTAAAGTTCTCCATCTCCGCGGTGTGTCGCTGGATATGCTAAAACAGGCCTGGCGCGGCAACGTGCGCCGCCTTTTAGCGCTCAATCGCGATATCATGCTGCGCTCATTGCTCCTTCAGCTTTGTTTTGGCGCAATCACGGTGTCAGGCGCGCGGCTGGGCAGCGATATTATCGCGGTAAATGCAGTCCTGATGACCTTACTCACCTTTACGGCCTATGCGCTGGACGGTTTTGCTTATGCGGTGGAGGCGCACTCCGGTCAGGCTTACGGCGCGCGTGACGGTAGCAAGCTACTGGACGTCTGGCGAGCGGCGTGTCGTCAGTCAGGAATTGTGGCCTTGTTGTTTTCCACAGTCTATGCCCTGGCAGGCGAACATATTGTCGCGTTACTGACCTCATTGCCGCAAATACAGCTACTGGCGGATCGGTATCTTATCTGGCAGGTGGTATTACCGCTGGTGGGCGTATGGTGCTATCTGCTCGATGGTATGTTTATTGGCGCGACGCGCGCCGCCGAAATGCGCAATAGCATGGCAGTCGCCGCAGGAGGATTCGCGCTGACGCTCTTCGCCCTGCCGGTATTAGGAAATCATGGTTTATGGCTGGCATTAACCGTGTTCCTGGCGCTTCGCGGTCTGTCGTTGAGCCTTATCTGGCGTCGTCACTGGCGCGAGGGTACATGGTTTGCCAGATCGTGACGGTTAAAAATTCTGAATATAAAACCGAAGGCCGAATTCCTGCCTACAATTATTATCACGTCCAGCAGAAATTGCAGAGCATTTGGGCGAATAACACCTGCTATTCCTAACCGAATGATGAGGACAAGATGATGAATAAAGACGAAGCCGGCGGTAACTGGAAACAGTTTAAAGGTAAAATGAAAGAACAATGGGGCAAACTGACCGATGACGATATGACCGTTATCGAAGGTAAACGCGACCAACTGGTAGGTAAAATCCAGGAGCGTTACGGTTACCAGAAAGATCAGGCGGAAAAAGAGGTTGTTGACTGGGAAACCCGTAACAACTATCGCTGGTAATACGTTTTCCCCTACCAGGAGTACATGGATGTGCTTCCCACTGTTTGCTTATGAATGCGGGCGTGCCCCTCTCTACTGCCGCCCGTTTTTCCGTTCAGGCTAACGCGGTTTTTTCTTCACCAGCACCGAGTGATCGTGACCACAGTCGCCCGGATGGCGACACGCTTCCACTTCTACGCACGCAGGGCACAGACCGTGCGCCTCAATAACGTTATGTCGTAGCGCAAAGCCCATTTTAGCCGCCAGCGTATGCATGATGTCTTCCACGCCCTCGGCACACTCTTCTTTCACCACGCCGCAACGATCGCAGATAAACATGGCCGAGCTGTGCGTCGGCTGGTCGAACAGGTGGCAAACCACATAACTATTGGTGGATTCCACTTTATGGACAAAACCCTGTTCGAGCAAAAAATCCAGCGCGCGGTAAATGGTGGGCGGTTTGGCCTGTGGTTCCGTTTCGCGCAGCAAATCGAGCAAATCGTATGCGCTGATGGCACCCTGTTGCAGACTCATCAGGCGCAGCACTTCGAGGCGCTGAGGCGTCAGGCGTACGTTGCGCTGCGCGCAGAGTTTTTCAGCTTGCGCCAGTAACTCTTGCGTTGTGGTCTTTTCCATGTAGCACCTCGAATGGCATGAAAGTCTAATCCGTTACTTTACCACGAGCTGCTTAAAACTCTGAAATTACCCCGCGACAATATATCGCCTGCTAAGCTTTTCCGCGCCAGTATTCTCATCTATACCTAATGAGGGTCGATATTATAACAACAGGATTTAACATCACTATTTCACAGCAATAGTTCGCCTCTGTCCGGTAAAGCGTGGCGGAGGGATTACTTCACCTGATAATAAGATGGGCTAACTGTGAACAAAAACGTCAAACTTTCACTGATTGCTATCGCGGTCTCGCTTTTTATGGCAAAGCAGGCGAGAGCCGCCAATACCTGGACGGAAGCGCGTAATGACGCAATGGGCGGGACGGGCGTTGCGTCCGCGAATTATGGCAGCGGAGTACTATTAAATCCGGCGTTACTGGCAAAAGCCAAACCGGAAGACAATATCACTGTTGTCCTTCCTGCGGTCGGCGTCCAGATTACGGATAAAGACAATCTCCAGGATGAAATTGACGATATCAGCGATAAAGTGGATTACTACGATGAGGTCGTCGATAACCTTACGCTGGGGGCAAATTCTGCTCAATCCGCGAGGCGTGCTGAATCAATTTCAGGGCGCCGCGCGCGACCTGGCCGATGAGCTGGAATATCTCAACGGAAAAACCGCTCGCGCCAATGCCGGCGCCGGGTTGGCGGTAAGTATTCCAGGGCAAACGCTTTCCGTGGCGTTTATCGCCAAAGGTTATGCGCATGGGCGCGTGAGTTCGTCCATTGATCAGAACGATATTCAGTATCTGCGCGATATCCAGCATGATGAACGTGTTGCGCTTCGTGAAGCAGGACGCGCTGCTTTATTGGGGTCTGACGAAATTACAAAGCATTTAAACTCTACCGCGTCGGGGCGGGTAGCGATTGTATCTGACTACGGTATTGCGCTGGCGAAGCAGTTTGTGGTGGGCGAGGTGCCTGTTTCCATTGGCGTTACGCCAAAACTGCAAAAAACCTGGCTCTATAACTACACCACCTCAATTTATAACTACGACAGTAGCGACTGGAATAGCAGCCGTTATCGCAATGATGATACGGGTTTTAACATTGATGCGGGGCTTGCTGCCGATATCGGTGAAAACTGGACGCTGGGGCTGAGCGGGCAAAATCTGGTATCTCGCGATATCGATACGAAAGATATTTACATCACTAATGGTATGACGGGAGAAACCACCAACTACAAAGATACATACCAAATCCGCCCCCTGGTTACCGCGGGCATCGCATGGCATAACGATTTGCTGACCGTAAGCGCCGATGGCGATCTGACGGAAACGAAAGGCTTTAAGAGCGAAGACAATTCACAGTACGTGGGTGTCGGCGCTGAAGTTCGACCGTTGTCATGGCTGGCGGTGCGCGCAGGGTATCGTGCGGATGTGAAAAATAACGATAGCAATGTGGTTACCGGCGGTCTTGGCTTTGCGCCCTTTAACCGCGTGCATCTCGACTTAATGGGACTGTACGGCGAAGATGAAACCTGGGGGGCAGGCGCGCAGCTTACAATGACATTCTGAGGTGCTTTCACCGGAGGCGCTACGCCTCCGGTTTAGCGTTATGCTATAGTAACGCCCCTTTTTTAACCGGATGCTTATTTATTCGCCATGCAGCCTGAAACCCAGTCCTCCGCTTTTCCTGCTTATCGCTTCTCCATCGCGCCTATGCTCGACTGGACGGACAGACATTGCCGCTATTTCCTGCGTTTGCTGTCTCGCCAGACGCTGCTCTACACCGAAATGGTGACCACGGGCGCGATTATTCACGGTAAGGGTGACTATCTGGCTTACAGCGAAGAAGAGCATCCGGTCGCTCTACAGCTTGGTGGAAGCGATCCGGCTCAGCTTGCGCATTGTGCAAAGCTGGCGGAAGCGCGTGGCTACGATGAAATTAACCTCAACGTGGGGTGCCCTTCCGATCGCGTGCAAAATGGTATGTTTGGCGCCTGTTTGATGGGCAATGCGCAACTGGTCGCCGATTGTGTTAAAGCCATGCGTGATGTCGTCTCGATTCCGGTGACGGTAAAAACCCGCATTGGTATTGACGATCAGGACAGTTATGCGTTTCTGTGTGATTTCATCGATACGGTTTCCGGTCAGGGCGAATGCGAGATGTTTATTATCCATGCGCGCAAAGCCTGGCTTTCTGGCTTAAGCCCGAAAGAAAATCGTGAGATCCCGCCGCTGGATTACCCGCGCGTCTATCAGCTAAAGCGGGATTTTCCGCACCTGACCATGTCCATTAACGGCGGCATCAAATCGCTGGAAGAGGCGAAGGAGCATCTGCGCCATATGGATGGCGTCATGGTTGGCCGCGAAGCTTATCAGAATCCGGGTATACTGGCCGCGGTGGATCGGGAGATCTTTGGCGCCGATACCACCGATGCCGACCCGGTTGCGGTGGTTCGCGCGATGTATCCCTATATTGAGCGTGAGTTGAGCCAGGGAGCGTATCTGGGGCATATCACTCGCCATATGCTGGGGTTGTTCCAGGGCATCCCCGGCGCGCGGCAGTGGCGTCGCTATCTGAGCGAAAACGCCCATAAAGCTGGCGCGGATGTTGCTGTACTGGAGCAGGCGCTAAAACTGGTAGCAGACAAGCGTTAAAAGTTCGCCAAAAATTAGTCAATCTCACCACGTTCTGTGCAGTCTTGCAGGGCGTTTTCTTTATATATCAATAACATAAATATTGGCATGATTTTTGTAATAGCTTACCTGACCAGACCCGGTAAGCGCCATGCCGCCGGGCAATGCCATCTTTATGGGGAACGACTATGCTGGAACTACTTTTTGTGCTTGGCTTTTTTCTGATGTTAATGGTGACGGGCGTCTCCTTGCTGGGCATTCTGGCCGCGCTGGTTGTAGCGACTGCCGTCATGTTCCTGGGCGGAATGTTCGCCCTGATGATCAAGCTGTTACCGTGGCTACTGCTGGCGGTGGCTGTGGTGTGGGTGATCAAAACAGTAAAAACGCCAAAAATCCCACAGTATCAGCGCAATAACCGTCGGTTTTACTAAGGTATTGAGCGGTTCGTCACAACCTGGAACTTTGCCCTCACAGGCAAATAGGAATCGATTATTAAATCTGTCATGATTGCGCAGGTAACGAATTCATCGCGCTGTACCCTACATACAGCCGAACAAAAAAAGAAAGGGCTTCCCGGGTGGAAGCCCAATTTCTTTGCAGAGCTATTACGGAATCAGCAGGCTTGAGCCCTGTGTGGCCCGGCTTTCCAGCACTTCATGCGCGCGACGGGCATCTTTTAACGCATAGCGTTGATTTTCAGCCACATCGACTTTAATCACGCCGCTGGCGATCAATGAGAACAATTCATTGCTGGCTTCGGTTAGTTCTTCACGCGTCGTAATATACCCCTGTAGTGAAGGTCGCGTGGCATACAGGGAACCTTTCTGATTCAGAATACCTAAATTCACGCCGGTGACGGGGCCGGACGCATTGCCGAAACTGACCATCAGTCCCCGACGTTGCAGGCAGTCCAGTGAGGCTTCCCAGGTATCTTTCCCCACGGAGTCATAGACCACTCGGACTTTTTTGCCGCCGGTGATCTCTTTTACCCGTTCTACAATGCTCTCCTCACGGTAATTAATTACCTGCCAGGCGCCGGCGTCCAGCGCCCGCTGCGCTTTTTGCGCGCTACCGACGGTACCGATAAGCTTCGCGCCCAGCGCTTTCGCCCACTGGCAGGCGATCAGACCGACGCCGCCCGCAGCGGCATGAAACAGGAAGGGTTCGTCGGGTTTCACTTCATAGGTTTTGCGCAACAGGTAAAAAACGGTCAATCCCTTGAGAAAAGAGGCTGCCGCCTGTTCGAAGGAAATGGCGTCAGGTAAAATCGCGGCTTTATCTGCGGGGACGTTATGGACGGAACTGTAAGCGCCGAGCGTTGACTGCGCGTAGACGACGCGATCGCCCACGCGAATGTGCTCCACGCCGTTGCCGACTTTACTGACCACACCCGCAGCTTCGGTTCCCAGGCCCGCAGGCAACGACGGGGGCGGATAGAGTCCGCTACGGATATAGGTGTCGATGAAGTTGATACCAATGGCTTTGTTCTCAACCTGGATTTCGTGTTCCGCCGGTTCCGTTGGCGTAAACTCCACGGTCTGAAGCACTTCCGGACCACCATGCTTGTGAAATTCAATACGCGTTGCCATGCTTCCTCCAAAAGAAATGTGGTAATCTTTCGACCCAATCACTATCTCGGTAACTCCATTCACTATGGCAGGAAATAAACCCTTCAACAAACCACAGACTGATGCCCGCGACCGCGATCCGCAGGTTGCCGGGATAAAAGTACCGCCGCACTCGATTGAAGCGGAACAGTCGGTGTTGGGCGGTTTAATGCTGGATAACGAGCGCTGGGACGATGTGGCCGAGCGCGTGGTGGCGGAAGATTTCTATACCCGCCCGCATCGCCATATCTTTACGGAGATGGGGCGCTTGCAGGAAAGCGGCAGTCCTATCGACCTGATTACGCTCGCGGAATCGCTGGAGCGGCAGGGCCAACTGGACAGCGTCGGCGGTTTCGCCTATCTGGCGGAGTTGTCTAAAAACACGCCAAGCGCGGCGAATATCAGTGCTTATGCGGACATTGTGCGCGAACGCGCCGTGGTCCGCGATATGATCGCGGTGGCGCATGAAATTGCGGACGCTGGTTACGATCCACAGGGGCGTAATAGCGACGAACTGCTGGATCTGGCGGAGTCGCGCGTCTTCCAGATCGCGGAAAACCGGGCCAACAAAGACGAAGGCCCGAAAAGCATCGACCAGATTCTCGACGCTACCGTGGCGCGTATTGAGCAGTTGTTCCAGCAACCGCACGATGGCGTTACAGGCGTGGATACCGGCTATCAGGATCTCAATAAAAAGACGGCAGGGTTACAGCGTTCGGATTTGATTATCGTCGCGGCGCGTCCCTCCATGGGTAAAACCACTTTTGCGATGAACCTCTGCGAAAATGCGGCGATGTTGCAGGATAAACCGGTACTGATCTTCAGTCTGGAGATGCCCGGCGAACAGATCATGATGCGTATGCTGGCCTCGCTGTCCCGCGTCGATCAGACACGTATTCGTACCGGTCAACTCGATGATGAAGACTGGGCGCGAATCTCCGGCACGATGGGCATTCTGCTGGAGAAACGCAATATGTATATTGACGACTCCTCAGGTCTTACGCCGACAGAAGTCCGTTCGCGCGCGCGGCGTATTTTCCGCGAACATGGTGGGTTAAGTCTGATTATGATCGACTACCTGCAATTGATGCGCGTGCCGTCGCTTTCTGATAACCGTACTCTGGAAATCGCCGAAATTTCCCGCTCGTTGAAAGCGCTGGCGAAGGAACTTCAGGTGCCGGTCGTGGCGCTATCGCAGCTTAACCGCTCCCTGGAACAACGCGCGGATAAACGTCCGGTGAACTCCGACCTGCGTGAATCCGGCTCTATTGAACAGGATGCCGACTTAATTATGTTTATCTACCGTGATGAGGTTTATCACGAGAACAGCGACTTAAAAGGCATTGCTGAAATTATTATTGGTAAGCAACGTAACGGTCCTATCGGTACGGTTCGTCTGACGTTCAATGGTCAGTGGTCGCGCTTCGATAACTATGCGGGACCGCAATACGATGATGAGTAACTCTCCGTCATTCTGTTAACAAGGAATTCAAATGCAAGCGGCAACAGTCGTCATTAACCGCCGCGCTCTGCGACACAACCTGCAACGTCTGCGTGAACTGGCGCCTGCCAGTAAGCTGGTTGCGGTGGTGAAAGCGAACGCTTATGGACACGGTCTTCTGGAGACCGCGCGAACGCTCCCTGATGCTGACGCTTTTGGCGTGGCGCGTCTTGAAGAGGCTCTACGTCTGCGAGCGGGCGGGATCACGCAGCCTATCCTGCTGCTGGAGGGTTTTTTCGACGCCGCCGATCTGCCGACCATTTCCGCGCAATGTCTGCATACCGCCGTACATAATCAGGAGCAGCTTGCCGCCCTGGAGGCGGTGGAGCTGGCGGAGCCAGTAACGGTCTGGATGAAACTGGATACCGGTATGCATCGTCTCGGCGTGCGTCCCGAAGAGGCGGAGGCGTTCTACCAGCGTCTGACGCACTGTAAAAATGTACGCCAGCCGGTGAATATCGTCAGTCATTTTGCCCGTGCGGATGAGCCGGAATGCGGCGCTACCGAACATCAGCTCGACATTTTTAATGCCTTCTGTCAGGGTAAACCCGGTCAGCGCTCTATTGCCGCGTCTGGCGGTATTCTGCTGTGGCCGCGGTCTCACTTTGACTGGGCGCGTCCGGGCATCATTTTGTATGGCGTATCGCCGCTGGAACACAAACCCTGGGGGCCGGATTTTGGTTTTCAGCCGGTGATGTCTTTAACCTCCAGTTTGATCGCGGTGCGTGACCACAAAGCGGGCGAACCGGTGGGCTACGGCGGGACATGGGTGAGTGAGCGCGACACGCGCCTGGGCGTGGTGGCTATGGGTTATGGCGATGGCTACCCACGAGCGGCGCCTTCCGGTACGCCAGTGCTGGTCAATGGTCGTGAAGTCCCGATTGTCGGGCGGGTGGCGATGGATATGATTTGCGTGGATTTGGGGCCAAACGCGCAGGATAACGCGGGCGATCCGGTGGTCTTATGGGGCGAAGGTCTGCCGGTTGAACGTATCGCTGAAATGACAAAAGTAAGTGCTTACGAACTTATCACGCGCCTGACTTCAAGGGTGGCGATGAAGTATATTGATTAAATACGCGGCAGGCCGGGTGGCGCTTGCGCTTATCCGGCTTGTCTCGCGCATTGGCTGTAGGCCGGATAAGACGTTCACGCCGCCATCCGGCAATATGCGCATCCACCACAACATCCTCTCGATCTTCTCGTCCTTCCGGTTTATTGTGTTATTTCCTGCCCTCTGTAAACCTGGAGAACCATCGCGTGTTTCAAAAAGTTGACGCCTATGCCGGCGATCCGATTCTTTCACTGATGGAGCGTTTTAAAGACGACTCCCGTCACGACAAAGTAAATCTGAGCATTGGCCTGTATTACAACGAAGACGGGATTATCCCACAGCTCAAAACGGTGGCCGAAGCCGAAGCCCGGCTTAACGCGCAGCCGCATGGCGCTTCGCTGTACCTGCCGATGGAAGGACTCAATACTTATCGCCATACTATCGCGCCTTTGCTCTTTGGCGCCGATCACCCGGTTCTTCAGCAACAGCGCGTGGCTACTATCCAGACATTAGGCGGTTCCGGCGCGCTGAAAGTGGGCGCGGATTTCCTGAAGCGTTATTTCCCCGACGCAGGCGTATGGGTGAGCGACCCTACCTGGGAAAACCATATTGCGATATTTGCCGGGGCAGGATTCGAAGTGAGTACTTACCCCTGGTATGACGACGCGACTAACGGCATCCGTTTTAACGATCTGCTGGCCACGCTGAATACGTTACCTGCACGCAGTATCGTGCTGCTGCACCCCTGTTGTCACAACCCGACCGGGGCGGATTTAACACCTTCGCAATGGGATGCGGTGATTGAGATAGTGAAAGCGCGCGATCTGATTCCGTTCCTTGATATTGCCTATCAGGGTTTTGGCGCAGGCATGGACGAGGATGCTTACGCTATTCGCGCCATTGCCAGCGCCGGGTTACCTGCGTTAGTCAGTAATTCTTTTTCGAAGATTTTCTCGCTGTACGGCGAGCGCGTCGGCGGCCTGTCCGTGGTGTGTGAAGATGCCGAAATCGCCGCGCGGGTTCTGGGACAGCTAAAAGCGACGGTGCGCCGAATTTACTCCAGTCCGCCGTGTTTCGGCGCTCAGGTGGTCGCTACGGTCCTGGGCGATGAGGCGTTAAAAGCGAGCTGGCTGGCGGAAGTCGACGCGATGCGTAACCGCATTATATCGATGCGCCAGACGCTGGTGAAGGAGCTGAAGGCGGAGATGCCTGACCGCAACTTTGATTACTTGTTAGAGCAGCGCGGTATGTTCAGCTATACCGGGTTAAGCGAGGAGCAGGTCGAGCGGTTGCGCGATGAGTTTGGCGTTTACCTGATTGCCAGTGGCCGCATGTGTGTCGCCGGGCTTAATGATTCAAATGTACACCGCGTGGCGAAGGCATTTGCCGCTGTCATGTAATATTCAGGCCGGACGGCGATAACAGTGCCCTCCGGCCTGACAATAGCTGTTGTGATCATCCTCTTTTTTCGTAACAAAACCGCAGATAATCCTTCCTTTTGACCGTTACTGGCGTTATGGTCAGATAGTTTTTTGAGCAAAGACTCATCTTAATAACTATAATATTCTGAATTTTAAGGGAAAAGCATGAAAAAAATAACCCTGGCGCTGAGTGCCGTCTGTTTGTTGTTTACGCTAAACCATTCCGCGAATGCGTTAGTATCTTCCCCTTCGACGCTCAATCCGGGCACTAACGTTGCAAAACTCGCGGAACAAGCGCCTGTCCATTGGGTCTCTGTCGCCCAGATTGAAAACAGCCTCACCGGACGCCCGCCGATGGCGGTCGGCTTTGATATTGACGACACCGTGTTATTTTCCAGCCCCGGATTCTGGCGCGGAAAGAAAACCTACTCCCCGGACAGCGACGATTATCTGAAAAATCCGGCCTTTTGGGAAAAAATGAACAACGGCTGGGATGAGTTCAGTATTCCAAAAGAAGTGGCCCGACAGCTCATTGATATGCATGTTCGCCGTGGCGACAGTATTTACTTTGTCACTGGTCGTAGTCAGACGAAAACGGAAACCGTGTCGAAAACGCTGGCGGATAACTTCCATATTCCGGCGGCGAATATGAATCCGGTGATTTTCGCCGGCGATAAACCGGGACAAAATACGAAAGTTCAGTGGCTGCAGGAGAAGAATATGCGTATCTTCTACGGCGATTCGGATAACGATATTACTGCGGCTCGTGATTGTGGTATCCGCGGTATTCGCATCCTGCGCGCGGCTAACTCCACCTACAAACCGCTGCCGCAGGCAGGAGCGTTTGGCGAGGAAGTCATTGTCAACTCGGAGTACTAAAAATCAGGAGAGCGACAGGCTCTCCTTTTTTGCATGATTTTTGCACAAACTTGCCCCGCTGGCTTTTACCTTTTCCAGACTTGCTGCACACTATTCAGGAGACGTTTGTTTTTAGGAAGGAGCAGCCTATGTGGTATCAGCGCACCATTACACTGAGCGAGAAGCCGCGCGGGTTTCATCTGATAACAGATGAAATTATCGATAAATTGTCTGGCTTACCGCCTGTCGAAACGGGTTTGCTGCATCTGTTGTTACTACATACCTCGGCCTCGCTGACGTTAAACGAAAACTGCGATCCCACCGTGCGCGCTGATATGGAGCGCCATTTCCTGAAAACCGTTCCCGATAATGCGGCGTATGAACATGATTACGAAGGCGCAGATGACATGCCTTCGCATATTAAGTCGTCAGTATTGGGCGTCTCGTTGCTGCTGCCTGTACGCCAGGGGCGTTTACAGTTAGGAACATGGCAAGGTATCTGGTTGGGAGAGCACCGTATTCACGGCGGTCCACGTAAAATCATCGCGACACTACAAGGGGAATGATAATGACCATTTCGGAATTACTGCAATACTGCATGGCAAAACCTGGCGCAGAGCAGAGCGTCCACAGCGACTGGAAAGCGACGCAAATTAAAGTGGAAGATGTACTTTTCGCGATGGTAAAAGAAGTTGAAGGACGCCCGGCAGCCTCTCTCAAAACCAGCCCGGAACTGGCAGAGTTGTTACGTCAGCAGCACAGCGATGTACGACCGAGTCGGCACCTTAATAAAGCGCACTGGAGCACGGTCTATCTGGACGGATCGCTGCCGGATTCACAACTCTATTATCTGGTCGATGCCTCTTATCAACAGGCGGTAAATGCGCTGCCGGAAGATAAACGCAAGCAGTTGCCGCAGTCCTGATTATAGCGCGCCGACCAACAACGCCAGGGCGATATCAATGAGGCGGATGACCGTAGACCGGATACGGCTGTCGAGGGCGATTTGCGCATTATTGGCGCGTAGCCTGGCGAGGTCCCGCTGTCCTTCCAGCAGAATAATCATATCGTCGTCGTCCAGCCAGCCGCGAGCATGTTCCTGAAGCGCGCGGGCGATAAACGCAGCGGACTCGCGTATACCGTCGTCGCTGTCTTCTCTTGCCTGCTTATACGCCTGGATAAACTCGGCAATCGCCGAGGAGGCTACAGGATGTTCGGCCCGGGCGGTGGTCATCAGGTTATGTATTTCGTTAATAGACGCCATTTTCTTCTCCCTGAGTACAGCGTGCGCCCCAATGCAGACACTCACCCTGTATGGCTAATTTCCAGACCTGATTATTTTGCTGTTGGTATCTCTCAGCCTGGATGTAAGTAAGTGGTTGCTTACGTTGCATAACCCGCGCATAAAGACGCAAATAGTGATTTTTCAGCAGCGCCAGATTATCGAGTCGATGTTTATCCCCACCTTGACGGGCGACCCGCTCAGCCTGAAAAAATGTCTGGCGGATATCGCGGTCATCCTTGAGCAGTGTCTCTTTTTGCCACGGTATTCGCGCCGCGTCCTGCAGGAAGCGGGTTGAGCGCGCTTGTAATAGCGTCAGTTGTTGAAAAGCCACGGCGCTAAAGCGGTCAGGCAGCGTACAGGCGGATAAAAACAGGCACAGCAGTAGTGTGATTGCGTAGGGCAACTTCATGGTGTTTTCCATAACAGACCGTTTGCGCTATCACATGTCAGAGCGAGGCGGCACGCAAATCACAAATGCTCAACACGGATACAATGAGGTGGGATGAGGAAAAATGATGCCGCTTCCCGGCGAATCGGAAAGCGGCGTGAAGGTTATTTGAGCATAGGTTTAAGGAAGCGGGCGGTATGCGACGCCTCGCACTCCGCCACGGTTTCCGGCGTACCGGAGACGAGAATTTCGCCGCCGCCGCTGCCGCCTTCCGGGCCGAGGTCGACAATCCAGTCCGCCGTTTTAATGACGTCCAGGTTGTGTTCGATCACCACGATGGTGTTGCCCTGATCGCGCAACTGATGCAGAACGTCAAGCAACTGCTGAATATCAGCAAAGTGCAGGCCGGTGGTCGGCTCGTCGAGAATATACAGCGTCTGCCCGGTGCCGCGCTTCGACAGTTCGCGCGCCAGCTTCACGCGCTGGGCCTCGCCGCCGGAAAGCGTCGTCGCCGACTGACCAAGACGGATATAGGTCAGCCCCACGTCCATCAGCGTCTGCAGCTTACGCGCCAGCGCCGGAACCGCATCAAAGAACTCACGCGCTTCTTCAATGGTCATATCCAGCACTTCGTGGATGGTCTTGCCTTTGTACTTAATCTCCAGCGTTTCCCGGTTATAGCGCTTGCCTTTGCACTGGTCGCACGGCACGTAAATATCCGGCAGAAAGTGCATTTCGACTTTAATGACGCCATCGCCCTGGCACGCTTCGCAGCGACCGCCGCGCACGTTGAAGCTGAATCGCCCTGGCGTATAGCCGCGCGCGCGAGACTCCGGCACGCCAGCAAAAAGCTCGCGAACCGGGGTAAAGACGCCCGTATAGGTCGCCGGGTTGGAACGCGGGGTGCGCCCGATCGGGCTCTGGTCGATATCGATCACTTTATCGAAATGTTCCAGCCCCTGAATATCCCGATACGGCGCCGGTTCGGCGATAGTCGCCCCGTTTAACTGACGCTGGGCGATGGGGAACAGCGTATCGTTAATCAGCGTTGATTTACCGGAACCCGAGACGCCGGTGATACAGGTAAACAGCCCTACCGGTAGCGTAAGGGTCACATCTTTCAGGTTATTGCCGCGCGCGCCGGTGAGTTTGAGCACTTTTTCTGGATTTGCCGGCACGCGTTGTTTCGGCACTTCAATTTTGCGTTTACCGCTCATGTACTGGCCGGTCAGCGATTCCGGTACCGCCATAATGGCTTCCAGCGGGCCTTCCGCCACCACCTCGCCGCCGTGAACGCCCGCGCCGGGGCCAATATCAATCACATGGTCGGCGGCACGGATGGCGTCTTCATCGTGTTCCACCACAATCACGGTATTGCCAAGATTGCGCAGATGAATCAGCGTACCCAGCAGCCGTTCGTTATCGCGCTGGTGCAGACCGATGGACGGTTCATCCAGCACATACATCACGCCGACTAACCCGGCGCCTATCTGGCTCGCCAGACGAATACGCTGGGCTTCGCCGCCGGAAAGCGTTTCTGCCGAGCGGGAGAGCGTGAGATAGTTCAGGCCGACGTTCACCAGAAACTTGAGGCGATCGCCGATCTCTTTTAGCACTTTTTCGGCGATTTTCGCCCGTTGCCCGGAAAGCTTGAGATTAGTGAAAAAATCCATCGCATGGCCAATGCTCATATCGGAAATAGCAGGCAGCGGCGTATTTTCCACAAATACATGGCGCGCTTCGCGATTCAGTCGCGTTCCTTCACAGCTGGCGCAGGGGCGATTACTGATGAATTTCGCTAGCTCTTCGCGCACCGCGCTGGATTCCGTCTCTTTATAACGGCGCTCCATATTATGCAGCACGCCTTCGAACGGATGGCGGCGCACGGAGGTATCGCCGCGATCGTTCATATATTTAAATTCGATGTTCTCTTTGCCGGAACCGTACAGCACGACTTTGTGTACGTTGGCGCTGAGGCTTGCCCACGGCGCATCCACGTCGAACTTATAGTGTTCCGCCAGCGACTTGAGCATTTGAAAGTAGTAAAAATTGCGACGATCCCAACCACGAATCGCGCCGCCTGCCAGCGACAGGTCGGGATTCTGGATCACGCGGTCCGGATCGAAATATTGCTGAACGCCGAGGCCGTCACAGGTCGGGCAGGCGCCTGCCGGGTTGTTGAACGAGAACAGACGCGGTTCCAGCTCGCGCATACTGTAGCCGCAAATCGGACAGGCAAAATTGGCGGAGAACAGAAGCTCCTCCGCTTTCTCATCGTCCATATCGGCAACAACCGCCGTGCCGCCGGATAATTCCAGCGCCGTTTCGAACGACTCCGCCAGGCGTTGGGAAAGATCGTTGCGAACTTTGAAGCGATCGATCACCACCTCAATAGTATGTTTCTTTTGCAGCTCCAGCTTCGGCGGATCGGAGAGATCGCAGACTTCGCCGTCAATACGGGCGCGAATGTAACCCTGGCTTGCCAGATTTTCCAGCGTTTTGGTGTGTTCGCCTTTACGCTCTTTAATAATCGGCGCCAGCAGCATCAGACGTTTGCCTTCCGGCTGTGACAGCACGTTATCGACCATCTGGCTAACGGTTTGCGCCGCCAGCGGCACGTCATGATCCGGACAACGCGGTTCGCCCACGCGGGCAAACAGCAGGCGCAGGTAGTCGTGGATCTCGGTAATAGTACCCACCGTAGAGCGCGGGTTGTGCGATGTCGATTTCTGTTCAATTGAGATCGCGGGCGATAGCCCCTCAATATGGTCGACATCCGGTTTTTCCATGAGCGACAAAAACTGCCGCGCGTAAGCGGAGAGCGATTCAACGTAACGACGCTGCCCTTCGGCATACAGAGTGTCGAAAGCCAGTGAGGATTTGCCTGAACCCGAAAGCCCGGTCACGACAATCAGTTTGTCGCGTGGGATGACGAGGTTAATATTTTTGAGATTATGGGTGCGGGCGCCCCGAACTTCGATCTTATCCATTCACCTTTCCCGGTAGAGACTCGGATGCCTGGTTTGTTTGAAGGACAAACGGCAGAAACGGCTAATTATGACACAATTTAACCTGTTTGAATATACAGTATTGGAATGCATCTTCAGCTAAAGTATGCAACAATATGAGGTTCGCGCGAGTGACCTGGAACCTGCATCGCAGCTATTAAAATGCTACGTGGAAATGGTACACTCACGCGTTTACACTATTTATGAAACGTATTCAGGAGACTCAATTATGGCCAGCAGAGGCGTAAACAAGGTGATTCTCGTTGGTAATCTGGGCCAGGACCCGGAAGTACGCTATATGCCGAGTGGCGGCGCTGTCGCCAACTTAACGCTGGCTACTTCTGAATCCTGGCGCGATAAGCAGACCGGCGAAATGAAAGAGCAGACTGAATGGCACCGGGTGGTGATGTTCGGCAAACTGGCGGAAGTGGCCGGCGAATATCTGCGTAAAGGTTCTCAGGTGTATATCGAAGGTCAATTGCGTACCCGCAAGTGGACCGATCAGAGTGGCCAGGAACGCTATACGACTGAAATTAACGTTCCGCAGATCGGTGGCGTGATGCAGATGCTGGGTGGTCGCCAGGGCGGCGGCGCACCGGCAGGCGGTCAGCAGCAGGGGGGTTGGGGTCAACCGCAACAACCTCAGCAGCCGCAGGGCGGCAACCAGCTCAGCGGCGGCGCGCAGTCGCGTCCACAGCAATCCGCGCCAGCGCCGTCTAACGAACCGCCAATGGATTTTGACGACGACATTCCGTTCTGATTTTTGGTAAAAAACTCAAAGCGTTATTTGCATTTTCGCTATAGTTCTCGTCTGCTGAAATGCCTGGTGTAAACCAGGCATTTTCTTACCTGGTATTATTGTCTTTGTCTCCCTTTCAAAAAAGAGAAGCGCATATCTTACGGAAAAATGTCGCTTATCGCCTCTGGCCGACTCGCCTCGGCACATCATTATCCAGCCGAAGTTCATAAATGTACTGCAATAACCCGGATTGTCTTAAATATGAAAGAGAAATCTCATCTGCAAAATATATAATTTATAGCCATTTTTTGACAACAAAAAGATATTATAAAATAACGTTAGAGAATGGTCGGTATTATCAATAGTTAATTAAATGTTTGCTTTAGCTTGTGATGAGGTCAAATATGATATGTTCATCTTGCTTTATTTTTAATTGCTGAAGATAAACTTGTTACTTATAGCTGGCTTTATATAAAAAATGGTTTTATTTATGTATTTTTTTACGCAATTCTGATGTTTTACTCCCCACTTATTATATTTTTAATGATTTAAGTTATATTGAAGTCCCTATGACCCTATGTTTTAATTGTGAAAATTCATTTTATCCTCTGGAGGCAAATTTATTAAATACGTATGATTATAACGCGTATTAAAAAGAAATATGTCCTTAAAATGATTTAGAGTTTCAATGATTAGCTAACAAATCTATTTATCGGCGAGTGGTTTTAATTTGCTGATGACTATTTTTTATTTATGAGCTGAGAGCTTATGCGATACCTATTATTGGGGAAGATATAGTTAGTGCAATAATTGATGTATACCTAATAAAAAAATGAAGAGTGTTTTTAATTAAAGCACTCATCTTTGTTGTGGGCGCATAAAAATGGCGTCATTGTTTTTATTTTTCTGATTACGAGATGTAGGAAAACTGAAATCTATAAAGCGTATTGGTAGCAGGAAGCCAAGGGCGGTAGCGTTCACTTTCTGAATAAGTTGAGCATCCTTTATCCTTTCTAATCCACAAAAACATTTTATTCACAATGTAATATCAGGAGACAACATGGAAGACGAAAGTAATCCGTGGCCTAGTTTTGTTGATACATTCTCTACGGTATTGTGCATTTTTATATTTCTTATGTTGGTGTTTGCACTTAATAATATGATTATTATGTATGACAACTCAATTAAAGTTTATAAAGCAAATATAGAGAATAAGACTAAATCTACTGCTCAAAATAGCGGAGCCAATGACAATTCAAATCCTAATGAAATAGTTAATAAGGAAGTGAATACTCAAGATGTGTCGGACGGAATGACTACAATGTCAGGTAAGGAGGTTGGAGTATACGATATCGCCGATGGTCAGAAAATTGATATAACATCTACAAAAAATGAGCTTGTTATTACGTATCATGGCAGGCTGAGAAGCTTTTCAGAAGAGGACACTCATAAAATAAAGGCTTGGTTAGAAGACAAAATCAATAGTAATTTATTGATAGAAATGGTTATTCCTCAGGCAGACATCTCTTTCTCTGACTCTTTACGACTGGGATATGAACGGGGAATTATTTTAATGAAAGAGATTAAGAAGATATATCCTGATGTAGTTATTGACATGAGTGTTAACTCCGCAGCATCAAGTACAATGAGTAAAGCTATTATCACGACTATTAATAAAAAGGTGTCAGAGTGAAATATATAAATCATTACCGCTATTTGTTTGTCTGTTTTTTCCTTGCCATACTCCCTTTTTCCGCTTTATCTTTTCCCGGTATAAGAGAGTATGTTTTTGATAACTTTATGGTTTCTGCAATTTACAATGGAGTCATTATTGCCATTTATATTACAGGCTCTTTGTGTGCATTATTCACTATTTTTAAAAATATTTCAGCAAAAGACATATTAATAGCTCAGGACGCCAGCAGAAAAAATAGTATTCTTTCTAACCTCAATCAGATTTTGTTTTCCGGAGAACCCAAACAGTGTGATTTCAATTTGCTGATGGAATTAGATGACAATGTGTCTACCGCCCGTAACCAACGATTGTCATTTATTATGAGTTGTAGCAATGTGTCGACGCTTGTTGGCCTGTTGGGGACGTTTGCGGGTCTGTCTATTACGATTGGTTCAATCGGGAATTTATTGAGCTCGCCATCAGATGTTGGCGGTGATAATGCAAGTAATACACTCAATATGATCGTGACAATGGTAGCGTCGCTTTCTGAACCATTGAAAGGGATGAATACCGCATTTGTATCTTCTATCTATGGTGTTGTTTGCGCCATACTCCTGACCTCACAAAGTGTTTTTGTTCGCAGCTCCTATTCCCTTGTTTCTACGGAAATCAAAAAATTAAAAATCATAAGCAACAGATCCAATAATAAACAACGAAGCCTGCGGGTTGAATCAGAGACGCTTGTAGAATTTAAAGAGTTGTTTAAAGCGTTTTTTGATAACTACCTGACAGTTGAAAACTTACGGACGCAGGATGAAGAAAAGAAACGAGTGATGCTATCAGATAGCTTTGTCACTTTGCAAAACCGACTATTGGATAACTCAGCAAAACTGGAACAACTTTCTACGCTGATTGATGGTTATCTGGTAAGCAGTAACGAAAATCTCAAAAAATTATCTGACGGTGTAATAACAATTACCTCTCGTTTATCTGAAGGTAATATCCTGCTTGCTGATAATAATGCACGACTGGAGGCAATGAGTACAATACAAAATATTATAGACAAAAAGAATGATTCAATAATAGCATCAGTTGATAAATGTTATCAGGAATCTCTTTCACATGGTAAGACCATAAACGATATTGCCGCTGGCAGTGCCGATATTTCTCATACTCTCGATGGGCTGAGAACAGAAATGGATGAGGATATGAACAATGTTCATTTAGCACTATCCGATCTATCGGCTACTGATAAAAAGATTATTGCCAATACTAAAGAGATTAGTGCTGAAATGGTTAGCTACCGTGATACCTATATGCCATTAATGGAAAAAATAACATCTATGCACCAGGAAATAGTAAAGCAACGTTTGTTAAACAAGGAGGAAAAAAATGAAGATTAAGATGTTTTTTCTGACGACTGCTTTTATTACACAAAGCACATACGCCAGCGAGCTTCCGGTCATTCCTCTAAGAGATTTAGTTAATGCCGCATTAACGCATCAGCCATCTGTTGCTGTTTCATATTATGAGACTGAAAAGAAAAACAGTGACTTAGATCTTTCACGGGCAGCACTTTATCCTACCCTGGATCTAACATCTGGCCTTAATAATAACAGGAAAGAGTCATCAGGTACCGAGAGAAACGTTGAAAATAAGGTGTCTTTATCATACCGAATAACGGATTTTGGAGTGAGGGGGGCTAATATCAGGAAATCTGAATACGAAAGAGATAATAGTAAAACTGACTATGAAAAAACAAAGAATATAGTGTCTCAGGAGGTTGTGACAACCTATTACAACATCAGTAAATATCGTGAAATGATTGATGGCGTAAATCTTGAGAAAGAGTTTTATAAAAAGATGCTGGAAACTTTTTCGCTGCTGGTATCTTCCGGTGTAGCGATGCAATCTGATATGCGTAAAGTACAAGTATCTATCGATGCATTAAATACCAGAAGCATTATGTATCAGTCGATGTTGGATGATGAAATGTATAAAATGCAGAATATGACTGGTCTGAATTTATCACCAGTTCAGATTCAAAGCGATGAAAAATTCAACCTCTTCAAAAAATATATCTTTGTCGAAAGTCCTGAAAAACTTATGGACATGGTGATGAAATACAATGATGACTATAAGATGCTTGTCAATACCCGAAAAGCCGCGACCGAAGATATTAATGCCGCAAAATCATCCTATTTTCCGACTGTAGATCTCGTTTCCAGCTATGTACAGAATAACCCGAGCGGTAGTGCCAAAAAAAGTGATTATGAAGATGAATTCAAAACGGGTATCAATGTCAGTTTCAACATTTTTAATGGGTTCAGAAATTCAGCCCAGGAAAGAAAAATGGTGGCAAGTTACTCGCAGGCTAAGCTGCAAATTGACGATTTTTTGATTAAAACGCGTTATAACATTGATTCACAACTTTCAAAATACACCGCTGCAAAAGAGACTTACTCAGTGGCGGAACGTTCACATACAAACGCGTTACAGCTTACTGAGTTATATGAGCAGGAGTTTCAGTTAGGGCAAAAAAGTTTGCTTGATTTAATTTCAAGCCGTAATGAAGCATTTCAGGCATATGTAAGCATGGTCGACAGCAAATATAGCCTGTATATTTTAAAGTTACAGCAGCTCTCATTGATTTTTCATTTAATGGATTATTTAAAAGGAAATACTGAAAGTGAGTTAAATGGAATGAAATGAATAGAAGACAAAGCGATCATCTCATGATGATAATTATTTCTTTGACGATCTTAATTATTATCCTTACCTACTTTATAGAAATTAATTCAGTGGTTCATGGTCAGGGCGTTATCACTACTAAAGATAATGCTCAGTTAATATCTCTTTCTAAAGGAGGAACGATACAAGATATTTATGTGGCCGAGGGTGATACTGTAAAAAAAGGAGAACTCCTTGCAAAGGTCGTTAACCTTGATCTGCAAAAAGAATATCAAAGGTATAGAACTCAAAAAGGGTATCTGGATAAAGATGTTAACGAAATATCCTTCATTCTTGATAAAGAAAATGAGAGTGGGTTGATTACCCTGGATGGCACCCGTTCTTTAAGCAATAAAGAGGTAAAAGCGAATATTGAATTAGTGCATAGTCAGATAAGAGCTAAAGAGTTAAAAAAAACCTCTCTTGATTCTGAGATTAGCGGATTACAAGAGAAGCTGAGTTCGAAAGAAAAAGAACTAGCATTGCTTGCCGAAGAAATAAATATTCTTTCCCCACTGGTAAAAAAAGGAATTAGCCCATATACCAATTTTCTTAACAAGAAACAGGCGTATATAAAAGTTAAGTCTGAAATTAATGATATTGAAAGTAGCATCACTTTAAAAAAAGATGATATTGAGCTGGTTGTTAATGATATTGAGGCGCTTAATAATGAATTGCGATTATCTTTATCTAAAATAATATCTAAAAATCTTCAGGAACTTGAGGTTGTTAACTCTACATTAAAAGTAATAGAGAAGCAGATAAATGAGGAGGATATCTATTCACCGGTTGACGGTGTGATTTATAAAATCAATAAAAGTGCCACTACTCATGGTGGTGTGATTCAGGCGGCGGACTTACTTTTTGAAATAAAACCAAAAGTAAGGACTATGCTGGCCGATGTGAAAATACTACCCAAATACCGTGACCAAATATATGTAGATGAAGCCGTTAAGCTGGATGTCCAGTCAATTATCCAACCAAAGATAAAATCGTATAATGCGACTATCGATAATATTAGCCCTGATTCCTATGAGGAAAATACCGGAGGAACAATTCAGCGTTATTATAAAGTAATTATTGCATTCGATGTTAATGAAGATGATTTACGGTGGTTAAAACCAGGTATGACTGTTGACGCCAGTGTAATTACCGGAAAACACAGCATTATGGAATACCTGTTATCTCCCTTGATGAAAGGCGTGGACAAAGCCTTTTCAGAACCAGTTAATACTAAACGATTAGATACACCTTGAGAGTGAATATAATATTATGGGAAATAAAAGCATACAAAAGTTTTTTGCCGATCAAAATTCTGTAATTGATTTATCTTCTTTGGGTAATGCCAAAGGCGCAAAAGTTTCTCTTTCCGGGCCAGACATGAACATTACGACGCCGCATGGGTCAGTGATCATTGTCAATGGCGCTCTTTATTCAAGTATCAAAGGTAATAACCTCGCTGTTAAATTTAAAGATAAGACTATTACCGGCGCTAAAATTCTGGGCAGCGTAGATTTAAAAGATATTCAACTAGAGAGAATTGACAGCTCATTGGTTGATTCTGCTCAGGTAGAAAAGAAAGGTAATGGCAAACGACGAAATAAGAAGGAAGAAGAGGAATTAAAAAAGCAGCTTGACGAGGCTGAAAACGCAAAGAAAGAAGCTGATAAGGCGAAGGAAGAAGCTGAGAAAGCTAAGGAGGCTGCAGAAAAAGCGCTCAATGAAGCGTTTGAAGTACAGAACTCGTCAAAGCAAATTGAAGAAATGCTGCAGAACTTTTTGGCTGACAATGTAGCAAAAGACAATCTGGCTCAGCAAAGCGATGCTTCCCAGCAAAATACACAGGCTAAAGCAACGCAGGCTTCTAAACAGAACGATGCTGAAAAAGTTCTTCCTCAACCTATTAATAAAAATACCAGCACTGGCAAAAGTAATAGCAGTAAAAATGAGGAAAATAAGCTCGATGCCGAGTCTGTTAAAGAGCCGCTTAAAGTCACATTAGCGCTTGCGGCCGAGAGTAACAGCGGTAGCAAAGATGATAGTATAACTAATTTTACCAAACCTCAGTTTGTAGGTAGCACTGCTCCCAATGCCACGGTCATTATTAAAATTAATGGTATTGCTGTCGGTCAGGCTGTAGCGGATAGTTTGGGTAACTTCACCTTCACTGCGCCTGAAACATTGACTGATGGAACATACAATCTGGAGGCAGAGGCCAAGACTGCTGATGGGAGCGGTAGCGCCAAACTTGTCATTACTATCGATTCCGTTACCGATAAGCCAACATTTGAACTTTCGCCTGAAAGTAGTGTGTCTGGTCATAAGGGCTTAACGCCGACCTTGACGCCTTCAATTGTTGGTACGGCGGAAGAGAATGCCAAGGTTGACATTTATGTAGATAATAAACTGGTTGCCAGCGTTGATGTCGATAAAGATGGAAACTGGAGTTATGAATTTAAAGATAATGAATTATCTGAGGGCGAAAATAGTATAAAAGTCGTTGCCGTAGATAAGGCAGGTAATAAAAACGAAACGACGGATAGTATCATAACCGACACCATTGCTCCGGAAAAGCCGACGATTGAGCTGGATGATAGTAGTGATTCCGGCATTAAAAATGACAGCATTACAAATAGCACCCTGCCAACATTTATTGGTGTGGCGGAACCCGGTTCTACAGTCTCTATTTATCTTGGACTTAAACATCTTGGTGAGGTCATTGTTGCTAAAGATGGGACATGGAGCTATACGCTTACTACGCCGCTCAAGGATGGCGAATACAATATAACAGCAACAGCTACTGATATTGCCGGGCATACCTCAGCGACGGCAAATCTGCCTTTTACTATTGATACCCGTATCAGCTATTTCAGCGCTGAGATTGAAACTACTGATGATAGCGGTATTGTTGGAGATAACGTTACTAACAATACTCGCCCAACCTTTACAGGTAAAACTGAGCCAAATGCTATTATCAGTGTCATAAATAGTGAGACTGGCGAAGAGGTTATTTTTAAAGCGAATGACAAGGGCGAATGGACGTTCAATTTCACTTCCGACTCAGTGGAAGGGGTTAACAATCTTACGTTCACTGTTGAAGATGTCGCTGGCAACAAAAAGGATTTTTCCTTTAGTTACGTTATCGATACTGTTGCCCCTGTACCTCCGACAGTTTCTTTGGAGGATTTTGTTGTTTTACCGAATGGTATAATTTTATCAGGGAATGATTTACCGGCTTTAGTCGGTACGGCAGAGCCAAAGTCTACCATCTTATTGATGCGAGATGGTAAATTATATGACAGCATTGAGGTTGACTCAAACGGGACCTGGAATTATCAGTTTAGTAATAAATTTCTTCAGGGTGCCTATGATATTGAAATCATTTCTCAGGATGCCGCCGGTAATAAATCCTCTACTGTTAAATATTCTTTTACTATTCAAACTGAAGTTGTACCTCCAAAAGCGGAACTCGATGCCAGTGATGATTCCGGTGCAAAAGGCGACTGGATTACCAATAAACATAATGCTCTGACATTACTGGGAACAGCGGATAGGTTTGCTACCGTAAATATCCTTATCGATGGTAAAACGATAGGCGTGACGACTGCGGATGCAGACGGTAACTGGAATTTTGATATTTCCCGAAATCTGTCTGACAATGTTTATAAGATTACGGTTGAATCCATCGATCCTTTAGGAAGAACGTCATCTGTAGATTATCAGCTTACCATTGATAGCTTTACGCCGATCCCTACTGTTATGTTGCATGATAGCGCTGATTCTGGCGTTAAAGGCGATATGATTACTAAAATTAATACGCCGTTGTTTACCGGGATGGCTGAAGCTAATGCTAAGGTTTCCATCTATGTTGACGGTGTGTTAAGTGGCGAGGCTATTGCTGGCGATGATGGTGTATGGAATTTTCAATTTACCACAGCGTTATCCGATGGCTCGCATGACGTAACGGTAAAGGTAGAAGATATTGCCGGTAATACTGCCTCCTCATCAGCGTATAATTTCCAAATCGTAACGCAAACACAAAAACCAACAATAGAGTTGGTCAACGATACGGGGGTTGATAATACAGACCATATTATTAATGAAAAGAATCCTGCACTGACAGGAACCGCTGCACCCTATTCAACGGTTAAACTCTATATTGATGGTGCGCTGATCGCTGAGGTCAGAACAAATAAAGATGGCAGATGGGAGTATACTCTAAAAGCCGATCAAGGTTTGGTTGATGGCGATCATAGAATAACCGCTTCAGTTGAAGATATCGCTGGCAACATTGCCCATTCGGATCCTTTCTTAATTAGCGTCGATACTGCTATTTCAATACCGATAGTTTCATTGAGCCCGGATTCAGATTCGGGAATTTCAGATGATAATTTAACGAATATCGTTAAACCTACCTTGCACCTAAAAGATATTGATCCGGACATTATCAGTGTGCAGGTATGGGATGCCGCGTCTGATACGCAGATCGGTGTTGCCACGCAACAACCTGATGGTTCATGGGCCTATACCTTTACTTCAGATTTAACGGAAGGCTTGCATCAGGTTTATGTCAAGGTTGAGGACATTGCGGGTAATAAAGCGAACAGCGCGGTATTCGATTTTACTATCGATACCACAGTATCAACGCCGGTGATTTCCCTGCTTTCTAAGGATGATACGGGGGTTACAGGCGATAACCTGACCAACATCAATAAGCCAGGTTTTGCTATTTCCGGTGTTGATGCCGATGCGCATCGGGTCGTCGTACAGGTGATGCACAATGGCGTGAGCGAAGAGATCGAACTTTCTCACCTCAATGGTAGTTGGTTATTTACACCAGGGAATACGTGGGCGGATGGCAGCTACACGTTAACGGTGAAAGTAGAAGATAAGGCAGGAAATACCAACTACTCAGCACCGCTGACGGTCGTTATCGATACCCAAATCGCCATTGATGGGGTGGAACTGGTCAACGATAGCGGCGTGAAAGGCGATAATATGACCAACGACGACCGTCCCCACTTTCGTGTGACGGTACCGACCGATGTCAATGAAGTCCGTCTGAGCATTGACGGTGGTAATTCGTGGGTTCAGGCAACTCCGGGCGTGGCAGGAAGCTGGGAGTATATCTGGCCGACAGACCTGGCAGATGGTCAATACACGCTAACGGTGGAAGCGACTGATAAAGCAGGCAATACAGTGACGAAGACCATCGATTTCGCGGTGGATACCACGCTGTCAGTGCCGGTCATCGTACTGAATAGCGCGGACGATACCGGTGTCCAGGGCGATAACATGACGAATAGCACCCAGCCGACATTCGCCCTGCAGCATATTGATGATGATGCCGTTCGCGTTACGGTCAGCGTGGAGCATGGCGGCGTCACCACCACATTTGACGCCACGAAAGGCGTAGGCGGATGGAGCTTTACGCCGACAGGGGCGTGGGCGGATGGTGATTATACCCTGAGTGTGTCAGTCGAAGATAAAGCGGGAAACACCAGCCATTCGGCATCGCTGACGGTGACGGTGGACACGCAAATCGCCATTAATAACATTGAACTGGTCAATGACAGCGGTATTCCCAACGATAATCTGACTAATAACGTGCGTCCGCACTTCCAGGTGACGGTACCGACGGATGTCAACGTGGTGCGCCTGAGCATTGACGGCGGCAAGACGTGGTTCAACGCTACCCAGAACGCGACGCCGGGCGTCTGGGATTATATCTGGCCGGATGATGTGGCCGACGGAGGCTATACCCTGACGGTAGAAGCGACCGATGAGGCGGGAAATAAGACAACACAGACGCTCGATTTCACCATCGATACCACTCTGTCTGTGCCGACCCTCTCGCTGGACAGCGCAGATGACAGCGGCATCGCGGGCGATAATATCACCAATGTTAAAACGCCGGGCTTTACCCTCAACAATATTGATACCGATGTCAGCCGGGTAACAGTGGAGGTAATGCACAATGGCATTAAACAGGAGGTGCCACTGGTTCAGACCGGCGGACAGTGGCGCTTTGCGCCGACCAGCGACTGGGCGGACGGCGACTATATCCTGACGGTGAAGGTAGAAGATAGGGCCGGAAATGTGAAGCAGTCCGCGCCGTTGACGGTGACAGTGGACACGCATATCGCCATTGACCGTATTGAACTGGTTAACGACAGCGGTATCCCCGGCGATAATCTGACCAATGAAGCGCGCCCGCACTTTCAGGTGACAGTACCGGCGGATGTTAACGGTGTAAGACTGAGTATTGATGGCGGCAAAACGTGGTTTGACGCCACGCAGAGCGCGACGTCGGGCGTCTGGGATTATACCTGGCTGACGAATGTGGCTAACGGCCCTCACACCCTGATGGTGGAAGCGTCCGACAAGGCGGGAAACAAAACGACGCAGAAACTGGACTTCATCATCGATACCATGCTGTCAGAACCGACGATTACCCTGGACAGTGCGGATGACAGCGCCGCTGGCGATAACATCACCAACGTTAAGATGCCAGGCTTTACCCTCGGTAATATCGACGCCGACGTGACCAAAGTGGTGGTGACGGTGGCGCATGATGGTAAGAACCAACAGATAGAGTTGATTAAGAACGGCGGTGTGTGGCGCTTTACGCCGGGCGCAGCCTGGACCGATGGCGACTATACGCTGACGGTAAAGGTAGAAGATAAGGCGGGTAATACAAATTATTCTGCGCCGCTGACGGTGACTATCGATACGCAAACGTCTATTGATCGCATTGAACTTCTTAATGACACGGGTATTGTCGGGGATAACCTGACCAATGAAGCACGTCCACAGTTTCATATTACGGTACCGACGGACGTGAACTCTGTGCAACTGAGTCTTGATGGCGGCATCAACTGGGTTAACGCAACGCTGACGCCCGACGGCGTTTGGGAGTATATATGGCCGACAGATCTGGTCGAAAATACGTATACCCTGACAGTGAAAGCAACCGATGTTGCAGGCAACACGGCGACGGAAACGCTCAATTTTATCATTGATACCACATTGTCGACACCGACCATCACGCTGGATAGCGCAGATGATAGCGGCACCGCCAACGATAATAAGACTAACGTTAAAACACCGGGTTTTATTATCGGCGGTATTGATTCTGACGTGACTCAGGTCGTCGTGCAGGTGATGCGCGATGGTCACAGCGAGGAGGTGGAGCTGACGCAGACTAACGGGCAGTGGCGTTTTGTACCCGGCAGCGCGTGGACTGATGGCGACTATACGCTGACGGTAACGGTGAAAGATGAGGCGGGTAATATTCGCCACTCAGCGCCGTTGACGGTTACCATCGATACGCAAATCGCCATTGACCATATTGAACTGGTCAATGACAGCGGTATTCCCGACGATAATCTGACCAATGAAGCGCGCCCGCACTTCCAGGTGACGGTACCGACGGATGTCAACGTGGTGCGCCTGAGCATTGACGGCGGCAAGACGTGGTTCAACGCTACCCAGAGCGCGACGCCGGGCGTCTGGGATTATACCTGGCTGGCTGATGTGGGAGAGGGTAAGCATACCCTGACAGTGGAGGCGACCGACAAGGCGGGAAACAAAACGACGCAGCAACTGGACTTCATCATCGATACCCTACTGTCAGAACCGACTATCGTGCTGGACAACACGGACGACAGCGGAACAAAAGGCGATAACCTGACCAACGTAAATAAGCCGACGTTTTTACTGGGCAATATTGACGCAGACGCGCGGTATGTCACGGTTGAGGTGCAGCATGGCGGCACGAAAGAAGTGCTGACGGCCACCAAAGACGCGACCGGCAACTGGAGCGTAACACCGACCGGCACATGGGCAGATGGCGACTATACGCTGACGGTGAGGGTGGAAGATGAGGCGGGGAACGAAAAACACTCAGCGTCGCTGACGGTCACTGTTGATACCCAAATCACCATTGATGCTATTGAACTGGTTAATGATAACGGTATTCCCGGCGACAATATGACTAACGACGCCCATCCGCAGTTCCGCGTGACGGTACCGGGGGACGTTAACGAAGTCAGTCTGAGCATTGACGGTGGCGTGACCTGGGTTAAGGCGACACAGAGCGCGACGCCGGGCGTCTGGAATTATACCTGGCCGGGCACCGTGCCGGATGGCGACTATACGCTGAATGTGAAAGCGACTGACAATGCGGGTAATACGGTGACGGAGACACTCCACTTCACTATTGATACCACGCTGTCGACGCCGGTCATCGTACTGGATAGCGCGGACGACACCGGCATCCAGGGCGATAACATGACTAATCGCACCCAGCCGACATTTAACCTGCAACATATTGATGATGATGCCGTTCGCGTTACGGTCAGCGTGGAGCATGGCGGCGTCACCACCACATTTGACGCCACGAAAGGCGTAGGCGGATGGACCTTTACGCCGCCGACATCATGGGGGGCGGGCGATTATACCCTGAGTGTGTCAGTCGAAGATAAAGCGGGGAACACCAGCCATTCGGCATCGCTGACGGTGACGGTGGACACGCAAATCGCCATTAATAACATTGAACTGGTCAATGACAGCGGTATTCCCGACGATAATCTGACTAATAACGTGCGTCCGCAGTTCCAGGTGAAGGTACCGACGGATGTTAACGAGGTGCGCCTGAGCATTGACGGCGGCAAGACATGGTTCAACGCTACCCAGAGCGCGACGCCGGGCGTCTGGGATTATACCTGGCTGGCTGATGTGGGAGAGGGGAAGCATACCCTGACAGTGGAGGCGACCGACAAGGCGGGAAACCAGACGACGCAGAAACTGGACTTCATCATCGATACCCTACTGTCAGAACCGACTATCGTGCTGGACAACACGGACGACAGCGGAACAAAAGGCGATAACCTGACCAACGCGAATAAGCCGACGTTTTTACTGGGTAATATTGACGCAGACGCGCGGTATGTCACGGTTGAAGTGCAGCATGGCAGCACGAAAGAAGTGCTGACGGCCACCAAAGGCGCGACCGGCATCTGGAGCGTGACACCGACCGGCACATGGGCAGATGGCGACTATACGCTGACGGTGAGGGTGGAGGATGAAGCGGGTAACGTAAAATACTCGGCGCCGCTGACGGTCACGGTTGATACCCAAATCACCATCGATGTTATTGAACTGGTTAATGATAACGGTATTCCCGGCGACAACCTGACCAATGACGTTCGTCCACACTTCCGCGTCACGGTGCCAGGGGATGTCAACGAGGTACGTCTGAGTATCGACGGCGGTAATACGTGGGTTCGTGCAACACAGGGCACGGCAGGGATCTGGGATTACACCTGGCCGAAAGATGTGACCGACGGGCTACATACCCTGACGGTAGAAGCGACCGATAAGGCGGGAAATAAGACGACGCAGACGCTCGATTTTACCATTGATACCCGGCTGTCAACGCCTACCATCACTATGGATAGCAGGGACGATACAGGTGCCATTGGCGATCATATTACGAGCGTCAAAAGACCGGGCTTTACCATTGGCAATATTGACGCCGATGCGCAATCGGTCATTTTGCGGATCACACAGGGCGGCAATAGCCAGGAAGTGATACTAACCCAGGTTGGAGGACAGTGGCGCTTTACGCCAGATGCTGACTGGGCGGACGGTAGCTATACACTGACGGTAGAGGTAACGGATAACGCAGGAAACGTTCGTCAGTCCACGCCGCTGATAGTGACGGTAGATACGCAAACCAGCATTACTGATATTACATTGGTCAATGATCATGGCGTGCCGGATGACAATCTAACTAACAGCACCCGTCCGCAGTTTGAGATCACGGTGCCGGCGGATGTGAATTCTGTGCAACTGAGCATTGATGGCGGCGCAAACTGGGTGAGCGCGGCGCAGGGTATCGAAGGCGTCTGGGGCTATACCTGGCCAACGGATATGGGCGATGGAAAACACACCCTAACCGTCATGGTCACCGACAGAGCGGGCAATACGGCGACGCAAACGCTTGAATTTTTCATCGACACCCGGTTGTCGACGCCGACCATTGCGCTGGATAGCACGGATGATACCGGTACGCCTGGCGATGATATGACCAATCGCACCCGGCCGACCTTTATTCTGCAGAATATCGATTCGGATGTTATCAACGTTACAGTCAGCGTCACGCATAATGGAACGACAACCTCGTTTACTGCGACACAGGGGGCTGGAGGATGGAGCTTTACACCGCCAGCGCCGTGGGGCGACGGTGATTATACGCTGACGGTGACAGTGGAGGATCGGGCGGGAAATACGCGTCCGTCTACGCCGCTGACGGTGACAGTGGATACGCAAATAGCCATTGATCATATTGAATTAGTCAACGATAGCGGCGTCCCTGGCGATAATATCACAAAACATGTGCGTCCGCAGTTCCAGATCTCGGTACCGGATGATGTGGAAAAGGTTCTTCTGAGTATTGACGGCGGCACGACCTGGGTTACTGCAATCAAGAGTTCGACGGCTGGCATTTGGGATTACACCTGGCCGACGGATATGCCAGAGGGACAGCATACCCTGATCGTGGAAGTGACTGACGGTGCGGGTAATAAGATGACGGGGACGCTCGATTTCACTATCGACATCACGTTGTTGACGCCAACCATTGAGCTAGCGCCCGATCAGGATACCGGACAGAATAAGAACGATAATCTGACCAGTGTCACTCAGCCGGTATTTGTGTTGGGGAGTATCGATAAAGATGTTCGACACGTGGAATTGAGTATTGAGCATAACGGCACGTTTAAAACGGTGGTACTCACCGAATCAGCCGACGGCTGGCGTTATCGACCGGATTCTGCTTTGGCGGACGGTAGCTACACATTCACCGTGACGGTAACAGATGTGGCAGGCAACCAGCAAACATCCGCGCCTTTAAAGGTGACGATAGACGGTACGTTGACTACGCCGGTGATTGAACTGGCAGCTGGCGAAGATAGCGGTACTGTTGGCGATCGCCTCACCAATCACGATCGGCCGGTGTTCGACATACGCCAGGTTGATTCTGACGTTACGCGCGTGATGGTCAAAGTAACTTACAACGGTAAAACGCACGAGGAAGCGGCGGTATTCACCAATGGTCAATGGCGCTTTACGCCTTCTGCGAGCTGGGCTGATGGCTCATATCAGTTAGCCGTTGTGGTGGAAGATCTGGCGGGGAATGTAAAAGAATCTGCGCCGTTAGAGGTGCGTATTGATACCACGACAACCATTAACAATATCGTATTGCTTAATGATACTGGCGTGCAGAATGATCAATTAACGAATGTTGCCAAACCGTCATTCAGAATTGACGTTCCCGGTGATGTCATCCAGGTACGCGTAACCCTGGATGGTGGCGCTAACTGGAATGTGATACGCAAAAATGCCGACGGACAGTGGATTTTTGACAGCCCGAATACTCTGGTTGACGGCACATATACCCTTCGCGTAGAGGCCACGGATGAGGCAGGTAATATTGCGAATAAAGATTTAGTATTTAATATCGATACTAATATACAGGTTCCGACTATTGCTTTAGACGCAGGACAAGATACCGGAGCGAATACAGCCGATAATATCACTAATATTTCACGACCCACCTTTACGATTGGTAATGTTGACCCCGATGTTATTAAAGTCGTGGTGACGATTGATGGTCATGATTATAACGCGACTAAGGTTGGGGCTGGTTGGCAATTTACACCAGGCAATGCCATTCCGGATGGTTCTTATAATATTACCGTTACGGTTGAAGATAAGGCCGGAAATACCGCGACATCGAAACCATTACCTGTTGTGATAGATACGACGGCTGAAATTGAAAGCGTCACGTTGGTTACAGATAGCGGTGATAGCGATGTAGATAACATTACCAAAGTCGACAAGCCGCAGTTTAGTATTGTTACCGCTGATGATATTACCCATGTGCGCGTTAAAATCGATAACGCCGCTAATTGGATTGAACTCACAAAAGGAGGGGATGGCCGCTGGATATTTAATGTCGGTTCGGCATTACCTGATGGGAAACACACTCTCTTGGTTGATGTGACTGATATCGCTGGCAACGTTGCGCAAGAAACGCTGCAGTTTACGATTGATACGACTCTGCGAGAGCCGACAATTGTACTCGATCCCACCCATGATACTGGTGATGATACTAATGATAATCTTACCAGGATTAACAAACCGGTGTTTATTATCGGTAATGTAGATAATGATGTATCACACATTGTGGTTCATATTGATGGTCGGGATTACACCATTGAAAACACAGGGGGGAATTTAACCTTTACGCCGGATCAACCGCTGTCTGACGGTCAGCATACGATCTCTGTTACCGTAACGGATATTGCTGGTAATACCAAAACATCGGCCGAACTGCAGATTGAAATCGACACGCAGGTTCAGATTGACAGTGTTACGTTAACAACAGATAGCGGCGTCAACGATCACGATAATGTCACCAATGCTACCCGTCCCTCTTTTGAAATTGCAACGCCTGATGATGTGACATCGGTGCTGGTTTCTTTCGATGGCGTAAACTGGACGCCTATCAGTAAAAATGCGGCCGGGCAGTGGGAATTTACTGCAGGTAGCGCATTGCCTGATGGTCATTATACTCTCCATGTCCAGGCGACGGATCGGGCAGGAAATACGGCAAATTCCACGCTGGGCTTCACCGTGGATACGCAGATTGACGGCCTGAGCGTCGTGATGCTGGATGACGCCGGAAAGGATTCTACGGATGGTATTACGAATATTACCTCTCCACGTTTTGAAATTTCAGCCAGAGAACCGCTGCAGAGCGTGACGGTAATTTTAAACGGGAAATCCAGCACACTGACTCAGGGGGCAGGTAATAAATGGCTGTTTACCCCTGATACACCGTTAGTGGATGGAACTTACAAAATAGAAATAGTGGCTGAAGATATCGCAGGTAATAAAATTAGCAAAGAGGTATCATTCACAATAGACACTATTGTTTCTGATCCCAGTATTGATTTGCTGGATGCGGATGATACTGGCGAAAGCGCTGTTGATAATATTACGAGTGTCACTAAACCACGTTTCGTTATTGGCAATGTACCCGCCGATATTGATACTGTTGTAATCAGAATTAACGGCGTTTCTTATCCGGTTACGGCAAATGGCAATAACCTCTGGGAATTTCAGGTTCCCGTTGCGTTAAACGATGGCGTATATGAAGCCGTTGTTGTCTTCAGAGATATTGCCGGAAATACTTCTGAAACTAAGCTGCCCTTTACCATTGATACCACGACAAGCGTCAGTGTCAGAATGGAGCCAGCGTCTGATACCGGCAGCTCCAATAGCGATAACCTTACGAATAAGCAAAATCCCAAATTCGAAGGTACTGCGGAGCCTAATGCGAAACTGGTGATTACCATTGTTGATGATAAGTCAGGTCGGGAGGTTCTAAAACACACGATTACGGTTGGCGCCGATGGCAACTGGAGTGTGACGCCGAATATACTGCCGGATGGCATGTATACCATCAACGTCGTCGCAACAGATGTCGCGGGAAATACTGCGCAAACGCAGGAAAGATTCACTATCGATACGGTTACGATCGATCCTACCATTCGCCTTTCGGATCCATCTATTGATGATCAGTATGAAGCAACCAGCCTGCGTCCTGAGTTCAAAGGGCTAGCCGAAGCGTTCTCGACGATTATGATTCAGTGGGATGGGAAAGTGGTCGGCTCGGCAAACGCCAATGCGAATGGCGAATGGAGTTGGACGCCGCCATCAGTATTAGCGCCAGGCTCCTATGTTGTGAGCATTGTTGCCAAAGATAAAGCGGGTAATGAATCGTCGCAGGTCGACTTTCCTGTCGTAATACCTGTTATTGATGTCACGCCTCCAACCATAAAGCTCAGCGAGGAGAGCGATAGTGGTGCCTTAGGAGACTTTACCACGAATAATAAAACGCCGACCCTGGTTGGGAACACGTTACCTAATGCGATTGTGAGTATTTATGTGGATGGCGTGAAGGTCGGCGAGGCGACAGCGGATACAGCGGGTCGATATACTTTCCAGTTATCGGAAATGAAAGATGGCCATTATGTCGTCCAGGTGGGTATCGTCAACCCTCGCGATAATAGCGAACTGCGTTCCACCGCCGTTGATGTCACTATCGATACCGAGGTTGCTGAACTGGTATGGAATATATCTGGAATGCATGAGGGCGGATATATCAATACGGTGACGCCGGAGATTGGCGGCACCAGTGAGCCAAACAGCAAAATCACTATCTTTGTGAATGGCGTTGAAAAAGCGATTGCTTATACGACAGGCGCAGGACATTGGGGCGTAGTATTACCTGCTTTGGGTAATGACGGTAATTATGTATTAACGTTTAAAGTTGAAGATGTTGCCGGCAATATCAGAGAGTTTGGTCCGCAGAATGTGATACTGGATACGGTAATTTCGCCGTTAACCGTGGTATTACGCGAAGCTGATGACAGTGGCAAAGTTGGCGACTGGATCACCAATAAATCTCATGTCACCATCGATGGTACTGCCGAAGCCGGAAGTACTTTAACCATCAGGAATCCGCAGGGGGTGGTTATTGCTACCCTGGTGGTAGGCAATGATGGTCGATGGAGCGCAGAATTAGATCTGCGTGAAGGTAGTAATGCCTTTGTCGTGGTATCGGAAGATAAAGCGGGCAACAGCCAACAAAAAGATATCCTGATAGAACATGATACGCAGATTGAAATCAGCGATATTTCATTAAGTCGGGATACTAATAGCGGTGATAAATATGATCTGATTACCAATAATAAGTCTCCGGTACTGGTTGCCATGACCGATCCCGGCGCGACGGTACAGGTTTATATTAATGGTGTGTTACAAGGCACAGTAGAGGCGAGTTCGTCAGGTAATATTAGCTATACCATGCCGGCAAATAGCGCCGACGGCGAGTATCAGGTGCAATTTGTTGCTACGGATACTGCTGGTAACCGGGTTGAGTCTGCGATTACAACCGTGACAATCGATTCTCAAATTGCTGTCTTTGACATTGATGAAGATTCATTACCGGCCCTCTCTAATAACCGGGCGTTGTCAGTCTCAGGTGTCGGGGAGGCAGGTTCTCAGGTCAGCATCTTTGTCGATGGTAAATTAGTCAACGTTGTTATGGTTGAGGCTGATGGCACATGGCGCGCGCCGATACTGTTGCAAGATGATGGTACGTTTAATATTCATTTCAGCATTACTGACGTTGCTGGCAACACTGAAGTGAGCAAGGATTATAGCGTGGATGTCGATTCATCAACCGACTTCCCAACGCTCAACCTTGAAGATGCGAGCAACTCTGGTTCACTTGACGATCTGATTACTAGTCACAACAAGCCTGTGTTAGTTGGCACCGCAGAAGCGGGAGCCACAATCCATATTTATGTGGATGAAAAGATCGTGGCAAATGTTCTTGTGCTTGAAGATGGAACCTGGTCCTATCAGTTTGATAATGCGTTAAAAGATGGTGAATATTCTATCCGAGTGGTTGCCGAAGACCCGGCAGGTAATACGGCAGAATCGCCTCGCTTACTCGTCACGATAGATACCAGTACGTTTATCGATAATCCTGTTATGATGGCAGGTTCTGATAACGGTATTTTCAGTAATGATAGTATAACGAGTCAAACCCGGCCTGCGTTTAGTATTTATGGAGAAATGAACCAGAGTGTTCAGATTTTCATTGATGGGGTGTTAGTCGATACGATCACGGTGACGGACAGAAATCAAGTTTATCGACCTGAGTCACCGTTGGGCGATGGTTCCCATAGCATTTATTATGTTATCACCGATAAAGCAGGCAACACGGCTACCTCGAAAACGCTAAACTTTACTATCGATACCTTAAATACGACGCCTGTCGCTATTGATTCTATCGGCGGACAAACGTTAGCAGAGATGACCGGTAGTGATGGCAAAATATATATAACGGACACGACACGTAACTTATTGTTTAGTGGCAGTGCCGAGCCCAATAGCAAAATAGAAATCATCATTAATGGCTTAAATGTGGGGGAAGTTTGGGTTAATGACAAAGGCCACTGGCAGATGCCGGTGAACCCGCTTTATTTCACAGAAGGCCAGCTGGATATCACTGTTAAATCTACGGACCGTGCTGGTAACGTAAATCAGGAAAAGTATTCCATTTGGGTCGATACGCATATCCAGGTATTTACCAGCGAGCTTGATGACAATAAATCATCATCGAAAACGGACTGGTGGAGTAATAGCTCCACTATTACCATGAGAGGTATGGGGGAAATTGGCGCTACGGTATCATTAATCGTGGCAGGGGTCACGCTGGCAACCGCTGTCGTTGCGGCTAATGGGCAGTGGGAGTTATCGACCGATCAGCTTCCGGAAGGGAAATACGATATCACTTTGAGTATTGAGGATAACGCAGGCAACCGTAAGGAAGAGGTACATGAAATATTTATTGATCGAACGCCGCCAAACGCTCCGGTCGTAACGTATTCAGATATTGTCAACGATCTAATTATTATGCAGGGGACGGCGGAAGCCAAATCTCAGCTAATAATAACCGATAGTAATGGGAATACTTATACGCTAACCGTTCCTGATAATGGTAAATGGAGTATGGCGATCCCGTATCCATCGGAAGGGAAGTTTACCATTACGAGTGTGGATGCGATTGGTAACCGGAGTGATGATGTCCCTCTCGATATCATGAAAGAGGTTCCCGTTATTTCATTATCTCCAGACTCAGACAGTGGTACGGTGGGCGATAATATTACGCGAGATAATCAGCCTACCTTTATTATCGGGAATCTGGAAAGCGATGTTGTGGTCGTTCAGGTCGATATCAATGGGACCGTATATAATGCTGAAAAAAATGCCGATGGCGTTTGGTTCTTTACGCCAGGTACACCGTTAGCTGATGGTTCCTATACGATATCGGTAATCGCAAGCGATGCCGCGGGTAATCAGAAAAACTCGTTACCCATTACCGTTACGATCGACAGTACGCTGACCGTGCCGGAGATTGCGCTGGCAGCAGGTGAAGGCAATGGCGCTTCAGACAGCGATAACGTGACGAATCACAATCACACCCAGCCTAAGTTCACGCTGCAGCATATTGATGCTGACGTGACCGGGGTGACCGTAAACGTGACGCATAATGGCGTGACAGACATCTATCAGGCGACGCAAGGCGCGGATGGCTGGACCTTCACGCCGCCAGCCGCCTGGAATGATGGTACCTACACGCTGAGCGTGACGGTGGTGGATCGCGCGGGGAACTCACTGCAATCTGCTTCGCTGGAGGTGACGGTTGACTCAACGGTGACGGTAACAGCGGATAGCCAGCATGACGATGCGAGCGATGACGCCACGCCAACAGCGGTTACTCCACCGGAGTCTGAAACAGTGAATGCCGAAAGCGCTACGCATCTTCGTACAGTGCCGTCTGCGGCGGAAGAAAGCGTGGTGAAGGAGACAGCCTATAGTATTACATTGTTAAACGCTGACTCTGGGGATGAAATAGATCGTTCAATTAGTCAGACACCTTCTTTTGAAATATCAGTACCTGAGAATATTGTTAATGTCAGTGTTATGTTTGAAGGAGAAGAGTTTACTCTGCCGATAACTAACCAGAAAGCAATATTCGAAGTTCCGCTATCTTTGGAAGATGGTGAATATACTATGGACGTGAAATTCCTTGATAAGGACGATGATTTCCTGATTAAGGAGAAAACATTCTCAGTCGATCACTCCTCGGCGGATATTGTGAACGCAATGAATGCAAGAGGAAAGACCGAGGATGATATTAATGATTCCCCTTCAACGAGTTCTGTAGGGCACAACAATAACGGCGCTATTGAAGTTTTCGCCGTTAATGAAGTTACGTTACCTGTAGATAATCAAGAAGAACACGCATAATAACGGAGACCCCTCACCTTTGGGTGAGGGGGTTTACTTATGGATAAAAAACTAGAACCTTATTATTTAAGTGCGGAAACGGCATTATCTATAGTGTCTAAAAAATTCAACATAAAAATTGACATCAAAGAAGATGATATAAATTTAAGATTTAAAAAGTACGACAGAAATAACACTGACGACTCTATACAAATGAAGAATTTCTTTTTGTCGTTAGGGCTTTCTCTACAGGATATATTATTTAATAATGGTGAGGATTTACTAAATGAGCCTATGCCGATTTTACTATTAACACCAGAAATGAAGTGGATGGTGTGTGTGAGTGGCGGGCAAAAAATAAAGTTGGTAAACGCGCGCGGTGAACTCTGTTATGTTGAAATTGAAGATGAATATTTAAAAGAGTTATCTGCATTTAGTATACTACCTTTAAATAAAGTTGTTGATAGTATAAGAGTAAAAAATATCATAAAAAACTCTTTATCGATGAACAAGATTTTTTATACTAAATACTTCTTTTCATCTCTTTTTATGGCAATTTTTGCGTTAACTATTCCAGTATTTAGTAATCTGTTCTATGATAAGCTTGTTCCAAGTGCTTCGGTTTCATCTTTATTTGGCGTGGCTATAATTGTTGCTGTATTTATTGTTTTTGAGTTTATCCTTCGTACTTCGAAAGATATTTATCAGTCTATCACAGCAAGGCAGGATGACGTCGATATTGATATCGCATTTCTTGAAGCGGTACTTTATAGTAAAAAGAAAAATGGCAGATCCATGTCATCAGCATTTGTGCTATGGAATGAGTTTCAGAAAATTAAACCCGTTTTATTAAACTCGATCTTTCAACGTATAGCCGATATTCCAATATTTATTATATTTCTCATTGTTATATATGTAAATTTAGGTCTGGTCGTTATTGTCCCTGTTACCATGTTTATCGTCTCTATTATTATTTCCCTCGTTAACCACCATTATACTAATGAGTTAATGAACAAACAAAAAGAAGGACAGAAGAACAGGAATATCTTCATCTCAGAGGTTTTCTTATCTATTAAAATGATCCATACCTTAAATAATCAAGGTTTACTTTTTGATTGGGTCAACACATCAAATGAACAGTCGTATCTTAACCTGAAGATAAGGAAATTAAATCTTATCTATCAATCTATATTGGGGAGTATGTCATCTATTACCCAAATAACTATTATGGTAATAGCCTTTTTTATGGTAATCAAGGGTGATGTTACCACTGGCGCAATTGTTTCATCTGTCATTGTCTCTGGTCGTATTTCCGGGATCATTTCGAATTTTTCTTCTACATTAATCTCTATTTTATCAGCAGAAAAAACCGGTAAGGATCTGCTTTCTTTTTTTGATGAAGATCAGGCAGAAAAAACACCGGCATTACAGTCCATATCAAAGTGCAATGGCGATATCTCTATTCGGGGTGTGAGTTATCAGTATGACGCTCAATCTCCGATGATTATTAACCGACTGTCTATAGACATACCTGCGGGGCAGCGTGTCGCAGTGATAGGCGAATGCGGTGCAGGAAAAAGCTCATTACTGGGAATGCTATCTGGCTACCTTTCGCCAACAGACGGCGCCATCTTATATGATGGATATAACTTAGGGCATTTATCGCAGAACTTTTTTTCTCAGCATTTAAGCGTGGTGACGACACATGATGTTTTATTCACCGGAACCATTGAAAGTAATTTCGCGTTAAAACCGCAAAACGACAGGGGCCGGGTACTCAAGGCGCTCCATCTGGCGAACTGTGGTTTTATCTTGCAACATCCTATGGGGCTGAAGTTTCCGGTGAATTTTATGGCTAAAAACCTGTCATCCGGACAGCAACAGCAGTTATTATTAGCACGTAGTCTGAGCAGTAACGCCAGCGTCTTTTTATGGGATGAACCAACATCAAATCTGGATGAAAATACCGAGAAGCAAATTTTTGATAACTTAGATGAGTTTATTCATGGGAAAACGTTGATCATGGTGACGCATCGTCGATATCTGATAAAGTATTTTGACCGGGTTCTGGTAATGAAAGGTGGAAAAATAATCCGTGATTGTTCTCCGGATAAATTATTAATGTAAAATAAGCAGCGCTTGTCGCTGTTATCAGGTGGTACTGCTTAATAAAAAAGACCCGTTGCACAAACGGGTCTTTTTTGTCTATGGAAAACCCCCAGCTAGGCTGGGGGTTCCGGAAAGCTTTCAGCTTTAAGCCAGTTATTAAAACCCCTTTTGATTTGTTAAAACATCTTGCGGTCTGGCAACTGCAAAAGTTCAACAAGAAATCAAAAGGGGGTCCCAATGGGGGACGAAAAGAGCTTAGCGCACACCCGATGGAACTGTAAATATCACATAGTTTTCGCGCCCAAATACCGAAGACAAGCGTTCTATGGAGAGAAGCGTAGGGCAGTAGGCAGCATATTAAGAAAATTGTGTGAATGGAAAAACGTACGAATTCTGGAAGCGGAATGTTGTGCAGATCATATTCACATGCTTCTGGAGATCCCGCCGAAGATGAGTGTGTCGAGCTTCATGGGATATCTGAAGGGTAAAAGTAGTCTGATGCTTTACGAGCAGTTTGGGGATCTAAAATTCAAATACAGGAACAGGGAGTTCTGGTGCAGAGGGTACTATGTCGATACGGTGGGTAAGAACACGGCGAAGATACAGGACTACATAAAGCACCAGCTTGAAGAGGATAAAATGGGTGAGCAATTATCGATCCCTTATCCGGGCAGCCCGTTTACGGGCCGTAAGTAACGAAGTTTGATGCAAATGTCAGATCGTATGCGCCTGTTAGGGCGCGGCTGGTAAGAGAGCCTTACAGGCGCATCTGAAAAACCTCCGGCTATGCCGGAGGATATTTATTGTCATTTAACGAGTCGGCAATGTCTTCAATAAGTTTAGCTCGATTCTGTTAGGGCTATTCCACTTGCCATTTTTGGATAACCACACCTGGCGGCCCTCATCAACGGCAATGCGAGGGACGTGATGGTTCGCAAGGCTACTCCTGGCGCGCGATTCCGCGTTGAGATAACCGGTGGGCGGCTTCATCGGCAGCGATAGCGTATCAGGTCAGCACCATCGGCCATTCTGGCGGGGTCTGGCTCATCGTTTCGACCATTACGGCTTCAATGTTATGCCAGATCGCAGCGAGATCCATCATGGTAATACCGAGTAAACCGGTGGCAAACCAGCAGGCGGATACCACGCCCAGACCGCTACTGATCACCGCCAGACCAATATAATCTGATTTACGGAAACGGATATTGAGCGTGCTGGCTAAAAACATGAGCACGGCGCTCAACAGTTGCCAGCGGAGAAGAACGACACCAGTGGTTATGGCAGCCATGAAACATTTCCTCTGAATAGACCTTTGTCCAGGACAGCACGGCGTTGTTCCCGGGAAACGTGGGACATTCTGGCTATCAACGGACGTCACATCAACATCGAATGAAACATTGTTTCTGTTTCATTGTTTTTGTGAACTATATCACAAAAAAAGGCTTGTTCGCCAGATCGGCAATGTATTTTTTGTGCGTTTTATAACCTTGTTTTTTGTGTGACTTCTGCGCGTCCGTAGAGAAACAGCCGGAAAGCAAAGATGTATTATTACTACTCTTTTATTTTTTTTCGTGAAATTCAGACCTGATAAAAATATCAAGTTATTTATCAAAAGAAAGGAGTAAAGATGTATACCCCATCGTTTACTTAGGTATAAATCTGATGTTATCAAAAATATTTAGTGTCCTGCCTGGTATGCGAGAGAGATTGCGCTTAGTTATTAATGGTAAATGTTGATCGGTAAAAGTCTGTTGCTAATATTGATAAATTCATGCACCGTAAACCTCCGTTTGGTTCACGTCTTATTTTGCCAACAATAGTCACAAATAATGCAGGGAAATAGGCTGAAAATGAGTCAAAGCACACGACGCAAGGTGTTGAGATTTCTCGGAACGATCATTGTGGTGTTACTTCCTGTATTGCTGGCGATCTGGTTTGCTCATATCCGGGCAGTCTCTGAAACCAGAAATCAGTTACATTCATTTGCGCAGTTGGTATTAGATAAAACGGAGCGGGTTATCCTGCAAGCGAATTTAGCCCGCGATGCCGCTGAACAATATCAGGGGCAAGCCTGTACGCCAGCCCATCAACAGCGAATGCTGAATATTATCCGCGGTCGTTTGTACATTAATGAGTTGATTTATGCTAAGGGCCAGCGTTTTCTATGCTCTACGGTTATGACGCCAACAAGTCCTTATTTTATTCCCCGCGCTGACTATAAACGAAAGCCTGACATCGCTATTTATTACTATCGTGATACGCCTTTTTTCAACGGTTATAAAATGACATATATGCAGCGGGGAAACTATGTCGCGGTTATCAATCCCTTATCTTATAGCGAGGTGATGTCAGACGATCCGGCGTTGGCCTGGGGAATGTATGATACGGTGACCAACACCTTTTTCTCTCTGAGTGAACAGGCGCAGGCTGATCACCTATTACCTTTGGTACGACGGAGTGAACCTGTGTTCCAACAGGGTGAGCGTTTTTATACTCTGGTTAAATCAGCAAAACGACCGGTTGCCGCGATTGTGTCAACCTCAAAGCAACGCTTTTACCAGAACCTCTTTCATCAGCTTACGTTAACGCTACCGTTAGGGATCATCTGTAGCATTATCGTCTTATTTATGTGGTCACGATCCCGGCAGGCATATTACTCACCGCGTCGATTGCTGCAACGGGCCATTACCAGGCACCAGCTTTGCCTTCATTATCAGCCGATCATTGATATCCGAAACGGGACATGTGTAGGTGCCGAAGCGCTATTGCGTTGGCCGGGCTATCACGGTCCGGTGATGAGCCCGTGCGAATTTATTCCGCTGGCGGAAAAAGAGGGGATGATTGAGCAGATCACCGATTATGTCGTCGAAGAGGTATTTAATGATTTAGGTGGTTTTCTGGCCGCGCACCCGCATCTTTATGTCTCTATCAATCTCTCTGCCGCCGATTTTCTCTCTTCCCGACTAATTGTGATGATTCATGAAAAAACGCGTCAGCATTCAGTGCTTGCGCAACAGATAAAGGTTGAAGTGACCGAGCGCGGATTTATTGATGTGCCTAAAATGACGCCGATTATTCAGGCGTTTCGCCAGGCGGGATACGAGGTGGCAATTGATGACTTTGGTACCGGCTATTCGAACTTGCATAACCTGTACTCATTAAATGTCGACCTTTTAAAAATTGATAAATCTTTTGTCGACACGCTAACCACTAATAGCGCCAGCCATTTGATTGTGGAACATATTATTGAAATGGCGCAAAGTTTGCGGCTAAAAATCATTGCGGAGGGGGTTGAAACGGCTGAACAGGTTAGCTGGTTGCTAAAACGCGGCGTTCAGTATTGTCAGGGATGGCACTTTGCGAAGGCGTTACCACCGCAGGAATTCATCTCCTGGCTACAACAAACGCCCGCGCCTCTGACGATACGCGGGCAGACGCCCTACAGGCGGTGACGGTAATCGCTGGGAGTGCGATCGAACTCGCGGCGGAATACACGCGAGAAGGTTTGCTGCGATACATAGCCCAGGTCCATCGCGATATCAAAAATCGGGCGCTCGGTCGTTCGTAGCTCAACGGCCGCCAACAGGAGACGGCGCTGGCGAATATACTCGCCTAATGTTTGATGCGTTACCGTACGAAACATCCGCTGCAAATACCACTTGGAGTAGCCCGATTTTTTTGCCACCACATCAATGTTTAGCGGTTGGTCGATATGTTCATCAATCCATTCGATAAGGGTCTGAATTATCTGCTGATGCGACATATTGTTGCCTCTTAAACAGTATTCGATTCGTCGTTTTGTCTGCGGGCGAGTATAATTCCTCAAGTTAACTTGAGGTAAAGCGATTTATGGAAAAAAAATCTCCCCGTTTAAAAGCCTTACTGACGCCGGGGGAAGTTGCGAAACGTAGCGGTGTTGCTGTGTCCGCCCTGCACTTCTATGAAAGCAAAGGGCTAATTACCAGTATCCGTAATAGCGGTAACCAACGGCGATACAAGCGTGACGTGTTGCGTTATGTCGCGATTATCAAGATCGCCCAGCGTATCGGCATCCCGCTGGCAACTATCGGCGACGCGTTTGGTATCTTGCCGGAAGGGCATACGTTAAGCGCGAAAGAGTGGAAGCAGCTCTCCTCGCAGTGGCGCGAAGAGTTAGACCGACGTATTCATACGCTGGTGGCGTTGCGCGATGAGCTGGACGGTTGTATCGGCTGCGGCTGTTTATCGCGTAGCGACTGTCCGCTGCGAAATCCAGGCGACAGGCTTGGCGAACACGGGACGGGTGCCCGGCTGCTTGAAGATGATTAATATGCACTCGGCCATCGGGCTGAGTTCACCTAAAACTAAAGCGCCGCTAAGGGCGCTTTAGTTTGTTTCCGGTCTTTGTCTTTCGCTCTATCCCGCTGATTACAGGAGGGTTTCCCCCGACGTCAACACCCCTCATATCGAGCACGTGGTGGAGGTTCCGGTTTGTGTTGATACTGTAAGTGTAAGCGACGACGCCCTGTTCGCCAGCGAAATGCTGATTTTTTAGCCGAAATTTTTACGGCAACTGCCATAATTTTCTATAGTTAGTTGGCATACCTTACAGGAGACAGCCATGCTGACGGTGCACCATTTAAATCAGTCTCGTTCGCAGCGCATCCTCTGGGCGCTGGAAGAGCTGGCGTTGCCTTACCGGATTGTGCGTTACCAGCGTGAAAAGACCATGCTGGCGCCGCCGGCATTGAAAAAAGTGCATCCGCTGGGCAAGTCTCCGGTTATCGAAGATCACGGTATGGTTATTGCGGAATCGGGTGCCATCCTGGAATATTTGCAGGACACCTACGACAGTATCGGACGCTTTAAACCTGCGGATGCGCAGGGGAAACAACACTATCGATTCTGGCTACATTACGCTGAAGGTTCGCTCATGCCCTTGCTATTGATGAGACTGCTCTTTACCTCTCTGGGTAAACCGCCGGTACCATTGGGTCTGCGAACGTTGGGCGGCGTTATCGGTAAGGGCGCGCAAAAAGCGTACCTTAATCCGCAGCTGGAAACCCATGCGCGCTTTATTGACGGGCATCTGGCAAATCACCCCTGGTTTGCCGGAGAGCAGTTAAGTATGGCGGATATCCAGATGAGCTTCCCGCTATTTGCGCTGCTTGCCCGAGGCGGAATCGCTCATCTCGACCATATCAACGCATGGAAAGCGCGGGTAGAAATGCGTCCAGCCTGGCAGCGAGCGATTCAGCAGGGCGGTCCGTTTACCATCCCCGGCGGATAATGGCGTTTTTGTGAGCAGATTGCGCAACGTATTTGCTAACAGCGATGCGAAAAATTGTTGCTGGATTGCGCAGGGACGATAACGTTTGCGCATCGTCTGGCGATTTATTGAGCATACTAAGCAGAAAAGCATAAAAAGCGGCAAAGTTCAGTTGAAAAAGCGTTGATGATCGCTGGATAATCGTTTGCTTTTTTTTGCCACCCGTTTTGTATACGTGGAGCTAAACGTTTGCTTTTTTGCGGCACCCCGATTGTCGTAAATGTAGCACAAGGAGATAACGTTGCGCTGTTAGTGGATTACCTCCCACGTATACCGACGAATAATAAATTCTCAGGGGATGTTTTCTATGTCTACGCCTTCAGCGCGTACCGGCGGTTCACTCGACGCCTGGTTTAAAATTTCACAACGCGGGAGCACCGTTCGCCAGGAAGTCGTTGCTGGCTTAACCACGTTTCTCGCGATGGTTTACTCCGTCATCGTGGTGCCAGGGATGCTGGGTAAAGCCGGGTTCCCGCCTGCCGCCGTCTTTGTAGCGACCTGCCTGGTCGCAGGCGTCGGCTCTATCGTTATGGGGCTTTGGGCGAATCTGCCGCTGGCTATCGGTTGCGCTATCTCGTTGACGGCGTTTACCGCGTTTAGCCTGGTCCTGGGGCAGCATATTAGCGTACCGGTCGCGCTTGGCGCCGTATTCCTGATGGGCGTACTGTTTACCGTTATCTCCGCCACCGGCATTCGTAGCTGGATTTTGCGTAACTTGCCGCAGGGCGTGGCCCACGGAACCGGTATTGGTATTGGCCTGTTTTTGTTGCTGATTGCCGCCAACGGCGTCGGCCTGGTCATTAAAAACCCGCTGGATGGCCTGCCGGTCGCGCTGGGCGATTTCGACACCTTTCCGGTGATTATGTCGCTCGTGGGGCTGGCTGTTATTCTCGGTCTGGAAAAGCTGAAAGTCCCCGGCGGCATTCTGTTGACCATTATTGGCATTTCTATTGTGGGTTTGCTCTTCGATCCTAACGTCCATTTTTCCGGCATTTTCGCCATGCCTTCGTTGAGCGATGAAAACGGCAACTCGCTGATCGGCAGCCTGGATATTATGGGCGCGTTAAACCCTGTCGTTCTGCCAAGCGTACTGGCGCTGGTGATGACGGCGGTGTTTGATGCGACCGGAACGATCCGTGCGGTCGCAGGGCAGGCTAATCTGCTGGACAAAGATGGACAAATTATTGATGGCGGCAAAGCGCTAACCACCGACTCCCTGAGTAGCGTTTTCTCCGGCCTGGTCGGGGCGGCGCCTGCGGCGGTGTATATCGAGTCTGCGGCTGGTACGGCGGCGGGCGGTAAAACGGGCCTGACGGCGATTACCGTGGGCGTGCTGTTTTTGCTGATCCTGTTTCTTTCGCCGCTCTCTTATCTCGTTCCCGTCTACGCAACCGCCCCGGCGCTCATGTATGTCGGTCTGCTGATGCTGAGTAACGTGGCGAAAATCGATTTTGCTGATTTCGTCGATGCGATGGCGGGGCTGGTAACGGCCGTATTTATTGTACTGACCTGTAACATTGTCACCGGGATTATGATCGGCTTTGCCACGCTGGTCGTCGGGCGTCTGGTTTCCGGCGAATGGCGTAAGCTGAATATCGGAACTGTCGTCATTGCGGTCGCGCTGGTCGCTTTTTATGCCGGCGGCTGGGCTATCTAGTTCTGCCTTCATTCTGAAAAACGGGCGGCGTTGGTCGCCCGTTTTCATTTTCAGGACACATCACGTTACCTTTTGCGTTAATCTGAAGAAGGTGAAACCGAGGCATGATGCCTTTCTCCATCATAAAAAACATCGCAAACAGGGAACGCATGGAAATTTTCTTCACAATACTCATCATGACCCTTGTGGTCTCGCTGTCGGGGGTATTTACGCGTGTATTACCCTTCCAGCTTCCTTTACCCCTTATGCAGATCGCCATTGGCGCGCTGTTGGCGTGGCCGACGTTTGGTTTGCATGTGGAATTCGATCCGGAACTCTTCCTGGTGCTGTTTATTCCGCCGCTGCTGTTTGCGGATGGCTGGAAGACGCCGACCCGTGAATTTCTTGAGCATGGACGAGAGATTTTCGGGCTGGCGCTGGCGTTGGTCCTGGTAACGGTCGTGGGAATCGGCTTCCTGATTTATTGGCTGGTGCCCGGCATTCCGCTGATCCCCGCCTTTGCGCTGGCCGCCGTGCTGTCGCCGACCGATGCGGTAGCGCTCTCCGGAATTGTGGGCGAGGGGCGTATCCCGAAAAAAATCATGGGCATTCTGCAGGGAGAGGCGTTAATGAACGACGCCTCCGGTCTGGTATCGCTGAAATTCGCCGTCGCGGTGGCGATGGGGACGATGGTCTTTACCGTCGGCGGCGCGACGCTGGAATTTTTTAAGGTCGCTATCGGCGGTATTCTGGCGGGTTTTGTGGTCAGTTGGCTGTATGGCCGCTCGCTGCGTTTTTTGAGCCGCTGGGGCGGCGATGAACCCGCGACGCAAATTGTCCTGCTGTTTCTGCTGCCCTTCGCGTCTTACCAGATTGCCGAGCATATTGGCGTCTCAGGTATCCTGGCCGCGGTTGCCGCCGGGATGACCATCACCCGTTCTGGCGTAATGCGCCGCGCGCCGCTGGCAATGCGTTTGCGCGCGAACAGTACCTGGGCGATGCTGGAATTTGTCTTTAACGGTATGGTCTTTCTGCTGTTGGGACTGCAATTGCCGGGGATTCTGGAATCTTCGCTGGCGGCGGCGGAAGCTGACCCGAATGTCGAAACCTGGATGCTCTTTACCGATATCGTGCTGATTTATGCGGCATTGATGCTGGTTCGCTTCGGCTGGCTGTGGGCCATGAAAAAGTTCAGCCTGCGTTTTTTGAAGAAGAAACCGATGGAGTTCGCCAGCTGGACGTCGCGTGAAATTCTGATTGCTTCCTTCGCTGGCGTTCGTGGGGCGATCACCCTGGCTGGTGTGCTCTCTATACCGTTACTTTTGCCGGATGGCAGCGGATTTCCGGCGCGTTATGAACTGGTATTCCTGGCGGCTGGCGTCATTCTGTTCTCGTTATTTGTCGGCGTGATCATGCTGCCGCTGCTGTTGCAACATTTGGAAGTCGCCGATCATGCGCAACAGTTGAAAGAGGAGCGTATCGCCCGCGCGGCGACGGCGGAAGTGGCGATTGTCGCCATTCAGAAAATGGAAGAGCGTCTGGCGGCGGATACCGAAGAAAACATCGATAATCAGTTGCTTACTGAAGTAAGCTCGCGTGTCATCGGTAACTTGCGTCGCCGTGCCGATGGGCGAAACGATGTCGAAAGCTCCATACAGGAAGAAAACCTGGAGCGACGTTTCCGTCTTGCCGCGCTGCGTTCCGAACGCGCCGAGTTGTATCATCTGCGCGCCACACGAGAAATCAGCAATGAAACATTGCAAAAGCTGCTGCACGACCTGGATTTGATGGAAGCGCTACTGATAGAAAATCAGTAGTCCTTGTGGCCCGGTGGCGCCATGCTTACCGGGTCTACAAGTAGGCCGGATAAGGTGCTTGCGCCGCCATCCGGCAAGGGTTTTAACCTATGGCTTACGGTTGTTTCAGCCAAAACCCTTCGCAACAGGTTAACCATGCCCGGGCGCTGTGCGACAGATACACGCCCTCTCGCCAAATCATGCCTAACTGCCAGCGGAGATCGCTTTCCAGCGGTAGCCAGCGCAGCGTGGCCTTATCCAGACGCTGACAAATCGGCTCCGGCAAAATGGCGATGCCGACGCCCGCTTGCACCATGGCGGCGAGAAAATCCCATTGCCCGCTGCGCACGGCAATCCGTGGTTTTACGTCATGCTGGCTAAATAAGGTCATCAACTGGCGGCTCAGGGCAAAGTCTTCGTTATAGATAAGAAGAGGATGCTCCGCCAGTGCTTCAGGCGCGATGGAGTCGCAGGTTGTCCACTGACCTGAACGGGGAACCAGCACGCACAGCGGATGACTGAACAGCGATAATGTCGTCAGCCCGCTCGCTTCTTCCACCGGGAGCGCGGTCATCGCAACATCCAGCTCGCCATTCATTACCGCCTGCTGTACCGTCAGGCCGCCAAACTCCGAAATTTTGAGTTCAACGCCAGGGTAGCGTTGTCGAAACAAACTGATTGGCCCGGCCATCAACATGCCGACCATCGGGGGAATACCCAGCCGCAGCACGCCCTTATTGAGATGGTTAATATCGCTCAACTCGGCCTCTAACTGGCGAAACTCAGCGAGGATTGCCAGACCGCGTTCAAACACCACGCGTCCGGTATCGGTCAGCAATAACTTACGTCCGTCGCGGATCAGTAGCGTACAGTTAAGCTCATCTTCAAGATTTTTCAGCATCTTGCTAATGGTGGGCTGGGTGACAAATAACTTCTCCGCTGCGCGGGTGAAACTTTGCTGGCGCACCACCTCGACAAAATAACGCAGCGTTCTGATATCCATGATTATTCCTTCCGACTATGCCTGCAATGATTTTAATTCATTTCTGCCCGTGACGGAGGTTCTCTATACTGGCGCTCCGTATTATTTTTCAGGACATTCCCTCATGGCTGTGGCGATAAGCCGCGTTACGCCTGCCGTTGTGCAACGACTCCAGGTACCGGTTCAGGTACTGCTCTATGCAGGTTTATTCATTTTTTCCCAATATCTTGTCTCCTGGCTGCACCTGCCGTTGCCCGCGAATCTGGTCGGCATGGTACTTATGTTGGCGCTGATCGTTTGCCGGATTATTCCGCTTAGCTGGGTACGCGCAGGCGCACGCTGGCTGCTGGCGGAGATGCTGTTATTCTTTGTTCCCGCCGTCGTGGCGGTAGTGAACTATGCCCATCTGTTACTGGTGGACGGCTGGCGCATCTTCTCGGTGATAGCGATCAGTACCTTAATGGTACTCGGTGCGACGGCGTGGGTGGTGGATAAAGTGTATCGCTATGAGATGAGCAGGCTAAACCGTGAATAACGTTCAGTTAAGCGTACTGTGCCTGGTGATTACGCTGGGGATTTACTTCGCCAATAAGCGTCTGTATCGCCGTTTTCGCAAACTGCCGTTGATGCCATTAGTGTTGACGCCAGCACTGCTGGTGTTAATGCTGGTGTTCGGTCATATCTCCTGGCAAAACTATATTGGTGAATCGCACTGGCTATTGTGGCTGCTCGGCCCGGCGACCATTGCCTTTGCGGTGCCGGTGTACGATAACCTCGCGATTATCAAACGTCACTGGATGTCGCTCACCGCGGGCGTAGTGACGGCGACGGTGGTGGCGGTCACCAGTTCCGTTTGGCTGGCGCGTCTGTTCACGTTATCGGATGAGATTCAGCGTAGTCTGGCGGTACGTTCCGTTACTACGCCGTTTGCGCTGGCGGCGGCAGAACCCCTGGGCGGGCAGCCGGATCTGGTGGCGCTGTTCGTGGTCGTCACTGGCGTGTTTGGCATGGCGGTCGGCGACGCGCTATTTTTGCGTCTCTCTATCCGGGAAGGCATGGCAAAAGGGGCAGGATTTGGCGCGGCGTCACATGGGGCGGGCACGGCGCGTTCCTATGAACTTGGTCAGCAGGAGGGTGTCGTCGCCAGTCTGGTAATGATGCTGTCCGGCGTGGTGATGGTGCTGGCAGCCCCGCTGGTGGCGAGGGTAATGTTCTGATTTTCCTCCGACCCACAGGGCCGGAGGAAACGGTAAGATTAATGCGCACGCCCTTGTTGTACGCCGAATCCCGTTTGGGAGCGGATAAACTGAGCGCGGAACTGCTCACGTTCACGGTTGCCTTCTGCCGAGTTATCGGTGGCCGAGAAAAACCAGATCCCCAGGAACGCCACGCTGATAGAGAACAGCGCCGGATACTCATACGGGAAGATCGCTTTTTCGTGGCCGAGGATCTGCACCCAAATGGTAGGGCCAAGAATCATCAGCACCACCGCTGTCAGTAAACCTAACCAGCCGCCCAGCATAGCGCCGCGCGTGGTCAGTTTTGACCAGTACATGGAAAGCAGAATGATAGGGAAGTTGCAGCTCGCGGCGATAGCAAACGCCAGGCCCACCATAAAGGCGATGTTCTGATTTTCAAACAGGACGCCGAGGATAATGGCGATCACGCCCAGCACCAGGACGGTGATTTTCGACACCTTCAGTTCTTCACGTTCGGTTGCGCCTTTGCGGAACACGTTAGCGTACAAATCATGCGACACCGCCGATGCGCCCGCCAGCGTCAGACCGGCAACCACCGCCAGAATGGTGGCAAACGCCACTGCCGAAATAAAGCCGAGGAACAGGTTGCCGCCTACCGCGTTGGCCAGATGCACCGCCGCCATGTTATTGCCGCCAATCAGCGCGCCCGCCGCATCTTTATAGGCGGGATTCGCCCCCACCAGCATGATAGCGCCGAAGCCGATAATAAAGGTCAGAATGTAGAAATAGCCCATAAAACCGGTGGCGTAGAACACGCTCTTGCGCGCTTCGCGGGCATCGCTGACCGTAAAGAAACGCATCAGAATATGCGGCAATCCGGCGGTGCCGAACATCAGTCCCAGACCCAACGACAACGCCGAAATCGGATCTTGCACCAACCCTCCTGGGCTCATAATCGCCGTGCCTTTCGGGTGTACCGCCATGGCTTCGGTAAACAGATTATTGAAGCTAAAGCCGACGTGTTTCATCACCATAAAGGCCATAAAACTGGCACCAAACAGCAACAGGACGGCTTTGATAATTTGCACCCACGTTGTCGCCAGCATCCCGCCGAACAGCACGTACATCATCATCAGCACGCCGACCAGCACCACGGCGATGTGATAGTTGAGGCCGAACAGCAGTTCAATCAGTTTACCGGCGCCGACCATTTGGGCGATGAGATAAAGCGCTACCACTACCAGGGAGCCACAGGCCGAAAGAATACGGATTGGCCCCTGTTTCAGGCGATAAGAGGCAACGTCAGCAAAAGTATAACGTCCCAGATTACGCAGGCGCTCGGCAATCAAAAACAGGATGATTGGCCAGCCGACAAGGAAGCCCAGCGAATAGATCAGCCCGTCATAACCGGAGGTAAACACCAGCGCGGAAATGCCGAGAAATGACGCGGCGGACATATAGTCGCCGGCAATCGCCAGCCCGTTCTGGAACCCGGTGATATTGCCGCCTGCGGTGTAGTAGTCGCTACGGGAACGTACGCGTTTAGAGGCCCAGTAGGTAATACCGAGCGTAAACACGACGAAAATCAAAAACATGATAATCGCCTGCCAGTTGGTGGGCTGGCGTTCAACCGCGCCGCTAATGGCATCCGCCGCATGAGCGGCGAAGGGGAGTGCGGCGGCAAGCGCCGTCAGAACTCTCTTCATAATGCTTTCACCTCATGCAGTACGGCGTTATTAAGACGATCGAATTCGCCGTTCGCCCGCCAGATATAAATTCCGGTCAACACAAAAGAAATCACAATCACCCCGACGCCAATGGGAATTCCTCGGGTGACGCTGGTTCCCGCATGTAGAGGCGTGCCCAGCCAGCCAGGCGCGAAGGCGATCAGTAAAATAAAGCTGATATAAACCGCCAGCATGATAACCGACAGAATCGTGGCAAACCGTTGCCGTTTTTCGACTAATTCCCTGAAACGCGCACTGTCTTCTATCCGCTGATAAATTTGGTCATTCATCACAGAGCTCTCCAGAGGTCCCCCTGCGTCTTTCGCGCTACAGGCGCGTTGGCCGCACTCGCGCGCCCCAGCCACATAGTGAACTATGCTGCTGAGGATGTGCTCGCTTGCCGCCTTCCTGTAACACGAAATCCTTTGGGGGAGGTTTTTTTATATTTCCCTCTCCCGGTTTGAGAGAGGGCAGGGGTAGGGTCGTAGGCCGGATAAAACGCATTCGCGTTGCCATCCGGCATTTATGGTTATGACGGCATCGCGATGGCCTGCTTCTCTTCGAGCAGTTTCTCCACCACGCCAGGATCGGCGAGAGTCGAGGTATCGCCCAGATTGCTGGTATCGCCCGCCGCGATTTTGCGCAAAATGCGGCGCATAATTTTGCCGGAACGGGTTTTTGGCAGTGAGTCGGTCCAGTGCAGCACGTCCGGCGTCGCCAGCGGGCCAATCTCTTTACGTACCCAGTTGCGCACCTCCGCGTACAGTTCTGGCGACGGCTCCTCGCCGTGGTTGAGCGTCACATAAGCGTAAATCGCCTGGCCTTTGATAGCGTGTGGAATACCCACCACCGCCGCTTCGGCGATCTTCGGATGCGCCACCAGCGCTGACTCGATTTCCGCCGTACCCAGACGGTGGCCGGAGACGTTTAACACGTCATCCACGCGACCGGTGATCCAGTAATAGCCGTCTTCATCGCGACGCGCGCCGTCGCCGCTGAAATACATATTCTTAAAGGTAGAGAAATAGGTCTGCTCAAAACGTTCATGATCGCCGAACAGAGTGCGCGCCTGGCCCGGCCAGGAATCGGTGATGACCAGATTGCCTTCCGTCGCGCCTTCTTGCGGATGGCCTTCGTTATCCACCAGCGCAGGCTGTACGCCAAAGAAAGGACGGGTGGCGGAACCGGCTTTCAGTTCGATAGCGCCTGGTAGCGGCGTGATCATAAAACCGCCTGTTTCAGTCTGCCACCAGGTGTCGACGACCGGACATTTTTCCTTGCCGATCTTCTTCCAGTACCATTCCCACGCTTCGGGATTGATCGGCTCGCCGACGGAACCCAGAATGCGCAGTGAAGAACGGTCGGTGCCTTCAATGGCTTTATCGCCTTCCGCCATCAGCGCGCGGATGGCCGTTGGGGCGGTATAGAGAATGTTGACCTGGTGTTTGTCGACCACCTGGCACATGCGAGCGGGCGTTGGCCAATTCGGCACGCCTTCAAACATTAAGGTGGTCGCGCCGCAGGCCAGCGGGCCATACAACAGATAGCTGTGCCCCGTCACCCAACCCACATCGGCGGTACACCAGTAAATATCGCCAGGGTGATAATCAAAGACATACTTAAAGGTGGTCGCGGCGTAGACCAGATAGCCGCCGGTGGTGTGCAGCACGCCTTTCGGCTTGCCGGTGGAGCCGGAGGTATAAAGGATAAACAGCGGATCTTCGGCATTCATCGCTTCAGGCTGGTGCTCAGGGCTGGCTTTTTCAATCAAATCGCGCCACCACAGGTCGCGGTCTTCTTGCCAGTCAATGTCGTTGCCGGTGCGCTTCAGGACGATCACATGCTCAACGCTAGTGACATTCGGGTTTTTCAGCGCGTCATCGACATTCTTTTTCAGCGGGATACTGCGTCCGGCACGTACACCTTCGTCAGCGGTGATCACCAGCCGCGAGCTGGAGTCGATAATGCGTCCGGCGACGGCTTCCGGCGAGAACCCCCCGAAGATCACCGAATGCACCGCACCGATGCGGGCGCAGGCCAACATTGCCACCGCCGCTTCCGGCACCATCGGCATATAAATCGCTACCACATCGCCTTTTTTAATGCCCAGATCCAGCAGTGTATTCGCGAAACGGCAGACATCGCGATGCAGTTCGCGATAAGAGATATGTTTACTCTGCGACGCGTCATCGCCTTCCCAGATAATGGCGGTGCGATCGCCATTTTCCTGCAAATGGCGGTCAAGACAGTTCGCCGCCAGATTCAGCGTGCCGTCCTCGTACCATTTAATCGACACATTGCCTGGCGCAAAGGAGGTGTTTTTCACTTTTTGGTACGGCGTGATCCAATCGAGAATTTTTCCCTGTTCGCCCCAAAACGTATCGGGGTCGTTAATAGACTGTTTATATTTAGTCTCATACTGCTCTGGATTTATCAGGCAACGATCCGCAATGTTGGCGGGAATGGCGTGTTTATGTGTTTGGCTCATGCTGTTGTTCTCCTTGTAGGATGTTAATAATATGTCGCATAAACGTTAAATGTAGGGTCTTAATAAGTTTTGTTTAGTATTTGGGCGACAGATCACGCAAAAAGGGAACTGTGCAAATAAGCAGCAATCTATTTTTTGATTGTGTCCCGCAAAATTAGATAAATTTTCGGGATAACATGACGTTATATGAAATTTTTTAAAAAAGTGATCCGTGTCCGGAAATCAGAAAAGAGAGGGAGTTTTGTCCAGGTTACTAACTCTAAAGTGGTATTTTACATACACTTACAATTGATTAAAGACAACATTTTAAGTGTGGTTATTTGTTACACATAGAGGAGATCAATGTAATAACAGTATTTGTGCGGTTGCTGTTATGGAAAACGATAAAAAATCGCCATTAAAGATAATGGCGCAATCTGGATGAGACCTCTATGGCAAGGAAAACACTACGCGCACGCCGTTTCTTCAGCCTTATATTTCCTTTTTTCTTCATTACCTCTGTTTACGCTGAGCAAACGCCTGAATCCGCAAAAACCGTTACTGTTGAAGCGAAAAATGAAACGTTCGCGCCTCAACACCCCGACCAATATCAGTCATGGAAAGCGACGTCAGAACAGTCTGCCCGTGAAGATGCGCTGGCGGAAGACCCTCGTCTGGTGATCCTGTGGGCGGGCTATCCCTTCTCCCGTGACTACAACAAACCACGCGGCCACGCGTATGCGGTAACTGACGTGCGCGAAACACTGCGTACCGGCGCGCCAAAAACGGCGGAAGACGGCCCGCTGCCGATGGCCTGCTGGAGTTGTAAAAGCCCCGATGTCGCGCGCCTTATCCAACAAGAAGGCGAAGACGGCTACTTCCATGGCAAATGGGCGCGCGGCGGCCCGGAAATTGTCAACGATTTGGGCTGTGCCGACTGTCATAACACCGCGTCGGACGATTTCGCCCAAGGGAAGCCCGCGTTAACGTTGTCGCGCCCCTATGCTGAACGGGCGATGGAGGCTATCGGCAAACCGTTTGATAAAGCGGGACGATTTGATCAGCAATCGATGGTCTGCGGCCAGTGCCACGTGGAGTACTACTTTGACGGTAAAAACAAAGCCGTTAAGTTCCCGTGGGATGAGGGCATGAAGGTCGAAAATATGGAGCAATACTACGACGCCATCGCCTTCTCTGACTGGACTAACTCTCTGTCGAAAACCCCGATGCTCAAAGCGCAGCACCCGGAATATGAAACCTGGAGCGCGGGCATTCACGGTAAGAACAACGTGACCTGTATCGACTGCCACATGCCGAAAGTACAGAACGCCGAAGGCAAGCTCTACACCGACCATAAAATCGGCAACCCGTTCGACAATTTCGCGCAAACCTGCGCCAACTGCCACACCCAGGACAAAGCGTCCCTGCAAAAAGTGGTCGCCGAGCGTAAACAGGCGATTCATGACCTGAAAATCAAGGTTGAAGATCAGCTGGTACATGCGCACTTCGAAGCGAAAGCCGCATGGGATGCGGGGGCGACAGACGCGGAAATGAAACCGATTCTGAACGATATTCGCCACGCGCAGTGGCGTTGGGATCTGGCGATTGCGTCACACGGTATTCATATGCATGCCCCGGAAGAAGGTCTACGGATGTTAGGCAGTGCGATGGATAAAGCCGCGGATGCCCGTACTAAACTGGCGCGACTGCTGGCGACCAAAGGCATTACCCATGAAATTCCGCTGCCGGATATTTCGACGAAAGAGAAGGCGCAGAAAGCGATTGGTTTGAATATGCAACAAATCAACGCGGAGAAGCAGGACTTCCTGAAAACGGTCGTACCGCAGTGGGAAGATCAGGCGCGTAAAAACGGTCTGTTAAGCCAATAACCTCACATGTGACAAATTTGCCGGATGACAGCGCAAGCGCTTTATCCGGCCTACAGAAGTCTTGTAGGCCTTAAAGCTGCGCGCCATCAGGCATTATGTAATGGAGTGAATATGAGCGTATTACGTTCGTTATTAACTGCTGGGGTGCTGGCGTCAGGCCTGTTCTGGAGCCTGAGTGGAATTACTGCCACGCCAACGCCGCAGGAGTCGGATCAACGCTGGACGGTCACCCAGCAGCGTAATCCGGATGCTGCCTGTCTGGACTGTCACAAGCCGGACACCGAAGGTATGCACGGTAAACATACGGGCGCTATCAACCCGAACAATAAATTGCCGATAACCTGTACCAACTGCCACGGTCAACCGTCGCTTCACCACCGTGAAGGGGTGAAAGATGTGATGCGTTTTAACGACCCGATGTATACGGTAGAGCAGCAGAACAGCGTCTGTATGTCCTGCCACTTGCCTGAACAACTGCAAAAAGCGTTCTGGCCGCACGATGTTCATGTTACTAAAGTGACCTGCGCCAGTTGCCATTCCCTGCATCCGCAGCAAGACACGATGCAGACGCTAAACGAGAAAGGGCGGATCAAAATATGCGTGGATTGCCACAGCGATCAGCGTACTAACCCGCACTTTAACCCGGCGTCCGTTCCGTTGCTTAAGGAGCAGCCATGAGTTGCACCCGACGTCAATTTATTACCCGCGTCGGTGCGCTGGCGGCGGTCAGTGGGATGGCAGGACGCGTTGTAGCGAACACGTTGAATATTAATGGCGTGCGTTATGGCATGGTACACGATGAGTCATTATGCATCGGCTGCACGGCCTGCATGGATGCCTGTCGGGAAGTCAACAACGTGCCGGAAGGCGTATCGCGCCTGACGATTATTCGCAGCGAGCCGCAGGGGACGTTTCCGGAGGTGAAATATCGCTTTTTCCGCCACTCGTGCCAGCACTGCGACCATGCCCCCTGCGTTGACGTCTGCCCGACGGGGGCATCATTCCGCGATGCCGCCAGCGGTATTGTCGATGTGAATCCGGACCTTTGCGTCGGCTGCCAGTACTGCATTGCCGCGTGTCCCTACCGCGTGCGCTTTATCCATCCGGTCAGTAAGACGGCGGATAAATGCGATTTCTGCCGGAAAACCAACCTGAAAGCGGGCAAACAGCCCGCCTGCGTTGAGTCATGCCCGACGAAGGCGCTGACGTTTGGTAATCTGGACGATCCCAACAGCGATATCTCCCGTTTGTTGCGGCAAAAAACCACCTATCGTTACAAGCTGGCGTTGGGCACAAAACCGAAGGTCTACCGCGTTCCCTTTAACTATGGGGAGGTGAGCCAATGACACCCGCTTCTGCATTTCATTTTGCATCACTGGTGTGGGACTGGCCCATCGCCATCTATCTGTTTCTGATTGGCATCTCCGCCGGACTGGTCACGTTGGCGATTCTGCTGCGTCGCTTCCATCCGGAGGCGGGTGGTTCGGACAGCACGCTGCTGCGCACTACGCTGGTGTTAGGGCCGGGGGCGATTATTCTTGGTCTGCTGATTCTGGTCTTTCACCTGACGCGCCCGTGGACCTTCTGGAAGCTGATGTTCCACTACAGCTTTACCTCGGTGATGTCGATGGGGGTGATGCTGTTCCAGTTGTACATGGTAGTGCTGGTGCTGTGGCTGGCGAAAATCTTTGAAAAAGAGGTGATTGCCCTGCAGCAGCGTTGGCTGCCGCGGTTAGAGATCGTGCAGAAAGTGTTGGCGCTAATAACGCCGTTTCATCGCGCGCTGGAGACGTTAATGCTGGTGCTGGCGGTCCTGCTCGGGGCGTACACCGGCTTTCTGCTGTCGGCGCTGAAATCCTATCCGTTCCTGAATAACCCGATCCTGCCGGTGCTGTTCCTGTTCTCCGGCATCTCCTCCGGCGCGGCGGTGGCGCTGATCGCTATGGCGTTACGCCATCGTAGCAACCCGCACAGCACCGAGGCGCGCTTTGTGCATCGCATGGAGGTTCCGGTGGTATGGCTGGAAATTTTCCTGCTGGCGGCGTTCTTCGTCGGTCTGGCGCTGGGCGATGACGGCAAAATGCGCGCGCTGGCGGCGGCGCTGGGCGGCGGATTCTGGAGCTGGTGGTTCTGGCTTGGCGTCGTAGGGCTGGGATTGATTATCCCGCTGCTGCTGAAACCCTGGGCAAATCGTAGCGTCACGTTTCACGGCGTGCTGGCCGTTTGCGGCGCCAGTTTGACCGGCGTGCTGCTGCTGCGCTTTTTCATTCTTTATGCGGGACAGCTAACGGTTGCATAATCTGGACATCTTCCTTCCTGAAGCCGGATTTCTGGCGCTGTTGTTGAGTCTCGGGGTCAACGTGTTGACCCCGCTGGCGACGTGGTGCGGGATGGGGCAGCACTGGCGTGGCGTCATGCGCCTGACGACCTGCGGCGCGTGGACGGCGTTCACGCTGCTGCTACTGGCGTTTGCGATTCTGGTTAGCTGTTTTCTGACCAGCGATTTTTCGGTCGTTTATGTTGCGCAGCATAGCCATAGTCAGTTGTCATGGGGACTGAAACTGGCGGCGGTATGGGGCGGTCATGAAGGCTCGCTCCTGCTGTGGGCGCTGCTTCTTTCGGGGTGGACGGCGCTATTCGCCTGGCGCTCCCGGCATGAATCTGACGCGCTTTTTCCGCTGACCCTGAGCATCTTGTCCCTCATTATGGCCTCGCTGCTGCTATTTATTGTGCTGTGGTCCGATCCGTTCCTGCGTATTTTCCCTCCCGCCATGGAAGGGCGCGACCTTAATCCCATGCTGCAACATCTGGGGCTGATCTTACATCCGCCTCTGCTCTATCTGGGTTATGGCGGCCTGATGACCGCGGCGAGCGTAGCGCTGGCTTCGCTACTGTGCGGCGGCTTTAACGCGGCAACCGCCTGGGTGTGCTGGCGCTGGGCGTTACCCGGCTGGTGCGCTCTGACGCTGGGGATCATTCTCGGATCGTGGTGGGCGTATTGCGAACTGGGCTGGGGCGGCTGGTGGTTCTGGGACCCGGTGGAAAATGCCTCGTTGTTGCCGTGGCTTGCCGCCAGCGCCTTGCTGCACAGTCTGTATGTCAGCCGCCAGCGCGGGAGCTTCCGTCACTGGTCGTTGCTGCTGGCGATACTGACGCTGATCCTCTCGTTGCTGGGAACGCTGATTGTGCGTTCCGGCATTCTTGTTTCGGTACATGCTTTTGCGTTAGATAACGTGCGCGCGGTGCCGCTGTTTACCCTTTTTGCCGCGTTAAGTCTGGCATCGCTTGCTCTGTACGGCTGGCGGGCGCGGGAGCCGTATCCGGCGACGCGTTTGGACGGCGGAAAGTGCGAAACGCTCATTCTGGCGACGTTGCTGCTCTTTAGCGCCGTCTTGTTGATCGTGCTGGTCGGGACGCTCTACCCCATGATTTATGGTTTGATGGGCTGGGGAAGGCTTTCGGTGGGCGCGCCCTATTTTAATCGCGTCACGCTGCCGTTTGGTCTGCTGATGCTGGTGGTTATCGTACTGGCGACAATCAGAAGCCGCAAAGTCTCTGTGCATCGTCAGCTTCCGGCATTGCTGGCGCATACGGGCGTATTTATCTTCGCCGCCGGGATCATGGTTTCCAGCGGTAGTCGGCATGAAATCAGCCTTAACCTCAGCCCCAGTCAGCAGGTAGTACTGGCGGGCTATACCTTTCGTTTCGAGCGTCTGGATCTGGAGGCCAAAGGCAACTACACCAGTGAAAAAGCGCGGATCACGTTGTGGCGGAATGAAAAACGCATTGGCAGCCTGCAGCCTGAAAGGCGCTTCTATGCCGCGCGTCGTCAACAGATGATGGAGCCGGGGATTCACTGGAACCTGCTACATGACTGGTACGCGGTGATGGGCGAAAAAACCGGAGCGGATCGTTACGCCATGCGCTTATACGTGCAGACCGGCGTGCGCTGGATCTGGGGTGGGGGATTGTTGATGGTGTGTGGCGCGCTGCTGAGCGGATGGCGGGGGAGGAAGCGTGATGCGTAAATTACTCACAGCGTTGCCGGATGGCGGCGTAAACGCTTTATCCGGCCTACAGGATGCGCAAACCGTAGGCCGGATAAGCGTAGCGCCATCCGGCAGAAAGTTTTTACTCTTAACGATCGTCCTGTTTTTAATCACCTTCGCCACCCACGCCCAGGTGGTGGATACCTGGCGCTTTGACAATCCACAACAGCAGGAAAAAGCGCTGTCTATTGCCAGTCAACTGCGCTGTCCGCAGTGTCAGAACCAGAATTTGCTGGAATCCAATGCGCCCGTGGCGGTCAGTATGCGCCATCAGGTTTACAGCATGGTGGCCGAAGGTAAAAGCGAAGCGGAAATCACCGCCTGGATGACCGACCGTTATGGTGATTTCGTGCGCTACAACCCGCCGTTGAATGAGCAAACGCTGCTGTTGTGGACGCTGCCGTACCTGCTGTTATTGCTGGTGGGTGTGGTGGCCTGGCGGGTGAGAAAGCGTCAGCACGCAGAAAAGGGGGAACAATGAGCCAGTCTGAACACTCCACTGCGCCGTTACGTCCCATGCCCGTAAAGCGTCTGGCGGCTGCGGCGGTGTTGATGGTGGCTGCCTGTGTCGGCGGCTATCTGTTGACGCCGAAATGGCAGGCTGTGCGTAGCGAGCAACAGCGTCTGGCCGATCCGCTACGTGACTTTACGAACCCGCAAACGCCAGAGGCGCAGCTTTCCAGGCTGCAAGAAAAAATCCGCGCCAATCCGCAGGATAGCGAGCAATGGGCGCGGCTGGGCGAGTATTATCTCTATCGCAATGCGTATGACAATGCGCTGCTGGCATATCGTCAGGCGTTGCGTCTGCGAGGCGATAACGCGCAGCTTTTCGCCGCGCTGGCAACGGTGCTGTATTACCAGGCCGGGCAACATATGACGCCTGCGACGCGTGAAATGATTAGTAAAGCGTTAGCGCTGGATGCGACAGAAGTGACCGCGCAGATGCTGCTGGCGGCGGATGCGTTTATGCAGGCGGATTATGCGCAAGCCGTGTCGCTGTGGCAAACCTTACTGGACGCTAACTCGCCGCGAGTGAACCGCGCGCAGCTGGTAGAGGCCATTAATTTGGCTAAATTGTTACAAAATCGGCAGAAATAATTTTTTCTTTTTTGTGACTTTTGTCATGTGTGCTGTTTAAAAAAACGGCGAATGAGACACAAGTAAAAATTAATTACCTCAGTGTATTATTCGTTTTTGACGAAGTAAAAAACTTTCCATAACAAATAGTTATTCATCATTAACGCCATAAACTCGCGTTATTATGCATAAAAACAGCCAAAAGCCCTGTTATGAAAGGGTTGCGCAAGACGCTATGCAAATGATACTGATTATGCGCGTTAAAAAACTCTACAAACCAACGCAACACAAATCATACCCTTTCAGTATGTATTGCTCTCATGCTTTCGGCGGAGAGCAACGCTTCATCGAGGAAGTCTGTTGTTATGAAAAATTTGAAAGTCAGCCTGGCCTGGCAAATTTTGCTGGCTATGGTGCTGGGCATTCTGTTGGGCAGCTATCTGCATTATCACAGTGACAGTCGTGAATGGCTGATTGCCAACCTGCTGTCGCCTGCTGGCGATATCTTTATCCACCTGATTAAAATGATCGTTGTGCCGATCGTGATCTCGACTCTGATTGTCGGCATCGCCGGCGTTGGCGATGCGAAACAGCTAGGCCGTATCGGCGCCAAAACCATTCTCTATTTTGAACTGATCACCACGGTGGCGATTATCCTCGGCATTACGCTGGCGAATGTCTTTCAGCCAGGCTCAGGCATTGATATGTCGCAACTGGCGACCGTCGATATTTCGAAATACCAGAACACCACGGCGGAAGTACAAAGTCATGCGCATGGGCTGATGGGGACAATACTGTCGCTGGTGCCGACCAATATCATCGCATCGATGGCCAAAGGGGATATGCTGCCAATTATCTTTTTCTCGGTCCTGTTTGGGCTGGGGTTGTCGTCCCTGCCGGCAACGCACCGCGAACCGCTGGTGACGGTATTTCGTTCCATCTCTGAAACCATGTTTAAAGTCACCCATATGGTGATGCGCTATGCGCCAGTAGGCGTTTTTGCGCTGATCGCCGTCACGGTAGCGAATTTTGGTTTCGCGTCGCTGTGGCCGCTGGCGAAACTGGTGCTGCTGGTACACTTTGCCATTATCTTCTTTGCGCTGGTGGTGCTGGGCATCGTGGCGCGCCTGTGCGGGTTAAGTATCTGGATTCTGATTCGCATTCTGAAAGATGAATTGATTCTGGCGTACTCGACCGCCAGCTCCGAGAGCGTGCTGCCGCGCATTATCGAGAAGATGGAAGCTTACGGCGCGCCAGCCTCTATCACCAGTTTCGTGGTGCCGACCGGTTACTCATTTAACCTCGACGGCTCCACGTTATACCAGAGCATCGCCGCCATTTTTATCGCGCAGCTATACGGTATCGACCTGTCGCTGTGGCAGGAAATTGTACTGGTGCTGACGCTGATGGTGACGTCGAAAGGGATTGCCGGCGTGCCAGGCGTTTCCTTCGTGGTGTTACTGGCGACGCTGGGCAGCGTGGGCATTCCGCTGGAAGGGCTGGCGTTTATCGCCGGTGTCGACCGTATCCTCGACATGGCGCGTACTGCGCTAAATGTGGTGGGGAATGCGCTGGCGGTGCTGGTGATTGCCAAGTGGGAACACAAGTTTGACCGTAAAAAAGCGCTGGCCTATGAGCGCGACGTACTGGGGAAATTTGATAAGACCGCCCAATAACGGATTGCCGGATGGCGCTTTGCTTATCCGGCCTACAGAGAAAGAAAATGTAGGCCGGATAAGGCGTTCACGCCGTCATCCGACACCCTGCTCCGGGTTGCCTGATGGCGCTACGCTTATCAGGCCTACAACGACTACGTTCATCAGGCAATAAACATCAGCCATTTGTTAGCGTTTCGAACTCTTCGCAACCGGTATCAAACCCTTCCAGACAGCTTAGATTCAACCAGTGCAACGCCTTCTGCTTGTTCTTTTCAATAAAGCCCGGTTCACCGTTTAAAAACATCATTCCCGCCCAGTATTCTGAATAGCCGGTACGGGAAATGGCGGAACTGCGTTTGAAATACCAGGCGGCTTTTTCATCATCGGCGGCAATGCCCACGCCGTTGGCGTAAATCAGGCCAAGCAACATTTGCGCATCCACCGCGGAGTCGTTATCCAGATCTTCAGAGGCCTTTTGCAGCAGCGAGATGGCTTTTGGGTAGTCCGGACGCCCGGCCTGGGTGTTGACCAGGATCCGCGCCAGCGTAATTTCGCCCGCTTTACTGCCCGCGTTAGCCGCCTTTTCAGCCAGCTTTTTCGCGTCGGGATAATCCAGGCTTACCGGATTAGTGATTTTGATTTGCGCCAGTAGCGCGCAGGCGTCGGCGTCGCCATTGTCGGCGGCTTTTTGCGCCCAGTATTCAGCTTTGTTCAAATCGCCATAGCTCAACCAACTGTCGGCCAGAAAATATTGCGCGCGTCTGTCACCTGCCTCTGCTGCCTGCAAATACTGGCTACCCGGCTCAGGATCTGCGGCATGGGCAAAGAATGTCATAAACAACATCAATGCAAGAAGTGGTTTCATTTTGAATTTTATTTAGGGTACGGAAAAGACAGTATAAAGAGATCGTATGGATAAAAAAACAGCCTCCGGGCGGAGGCTGTTATAGGGAAAATGCCTGATGGCGATGCTAATGCATCTAATCAGGCCTACAGTAGACGCAGGCCGAATAAAGCATTCTGATGCCGCCATCCGGCAGATCAACCCATTGCGCTTTCGCGCAGGCGGGTTTTCAGCTTGTTGTACTCATCAATCACATACTGCTCGGCGGCTCGCTGATCGGCGATCGGCTCAACGCGTACGGCGCAGTATTTGTACTCCGGCGTTTTGGTAATCGGGCTGAGGTTTTCAGTCACCAGCTCGTTACAGGCGCCAATCCACCACTGGTAGGTCATGTAAATCGCCCCTTTGTTCGGGCGATCGCTGACCTGCGCGCGGGTGATGATTTTGCCTTTGCGCGAATGAACCCACACCAGCGCTTCATCTTCAATGCCCAGACGCGCGGCGTCGGCGGTATTGATTTGCGCATAGCCCGGTTCATCGGCCAGCGCGGCCAGCGCCGCACAGTTACCGGTCATTGAGCGGCAGGAGTAGTGGCCGACTTCGCGCACCGTCGACAGTACCATCGGGTACTCTTCGGTGAGTTTATCGATAGGCGCTACCCAGTCGCAGGTGAAGAACTGCGCCAGACCGTTGGGGGTATCGAACTTCTCTTTAAAGAGGTACGAGGTTCCCTGATCGGCATCCGACGTGTCGCGGCACGGCCACTGGATATAGCCCAGCTCGCCCATTTTCTCGTAAGTGGCGCCGTAGAAATCCGGGCACAGATGACGCAACTCATCCCAGATCTCCTGGGTGTTGTTGTAGTGCATCGGATAGCCCATCCGGGTGGCGATTTCACTTATAATCTGCCAGTCGGTTTTCAGGTCCCACTTCGGCTCAACGGCTTTAAAGAAACGCTGGAATCCACGGTCAGCCGCAGAGAAGACGCCTTCATGCTCGCCCCACGAGGTGGAGGGTAAAATCACATCCGCCGCCGACGCGGTTTTGGTCATGAAGATATCCTGCACGATGACCAGTTCCAGATCCTCAAACGCTTTACGTACTGCAGAGAGTTCCGCATCGGTTTGCAGCGGATCTTCACCCATAATGTACGCCGCGCGCACTTCGCCATGCGCCGCACGGTGCGGCAGCTCGCTGATGCGATAGCCGGTATGCGCAGGCAGACTTTCTACACCCCAGGCTTTAGCGAACTTCTCGCGATTTTCCGGGAACTTAACGTACTGGTAGCCCGGATAAGTATCCGGCAGCGCGCCCATATCGCACGCACCCTGAACGTTGTTCTGGCCGCGAACCGGGTTAACGCCCGCGCTTGGCTTGCCGAGGTTGCCGGTCAGCATCGCGAGGCTGGTCAGTGAACGCACGGTTTCCACACCCTGATAGAACTGGGTGACGCCCATCCCCCACAAGATCGCTGCGCTTTTCGCGCTGGCATACATCCGCGCCGCCTGACGAATCTCCTGTGCGCTCACGCCAGTGATCTCTTCGACGGACTCCGGCGTATAGCCTTCGACAATCTTGCTGTACTCTTCAAAACCTTCAGTACGGCTGGCGACAAACGCTTTGTCGTACAGGTTTTCTTCAATAATGACATGCCCCATGGCGTTGAGCAGCGCGATATTCGAGCCGTTTTTCAACGCGATATGCATGTCGGCAATGCGCGCGGTTTCAATTTTGCGCGGATCGCAGACGATAATTTTCGCCCCGTTGCGTTTAGCGTTAATCACATGATTCGCCACGATAGGGTGGGAATCCGCCGGGTTATACCCGAAGACGAACACTAAATCAGTGTTATCAATTTCGTTAATCGCATTACTCATTGCGCCGTTACCGACCGATTGGTGCAGACCTGCAACCGATGGGCCGTGTCAGACGCGAGCGCAGCAGTCAACGTTATTGGTACCAATAACGGCGCGTGCGAATTTTTGCATTACATAGTTGGTTTCATTTCCGGTACCGCGAGAGGAGCCGGTTGTCTGGATTGCATCCGGACCGTACTTCGCTTTGATGGCGCTCAAACGTTCAGCGACGTAATTGAGCGCTTCATCCCAGGAAACAGATTCCAGTTTGCCGCCACGCTGGCGACGGATCATTGGGGTTTTCAGGCGCGGGGTCAGGATCTGGGTATCATTAATAAAATCCCAGCCGTAGTAGCCCTTCAGACACAGGGTACCCTGGTTGGTTTTCCCCTGCGCCGCCTCAGCCCGGACGATTTTGCCGTTATCGACCACCAGATTGATTTTGCAACCTGATGCGCAATACGGGCAAACCGTGACGACTTTTTTCATCGGTTTCGCTCCAGTTAATCAAATCGCGCATACGCGCTGTCGCCCTCAGTATGCATGTTTTATGCCACTTTTTTAGTATGGGCTTTCCCTGATATTACGGGCGAATTTTGTTCAAAACCCTGACGAAAAACAGGCTATCGTCAGTTTTGACGTGTCGAAAGAAAATGCCGTATGACATTTATTATGGGGAGAAACGCGGAGCGCAGGCCAGATAGGGCGGAGCCGCCATCCGGCAATCTGCTCTGCCTGAAGTGGGGGTTTTTAATAAATTGTCCGGATGGGGATGGATAGACTCAAGGCCAGGGAACGCGTTGAGACTAACGCCAGGATAGAACGGGCCGCGGCAGGCAGTTCCATACCGCGGCCCGGCTTCAGAGGAGGCTGAAAAGGATTATCGCGGCAAAAATAGCGGCAATAACGAGATATTTCAGCGCGTAATAGAGAGTGCGGTTTTTCTTTTTCAGCCGTTGCCCGGCATCGCGTGCTGCGTGAACGTATTTAAAGATGCGATTAATCGCACCGGTACGATCGTTCTCGTCGTTTGGCGAACTGGCGGCGGACATCAACGATGCGCCGACCCAGTGGTTTACGCTCTGCGCCCAGCGCCATTTCATTGGGCGCTCAATATCGCAAAAGAGGATAATACGTGTCTGCTCAGTTTTATTTTCCGCCCAATGAACGTAGGTTTCGTCGAAGATGACGGCTTCGCCGTCGCGCCAGCTATGGCGCTGTCGATCAACTTCAATAAAACAGCGGTCATCATTCGGTGTGCTTAATCCAAGATGGTAACGTACTGAACCGGCATAGGGGTCGCGATGTTTTCCCAGATAGGCCCCGGGAGGCAACTCGGCGAACATCGCCGCTTTGATAGAGGGGATGCTGTTGACCAGCTTTGTCGTTATCGGGCATAACGTTTCCGCCGACGGGTGGGCATCGGAATACCATTTAAGGTAAAACCGTTTCCAGCCGCGCTTGAAAAAGGTGTTGAATCCGGCGTCGTTATTGGCCTGCGCGGCTTTTATGTGATGCTGAAGCCGTAGCGCCTCTTCACGAATCACCTGCCAGTTTTCCGTCAGCTTCTGCAGCTCTGGAAATGCCGTGGTATCAAAGTACGGCTGCTTTGCCGGTAACGTTGAGAAGCGAGTCATGAACATATTGATCGGCGCCATAAACGTCGAGTGGTCAAAGAGCTGACGGGAAAGCTTTTGTTTTTCCACCCCGCGTGAATGCGCATAAATGACGCTGATAATAAAAATACCGATAATGATTGCTGCGAACATAACGTCACTGTCCTTCTAAGAAAACCTCATCCCGGGATTTTCAGGCAACCCTCCCGGTGATGCCAAAGAGAAAAGTGTAGTTCGTTGACAATAAATTTACATTTATACAACTTAAAAGGGCCATTTTTGTTAAAGAAGCGAGTCAGCCCGTTTAATCTTTATCCAGGCTTGCCGACAGTAGAATTAAGATGGCTCCGCTACTTCACCCGGTGACGGTTGATTACGTTATGTCTTATCTCCCGATGACGGCTGCCAGATCACAATGCTTTCGTAAACCGAAAATGACTTTGCTTGTAACCTTCGCGAACATAAAAACGGTGTGCATCGCGGCGTTTAATATTTGTGGAAAGCTCCGTTAGCTCGGCGCCCGCCTGACGTGCTTCTTCTTCTGCCCAGGCCAGAAGCTGACTGCCAACTTTTTGTCCCCGCATCTGCGGTAATACCACCAGCTCCTGAATTTCGCCAATCCAGTTGGCATGATGGAGATGAAACTGCATATGCAGGCTGATCATGCCGACTACCTCTCCGTTGCGCAGCGCTAAACGATAATGAAAGTTGGGGTCCAGTAAATTAGCGGCGAACCCATCCCTGAAAGCCTGATAATCAAGCTCATCTTTAAGTAACTCACAGATAAGCGCGTAAACAGAATCGGTATCCTCTGTTGTCGCGTGGCGTAATTCACAGACTGGCATAATGTCCTCCCGATGCTTCATCAGGATCAACCATCTTTCGCCAGACTGTAACAAACTACCGTCATTATTTATTCTATGGCAGTTAAACGGCGGATAACGTGCAGCCAAAGATCACTCTGATGGCAAGGGGGAGGGCGAGCCTCCCGGGGAGTTAGGTGGCAGGCTGATGTTTAACCACGTTAATCATCCACGGCACACCGAAACGATCGCTGACCTTGCCGAACCCCTGCGCCCAGAAGGTCTCCTGCCAGTCCATTTCGATTTGCCCTTGTGCGGCAAGGTTATCAAACCAGCGCTTCCCTTCTGCTACATCCTGGGTATCAAGCACCAGCGTAAAGCCGGAATAATGCGCCGTTCCCGACGCGCTGGCATCACTCATCATGATATCGCTGCCGGCAATGCGCATGTTGGCGTGGGCGATAGCAGTATCGGGAAAGCGCATTCCTGACGGGCAGCCCTCTTCGTTATCCGCCGCCGAGGGGGGCATTTCACCGAAGCTGAGTTTATAAAGCAGTTCTGCGCCTAACGTTTGTTGATAATACGCGATGGCGTCGGCACAGTTGCCGGCAAAAGAGAGATAGGGACTTAACGGCATGATGGTTACCTCAGGTAAGAGATGCTCGTTAAGTGTAGTTCGAAATTGGCACAATATTGTCGGTGGCAGGCCCGCTCAGGCCCGGTAAGCGAGGCGCTACCGGGCAATGACACGGTAAATCAGTTCTTTTTCACGAACTCGGATTTCAGTTTCATCGGGCCAAAACCATCGATTTTGCAGTCGATGTTATGGTCGCCTTCAACCAGACGAATATTCTTCACTTTGGTGCCGATTTTCAGCATGGAAGAGCTGCCTTTTACTTTCAGATCTTTCACGATGGTGACGCTATCGCCGTCCGCCAGCAGGTTGCCGTTGGCGTCTTTGACAATCAGCTCATCGCTCTCCTGAGCGGGTTCCGCATCGTTCCATTCGTGAGCGCATTCCGGGCAGATGAACATGCCGTTATCTTCGTAGGTATATTCGGAGTTACATTGCGGGCAGTGGGGTAATGACATGTTGGTATCCTCAAAAAGTCAGCGGGGGCAAACGCGCCCAAAAATGGCAGATCGCCGAAAAAGGCCGCAATTATACACAAAATCCTTAGCGTTGTCGGGACTATTGCCGCTTTTATAAAAGGGTCAGCGCAACGACAGTCAGCAATGGTTTACACTCAAATAACCGCTTTTTTACTGTCACCACAGCGCATTAGGGCGTCCTTATTTACACCTTTTGACCGAATTGACATATATGTGTGAAGTTGATCACATATTTAAACCCTGTTAGGGTAAAAAGGTCATTAACTGCCCATTCAGGCGTCAACAGGTTCGGTTGTACAGTCCGTAACCGGACAGTGTAAGTAAACCTGCTACGCTTGTATGAGGGAGAGCGTTCGCGCCCCTCCCTCCGCTCGACGGCGACGCTGGCGCGGTATGCCAGTGCCCGCCGTATATAGCGCTACAGGGCTTAGCCTATGAGGACAGCTATGCTGAAAAGGAAAAAAATAAAACCGATTACACTGGGCGATGTGACCATCATTGATGACGGTAAACTTCGCAAAGCGATTACCGCCGCCTCGCTGGGCAACGCGATGGAGTGGTTTGATTTTGGTGTTTATGGATTTGTTGCCTACGCGTTGGGTAAAGTCTTTTTCCCCGGTGCCGATCCCAGCGTCCAGATGATTGCCGCGCTGGCCACGTTTTCCGTTCCCTTCCTGATTCGTCCGCTCGGCGGGTTATTCTTTGGTATGCTCGGCGATAAATACGGGCGCCAGAAGATCCTGGCGATCACGATTGTGATTATGTCGATCAGTACTTTCTGTATCGGGTTAATTCCCTCTTACGCGACGATCGGTATCTGGGCGCCAATACTGTTGTTGCTATGTAAAATGGCGCAGGGCTTCTCGGTTGGCGGGGAATATACCGGCGCGTCGATCTTTGTCGCGGAATATTCGCCGGATCGTAAACGCGGATTTATGGGAAGCTGGCTGGATTTTGGTTCCATCGCCGGGTTCGTGCTGGGCGCGGGCGTGGTGGTCTTAATCTCAACGATTGTCGGCGAGGAGAATTTCCTGGAGTGGGGCTGGCGTATTCCGTTCTTTATCGCCCTGCCATTGGGAATTATTGGTCTCTACTTACGCCATGCGCTGGAAGAGACGCCAGCGTTTCAGCAGCACGTGGATAAACTGGAGCAGGGCGACCGCGAAGGGCTGCAGGATGGGCCGAAAGTCTCCTTTAAAGAGATTGCCACCAAACACTGGCGTAGCCTGTTGTCATGTATCGGTCTGGTGATTGCCACCAACGTGACCTACTACATGCTGCTCACCTACATGCCGAGCTACCTGTCGCATAACCTGCACTATTCTGAAGATCACGGCGTGTTGATTATCATCGCCATTATGATCGGGATGCTGTTTGTGCAGCCAGTGATGGGGCTGCTGAGCGACCGTTTCGGTCGACGTCCATTTGTGATTATGGGCAGCATTGCGCTGTTTGCGCTGGCGATCCCGGCCTTCATCCTGATTAACAGTAACGTTATTGGCCTGATTTTTGCCGGTTTGTTGATGCTGGCGGTGATTCTGAACTGCTTTACCGGGGTGATGGCCTCGACATTGCCGGCGATGTTTCCGACGCATATTCGTTACAGCGCGCTGGCGGCGGCTTTTAATATCTCTGTATTGATTGCCGGTCTGACGCCAACGCTGGCGGCCTGGCTGGTGGAAAGCTCGCAGGATCTGATGATGCCGGCGTATTATTTGATGGTCATCGCGGTGATAGGCTTGATTACCGGTATTTCCATGAAAGAGACGGCCAATCGTCCGTTAAAAGGCGCAACGCCAGCGGCGTCGGACATCCAGGAAGCGAAGGAAATTCTGGGCGAGCATTACGATAATATTGAGCAGAAAATCGACGACATCGATCAGGAAATCGCGGAACTGCAGGTCAAACGTTCGCGTCTGGTACAGCAACATCCGCGTATCGATGAATAAATTTCGCGCTTAAGGTTCGCTTAATCTCTCGCGGGCATACTCTCCTCCATACCTTTGGAGGAGAGCGTCATGAAAAGCTATATTTATAAAAGTTTGACGACCCTGTGTAGTGTGCTGATTGTCAGCAGTTTTATCTATGTGTGGGTCACGACGTATTAAACGCCTGTTATGCCTTTTTCAACATCACCCAGGCACGGGTGCCTGTTCTTTCCGTACGGTTTTGCAGGAAAAACTGTCCCTGATGTAGCTGGGTGATGCGGCTGACGATACTCAGCCCCAGGCCAATTCCGCCATAACGGCTGTCCATCCGCACGAACGCTTCGCTTAGCTTCCCGCATTTGCTTTCATCAATACCCGGCCCCTCGTCTTCGACCGCCATAATAGCGTCGGGGTCGGCGCTAATGTGGATAGTGATATGGGTTCCTTCAGGGCTATAGCGATGCGCGTTTTCCACCAGATTTCGCAGCAGCATACGCAGTAACGTCGCGTCACCGCGCACCACCACGTCCGCCGCGCTTTCCGGCAGCAACAGAGTTTGCTGACGCGTTTCCAGCATGGTGTTCAGCTCATCGTAGGAGGGGAGGATCACATCTTCCAGCAGTTTTACTTCCTGATAATTCCCGGAAGAGAATGACTGGCCCACGCGCGCCAGTTGCAGAAGCTGGGAGACGCTATCCATCATCTGGTCAAGACGGGCGATAAGCGGCGCGACATCAACATTGTGGGTTTTTGACAATAATTCCAGATGCAAACGCACCCCCGACAGCGGCGTGCGTAGCTCATGGGCCACATCGGCGGTAAAAAGGCGTTCATTGTCGAGCGTGGTGGTCAAACGCGTAACCAGTTGATTGATCGCCGAGACAACGGACTCAATCTCAAGCGTGGAGCTGTGAATGGCGATCGGCGTCAGATTATCCGCCGTCCGCGCTTCCAGCTCTTTTTGCAGTTCGGCGAGTGGGCGGGTAATACGCCGTACCGCCTGGTAGCAAACAAGCAGCGTCAGGCTAACCATAAATATGCTGGGGACGATCAGGCTGGCGACCGCCTCGCGAATTTCGTGCATGATATGGCGATCGTTGTTGCGATTATCCCGCAGCGCCTGCTCGAACAGTTGGATTTGCTCAGTGCTTTCATGCCATAACCAGAAGGTACTGATTAGCTGGAACACCAGCAGAATAAGACCAATTGTCAGAGTTAAACGCTGGCGAAGGGTCATCGCTCTTCGCTGAAAACGCATCAGGCTCACTTAGCTTTCCTCAGTGGCAACCAGCATGTAGCCAAACCCGCGAACCGTGCGAATGCGCGACTTGCCGACTTTGTCGCGCAAATTATGTATATGCACTTCCAGAGTGTTGGTCGAGGGTTCGTTATCCCAGTTGTAGATATCGTTATAAAGAATTTCCCGGTGCACCGGACTGCCTGCCTTGAGCATCAACCGTGAGAGCAACGCGTACTCCTTAGGCGTCAGGGTCAGTTCCTGTCCATCCCTCCATGCCTGATGGCGGCCTATATTGAGCGTCAGATTGCCAACCGTCAGTTCACTTTCACCCTGGTTATTATGGCGGCGCAGCAGCGCGCGGATGCGGGCGTGCAACTCCTCCAGGGCGAAGGGTTTTACCAGATAATCATCTGCGCCGACATCCAGCCCGCTAATGCGATCGTTGAGCGTATCGCGGGCGGTCAGAATGAGTACCGGCAGAGTATATTTTTTCTGTCGGATTCGCGTCAGGAAATGCAGGCCATCCTCATCGGGCAGCCCTAAATCCAGCACCATCAGACTGTAATGACCAGACTCCAGACTATGCTCGGCGGCACGCGCTGTCGAAACGCCATCACACGCATAGCCTTCGGTTTGCGCGGCGAGTATTAACCCCTGTAATAATAGCGTGTCGTCTTCAACAATCAGTATCTTCATTCGCTTAGTCTCCTGCACGGTTGCAGAATATCATCTGCGGCCTGGTAATACGTCGTTTGTACGCCGGTTAATCCCAGCATGGTTGAGAAAAGATTGTCCTGTGAATAATCCAGCGTGCTCGCCCGTTTTTGCAGGCAGGCCTGATCCACCTGATAACGCTGTTGATAATCTTTAGAAAGCCAAATGAGCATCGGGACATGTTTTTGCGTATCCGGCGCAATGGAATACGGCAGACCGTGTAAATAAACGCCATTTTCACCCAATGATTCGCCGTGATCGGAAAGATACACCAGGCTGGTTGTGAATTTATCCTGATGAGATTTCAGCAGGTTAATGGCTTTATCTACAATATAGTCCACGTACAGCACGGTATTATCATAGGTGTTGATCAACTGCTGTTGGGAACAGTTCTGAATTTCGTTAGTGTCACAGGTTGGGGTAAATTTTTTAAACTGCGGTGGATAACGGTTGTAATAGGTTGGGCCGTGGCTGCCGATGGTATGTAGTACAATAACGCCATCGCCTTTCAAATGGTCGATATAGTCTTCCAGACCGTGGAATAACACCTCATCGTAGCACTCGCCGTCGATACATTGTCCGGGCAGGTTTAGCTCGGTGACATTTTGATGCGGAACGCGATCGCATGCGCCTTTACAGCCGCCGTCATTATCATTCCACAGTACGTTAATCCCCGCGCGCTGGATAATATCCAGTAGCCCTTCCTGGTGATGCGCCAGCTCTTCGTCATAATGTTTGCGCGGCATATCAGAAAACATGCAGGGAACGGAGATCGCGGTCGCCGTACCGCAAGAGGTGGTATGCGGGAAATAGATTACATCGTCTTTCGCCAGCCGCGGATTGGTGTCGCGCGGATAGCCGCCAAGAGAGAAATCATCGCCGCGCGAGGTTTCGCCAACGATAAGAATCGTCAGGTTTTTGCGATCGCCTTTCAGCATTAATGGATTGCGATGGGCATCCTCGCCAATGCGTACCAGCGGCAAATTCGCCAGCCGTTGATGCGAATACCATGACCAACTGGCGACAATACTGTTCGATGGGCTTAACGCTTTGATCAACTGTTTATTATTTCGAAATAGCGAGGCGTAATCTTTATAGAAAAAGGCGGCGACCAGAATAACTAATAAAATAGAGATCAGGACGCTGGCCAGGCGGTAAAGCCCGCTACGTAAGCGCGGCGTCGCCGGGCGGATTTTGACCCAGAAGGCAATCACGGCGGCCAGAACGCCGCTTAATCCCAGCGTCAGCACCATTCTCGGCGTCATCAGCGCAAAGGTTTCCGCAGGCGTGGTATCCATCATATTGGCGATCATGGAGCGATCGATGATGATGCCGTAAGTCAAAATAAAATACTGCGCGGCAGCGCCGACCAGAATAAAAACGCAGGCCAGCAGTCGGTTTAGCCAAATAAATGAGGCCAGCGTTAGCACACTATTGACCACGCTAAACGCGACGACCGGCATGGAAATAAACACCAGCACATTGCGCAGCGAGTTTAACGGTAGGTCTTGTAGTACCTGCTTGTAGAACGCAATGTTCAGGCAGACGGCAATATAAAAGGAAAAAAGCAGAAGCCAGGCGATTTGCCCAAGAACAGGTCTTTTAAGAAAGCGCTTTAACATGTTGATGCGTCCATCGATTCGGTGACGCTAATCGTGACAAAGTAAAATTAAGTGAACCTTAAGAACTTAATGTTGGTGGCGGCCGGATAACCTGCGCTATCCGGCCTGTTGCGATAACATTAACTACACGTGGTCAATCCTGTTTAACCGGCGCATCCAGCGGATACGGGTTTTTGTGAATGCGGTTGTAGTTCAACGCATACAGCGCGGTGATCACCATCAACGTGACGAACGACCACATCACTTCTTTGGCGCCGGAACCGATGACCGCCCAGATGCAATACACAAACGCGACGAAGGTAATCAGCAGATACAGCGGGCGCGCTTTACCAAAGTGGCCGTGGCCCAACAGCAACAGCGCGGCACAGGTGTAAAGATAAGGCACCAGGGTGAAGATAACCGACACGGAGGAGACCAGACCAAACTCTTTCGCGGCGTTCGGCGACATACTGCTGAACTGGAAGATAGTCATCAGCACGCCGACGATAAGCAACCCAGCCACTGGCGTACCGGCTTTATTAACCCGCGCGAAGATCGGCGGGAAGAGACCATCGTCCGCCGCCGCTTTTGCGGTTTGACCGGCAAGCAGCGTCCAGCCGCCGAGAGAGCCCAGGCAACCAGCTGCCGCACAGAAGGAAACAATAGCCCCTGCGGTATCGCCCAGCGCCATACGCGCCGCGTCACCGAAAGGCGATGCCGATACACGCAGCGCCGCGTTGGGGATCATCCCCATAATCGCCGTTGTGGAGAGTACATAGCAGACGGCGGCGATCAGTACCCCGCCGATGGTGGCGATAGGCACGTTGCGTTTCGGGTTTTTGACCACACCGGCCGCAACGGAGGCGCTTTCTACCCCGATGAATGACCACAGCGTAACGTTCAACGTGCTTTGAATTGCGCCGAAGGTATTCATGCCGCTCACGTTCCAGGCCGCCATATAGGTTTCGCCTTTAAACCAGAACCAGCCGAAGACCGCAATCCCTACGATAGGCACCAGCGCCAGTACGGTGGCGACGGCCTGTACGCGGGTAATCATTTTCGGCCCGACGATGTTCAGCAGAACAAAAATCCACAGCACCGCGACGCAGGTAAGCGTTAATACCAGCGGATCTTTCAGAATCGGGAAGAAATAGCTCAGATAGCCGACGCCGATAACGACCATCGCGATATTACCGATCCAGCATGCCAGCCAGTACAGCACGTTCGTTTGATAGCCCAAAAACGGCCCGAAGCAGCGGCGTGCGTAGGCATAGGAACCGCCGGGACTGGGATCTAAGGACGACATTTTGGCATAAACCATCGACAGCGCCAGGGCGCCGATGATAGTGACCAGCCATCCGTAGATTGCAATCCCGCCAGTGGCCGCCAGGTTGGCAGGGAGTAAGAATACCCCTGAACCCATAATATTCCCCGATACCATTAAGGTGACGGGGATTAGGCCCACTTTGTGAGCATCAGCATCCGAAGACATAATTTGGACTCCTGAAAAGGTGACTTCGTTACGATAAATTACGTCGTATCATACCCCCTCAGAATGCCGCTGAATTATGTCGGAGACGGGTTATCGCCAATGCTGTTATTATCGTGTCTTATCGTTGAGTGTAGAAAAATTAGGCAGCCGATCGTTCCCGATGTTGGCTAACATAATGCAGGGGGGTCATACCATAAAACTCTTTAAACACGGAAATAAAGTACGATGTGCTGTTATACCCACACAGCTGTGAGACTTGAGAGATATTCTTTCCGTCCATTAATAATTGGTTTACGGCATAACGCATTCGGCAGGTCGTGATTATTTGGCTATAACTGGTATTCTCGTTTTTGAGCTTTTTCTTTAACAAGCTTGGACTCAGGCACAGGCAACTGGCAACGGCGCTCAGATTCCAGTCTTTATGAATATCGCTCTGAATGATGTGGTAAACGCTGTCACTGATGCGGCTGCGCAGCATGTGCATTAACAAAGAAATAAATTTTTTGTGGTCAAGAAAGCGGGATAAAACGGTGAAAAGGAGCGCACGGGTACGTTCACTAACAATTTCATCCGGTGTTTCCATCGCGCTGTAGCGGGCAGCGACCCTGAAGATATCCGGCGTCAGACAGTTGGCGGTCAATAAGGGATCGGCGTTGCGTTGCCAGACGGGAAGGTGTGAGAGATCTTTATTCAGGAATTGTAAATAGTCTTTAATATTATTGCGACTCACTTGTATTACTAGCACGCTATTTAATGATGAAATGTCAATAACGTTATTTTCACAAGCCAGAATGGCCATATGATTCGCTTTTAAACTGATTGGCTCCTTACCATTTACTCGTAACCATGTATCTTTTTCGGTTAATAACACTATGCAAGGTTCGTTGCTGCAAATCCTCATACCCGAACTCCTGGAATATGAACATAAAATACCGGATCTCGCCAAACGGGAGAGATAACGGGGACTGAGTCAATTGTGTGATGAATTGAAACTGCACTAAAATAACTTTCCTGAATAATATTACAATATTTGTACGATGATTTAGGGTGTACAAAAAGTTGTACGCGAGTGGCAACTTGTCATTTTTGTATAAAAAAAGCGCGGGATGGGGCCCGCGCAAAAAGGTATGACAGTATTATTGTTTTGCAGCAATACTCAGGGAATACATGCCATCCTCAAAAAAAAGACTCTTTGTGATTAGGCTTTCACGCACATAACGTGATATACGCCATCAATAATTTCCGTGCCTTCGGTTTCATGCTCAAAGCCAGGGAAGTGATGATCCCAGGATTGCAGTGAGCGTAAGTAACCCACCTGCGGACTGTTTTCATCGCCAAAGTTTTCGCCGGAGAGCAGCATCGGGATTCCTGGCGGGTAAGGAATAACGGAGTTCGCCGCGATGCGACCCGGTAGATTTTCAATCGCCACCATTTCAATATTGTTGTTCACAATCGCGTTGTAGGCGTCGCGCGGGGTAATCTCCGCAACCGGCAGGGTGGAATAGGCGGCGTTGAGACGAGCGCCCGGGTTATTTTCACGTAGCCAGGCAAACATTTTATCGCCCAGGTCATGAATACCCATGTTCGCGTAAGTGTCAGGATAATCCTGCACCAGTTCCGGCATCACCTGCGCCAGCGGCGTATTCGCGTCGTAATGATGTTTGAAGGAGCACAGCGTGTTGATCAGCGTTCCCCATTTCCCGCGAGTTACCCCCATGGAGAACAGGAACATAATCTGAAAGTCGGTGGTGCGGGTCGGCACGATACCGTGGCGGCCAAGCCATGCTGTGACCAGCGCAGCAGGTACGCCGGATGCTTCCAGTTCGCCATCGTCGCCCATACCCGGCGCCAGGATACTGACTTTAATCGGGTCCAGCATACTCCAGTTATCCGGCAGGTCTTTAAAGCCGTGCCAGGTTTCTCCGGGGCGCATGACCCAGCAGTTCTGGTCGGTGGCCAGCAGTTTTGCCGGCGCGTCGGCGAAGTCATACGTTTTACCGGTTTGTGGATCGGTGACGACGTCTTTATTCCACGGTTTAAAGAACCAGTCGCCTTCATCGGTAAACTCTTTATAAAGACGCGCCATCGCCTGACGGAAATCAACCGCTTCGTCAATCACCTCTTGAGTCAGGGACAGGCCGCTGTTACCGTCCATCATCGATACCGCCACATCGTTGGATGCGCAGATGGCATATAACGGAGAGGTGGTGGCATGCATCATATATGCCTGGTTGAAGCGGGAGAAATTCACCGCGCCACGGCCTTCACGGACATGAATGTAGGAAGCTTGTGAAAGCGCATTCAGTAGTTTGTGCGTGGAGTGGGTGGCAAACACGGTCGGACCGTTATGGTCGCCTGGCTCGCCGCGCATCGCGTAGTGATCGCAATAAATCGGGTTGAAGCGCGCATAGCCGTACCATGCTTCGTCGAAGTGAATGCGATCGCTGGTTTTTGCCAGCAGATCCTGCGCCTCTTTGGCGTTATAGCATACGCCGTCATAGGTACAGTTGGTCACCACGCTGTAAGACGGTTTCTGTCCGGCTTTGGTTTTGGTCAGCGGGCTGGCGCTGATTTTTTTCTGCAAGGTTTCAGGCTGCATTTCCTGCGGGTAGATTGGCCCGATAATGCCGTAACGGTTACGGCTTGGCACCATATATACCGGTTTGGCCCCAGTGAGGATCAGCCCCTGCTCGATGGATTTATGGCAGTTACGATCCAGTACAACGACATCATTATCCGTCATACAGGCCTGCATAATAGTACGGTTAGAACCGGAAGTCCCGACAACCACGGACCAGGAGCGGTCAGCACCGAATACGCGGGCGGCGTTTTTCTCGCTTTCGCCAAACGCGCCGGTATGGTCGAGGAGTGAACCGAGCGTGGTACGCTCAATCCCCATATCGCTGCGGAACAGGTTTTCGCCATAATAATCGTGATAAAAGCGACCGGCAGGCGTTTTAGTGAAACCGACGCCGCCCTGGTGTCCCGGCGCCGCCCATGAATATTCATGAATGTCGCTGTATTTCATCAACGCGTTAAACAGCGGCGGTAACAGTTGCTGGCGATACCGGGTCATGGCGGCAACAGCGCGTCCGGCGATAAAGTCAGCGGTGTCTTCCAGAATCCAGGCGAATTCATCGACAAGCTCCAGCAGGTCGCGGTCCAGCGATGCCGTCGCTTTTTCCCTGTCGCCTAACAGGAAAACGGGCACGTTTTGCTGACGCTCGTGAAGCTTACCGATCAATTGCCTGACGCTCAGGTGCTCATCCGGTTGTTCCATTTGGTAGCTAAACATCAGACAGTCAATGGCTTCGTTCGCGGACAAGATGGCATAGCCGTCATCGAAGGATGTCGATTTAATGACGGTAACATTTTGTTGGCTCAAGGCATCCGCCAGACGCTCAACCGCGTTGCCAACCCAGGTGTCCTGATGCAGAAACTCACTTTCAACAATTAATACTTTCATCATCTTTTACCCGGTTGTGGAGGCCGTGCAATTTACGCCTTGCCGACCCGCCGTATGAATGTGACGTGGGCAAGTATTACCCCGTCAAATAGGGGGTGTAAAGTGATGGAATAATGGTCAGTTATTGATATTATTGTTTAATAAACAATGGGTTAATTATGGATATCGAGCGATTTCACCTGCCGTTTATCGACAGGTGAATTATTTTTTTGGCTGATAGTGGTATCCGGCTTTAGCCGGGCATCGTCTGGCGTCGTTGCTGGCTTAGCTTGCGATATTGTTGCGGAGACATGCCGACAAATTTGCTAAAAGTACTGTAAAAACGGCTGCTGGATCGGAACCCGGCAGTCAGAGCGACATCGAGGATCGTTTTGTCAGTATCGCTCAATAAGGCACGTACGTGATTGATGCGCATCGCCGTGATGTACTGCTTCATCGTCAATTGCATAACCCGCTGGAATATTCCCATCGCGTAATTAGCATTGAGTTTGACATGCTCCGCGACGTCGTTAATGGTGAGCGCCTGATCGTAGTTATCGGCAATAAATCCCAGCATCTGGCTTACGTAAAACTGCGCATGGCGTGAGACGCTATTCTTGTGGGTGCGTGATGTTTTATTGAGCAAAATAGGCTGCCAGCCGGAAAGGCTAAAGCGTTTAAGCATCAGGCCGATTTCATCGATCGCCAACTGGCGAATTTGCTCATTCGGGCTGCTTGTTTCCTGCTGCCAGCGCAACACTTCAAAGGTGCTAAGCTGCTGGGTCGCCAGTGATTTAACCACCATCCCGTGCGTGACGTGGTTGATAAGATCGCGATCCAGCGGCCAGGAGAGAAACAGGTGCATCGGCAAACTGAAAATCGCCATCTGGCGGCAGTTGCCGGGGCGGGTAAGCTGGTGTGGCGTACAGGCCCAAAACAGGGTGATATGTCCCTGCTTTATCTGCACGACTTCATTGTTGATTAAATACTCCACATCGCCGTCAAACGGAACATTCACTTCTACTTGCCCATGCCAGTGACTGCTGGCCATTCTGTGCGGTGGCCTCAGCTCAACGTCCAGTCGTTGATATTCGGAATAGAGCGACAGCGGGCTACGGGTTTGCTTTTCATCGCCGTTGCACATGTGCGGGTCGGGCGGGAGGAGGGATATTGCTTGCGTACTCATCGTCACTCCATTTCCTGAATTATCAGAATTATGCCCCTTTAGCCGGGAGGAAACCGGGAATCCGGACACAGAATCCGTCGATATTGTAGAGCGTAGCCTGACTTTCAGGCCGAATACTCTGCTTTTTACGCCATTTTGTCCCAAAAACTCAGATCTCCCGCGCGTCAGCATACGATCTGAGTTTTCGGGAATGCTCATCGGGGAAGACGGAGGTTTTCACCGGGAACGCGTGCCACCATGAAGGTGTTCACTACTGTTCTGGAGAGTCATGATGACGGCACCCAAAATTACCTTTATCGGCGCAGGTTCTACGATTTTCGTCAAAAATATCCTCGGCGATGTGTTTCACCGCGAGGCGCTAAAATCAGCGCATGTCGCCCTGATGGATATTGACGAAACCCGGCTGGAAGAGTCGCACATTGTGGTACGGAAACTGATGGACTCAGCAGGCGCTTCTGGCCGGATTACCTGCCATACCAACCAGAAAGCGGCGCTACAGGATGCGGATTTCGTGGTGGTCGCCTTTCAGATTGGCGGCTACGAACCCTGCACCGTGACCGATTTTGAGGTTTGTAAGCGTCATGGCCTGGAACAGACGATCGCCGATACGCTGGGGCCGGGCGGCATTATGCGCGCGCTGCGGACCATCCCGCATCTGTGGCGGATTTGCGAAGACATGACGGAAGTCTGTCCGAAGGCCACCATGCTCAATTATGTCAACCCGATGGCGATGAACACCTGGGCTATGTATGCCCGCTATCCGCATATCAAACAGGTCGGCCTGTGCCATTCGGTACAGGGAACGGCGGAAGAACTGGCGCGCGACCTGAATATCGATCCCGCCTCGCTGCGCTACCGCTGCGCCGGCATTAACCACATGGCGTTTTACCTCGAACTGGAGCGCAAAACGGCTGACGGGACTTATGTCGATCTCTATCCTGAATTGCTGGCGGCCTATGACGCCGGACAGGCGCCGAAGCCCAATATTCACGGCAATGAACGCTGCCAGAACATTGTGCGCTACGAGATGTTCAAAAAGTTGGGCTACTTCGTCACCGAATCATCAGAGCATTTTGCCGAGTACACGCCGTGGTTTATTAAACCGGGACGCGAAGATCTGATTGCGCGCTACAAGGTGCCGCTGGATGAATATCCGAAACGCTGCGTAGAACAACTGGCGAACTGGCATAAAGAACTGGAGGAGTATAAAACCGCCGAGCGTATCGACATCAAACCGTCCCGCGAGTACGCCAGTACCATTATGAACGCTCTGTGGACCGGCGAGCCGAGCGTGATTTACGGCAATGTGCGTAACGAGGGGCTGATTGATAACCTGCCGCAGGGAAGCTGCGTGGAAGTGGCTTGTCTGGTGGATGCCAACGGCATTCAACCGACGAAGGTGGGGACGATCCCTTCTCATCTGGCGGCGATGATGCAGACCAACATCAACGTGCAAACGCTGTTGACCGAAGCCATCCTCACGGAAAACCGCGATCGCGTGTATCACGCGGTGATGATGGACCCTCATACCGCGGCGGTGCTGGGTATCGAAGAAATCTATGCGTTGGTTGACGATCTGATCGCCGCGCATGGCGACTGGCTTCCGGCCTGGTTACGCCGTTAATCTCCAGCCGCGCTGGACGGCAGATCCGGCGTTTAACCTCTACTAACAGAAGGCGGGCGCTGGTAACAGCGACCCGGTACCCTATGAGCATCTCTCTGACAACAAAGCTGAGTTACGGGTTCGGTGCGTTTGGTAAGGATTTCGCCATCGGCATTGTGTATATGTACCTGATGTATTACTACACCGATGTGGTGGGACTCTCGGTCGGCCTCGTCGGCACCCTTTTTCTGGTCGCGCGAATCTGGGATGCGATAAACGATCCCATCATGGGATGGATTGTCAACGCCACGCGTTCGCGGTGGGGGAAATTTAAGCCGTGGATATTGATCGGCACCTTAACCAATTCGCTGGTGCTTTTCCTGCTGTTCAGCGCCCATCTTTTTGAGGGAACCGCGCAGGTTGTATTTGTCTGCGTAACCTACATCCTGTGGGGCATGACGTATACCATTATGGATATCCCATTTTGGTCGCTGGTGCCGACCATTACGCTTGATAAGCGAGAACGCGAACAACTGGTGCCGTTCCCGCGTTTCTTCGCCAGTCTGGCTGGCTTCGTCACTGCCGGTATAACGCTGCCGTTTGTGAACTACGTTGGCGGAGCGGATCGTGGGTTCGGCTTTCAGATGTTTACGCTGGTACTGATTGCGTTCTTTATCGCCTCGACTATCGTGACATTACGCAACGTACATGAGGTGTACTCCTCCGACAACGGTGTAACGGCGGGCCGCCCACATCTGACGTTAAAAACGATCGTTGGATTGATATACAAAAACGATCAGCTCTCTTGCCTGTTGGGAATGGCGCTGGCGTATAACATTGCCTCCAATATTATCAATGGCTTTGCGATCTACTACTTCACCTATGTGATTGGCGATGCCGATCTTTTTCCCTATTACCTTTCTTACGCCGGCGCGGCGAATCTGCTGACGCTGATTGTCTTCCCCCGGCTGGTGAAAATGTTATCGCGGCGGATATTGTGGGCGGGCGCCTCCGTGATGCCCGTTCTGAGTTGCGCAGGGCTCTTCGCGATGGCGTTGGCGGATGTCCATAATGCCGCTTTAATCGTGGCGGCGGGTATTTTCCTGAATATCGGGACCGCGCTCTTTTGGGTGCTTCAGGTGATCATGGTGGCGGATACGGTCGATTATGGGGAATTTAAGCTCAATATTCGCTGCGAGAGTATCGCTTATTCCGTACAGACGATGGTCGTGAAGGGCGGCTCGGCGTTTGCGGCGTTCTTTATCGCTCTGGTGCTGGGGCTGATTGGCTACACGCCGAACGTGGCGCAGTCTGCGCAAACCCTGCAGGGGATGCAGTTTATTATGATTGTCCTGCCGGTACTGTTTTTCATGATGACGTTGGTTCTCTACTTCCGCTACTACCGTTTGAACGGCGATATGCTGCGCAAGATTCAGATCCACCTGCTGGATAAATACCGGAAAACGCCGCCATTCGTCGAACAGCCGGATAGCCCGGCGATTTCTGTGGTAGCGACCAGCGATGTAAAAGCGTGAGCATGGTCTCTCGTGCAGGCCGGATAAGCGTAGCGCCATCCGGCAATTAACCGATAACGCGGCCCGGGAGAACGCCGGGCCTGCCAGGTTATTTCGCGCAGTTAGCGCACTGTTTGCTGACAATCTGCTGGAAGAAATCGTTGCCTTTGTCATCCACCAGGATAAAGGCCGGGAAATCTTCTACTTCAATTTTCCAGATAGCTTCCATGCCGAGTTCCGGATACTCGACGCACTCCAGATGCTTAATGCTCTGCTGTGCCAGAACCGCCGCCGGGCCGCCGATACTGCCCAAATAAAAGCCGCCGTGTTTTTTACAGGCATCCGTGACCTGCTGACTACGGTTGCCTTTCGCCAGCATGATCATACTGCCGCCGTGGGATTGCAGTAGATCGACATAAGAGTCCATTCGGCCTGCGGTGGTGGGGCCTAATGAGCCAGATGGATAACCTGCCGGGGTTTTTGCCGGACCTGCGTAATAGATGGGATGGTCTTTAATATACTGCGGCAGGTCTTCGCCGGATTCAATACGCTCTTTTAGCTTCGCGTGGGCGATATCGCGACCTACGATAATGGTGCCCGTCAGCGACAGGCGAGTCGAGACCGGGTACTGCGATAGCTGGGCAAGGATCTCTTTCATCGGACGGTTGAGATCGACTTTCACCGCGTCGCCTTCGCCCGCCTGACGCAGCGCTGGCGGAATATACTGGCCCGGATTGTGTTCCAGTTTTTCGATCCAGATGCCTTCGCGGTTGATTTTCGCTTTGATGTTACGGTCTGCCGAGCAGGAGACGCCCATCCCCACCGGACAGGAAGCGCCGTGACGCGGCAGGCGAATTACGCGAATATCGTGGGCGAAATATTTCCCGCCGAACTGGGCGCCGAGGCCAAGTTTTTGCGCTTCTTCCAGCAGTTCCTGTTCCAGGTGGAGATCGCGGAATGCCTGGCCGTGCTCGTTACCTTCCGTCGGCAGCGCGTCGTAATAGTGGGTGCTGGCGAGTTTAACGGTTTTCAGCGTGCTTTCCGCCGAGGTGCCGCCAATGACAAAGGCGATATGGTATGGCGGACAGGCCGCGGTGCCCAGCGTGCGCATTTTCTCAACGAGGAAGTTTTTCAGCTTGCCTGGGGTGAGCAGCGCTTTGGTCTCCTGATAGAGATACGTTTTGTTTGCTGAACCGCCGCCTTTCGCCACGCAAAGGAACTTGTACTCGTCGCCGTCGACGGCATAGAGATCGATTTGCGCTGGCAGGTTGCTGCCGGTATTGACCTCTTTGTACATATCCAGCGGCGCGTTCTGCGAGTAGCGCAGGTTATCTTCGATATAGGTATTAAACACGCCTTTGGAGAGCGCGGCTTCATCGCCGCCGCCCGTCCAGACGCGTTGGCCTTTTTTACCCACGATAATCGCCGTGCCGGTATCCTGGCAGGTCGGCAGAATGCCTTTGGCGGCGATTTCGGAGTTTCTCAGGAATTGCAACGCCACATATTTGTCGTTTTCGCTGGCTTCGGGGTCATGGAGAATGGCGGCGACTTGCTGCTGGTGTTCAGGACGGAGCATAAAAGACGCATCATGGAAGGCCTGCTGAGCCAGCAACGTTAACGCCTGCGGCTCAACGTTGAGGATAGATTCTCCGTTGAATTCACTGACGCTGACATAATCGGAGGTGAGCAGATAATACTCTGTTTTGTCCTCTCCCATCGGGAAAGGCGCCTGATAGATAAACTCTTTTTTCGACATGTGCTTCCAGCCTAATAGTAAGAAAATGTATTAAGAGCCTCATGGGCCAGACTCTAAGTCGCGCGCCGCGCATAACTTGGCGGCGCGCGCGGCCATTACAGGAATCCGTACATTGCGGCAAAGATCCAGCCAAAGACGCAGGAGACGCTCACGCCAATCAAACCCGGCAGAATGAAGCTGTGGTTAATGACGAAGCGGCCAATACGTGTTGTGCCGGAACGGTCAAACTGAATCGCCGCCAGATCGCTTGGGTAGGTCGGCAGAATATAGTAGCCATAACATGCCGGCGCAGAGGCCACGATATACGCCGGATCGACACCGATAGCCAGCGCGACGGGAACAATCGCCGCAAGCGCCGCTGCCTGGGAGTTAACAAACTTGGAGACCAGCAGCAGAACGATGGCGTAGGCCCACGGATACTCTTTGACCATTTCGCCCAGCACGCCCTGAATTTCCGACATATGCGCGCCGAACATGGTTTCCGCCATCCAGGCGATCCCGTATACCGCGACAATCGCAATCATACCGGAACGAAAAACTTCGTTTTTTGAGATAGACGCAGGATTGGTTTTGGTCAGGATGATAATGAGCGCCCCGGTCAGCAGCATGAACATCTGAATGACCAGCACCATCGACAACGGTTTGCCGCCGAAGGTTGGGCGTAAGTCGGAGTCCGCGCCCAGGAGAGCGACCACGGCAATCGCCGCCAGGAAGATCCACATCGCCAGCCAGTTGCTTTTCGGCAGTTTTTTATCCAGCAGCGTCGCGGTATCGCCGTACACGTACTGACGGTTTTCCGGTACGGAGATAAATTTCTGAAACGCTTCGTCTTTATCCAAATCTTTACCGCGGAACCAACTAAAAATACCGATTGCCAGGATACCGAGCAGGGTAGACGGGATGGTGATCGACAGCAGATCGAGGAACTCCAGATGTTTTCCGTCAAATGTCACGTTGCCCAGCATCGCTACCAGAGAAACAACGGCGACGGAAACCGGACTGGCGATGATGCCCATTTGCGCGCCGATAGAACTGGCCGCCATTGGACGTTCCGGACGGATATTATTCTTGATCGCCACATCATAGATAATCGGCAAAATGGTGTAGACCACGTGGCCTGTCCCACACAGAATCGTCAGGGTACAGGTGACGAACGGCGCCACAATAGAGACGTATTTGGGGTTGCGACGCAGCAGCTTTTCGGCAATCTGCAGCATCACATCCAGCCCGCCTGACGCCTGCAACGTTGCCGACGCGGCGACTACCGCGATAATGACCAGCATTACGTCAACGGGCGGTTTACCTGGCTGGAGATGGAAAACAAACACCAGAATGACCAAACCGATACCGCCCAACAACCCGAGCGCGATGCCGCCCTTTCGGGCGCCATAAAACAGACATATTAATATTATGAGAAGCTGTATACTAAATAACATTTTTATTTATCCTCGCGATAAACCCAGTCAATTTTGATAAATGGATCACAGCCATCTTCTGATTTGTGTGAATGAGCATCAGGAAATGGCGAATATTCAATGCGCCAGTGGCGACGATTAACGATTAAGCTTTTTACAGAGTTGCTTTAAGTAATTATTTTCTTGCGATGGTGATGTTCAGAGGGGAGTACCCTCTGGCGATGGGCAGGTGGAGTCAGCGAGAGCAGTAAATTATGATTTGTCTGTTTTAAAAACAGGCGTTTATTCTTTAATTTTTGTGTCTCGCCATCAGGTAAATCACGAGATAAAGCGAACAGAATGTGACTTATGTGATCATTGTCACGCCATTTTTTTAAATTATTAGTATGGCGTGTGGAGACGCGTATCTGCTCACCAATATACGTATTGTCCATAGGCGTAGCACAAGCTCCATTGCTACAAACATAATTTTATTTAAGTGTCAGGAAAATTCCGGACAAATCCCTTTTTTAATAAAAATACACACTCTCGGCATGGGATAATACTTAATTAACTTTTGTTAGCGTTTTGAAATTAAAAACAGCGCATAGCGCTGTAATTATAGAAAATAACGTTAACAGGCCTGGGTTGAGTATATTTGATCTGACACAATTTCCCAGGTTTGTTATTAATGTGATAGCGTTTTTATTGGCATTGTTATAATAAATGTTACCAAGATATAACGCTTCGCGTCGGATTTATGCGGTATCCTTACTGACAATATTGTTTCAGTAAAGAGTAATGTTCCGGCTGAACGCGGTAGCGGTAAACCGGCCTGCCGGTCACGCCGTAATGAATACTGGTAAACAAGATATGGCAATTCACCAGCCAGATAAGATATTTACGGCAGGAGACGCGCGAGATATTCACTTCGTTGGCCAACTCGTCGGTAGAAAATTCCTGCTCCTGATGCGCATCAATCCACTGGCATAAGGTGCGTAGCGTTTGCTGCGTCAGCCCTTTTGGCAGCCGGCGAGGCTCCTGCTCGCTGGATGAATTACCGTGAATGAGCAGGTCAAGCTCAGACTGTTCGTAATACTGGCGTTTTTCCATCGCCGTTTTCTTACGTAGCCAGCCGGTCAGCGCTTCTTCAAAGCGCGTGGCCTGAAAAGGCTTGATCAGATAATCCACCACGCCGTAGTGAAGCGAATCTTTAATGGTGGCGGCGTCAGCGGCAGAAGAAATGACAATAACGTCGCTTTTGCAGCCTGCGCTGTGCAGGACAGGCAGCAGATCCAAACCGTTTTCCTGCTGCATGTAGATATCCAGCAGGATTAGGTCAATGTGATTTTCACTGTTGAAGATAAACTCTTTCGCTTTTTCCAGCGTCGAAGCGGTTCCACAACAATGAAAACCGGAGATTTGCGCGACATAGCGGCGATTTAACTCCGCGACCATCGCATCGTCATCGACAATTAATACATTGATCATAGGCTGGTCCTTTTTCCATCCCAGGGTAACTGTACAAAAAATTGTGTGAAGATCCCAGGCTCGGACTCCACGGAAATTACGCCGCCAAGCGCTTCAACCTGCTGTTTAACCAGCGCTAAACCGACGCCGCGTTCGGCGCCTTTCGACGAGACGCCTTTTTCAAAAATCGCCTCGATGCGCTCAGGTTCGATACCCGGACCGTCATCGCTCACTTCGCAATGCAGCCAGCCATGGCGGTAGTGTAACGAGACGCTGATTTCGCCGCCGGATTCCTGGCTCAATGCTTCCAGCGCGTTTTCAATCAAATTACCCAGCGCCGTAATCAGCACCGTAACCTGATCTTCATTGTTATTATCCGGTAACTGGCTGTCGCTGCTTATCACCAGGCTGTGCCCGAAATCAGAGGCGCGAGTAATTTTACTGAGCAAAAAGCCAGCGATAATCGGCGACTTTATTTTACCCAGCAGCAAACCGATCTCTTCCTGATAGTTATTGGCCGTCTTGATAATATACGCTTCAAGCTGCTTATAACTCTTCAGGTGCAATAATCCCAGAATCACATGTAATTTGTTCATGAATTCGTGGGATCGTTCACGGAGCGCATCCGCGTAGTTCACCATCCCGTCCAACCGCTGCATCAGTTGGCGAACTTCTGTTTTATCCCTGAAGGTGGATATCGCGCCGATAATTTCGCCGTTGCTGCGCACCGGAACGGTATTCACCAGCAGCAGGCGGCCTTTGACGATAATCTCTTCATCGCGGCGCGGCGTACCGTCACGCAACACTTCGCTAATGTCCACCACCTGCGACCAGGCATGACTCAGGGTGGATAATCTGGCGTCATCCTGCGTTTTTCGATAATCGAGCAGCGCTTGCGCCGCATGGTTAATCAACGTGACTTCGCCGCTATCATCCACGGCGATAACGCCCTCTTTGATTGACTGCAGCATTGCCTGGCGTTGTTCAAACAGGGTTGAGATCTCATAGGGTTCGAGGCCAAACAGGATACGTTTTAGCACCTTGACCAGCGCATACGTGCCTAATAACCCCACCAGAGCGCCGAACAGAATGGACCAGATAATACTGCCGCGGCTATTGTTGATCTGCTGCGTAACGTGACTGAGTTCCAGGCCGATCGCTACCACACCGATCTGCCGGTGGCGTTCATCATAAACCGGTGTGAAAACGCGCAGCGCTTTGGCAAGAAAGCCGCGATTAATGGCAACGTTTTCCTTTCCCTGCAGCGCGAGCAGAATGTCATCGCCTTTGAACGGTTGGCCGATTCGCTGCGTTTCTGGGTGCGAATAACGGATGCCCTGCATGTTGGTCACCACAATAAACAAAAAGCCATTATGCTGGCTCACCGCTTCGGCGAGCGTCTGAATGCCGCTTTCCGCAGGCGGTTTTTTCAGCCCCTCGCGAATTGCCGGAGAGTCCGCCAGCGAGCGCGCCACCGCCAGCGCTTTATCTGCCAGCGCGTCGCGCGTCATGCTGCTGATTTGCGAAAAATAGATCAGATGGACCACAACGAGCACCGAAAACAAAACGGCGCTGACCATCAGAATGACGGTAGTGCCGAGTTTCATGGGGCGTTTGCGTAACGCCCGGCATGGCAGGGAGTGTTTCATAGTGGACCTGAGCGGACGAATCGTAAGGTTATTATCCCTGATGAGGCGTCTAATTCAAAGGCATAGGCGATGTTGCTCCAGTGTTGAAAAGCCCGTCTTACCTTGTAGGGGGCGCTACCTGCTCATGTCGACTGGCAAACGTCATGTCGTTAATTAATATCGCCGGATACCGTGATGGGTAATTTATTTTCATCAGAATTGCATAAAATAATTTTTCATTAATTTTTATAATAACGTATGCGGTGTCACGTTTTATTTTTACTGACGTTCAGAATGCGTTTGATCACAATCAATCAGCGCTAATGTTTAATCTATTATGATTAGTTTTCATTACATATTATTAATAATTATGGAAGCAATGTGAGAAATAAAAAATGGAAATAAAAAAATGGCTGAACACAACCATAACCCGACGTGATGCTATTGTCGCTACTGCAAAAGTAGGGGCGGCGGTGACGCTAAGTCAGGCGATTACGCTGCCTTTTGCTACCACTGCCCAGGCGCAGGATACCCCGATACCGAAGGATGCCAACGACGAAACCGTCAGGCACAGCGCCTGTCTGGTCAACTGTGGCAGCCGATGCCCGCTTAAGGTTATCGTGAAAAATGATCGCATCGTGCGCATTGAGCCGGAAGACGCGAAAGATGACGCGGTATTCGGCGAGCATCAGATTCGTCCCTGCCTGCGTGGGCGTTCCAGTCGCTGGCGCGTCTATAGCCCGGATCGCATTAAGTATCCGATGAAAAGAGTGGGAAAACGCGGTGAAGGAAAATTTAAACGTATTTCATGGGATGAGGCCACGGCCTTTATTGCAGCGGAATTAACGCGCGTTAGCGAACAATATGGCCGGGAAGCTATTTATTATAATTATCAATCCGGGGCATATTATCATACGCAGGGCAGGCCCGCCTGGATAAGATTATTAAATCTCACCGGCGGTTATTTAAATTATCACAACACCTATTCCACGGCGCAAATCGCCACCGCCACGCCCTATACCCACGGCGATTATGTCGGTAGCCATTTTACGCAGATCGCGCATTCCGATCTGGTGGTGCTATTTGGTCTGAATCTCTCAGAAACGCGGATGTCCGGCGGCGGTCAGGTTGAAGAGCTGCGCCGGGCGCTGGAGACCTCGAAAGCCCGAGTCATTATTATCGATCCGCGCTATACCGATTCGGTGATTACCGAACACGCCGAATGGCTACCGATTCGCCCAACCACGGACGCTGCGTTAGTCGCCGGCATCGCGCATACGCTGATTACCGAACAGCTTCTCGACGAGGCGCTGGTAAACCGCTATTGCGTCGGCTATGACCGTAGCACTTTGCCGGACACGGCTGCGCCTAACGCCAGCTATAAAGATTATGTTCTTGGCACGGGCGATGACGGTATCGCGAAAACCCCGGAATGGGCGGCGGATATCACCGGTATTCCGGCAACGCGTATTCGCCAACTGGCGCGCGAAATCGCCTCGGCGCGCGCCTGCTATATTTGCCAGGGCTGGGGGCCGCAGCGTCATGCCAACGGCGAACAAACCGTGCGTGCTATTCAGACGCTGCCAGCGTTAACCGGCCACTTCGGGCGGCCCGGCACCAACAATGGCAACTGGCCTTACGGTACGCCGTATGGCGTGCCATTGTTGCCTGTCGGTAAGAATCCGATCAAAACCTCTATTCCTTGCTATCTATGGACGGACGCCATTCAGCATCCGGAGAAAATGACCGCGACGACAATGGGCGTGAAAGGCGCGGACAGGCTAAAAACCGGGATTAAGCTGTTTTTCAACCAGGCCGGTAATACCTTGCTGAATCAGCACGGCGAAACGAACCGCACCCGTCAAATTCTCGCGGATGAATCGCTGTGTGAAACCATTATCGTGATTGAAAACCATATGACGCCCAGCGCGATGTATGCGGATCTGCTGTTGCCGGAGACCAGCTATCTTGAGGCGGAAGACCTGGTGGACAGCTCCTATGCGGCGGGATCGCATAACTATATGATTGCGATTCAGAAAACCGTTAAACCGATGTGGGAAGTGCGCAGCACGTATGACATCTGCGCGGATATCGCCGGGCATCTTGGACTGCGCGAGCAATATACCGAGGGCCGAACTCAGGCGCAGTGGGCGGAGATGCACTATCAGCAGATCCGTGAAAAACGACCATACCTGCCGGAGTGGAGCGTGGCGAAAGAGATGGGCGTGATTGACCAGCGTATCGCGACCGAGCAGCAGAGCCTTGCGTTTGCCGATTTCCGCGCCGACGCCGAGGCTAATCCACTCTCCACGCCGTCGGGCAAAATTGAAATTTACTCCCAGGCGCTGGCGGATCTGGCGCAAACGTGGACTTTGCCAGAAGGCGAGCGAATTCCCGCATTGCCGGAATTTTGTCCGGCGAAAGAGTCGCATCTTAACAAAGCGCTGACGGCGAAGTATCCGTTGCAGTTAAGCGGCTTCCATACCAAAGGGCATACCCACTCGACCTACAGCAATGTGCTGATGCTACATGAGGCGGTGCCGGATGAAGTCTGGATTAACCCGATTGACGCCAGCGCCCGCCAATTGAAGTCCGGCGATCGGGTGCATGTATTCAATGACCGCGGCGTGGTGGAGCTTCCCTGTAAAGTGACCCAGCGCATTTTACCCGGCGTGGCGGCGATGCCGCAGGGCGCGTGGACGCGGCTTGACGGCAACGGCGTTGATGTCGGCGGCTGTATCAATACGCTGACCAGCCACCATCCTTCGCCGCTGGCGAAAGGCAATCCGCAGCATACCAATCTGGTTGAAATTAAACGCGCTTAAGGAGTGATGTACGATGAAACAGTATGGCTTTTATGTTGACTCCTCGCGCTGTTCAGGCTGTAAAACCTGCCAGGTAAGCTGCAAGGATAATAAAGATCTGGATGTCGGTCCGAAACTGCGCCGCGTCTATGAATATGGCGGCGGAAGCTGGGTGAAAGAGGGGGAAAGCTGGCATCACGACACCTTTACCTACTACCTCTCTATTGCTTGTAACCATTGCGATGAGCCGGTATGTGTCTCTGGCTGTCCGACCGGGGCGATGCATAAACGCAAAGAAGATGGTCTGGTCGTGGTGGATGACAGCGTATGCGTCGGCTGTCGCTATTGTGAAATGCGCTGCCCCTACGGCGCGCCGCAGTTTGATACGCAGGCGAACGTGATGCGTAAATGCGACGGTTGTCTTGACCGACTGGAGAACAATCTGCGCCCTATTTGTGTGGATTCTTGCCCGCAGCGAGCGCTGGATTTCGGCCCTGTCGATGAATTACGGGCAAAATATGGCACGGAGAATCAAATCGCGCCGCTGCCTTCAGCGTCGTTCACCCATCCTAACCTCATTATTAAACCGCATCCGAAAGCGAGACCCACGGGCGATACGGAAGGCGCAATCATGAACATTCGGGAGGTGCGCCATGCATGAGTTACCGCTGGTCTTTTTTACGGTCTTTACCCAGAGCGCGGTCGGCGCGTTTATTCTGCTGCTGATTGGCGGCGCAATGGGGCTGGTCGCGCCGCGGCGCAAGGCTATTGGTCTGTTCTCGGTGATGTGCCTGTTTGGGCTGGGCGTCATTGTCGGCACCTTCCACGTCGGGCAACCGCTGCGCGCGTTGAATATGCTGCTGCGCGTCGGACATTCGCCGATGAGTAACGAGATTGTCTTGTCGGCGGCTTTTGCGGCGCTCGGCGGTCTGGGGGCGCTCGGTTTGTTGCTGAACCGGGCGACGCCGCTGTGTAACGCGTTGGTATGGTTGGCGGCGATAGTCGGGGTGGTCTTCTTATACGCCGTTCCGCAGATTTACCAACTGCCGACGGTGGCGACCTGGCGTTCATCTTACACCACGGCAATGATGATATTGACGCCGTTGATTGGCGGCGGCGCGTTGGCGGCATTGTTTGGCGTGCGCCGTCTGGGGCTACTGGTCAGCGTGTTGGCGATTTTGGTGAGCTTTTGTCTGCGCCCGGGCTATATGGCGACGCTGATGAGCGCCGATAGCGCTCTGACCGCCGCGCAGCATAGCTGGTTTACCGCCCAGGCGATATTGCTGGCGGCGGGTGTGGTCGGGGTGGTGGTCTGCGCGCGCTTGAAATCGAGCGCTGCGGTGCTGGCCATGACGGCAGTGGTGGTTATCGCGGCGGAGTTGGCGGGTAGGATTGCGTTTTACAATCTGTGGACGCTGCCAATGTAGTTTTTTGCCCGGTTTATGCCATGTAAGCCTGATAAGCGTAGCGTTATCAGGCGAAATATTTCAGGAGCTATTGCTATGCCTTCCCGTGCTGTTTTGCCGCGTATCCTCGGCGCACTGTTTTACTTCTCCCCTGAGAGGCCGGAGGTGAAAGCGTTGTTCGACTGTTTGCCAACGTTGCCTGAGCTTTACCCCTGGCGCGATCGCGGACATATTGAATCACTATGTGCGTCATGGTCGCTACCGGATGATGATGCGCTTACATGGCAATTTTCCGTGTTGTTTGAAGGCCAGGGAAAGATGCCCGTCCCGCCCTGGGGATCGGTCTATCTGGAAAAAGATAATTTGCTGATGGGGGAAACCACCGCCGATTATCGAGCTTTTTTACAGGCGCAGGGCATGGTATTCACTGACCGTGAACGCGAGCCGGAAGATCAGTTTGGCCTGATGCTATTAGCCTGTAGCGATCTGCTGGCACGAGGCGACAACGTGGCGGCCAACCGGTTACTGGAGGCGCATCTGCTGCCCTGGGGATTCCGCTATCTGGAATTGCTGCAACGCAATACCGTTAGCGCCTTCTATGCCCGGCTTGCCATCGTAGCGACCTGTTATTTGCAGGATGTTCAGCAGCAACAGGGACTACAGCCTGAGAATAAACGGTTGTTTTTCTGAGGTATTGGTCAGGTTTTGATGGCGTGCCATAATGCTTGTGCCGCCATCGTGCCCGCTGTTGCGTCAGCGGGCATAGTTTACTATTACAGCTCCGGCGTCTTTTTGAAACCGGTCAGCATCAGCACCAGGCTCTGTTTTGAGTCCGCTGGCGTGAAATCGTAGTGATTTCCCTGACGGTCGCCGCCGATATACCAGGATATTTCCGTTTTCCCTTCCGCCAGCGCTTTGCGCACCGCTTTATCGACATCAACCATGCGATACTCATGTGAATGGTTTAGATATAACACGGCATCGGAACGGTAGTTGATCGGCGGTTTATTGTTCCAGGACACGGTACTGACGTGCCAGTCATTGCTGGTCGGGTAAAAGAAAATTTGATCGGCGCCGTTCGTTTCCGTTTTGCCGCCAAAAAGGCGAATACGGTATTTGAATAGCGAAGCGTCCATATTGGCAGGCAGGGGCGGGATCTTAAATTTCACCAGCGTGAGCGTTTCCGGGTGCTGCGTGCGTCCGCCATTTGTCCAGTCATCCTGTACGTACAAGGTATCGACGCTGGCATGAGGCTTGTCGTCTTCGCTGCTTACCCAGGTATTTTCTTCCGCTTTACTGTAGGCGTAAGGAACCGTAGTGCCGCAATCCAGTCCCTGATTCATACACAGATCCGTCATAAACTGCGCGCCATCTTCCGTCCAGCCATTCATAAAATCGGCATGGGCGGTATAAAGACTTCCCCAGCGCTCTGCCCGGGTTTCGCCATGCATTACCGGGTCCATCGACAATTCCACTTTAGACGTATCCAGCGAGGAGATCTGCGGGAGTACCCAGGCGATGTTCATATTCACCGTCGGGATTTTGACCGGATAGTCTGCGGAACATTTCCCGTGGTCGGCATAGATAGCGTTATTGTGACTATGGGTCGGTTTCAGGTTGACGCCATCCCAACAGTTGGGGAAAGCGATCCCGATATTAAACTGGACGGCATCGCCCGCTTTACGCAGGCCGCATATTTCGCCTACCTTGTTGGTGTAACCTTTGCCGTTGGCACATAAAAAGGTGATTGCGGAACTGGGGCCAGTACCGTGATGATCGCCTGCCAGTAACTCCAGCCCGGCCGGGAATGGATGGAGCGGATATTGCGCAACATTTGTAGATTGATAATAGGTCTTTTGGTAGGCCGGATTTACGATTTCACCATCGGGTAATTTCATGGACGGCGCCCAGTAAGCGGAGCTGTCGGCTTTATTATCACAGGTGGTATCTGGTTGCGCGCGCAACGTCTGGTAGGTTGAGACCGCGTCGGTGTGGGTGTTGCCAAAAAAGTCATGCCACATCGCCTGATTCGCTTTACCAAACATCATAATCGCGTCATCGCCCAGCGTGTGGTGATAGCCGCACACGACATGCGCCTGAGGACCGGCATGGGCCGGGAATGCGCCAGCGGCAACGAGCGTAGCCAGGCTGACGGTAATAAGGTTGAGTTTCATTTTTTTGCTGCCCGGTTGAATAGAAGTGGGAGCAGCAATAGCAGATCAGATTGCGGTGTTACATCTCATTAATTATCACTTTTTGTCATTCGCCCTGCATACAGGGGCGAATTTGCAGACGTACTATTTAAATAATTAGCCGAAACTACCCTCCTCTTGATTATGTCAATTTACAAAAAGGGTACGTTAGTGATTAAAATCGGGCTTTTTGTGATAACCCTCACTATTTCATTTTGCCTATGCTAATGGCGCTCGCCATAACCGAATAACGATTCTATCGGACATCGGCTTTATTTTTAAGAAATTCGTTACGACATCAGTCGTGGCGCGATCTGTTATGGATTTTTTATGAGATTACTAAAACGCGTTATTGTGGTTGTACTCTTGGGCGTGATTTTATTTATGGTCAGGGACGATATACGCTATGTTTATCAACTGATCCTCAAATATGGTGATAAACCCTCGGCGCTAGCACTGAGTAGCTATAAAGCGGTTATTCAGCAAAAACCAGTCGCAGGAGTTGAGAGTAACCTTTCAGGTTTGACCTACTCCGCCGAAGACAGGATGCTTTTCGCCGTTATTAATAATCCCCCTGAACTGGTCTGGTTAACGACAGAAGGGCAGCTGGTAGGGCGGATGCCGCTCCAGGGCATCCACGACCCGGAGTCTATTGCATGGAGTGGGGGCAACCAGTTCCAGATAGGCAGTGAGAAAGATGGCGCGGTTTATAAAACACAGGTGGATATTCAGCGCGGCACCATGCAGATAATCTCCATGGTGAAGCTTGAGGGTTATGACAAAGCAAAAAATAAAGGGCTGGAAGGTACGGCATGGGATGCGAAAAATGAGAGATTATATGCCGCAAAAGAAAGAAAACCCATTATGATCAAAGAAGTAGAGATGAGCAAAAATGGTATCACCAGAGCGTTGCCTTCTGCCATCACTGCAAGTGTGAGCGATGTCTCCGGACTTGAATACCATGCCCCAACGAATTCGCTGCTGGTGTTGTCGGACGAGTCAAAAATGATTCTGGAGGTCAGTTCCGAGTGGCGGGTGCGCGATCGATTGTTCCTGACGGCGGAGTGGTCAGGGCTCAGAGATGATATCCCCCAACCAGAAGGGATTGCCATGGATAATGAAAATAATTTGTATATTGTGAGTGAACCAAATCTGTTTTATAAATTTTCGTGTGATATACAGAATGACTAAAATGTATTTTTACTGTCACAGTATGCTAAAACAGAACAAGGTTATTAATACCATGATTTGACGATTGCTTGATTCGTTGATTCATTGTTGGGGATATTTATGTTTTACTTACCTCAGTAACGGATTACTTTGTGGTGTAGCGTAACGGTAATTGTCCTCCTCATATTTGCGGCAGCGTAGTCTGCCGCTTTTTTTTATAAATTAACTCTCTCTGTAATAATTAACAGACAATAAATATTATGCTGTTTTTTTCAGAAGGCCTCCGAAGAGACCTCGCATGGTGATGTTTAGTTATCAGGCATAATATTCTTCATCAACACTTACCGAATGCCATGTCGCCTCGCTAAGCGAAATCATTTCATCTACGCCGGAACTCTTGTTAACCGGGTTTTACGTCGGCGATGTGCCTGTAAATGTTCCATTGGCGGTGGCGCTATTCCCGGCGGGATCGGTGGCCGTAATGATGTACTGATTCCCCCCCCCCCCGACAGAATAGCGGATTGCGGAACAGAAACATGCCAGTTACCGGTATCGTTATCAACACTGGCGGAGTAGAGTCGATCGTCAGCCAGCCGATAGACAGCGAAGAATTACCCCATAGCGTTTGCGGAACGAACACTGATTGAACAGCTTTCATTCACTGCTGTTCCCGGAGATTTTATGGGTATTATTGGTACATCAGGTTCAGGTAAATCTTCTTTAATCAAAGCACTATCAAATTCCAGTCATTGCTATACGGGAACAGTTAAATTAAACAACGTAGATATCACACCGATCTCTGAAGATGATATCCAGAATTGCCTTGCCTACCACTTTGGCAACATTTTAGAAAAAATTACGTAATATCGACTGATATGTAAAACTCATTCAGCATCAAATGGATTAATTCAACATCAGTAGTAATATCCATTTTTTTATAGGCTGATCTCTTTTGTGTTGAAATCGTTTTTATATTTCGATCTAATAAATTTGAGCAACTTTTAACAGATAATCCTGCTGCCACGTAATAAATGACTTTTTTCTCGCTCAATGTTAGGTCGAATTTTTTAGCGAGCAACAGAATCCCATCTCTTATATTAATATGTTTTGCTTTGTTCTTATACTGCATTGTCAGATATCTCAATTAACATATTGATGACGAGAGGAAGATAAAAACGCTAAAAATTCCGATGGTGTAGTTTTGAAGTGTTTTTTAAAAACGCATGTAAAATAAGAAGCACTATCATAACCACACATATAAGCCACTCGGGTAATATTATATTCACTATTGCGTAGAAGTTTTGTCGCTTTATTCATTCGCGCATTAAGGTAAACTTCGCTGAATGAGGTGTTCTCTTGTTTCAATTTCCTCTTTAATGTGGAACAACTCATATAGAGTGAGTCAGAAATATCCTTGAGCGCCCATTTTCGACTTATGTCGCTTATAATAATATTATAAATGTTTTCGGCTAATGTATTTTGCGATAGTTCTCTGAAGAGAGCAAATGCTTCGGGTTCATAGATGAACTCTGAAAGTAGAAATCTTATTAAATATTCCTTTTTATCTTGGGATAGTTTTTGGCTTTTATTTGAAGAGTGTAAGAGGTTGAATACTCTTGCTACGCCTGTTTCTATTGGCGCTAACAGATGTTTTGTCGTCGGTTTTGTTAATGGGGCCGAAAAGTCTGCATGTTCATACAGAAAAAAATTATAAGCATTTTTTATTGACGCTGAATCTAATTCAATTAAATTATAATTTAACTGTTCATGAGTCTCTTCCATTGTGATATGAATGGTTTGATCTTTAGCTAAAAATATTAACATTGGCCCTGATGTCGTAATATACTCCCCGGACGATGTCGTAATTGAAATTTTACCCGTGGTGAGCTTGATGAGCACGGACTGCAGTAAATTTAATCCCTGAAGTGATAAGGATTTCCTCTGCCAGTTTTGCGCTGATTGTAAACATTCAATGCTCCCCACCTGGACAGGTGAGGGATTAAATACTTTTAGCATGATAATTTCCTTTTATTAAATGTGCGTGTAAATCAAAAATTATTCTGAAAAATATTTCAAAAGAAAACTAATATATAGCTATATAATTATTTGCGAACTTAAGGTATCAGGTGGCGATCTTTTCATTTTCTATGGAAAATGCTATTTTATATTGCATTTCTACATATTATAGTATCGTTAAAAAACTATGTCGCGTATAAAAAAAAAGATGGAAATTTACAAGAATTGGCTCATGTTATTATCAAATTATCTCTTTAAAATTTGAATTAAGTAATAATTTCCTTTAATCTTTTAGAGAATAGCTCTTTAATTTCATGGAGGTAGTTAGCATGAGGTATAAGATCTGATTTTAATTTGTGATAAGGTTTATCCTGGAGGTAAATATTAACGTTCTCGGTTAGGAAAGGCATACAACGCGGTAAATATATACTGCGGCGGATAGATGGCGTAGCGATATCCGGAAGTTTGAGGGGGAGGGGACGCATTCAATCGTATGGTTGGCTTTATGAAAAACGGTGTAACACGTTATTGGGGTTCTTACTGTGCGTATCCGTTAGGTTTATGCTTTCTGATTATATAATGTTGCGTGTTTTGGCGCGGCAGTAGTGAATCTTTTGCTGCGTCGGCCCCGAGGAGGAATCACTCACAGCGAATGCCAGCGCACAGCCTGGTACTGAATCTCTAAATGAGTAGAAAACCTTTCGGTTCGATACTCCGGTTCTATTCCTTCTAAATTTATCGTAATGACATCTGCGTTACGCGTGTTGTATACTTAATATCCACAGAAGTACAAGAGGACAACACTATGCCAGCCGCAAACAGTATGGCGATGAAACGCGAAACCCTGAACCTGCGTATCAAACCCGCCGAGCGCGATCTTATTGATCGAGCGGCGAAAGCCAGAGGGAAAAACCGCACTGACTTTGTGCTGGAAGCTGCCCGTGCTGCCGCCGAGGAAGCGCTGATCGAACAACGCATCATTATGGCCGATCCAGAGGCTTATCAGGAATTTCTGGCTCGTTTGGATCAAACACCTTCACCTAATGCCGCACTGCGTAAAACCATGCAGACCCCTGCGCCGTGGGAGCAGGAAAAATGATCTCCTCCCCTGAGCCGCTTCATGCCGGACATATTCTTACTCCGTTTTGCTGCGGTGTGGATTCTATGGATAACTGGCTGAAACAGCGGGCGATGAAAAATCAGACCACTGGTGCGTCCCGTACCTTTGTGTGTTGTGGCAGCGATTCGAGCGTACTGGCCTATTACTCGCTGGCGTCCAGCGCGGTCACGACGAATACCGACCCCGGTCGCTTTCGTCGCAATATGCCTGACCCGATTCCGATTGTGGTATTGGGGCGTCTGGCGGTGGATAAATCGCTTCATGGGCAGGGCGTTGGTCGGGCGCTGGTACGCGACGCAGGGCTGCGGGTTATTCAAGTGGCGGAGACTATCGGCATTCGCGGGATGCTGGTTCACGCCCTGTCGGATGAAGCGCGGGAATTTTACCAGCGGGTGGGGTTTGTACCGTCGCCGATGGATCCGATGATGTTGATGGTGACGTTGGGGGATTTGGTGGAGAGTGTTTAAACTCCAGAACGTATCCATTAACCTCACAGACACTTCAAGTTACGGATGAACATTGCCCCTGAAATAAAAAATGAATTCAGTTTTGAACATTTTCCATCAAATTAAGTGGGTTTTCGTCGATATGCAGCGTCAAGTTGTACAAAAAATAGTTACGAAACACACCCTGGTCCTACGTTACTTATAAGAGTTATCGCTTGTTATTATGCAGCAGCGAGGTCAGCACAGAACCAGTAATGAGTTACGTAAACAGAGAGTCTTTATCTCCGGAAGCGGTGTCCGTTCTGTTTGGTTTCGCCATAACCTTGAGAACTTCAAAAAGCGCCTGAAAGCGCTGGAGCGTAGAGCCAGTGACGACGAGGCGTGTGGAGAAATCGAAACGGCGCATCCCGGTTATCTGGGGTCACAGGACATATTCTATGTTGGCAACCTGAAAGGCGTTGGGCGTATTTACCAGCAGACATTCTCGGCCAGACTGTGTGTTCTGTTCTTTTTGACGATCGGATGTCAGAAGATGATGGCTGCCGCCAGACTGACGATGTCTGTCCTGCTGCTCAATATCCCGTCCGGGGGCGTGATGATGCTGTCAGGTCTGCTGCCCGGTGGCCGCTGGTTTGCGCAACTTTGTGTCCTGCACCTGACCGTTATCGGAGCCGTGTTATATCTCCCCTGATCATTCCTTTCCTGTCGAAAATTACACTGTCTGTTGTTTAATTATGTATTAACCCGGAGAGACTCTTTTAGTTCCAGCAGTCAGGCATTGCGGGTTGTTTATCTGCTGACTGAACGTTTTCTCTGTGTGTAAACACCTTCCCTTCTTCCACCTGTTCCATGTTTAAGAATGGAACGGAGGTTATTTTATTACGGCAACCATGTCCGTTTTTTTTATTTATTTCCCTTTTTTTAATATCTGAACATAATTTAATGCTCTCCCAGCCTGTTTTCTGAACGTTGTTTTTATCCGGCATTAATGATTCTGTATTTTATATACCCTGTTCACCGGCCCCTTTAATTCCCGGTTACTGTTTTACGTTTTGTTGAAAAACAGGAAGATACTTGCGTAGTGAATAATATCCTGCGGTACTTGTTCGGGGCTGGGAAACCTCTTTGTTTGCGGTCGATTCCGGCTTAACTATAAATCAACGTCTTTTTTAAGTGCTGCGAGGTTGCTGTGTATCCATTTGATTTAAATGTATTTTATATCGTGATATTCAGTTTTATTACATGAAGTTCTGTCTTTTTCGTTATTATTTTCTGTTTTTGATTCTGGTTAATTAATTCTTTATTTTTTAATGGAGTGGAATGCATGGTGGACTGGTTATTTGGCGATCTTTTGTATTGGCTTAATGCTATTTTATGGTGTATTAATCTATTATTTGTTTGTTTTTTGGTTTTTAGTGTTACATATTGGCTTTACTATGGATTAAAAGATCGTTAAAAATGGCCTTTTCAGCATTAATCTCTTAAATATAATAAGCGAAAAGATTAGTTATCTTCCCTTTACATGTTTTCCTTGCCGGGAAGGTTAAGGAAAAGTTAAGGAAGGAAGTTCCGTTGAAACTGAATAAAAAATCATTTTCCGGCGTCAGGATAGTGAGGGCCGGGGAACTCGAACCGGGGGCAGTGTCCGAAGAGCAGTTCTGGCTACTTGTTGATATATCCCCGATACACAGTGAAAAGATTATTCTGGCCCTGAAAGATTATTTCGTTTCCGGGTATTCCAGAAAGGTTGTGTGCGAACGCCACGGTATGAGTGGCGGGTATCTCAGCACCAGTGTTAACCGGCTGAATTTTATCAGCAGGAATGTGCATAAACTGGCGGGTTATTACAGCCATCATGAATGATAAAGCAGACTGAACCGTCTGCTCCGGATTTGCGATGAAAAAAATAAAGATACTTTTCCTTCTGCTGCTGGCAGGGGGCGGGCTTTCTCACGCTTCCGTTCAGAAAACCCTGTTCAGTGCTGATGTGGTGGCCTCTGCCTGTCATGTGGTGGTGGATGCTGACGGTACCGGCAGCAGCCGTCTGACGTTCGGGACATACCGTAAGTCGTCCGCTGCACCCGTGCCGCCGCGTGATTTCACCGTGCGTCTGTATGAGACCGGCGCCACCGTTCAGGGCTGTTCGGCCTTTCTGGCCGGGCAGATCGCCACCCTGAATTTCGGCAACCCGGGCCAGCTGGACGGACAGGGTGTGGTCACCCGTGGCGCCGGCGACGGTATCCGTATCGATGTGCGGGCCGCGGATACGCAGGCGGACTTCCGGGGGCGCATCACGCAGGCAAATCATGAGGTGAAGTACCCGGTGGATTTTGCCGCGAAGGGGCAGTTCCGGTTTCGTGCGCAGCCGGTGTTTCCGGCGGACGTGAAGGCGGGTGAGTACAACGGCGCCCTGACCTTTGTGGTCACCTACCAGTAAGGAATGCTGATGAACGGGAATAACGTAAGACAGCCAGCCTGCCAGATGTCTTTTCGCCATGCCGTGCTGGCATTTGCGATAGCGGTTGCCCTGGGCAGCGGTACCGCAAGTGCCGGAGAAAAACTGGACATGTCCTTTATTCAGGGCGGGGCGGGGATTAACCCTGAGGTCTGGGCGGCGCTGAACGGAGATTATGCGCCGGGGCGCTACCTGGTGGACCTATCCCTGAACGGGAAGGATATCGGGAAACACATTCTGGACGTGACGCCGCAGGACAGCGAAGCGCTGTGTCTGTCAGAAGCGTGGCTGGCAAAGGCCGGGATTTATGTCAGCGCGGAGTACTTCCGTAAGGGGTATGACGCCACGCGGCAGTGCTGGGTGCTGGCGAAAGCGCCGGCGGTGAAGGTGGACTTCGATGTCGCCACCCAGAGCCTGTCGCTGGCTATTCCGCAGAAAGGACTGGTGAAAATGCCGGAGAACGTGGAGTGGGACTACGGCACGGAGGCGTTCCGGATGAACTACAACGCGAACGCCAACAGCGGGCGGTACAACACGTCGGCGTTCGGCTCAGCAGACCTGAAGGCCAACATCGGTCGCTGGGTGGTGAGCTCGTCAGCCACGGCCAGCACCGGGGATGGCGGGAGTAACGAGGCCACGATAAACATGTTCACGGCCACCCGGGCCATCCGCTCCTTGAGTGCGGACCTGGCGGTCGGGAAGACCTCAACCGGTGACAGCCTGCTGGGCAGTACCGGCACGTACGGGGTGTCCCTGTCGCGGAACAACAGCATGAAGCCGGGCAACCTGGGGTATACCCCGGTGTTCAGCGGCATTGCGAACGGTCCCTCAAGGGTGACCCTGACCCAGAACGGCAGGATGCTGTACTCGGGGATGATGCCGTCCGGGCCGTTCTCCGTCACGGATGTGCCGCTGTACAGCAGCGGGGACGTGACGATGACCGTCACCGGGGATGACGGGCGGGTGCAGACGCAGGTCTTCCCGCTGTCGGTAATGGCCGGGCAGCTGAGTCCGGGACAGCACGAGTTCAGCGTGGCGGCCGGGATACCGGACGACGACAGCGACCTGGAGGGCGGGGTGTTTGCCGCGTCATACGGGTATGGTCTGGACGGGCTGACTCTGCGCACGGGAGGCGTGTTCAACCAGGACTGGCAGGGCGCCAGTGCCGGTGCGGTACTGGGACTCGGTTATCTGGGGGCGGTGTCTGCTGACGGCGCTTATGCCACGGCGAAGTACCGGGACGGCAGCCGCAGCGGGAATAAGGTGAAACTGGCCTGGAGCAAACAGCTGGCGCTGACGAACACCGGACTGCGGGTGAGCTGGTCACATCAGAGTGAGGAATATGAGGACATGTCCTCCTTTAACCCGGCTGAAACATGGCTGCAGCAGAACCAGGGGCGCCGGACCCGGGATGAGTGGAATGCGGGCATCAGTCAGCCGGTGGGAGGGCTGTTCAGCCTGTCGGCGTCGGGATGGCAGCGGAGCTATTACCCGGCCTCCACGACCGGCAGTTACCGGTACCGGGATGATAACGGTAAGGAGACAGGAGTTACCGGTACCCTGAGCACACAGATAAAAAGCGTCAGCCTGAGTCTGGGCTGGTCCGGGTCCCGGAACATGAACGGGGAGAACACCTGGTCGGCCTCCGCGTCGGTGTCCGTACCATTCACCCTGTTTGAGCGGAAGTACAGCAGCAGCACCACGGTGAGCACCGGTAAAGATGGCGGCACCGGCGTCAGTACCGGTCTCTCCGGGGCTCTGAACGACCGGTTCAGCTACGGTCTGGGCGGCGGCCGTGACAGTGACGGCGGTGTCAGCAGTTACCTGAACGCCGCCTACAGCGGCGACCGGGCGAACCTGAACGGCACGGTGAACCACTCGTCCGGTTCGGGCACCAGTGGTTCGGTGTCAGCCAGCGGTTCGGTACTGGCGGTGCCGGCGGCGCGGGACATCATGTTCAGCCGGACCACCGGGGACACGGTGGCGGTGGTGAGCGTGAAGGACACGCCGGGGGTGAAGGTGATGTCCGGCAATGAAACGTCGGACAGTGACGGAAACCTGGTAGTACCGCTGAACAGCTATGACTGGAATACGGTGACCATAGATGCGGGCACGCTGCCGCTGGACACGGAGCTGTCCACGACCAGCCGGAAGGTGGTGCCGACGGACAGAGCGGTGGTGTGGATGCCGTTTGATGCTCTGAAGGTGCACCGTTACCTGCTGCAGGTGAGGATGCCGGACGGGGCCTTTGTGCCGGGCGGCACATGGGCACGGGACAGCAATAACACGCCGCTGGGCTTTGTGGCGAACAACGGCGTGCTGATGATTAACGCGGTGGACCGCCCCGGCGATATCACGCTGGGACAGTGCCGGATACCTGCGGCGAAACTACAGGAAATTACGTGCGAATAAGCATAACCGGACAATGATGACGATGAAACAGACCCAGAAAATGCGTTCTTTTTTCCGTAACAGAGTGACGAAGGCGCTGGGAATGACCCTGGCCCTGATGATGGCGAGCCAGAGTGCGCTGGCTTCCCTGGCGGCGGACCAGACCCGCTATATTTTTCGCGGCGACAAGGACGCGCTGACCATCACGGTGACCAACAATGACAAGGAGCGTACTTTCGGCGGCCAGGCGTGGGTGGACAATATTGTGGAGAAAGACACCCGCCCGACGTTTGTGGTGACACCGTCCTTTTTTAAGGTGAAACCGCAGGGGCAGCAGACGCTGCGTATCATCATGGCCTCTGACCACCTGCCGAAGGATAAAGAGTCAGTGTACTGGCTGAACCTGCAGGATATTCCGCCGGCGCTGAAGGGAAGCGGGATTGCCATTGCCCTGCGCACGAAGCTGAAGCTGTTCTACCGCCCGGAGGCGCTGCTGAAGGACCGTAAAGGCGCCGAGGAAGGCATCAGCCTGCAGGTCCGTCCGGACGGGCGGACGATGCTGGTCAACACCACGCCGTATATCTACGCCATCGGCAGCCTGCTGGATGCGAACGGTAAAAAGGTTGCGGTAGACAACGACACGGCTCAGAAACTGCTGATGTTTATGCCGGGGGATGAGGTGCAGGTGAAGGGGAATGTGGTGAAGGTGGATTCCCTGAACGATTACGGCGAGCTGCAGACCTGGACCATCAACCAGAAAAAAGCGGCGGCACCGGAGGCAAAGACGGTCCCGGAGACGAAAACAGCGGCCGGGGCAGGTAAAAAATAACCCTTTCCGGTCCTGCGGAATAAAGAGAAACCATGATGAAAAAAGCACTGATGGCGGTGGCCCTCTTCAGCGCCCTGCCGGTCCTGGCGGCGGATTACAGCGAGAAGACGCAGTACCTGGGCGTGGTGAACGGTCAGGTGGTGGGCAACAGCGTGGTGAAGGTGACGCGCACCCCGGCGGACCCGGTGCTGTACCGGACGGAGAGCAACGGTCCGCTGCCGGAGACGCTGGTCATCCGCAATGCCGAAAGTCGCCCGGCATCCGGAAACATGGCGTATATCACGGTGAAACGGACACTGGGAGACGGCCGGGACGCACGGCTCACGCTGAAGACCACCCTGATGGTGGACGGGCAGCGGGCGGCCCTCTCGGCCAGCCAGCGGGGAGAGGATGTGGTTATCACGGTGCCGGCGGCAATCCGGCAGGTGGAGCTGAGAAGTGACGCGCCGGCGGAGCTGGAGGTACCGGCGAACTACCGGGGGAATGTGCAGGTGCCGGTGGAAGTGGAAGGTATCAGCGCCGGTTAAAAAGAACGGCAGGGCACCACGAATTACCTGAGTGAATGACGCACAGTTATTTACGGCAATAACGTAAAGCCATTCTGTATTACAGGGATAAATATCTCAGTGATGCCACATAAATAAGGTGGCAGGGGATGGCTTTGCGGTAAGACCGGGTAACAGACGGAATTACTATTTAATAACAAAATAGTTCTTTAATTGTTTTATAAAACTGAAAGGAATAAATTCATGAAAAAAACACTGATTGCACTGGCAGTGGCTGCATCTGCAGTGGTATCCGGCTCGGCTATGGCGTGGACCGGCGGCGGTAATGGCGGAAGTTTGGAATTAGGTGGTACCCTGGCACCGCAGGACAAATATATTCCATGGGAGACGAGTGTTGGTGCCGCTGTGAGCGATTTGAATGCACAGATTATAAAAGGTGAGAAAGCCGTTTCTATTTCACATACGAGTGCAATTCCAGTACTGGGTATTCGTAACGTAGCTAATGGTTTTACAGGTCTGCCGTTGATTGACCCACAGATTGATTATAAGGGAGCTGTTGATGCATCCCAGTTCATGACTGATGGAAAGGGACAGGTATATCTGAACGCAACAGTGAATGATGATAAAGGGAACAAAATCGGTACACTGAAAACCGTTCTTCGTGTCGCAGCTCAGGCAAACAATGGTGTTGATAGTAACGTTATGTTGTATGCTTCTTCAGCAGATAGCGGCTTCTTCGGGGGCTTACCACAATCAGCTGAAGGGGTGTTTGACTCAGGTGACGCTTATTCGTTTGCACGCACTCTGTTCCCGGGCATTGCTGAAACCTGGAGTGATAACGGAACAGCGTACGCTCCCGGTAATGTTGGTCAGTTTGATTTTAGTTCCACAGCGAACACCTACCATGCTTATTATGCTTCAGGCATCCCGCAGGATGCTAACTTGTCTATTACCCTGGATCAACCAGCTGCCAGCGACGCTATTAAATGGCACGTTTCCTTGCCGATTACGGTTTCTTATAACTAACCCGGCAGTTATCAGGCATAAACAGAATATAGCTGTTGTCTGACCATTAACCCGGTGTTCTGCTTTACGGCCGCTCACCGGTAATAAACCCGGTATTCCGGTATATTTATTTCCTGCTTCTCTGTCAGTCAGGAAATGTCCGCGAACGCCGGTGCCGGGTTTATTCTTTTCAGCTTATCTGAATGCTCGTTTTTTATTAATTATGACCAACGGATAAAACAGAGTGAATAACGATGAAAATAACGCATCATTATAAATCTATTATTTCCGCCCTGGCCGCGCTGGCCCTGTTTTATTCCGCAGCACCCCGGGCCGGAATTCTTGACGGCGGGGAAATACAGTTTCACGGTCTGGTCACTGACGAGGCCCCGAAATGGACCTGGCAGGTGGGCTCCCCTGACCAGACATGGGCGGTGGATACCGCTGATGCCCGAACAGAGAGCGGACAACTGGTTTTTGATTTACGCGGCAAGGGTTCCCTGCCGTTTCTGGAAGGCCATCTGTATGAGGTGGCAGAGCGCGGTGGTCCCGGCTTCACGCCTTTCATCACGTTCAGCAGTAACGGTCAGCCGTTTTCCGTGACGGCTGGCGGTAGCACGACGGCGCAGCACTTCCGCGCCTCTGTCCCGGTACGTAACCCGGAGAACGGTCACGTGGCGGGGCAGCTTTCTTTCACCCTTGACCAGGGAATGGCCGTCAGCGCCGGACACCAGGAAGACGGGGCGGTTCTGCCGGCAGGCATGTCGCTCGTAAACGGTCAGAGCGTGAGCGGTGTGCAGGCCGGCACCCTGCCGCAGTGGCTCAAAAGCCGTCTGCCTTCCCTGCTGATGCTGAACCGGGGCTTCGGTAACGGAATGAGCACGGCAGATAACGGTCAGGTTATCAGTCAGGGCGTGCTGGCTGACGGCCGGGTGACCCGGCTGGCGGCGGCCTATGCGTCCGCCGTCTCGGATTTTGAGCTGCGCCTGCCGGCAGAAAACACGCCGGCGCAGTGGCAGGCCGGGCTGAGTGTGACGGTGATGGTCCAGTAAAGAACGGGCAGGGAGAGGAAGAACACAATGAAACGAATGACGCTTTTACTGCTGGCTGCCAGCCTGCTGCCATCCTGTGTGCTGGCGTGGAACACGCCGGGGGAAGACTTCAGCGGAGAGCTGAAGCTGGGCGGGCCGGTGACCAGCACCCGTAATCCCTGGGTCTGGAAGGTCGGGGAAGGGAACACACAGATAAACACGAAAGCTGTCTCTGTCCTGCGCAGTGGGGAGCAGGTAATACCGGTTCCCCTGCCGGCCATGACGGTCCTGCTGGGAAAAACTATCCTGACCACCCCGGCCGGCCGGGAGGGGCTTGCGCCGCAGGTGACGTACGGTAAGGAAACCGAGGGTTTTGCACTGACGTGGACGGCACCGGGTATGGCATCGGTGACACTGCCGGTGACGGGGGAGGGAAATGTCCGTACCGGGACATTCACCTTCCGGATGCAGGCGGCGGGTGTGCTGCGCCATGTCCTGGGGGACCGGGCGGAGTATGCCGGGCTGTATGGCGACCTGCAGGGCAACGGCTTGCCGCCACAGACGCAGGTGATGCCGGCAGGGCAGACGCCGGGTGTGCTGCAGACCCTGTTTGACAGTGAAGGCCCGGTCTGGCTCCGGGAGATGACGGTCAGCAGCGTGTCCGGACTGAGCCGGTTCAGTGACGCCGCCCTGCGCCAGGTTGACGGGGTATACGGCGCACAGACGGTGGCGGACAGCGGTGAGCTGCGTTTTAAGGGGGCGGTACCGTCCCGCTGGCACACCTCCCTGGCGGTGAGTATTGAATACCGGTAAGGCTGCAGGCTCCCGGTCACCCGTTCCGGGCCCCGCCGTTTTTGTGGGGCTGGAGCGGGCTGACGGCGTGTTTTTCTTTGTGAGTGTCCGGGATATCCGGCAGGTGCAGGAACATAACGGCCGGGTCAGGCTGGTATTCGGGGAAGGCACGACATTCATGACCAGAATGTCGCTGTCTGAGTTTTCTGCTGCCTTATATGAGGCCGGTGGTCGCTCTTTTTTTGATAGTTCCGCAGGAAAGGTAACCGGGGGAGATGTGTAATGAAAAACTATTATCTGTTGCTGATGCTGGCATCCGCATCCGTGAGCAGCCAGCCGCTGACAGTCGCACAGGCCCACTGGCAGGAAGGCATGGCCGTGGGCGTGACTGAACTCAGCGGCACACTGTATATCCGGGATACGGCCTGGCAGTGGCAGCCCGTCCCGCTGGAGATGAGCCGGCAGGAGGGCATGGTGAGTGAAAGCCGTCCGGGGAGACGTTATTACATTCTTAAAGGGTATACCACGACCCTGACATCAGCCCGTCCCGGGCTGCAGCCGTCGGTAAGCCTGCTGCATGCCGGACATGGCGTCGTCTGCCTTGAGGCCCGGGGCGAACTGGCGAAGGGGCAGGTGCGGTATGGCGAAATTACCTTTACTGCCAGCCATGTACTGGCCTGGCAGGACAGTACCACCGCAGAGAAGGGCTGGAGCGTGGTCAGCGGCAACGTCACGCCGGATGCGGCGCAGGAGATAAAACGCCTGCTGTGGCAGGTAAGAGATTACCGGTGGAACCCGTCTTACTCGGGTCTGAAGGCCCGGCCGGACGCCTTTACGGTAATGCCCGGCAGTTTCCTTCCGGATAACGGCATAAAAAACCGTATTGCCGGGGCTTGGTTGACGTCCCTGGAGGGTATCCGGGTCCGTTTTCCCGGTGCAGAGGAGCCGGTGAGCCGGTGGCAGGGGAGCCTGACGCCGGTGGTGAACTATTTCTGAGCAGGGATCGTAATGAAAATATCTGTACGTGTACTGGTCACGGTTTATCTGCTGGTTCTTGTGGGACTGGCAGCCATGCTGGCAGAGCTGATAAGCCCGGCGTTAAGTTAGCGGGGGCAGATAAATGGAAAATGCCATGTCCCGCCGGAAACGCATACTGCTGACGGGGAACTGTGAATATGAACTGCTGGGGCTGTCACATCTGCTTGCCGGTATGGGGTATGCCGTGGTGCGACCGGAGATGTCACCTCCCGGGGCATATGACCTGGCTCTGGTGGCACTGAGTGCGGAGCCGCTGGCCGGCTGGGGACGGCATCTGCAGGGCATCAGAATGCTGCACGCGGCCAGTCCGGTTCCCATGGTTGTTCTGGTACCTTCGCGGCTGCAGGAAATGCGGCTACTGAGAGGAACTGCGCAGGTTATCAGTGGCCGGGACAGCCTCCTCCGGCTGCGTGACATGCTGCGTCAGGCGCTTGAGGGAAGAGCCGGGCCGGAAAGCTCAGGTGAACTGACTGAGTTGCGAAAGCGGACTTTGATATCCCTGTGTACGGCCATAACCAGGAATGCCTCACTGAAGGCGGCATCACGCAAGGATTATTACCTCCGGGCCTGCCTGGTGGAGTATGCAGGGGTGGAGAACCTGCATGTACTGTGCACGAGCGGCCTGTTGCCCGGGGTGATTACAGATGAAACCGGACAACGGTTCTGATATGTGCAGACCCGGGGCAGGTATTTCAGCTTCCGGGACAGCATTGCTTCCCCGTAGCCACAGGAGAACAAAATGAGTAATGACGCTTGCGACAAAATTCTGTCTTTTATGCAGTCACAGGCAAACGGCAGGATAAATATACCTGTCAGAACCCGGAGTATTGCGGATGCGGCCGGGCTGACAATATACCAGGCCAGGGCTTATCTGGTTACGCTTGAGGACGCCGGCGTGGTGGAGAAAATGAATGCAGGTAAAGGCGTGTCCGGCCGATGGCGGCTGGTCTGACGGATATCCGGTAAAACAGGGGCATGGAGAGAACAAGTGGCCGGAACAGATATTGCGGTAACTGACTGATGAACTTTCTGAAGATGATTTATTACATCTGTATTTCTTTTGTCGTCATGATGTCACTGGTGTTTTTTGTATCGGTATTTCTGTTACTGAATATTGAATGAATATAATCCGGGGCTGCATGACAGGCCTTACGGGAATAAAGCTCTTTTTATCCGGACATCTCCATACCGGTAATTCCCCGGAGAATTTTTTTGCAGAAGGACAACATGCCGGATGACGAAAGACGCGCCGGGTATGGCGGGGGACGCTTTTCGCTCCGGGCGCTGATTTTACTGCTGCTGACCAGCGCTTTCATCTCCGGCTTCCTGACCGGAACCCTGGCCATGCTCTGGTTTGTCATTGACTGCATGTAATGCGATGAACTGAACATCCGGAACCATGACTCTGAGACGTTTACTTAAACAAAAACCGGCACTGCTGGCTGGCGCTCTTCTGATGGTGGCCGGTGCGGCCACACTGTATTTTCCGGAAACCTGGTACCCGGAGGAAACGCAGTGGCAGCTTGCGACAGAAAAAGACATTCCCGGTATACAGGGCGGTCTCTCCGGCCTGACGTGGAACCCGGACAGCGGAACGCTGTTTGCCGTGACCGACCATCCGTCGTCGGTGGTGGAGCTGGACACGGACGGGAACGTGCTGCGGGTGATACCATCGGATGGCGACCATGATTTTGAGGCCATTGAGTACCTCGGCCGGAACCGCTATGTCCTGTCCCGGGAGCGGGAACGGATACTCACCACCCACCACATTGACAGGAATACGTCTGTCCTGCCGCCGGCGTCATACACCCTGACCCTGGATGTGGACAGAAAAAGCGACAATGCCGGTTTTGAAGGCCTTGCCCGTGGACGGGGAGAGAATGCCCTGATAGTGGCGCAGGAAAAGAAACCGCTTCGTTTTTTAGAAACGGACCACAGCCATGACTCTCTGTCGGTCAGTGATTCACTGACGCACCGGTTGTCCCTGCCGTGGTTCCTGAAGGATATCTCCGGTCTGCATTACGACAGGATAAACAGGCGGCTGTATGTGCTTTCCCATGAATCAGCCCTGGTGCTGGTGTCAGACCCGGAGGGCGGCAGGAGGGTGATGCCGCTGCGCCGGGGACACAGTGGTCTGGAGCGGGACATTCCGCAGGCGGAAGGGATAGCTTCTGATGGCCGGAATTCGCTGTGGATAGTCAGTGAGCCAGACCGGTTTTACCGCTTCAGCCGGACAACGACGTCATGACGGTCTGGACGGACTGCAAACGGGTGGTTTGCGAATCGGGGAAACCGAAGGCATTCTCCACGCCCGGTCGCCCCTACGCAGTTGCACTTCCTTTCATTTGCTGTGGCCAGTTTGCGGGAAGACTTTCACCTTCAGTAATTAAGTTTGGGGTGATCTTCTTTACTCAATAAATTATTTTTGTCGTTCAGCTCCTCACGGACTTTTGCCAGTGACTTCTGAAAAGCCGGGATTGTTTGCAGTCTTGCAAACTCTACTGCTCCCACATAACGGCCAGCATCAACATCACTTTGCCAGTGAGCACCACATATCACTCTGCTTTGCCCGAACTCCCATCCTCGTCTGGCGAGCTCCTGCGCGCGTTCCGGTCTGGCCTGGGATAATACTAATGCCAGAAGTGTACCATAAGCAGTATGCCCGGAAGGGTAAGAGCCATCTTTTCGCAAAGTATTCTCATCTTCAGGACGGCAGGTGGAATGATTAAATAAGACAAAGGGGCGAGTACGCATATAATATTTTTTTGCCGAAGCAGTAGCGTAGTAGCCGCCCATTTTCAGAAGATTCTGTAACATATTCCAGGTTTCAGGCGTATCTTTGGGATTAATTTTAGCACCCACTACTGGCGAGAATATTCTGGCTATATTTTCCACGCTTACATCTGCATCCTCAGCAGCTTGTTTCCATCGTGGGGAACCCTTTATCGCATAGCCCTTAAAATAAGCCTCTTTATCATAGCGGAAAGCCGGATCATCATTACCTGGCGGTGGTGGTAAGTAGAACTGACTGTTCACTGATTCTTCAGGAGAATGAAAGAGTTGCACTGTTGCTGCTGATGTATATTTAGCTACGATCAGTGGTAGAAAAAATAGTAAATAACGACTTTTCATAAAGACTCACTCCGGATCAGACAATAATAAACAGATGTGATTCTATAATGATTTATTGAAATGGTTATTCAACATACAGGTAAAAAAGCAGGACGCTGTACTGGCATTATCCTCTACCCATACCGAACTGACTGCAGCGGACAACAGAACAATACTGGTACTTCCGGCTAACAGCATTTTGTTTAACTTTTCCCCCGGTTATTTTTTATCTGCGTGCCTGACTGACACGCATTAGGTTAAAATGTTTACGTAATAACAAAGTATGAATAAGTATTTTAAAATATGTGCCCTGTTACCCCGACAGTTACCACCAGTTATGATGTGCTGAGTATTAATTTATGATTATGAACAAGAGCCGGAAACAGTATTTAAGAATAAAGAAACCGAAAAAGAAAAAATGCTAAAATTGGCGAAGGAATTGTTGTTGTCAGTGATGGAAAAGTTCATGGCGGAGATATTGGACTCACTTGTCGAGGCTAGCGAACCGTCAGATGGAGTGATACGCGTTATTACTGGTAATAATCTCCCTGTAGCTAAGTAAGCTTTTGACCCAGGCCCAAAGATGAGCGGCTGATCGCCGAAGCGCTGGGCGTTGCGCCAGAGAAAATCTGGCCTTCTCGTTATAGCTAGTCAGGCCGGAGATGGGGGCTACGGATTTCCACTCCCAGAAAAGCAAAAACCCAGCCATAGGCTGGGTTTTCTGAATAAGTGGTGCCCGGACTCGGAATCGAACCAAGGACACGGGGATTTTCAATCCCCTGCTCTACCGACTGAGCTATCCGGGCAACGGGGCGCATTAAACCGTAAAGGGGCGCGGTCGTCAACGGCTTTACACGAAAAAAGTGATAAAAGCGCGCTGACTGCCTGCTTTTCAGGCAAAATGCATAAAATCAGTACCCGTCAGGTGAGCGCTCCACCCTGACGGCACTGTGCAAAACGCAGAATATCTTCCGCCAACCGCTGAGCGGTATCTACATCAGCCTGACTGCGGTTGACCAGCATTCGGCTGAGACAACCTTCCAGCACCAGCTCCATCTGCCTTGCGACCATCGCCGGATCGTCAATTTCCAGCGTGGTCAGTAGCTCATGGGTAAAATCATGTGCCGCGCGTTTTTGTTGATTAGCCAGTTGGTGAATAGGATGGGTTGGATCGGGATAAAACGTACAGGCGGCAATGAACAAGCAACCGGGATAACGGTTATTACTGACACATTCCGAGAGCGCGCTGTAGCGTGCCAGTAGCTTTTGTTCAGCAGAAAGCGTCTCATCAAGAAGAAGCTGGCGTCGCCAGATATCTACCTGCTGACTCAGATAACGTAGCGCGTCATATAAAATGGCTTCTTTATCTGGCCAGAAACGCTGTAATGTGTCGAGTGGGCGATTTACGCGCTCCGCCACCATTTCCAGCGTAGTATCGGCTATCCCTTGCGTCTCCAGTAATTTCAGGGCTTCTCCCAGAATATCTTCACGTTGCACGGTATTCTCCTCCGTCTTTGCTTTTGCAAGTGTCGCTCACGGTTGGCGATCGTGCAAATGCGCGCTAAAGGTGGCGGCGTCCATAAAGCCGGTGACTCGCGATTGCGGCTGTTCCTGGCCTTGGGCATTAAAGAACAGAATGGTGGGCAGCCCGAGGACTTGCAGATGCTTTAACAGCGCGACATCCTGCGCATTGTTAGCGGTGACGTTAGCCTGCAAGAGCACCGTGTCGCCGAGCGCCTGCTGGACCCGCGGATCGCTGAAGGTATACTTTTCAAACTCTTTACAGGCCACGCACCAGTCGGCGTAGAAATCCAGCATAACGGGTTTGCCTTTGGCCTGCGCCAGCGCCTGATTGAGTTCGTCCACGGTAGAAATAGCCGTGAAATTGAGGTGCGCTGGAGCTTGCGCGGATGGCGATCCGAACGCCCAATCCTGTAGAGGCCGCACGCTAATGAGCGCAGCTGCCAGCAGGATAATCTGTACGATACGCATCCACGCTCGTCTGGCCTGAAGGCTGGTGATAAAGGCCCAACCAAAGAAAGCGACGCCCAGCAGCGACCACAGACGTAAACCCCAGGCCTCGCCAATAATCCGCTCCAGTAAAAAGACCGGTAACGCGAGGATCACGAAACCAAAAGCGGTTTTGACATGCGCCATCCACGGGCCGCTTTTCGGTAGCAGGCGGTTGCCAAACACGGTGACCAGCATTAGCGGCAGACCCATACCTAATGCATACAAATACAGCGTACCGCCGCCCAGCCACATGTTGCCGCTCTGAGCGATATAAAGCAGGATCGCGCTTAACGGCGCTGTAGTGCAGGGCGAGCAAATTAATCCGGCAATCGCCCCCATAACAAAAACGCCGCCGGGCGAGCCGCCTTGCTGACGATTACTCATTAATGTCAGTCGGGTTTGCAGTGAGGAGGGGAGCTGTAGTGTGAACAGGCCAAACATCGACAACGCAAGCAGGGTGAACACGATGGCAAGGCCGATTAACACATAAGGGTGCTGCAGCGCCGCCTGAAACTGTAATCCCGCCGCGGCGACGACCAGACCCAGTGCGGTATAGGTCAGCGCCATCCCTTGAACATAGATAAAGGCCAGCAGCAGTGCGCGCCCCGTCGACAAACGTTGCCTTCCCCCCAGGACAATACCGGAAATCAGCGGATACATGGGTAAAACGCAGGGCGTAAAGGCGATGCCGATGCCGATCAGCAGAGCCCAGATCGCGGAAAAAGGTAGCTGGGCGGCGGGTTTTGACGTCTCACCCGTCTGGGTGACAGCAGGCGTCGGCGTGGCGTCTATTGCCGCGGCAACTTCACTTAGCGGCACCGTTTTCGTTTCCGGCGGATAACAGAATCCCGCATCGGCGCACCCCTGGTACGTTACCGTTAATGTCGCGCCAGCCGCCGCCTGGTTAACCGTTACCGGAACGTTTAGCCGCTTACGGTAGATTTCGCTTTTTCCGTAGAACTCATCTTCATGCCAGACGCCTGCCGGGAGTTGGACTGCGGCGATATCCGCTTTCGTCGGCGTGATACTAATTTGTTTACGGTAAAGGTAGTAACCCTCTTTTACCTGCCAGGAGAGGGTAAGATCGTGTTGATTTTGCTGAAAATCAAAAACAAACGCCCGGTCGGCAGGGACGAACTGCGAGCGACCCGGCGCGTCGAATAATCCGGCGAAGGCGGATGTGCTGCACAGCAGCAGGATCAGCGTAAAGATGCGTTGAGCCATGAGAGGTAATCAGTATCTCCGTGAGTAACAGGTAAAACCAGAAGTTCAGGCGTTTGATACGGGTGATGAGACTTCAGGCAGTCGATAAGCGCTTGCTGATGTGAAACGGTGGTCTTTAAGATCATTTGAACTTCATACTCCTGCTCCAGTTTGCCTTCCCAGTAGTACAGCGATGTCGCGCCGGGGAGGAGGGTGGCGCAGGCGGCCAGTTTTTCCGCCAGCACTTTGGCGGCCAGATCCTGGGCGGTAGCTTCATCCGGGGCGGTACAAAGCACCACAACGGCCTCGGGGATGGAAATATCCTGACTCTTAACATCAAGCATAAACACCTCGAAAGAACAAAAAGATCCGCAAGTGAACGGTCACTATACAACGGACGAGGGCAGGATGTTAGTCAAAGGGCGGGAGAATGCGGGGCGTGATACGCCCCGCGGGTGAAACACTTACAGCATAAAGCTGCCCAGCAGGAAGCCGAAGCAGACAGCCAGAACGACGCCCAGGGTGCCTGGGATGAAGAACGGGTGGTTAAAGACGAATTTACCGATACGGGTTGTACCGGTGTCATCCATCTGTACCGCCGCAACCAGAGTCGGGTAGGTCGGCAGAATGAACAGGCCGGAAACGGCGGCGAAGGAAGCGACTGCCGTCAGCGGAGAGACGTTCAGCGCCAGCGCCATCGGCATCAGCGCTTTCGCCGTTGCCGCCTGAGAGTAGAGCAGCGCGGAAGCAAAGAAGAAGATGACGGCCAGCAGCCACGGATGACCCTGGATGACGCTACCCGCAGTGTCTTTGATCCAGTCGATGTTAGCGGATACGAAGGTATCGCCCAGCCACGCCACGCCCAGAATACAGATACAGGCGCTCATCCCTGCTTTAAAGGTGCTGGAGTTGAGGATGGCGTCAGTTTCCACTTTACACAGGATGGTGGTCAGCGTTGCGACGCTCAACATGATGATCAAAATAGCGTTGGTGGTGTTCATCAGCGGTTTCTCAACCAGGCCGAGGCTCGGACTGTTAACAATCGCATAAACAACCACGCAGATAACGCCCAGCAGGAACAGCCAGACGGAATTTTTTGCCATCGGTTTGATTTCAATCTGCTTTTCACCACGCAGTTCAATCAGCCCTTCTTCCAGACGCTTGCGGTAAATCGGGTCGTCCGACAGTTTGGAGTTGAACAGCATAGTGACCAGGAAGGACATCACCAGCACCGCCAGCAGCGTAGAGGGGATAACCACGGACAGCAGGTGAATGTAGCTAATGCCATGACCTTCCATAACAGAAGACATATACACCACGGCCGCAGAAATCGGCGAGGCGGTAATCGCAATCTGCGCGGATACCACGGCGGTCGAGAGCGGACGGCAAGGTTTGATTCCCTGCTCCTTCGCGACTTCAGCAATAACCGGCAGCGTTGCCAGGGAAATGTTCCCGGTACCAGCAAAAATAGTCAGGAAATAGGTCACAATCGGTGCGAGGATAGTGATGTATTTCGGGTTCTTACGCAGCAGTTTTTCCGTCTGGTTTACCAAATAATCCAGACCGCCCGCGACCTGCATAGCAGAGATCGCGGCGATAACCGCCATGATGATGGAAATGACATCGAATGGAATTGTCCCTGGCTTCACGCCGATGGCGGCAAGTACCAGAACACCCAGCCCACCAGCGAATCCAATACCGATGCCCCCAAGTCTGGCGCCCAAAAAGATTGCCAGCAAAACAATGATAAGTTCGACAACTATCATATTAGCCTTCCTTGTTGTTTAACAAGTTGATATTAAATTGTTGTTATTTGGTAACTTCTTGTAAGAAAAAAGGCACGTCATCGTGACGTGCCTCTTTGGTACTACCCTGTACGATTACTGTTCGCTTTCATCAGTATAACGTTTAGCTTTATAAGCCGGGTGCATCAAGTTCTGTACGGAGAAAATATCGTCCAGCTCGGCTTCCGTTAACAGGCCGCGCTCCAGCACAACTTCACGTACGCTCTTACCGGTTTCAGCACAGATTTTACCGACGATGTCGCCGTTGTGGTGGCCGATGAACGGGTTGAGGTAAGTGACGATACCGATGGAGTTATAAACGTACCCTTCGCACACTTCTTTATTCGCGGTAATGCCGTTAACGCATTTTTCCAGCAGGTTGTAGCACGCGTTGCTCAGAATGTGGATGGATTCGAACATCGCCTGACCGATAACCGGCTCCATAACGTTCAGCTGCAACTGACCGGCTTCCGCCGCCATCGTAACGGTGGTGTCGTTACCGATGACTTTAAAGCATACCTGGTTTACGACTTCCGGTACAACCGGGTTCACTTTGGCTGGCATGATGGAAGAGCCCGCCTGCAGTTCCGGCAGGTTGATCTCGTTCAGGCCGGCACGAGGACCAGAAGAGAGCAAGCGCAGGTCGTTACAGATTTTGGACATCTTCACTGCCAGACGTTTCAGCGCGCTGTGAACCATAACATACGCGCCACAGTCAGATGTCGCCTCAATCAGATCTTCCGCCGGAACACAGGCGAAACCAGTGACTTCAGCCAGTTTTTTCACCGCCAGCGGAGAGTATTCTTTCGGCGTGTTCAGACCGGTACCGATTGCCGTTGCGCCAAGGTTGACTTCCAGCAGCAGCTCAGCAGTACGCTCGATGCTTTTCACTTCTTCTTTCAGCAGGATGCTGAACGCACGGAATTCTTGACCAAGCGTCATCGGTACGGCGTCCTGCAACTGGGTACGACCCATTTTCAGGATGTCCTGGAATTCAACCGCTTTACGTTCGAAACCTTCACGCAACTGGTTGATGGCATCGATCAGTTTGACGATAGAGGCGTAAACCGCTACACGGAAGCCTGTCGGATAGGCATCGTTAGTGGATTGACATTTATTCACGTGGTCGTTCGGGTTCAGGTACTGATATTCACCTTTCTGATGACCCATCAGTTCCAGCCCGATGTTGGCCAGCACTTCGTTGGTATTCATGTTGACGGAAGTGCCCGCGCCGCCCTGGTAGACATCTACCGGGAACTGATCCATGCACTTACCGTTGTTAAGGACTTCATCACATGCGGCAATGATGGCGTTCGCCACACTCTTAGGAATGGTTTGCAGCTCTTTGTTGGCCAGCGCCGCCGCTTTTTTTACCATAACCATGCCACGCACAAATTCAGGGATGTCGCTGATTTTGTTATTGCTAATGTAGAAGTTTTCAATCGCTCTCAGAGTGTGAACACCATAGTAGGCTTCAGCTGGAACTTCCCTGGTACCCAACAGATCTTCTTCGATACGAATGTTGTTTGACATGTGAACCTTCTTTTTCAAGCTGCCAATGATTTTTACTTTAAAACACACAGGATATATGTGATTTCGAATGTTTTCTGACCGACGATTATCCCCTCCATCGGCCTGATAAACGAGATCATATGCTGGTTCAGAATTCCTACCGTAATCTGGATCACTTAAAGTGCGGGAATTTACCCCTTATTTATTATTTTGTGAAATAGGTCACCGCTTTAGTATTACTACCTAAAATAGGTGTACAAACCACTTGAAATTTTGCTACGCACCACCATATCGAATCGATGCGAATCGCAACCCCATTCAAATGGTCGTCGCAGACGGCCATGACTTACAGGAGAGTCCTTTGCGCTGGATACCCTTTTTAGCTGTCTTTCTCTATGTTTACATTGAGATTTCTATCTTTGTCCAGGTCGCCCATGTGCTTGGTGTCCTGATGACGCTAATCCTGGTGATTTTTACGTCTGTTATCGGTATGTCGCTGGTACGTAACCAGGGTTTTAAAAACTTTTTGCTGATGCAACAAAAAATGGCGGCCGGTGAGAGCCCGGCGGCAGAAATGATTAAGAGTGTATCGCTGATCATCGCTGGCTTACTGCTCCTGTTGCCGGGGTTTTTCACCGATTTTCTCGGCCTTCTCCTTTTGTTACCGCCGGTGCAAAAACATTTGACGCTGAAGTTGCTGCCGCATTTACGTTTTTCCCGGATGCCGGGCGGCGGGTTTAGCGCGGGTACTGGCGGTGGCGAAACATTTGACGGCGAGTATCAGCGTAAAGATGACGATCGCGATCGTATTGAACATAAAGACGATCGTCGGGATTAAAGGTAGAAATGTTGGTCGGATAAGTCGCACGAGGCGTTATCCGGCCAGCGGATGCGTCTTACGCCATGCGTTTTCGCTTCGGTAAAAACAGCCATAATGCAGCCAGCATGATAATGGCATATAAGCTTTTCCACCCCAGCATTGCCAGCAATAACAGGCACAGTAGACAACCCGTCACCGCCAGTGCATAGCAACGCCCTTTCAACAGTCGACAGCCCGCCAGCATACAAAGCAGATAGAGCATAATAAAAATACCGTTAGCATAGACGATCAGCGCATTGAGGTTAATCTTCAGGGCGTAGACGACCAGGGAACTCACGCAACAACAGACCAGAATAACGTTCAACGCGTGCAAGGGAAGGCGCCCGGGAGAGAGTTGAGCCAGATAGTGATCGGGCTGATATTGCATTTGCGTCCATATCAGACGCGCAAAACTCTGAGCATACACATTCAGGCTGGCAAAGCAGGTGAGATAACCAATAATGCAGGCTACCCACAACGCCTGGATACCGAAGAGATGAACAATAATAAGCGGTAGCGATGCTGTTGCCGCTATCTTGTCGCTATAGACGCCAAAATGCAGCACCACGGCGGTACAGGCCCAATAAATGGCGCCGGCCAGCATCAGGCCAATGATCAATGCGCGCGGAAAATCACGTTCAGGATTTTTAAATTCAGATGACAAATGCGTAAACGCCTCAATTCCCACAAATCCCCAGAACATGATCGCCAGGGCGGTACACAGCCGGGAAAAGGTAATTTCGTTTGCGGCTGGGAAGGTGATATCTGCAGGTTTAATCGCGCCTTTCCACAGAATGGCGGCAATAAGCGCGATAATTAATCCAGCGATAATGGCTTGCAGGTTGGCGCTGGAGCTGGCGCCGCGCGATCCCATAAACCATAGTAAACCTAGAGTACCCAGCTCCCCAAATAAGAGCTGTTCGCTTTGCCAGCCAAACAGCGCCTGGCCGAAACCCACCGCAATATGCAAGGCTGCGGGAAAACTAACAGGAATGACTGATAAAAACAGCCAACTGATCACCCGTTGCAGACGCGGGCCAAATGCCATCCCGACAAAATGCGCTACGCCGCCAGCGTGTGGAAAATGACGCCCCAGCACAGCAAAGACAATCGCAATAGGGAAAATCAAAATAATGAGTAGCGGCCATGCCCAAAGGCTGATGTTGCCTGCCGCCAGCGCAGCCAGCTCTGGAAGCGCAAAAACGCCAGTCCCTAATAATGATGTGGTTAACAAGATAACGCCCTGAACCAACCCAAGCTCTTTTTTTAGTTCATTCATCAGCTCATTATCCGGCGGCATTGTAACGTCAGGTGACGACAGACATTTTTAAGCGTATCACACACGCCTTTTCTTATAGCAGGATGTTCTAAACCTTGGGTAAACGTGAGATAAGTAGCGTTTTTACCGCTTTTTTCGCTCAGAAGAATTTTTTTTCATCTCCCCCCTTGAAGGGGCAAAACCCCATCCCCATCTCTCTGGTCACCAGCCGGGAAACCGTTTACGGGCCGGCGTCACCCATAACTGATAATGACTTTCTCAAAGGAGAGCTATCAATGAGTATTCGTCCGTTACATGATCGTGTGATCGTCAAACGTAAAGAAGTTGAGTCCAAATCTGCTGGCGGCATCGTACTGACCGGTTCCGCAGCGGGTAAATCAACTCGTGGCGAAATCATCGCTGTCGGTAAGGGTCGCATCCTGGACAACGGTACTGTACAGCCGCTGGACGTGAAAGTTGGCGACATCGTTATTTTTAACGATGGCTACGGTGTGAAATCTGAAAAGATCGACAATGAAGAAGTGTTGATCATGTCTGAAAGCGACATTCTGGCAATTGTTGAAGCGTAATCCGCGAACGACACTGAACATACGAATTTAAGGGAAAGAGAAAATGGCAGCTAAAGACGTAAAATTCGGTAACGACGCTCGTGTGAAAATGCTGCGCGGCGTAAACGTACTGGCAGATGCAGTGAAAGTAACCCTCGGTCCGAAAGGCCGTAACGTGGTTCTGGATAAATCTTTCGGTGCGCCGACTATCACTAAAGATGGTGTTTCCGTAGCGCGTGAAATCGAACTGGAAGACAAGTTTGAAAACATGGGCGCGCAGATGGTGAAAGAAGTTGCCTCTAAAGCGAACGACGCTGCAGGCGACGGCACCACCACCGCGACCGTACTGGCGCAGTCCATCATTACCGAAGGCCTGAAAGCCGTTGCTGCGGGCATGAACCCGATGGACCTGAAACGTGGTATCGACAAAGCGGTTGCTGCTGCGGTTGAAGAGCTGAAAGCCCTGTCCGTACCGTGCTCCGACTCCAAAGCGATTGCTCAGGTAGGTACTATCTCCGCTAACTCCGACGAAACCGTAGGTAAACTGATCGCGGAAGCGATGGATAAAGTCGGGAAAGAAGGCGTCATCACCGTTGAAGACGGTACCGGTCTGCAGGACGAACTGGACGTGGTTGAAGGTATGCAGTTTGACCGCGGCTACCTGTCTCCTTACTTCATCAACAAGCCGGAAACTGGCGCAGTAGAACTGGAAAGCCCGTTCATCCTGCTGGCTGATAAGAAAATCTCCAACATCCGCGAAATGCTGCCGGTTCTGGAAGCCGTTGCAAAAGCAGGCAAACCGCTGCTGATCATCGCAGAAGATGTTGAAGGCGAAGCGCTGGCTACCCTGGTTGTTAACACCATGCGTGGCATCGTGAAAGTGGCTGCGGTTAAGGCACCGGGCTTCGGCGATCGTCGTAAGGCGATGCTGCAGGATATCGCTACCCTGACCGGCGGTACCGTAATCTCTGAAGAGATCGGTATGGAGCTGGAAAAAGCAACCCTGGAAGACCTGGGTCAGGCGAAACGCGTTGTGATCAACAAAGACACCACCACCATCATCGATGGCGTGGGTGAAGAAGCTGCAATCCAGGGCCGTGTTGCTCAGATCCGTCAGCAGATTGAAGAAGCGACCTCCGACTACGATCGTGAAAAACTGCAGGAGCGCGTAGCGAAACTGGCAGGCGGCGTTGCGGTAATCAAAGTTGGCGCTGCGACCGAAGTTGAAATGAAAGAGAAGAAAGCCCGCGTTGAAGATGCCCTGCACGCGACCCGTGCTGCGGTAGAAGAAGGCGTGGTTGCCGGTGGTGGCGTTGCGCTGATCCGCGTTGCTTCTAAAATTGCTGACCTGAAAGGCCAGAACGAAGACCAGAACGTGGGTATCAAAGTTGCGCTGCGCGCAATGGAAGCTCCGCTGCGTCAGATCGTGCTGAACTGCGGCGAAGAGCCGTCTGTTGTCGCTAACACCGTTAAAGGCGGCGACGGTAACTACGGTTACAACGCAGCAACTGAAGAATACGGCAACATGATCGATATGGGTATCCTGGACCCAACCAAAGTTACCCGTTCTGCGCTGCAGTACGCGGCTTCTGTGGCTGGTCTGATGATCACTACCGAGTGCATGGTGACCGACCTGCCGAAAAGCGATGCTCCTGATTTAGGCGCTGCTGGCGGCATGGGTGGTATGGGTGGTATGGGCGGCATGATGTAATTGCCCACACTCTGCATCCTTCAGGCTGCAGATGCGTTGGCTAACCCCAGTCACTTACTTGAGTAAGTGACTGGGGATTAACAAACTGGCCGCCTTCCTGCAACCAGAATGATTTGGGTGCTTATCTCCCAGAATTGAGAAACCCCCGGGCAGAAATGACCGGGGGTTTTTCTTTTAGTCATCTTTTTAGTATAAGATTCAGATACGGACAAAACGTCCAGCTCATTGATTATGGGGAATAACATGCACGTGAAATATTTAGCAGGGATCGTTGGCGCCGCGCTGCTGATGGCGGGTTGTAGCTCCAGCAACGAACTTACCGCTGCCGGCCAAAATGTACGCTTTGTCGAAGATAAGCCAGGCGCGGAATGCCAGCTTATTGGTACGGCAACCGGTAAACAGAGTAACTGGTTTTCAGGCCAGCACGGCGAAGAGGGTGGCTCAATGCGTGGCGCAGCGAACGATCTGCGTAATCAGGCGGCCGCGATGGGTGGAAACGTGCTGTATGGCGTAAGTAGTCCGTCGCAGGGCATGTTGTCCAGTTTTGTCCCGACGGCCAGCGAGATGAACGGCCAGGTTTATAAATGTCCGAACTGATATGTCTGAATCGTAACGCCCTCTGAAAGATTCAGAGGGCAATATGGTTAGCGTTTTTCCTGCGATGATGCCATGCGTAGATTATGCAACGCGCGCATGCATTGATCTTGCGTCAGACGCGCTGCTTTACCGGTTCTAAGCGTTCTGACAAAAACCTTACACGGTTTTCCTTCCAGCTTTTTAAGACGCGGGCTGAAATTCAGCAAGCGGCGTGATATCGCTTCAGCTTCTTTAGAGCCTGACTGACTGCGGGTCTTAATGATGGTGCCGCAATCATGCGATTGTCCTGCCTCATCCGTATAACGATAAACGAGCGCTAAATAATGGTTATACAGATTATGTTTCCAGTCAGGCTGGTTATAGGTATCGAATTCGATATTACCGTTTTCCAGGCAGTCAGCATCGTATAATGGTAAAAAGTCCAGCATTGAAGAAATACGCAATGCGAGCTCACGCATTTCGGCATTATTAATGGCGTGAATAATAGCCATCACCAGAACTTCAACCTGCCACTCACCGACCTGTAAATCAAGATGGCTACCATTGTGCAGCTTTAACGTAAAGGTTAATACTTTTTCTGTATTATCGCTCAACGCTAAAGATTCAACACGCTGATTAACATCGGCGTTTTCCAGCTCTTCACGGAGTATTGCCGGAATATTCTCATGCATTTTAAGCACATGACTGCTTTTGGCTTTCTGGCGTTTTTCCTGCTCTTGTTCCGGAAGCGAGTGTTGTAAATAAAGCCGGTGTTCAAGGCCGATCAACAAGTCTCGCAGCGCGAGCACAGGAAAGAAAAGCAGTGTTTCTTTATTTCTCAGTGACTTCACCTTAAGCGCCAGCGCGATAAACTTATCATTGTGACGAATAACGCCGGTATTTAGTCCCTTAATCGTTAAGGCCATGTCAATTCTCCACAAATATAAAATAATTAAATGTTTTACTGCAATGTATTTGATATATAAATTGTTTATGCCGTCCTATAAAAAGGAGAACCAGTATAATTCGAAAATGCAGTACACGCTAAGCGAGTCCTAAAACGGACTTTATTGAAAAGAGAGTAGCGGAAAGGTGTATTTAACGAAGGTTAGTTTATCCTCGCCAGAGGGTGAGGAGAATCGTGGGGGAATCTCCTCGTAATATTGCGCGGTAATATTTTTCGTCGTCCCTGACGCGCCCGCGAGGATTAGCACTGCCGAAGCTGTAAATCCAGCGGTGTTTTGCTCGGTTCGCCGCCGATTTCACGCGCCAGTCTTGGCACCATATAGCCGGATACCAGCGTGAGCAGTTCGCGCATGATTTGCCGGGCTTCGTCATCGGTGACCATAAAATGCGCGGCGCCCTGCACTTTATCCAGCACATGCAGGTAATAGGGCATCACGCCGGCGTCAAATAGCGCGTTGCTCAGATTCGCCAGCGTTTGCGCGTTATCATTCACGCCACGCAGCAGGACGCTCTGGTTGAGAAGCGTGACGCCCACGTGGCGCAGTTTCTTCATCGCCAGGCAGAATGCCTCGTCCACTTCATTAGCGTGGTTGATATGGTTCACCAACAAAATTTGCAGACGTGACTGGTCAAAGCGGGCGACCAGTTCGTCAGTAATGCGTGCCGGGATGACGATAGGCAACCGACTGTGGATGCGTAGCCGCTTGACGTGCTTAATGGCTTCCAGTTGCGTGAGCAGCCAGTCCAGCTCATGATCTTTCGCCATCAGCGGATCGCCGCCGGAAAAGATGATCTCATCCAGTTCCGGGTGTGCGGCGATATACTCCAGCGCGACTGTCCAGTTGCGCTTATTGCCTTGATTCTCCGCATACGGGAAGTGACGACGGAAACAGTAGCGGCAATTTACCGCACATCCGCCTTTTACCAGCAATAGCGCCCGGTTTTGGTATTTATGCAATAATCCTGGCACCACGCTGTGTTGCTCTTCCAGCGGGTCGGTGGAGAAACCGGGGGCGACAATAAATTCATCCCGGGACGTCAGCACTTGACGTAACAGAGGATCGTCAGGGTTGCCCTTCTCCATGCGCGCAATAAAAGCGCGCGGCACGCGGAGGGCAAACAAGCGCCTGGCGTCCTGTCCTGCCCGGAGGTTTTCATCAGCTTCAATCTGTAAAAGATGCAGCAGTTCGTCGGGATTGGTCACAACATCGGCAAGTTGCGCTAACCAATCTTCTCGCAATGGGGTATTTAGGGTTACAATATGCGCCATTTTGTGGCTTAGCTACCAGTTAACAATTTCAGAGGGCCTTATGGCGACTTACTATAGCAACGATTTTCGTTCCGGTCTTAAAATCATGTTGGATGGCGAACCTTATGCGGTTGAATCCAGTGAATTCGTGAAACCGGGTAAAGGCCAGGCGTTTGCCCGCGTTAAGCTGCGCCGTCTGCTGACCGGCACGCGCGTTGAGAAAACCTTCAAATCGACCGATTCCGCAGAAGGCGCGGATGTAGTCGATATGAACCTGACTTACCTGTACAACGACGGTGAGTTCTGGCATTTCATGAACAACGAAACCTTCGAACAGCTGTCTGCAGATGCCAAGGCTATCGGCGACAACGCAAAATGGCTGTTGGATCAGGCGGAATGCATCGTAACCCTGTGGAACGGTCAGCCTATCTCTGTCACTCCGCCGAACTTTGTTGAACTGGAAATTGTTGATACCGACCCAGGTCTGAAGGGCGATACCGCAGGTACTGGCGGCAAACCAGCCACGCTGTCTACTGGCGCAGTGGTTAAAGTTCCGCTGTTCGTGCAGATTGGCGAAGTGATCAAAGTCGATACCCGTTCCGGCGAATACGTATCCCGCGTAAAATAATTTACGTTATCGGGAAAAATGGTGCAGCGTATGCTGCGCCATCCTATTTTTCGCGCCTCAATGATGAAACGCTTTATCTGCCTTGTCGCGCTGGTTCTTCTTACCGGCACATTATTAACGGCATGTAATACCGCCCGCGGCTTCGGCGAAGATATTCAGCATCTTGGCCACGCCATCTCCCGCGCAGCCAGCTAATCGCTTCTCGTCTTCCTAAAATTAGTCGATCGCCCGTCATTTTCTGGGATGTTGTCTATTATTAAGTTGCTATACACAAACAACATTGGCTAGAAAAGGAAGACATTATGGTTAAAAAGACAATTGCAGCGATCTTTTCTGTTTTGGTACTTTCCACTGTATTAACTGCTTGTAATACCACGCGCGGCGTGGGCGAGGACATCTCGGACGGTGGTAGTGCGATCTCTGGCGCTGCAACCAGAGCTCAGCAGTAATCATCAACGGTACGGCATGGCGTCGTACCGTTAATCGATTTTCTCCGGAAGCATAAGAAAGGGAGAATACCGGTTATCCATATGAAGTTTCATACGGATATTACGCTTATAGGTGTAAACCGTTTTCCCGTGAATGCCAAGCGCATACGCAATCTCTTTATTGCTGGTGCCTTCCGTCCACATCGCGAGCACCTTTTCCTCCTGCGGAGAGAGCAATGGCGTGGCGCTTTCCGGCGCTTCCTGCAGTGGATGAGTATATAGCGCTCCTTTAATTCGTTGTGCAAGCTCATGTAAAGGCGTGTGTTTAGATAACACCGCATGACTGGCATATTGCGGTCTGTACGGCATATTCCCTGACTGTAATAATACCAACGGCGTCATCCTGCAGGCGGCAAAAAATGCATTGATAGGCTGTTCGGGTAAGGCATCGTTGAGAAAACCATATAAATCAGCGATAACCAGATGGGGCTTCCATTGCAGAATATGTTCTTTCGCCAGTATAAGGTTATTCATCCCGGATACCAGCAGTGAAGAACTGAGCACATCAGTGTGATTAAGCCAGGCCTCCATGCCCGTACGGGTAAAGTGGCATCGGTCTATCACTAAAATTTTCAACATAGTTTTTTGCACCCGGAAGTAGATAAAGCACTTTCTTTCCCAGAAGGCGTTCCATCATAGAGAACTCCTGTGGGCGCTAAATGCGAAAACTACGCGGCTTAAAAGGGCCAATTCCCGCCTTTAGACGGAAAAAAATAAAAAGGTTGAAATTCATTTTCTCTCAGGCAAAAATGGCTTTTCATCCGTGTACGTTACAGGACGACCTGTAAACGCTATTCTCACCGGGGACGGCCCCATTAATTATCTGGAGCCTGCTATGTCCTGGATCATTCTATTAATCGCTGGTTTACTTGAAGTGGTATGGGCTGTCGGCCTGAAGTATACCCACGGTTTTTCTCGTCTGACCCCCAGTATTATCACCATTACGGCCATGGTTATCAGTATGGCGTTACTTTCCTGGGCAATGAAAACGCTGCCCGTTGGAACGGCGTACGCCATCTGGACCGGCATCGGCGCCGTCGGGGCGGCAATCACCGGTATCCTTCTGCTGGGCGAGTCTGCCTCACCGGCGCGTTTGCTCAGTCTTGGCTTGATCGTCGCGGGTATCATTGGGCTAAAACTCAGTGCGCATTAATTCGTCGCTGACATTGCTACGAACCTGATTGTTTTACCCAAATTAATTTATTGACGTCAAACCCCTCCCGGGTCGCGACGGCCAGCATTTGCTGTTTTATTTCCTCAGAAAGCGTTGGCGTGCGAGAGAGTATCCACAGATAGTCGCGATCCGGGCCGCACACCAACGCATGACGGTATTCCCGGTCAAGCGCAATCACGTTATAGCCGCCGTAGAACGGGCCGAAAAAAGAGACCTTGAGCGCGGCGCGGTTTGGACTACCGGTAAAATACGCTTTGCCTTCTGTTTTTTGCCACATTCCCCGATCCGGGTTATAGCCTTTATTGATGACATTAATCCCGCCATCGTCACGCAGACCATAGGTGGCCGTGACTTGTTCCAGTCCACGTTCAAATCGATGATCGAGGCGTGCGATCTCATACCAGGTGCCGAGGTAACGTTTGGCATCAAAGTTATTTACCACGGTAACGCCTTTAGGCGGAGTAGGCGAACTACAGGCGACGACCAGAAATGTGGCCGTAACTGCAGCAACGACGGGCAGAATGCGCATAAGATTTTCCTTCCAGTGTTTTTTCTAAGTGTAGAACCTGGCGGGAAAATGAGAGGCAGGAAAAGAAAAAACGCCCTCTTATCGGGTAGATAAGAGGGCGTCGTGGCAACTTAGAGAGTGATAACGCCAATCGCCGTCACAACGGTCAGGATTGCCGCCAGACCGTAAAAGACCCATTTGCCCGCGGGCACGTGGATTTTCAGGTCATGCATCGCGTGGTGCATACGGTGTAGGCCACACCATAGCGGCAGCACAATCATCAGGAACAGAAAAACGCGACCAATAAAGCTTTGGGCGAACGTCAGTACGCGCTCAAAACTCAGGGCATCGCCCGGAAATAGCCCCAGCGGCAGCATGATGCCAACCAGTAGCACGATCACCGGCGCGATGATCGCGCCCCACATACCGCCTGCGCCAAACAGTCCCCAGAATACGGGTTCATCAGAACGTTTTGGGTTTGGATTAATCATCCGGGACTCCTTACCAGAACAGGGCAACATACAGAATGACTACGGTGACTACCGCAGTGACCACCCAAAGCCCTTTGATGATTGGCTCTGGCCCCATTTTTTCGTCTTTTACAATGATATTGGCCGCCTTCGGCGCCAGTTCAAACCAGGTTTTGGTGTGCAGCAGCGCGGCCGCCAGGGTGATCAGGTTTAAGATCACTACCACCGGGTTTTGTAAAAAGCCGACGAATCCCATCCAGGATTCCGCGCCGTGTTTGAGCGCAAACAGACCGAAAATCAGTTCAATACTGAACCAGACTGCCGGCACTGCTGTGCCTTCGCGCAGCATATAAAAGCGATAAAACGGCAGTTTTTTCCACCAGGTGGACGTCATCGGCCGCACATAGGGTTTGCGTTTAGTCGTCATGTTGCACTCCTTAGCGTGGTTTCAGGGTGGCGATAAGAAAGTCTTTCGAGCTTTCCACTTTACCCTGCTGAATGGCCGCAGCCGGATCGACATGTTTTGGACAGACTTCGGAGCAGTAGCCCACGAAAGTACAGGTCCATACGCCGTTCGGACTGTTCAACTGCGCCATACGCTCCTTCTTACCGTGATCGCGGCTATCTTCGTTATAGCGATGCGCCAGCGTAATCGCAGCCGGTCCGATAAACTCAGGATTCAGACCGAACTGCGGGCACGCGGCGTAGCACAGACCACAGTTGATGCAACCGGAGAACTGGTGATACTTCGCCATTTGCGCCGGGGTCTGGACATTCGGCCCCTGATCTGGCGTGCGAGAGTTGCCAATAATGTACGGTTTGATCGCTTCCAGGCTTTCGATAAAGTGCGTCATATCGACAACCAGATCGCGCTCAATCGGGAAGTTCGCCAGCGCTTCCACCTTCATACCGTTGGTGTAATCGCGCAGGAAGGTTTTACACGCCAGTTTAGGGACGTTGTTGACCATCATGCCGCAAGAGCCACAGATCGCCATACGGCAGGACCAGCGGTAGCTCAGGTCTGGCGACAGGTTATCTTTGATGTAGCCCAACGCGTCCAGTAGCGATGTTGTTTCATCATAAGGAACTTCATAGAAAGCACTGTGCGGCGCGGTATCGGTTTCCGGGTTATAGCGCACCACCTCAACTTTCAGGTTTTTCATCTCAGCCATTCGCCTTCTCCTTCTTATCGGCTGCTTCCGCTTCACCGCCGTAAACACGTTTGGCTGGCGGCAGGGTGGTGATTTTCACGTCGCTGTATTCCAGACGGGTCGTGCCATCAGCATCGCGGAAGGCGAGGGTGTGCTTGAGGAAGTTCACATCGTCGCGCTCGGTACAGCCTTCATCCAGACGCTGATGCGCGCCGCGGGACTCTTTACGCGCCAGCGCAGAGTGCGCCATACATTCCGCCACGTTCAGACCATGACCCAGTTCGATGGTATACAGCAGGTCAGTGTTGAACACGCTGGAGGTATCGGAGATACGTACGCGCTTGAAACGTTCCTGAAGCTCGGCCAGTTTATCAATGGTTTTCTGCATCAGTTCCGGGGTACGGTAAATACCGCAACCTTCTTCCATAGACAGACCCATCTCATCGCGGATCTTCGACCAGTTTTCGTTGCCTTCCTGGTTCACCAGATTTTTCAGACGTTGTTCAATATCGGCAACCTGGGCGTCGAGCGCGGCGCTATTTGCGGCGCCTGCCGTCGCAGCGCGTTCCATTGCTTGTTCGCCAGCCAGACGACCAAATACCACCAGTTCCGCCAGTGAGTTGGAACCGAGGCGGTTCGCGCCATGCAGGCCAACAGAGGAGCATTCGCCAACGGCAAACAGCCCTTTGACACGGCTTTCACAGTTCTGGTCGGTTTCAATGCCGCCCATGGTGTAGTGCGCGGTCGGACGTACTGGAATCGGTTCTTTAACCGGATCGACGCCGACATAGGCTTTCGCCAGTTCGCAAATGAACGGCAGACGTTCATGCAGTTTCTTCTCGCCGAGATGACGCAGGTCGAGGTGAACCACATCGCCGCGCGGCGTGGAGATGGTGTTGCCTTTACGCCATTCGTGCCAGAAAGCCTGGGATACTTTGTCGCGCGGCCCCAGTTCCATATATTTGTTTTTCGGCTCGCCCAGCGGCGTTTCGGGGCCCATGCCGTAGTCTTGCAGGTAACGGTAGCCATTTTTATTGACCAGAATACCGCCTTCACCGCGGCAACCTTCGGTCATCAGGATACCGGAACCTGGCAGGCCGGTCGGGTGATACTGAACGAATTCCATATCACGCAGCGGAACGCCGTGGCTCAGCGCCATGCCCATCCCGTCGCCGGTGACGATGCCGCCGTTGGTGTTATAGCGGTATACGCGGCCTGCGCCGCCTGTCGCCATTACCACGGCGTTGGCACGGATTTGCACCAGCGTGCCTTCCATCATATTCATTGCCACCAGGCCGCGCGCATGGTTGTCATCAACCAGAATATCCAGCACAAAATGTTCGTCAAAGCGCTGGATTTGCGGGAACTGCAGGGAAGTCTGGAACAGGGTATGCAGCATATGGAAGCCGGTTTTATCCGCGGCGAACCAGGTACGCTCGATTTTCATACCACCGAAGCGACGCACGTTAACGCTACCGTCCGGACGGCGGCTCCACGGGCAGCCCCATTGCTCCAGCTGCGTCATCTCAGTGGGACAATGGTGGACAAAGTAATCCACGACATCCTGCTCACACAGCCAGTCTCCGCCTGCTACCGTATCGTGAAAATGGTAGTCAAAGCTGTCATGATCCTGGGCGACAGCGGCTGAACCCCCTTCGGCAGCGACGGTGTGGCTGCGCATCGGGTACACTTTTGAGATCAGTGCGATTTTAGCATTGGGATTCGCCTGTGCGGCAGCAATTGCAGCACGTAATCCCGCGCCACCGGCGCCTATAATGGCAAGATCGGCTTGAAAGGTTTGCACGACATTCCTCCAGATTATTGTAATTTCACCCTCGCGCAGCCAGATAAAGCCTCTGGGTTCTGCGAAGTATGAATGCGTTTCCACTGCTCCTTTATGGGTACAACAGTATAGTCTCAGGGATGTGAGGGAAATTTGACGTGTTCGATTTTTTTAGCGTATCAGAGGGATGAATTATCATTGATTTTGATTAATTTAATTACTAAACCATCTGAAATCACTTTTTTTACCCTCCAGAAGGCGCCCGATACGCCTGCGCAAAATTTGTTTCGCCCGCGCGTTGCGAGTAGACTTCGTGACCTTGTCTTAAACTGGAGAAAGAATCATGAGCGAAACGGCAACCTGGCAGCCGAGCGCGTCCATCCCCAATTTATTAAAACGTGCGGCGATTATGGCGGAAATCCGTCGTTTCTTTGCCGATCGTGGAGTGCTTGAGGTTGAGACGCCCTGCATGAGTCAGGCGACGGTCACAGACATTCATCTGTTCCCGTTCGAAACGCGTTTCGTCGGACCTGGCCATTCCCAGGGGATCAACCTCTATTTAATGACCAGTCCGGAATACCATATGAAACGCCTGCTGGCGGCAGGGTGCGGTCCGGTTTTCCAGCTATGCCGCAGTTTCCGTAATGAAGAGATGGGACGACATCATAATCCGGAATTCACTATGCTGGAGTGGTATCGCCCGCATTACGATATGTACCGCCTGATGAATGAAGTGGATGATTTGCTTCAGCAAGTGCTGGATTGTCAACCTGCGGAAAGTCTCTCCTATCAACAGGCGTTTCAGCGCCATCTGGAGATTGACCCGTTATCAGCAGATAAAACGCAACTGCGTGAGGCGGCGGCAAAGCTTGATTTAAGCAATATCGCCGATACGGAAGAAGACCGTGATACGTTGCTGCAACTGCTGTTCACGATGGGGGTTGAGCCGCATATAGGTAAAGAAAAGCCGACCTTTATTTATCACTTTCCGGCCAGTCAGGCATCGCTGGCACAAATCAGTACCGAGGATCATCGCGTCGCCGAGCGCTTTGAGGTGTACTACAAAGGTATTGAGCTGGCGAATGGTTTCCACGAACTGACGGACGCACGTGAGCAACAACAGCGCTTTGAACAGGACAATCGTAAGCGCGCCGCGCGCGGTCTGCCGCAGCAGCCGATTGACCAAAATCTACTGGATGCGCTGGCCGCCGGTCTACCGGATTGTTCCGGCGTGGCGCTGGGTGTTGATCGTCTGGTGATGCTGGCGCTGGGAGCAGAAAGCCTGGCGGACGTGATTGCTTTTACGGTCGATCGGGCGTAAATCTGAAATTCACTCTTTCGCGAGATAAAATGGCGCAATAAGCGCCATTTTGTAGCATATTTTTTCAATTATCCTCTGTTTGCCACAACATAAGGCTGGAACTTTGATGCCATTTAGGTATCAATCCTGTGTTGATTTTTTTATCGCTGACCTTTGTAAAAAAGAAGGCGGCGTCAATCGGTGAGCGGCGTCTGGCAAACGCGCTCGAGCGTAAGGGATGGTTGAATGACCCACACGATAAAAAAGATGAGCCTTATTGGGCTTATCCTGATGATTTTTACTTCTGTTTTTGGTTTTGCGAATAGCCCGTCGGCGTTTTATTTAATGGGGTATAGCGCAATCCCGTGGTATATATTTTCTGCCTTGCTGTTTTTTATTCCATTCGCCTTAATGATGGCTGAAATGGGTTCCGCTTATCGCAAAGAAGAGGGCGGGATCTATTCGTGGATGAATAATAGCGTGGGGCCACGTTACGCGTTTATTGGCACGTTTATGTGGTTTTCATCGTATGTCATATGGATGGTAAGTACGGCGGCAAAAATTTGGGTACCGTTTTCTACTTTTGTTTTTGGCGCCGATATGACGCAGCACTGGCGTATTGCAGGGCTTGAGCCTACGCAGGTTGTCGGGCTGCTCGCCGTCGGCTGGATGATTCTGGTGACGTGTGTCGCCGCCAGAGGGATCAATAAAATTGCGCGAATTACGGCGGTCGGAGGTATTGCCGTAATGTGTCTTAATTTAGTTTTATTGTTAGTGAGTGTCGCTATTTTGTTATTAAATGGTGGGCATTTTGCACAAGAAATTAATTTTACCTCGTCACCGAATCCGGGTTATCACTCCGGCCTGGCAATGTTGTCATTTGTGGTATTTGCTATTTTTGCTTACGGCGGTATTGAGGCTGTCGGCGGACTGGTGGATAAAACCGAGAAACCGGAAAAGAATTTTGCGAAAGGTATTGTTTTCGCGGCTATTGTGATTTCAATTGGTTATTCTTTGGCGATCTTTTTATGGGGCGTCAGCACTAACTGGCAACAGATATTAAGTAATAGCGCCGTTAACTTAGGGAATATCACCTACATTCTGATGTCGAGTTTAGGCACGACATTAGGTAACGCGTTAAACCTTTCTCCGGACGCAGCGATGACGGTGGGCGTCTGGTTTGCGCGTATCACCGGCCTTTCTATGTTTCTGGCTTATACCGGCGCGTTTTTTACGTTGAGCTATTCACCGCTGAAAGCCATTATTCAGGGGACGCCAAAAGCGTTGTGGCCCGCGCCGATGACGACACTGAACGCTAACGGTATGCCGGCGACCGCTATGTGGCTACAGTGCGTGCTGGTGAGTCTGTTTATTTTGCTGGTCTCTTTTGGCGGTGACACCGCATCGGCGTTTTATAACAAACTCACGCTGATGGCGAACGTCTCAATGACCTTGCCATACCTGTTCCTTGCGCTGGCATTTCCCTTCTTTAAAGCGCGTCAGGATCTGGAGCGGCCATTTGTTCTCTTTAAAACCAAAGCCTCTACCCTGGTCGCGACGGGTGTTGTGGTGCTGGTGGTGACGTTTGCCAACGTCTTTACCATCATCCAGCCAGTGATTGAAGCTGGGGACTGGGACAGCGCCTTGTGGATGATCGGCGGCCCGATCTTCTTCTCGCTGCTGGCGATGGCGATTTATCAGAATTACAGCAGCCGCATGAGCGCTGATCCGGAGTGGGCGGCGGAGTAAAGGCCGTATGCCGGATAAGACCCCACGGGTCGCATCCGGCATTTCTTGCCCGATGGAGAACGTTATGAATGATAGTTCGAGAGACCCGATTATCACGGAAGATGAGGTTAAGGCACTCAATTTTACTCCGGAAGATATCCTTGAAATAGAAAAGGTTATTCTTTCTTCCGTTCATGTTGCACGTCGAAAGGTTGCGATGGTAGTAGGAATGACTATTGGCACGTTAAGGGATCGCGATGAGGATAAGTGGAAACATGTGTCGGATATTTATTGCGCGTATGTTATAAGATGCCTCGTATTTCGCGGAGAACTGGTGGGTTACGGCGATTTATTCCGAATGCGCTATAGCGAAATTAACCTGCCTGTTGCCGATCTGGACGCATAATAAGTCCGAAAATGTCTGTGAGCTGCGATGAAATGCCCGATGGCGCAAGCTTATCGGGCCTACAGATTAATTGCCGATAAGACCCGACGGGTCGCATCCGGCATTTCTTGCCTGGATCATGCGCTACAAACTGCCCGCCGGGCGGCTGGTTTTACCCGCTGACGTTAACGTTCTCCCCGTTTGTTTACCGCCGAGACTCTCCAGACGCATCTGGAACGGCGGGAACGGCATATCAATACCGTGCTCGCGGAAGCCCGCCAGAATCAATTGGTGGATCTCATGGCGTAATGGCATACGGTGTCCCATTTCCGCGGCATAGATACGCAGTTCGAAAATTTGAATACCCTGCTGGAGATCCACCAGAAAGATTTCAGGCGGCGGGTTGTCCAGCACCAAAGAACAGCGCTGCGCCGCCGTCAGCAGAATTTGCGTCACCTCTTCGCTATTGGCATCCGCTGGCGCCGGGATGGTTAACACCACGCGCGTAACGGAGTCAGACAGCGACCAGTTGATAAACTGTTCGGTGATAAAGGCTTTATTCGGCACGATAATCTCTTTACGATCCCAGTCGCTGATGGTGGTGGCGCGGGTATTGATTTTGGTCACGCTGCCAGTGAGATCGCGAATGGTCACCGTATCGCCGATACGAATCGGCTTTTCAAACAAAATAATCAGGCCGGAGATAAAGTTAGCGAAAATTTCTTGCAGGCCAAAACCAAGCCCAACGCCGAGCGCGGCAACCAGCCATTGTAGCTTCGACCACTCAATGCCGATCATTGAGAAACCGACCAGCCCGCCAATCAGCATTAACAGATATTTGGTGATGGTCGTGATGGCGTAACCGGTACCAGGCGTTAAATCGAGATGCTGTAATAACGCCAGTTCCAGCAGCGCAGGCAGATTACGCACCAACTGCGTGGTGATGATAAAGACCAGAATCGCAATGAGCACCGCCCCGAGGGTAATCGGCTCCAGGCTTTCCACGCCTTGCACCGTAGAGGTGACATCCCACAGCGAAATATTCTCCAGGAAGCCGAATGCCGAGTGGATTTCCGACCACAGTACAATTACCGATAGCAGGGCGATAAGCATCAGAATTGAGCGGACCAGACGCAGCGACTGAGCGCTAATAGCGTCAAGATCGATTTCACTTTCATCGATGTCGACCGCGCCTTCCAGGCTGGAGGAGTGCGCCGGTTCTTCTTCGCCGCGCGCGCGCTGCGCCAGCATTTCCGCCCGACGATGTTTGGCGCGGTCAAAAGCCAGTCGGCGTCGTTGGATCAGCATCCAGCGGCGAATGACGTGATAGATGACCAGCAACAGGAACCAGATGGCGACCGAGGTTTCCAGTCTCGCCAGTAGCGCCTGCGCCGTGGCCAGATAACCCACCGCCGCCGCCAGAATCGCGATAAGCGGCGCGCCCATCAACATATTCCACAGCAGGCTGTTGACCATGTTGTCGCCGTTGCCTTCTTTATCAAGATAGAGCGGGATGCCCGCTTTTTTCAGACTCAGCGTGACCAGCGCCAGCGCGCCGCATATCAGGATGAAGCAAAGGCGGCCCAACGAGCCGGAAAACTCCCGATCGTTAAGATTATCAAACATGATCACTGCCATGATGAGCGGCACGATCAGCCCAATGCTCATCAGGTAGTAGCGCATCGCTTTCGCTACCCGGTTTCGCGGCCAGCCGAAATGCGCCACAAACAGACCATTAGGGCGGGCAAACGCAGCGCAAATCATGACTACCCACAACAGCGGTACTGTCGCCGTCACGCCATCGCCGATGGCGACGGCCAGCGGATACGGCCAGGCTTCCTGTAGACCATAGCCGAGCGTCGCCCACAAGACCGGCAGCGGCGAGGCCACCAGAATCGACCAGAACACCGTTCGCAGCGTCAGCGAGAAGTGATCCTGGGTGACTTTCCCGACGCGCGAGGCCGAGCGCTCAAGGAACCGGTTGAAGTGTTGGCGTGAATAGAGGCTAAACCCGACCAGCGCCAGCGCGCCGAATAACGGCAGTAGCGTCTCTTTGCTGGTCAGCATCATGATGCTGGCTTTACCTAACTGATTAAATGTATCTAATGAGATAAGCCGGCGTAAATCCTGAACCAAATCAACAGGCCAGGAGAGCGATAGCGGGCTAACGTCAGCGGTCCAGAACAGATAACGGTGGGTCGCTTCATTAACCTCTTTAAGCGCATCCTCCAGTTGGCTGTTGGAGACTTTCAGTTTGGTCAGCTCCAGGATCAGCGTATCGCCGCCCTGTAACAACGAGTTGAGCAGCTCGCGCTGAGTGCGAAGCTGGGCGTCAAGAATCTGGTTTTGCTCGGCGGTCAGCGGCTGTCCATTGGCCTGACGTATTTGCCGTAGCTGCGGCTGCTTATTGAGTAACTCTTCATAGCGCATACGGTGGACGCGTAGCTGCGCCATTTCCGTATCAAGCTGCTGCGGCTTAGGCATCTCTGGCAGACGGGCGACCTGCGCGCGCAGCGCTTCGCCAAGCATGTTGGACACGCCAAGCCATTGCGACTGCTCCCGCAGCGTATTGAGCGCCTGGCGCACCTGTAACGTTTGGCTGGTGGCCTGTCGCTGCTGCGAGGCGACCAGATCCATCCGCTGCGCTTGTTGATTGAGCGCCTGTGACAGCTCGCGGTTGACTTTAAATTGTTCGACGATGCCTTCCGGCAAACCGGCGCTGTTTTCCGCCAGCAGCTCAGTGCTTTCCAGCGCGCGTTCCGCTTCACGTTGGCGCAGGCTATTGAGCTGATTGCGCAGCGCCTGAAGATACGCATCCAATTGCTGACTCTGTTTTTCCGCCAGCTCGGAACGCAGACGAGCCAGTTCCTGCCGGTTGTTGGCGGACAGTTGCGCCAACTCCAGTTCGTCGACTAACGCTTTTAGTTTGGCGGACTCCGCCTGCATACTGAGACTTTGCGCCTGGCTAAGCGCGGCACTTCCGCCTGCGGCGCCGAGCCGTCGCTCAATCTCATTAAGCTGGCGGCGGGCATCGTTTTGCTGTTGGGGAAGCTGGCTGAGCGAGTCGGCGATCTCCCTGACGCGCTCCTGCTCCTGTTGCGCCTCGCGGGTTTTATCCAGTAGCTGGCTGCTAACCTGCAAGATCTCCTGATTTAACGCTTCGGTGGACATCTCTGGCGGTACGCTGCGAGGCTCATCGCGCAGATTATTCAACTGGGCGCGCAAGGTGGCGGATAGCTTAGGGAAATTATCAATAACGTGTTGATATTGTTTCGCGCGCTCAAGCGAGCCTTTTCGCTCTTCAAGCGCGTTTAAAGCAGTCTGGAGCGCCTCAACGGCTTCCGGCTGAGCGGGCTTCGCCGCTTTTGCCTGCTCCAGTTCCTGCGTGATTTGTTTGGCGTCGGGGGCCGTTGCGGCGAACGCCCCCGTGCTGAGGCACCAGGCCATCAGAAAAGCGATAATCAGGCGCACGTCAGCATTCTCTCTTGATTAGGTGTCGTCTTTTTTATTGTCAACCAGCGGGCTGGCGTCGTGTTCGGCTTTAATTTCTTCTGCCGGCAGCGGAGCAGGTTCTACCTCCGGCGCGACGAATGTTTCGGTCGACGTCGCCAGCGGTTGGCCAATTTTGGTAACGGACAGGCTTGCCAGCGACGCGATCAGATTCACTTTCCCCGGCGCAAATAAGTTGATGACCGTGGAACCCAGTTTAAAGCGCCCCATCTCCTGGCCTTTCAACAAGGCGACAGACCCTTCATGTTCGCCTTCTGGCCAGGTCCAGCGCTTGATGATGCCTTCGCGCGGCGGGGTAATGGTTCCCGCCCAGACGGTTTCGATACTGCCGACAATAGTTGCGCCGACCAGAATCTGCGCCATAGGACCGAACTCGGTATCAAACAGACAGATAACGCGCTCGTTGCGGGCAAACAGGTTGGGGACGTTTTGCGCGGTCAGATGGTTAACAGAGAACAGATCGCCCGGTACGTAGATCATTTCACGCAGGATGCCGTTGCATGGCATGTGCACGCGATGGTAGTCGCGAGGGGAGAGGTAAGTGGTCACAAACGTGCCGTTGCGGAACTTATCCGCCATCAGGTAGTTACCCGCCAGCAACGCCTCAAGGCTGTAATTATGGCCTTTGGCCTGCAAAATTTTATCTTCTTCGATACGACCTAACTGGCTTATCACGCCGTCGGCAGGCATAACCAGGATGTTAGGATCGGTATTGAGCGGACGCACGTCATCACGCAGCGGACGAACAAAGAAATCATTGAACGTACGATAGCTGGCGGTATCCGGTTTTTGCGCCTCAGTCATATCAACTTTGTAATACTTTACGAAGAGATCGATAACCAGTTTTGTCAGCCATCCTGCTCGTTTGCTTGCGCCCCAGCCCGCCAGGCGAGTGAGCCATAGTTTCGGCAGAATGTATTGTAGCGAAAGTTTAAATGAGTTTAACAAGGTAGCCTCCAGGCCATTGTTGTTCCTGAACCGGCAGTTATACCGGTATCCTGAAAAAAGGGGACGATTCTAACGACGCCTAGCGTATCTGTCAGTCGTCCGTATCAGAAAAGTTTTTACGCGTTTTTACCTGCGCCATACTTTCAAGAATTCGGTGATAATTTTCGAAACGGGTTTCCGCAATAGCGCCGTTCTCTACCGCTTCGCGAATGGCGCAGCCTGGATCGGCGTCATGCTTGCAGTCCCGGTATTTGCAATGTCCCAAATAGTCATGAAATTCGACAAAGCCCTGGGTGATTTGTTCCGGCTCCAGATGCCATAAGCCGAACTCGCGCACGCCGGGGGAATCAATGACATCGCCGCCATGCGGGAAATGATACAGACGAGCAGCGGTAGTGGTATGTTGACCCAGACCGGAGACATTCGACACATCGTTCGTCAGAATCTCGTTCTGTAAGCCGAGCAGAGCGTTTAGCAGACTGGATTTTCCGACGCCGGACTGCCCGGCAAAAATACTGATGCGACCGGTTAACGCCTCTTCCAGCGGTTTCAGACCATCCTGCGTATGGCTGGAGACCATCAACACGCGATAGCCGATATTGCGGTAGATATCCATCTGCTCATTAACGAAGTCCATACCTTCGTCGTCCAGCAGATCAATTTTATTGAGTACGATAAGCGGCTCAACCTGTAGGGTTTCACAGCCGACCAGATAGCGATCGATGATATTCAGCGACAGCTCCGGCAAAATCGCGGAGACGATAACGATTTGGTCAATGTTGGCGGCAATAGGCTTCACGCCGTCGTAGAAGTCCGGGCGCGTCAATACCGAGGTGCGCTCATGCACCGCTTCAACGATGCCTTTTACGTTGACGCCCTCTGCGGCGGCTTTGCCCGGACGCCAGACGACGCGATCGCCCGTCACCAGCGAACGGATAGTGCGGCGGATATTGCAACGGTGAACCTCGCCGTCAGCAGACTCCACATCGGCATGCATACCAAAACGGCTAATGACGATACCTTCTGCAGGCTCGCCAAACAGGTTGTCATCGTAGTCGGCTTTCTCCGCGGACGTTTTTAAACGACGCTGGTGATTGGCGTTCACACGGCGCTGCTGGCCTTTGGAGAGTTTATTTTTGCTCAATCGTACTGGCTCCTGGTCGCCCATAGTGGGCAAAACATCTATGATACACGCAATTGTAGATGAATATAGTCACAGTGAATGTGACCTCTGAAGGGTGGAAAATAGCATGAGTGCCGATGAAAACAACCTGATTTGGATCGATCTGGAGATGACAGGTCTGGACCCCGAGCGCGATCGCATTATTGAGATAGCCACGCTGGTGACGGATGCCAGCCTGAACATTCTGGCGGAAGGGCCGACGATTGCGGTACATCAATCCGATGCGCAACTGGCGTTAATGGATGACTGGAACGTGCGCACCCATACCGGTAGCGGCCTGGTAGATCGCGTTAAGGCAAGTACGATGGGCGAACGAGACGCTGAACTGGCGACGATTGAATTTCTGAAAACGTGGGTGCCTGCGGGTAAGTCGCCGATTTGCGGTAACAGCATCGGTCAGGATCGTCGTTTTCTGTTTAAATATATGCCGGAACTGGAGGCCTACTTCCACTATCGCTATCTGGATGTCAGTACGCTCAAGGAACTGGCGCGCCGCTGGAAGCCGGAGATTCTGGCCGGCTTTACCAAGCAGGGCACGCACCAGGCGATGGATGATATTCGCGAGTCGGTGGCGGAGCTGGCTTACTACCGCGAGCATTTCATTAAGCTGTGAGGCGTAACATGCCGGATGGCAACGCCAGAGCGTCTCATCCGGCAGCTCTCCCGCCACTGAATTACTGCGTAAACCATTTCTCTTGCATTTGCGCATATTCCGGCGACGCTTTCACCTTATCGAGCGCGGCATTAATTTCTTGCAATAGCGCGTCGTTGCCTTTGCGTACCGCAATGCCTAACCCTTTTCCGTAGTAGTCAGGATCGCTGGCGCGTTCATCCATGATGGCGTAATCCGGATTGTTTTTTAGCCACTTACCAATCGCGGCGACATCGCCAAACACGCCCTCAAGACGGTTATTTTTCAGATCGGTAAAGGCGTTTAGATAGCTGTCATAGGCGACAGGCGTGATGGCTTGTTGTTTATCCTGCAAATAGCGCTGATGCGTTGTACCGTTTTCCAGACCGACTTTTTTGCCTTTCAGATCGGCAAAAGTGTGATAAGCCCCTTTACGCGTGACGACTACCGCCGATAAACCTTCGTAATAGGGTTGGCTAAAGGAGACCTGCTGCTCACGTTTGGGCGTCATATCCATACCGGCGATCACCGCATCAAACTTTTTGAAGCGTAGGCCGGGGATCAGACTATCAAAGCTCTGGTTAGTGAATGAGCACTCCGCTTGCATCTCTTTGCAGACCGCGTTGGCGACATCAATATCGAAACCAACAATTTTATTATCGGCATCGACAAACTCATAGGGCGCATAGGTGGCAGAGGTGCCAAAATGTAATGTTCTGGCGGAAACGGAAGCGGCGTGAACGGAGAGGCTGGCTAACAGCATGACAATAAGTTTTTTTTTCATCTTGATCCCTGATATCAGTTGGATGTTGTGGTCACCGTGCTATTCTTTTTTTGGCGCAGGGTGCTATTCTGATTCTGTGCCTTTAGGCGTGGCGTGAAAAGTTTTTTGTTGCATAGCGCACGCTTTGCTCGTTTTTTGTCTTGTTTGGTGATTTAATCAGCATTCAAACAAAAATCGCGAAAAAATGCGTTCAGGGGCTTGCAGCTAAATGGATTTCTCGTATAATGCGCCTCCCGTAACGACGCAGAAATGCGAATTACGACAGCAACAAATTTGCGGGAATAGCTCAGTTGGTAGAGCACGACCTTGCCAAGGTCGGGGTCGCGAGTTCGAGTCTCGTTTCCCGCTCCA
>NZ_JBGDXE010000007.1:0-171390 GCF_046550835.1 Salmonella sp. SAL04196
CAACGGCCCGGAGGGTGGCGGGCAGGACGCCCGCCATAAACTGCCAGGCATCAGACAAGTGAAGAAGCCCGTCCGTCAGGACGGGCTTTTTTGCGTGTGTGGTAACTGTAAAACCGTAGGCCTGATAAGCGCAGCGCCATCAGGCAACCGGCACCGCCGGATGGCAGCTTCGCCTTATCCGGCCTACAAGGTGCGTGCTTTCTCTAACCACCGCAAAATGAAGGCAGAAATCTGCGATACATCATTAAGATCCAAAACGGGTACCGCTACGGCAAGTGGAATATCACTGGCAACCGCAATAACATGCTCATCAAGAATTAATTCTTCCTCGCTGTTCCCACATCCCTGACGAAAAAGTAAGATCTTCGCAACTGCTTCGTGTTTAAACCCTTCTACCAGCACCAGATCCAGTTTTGATGCATCCATCCGGCTCACCAGCCATGCCAGATCCAACTCTTCTTGCTCCGGCGTTTCCGTCATTAACGCCCAGCGCTGCTGACTGGCAACCAGCGTCTGTGCCGCCCCGGCTTTACGCAGCTCGTAGCTATCTTTACCCGGCTTATCGACATCCATATCATGATGGGTATGCTTAATCAGCCCTGGCCGAATACCGTGCGCACAAAGTGCTGGGATCAGTTTTTTCAGCAGTGTTGTTTTTCCCGTGCCGCTCCACGCGGCAATGGCGAGTAGCGGTATCATGGTCTCTTTTGCCATTTCGCGAGTTCCTCCGGCGTGTTGACGTTCACAAATGCCTCCTTACAATCGCTGAAATCAACGGCGTGTCCGCCTACCTGGCGCATAAAAATCATTACCCGCCGCTCGCCTGCTTGCAAATAATCTGTCAACTGGGGCTCAACGGCACGATTAATCAACGCGATCGTTGGATGATCGCGTTCTCCATCATGAACCCAAACCACGGGTGCGCCATGACGCTGCGCTGCTAAACGATCGACCAGGTTGTGGGGGATACAGGGATTGTCACAGGGACAAAACAGAAACCAGTCGCCTGCTACCTGCTGAAAAACGGAAAGCATACCCGCCAGCGGACCGGGAAAGTCAGCGATTGAATCCGGAATGACTTTCAGGCCGCTGGCCTGGTAGATATCCAGATGGCGATTAGCACTAATGACGACCGTAGCAAGTTGTGGCGCGAGCGCGTCGGCAACGTGTCGCCAGAGCGGTTTCCCGTCCAGTTCAAGCAAACCTTTATCCGCACCTCCCATCCGCCGGGCTTTACCGCCTGCTAGCACCACGCCGGTTATTACTTCATCCAGATTCACCGATATCGCCTCTTTTATTGTGGGATTGACCCTGCTACCGTGTCTGTATCAAGAATAAGGAGCACAGCTATGAAATGTAAACGCCTGAATGAAGTCATTGAACTCCTCCAGCCAGCCTGGCAGAAAGAGCCTGATCTTAATCTGACGCAATTTTTGCAGAAACTGGCGAAAGAGTCAGGTTTTGACGGCAAACTGGAAGATTTAACTGATGATATCCTGATCTACCATCTGAAAATGCGCGATTCCGCCAAAGATGCCGCCATTCCAGGGATTCAAAAAGACTATGAAGAGGACTTTAAAACGGCGCTTTTACGCGCCCGCGGCGTTATTAAAGAGTAAAACCTTGTAAGCGGCGCCACCGAAATCGTCACGAAATGATATCCTGAATCATTCGTAGTATTTTCCGGATGATGGGATGAACGACAACGCTTTTACTTTCCAGACGCTACACCCGGAAACCATCATGGATGCGCTGTTTGAACAGGGGATCAGGGTGGATTCCGGGCTGACTCCACTAAACAGTTATGAAAACCGCGTCTATCAGTTTCAGGATGAAGACCGTCGACGTTTTGTCGTTAAGTTTTATCGTCCTGAACGCTGGTCTGTTGATCAAATTCGGGAAGAACACCAATTCGCGCTTGAACTGGTGAAGGATGAGGTTCCGGTTGCCGCTCCGCTCGCGTTTAATGGCCAGACGCTGCTAGCGCATCAGGGCTATCATTATGCCATTTTCCCCAGCGTAGGCGGTCGTCAGTTTGAAGCAGATAATATCGATCAGATGGAGGCGGTAGGGCGTTATCTTGGCCGATTGCATCAGACGGGGCGAAAACGTCCTTTCACTTTCCGGCCTGACATTGGGCTTGCAGAGTATCTTTTTGAACCTCGCCAGGTATTCGAAGATGCCGCACTGATTCCCTCCGGGCAAAAAGCGGCTTTCCTGAAAGCCACTGATACTCTACTGTCTGCAGTTACCGAATGCTGGCGCACCGATTTCGCCACGCTGCGATTGCACGGCGATTGTCATGCCGGCAACATTCTATGGCGTGATGGGCCGCTGTTTGTCGATTTAGATGATGCCCGTAACGGTCCGGCGATACAGGATTTATGGATGCTGCTGAACGGCGACAAAGCCGAACAGCGAATGCAGCTTGAAACCATTATTGAAGCTTATGAAGAAGTTAGTGAGTTCGATACGGCTGAAATTGGTCTCATTGAACCTTTACGCGCCATGCGTTTAGTTTATTATCTTGCCTGGTTGATTCGTCGTTGGGGCGATCCTGCGTTTCCAAAAAACTTTCCCTGGTTAACAGGGGAAGATTACTGGCAGCGACAGACAACGACTTTTATTGAGCAGACTAAAATTTTGCACGAACCCCCTTTACAATTAACGCCAATGTATTAATCGGAGAGAGTTGATCATGAAAAAGATTTGGCTGGCGCTGGCTGGTATGGTTTTAGCTTTTAGCGCCTCGGCAGCACAGATCAGCGACGGTAAACAGTATATCACGCTGGATAAACCGGTCGCTGGCGAACCCCAGGTACTGGAGTTTTTCTCCTTCTACTGCCCACATTGTTATCAGTTTGAAGAGGTGCTTCATGTGTCTGACAATGTGAAGAAAAAGCTGCCGGAAGGCACCAAAATGACCAAGTACCACGTTGAGTTCCTGGGGCCGTTGGGCAAGGAGCTCACCCAGGCATGGGCGGTGGCGATGGCGTTGGGTGTAGAAGATAAAGTCACGGTCCCGCTGTTTGAAGCCGTACAGAAAACCCAGACAGTACAATCTGCCGCGGATATCCGTAAAGTGTTCGTTGATGCGGGCGTCAAAGGCGAAGATTACGATGCGGCATGGAACAGCTTCGTGGTGAAATCACTGGTTGCGCAACAGGAGAAGGCCGCGGCTGACCTGCAACTGCAGGGCGTTCCGGCGATGTTCGTCAATGGCAAATACCAGATTAACCCACAAGGCATGGATACCAGCAGCATGGATGTTTTTGTTCAGCAGTATGCTGATACCGTGAAATATTTGGTTGATAAAAAATAAAAAGAACGCCGGTCACTGACCGGCGTTTTTATAAGATGTTTTAATCTCTTCTATCTGTATATCTTTCTTATCCCACAGCGTATTAAGCCAACGTTGAAAACGGCGTTTGAATGTTTTGTCGTTCACGTAATCGCCGTGCAGTTCTTCATTTATGGGTTCCAGTTGCACCCGAATAACAATACGCGTCAGCCTACCGCTTAGCATATCGTAGAAGGGGTGACTATCGTTGTTTGGGTAACACAACGTAATATTAAGCAGCTTATCGAACTGTGAGCCTAAAACATTAATCGCCATTGCAATCCCGGCTGCTTTTGGCGGCAACAGATGTTGATAAGGTGAATGCGTTTGCTGACGTTTCTCATGCGTAAATCGCGAGCCTTCAACAAAGTTAACGATAGTGGTGGGATACCGACGAAACTTTTCGCAAGAGCGACGAGTTGTTTCAACATCTTTGCCGCGTCGATCGGGGTGTCGGAGCAGGTAGCTACGGGAGTAGCGCTTCATAAACGGCATATCTAATGCCCAGCACGCCAGGCCGATGAACGGCACCCAGGCCAATTGCTGTTTAAGAAAGTACTTATTCATTGGGATATGCTTGCGGAACAGAACGCAAAGCACAACGATATCGGCCCAGCTGCGATGATTACAAATCAGTAAATACCAATTTTTCTTGCTCAGCCCTTCTAACCCTTCTACATCCCATTGCAAGTGCGGATTAAGGCGTAACAGCGCTGCAAGACCAGCACACCAGCAATACATCATGAAATTGCAGAAAATGGAGACCTTGCGCCAGATACCGGGAACAGGCAAAAGAAGCTTTACCATACCGGCAATGATGATTGGTACGGAGCAAACAATAGTGACCAGGATGGTCAATACGATACTCAATGGGAGCGTGATAGCCGCGAGTATTCTCGTCATAATAAATTATTCAAAAGTTAGCCATAAACGGTGCGCGAAAAGGGCGCAAGAGGCTGATTCTATCAGAAAACGATGCTAATGATGGCGCTGAGTGAAATAGAAACACTCGTAACAACTATCCACATTATGATAACGGCATGAATCAGATAATCAGAAAAACGTGATGTTAACAACTCATTGAAAATAATGGGTAATTATTAAGAGGAGAAGGCTATCGCGCTGATTTTAAAGTAATGGTAAGAATTTACACACAAAGTTATCCACAGTTTTTTTTGCGAGCGATCCTGAAGATCGACAAAACTTTTCCGCAAATGCGGCGAAAAACTCAAGTTTTCCTCCTGTATGTGGCATCCTTTAACCATAATCTGTTAAACAGGCACGGACATTATGGTTCAGATCCCAGAAAACCCACTTATTCTCGTAGATGGCTCATCCTATCTCTATCGCGCCTATCATGCGTTTCCGCCGTTAACCAACAGCGCGGGAGAACCTACGGGCGCAATGTATGGTGTCCTCAACATGTTGCGCAGCCTGATCATGCAGTATCAGCCGACGCATGCTGCGGTGGTGTTTGACGCCAAAGGAAAAACCTTCCGTGATGAGCTCTTTGAACATTACAAATCGCATCGTCCTCCGATGCCGGATGATCTGCGTGCGCAAATAGAGCCGTTACATGCCATGGTTAAAGCCATGGGGTTACCTCTGCTGGCGGTCTCTGGCGTAGAAGCGGATGACGTTATCGGTACACTGGCGCGAGAAGCGGAGAAGGTGGGGCGTCCGGTATTAATCAGCACCGGCGATAAAGATATGGCACAGTTGGTGACGCCGAATATTACGCTGATCAACACCATGACTAACACCATCCTCGGCCCGGATGAAGTCGTTAATAAGTACGGCGTGCCGCCTGAGCTGATTATCGACTTTCTGGCGCTGATGGGGGACTCCTCGGATAATATTCCGGGCGTGCCAGGCGTGGGTGAGAAGACGGCGCAAGCCTTGCTTCAGGGATTGGGCGGCCTGGATACGCTGTACGCCGAGCCGGAAAAAATTGCCGGTCTCACTTTCCGCGGCGCCAAAACGATGGCCGGTAAATTAGCGCAGAATAAAGACGTAGCGTACCTGTCTTATAAACTCGCCACCATTAAAACGGATGTTGAGCTGGAGCTGACCTGCGAACAGCTTGAAGTGCAGCAGCCGATTGCGGATGAACTGCTGGGCCTGTTTAAAAAATATGAGTTTAAGCGCTGGACGGCGGACGTTGAGTCAGGCAAGTGGCTACAGGCAAAGGGCGCGAAACCGGCGGCCAAACCGCAGGAAACGGTCGTTATTGATGAATCGCCCAGCGAACCGGCAGCGGCGCTCTCTTATGAAAATTATGTCACGATTCTGGACGACGTTACGCTGGAAAGCTGGATTGAAAAGCTGAAAAAAGCGCCAGTTTTTGCTTTCGACACGGAGACCGACAGTCTGGATAATATCGCCGCCAACCTGGTGGGCCTCTCGTTTGCTATCGAACCTGGCGTTGCCGCGTATGTACCTGTCGCGCATGATTATCTGGACGCTCCGGATCAAATCTCCCGCCAGCGTGCTCTGGAACTGCTGAAGCCGCTGCTGGAAGATGAAAAAGTGCGCAAAGTGGGGCAAAACCTCAAGTACGATCGCGGCGTCTTGCAAAATTACGGTATTGAGCTGCGCGGTATCGCCTTCGATACCATGCTTGAGTCTTACATTCTGAACAGCGTCGCCGGACGCCATGATATGGACAGCTTGTCCGATCGTTGGCTGAAGCACAAAACTATCACCTTTGAAGACATTGCCGGTAAAGGTAAAAACCAGCTCACCTTTAACCAGATCGCACTGGAGGAAGCGGGGCGCTATGCGGCAGAAGATGCGGATGTCACGTTACAGTTGCATCTCAAAATGTGGCCTGAGCTCCAGCAGCACAAAGGCCCGCTGAATGTTTTCGAAAACATCGAAATGCCGCTGGTGCCGGTACTGTCACGCGTTGAGCGCAATGGCGTAAAAATCGATCCTGCCGTCCTGCACAAACATTCGGAAGAAATCACACTACGTTTGGCGGAACTGGAAAAGAAAGCGCATGACATTGCGGGCGAGGCGTTCAACCTGTCCTCGACGAAGCAGTTGCAGACTATCCTGTTTGAAAAGCAGGGTATTAAGCCGTTGAAGAAAACGCCTGGCGGCGCGCCGTCAACGTCGGAAGAGGTGCTGGAAGAGCTGGCGCTGGACTATCCGCTGCCGAAAGTGATTCTGGAGTATCGTGGTCTGGCGAAGCTAAAATCCACCTATACCGATAAGCTGCCGCTGATGATTAACCCGAAAACCGGGCGCGTCCATACGTCCTATCATCAGGCGGTAACGGCGACGGGACGTTTATCGTCCACCGATCCGAACCTGCAAAATATTCCGGTACGCAATGAAGAAGGCCGCCGCATTCGTCAGGCATTTATTGCGCCTGAGGATTATCTCATCGTGTCTGCGGACTATTCACAGATTGAGCTGCGTATTATGGCGCATCTTTCCCGTGATAAAGGGCTGCTCACGGCGTTCGCCGAAGGGAAAGATATTCACCGCGCAACGGCGGCGGAAGTCTTTGGCTTGCCGCTGGATAGCGTGACCGGGGAGCAACGCCGAAGTGCGAAAGCCATTAACTTTGGCCTGATTTACGGGATGAGCGCCTTCGGTCTTTCTCGCCAGCTTAATATTCCGCGTAAAGAGGCGCAGAAGTATATGGATCTCTACTTCGAACGCTATCCTGGCGTGCTGGAATATATGGAGCGCACCCGCGCTCAGGCAAAAGAACAAGGCTATGTGGAAACGCTGGAGGGACGCCGCCTTTACCTGCCGGATATTAAATCCAGCAACGCGGCGCGGCGCGCGGGGGCGGAACGCGCGGCGATCAATGCTCCCATGCAAGGAACGGCTGCCGATATCATCAAGCGCGCCATGATTGCCGTCGATGCCTGGCTACAGGCCGAGCAGCCGCGCGTGCGGATGATTATGCAGGTACACGATGAATTAGTGTTCGAGGTGCATAAAGACGACTTAGATGCGGTATCAAAACGTATCCATCAGTTGATGGAAAACTGCACGCGTATTGATGTGCCGTTGCTGGTGGAAGTCGGTAGCGGAGAAAATTGGGATCAAGCGCACTAAGCATTTAAGGAATAACGCGCTTTTTTCGTAATTAAGCAACATAAGCACGGGGGTTTTGTGATGGGTATTAGAATTCCCTATGTAAAGAATGAAAAAAAATTACGAAAAGGTCTTTCTGTGTTGCTCAAAAAAGAGTAAAGTTATTCACGTAGGGTACAGAGGTAAGATGTTCTATCTTTCAGACCTTTTACTTCACGTAATCGGATTTGGCTGAATATTTTAGCCGCCCCAGTCAGTTTATGACTGGGGCGTTTTTTATTGGGCGTAAGAAAAGTTTCGCTCGCACCGTAGGCCGGATAAGACGCGCAGCGGCGCCATCCGGCATAGCGGATGATTATTCCCCGTCCTGAATCTCTTCGACCGGTGCCAGTTCGCTAAACCAGCTATCCAGCTTCTGACGTAACTTATCCACGCCCTGCTTTTTCAGCGAGGAAAACGCTTCTACCTGCACATCGCCATTAAAAGCCAGCACGGCTTCACGTACCATATTCAACTGCGCCTTGCGCGCGCCGCTGGCCAGTTTGTCCGCTTTGGTCAGCAGAACCAGAACCTGGATATTGCTCTCTACAGCCCACTGGATCATCTGTTGGTCGAGGTCTTTCAACGGATGGCGGATATCCATTAAAACGACTAAGCCCTGTAGGCTTTGACGTTTCTCCAGATATTCCCCCAGCGCGCGTTGCCACTTGCGTTTCATCTCTTCCGGGACTTCCGCGTAGCCATAGCCCGGCAGGTCGACCAACCGTTTGCCATCTACGACTTCAAACAGGTTAATTAATTGGGTACGGCCCGGCGTTTTAGAGGTGCGCGCCAGGCTTTTTTGGTTGGTCAATGTGTTCAGGGCGCTGGATTTGCCTGCATTGGAACGGCCAGCAAAAGCCACTTCAATTCCGCAATCGGAAGGTAAATGGCGAATATCAGGCGCACTCATCACAAAATGCGTCTGTTGATAATTCAGGTTAGTCAAAGCGGTCGTCTCCGTCAGTCAAAGCATTGTGGCGATTATACCTGAACGCCAGCAAAAGACGGATTTTTCGGCGCGGCGGTGCTGTAAGTAAAAGCCATACGCTTTGTGAGACATTGACCATTGCACTTATGCGACATGACAGAGTCGTTGTCAGGCTCAAAGCCAGTTAATATAGTTAAATCATGAATTTATAGAAAGGTAATTGTCTGAAAAAAAGGGATTTGCCGTGTCGGTATCTTGTGAGTTTACCCCAAAAGAGTAAAGTAATGCACATAGCGAGGACGCTAACAGGATCAACGACTCAGGATGAGGGTCAGGAGCGCCAGGAGGCGAAGACACAGGATTGTCAGGAAGACAAACGTCCGGAGACGTTAGTAAAAGGAAATGGAAACAACATGGAATGTTCCAGGCTAAGGGAAAAACAGGGCGTGTTGATAGCCAACAGGGATGGTGGAACCCGTTAAGGGTCGTGAGTCAAGAAAAAAGGCGGCAGATTACTCTGTCGCCTTTTTTCTTTGCTTGCTTTCTGCTAGATTCCGCCTCAATTCTATACTGAATAAAACGGCTTAAAGATCTGACATCATGAAAAAACCAACCTCTGCACCGCGCAGTAAAGCCTTTGGCAAACAGCGTCGTAAAACGCGTGAAGAGTTAAACCAGGAGGCGCGCGACCGTAAACGCCTGAAAAAACATCGCGGTCATGCGCCGGGAAGTCGCGCGGCGGGCGGCAATTCCGCTTCGGGCGGCGGCAATCAGAATCAACAAAAAGATCCACGTATTGGCAGTAAAACACCTGTTCCATTGGGCGTGACTGAAAAAGTGACCCAACAGCATAAACCGAAAAGTGAGAAACCTATGCTTTCACCGCAGGCGGAGTTGGATTTACTGGAAACGGATGAGCGCCTGGATGCGCTGTTAGAACGTCTGGAAGCGGGCGAAACCCTGAGTGCGGAAGATCAAGCCTGGGTAGATGCCAAACTGGATCGTATTGATGAACTGATGCAGAAGCTTGGTCTGTCTTACGATGACGACGAAGAAGACGACGAAGAGGACGAGAAGCAGGAAGATATGATGCGCCTGCTAAGAGGCGGCAACTAACGGGTTTACACCGTGGGCTTGCCCGTCCTGCTTATAACCCTTCCGGTTATATGTTATCTGGTGTGGTTATTCGTTAAACTACAGCGATTGTCGCGGCGACAGAAATGGCTGCGCAGCCGGCTTGCCGCCCGTCATGGCGTGAAGCCGGTACGCCGTACCCGCCAGAGACGCCATCGGAAGGAGTGAGCATGTCTGAACAGCAAATAGACTGGGATCTGGCCCTGATCCAGAAATATAACTATTCCGGGCCACGATATACCTCGTACCCAACCGCGCTGGAGTTTTCTGAAGACTTCGAGGACGCCGCATTCTTGCAGGCTGTGGCGCGTTATCCTGAACGTCCGCTCTCGCTGTATGTGCATATCCCGTTTTGTCACAAGTTGTGTTATTTCTGCGGCTGCAACAAGATTGTCACCCGCCAACAGCATAAAGCTGACCAGTATCTTGACGCGCTTGAGCAGGAAATTCGTCATCGCGCGCCGCTGTTTGCAGACCGTCATGTCAGCCAGCTTCACTGGGGCGGCGGTACGCCTACTTACCTGAATAAAGCGCAAATCAGCCGCTTAATGACGCTGTTGCGTGAAAATTTCCACTTTAATACCGACGCGGAAATCTCGATCGAAGTCGATCCCCGTGAAATTGAGCTGGATGTGCTCGATCATTTACGTGCGGAAGGTTTTAACCGCCTGAGTATGGGCGTGCAGGACTTTAATAAAGAGGTGCAGCGCCTGGTTAACCGCGAGCAGGATGAAGAATTCATCTTTGCGCTGCTTAATCACGCCCGCGATATCGGCTTTACCTCGACTAATATCGATTTGATCTACGGTCTACCGAAACAGACGCCGGAAAGCTTCGCTTTCACGCTGAAGCGTGTGACGGAACTGAACCCCGATCGTTTGAGCGTCTTTAACTATGCGCATCTGCCAACGCTTTTTGCCGCCCAGCGTAAAATTAAAGATGCCGATTTACCCAGCGCGCAGCAGAAACTGGATATTTTGCAGGAGACCATCGTATCGCTTACTCAGGCTGGTTATCAGTTTATCGGGATGGACCATTTTGCCCGTCCGGACGACGAACTGGCCGTCGCGCAGCGCGAAGGCGTGCTGCACCGTAATTTTCAGGGCTATACGACCCAGGGCGATACCGATCTGCTGGGGATGGGGGTTTCTGCTATCAGCATGATTGGCGATGGCTACATGCAGAACCAGAAAGAGCTGAAGCGTTATTACCAGCAAGTGGATGAGCGGGGCAATGCGCTATGGCGTGGCATTACGCTGACCCGTGATGATTGCATTCGTCGCGATGTTATCAAAGCGCTGATTTGTAACTTCCGCCTGGATTTTAACGCTGTCGAACAGCAGTGGGGTTTGCATTTCGCTGAGTATTTTGCCGAAGATTTGCAGTTACTGTCGCCGCTGGCGAAAGATGGGCTGGTGGATATTAGCGAGAAGGGAATTCAGGTGACGGCGAAAGGTCGTTTGCTGATCCGCAATATCTGCATGTGCTTTGACGCGTATCTGCGCCAGAAAGCGCGGATGCAGCAGTTCTCGCGCGTCATTTAGCCGGGTTGCCCGGTGGCGCTGCGCTTACCGGGCCTACACGTTGCGACAACCTGTAGGCCGGATAAGCATTAGCGCCATCCGGCACATTGTCAGCTGAACAGTCCCACCAGCGCGGCACACAATACGGCGGCTAGCGCAGTTTGTGGCGTGTGGCTGTCGACCGCTCCACTCGATACCAGATTAATAATAGATTCTAACATAATGAATCCCCCCGTTTGCCGGGCATGATCATACTGAACTCATCGGAACAGTAAAGCGCAAAATAGCAGCGTTTTGCGCTCAATTATTAATCTTTACACTCGCGGGTAATACTTACTCCATTCCCAGCTCTTTCAACTTCCGCGTTAGGGTGTTTCGCCCCCAACCGAGCAGCCTGGCGGCTTCCTGTTTATGACCCTGCGTATGGCGTAACGCCGTGGTCAGTAGCGTTCTTTCCAGTTCTGGCTGCGCTTCAGAAAGCAGGTTTTGATGACCGGATCGCAAGGCGCGGTCCGCCCATTGCGCCAGTAATGTAGCCCAGCTATCCGGCGGCAGGTGGGACGGGCTATCCGGCGCCGAGGCTTCAAACAGTTCGCCCGGTAAATCCTGGATCAATACCTCCTGTCCGGCGGCCATGACGGTGAGCCAGCGGCAGGTATTTTCTAACTGACGCACGTTACCAGGCCATGCCAGGCGCGTTAACGCCGTTTCGGTTTCCGGATGTAATAATTTGGCTTCCACGCCTAATTCACGGGCGGCGACCTGCAAAAAATGGCGCGCCAGGCGCGGAATATCCTCACGGCGCTCGCGCAACGGCGGAAGATGGATACGAATCACGTTCAGGCGGTGGAACAGGTCTTCGCGGAATTTCCCTTCCTGAACGCGTCGTTCGAGGTTCTGGTGGGTGGCGGCGATAATGCGCACATCCACTTTTACCGGCGCGTACCCGCCCACGCGGTAGAACTGTCCGTCAGCCAGCACGCGTAACAGACGAGTCTGGACATCCAGCGGCATATCGCCAATTTCGTCCAGAAACAGCGTGCCGCCGTCAGCCTGCTCGAAACGGCCCTGCCGGATGGTATTCGCCCCGGTAAAAGCGCCTTTCTCATGGCCAAACAGTTCGGATTCAATCAAATCTTTCGGGATGGCCGCCATATTGAGCGCGATAAACGGCGCTTTGGCGCGTGGGCTATGGCGATGTAGCGCATGGGCGACCAGTTCTTTACCGGTTCCTGATTCGCCGTTAATCAGCACGCTAATCGAAGAACGCGACAGCCGACCAATAATGCGAAACACATCCTGCATGGCGGGCGCTTCGCCTATCATGTCTGTTGTCGGGCCGTTAACCTCGATATTACGCGGCTGCTGCTGCTCCTGATAGTGGCTAATCGCGCGCTCGACCAGAGCGACGGCTTCATCAATATCAAACGGTTTAGGCAGATAATCAAACGCCCCCTGCTGATAGGCGCTCACGGCGGCATCTAAATCGGAATGCGCGGTCATAATGATGACCGGAAGCATCGGGTGACGCTGTTTAATCTGCTTTAATAGCGCCAGCCCGTCCATTCCCGGCATTCGGATATCCGACAGCAAGACGTCCGGCGTTTTACTGGCCAGCGCAGCCAGTACTTCATTACCATTCTCAAAAGTGGTACAGGTCAACCCTGCCCCGGCGAGAGCACGTTCAAGCACCCAACGGATGGAACTATCATCATCGACGACCCAGACTATTCCTCGTTGCATAAACACCTCTATTTCCGAATCGGCAGGTAAACCGAAAACTCGGTATGCCCCGGCCAACTGGTAAATTCAATTTTGCCGGCGTGTTGATCGATAAGATTGCGGGCGATAGATAACCCAAGCCCGGTGCCGCCTTCGCGACCGCTGACCATCGGGTAGAACAGCGTATCCTGTAAATGGGGAGGAATGCCCGGCCCATTGTCTTCAACGTCTATACGCGCCGCCAGGCGATAGCGTTCGCCATGCAGCGTTAACTGGAAGGCGGTACGGGTACGCAGCGTAATTTCGCCGCCATCCGGCCCCAGCGCCTGCAAGGCATTGCGGACAATATTCAGCAGTACTTGCTCAATTTGTTCCGGGTCATGCGGCAGTTCTGGCAGACTGGGGTCGTAATCGCGGATAAGCCGGACATTATCCGGCAGTTCCATCGACACCAGCGCCACCACGCGCTCCGCGACTTTATGTATGCTCTCGGTAATGTGCATTCCCGGGTGCTGCGGCCCCAGCAAACGATCGACAAGGTTGCGTAGCCTGTCGGCCTGTTCAATGATGACTTTGGTATATTCCGTTAGCGCCGGGTCGGGCAGCGCCTTGCTGAGTAGCTGCGCCGCGCCGCGCAGGCCGCCGAGCGGATTTTTGATTTCGTGCGCCAGACCGCGCACCAGATCGCGGGCGGCGATTTGCTGCGCGTGCTGCAACTGCTCCTGACTCAGACGACGCTGGTTATCCATCGGTGCCATTTCGAGCAGTATAAAATCGTCGGGCAGACGTTGGGCGGTCAAAGAGAGAATATGCGAGCGACTATCAATCACCAGCGTCACTTCGTTATCGGTAAAGCCTTGCCCTGCCGCTAAACTTTCGCGCATCAGGTCAATGTTTAACGAAAAATAGCTCAACAGTTCAGGTAACGGCGTCCCGAACAGTTTGCGTGAGCTTTGCGCGAGCAACTGCTGCGCGGCAGGGTTGGCGTAATGGATTGCCAGCGCGTCGTCGACCACCAGCACGCTGTTGATTAACGAATTGAGGATCTGCCCAGCATCGGGCTGTATGCCGCTTGCCATTCAGCAGTCTCCTGGAAAAGGTTGCACCATTTTAGTGCATTATAGCTTTTTACCACTAAAAAGCGCGTGAGATCAGATTGTTGGTGGAGAAAAAAGCCCATCCTGGGATGGGCTGAAAGTTTCCACGGCAACTCAAAAACTCCTGACGCCTTTCACGCTGCTGCTGCGTTGGCTGCCTTCGCTTACCCCAGTCTCATCGCTATCTATGCTCCTGGGGATGTGCTCAGTTGCCGCCTTGCAGCAACGCGAAATTCGTCGGATCTTTAATATACGATTAAACGCTGTAGTACAGCTCAAACTCTACCGGGTGCGGGGTCATACGCACGCGGTCATCTTCTTCGCGACGCAGCGCAATATACGCATCGATCGCTTCATCCGTGAACACGCCGCCTGCTTTCAGGAACTCGCGGTCCAGGTCCAGCGCGTTCAGCGCTTCTTCCAGAGAACCCGCTACCTGTGGGATCTCTTTCGCTTCTTCCGGCGGCAGGTCATACAGGTTTTTGTCCATGGCTTCGCCCGGGTGAATCTTATTCTTAATCCCGTCCAGACCGGCCATCAGCAGGGCGGCAAAGCACAGATATGGGTTAGCCGCCGGGTCCGGGAAGCGAACTTCGATACGGCGCGCTTTCGGAGACGCCACCACCGGAATACGGATGGAGGCGGAACGGTTACGGGCGGAGTAGGCCAGCATCACCGGCGCTTCGTAACCCGGGACCAGACGCTTGTAGGAGTTGGTGGTCGGGTTCGCCAGGGCGTTGATGGCTTTGGCGTGTTTGATGACGCCGCCGATGTAGTACAGCGCCTGCTCAGACAGACCGGCATATTTGTCGCCAGAGAACAGGTTGGTGCCGTTCTTCGCCAGCGACATGTGGCAGTGCATACCGGAACCGTTATCGCCGAACATCGGTTTTGGCATAAAGGTCGCGGTCTTACCGAAGCGGTGAGCCACGTTATGCACGACATATTTGTAAATCTGAATTTCGTCGGCTTTTTTGGTCATGGTGTTAAAGCGGGTCGCCACTTCGTTCTGACCTGCGGTCGCTACTTCGTGGTGGTGCGCTTCAACGACCAGGCCCATCTGCTCCATGACCAGACACATTTCAGAACGGATATCCTGCGCGGAGTCGACTGGCGGAACCGGGAAATAACCGCCTTTCACGCCCGGACGATGGCCTTTGTTGCCGCCTTCGTACTTGGTAGAGGAGTTCCAGGCGCCTTCAATATCGTCAATCGCAACATGTGAGCCGGAGATAGATGCGCCGAAGCGGATGTCGTCGAACAGGAAGAATTCAGGTTCCGGCCCAAACAGGACGGTATCGGCGATACCGGTCGCGCGCAGGTAGTCTTCCGCACGTTTTGCGATGGAACGTGGGTCACGGTCATAACCTTGCAGAGTGCCAGGCTCCAGGATGTCGCAACGGATAATCAGGGTAGAGTCCGCGAAGAACGGGTCGATAACCGCAGTGGACGCATCGGGCATCAGCACCATGTCGGATTCGTTAATGCCTTTCCAGCCGCCGATAGAGGAGCCGTCAAACATTTTGCCTTCTTCAAAGAATTCGGCATTTACCTGATGAGCAGGAATCGTGACGTGCTGTTCTTTGCCTTTGGTATCGGTGAAGCGCAGATCGACAAACTTCACTTCGTGCTCGTTCAGCATCGTCAAAACGTGTTCAGCGGACATACTTGTACTCTCCCGGATTGGTCATGGTCGGTCGTCGTGGTAACGAGATCTTCAATTCTGCTGGCCGTGTCGCCGTAAAAATATAAAGCGAAATCTGTGCCAACTTTCACATTGCCCCAAAAGGCGTTATCATGCGCACCATCGTGCAAAAGGGCTGCACCACGGTGACTATGTTGCACCAAAATAGTGCTTCAATGTGAACATTAAGCACCACATTGGTGCAATAGAACGCAAGCCACCCTTTTAACGCTCCGTGAAAGCGATCACAAAGAGACTCTGCAATACTTGTTTGCGGAGGATGTTTGTGATCCTGTTTTGTAGTGCGATTAATCCGTGTACAATAACGCGCTATTTCTAATGCCTGAGGCAAAGTTGTGATCGAAAATTTGCGTAACATCGCCATCATCGCGCACGTTGACCATGGTAAAACTACCCTGGTTGATAAGCTGCTCCAGCAATCCGGTACGTTCGACGCGCGTGCCGAAACTCAAGAGCGAGTGATGGACTCCAACGATTTGGAGAAAGAGCGTGGTATTACTATCCTCGCTAAAAACACCGCTATTAAATGGAATGATTACCGTATCAACATCGTTGATACTCCCGGGCACGCTGACTTCGGTGGTGAAGTAGAGCGCGTCATGTCCATGGTTGACTCTGTGCTGCTGGTGGTTGACGCATTTGACGGCCCGATGCCGCAAACGCGCTTCGTGACCAAAAAAGCCTTTGCTCATGGCCTGAAACCTATTGTGGTTATCAACAAGGTTGACCGTCCTGGCGCGCGCCCTGACTGGGTTGTTGACCAGGTATTCGACCTGTTTGTTAACCTCGACGCGACCGACGAACAGCTGGACTTCCCGATCATCTACGCTTCGGCGCTGAACGGTATCGCGGGTCTGGACCACGAAGATATGGCGGAAGACATGACCCCGCTGTATCAGGCGATCGTTGATCATGTTCCGGCGCCGGACGTTGACCTCGATGGTCCGTTGCAGATGCAGATCTCCCAGCTGGACTACAACAACTATGTTGGCGTTATCGGCATTGGCCGTATCAAACGCGGCAAAGTGAAGCCGAACCAGCAGGTCACTATCATCGATAGTGAAGGGAAAACCCGTAACGCGAAAGTAGGTAAAGTGCTGACGCATCTGGGTCTGGAGCGTATCGACAGCGATATCGCCGAAGCGGGCGATATCATTGCGATCACCGGTCTGGGCGAGCTGAACATTTCCGACACCATCTGCGACCCGCAGAACGTTGAAGCGCTGCCGGCGCTGTCCGTTGATGAGCCGACCGTGTCTATGTTCTTCTGCGTTAACACCTCGCCGTTCTGCGGTAAAGAAGGTAAGTTTGTGACTTCTCGTCAGATTCTTGACCGTCTGAACAAAGAGCTGGTGCATAACGTGGCGCTGCGCGTTGAAGAAACCGAAGATGCGGATGCGTTCCGTGTATCCGGTCGTGGCGAACTGCACCTGTCCGTGCTGATTGAAAATATGCGTCGTGAAGGTTTCGAACTGGCGGTTTCCCGTCCGAAAGTTATCTTCCGTGAAATCGACGGTCGTAAACAAGAGCCGTACGAAAACGTGACGCTGGACGTCGAAGAGCAGCACCAGGGGTCTGTCATGCAGGCGCTGGGCGAGCGTAAAGGCGACCTGAAAAACATGAATCCGGACGGTAAAGGCCGCGTACGTCTCGACTACGTGATCCCAAGCCGTGGGCTGATTGGTTTCCGTTCAGAATTTATGACCATGACTTCCGGTACGGGTCTGCTGTACTCCACCTTCAGCCATTACGACGATATTCGTCCGGGTGAAGTGGGCCAGCGTCAGAACGGCGTACTGATCTCCAACGGTCAGGGTAAAGCGGTGGCGTTTGCGCTGTTCGGTTTGCAGGATCGCGGTAAGCTGTTCCTGGGTCACGGCGCGGAAGTTTACGAAGGCCAGATTATTGGTATTCACAGTCGCTCCAACGACCTGACGGTAAACTGCCTGACCGGTAAGAAACTGACCAACATGCGTGCGTCCGGTACGGATGAAGCGGTGATCCTGGTTCCGCCAATTAAAATGAGCCTTGAGCAAGCGCTGGAGTTCATTGATGACGACGAACTGGTAGAAGTCACTCCAACCTCTATCCGTATCCGTAAACGTCACCTGACGGAAAACGATCGCCGCCGTGCGAACCGTGGTCAGAAAGAAGAGTAATTAACGTTCTTACGGATAAAAACCCTGTCGAAATGAAAACTCGGCGGGGTTTTTTTATTCACATTGATAAAGAGATAAGGTTGCCAAAAAATCAGCAATCGCTGGCGTATTATGCCGACCAATGACAATGGTCAGTGAGCGAAGCTTTGGCAGATCTTCATCGGTTAACATCAAATTAATGAGTGTTCCTGGGTTAATTCATTGCCCCAATCAATATTAAATCGCTTATTCATTTGTTTCCCTTCTCTATAAGCATGAATACGGTAAAACGCTTTGTGAATATTATCATGGCGCTTAGGGGCAGGATATCGGGAGTCTGGTTCAGGATGAATGAGCGGGCAGAACAACTACCCGCTGTGATGCAGATTCGGAAAATAGAGGCGATAATATCAGAAGAAATACTTCGCCCCGATACGAATCTGGTTTTGCTCTCTATGGTAGGGACCCACGTTACGATCTAACCAGCGTAATTCAAAGTAGGGCAACCAGTGTTCATTGATACGATAACGGAAGGTATTAGTGATTTCCCAATGATGCTTCGTACCATTACTACTATTAAAATCATTAACGTTATAAAAATAGTGTGGTTCAAAGGTATAAGAAAATTTATCGGTAATGGTAAAATTCCAATAGTTACCGATTTCATAGCTGTCATTATTATCCAGTTCGCCATTCAAATCGGTTGAACTATAATTATTGTGATTATATCGGTTACGTACCGTAAGATTAAACCACGGGGTAAATTTATAGTTAACATCCAGATAGACGGCGCCGCCGGAACCAATGCTTTTGTCGTTTATTAACCCCCCTGGCTGAATGGTTAATTTATCTGTAGGTTTAAATAACGGATACCAGCCCTCAATCTCATTATAACCGTGCTTTAATTCATCATCACGCTGTAGCGTATAGGTATTGGTCAACATAATTCCGGCCCCCATATCGGAGTTATAGCCGACGCGCAGCATAAACTCCATTTGGTCAGACGCCAGGTTATAGGCCTCACGGTTTTCTACATAAGCGCCAGCAAAAACAGAGGTGGATATTACTGAAGTTAATATCACTAGAGTATTCAGAGATTTCATAATAAATCCATTTTTCAAATATAGGGAAGCCGCCATCCATCGGGATGGATAAAGCGGCAAGCGTCGTTTAATTATTTACAGTAGAAATACTTTGTTTATTATTAGTCGCGACAATTTGATTACCTGTTTTCTTTCGTTGGGCAATTTCCTCGATAATAAAAGCGAAACGTTGTTCATTGAGCTTATAAAAAAAGCCCATCGTTAGTGCTGCGATAATGGCAAGACCGCAAGGCCATAAAAAAATGAGCTGACGCAAACCAAGCAACGTGGTGTCACTTTGAGCTATGTTGGGGATATAACCGATTTGCGTCAGCATAATACCTGGCAAAAAGCCAGCAAGCGCAGCGGAAATTTTGCGGGAAAAGGTATAACCCGTATACACCGAGCCTTCAGCGCGAATACCCGTTTTCCATTCACCGTAGTCAACCGTATCCGGAACCAGCGCCCAGTTCAGGCTGTTGACGAAAGCGGTACCGAAGAAGGCGATACAAGAGAAAATAACAAACAGGAATGACGTTCCACCCCAGATAAAATTCAGGATATCGCCAACGGCCCACAATATCAGACCACCAAGATAAACCTGTTTTTTCCCGAAGCGTTTTACCGCAGCAGGTACTAATAAAACACCAATCAGGATACAGCCCATGCTGAAAAAACCCATCCATGACAACAAATGAATATCGTTCAGCACGTACTGAGTGTAATAAACCTGAATGGCCAGCTTGATATTAAAGGCGGCCAGCGTGCACAAATTGGCGACGCAGAGCACCAGCAGCGGCGGATTACGAAAAATCGCGCAGAAGGATTTCAATATGCTGGGTTTATGCGTGTCAGGCACGGTTTCGATATACCGTTCTTTCACCCCGCTAAAGCACCACCACATGCTGAACAGCCCGCAGACCGAAAAAATGACTGCTGCAATCAGATAACCCAGCGAAGGGGAACGGGTAAACAGCGCCTGAATGGGCATAAAACCTACGGTACAAAGAAGAAGGCCAATGGTAGCACCGCCTTGTCGCCATGCGGCGAGCTGGGCGCGCTCATGCGGATTTTTGGTAATAGCGGGTACCATCGCGCCGTATGAGCAGTTCATCAGGCTGTAGAACAGACCGAACAACATAAACAGCACCGTCGCGAAGGCTGTTTTAACGGGTAAAGTAAAGTGAGTGGCAAAGAATTGCGCAGTAGCAACCAGAGCGACCGGAAATGACGCATACAGAATAAAAGGCCGAAACTTTCCTTTTGCGCCAATATTACGGCGTGAGTCCAGCAATACGCCGGTGAGCATATCGGTAAAAGCGGTGAAGAATTTCGCCACCAGAAAGATAATTCCACCGTAATATGCAGGCATCCCGAGTTCATCGGTATAAAACTTCAGTAGATACAGCGTACCGATACACAGCATCAGATTTGAGCCGAAATCGCCCACGCCATAGGCGCATTTTTCCCGCAGGCTCAACTTTAGCGTTAGCGGATCATGATTAGACATAATCGCCTCTCAAAACGCCCCGCAGGGCGTTATATTTTATTGTTGTTAAACCGTATGTTTCCGGGCCTCAATCTCTTCCACAATTCGCACGTACATCTTCTCGTTGAGGTTGTAGAAACAGCCCATCGCAATAATGGTGATGACCGCCAGCACGCAAGGATAAATAAAGATCAACTGGCGTAGGCCTTCGACGGTGCCTGCCGATTGCACCACATTCGGGATATAACCGATTTGCGTCAGCATCCAGCCGGGGAAGAACCCTGCCAGCGCCTGGGAGACCTTACGGAAGAAGGTGAAGCCGGTGTAAACCGTCCCTTCCGAGCGGACGCCGGTGCGCCATTCACCGTACTCCACCGTGTCGGAAACCAGCGCCCAGTTCAGGCTGTTGACGAAGGCGGAACCGAAGAACGCCAGGCAGGAGAAGGCGACAAAACTGACCGAGCCGCCGCCAAAGAAGTAGTTGAGCAGATCGCCCGCCACCCATATTAACAGCCCGCCGATATAGACTTTCTTCTTGCCAAAACGCCTTACTGCGCCGGGCATCAAAAAGACGCCGATAAAAATACAGCCCATGCTAAAGAAGCCCATCCAGGAGAGGAGGATCGGGTCGTTAAGAACGTACTGTGTGTAATAAACCTGAATCGCCAGTTTGACGTTGAAGGCGCCGAGAGTACAAAGGTTGGCGATACACAGAATAAACAGCGGACGGTTACCGGCGATGGCGCGGAACGACTGCAATAATCCGGGCTTTTGCGCGTTATCGACAGGTTTCACTTCGACGTAGCGCTCTTTAACGCCGGCGTAGCACAGCCACATAAATAGCAGGCCAAACAATGAAAATAGCGTGGCGGCGAAAATATAGCTGAGCTGGGCATTGCCTTCGATCAGGTTCATGACCGGCACAAAGCCAACGGTACACAGCAGCAGGCCGAGAGTGGCGCCGCCCTGACGCCACGCGGCAAGCGAGGCGCGTTCATCCGGGTTCTTGGTAATCGCGGGCACCATCGCGCCATACGAGCAGTTCATCATGCTGAAAACCAGCCCGTACAGCATAAACAGTATCGTTGCGACGACGGTTTTTCCCGTCACCTCAAACGGTGTGCCGACAAAGTTAGCAATCGCCAGTAGCGTTACTGGAAATGCCGCGTAAAGCACGAACGGGCGGAATTTGCCCTTCGGACCAATTTTACGCCGCGAGTCGAGCATAATGCCGGTACCCATATCGGTAAATGCGGTAAAAAATTTGGCGATCAGGAAAATGATCCCGCCGTAAGTCCCTGGTAAACCCAGCACATCGGTATAAAATTTGAGTAAATAGAGGGTCCCGATATCTAACAGGATATTGGAACCTAAATCCCCCAGTCCATAGGCAAGTTTTTCTTTAAACGGCAAGCGTAGGGTTGCCGGATTCGATGATGTTTGACTCATTATTCTTCTCCATCTGCCCGCAGGTTTCCCTGCGGGCGAGCCGTATTAGATATTCCGTAAAGAAGCAAAAAGTAAAGCCCACTCGCTCTTCGCGCGATAGAAGACCGGCGGCTTGCCAATGGGCGCATCCACGGTAATTTCACCGCCGTGGTGAGCTTCGCCGGTCCAGATATTCACCCAGTGATCTTCCGGCAGATACAGCGTCCAGTCGCAACGCCCCTGCTCGTGAACCGGCGCGACCAGCAGATCCTGACCGAGCAGATATTGATATTTCAGGGTGTAGGTTGCGGCATCGTTCTCGTAGTGCAGGAATAGCGGACGCATGACCGGCAGACCGGTAGCCGCGTTTTGCGCCACCGCCTGCTTGAGATACGGTTTCAGCGTGGTAAAGACGGTGGTCATGCGGGCAAAGTGGGCAATAGTTTCCGCGTCGCCGTCAAACTGCCAGTTATCGCCGGGGCGGTTGCCTTCATGGGTGCGCATCATCGGCGTAAAGGCGCTGAAATCGCACCAGCGCAGCAGCAACTCTTTGCTGCGTTTCATGTCAAACAGGGTGGTGTAGCCGCCGATATCGCTGTGATGCAGACCATGGCCGGTCATCGCCAGCGACAATGCCGCAGGCACTACAGAGGCCAGACCATCATCAAGGCTCCAGTCAACGTTCTGGTCGCCTGCCCACATCATGGTGGAATATTTCTGACTGCCGGTGTAACCCGCACGCATAAAGAACAGGATCTCGCCGAGCTTGCCGGTCTCCTGTAGCGCTTCGTAGTTACATTTCGCCCAGAGCGCAGGCCAGGCGTTATGCATGATCTCGGCGCTGACGCCGTTGTGCAGATACGTGTCGGTCGGCAGATATTCGCCGAAATCCGCCATCCAGCCGCTGCAGCCGAGCGCGATCATGTTCTTTTTGATGACGTCTTTGAACCAGTCGTAAGCTTCAGGATTGGTCAGATCGACCACGCCGCCATAGAATTCGCCAAACTCGACCAGATAGTCGCCGCCCGTGGCGTCTTTCGCCAGATAGCCGTGTTTCGCCGCCTCAGCGCAGAGGTCTTTATCACTGGCGACGTATGGGTTGATATAAGAGAGGAACTGTACGCCTTCTTCTTTCCACTGTTTGATACGGCTATCCAGTTGCGGATAGTTGTCGCTATTCCACTTCCAGTTCCACATCACGCGCTTGCCAAAGGAGGTCATGCGGATACCGGACCAGTCCTGCGCCCAAATACCGTTCACTTTTACGCCTGCGTTGCGCATGGTATCCAGTTTTTGCTGGCAAACTTCCGTACCGCCCTGAATGCCTAGCGTGACGCCGTTGTAAACCCAGTCCGGCAGCTCCGGCTGGCGACCTAACAGCGCAGTCAGTTTTTCCAGCAGGGCGATGTAGGTGTCGGCACACTCAAAACGCAGCGTAGTTTTATCTTCCCACAGCGCCAGTTCGTGATACTCCGGCGCGCTGAAGTCGAAATTCATATAGCAGCTATTATCGACGTGGCAGTAATACTTCTGCGTGCTGACAAAGGTCGGTTGCGGGAAGAAGGTCCAGTAATAGTCGCCGCCGGCATTCTCTTTACAGTCTGCCTGCCAGGTGACATAGCTGGTTTTATTACGGCCAACGCCCTGTTCGCTGGTCCACAGCGGGAACGGCTTGCCGCGCAAATCGAAATAAGAGAACTGTTCGCCGCAGCCGTAGATATGGTCGTCTGGATTAGCCGCGAGGCGTAACCAGATACGGTTATGGTGCAGGTCGTCGTTTTGCAGATCCAGCTTCAGGCGTCCCGCCTCATCGGCGGAGATGCGAAGGGTGGCGCTAATTGTTGCGCCACGGCTGAATTGTACCAGCCAGCCGTCGGGTAGCTCGCTGACCGTGGCCTCCGTTAATGCAATCTTCTCGTTAAGTTTGTCTTTGATGCTGAAGTTGCCGCGAAACATGTCAATGTCGGCAACGCCCGCGCCAATCCACAGACAGGGATTTTCGGTGCTGTGGCGTAAAATCAGGCGCTGCTGCCAGTTAAGCGCAAAACCATCCTGTGATGTTGTCAGTTCAAAATCGGTTGACCGTTGTGGTAGAGAATTCATTGTAATCTCCGTGAATGTAGGGTAATTCGGTAATCCATTTGGGCTAGTCGCAGCCGATGGAAAAATGCAGTTGATGGATCGCTTTTGGGGCAAGATGAATCAGCGCGATCCCGGAATTAAATGCATCGGGCGGGCAGCTCATAGGCTCTACCGCGAGACCTTTTCGGCTGAGTTTTTCGCCGGTATAGATCTGTAGCCAGGGTTGATTGCTGCGTAAAAATGTAGACATGTTCTGCGTTGGGCTGGTAAGTCTGACCTCCCACTCAGCCGGGGTAGTCGCGGTCTTAACCGCATGATCAAGGCGCGTTTCGCCGAGCAGGCATGATGCGGAAAAATCCCTGCCTGCGGGCAATTCTTCGCTTGCAGGCAGTGTTAATACACAGCTATCGATGCTTTGCAGATTACAAGTCAAATAAGGATGTGCGCCCGCGCCATAAGGGGCTGATTCATCGCCAATGTTTTGCGTACGAATCAATACGCGCAGCCCACTGGCGGCATCTAACCGATAAATTACTTCCGATATCAACGCAAAGGGATAGCCGTAAGAGGGCGGCAGAAAAATCGTTAGCGACGCTTCCGTCGCCGACTGATAATTAATCTGCCAGTCTCGCCAGGCTAACAGACCGTGAATGGCGGTCTGCGAAACCGGGTCGTTAACGGCAAGCTGGAAAACCTTGCCGTTATAGGAGTAGCAGCCATTTGTCACGCGATTGGGCCAGGGAATCAATACTTTCCCCAGATGCGCCATGGGTATTTCTTCCGGTTTATGCGGGATGACCACATGGCGTCCATGATGGGTCAGTTCCGCCAGACCTGCGCCAACCGTGACAATTTTCGCCTGGTAATGGCCCGCATTAAGCTGAATAGTTTTTCCACCGCTGTGCATGGCTGCCATCCTCATGACCTATTTCGCGTTGATATCCAGGAGACCCGCCGCGACCGCTGGAGCCAGGCCCGGCGCCAGTGGCAGACGAGGAATGACCAGGCAGTGCAGCAGATGGTAAATATCTTGCTTGCCGTCCCACACTTTGGTGGTCACTTTGTTATCGGCGTCCAGCTCTTGCCACCAGGAACCATTTTCATAGTCCATCAGGTACTTAATGCAGTAGTCCCACCATTTCTGATACCACTCTTCATACTGGCTATCGCCCGTCAGGGTGTAGAGGGCGTAGGCCGTACCCATCGCTTCCACAATCGGCCAGCGCACGCGTTCACGTACGATAGGTTTACCGTCCCAGTCGACTGAGTAGACAAAGCCGTCTGCGCCATCTGGCGCCCAGGCGTCGCGGATAGTGGCATGGAACAGACCTTTCGCATCCTCCAGCAGCCAGGCGGGTGGCGTTTCGAAGCGGGCTTCCAGCGCAGCATGGAGATGGAGCATCAGACGGCCCCACTCAATCCAGTGACCTGGCGTACCGCCGTAGGCGCGGAAACGGTGGGCAGGATTATCTTTGTTGTAGTCGCGGATAGGGTTCCACTGTGAATCGAAGTGCTCATTGACGCGGTAATCACCGTTGCGCGCTACATCATGAATAATTACCGACGCGATACGCAGTGCGCGATCCAGCCATTTTTTGTCATGGGTAACGTCATAAACAATCAGGAACGCTTCGACGGCGTGCATATTGGCGTTGCCGCCACGGTAGTCTTCGGTTGTGCTAAAGGCTTCGTCCCAGGACTCCAGGCACATTTGCTCTTCTTCACTCCAGAAGTATTTCTCAATCACTTCTATGGTGTAATCCAGCAATTTTCTGGCTTCAGGGTGCCCGGTCGTGACGGCGCTGGCCGCGCCCAGCAGGGCGAAGAAGTGTTGATAACCCTGTTTAGAGGCATCTACCACGCCCTGATCGTTAACGCAGGCATACCAGCCGCCGTATTTTTTATCGCGCAGCGCGCCGTTCATGGCTTTGATACCGTGATCGACCAGATCATAAGCGCCCGGTCGGCCCATCGACGCCGCCACGGAATAAACGTGCAACATACGCGCCGTGATCCAAAGATGGGTGCCCATCTCTTCTTTGATTTGCCCTTTATTTCCCAGCCAACCGAAGCCTGTCGGCACCACGGCGTTTTTACCGAAATTAAAGATGCGGTCGGTTTCCTGCTCCAGCCAGCGGTTGTGGCTCAACGTGTTAAACCATTTCATTCTTTCATCCTCGTATTAACGACGTTTTGCCATCATTTCATCGACGATCTCGCCCAGACGTTGCAATTTAGGCGCGGAAACATCACGTAGCATCAGCTCGGTATCCGGTAAACCAATCACTGATGACCAGACCGCGCGTCCCGCCAGGAACCCGGATGCGCCAGCTTCCATGGCGACCCTGACCGCGCGAGGGAACAGTTTTTCGTCCACACCGGAAGAGAGGATGACCCACGGCATATTGATATGCCCATTCAGGCGTTGTGAGGCGGTAAGAAGATCGGAACGCGCGCCTTTGCCGTAGAGCGGCATTTCAACTTTGTAAAGATCGGCGCCGCTGTCGCCCAGCTCTTTGGCCGCATCGATAATCGCCTGCTCGCGATCGAACTTGTCGCCGCAGCGCGGCGGACGTACAACCGGTTCGATAATGCTCAGCAAACCATTGGAGTGACATAATTCATTGAATTCTTTGACCATATCCAGACGCTGCTGCGCGTCTTCGTCGCTGCGCCACAGCACCAACAGTTTTAAGGCTTTCGCGCCATCCCGTTTTACCGCCTGCGCATTAATTTTTTTATCAATGACCACGTTATCAACGGGAATACCGTTGCCCGGGATGAAATCATCCGCCGCGACGATCATGGCGCAGCTTTTAGCGACCGCGTTTTGTTCTACGGCCTGGCGATAACAGAACTGCTGATCCAGCAGAACGGCAGAGGCATACGGGGAAAGAATTTTCGCCGCATTCACTTTGAAATCCGTCAGCACGCTATCGGCAACGGGTGTTTTCGCACCAGCAGCAGCAAACATTAAACGCATCGCCTCGCGCTGATCGACAGCCAGCATGGCAAACCCGCCGGACGCTCGCGTAATGTCTTTGATGGTGTAGTTGTTCATTCAATTTTCCTTTATACAGTCGTTACTTTTTTACGTTGGCGGTCAGCCCGGCGCTGATGCGCACCTGTTCCAGGATGGCGCTCCAGTCTTCCCGACCGCGGCCTGCGGCCCGCGCCAGGTTATAAACTTCACGGGAGGCGGCGCCGAGCGGCATCGGTACGTGCAGTTGATTGGCGACATCCAACGCGATGCCAAGATCTTTGTGCGCCAGATCGATCATGAAGGCGGGAGACAGATCCCCTTTCATCACTTTATTCGGCCAGGTGGTGGTGAAATGCCCTTTGCCTGCGGCAGTGCCGCTCATCACTTTTAAAGCTACGTCGAAGGAAAGCCCCAGCGCTTCACACAGCACGGCGGCTTCGGCGGAGAGCGCATTTAGAGCAATACTCATGTAGTTGTTGATCAGTTTTACGCGAATACCCATTCCCGGGCCGCCGGTGTTGACCAGCTCATTACCCATCGCCATCAGAACAGGGGTAGCGCGCTCTACTTGCTCCGCCATACCGCCTGCCAGCAGCAACAATGTGCCGGTAATCGCGTTGTCGGATGTCCGGCCTACCGGCACATCCATCATGCTGAACCCTTTGCTCTGCATGTCGGCAATCAGCTTATCGGTTTGCAACGGATGAATAGTGGACATATCAATGACCAGCGCTTCACGGGAAAGGGTTTCACAAACGCCTTGCTCGCCAAACAAAACGGAACGAACCAGATCGCCGTTCGGGAGCATGGTGATAACAAATTCAGCGCCGATGGTTGCCTGAGCCGGGCTGCTTGCAGGTTGCGCGCCTTTGTCTACCAGACGCTGTACGGCGTCGGGATTAACATCGAAGACGCTGAGTTGATGGCCCTGCTTTAGCAGATTGCTCGCCATAGGGGAGCCCATCTGTCCCAACCCGATAAATGCTATAACTGCCATATCGTTCTCCTGAACACGGTGGTGTCATTTTTTGTCATTAATGAGCCTTTTTCTGTCTGTTTGTGATCGTATTTGTAATTTATAGTCAAAAAATTGACAGCCGTCACTTTTTAAACATTTCGTGAAATTAAAATGAGCACATCGAAAATGCTTGAGGAATGACCATGGTTCGTATTGCTTGTGTAGGTATTACCGTGATGGATCGCATCTATTACGTGGAAGGATTACCGACAGAAGGGGGTAAATATGTGGCGAAGCGCTATACGGAAGTGGGCGGCGGGCCTGCGGCGACCGCTGCCGTGGCTGCGGCGAAATTGGGCGCGCAGGTGGACTTTATTGGCCGTGTGGGCGATGACGACACCGGAAACAGCCTGCTGGCGGAACTGGAATCCCTGGGGGTAAATACCCGCTATACCCGCCGCTACACGCAGGCCATGTCGTCGCAGTCAGCGATTATGGTGGATGCCAAAGGAGAGCGGATTATCGTTAATTATCCTAGCCCGGATTTATTGCCTGACGCCGGCTGGCTTAACGACATCGATTTTTCGCAGTGGGATGTGGTGTTGGCGGATGTGCGCTGGCATGACGGCGCAAAACAGGCGTTTACGCTGGCGCGTCAGGCTGGCGTCATGACTGTTCTTGATGGCGATATTACGCCGCAGGATATTAGCGAGCTGGTGGCGTTAAGCGACCACGCCGCCTTCTCCGAGCCAGGGCTGGCACGCCTGACGGGGATGAGCGAAGCCATTGATGCGCTAAAAAAAGCACAAATGCTCACAAATGGACATGTCTATGTCACGCGAGGCAGCGAAGGCTGTAACTGGTTGGAAAAAGCGGCGGTACGCCACCAACCGGGTTTTACCGTGGAGGTAGTGGATACTACCGGCGCGGGCGATGTTTTTCATGGCGCACTGGCATTTGGCCTGGCAAGCGGATACGCCATCGAAGAGGCTGTCAGATTCGCCAGCGGCGTTGCCGCGCTGAAGTGTACGCGCCCAGGTGGCCGGGCGGGTATCCCTGATTGTGAGCAAACCCGATCTTTCTTGTCACTTTTTGTATAATATGAGCAGTAGGAAGCTTTTAGAGGAATGCTCATGAATCTTACCGAACTGACCGGTAATCCGCGACACGATCGGCTGTTAATGCTAATTGATGAGCGCGGCTATATGAATATCGATGAGTTAGCCAGTTTGTTGGAGGTCTCTACCCAGACGGTTCGCCGCGATATTCGTAAATTAAGCGAGCAGGGGCTGATTACGCGTCATCACGGCGGCGCTGGCAGAGCGTCCAGTGTGGTCAACACCGCCTTTGAGCAGCGAGAGGTCTCCTGGACGCAAGAGAAAAAAGCCATTGCGGAAGCCGTGGCTGACTATATTCCGGATGGCTCCACGATATTTATCACGATTGGAACGACGGTTGAGCAGGTGGCGCGCGCGCTGCTCAACCATAATCATCTGCGCATTATCACCAATAGCCTGCGCGTCGCGCACATTCTTTATAATAACCCTCGCTTTGAAGTGATGGTGCCGGGCGGCACGCTGCGCCCGCATAATAGCGGCATTATCGGGCCATCCGCGGCGGCGTTTGTCGCGGGGTTCCGGGCGGACTATCTCGTCACCAGCGTAGGCGCGATAGAGAGCGATGGCGCGTTACTGGAGTTTGATGTCAACGAAGCCAGCGTAGTGAAAACCATGATGGCCCACTCGCGACATATTCTGCTGGCCGCCGATCATACGAAATACCATGCTTCTGCGGCGGTTGAGATCGGCAATGTGTCACAGATTACCGCTCTGTTTACGGACGAGTATCCCGGTCCGGCATTACAGAATTTACTTCAATCCCAGCAAATCGAAGTGGTTCAGGTGAGTCCTTCGCTGGACGACGCCATTTCAGCGTGACAAGCGCCCTTGCGCCGGATGGTCGCGTCAGCGCTTTATCCGGCCAATAAAACGGCGCTGTGATGCAGGCGATATTGGGCATCGTCTGCGTTTCTATTGTCTTTTTGTTAATTGATTTATAAAGGGATACATAGTCAAACTTCTCCTTTCCCGCTACAGTTATTCATCCCCGGTTAGCAAGGAGAATGACATGCTCTACATCTTTGATTTAGGTAATGTGATTGTCGACATCGACTTTAACCGCGTATTAGGTGTGTGGAGCGATCTGAGTCGAGTACCGCTGGCTTCGCTGAAGCAAAAATTTACGATGGGCGAGACTTTTCACCAACATGAACGCGGTGAGATAACGGACGAAGCGTTTGCTGAAGCTTTCTGTCATGAAATGGCGTTATCGCTCAGTTATGAACAATTTGCGCACGGCTGGCAGGCGGTATTTGTCGGATTACGGCCCGAAGTGATTGCTATCATGCATAAACTGCGCGAGCAGGGGCATCGCGTGGTGGTGCTATCCAATACTAACCGACTGCATACCCACTTCTGGCCGGAGGAATACCCGGAGGTGCGCGCTGCCGCCGACCATATCTATTTATCGCAGGATTTGGGAATGCGTAAGCCGGAAGCGCGTATTTATCAGCACGTCCTGCAGAAAGAAGGTTTTTCCGCTGCCGATGCGGTCTTTTTCGACGACAATGCCGATAATATAGAAGGGGCCAACCAGTTGGGGATCACCAGCATTCTGGTGAAGGATAAAGCCACCATCCCTGACTATTTCGCGAAGCTGTTATGCTAAAAACCGTTCACCAAAAAGCTGGACGCCATACGCGCCCTGTTCGGGCCTGGCTCAAGCTATTATGGCAGCGTATCGATGAGGATAATATGACGACTCTGGCGGGAAACCTCGCCTATGTCTCATTACTCTCCTTAGTACCGCTTATTGCCGTCGTTTTTGCCCTTTTCGCTGCTTTTCCGATGTTTTCTGATGTCAGCATTCAGTTACGCCATTTTATTTTTGCTAACTTTATGCCAGCCACCGGAGACGTGATTCAGCGCTATATTGAGCAGTTTGTCGCTAATTCCAACAAAATGACGGCGGTGGGCGCCTGTGGACTGATTGTGACGGCATTGCTGTTGATGTACGCCATTGATAGCGCCTTAAACACTATCTGGCGCAGCAAACGCACACGGCCAAAAGTGTACTCTTTTGCGGTGTACTGGATGATCCTCACGCTCGGCCCGCTTCTCGCTGGCGCCAGCCTGGCGATCAGCTCCTACCTGCTTTCTTTACGCTGGGCCAGCGATCTGAATACGGTCATCGACAATGTATTGCGCATCCTTCCGCTGCTGCTCTCGTGGATCTCATTCTGGTTACTTTACAGTATTGTCCCAACAACTCGCGTACCGAACCGTGACGCCCTTGTCGGCGCGTTTGTCGCAGCGTTGCTGTTCGAGGCCGGAAAGAAAGGTTTCGCGCTTTATATCACCATGTTCCCGTCATATCAGCTCATTTATGGCGTACTGGCAGTGATCCCAATCCTGTTTGTCTGGGTATACTGGACCTGGTGTATAGTCTTGCTTGGCGCAGAAATAACTGTCACTCTCGGGGAATACCGAAAACTCAAACAAGCCGCAGAACAAGAAGAAGCTGACCAACCATGATTGCATTAATTCAACGCGTAACCCGTGCCAGCGTCACCGTGGAGGACGAGGTGACGGGTGAAATCGGCCCAGGACTTTTGGTGTTATTGGGTGTCGAAAAAGAAGATGACGAACAAAAAGCGAATCGTCTGTGCGAGCGCGTGCTGGGATACCGTATCTTCAGCGATGCTGACGGCAAGATGAATCTGAATGTACAACAGGCTGGCGGCAGCGTGCTGGTGGTGTCGCAGTTTACGCTGGCGGCAGATACCGAGCGCGGTATGCGACCAAGCTTTTCCGGCGGGGCTGCGCCGGATCGCGCGCAGGCGCTTTATGAATATTTTGTCGAACGCTGCCGCCAGCAGGCGATAAACACGCAAACCGGACGCTTCGCTGCCGATATGCAGGTTGAGCTGGTTAATGACGGTCCCGTGACATTCTGGCTCCAGGTATGAGTCAGCTTCCGGCGTGGCCGCGGATAACAAGAGAGAGTACGGCTATGTATCACCTTCGAGTTCCGCAAACAGAAGAAGAATTAGAACGTTACTACCAGTTTCGCTGGGAGATGCTGCGTAAACCGCTGCACCAGCCGAAAGGGTCGGAACGGGATGGCTGGGATGCGTTGGCGCACCATCAAATGGTGGTGGACGAAGAAGGAAACTTAGTTGCAGTGGGCCGCCTGTATATCAATGCAGATAACGAGGCGTCTATTCGTTTTATGGCTGTACATCCCTCGGTACAGGATAAAGGGCTGGGGACATTAATGGCAATGACCCTGGAGTCTGTTGCCCGCCAGGAAGGCGTTAAGCGCGTCACCTGCAGCGCGCGCGAAGATGCGGTTGAGTTCTTTGCCAAACTCGGATTTGTCAATCAAGGGGAGATTACTACGCCCACAACTACGCCAATCCGCCATTTTCTGATGATTAAACCGGTAGCATCGCTGGATGATATCCTGCATCGCGGCGACTGGTGCGGGCAGCTTCAGCAGGCCTGGTATGAGCACATTCCATTGAGCGAAAAGATGGGGGTGCGCATTCAGCAGTACACCGGGCAAAAATTTATTACCACGATGCCGGAAACCGGTAATCAAAATCCGCATCACACGGTGTTTGCCGGCAGCCTGTTCTCCCTGGCGACGCTGACTGGATGGGGACTTATCTGGCTGATGCTCCGTGAACGTCACCTGGGCGGGACGATTATTCTTGCTGACGCCCATATTCGCTACAGTAAACCGATTAGCGGAAAGCCAAACGCCGTGGCTGATTTGGGCTCGCTAAGCGGTGATTTGGACAGGCTGGCGCGGGGTAAAAAAGCGCGTGTCCAGTTGCAGGTTGAACTGTTGGGCGGCGAGACCGCAGGGGCAATTTTCGAAGGCATTTATATCGTACTACCTGCGAAACCGTTCGGCCCGTATGAAGAGGGCGGGAATGAGGAGGAGTAGCTGGACATATCCAACTACTCGATGAAGGCATCCGCTGGTAGTTTAAAGCGTTGTGTAAGCGCTTTAATATGATTAACCGTTAGTGCTCTGCGGCCATTTAAGATGTTGCTGACGTTCGATTTAGAACCAAGTTCGTTGGCAAGATCTGCTGCTTTGAGACCGTATTGATCCATGAGCGTTCGCAATACTGAAACGCCAGGGGGCGTTTTCTCCAGGTGTTGGTTGAGTGCTTTGAATTCCGGCGCATGTTTTTCGTATTCACTGATTCGGGCACAGAGCAATTCAAATAGTGGGTTTTCAAGATCGTCGTGGTCGACCAGAAACTCCACTAGCGCTAGTGCCCTGCGATACTCATTGTCATTTCGGTCTTCCCCCATCAGTGGGACGCTTTTTACCGCATCGCTGAAGGTATCAACGATCTTTTTTGCGCTGGTTGCATCCATCTGACGATGAGTTCTCATTCTTTATTACCCCGATAATATGCGGTCAGTTTGTCATATTCGGCATGGGAAACGATATGTTTCACAAATATCTTATGTAACCTGAAATCTATGTAGGAAATGAGTCTCAGGCTGTTACCAGAAACATCAATCACCCACCATTTATCTCTGTACTTAAAATTATCCAGTGAAGGAATATACCGCTTCATCTCTTCAGGCTGAGTGAATGTTTTTTTCTCCAGAACATTCAGCAACTCAGTGAGAGCAAGCTCATGGTTTGGATACATGAGCATCGCTTCATTGAACGGTTTTCGGCTGATAACATGCACAATGTAGTTCCATTACAAAGTTTTCAACCTGAAAACAATTTAGCGCAACGTTATCCAGTTTTCAAGTTGAAAACAAAATTGAATTTTAGGTCATTTTGCCTGTTGATGGACTTACAACACGCCAGGCCACATCTCGCATGGCGCTTCGTGCCGCTTGGCTCACGCCTCCGAGCTGGAAAAACCCGTGGATAACGCCGAGATAGCGCTGGCAAGTACATTCCACACCCTGGTCGTTCAGACGGTGATATAGCGCTTCGCCTTCATCACGCAGTGGGTCGAACTCTGCGGTGAGGATATGCACCGGCGGTAAACCGGCAAAATCTTCACGCCATATCGGACTGGCTTCCGGGTGGCGGAGGTCGGTATCCTGGAGATACATTTCGAAACCCGATAACAGCGTATCGCGGGTGATGATGTAGTCTTGCCCGTTGCTGGCATAGCTGGGGAAACTGGCAGTAGCGTCAAGCATCGGGTAGATCAACAGCAGCTTCGCCGGAGACCAGTGGGCGGTGGATTTCAGGCGTAGCGCGCTGACCAATGCCAGGTGCCCGCCTGCGCTGTCGCCAGCAAGCGTGATACGTTCACGATCGATGCCTAACTGTTCCGCGTATTGATGGACGATATTGGCCCCGCGTTCAGCGTCGTCATGAGCCGCAGGGAAGGTGTGCTCTGGCGCAAGGCGATACTGAATGGCAATCACCTTACAGCCGCTTTTCCAGGCCAGTTGCCGTAGCTGGGGGTCATGAGTCAGAAAGCCGCCGCTAACAAAACAGCCGCCGTGATAGTAGAGGATACAGGGTAGAGAACCGGATGCGTTTGGCGGCGAAACGACGCGAAATGTCATCCCTTCCAGCACGATATCTTCCGAACTCACCCGAATTTCTTTCTCACCCGCCAGCGTCGTGCTGGCAATATAGCCCGCTCTTCGGTCATCAATATTCTGCTCTCGTGAAGAGGGGCGACCCGCGGCGATAAACCCGGCGACCAGTTCGGCAATTCCTTTTTCCAGTGGCATATAACGCTCCCTTGACTGTATGTATGTACAGTTTATAACCTGGTTCGTTGGGGATGGAAAGTGGTGAAACGAGGGGATAATGATTCTGGATAGAGGTTCGCAAAAAATGGAATGCGGTTGGCGCTGGGTTTTTAATTTTTGTACTGTGAAATGATGATGCTATACGCCATTGACGTATAAATTATTTTCACTACTATAAGCCAATGGCGTATGGAGTATGCAATTTATAGAAACGGAACTCTTTACTGAAGATGTTAAAAAACTGCTCGATGATGATGAATACCATAAGCTTCAGGTTTTTATGGCTCAGCATCCAGATTGTGGTGATGTCATTCAGGAAACGGGCGGCCTGAGAAAAATGCACTGGGGAGCGCGAGGCAAAGGAAAGCGTAGTGGCGTGCGAATTATCTATTTTCATCGTAGTCAACGGTATGAGGTTCGCTTGCTTCTGATTTATCAAAAAGGCATTAAAGATGATCTCACGCCGCAGGAAAAAGCGGTACTTCGTATGCTGAATGAGAGGTGGTAGATGGATAAAGTGTTATTTGAGCGATTAACTCAAAGTATGTCTCAAATGAATGAAATCATTGAAGGGACCCGTGAGCCTTCTCGTACCTTTCATATTGATGCAATGAAGATTAAAGAAATACGGCAGGCATCTGGGTTGTCGCAATCTAAGTTTGCAGAACTGATTTCGGTCAACGTGGATACGCTGCGCAACTGGGAGCAAGGAAGACGCTCACCGACAGGGCCAGCCAAAGCATTACTTCGCGCCATTGCCAACGACCCGAGAAACGTTATACAAGCATTGCGTTATTGAGCAATGATCCGGCTAACGTAGATTGCTAGCCGGTATACCAGAGAACTTACTCCCCTTCCCCCGGGAACAGGAACGGGTTGATGGAACTGCGGGCGAAGCCCTCCTGTTCCATGCGCGCGTCCAGCACCAGCGAGGCGAGGTCGTCGGCCACTGCTTCTACTTTCGGGTCTTTTTCCTGATAGAGAATCTTCAGGTAAGTCCCGCAATCGCCGCAGCTTTCGGCTTTCACCGCAGCCTGCTCATTTTCCAGCGACCAGTAGTGTAAGTCGCGGCTCTGTTCGCAGTTACTGCATTTTACGCGCACGACGTGCCATTCGGTTTCGCACAGGTTACAGTGCAGATAACGCAGCCCCTGCGTGGTGCCGATCTGCACCATGCTGGAGACCGGCATCGAACCGCACACCGGGCAATACTGGCGCGCTTCACCGTATTCCGCGCGGGCTTTGCCTGGAATCAAGCTGGCCATTTGCGCCCAGTAAAGGGAGAGCGCGGCCCAGATAAACGGGGCTTTATCGCTGCTGACGGAGGCAAAATCCGAGGCAAACAGCGCGCTGGCCATCTGCTCCAGTTCCTGCTCTGAGGCTTTCTCCAGGTTCTCAATCACCGCCAGCGCGGGGCCACTCATCTCGGGTTTTAGCTCGGCAATTAACGAATGCAGCAGTTTTTGCCAGTGCTTATCACGCGGCAGCACGTGGATATCCAGCGGCGGTTTGCCCTGGTCGTTCGCTTCTTTAATACGTGCGGTCAGATCCATCTCCAGCGGATGGTCGTACAGCACCACTTCCTGCGCGTGCGCGATAAGCGCGGCAAAGCGCAGGTAATCGCCCAGCGGGTTATTTTCAGCCAGCTCGCGCAGACGTTCGGCGCGGCGGTTGTAGACGTTTTTGAGTCGGGGGAACAATAACGGCGGAATCATATCCGCCGTACGTTTCTCGCTCGACCCCAGCTCATCTTGCGGGATTATGCGAATACTCATTCAGTTTCTTTTTCCGTTGTCTTGCGGACTTCTCGGTACCAGCGCGGGTGATGTTTCTTCGCCCACGACTGGGTTACCCAGCCTTCCACCATCGCGGTAATGGTGCCTTTCACCCAAAGGGCGGCGTAGATATGCACCATGATAACCACAATTAACGCTACTGCGGCAAAAGAATGCAACATTAACGCGAATCGGATCACCGGGATTGAGAAAGCAGGCGCAAAGTACGGACGCCAGATAATTACCCCGCTCACCAGCAGCAGCACCAGGAAGATAATCGCCGCCCAGAATACGCATTTCTGACCGAAGTTATAACGCCCGGTGTCACCCACTTCCTCGTTGACGACGATCTTACGAATATTCTTCGCCCAAAAGATATCATCCCGATTGATTAGATTGTGGTGCCAATAACGGAAAAACATGATGATGAACGAGGCAAACATAACCACGCCCACAAACGGGTGCAGAATTCGCGCCAGTTGTGGGGTGCCCAGGATATGCATCAACCAGTTGAAGGATGGGAATAAAAAGCCCAGCCCGCTCACCGCCGCCAGCACGAAGCAGAAGGCGACGATCCAGTGGTTGATGCGTTCCGGCGCCGTATAGCGCACGATGGTGTCACGTCGTTTCATTTGCGCACCTCGTCTTTCTCTTCATGCAGGTTGTCATCTTCCTCTTCCGCGCGGTTCGGGCCGACGCCGACATAGTGGAAGACGCTGGCGGCAAAGGTCGCGGCAAAACCGAACGCGGCGAGCGGTTTCCAGACGCCTTTCCAGAACTTAACGGTTTCGCTGATTTCCGGGTTTTCCGGCAGACCGTGATACAGATTCGGCTTGTCGGCATGATGCAGCACGTACATGACATGCGTACCGCCTACGCCCGCCGGATCGTACAGACCCGCGTTGTCATAACCACGGGTTTTGAGTTCCGCCACCCGCTCGCCCGCCAGCGTTTTCATATCCTCTTTCGAGCCAAAATGAATGGCGCCGGTTGGACAGGTCTTCACGCAGGCCGGTTCTTGCCCCACGGTCACGCGGTCGACGCACAGCGTACATTTATAGACGCGGTTGTCTTCCGGGTTGAGGCGCGGCACGTTGAACGGGCAGCCAGCGATACAGTAGCCGCAGCCGATACACTGCTCGGACTGGAAGTCGACAATACCGTTAGCGTACTGAATGATCGCCCCTTCCGCCGGACAGGCCTTCAGGCAGCCGGGATCGGCGCAGTGCATACAGCCATCCTTACGGATCAGCCACTCCAGTTTGTCGTTCTGTTCCACTTCCGAGAAGCGCATCACCGTCCAGGATTTCGCGGTTAAGTCCGCCGGGTTGTCATACACCCCAACGTTATTGCCCACTTCATCACGGATGTCGTTCCACTCGGAGCACGCCACCTGACACGCTTTACAGCCGATACAGGTGGTGACGTCGATGAGTTTCGCCACCTCTTCCTGGTGGTCCCGCGCCTGGGGCGCGGGGGTGAAACCGTTAGTGGCGGAACGACGAATGATGTCTTGCGATTGATAAGCCATAGGTCGTCTCCGTTACACCTTTTCCACGTTCACAAGGAAGGATTTAAACTCCGGCGTTTGCGTGTTCGCATCGCCGACGAAAGGCGTTAACGTATTGGCGATAAAACCTTTTTTCGCCACGCCTTCGTAGCCCCAGTGAATAGGAATACCGATGGTATCGATATCCTTGCCGTCCGCTTTCAGCGTGCGAATACGCTTGGTCACCACCGCTTTGGCTTTGATATAGCCGCGGTTCGAGGAGACCTTCACGGTATCGCCATGCGCGATGCCGAGCTTATTCGCCAGTTTCTCGCCAATTTCCACAAACTGTTCCGGCTGGGCGATAGCGTTAAGCAACGCGTGCTTGGTCCAGTAGTGGAAGTGCTCGGTCAGACGGTAAGTGGTTCCGACATACGGGAACTTATCCGCTTTACCCAGCGCGTCGGCATCGTCTTTAAAGATACGGGCGGCAGGGTTAGAGATAACGTTCGGGTGCAGCGGGTTAGTGCCCAGCGGCGTTTCAAACGGTTCGTAGTGTTCCGGGAACGGCCCTTCCGCCATCTTATCGATGGCAAACAGGCGACCCATCCCTTCCGGCTGCATGATAAATGGTCCGACGTCGCTGCCGGGCGCGGCGGCGCTGTAGTCCGGAATATCCCATCCGGCCCATTTTCCGCCTTCCCATTTCAGTAGCTGACGTTTCGGGTCCCAGGGGTTACCCTGCGGATCGGCGGAAGCGCGGTTATAGAGGATGCGGCGATTAAGCGGCCATGCCCATGCCCAGCCCAGCGTGTTGCCGAGACCAGACGGGTCGGCGTTATCACGACGCGCCATCATGTTGCCTTCCGGCGTCCAGCTACCGGCGAAAATCCAGCAGCCGCTGGACGTCGTACCGTCATCGCGCAGTTGCGCGAACGAACTGAGCTGTTGACCTTTCTTCACCACCACCGCGCCGGTTGCCGGGTCGATAAGATCGGCCAGCGCTTTACCGTTACTTTCCATCGCCACTTCTTCAGAGGCGGGTTCGTATGGTTTGGTGTAGTTCCAGGTCATATTCAACACCTGTTCCGGGTTGGCGCCGCCCTGTTCAGAGTACATCTTACGCAGGCGTAAGAAGATACCGGCGAGGATTTCGCCGTCGGTCATGGCAATTCCCGGGGCGTCCGCGCCCTTCCAGTGCCACTGTAACCAGCGACCGGAGTTAACGATGGAACCATTTTCCTCGGCAAAACAGGTGGAAGGCAGACGGAACACTTCGGTCTGGATTTTTGCGGGATCAACGTCGTTCGACTCACCGTGGTTTTGCCAGAAGGTGGACGTTTCGGTGTTGAGCGGATCGATAGTCACCAGGTACTTCAGTTTGGAAAGCGACGCGACCACTTTGTTTTTGTTCGGGAATGAGGCCACCGGGTTAAAGCCCTGGCAGATATAGCCGTTGACCTTACCCTGTTTCATCATCTCGAAGTACTGCAGTACATCGTACCCTTTGTCCCACTTCGGTAGCCAGTCAAAGCCCCAGCTGTTTTCCGCTGTCGCTTTATCACCAAAGAAGGCCTTCATCATCGAGACGAAGAATTTCGGATAGTTGCCCCAGTAGTTGACCTGATCCTTCAACAATGGCTTCGGCGTATTGGCAGCCAGATAGGTTTGCAGGTCGGTCTGTTTTTCGCTCGGCAGCGTCAGGTAGCCCGGCAGACTTTGCGACAGCAGTCCTAAGTCGGTCAGTCCCTGAATATTGGAGTGACCGCGCAGGGCGTTAACGCCGCCGCCCGCCATCCCCATGTTACCGAGCAGAAGCTGGATCATCGCCATAGTACGGATGTTCTGCGCGCCGATGGAATGCTGCGTCCAGCCCAGCGCGTACAGGAACGACGCGGTTTTATCTTTTGCGCTGGTTTCTGCAATGTACTCGCACACTTTCAGGAAGTCCGCTTTCGGCGTACCGCAGATATTTTCTACCACGTCCGGCGTATAGCGTGAGACATGCTGTTTCAACAGATTCCAGACACAGCGCGGGTGTTGCAGTGTCGTATCGCGTTTGGCAAAACCGTTTTCGTCCAGCTCATAGTGCCAACTGGTTTTATCGTACTGCCGCTTGTCTGCGTCGTAGCCGGTGAACAGACCATCATCGAAGCCAAAATCTTCACGCACGATCAGGCTGGCATTGGTATAGGCCTCGGTGTATTCACGGTTGTATTTTTCGTTGGTCAGCAGATACAGCATCACGCCTGACAAGAAGGCAATGTCAGTACCAGAGCGTATTGGCGCATAGAAATCGGCCACCGACGCGGTACGCGTGAAGCGCGGATCGATCACAATCAGCTTCGCGCCGTTGTGAATTTTGGCTTCCATCGCCCAGCGGAACCCGACCGGGTGAGCTTCTGCGGCGTTACCGCCCATCACCACGACGAGGTTGGCGTTCTTGATGTCGACCCAGTGGTTGGTCATCGCACCGCGACCAAATGTTGGAGCAAGACTTGCTACCGTTGGTCCGTGTCAGACACGCGCCTGGTTGTCGACCGCGAGCATACCCAGCGCGCGGGAGAATTTTTGCGTTAAATAACCCGTCTCGTTACTGGATGCGGAAGCGCACAGCATCCCGGTGGTGAGCCAGCGGTTAACGGTAACGCCTTCGGCGTTCTGCGCCTGATAGTTGGCGTCGCGATCTTCCTTCATCAGTTTAGCGATGCGGTCAAACGCTTCTTCCCAACTGATCTGTTGCCACTTATCTGAACCCGGCGCGCGGTATTGCGGGAATTTCAGGCGGCTTTCAGAGTGGATAAAGTCCACCAGACCGGCCCCTTTCGGGCACAGCGCGCCACGGCTTACCGGATGATCCGGGTCCCCTTCGATATGGAAAATAGATGCTTTGGCGTTTTTCGCACCGTCGCCGAGGCTGTACATCAACAGCCCGCAGCCAACGGAACAGTAGGTGCAGGTGTTACGGGTTTCGCGGGTGCGCAGCAGTTTATATTGCCGTGTTTCCGCTAGCGCTACGCCGGGCGCGAAGCCCAGTGCCGCCGCCGTGGTGCCTGCCATACCGCCAGCGCAGATCTTAAAGAACTGCCTTCTGCTGACCTGCATGGTTTGCTCCTTGTTTCGACATTGTCACTTCTCTTTCACATTTCTCTATCCGAAACGCTCAGGGAGTGGTTGTTATTTTTCTTTGCGGACGGGCCCGCAAAGGTTCAGAATTGGATAAATTTTCCTCCATCCGGGAGGAGTTGTAACAGAATACCATAATGTTGGTGTGTGTGTTCTTATATGGTTAAAAGAAAGTGAACAATATACTGTCTGAAGAAGTCCTAAATGTGACTGATTTCACAACCTCACGCCAGTTGACTCTCTGGAAACGCGAGGATTTGCAGTCCCCCCAACTTGATGATGTTGCCGAGGAAGTGCCAGTGGCACTGGTGTATAACGGCATTTCGCATGTCGTTATGATGGCCTCTCCGAAAGATCTGACGCATTTTGCAATGGGGTTTTCTCTGTCGGAAGGGATCATTGACAGCCCGCGTGAAATCTATGGCATGGACGTTGTACCGTCCTGTAACGGACTTGAAGTGCAGATTGATCTTTCCAGCCGTCGATTTATGGGGCTGAAAGCGCGTCGTCGCGCGCTGGCCGGACGCACCGGTTGCGGCGTATGTGGCGTGGAACAGCTCAATGACATCGGTAAGCCGGTGCAACCGCTGCCGTTTAGCCAAACGTTTAATCTCGGTAACCTTGATCGCGCGTTAAAACATCTGAATGATTTTCAACCGACGGGTAAGCTGACGGGGTGTACGCACGCTGCGGCGTGGGTCATGCCGTCGGGTGAACTGGCGGGGGGCCATGAAGATGTCGGACGCCACGTTGCGCTGGATAAACTGCTCGGTCGCCGCGCCACGGAGGGTGAGGAATGGCGGCAAGGCGCGGCGCTGGTTTCCAGTCGTGCGAGTTACGAAATGGTGCAGAAGTCGGCGATGTGCGGTGTAGAAATTTTGTTTGCGGTTTCTGCTGCCACCACGCTCGCGGTTGACGTCGCTGAACGGTGTAATCTTACGTTGGTGGGGTTCTGTAAGCCGGGTCGGGCGACGATTTATACCCATCCGCAGCGGTTAATCGCAGACTAAAATAGTACCCTCTACATTTGCGTAAAATATATATTATTAATTTAATATATATTTTATGTAGAATGATGGTATATGAAATATATATTTTCTGGATTTTACAGCCTCTCTTAATAACGGAATGACGTGTAGTGGCGAGGCCATATTTTCGTTAAAATAAGAGAACCCCAACGTAAATATACAAAAGGCAATTAAATGAAAAGGAATTTATTATCCTCAGCGATAATCATTGCGCTAATGACCCTGGGCGCAACAGGATGTGATGACAATAATGTTAAAACCGAGGCGACGCCGGCCGCCAGCAGTCAGCCTGCGACGCCAGCGCCTTCTCAGACGCCGGAAACGCAATCTGGCGAAAGTCCAGCGCAGCCCCCAGCAGCGAAGCCAGAAACGGCAACTCAGCCCCCGGCGGCGAAACCAGAAACGCCAGCTCAGCCGGAGGTTGACGCTGAAGAAGTTTATAGTGAAAAAATGGATGTCTATATCGATTGTTTTAATAAACTTCAATTGCCCGTTCAGCACAGTCTGGCGCGTTACGCGGATTGGGTGAAAGACTTTAAAAAAGGTCCGACAGGGAAAGAGAGCCTGGTTTATGGCATTTATGGTATTACGGAGTCTTACATAACGAATTGCCAGAAAGAGATGAAACAGGTGGCCGCCTTAACGCCATTACTTGAGCCTATTGGTGGCGTTGCCGTTAGCTATATTGATAGCGCCGCCGCGCTGGGTAATACCATTAACGAAATGGAAAAATATTATACCCAGGAAAACTATAAAGATGATGCCTTTGCTAAAGGTAAGGCGCTGCATCAGACATTACTGAAGAATATTGAGGATTTTAAACCCGTCTCGGAAAAATATCATGAGGCTATTCAGGAGATAAATGACAGGCGGCAATTGACACAGTTGAAGAGAATAGAAGAAGCGGAAGGCAAAACATTTAACTATTATTCTCTGGCTGTCATGATTTCGGCAAAGCAGATCAACAAGGTTATTTCTGCCGATACCTTTGATGCCGAAGCGATGATGAAAAAAGTCGCGGAACTGGAAACAATGATTGCGCAATTGAAAGAAGTGAATACTGATGGCCGTAATTCTTCTTTCATCAGCTCTGCGGCTGATTATCAGCTACAAGCTAAAAAATATATTCGTCGCATCAGAGACAATGTTGAGTATTCTGATTTTGAAAAGAAACGGGTGCAGGACCCTGCAACAGGATGGATGGTTGCGGATTCTTATCCGGCGTCGTTGAGAAGTTATAACGAGATGGTGGATGATTATAATCGCCTGCGTTGAGTGACGGCACATTAACTGCGCGCAGGCTGGCGCAAGTGCCTATAAAATTACGCTATAACGCCAATAAAAAGCGCCGATCAGGCGCTTTTTTCGTTCATGTATTCTTCATCAGGCAATATCTGTAAAAATAGCTGACGTAAACATTAACTAAAGAGAGTTATTAGAAAAACCAGTAATCTGAAGCTATCACAAGATGTTGACGTCACGCTGGAAGGTACTGGTAGTGTAATTGAGGATCGGCATTTATATGGAAAGCATTTATCACGCCTGATGCGAAAATTCTGGGCCTCTTCAGCATAGGGCGGCCCAGCCTTCATCACTTATAGGGTGTCACGCCCAACTGTTCTGTAAGACGTTAATTAATACCCGCCAGCCGCAGCAGTGCTGTCACCAGCGCGGCGGCGATAATCACCACAATAAGCGGCATTTTACGCCAGGCTAAAAATACGGCGAAGCCAACCCCAAGAACGCGCGCCATTCCGGCAAAATGTTCGCCTTCGTAAAAGGTGGTTGCCAGCGCGACGGAGAATAGCAGCACCGTTGCCGCATCCGAGAGCAGCGCCTGTGAACGCTCAGACAGCGCCAGACGGCTGCCAAGTTTCGCGCCGCCGAGGCGCATCAAATAGGTTCCCGCAGACAGAAGAGCAATACCGATAATAAATAGCGTCATATTGCCCATTATTTTTTCCTCGCCAGTAGGCCCAGCAGCGAAAGCAACACCGGCAATCCGGCCGCCACAAAGGGAACGGCGGCAAGCGACAGCGCGGCGCCGCTGCAACCACGAATCAATGTGGTGCGGTTTTTAAACGCCGGGATCACCAGCGCCAGTAAGATTGCCGGGAATACGGCATCCAGACCAATGGTTTCTGGGGCCGGGAGCAGTTTGCCGACACCTGCGCCAATCAGTGTGCCAATCGGCCAGAATAGGGCGACGCCCAGACCGCATAGCCAGTAGGCGGCTTTACGTTGTTCGGGTGTTTTTTGCGACAGGCCGAACACCACGCTCTCATCATTCATGATATGGCAGCCGAAAAAGCTGGCGGCGCGGGAGCCAACCAAATCGCGCACCGTTACGCCAAACGGCACGTGGCGCGCATTCACCAGCAGTCCTGCCGCCGCCGCCGCTAACGGATTGCCGCCGCTGGCAACAATGCCGATAAACATAAATTCGGACGCGCCCGCCAGTACAAAAATAGAGAGGACAAACGGCACCCACAGTGGGAAACCGTAGGCCATCGCCAGTGAGCCATAGGACATGCCGACGACGCCCACGGCCAGGCACACTAAAAATATCGCTTTTATCGTGTCTCCTTTGAGACAGGAAAAATAGTGTTTCATCTTCTTTAGTCATATCGAACGAATTTTCATTATAATGAACGGAACAGATTTGCTTTACAAGACGAACATTTCGTTCGTTATAGTGAACGTTGGATGCTTTATGACACAACCTATTAGCGTCATTGCCAGAAGTCTGGTACGCGAACGCCAGCGAACCGGACTGTCGCTGGCGGAGATTGCGCGGCGCGCAGGCATCGCTAAATCTACGCTTTCACAACTGGAAGCAGGGAACGGCAACCCCAGCCTGGAGACGTTATGGTCGCTATGCGTCGCGCTCGACATTCCCTTTGCCAGGCTGCTGGAGCCGCAGGTACAAAAAACGCAGGTGATTCGCCGCGGAGAAGGCACCAAAGTCGTGGCGGAGCAGGCGCATTATCAGGCGATATTACTGGCGGCGTGTCCGCCCGGCGCGCGGCGTGATATCTATCTGCTGTTGACGCAGCCGGGGGCCGACCGGATCTCTCACCCGCATCCGCCGGGGTCGGTGGAACATATTATTGTTACGCAGGGAAAAGCCCTCGTCGGCTTAACCGAGGCGCCGGAAGAGCTGGCGGAGGGCGATTACATTTGTTATCCCGGCGACCAGGCGCATATCTTTAAAGCGCTGGAACCGGATACTCAGGCTATCCTGGTAGCGGAGCAGAATTGAAATTGCCGGATGGCGGCGTAACCGCCTTATCCGGCCGACAAAAAATAAAACCGTAGGCCCGGTAAGCTTGCGCCACCGGGCACACGACTTACTGCAGATAGAACACCTCTTTTAGCTCTGCGCTGACCGGGCTGTTATCCGGATTCGCGGGCATAACGTCACGCATATGTTTCCACCAACGCTGGCAAACGTCGGTGCTGGCCACGGCGTTCCAGCGCTCCTCGGATTCAATCTCAATGGTGGCGAACAGCAGATTGCGCTCCTGATCGAGATAAATCGCGTAGTGATGCGCGCCGTGAGATTTTAATACAGCTTCCAGCTCCGGCCAGATTGGGTTATGACGACGCTGATACTCCTCGTGCGCGTCGGCATTTACCTGCATCACAAAGGCTTTGCGGATCATAACGCCTCCAGGTACAGCTCGCGAACTTCATCGCGGCTGGCGGTGCGCGGGTTACACGGCGCGCACGGGTCGGCGAGGACTTTATCCAGCCAGCCTTCGATATCTTCTTTTGTGACGCCCAATTTGCTGAAACCTTCTGGAATGCCGACGCGTTTGCTCAGCGTACGGATAGCGTTAATCGCTTCCTGACTTGCGGCTTCGTCAGACATACCGCGCGTCTCCACGCCCATCGCCTGTGCGATGCGGGCAAAACGCGCGACGGCGTTCGGACGGTTAAAGTTCTCGACAATTGGCAGCAGGATAGCGTTGCAGACGCCGTGCGGCAGGTTGTGGGTTGCGCCCGGCTGGTGCGCCAGCGCGTGAACCAGCCCCAAACCGGCGCTGTTGAACGCCATACCCGCCAGGTACTGGCCGAATGCCATTTGCTCACGGGCTTCGAGGTTATGACCATCGTCAACCGCTTTCGGTAGCCACACATTGATTAAGCGAATCGCTTCCAGCGCGTTAGCGTCGGTGAGCGGATGCGCGCCAACGGAGACATAGGCTTCCACCGCATGGGTCAGGGCATCCATGCCGGTTGCGGCGGTCACAGACGCCGGGATTTCCAGCATGACGCTGGCGTCATCCACGGCAATATCCGGGATGATATTCGGGTCGATGATCACCTCTTTGACCTTACGGGCAGAGTCGATAATCACCGCGTTGCTGGTCATCTCTGCCGCGGTACCTGCCGTAGTATTAATCGCTACCAGCGGTACGCCGGCGTTTTTCACTTTGCCGACGCCGGAGTAGGCGGTAGATGGACCTGGGTTGGCGGTCAGAATTTTCACCGCTTTAGCGGTATCGATCGGGCTGCCGCCGCCGAAGGCGATAATGTAGTCACATTCTGCGCTCTGATACGCCGCAAAACCTTTCTGCACCAGCTCTTCTGTCGGGTTTGGGAACACCTCATCAAACAGGTGGTAAGACATTTGATGTTCATCCAGTGCGCTAAACAGGCTATCCAGCAGGCCCAGCTTTACCAGTTGACCATCGGTAACGATCAGCGCTTTGCCCCATTGCTTATTCGCCACGAGGTTCACCATATCGGCAATCGCTCCAGCGCCATGCAGGCTAATTTTTGGCAGTGCCAACATAAAGCTCATCACTATTCTCCTTAAAAAGATTCCCTGTTGCCCGATGGCGCTACGCTTATCGGGCCTACGGTAAAATGCGCACCGACCTGTAGGCCGGATAAGGCAAGCTGCATCCGGCGTTGAGTTGGGAGGTATCAGTACAGCGCTACGGCGCTGGCCAGCGGTGTCACGCCAAAACGTTTGCCGAGGGCGACCAGTTCTTCGCGCGTGATGGTCTGCTTCATACCGCCCATCGAATAGATTTTGACTAATACCTCAGCGGATTTCTCTGCGGTATCTATCAAACCGAAGGTTTCATCCAGCGTAGGTCCGCTTCCGAACACGCCGTGGAACGGCCACAGCACCAGCGAATGTTTCTGCATCTCTTGCGCGGTGGCCTGGCCGATTTCATCGGTGCCTGGCACCATCCACGGCAGAATGCCGACACCGTCCGGGAATACCACCAGGCATTCGGTGCTGCCTTCCCACAGTTTGCGGGTGATCAGCGCAGTGTTGTTTTCCAGTACGTAGGTGAGGGCGATCAGGTTAGTCGCATGGCAATGCATAATGACGCGGTCTTTGCCGTGGGTGGCTTTGATGCGTTCGCAGTGGGAGAGGAAATGCGCCGGGAGTTCAGAGGTGGGGACCGCGTCGTGGGTTAAGCCCCACAGAATGTGGTAGCCTGCGCCGTCGCTGTCGATTTTGACCACGCCTAAATTGGCTGCCGGATCGAGCTGAACGTTGCGGAAGAATTTGCCGGAACCGGTAACGATAAACGGCGTATTCGCCAGCATCGGCATGGGTTGACTTAGCGCGATATAGCGCGGTTTTTCGTGGAAATTAGCCGCAAAAGGCGCGATGTCGGCTTCATCCAGACGTAGCGTCAGGTTACCGCCATTACGTTCGTCCCACCCTTTCAGCCACGCATCAGACGTGGCTTTAATCATGCCCTGGACAAACCAGGAATCGGTAATATTTTGCATGTTCGTGTTCCCATTTATTGCCCGAAGGTTATTCGGGTCTTACGTAGGCCGGATAAGCGCAGCGCCATCCGGCAATCGTGTTTCATTTATTGCCGGATGGCGACGCGGGCGTCTTATCCGGCCTACAGATCAGGTGTCGCTGTCAGCTACGTTTGCTCAGGATCTCTTTTTCGTAGGTGCGAACGCTGTCCAGCCACTGGCTGCCAGTCGGCGTGTCGTGACGCTGGCAATACATTTCCCAGACGGCCTGCCACGGCAGAGATTTCTGCTCTTCCAGCAGCGCCAGACGCGCGGTGTAATCGCCGCTGGCCTCAAGCTGACGCAGTTGATCTGTGGGTTCCAGCAGAGCGCGCAGCAGCGCTTTTTTCATGTTGCGGGTACCGATAACCCACGCGGCTACACGGTTGATAGAGGCGTCGAAGAAATCCAGACCGATATGCACACGGTCGAACAGGTTATGACGGACGATCTCGCTGGCAATCGCCTGAGTTTCATCGTCCAGGAGTACCACGTGGTCGCTATCCCAGCGTACCGGGCGGCTGACGTGCAGCAGCAGCCGTGGCACGTAGAGCATGGCGGCGGAAATTTTGTCGGAAATCACTTCAGTGGGATGGAAGTGGCCCGCATCCAGGCACAGCGCGGTCTGACGGCTGGTGGCGTAGCCCATGTAGAACTCATTGGAGCCGACGGTGTAGCTTTCCGCGCCGATGCCAAACAGTTTGCTTTCGACGGCGTCGATGTGGTGCGCCGGGTCGAATTTCTCGCTAATGACCTCATCCAGCGCTTCCAGCAGGCGCTGGCGCGGAGCTAAACGGTCGACGGTAATGTCTTTCATGCCGTCCGGGATCCAGATGTTCATCACCGACGGCGTACCGAGCTGCTCACCAAAGTATGCCGAGACGCGGCGGCTGGCCTTGCAGTGATCGATCCAGAACTGGCGAATTTTCGCGTCGGGATGAGAGAGGGTAAAACCGTCAGCGCTCAGTGGATGAGAAAAACAGGTGGGGTTGAAATCCAGCCCCAGCCGGTTCGCTTTCGCCCACTCCACCCAGTTTTTAAAATGCTCCGGTTTGATCTGGTCGCGAGCAACCGGCGTATCCGACTCAAGATAAATGGCGTGCAGGTTCAGCCGTTTTGGGCCAGGGATCAGACGCAGCGCCTGCTCCAGATCGGCGCGCAGTTCGGTGGCGTTACGCGCTTTGCCCGGATAGTTGCCGGTTGACTGAATTCCGCCCGTCAACGAACCTTCCGGGTTCTCGAATCCGGCAACATCGTCGCCCTGCCAGCAGTGCATGGAAACCGGCAGGCGATCGAGCTGGCGCAGCGCCTCCTCGACATCAATACCTACTGCGGCGAAACGTTGTTTTGCCAGTTCCCAGGCTTGTTCCAGTTGAGTGGTCATGCGCAAAGCTCCTTTGTCTGTCGTTTGGGTTGAAACTGCGCAACGTGGCGGGCAATTTCACTATCAGGATTAGGGATATAGGTTGTCAGGTCGTAGTTAGCGCTGACGACCTGACGGAAGTCATCGACGTTGTTTAATTCGTCGAGGGTCATAAGCTGAATACCAATATTGCCAAGGGTGGAGGCTTCAACCGGCCCGGCCATCACGCGAATACCACATGCATCGGCGCACAACTGGTTAAGTAGCGCGTTTTGGCATCCGCCGCCGACAATATGCAGTTGGGTAAATTTTTCGCCGCGCAGATTTGCCAGTTCGTGCAGAATGTCGGCATACAACAGCGCCAGACTGTCGAAAATGCAGCGCGCCAGTTCGGCATCGCTGACGGGAACGGGCTGGTCGGTCTCGCGACAGGCTGCCTGGATTTCAGCGCGCATATCGTCAGGATTGATAAAGCGATCGTCATTCGGGTTAATCAGGAAACGGCAGGCCGGCAGCGCTTCTGTTTGGGCGATAAGCGCAGGCAGATCGGTAATGCGCCGTTCTTTCAGCACACGCTGGAGCAGCCACAAACCCATAATGTTTTTCAGTACCCGATAACGCCCTTCCGCGCCGCCTTCGTTGGTGATATTGGCAGCCAGCGCCTCGTCAGTGGTGTAGGGCATTTTGCTTTCAAAACCCATCAACGACCAGGTGCCTGAAGACAGGTAAGCGCTATGTTTATTTGCCAGCGGAGAGGCAATAACGGCGCTGGCGGTATCGTGGCTGGCGACGGCTACCACCGGAATACGGTTGCCCTGCGGGCAAATCCAGTCGCCGATAACATTGCCAGGGTGCGAGGGGCGACCGAACCAGCTCTTTTTCGCGCCGGTCCACGCCAGCAGGGTATCGTCCCAGTCATCGGTATTGATATTGACCAATTGGGTGGTCGTGGCGTTGGTGTATTCCCAGTTCATTTCACCGGTCAGGCGGTAGCTGAAATAATCGGGCATCAGCAGCGCATGAGCGACCTGCGCCGTTAACTCAGGCTGTTGTTTCGTCAGCGCGCGTAGCTGATAGATGGTGTTAAACGGCAGAAACTGAATCCCGCTGCGGCGATAGATTTCGCTTTTGCCGATCTGGACCAGCGCTTGCGGCATGATGCCCGTGGTACGGTTATCGCGGTAGGAGACCGGCAGGCCGACACGCTGACCTTGTTTATCCAGCAGGACATAATCGACGCCCCAGGTGTCGATGCCGATGCTGTCGATAAGAATGCCTTCATTGCAGACTTTCTTCAGACCAAGACGGATATCCTTTTCCAGACTGTCGATGTCCCAGGTGTCAAACCCGTCTGTTTTTTGTAGGCAGTTCACAAAACGGTGAATTTCACGTAGCGTCAGGGTACGGTGTTTGCTGTCGTAACGCGCCAGCATCACGCGCCCGCTGGATGCGCCGAGATCAACCGCGACACAATGGCGAAAAGTCATAATCAGGTCCTTCTTAGAGTCATTGCGCACAGTCTAAAAAAGCCCTCAAAGACCTACCTTCTCGTTACTGACAGGAAAATGAGCCGCTGGCAACAAGGCAAAGATGAACGTGATAGCGTTCACAGTTTCTACTAATAGGCCGGTGTGATGTCGTCCGCATTTCCCGCTTTTTCCCGCCTTTTCTTGAAAAAAAGACCATGTTTGCGCGCTTTAGCGTCAAAAATTTAAGGTGAGGCCGATAGCCCTTAATTACTATTCGGACATGTTGAATTCAGGAGGAAGCAACCATGACCGTACTGCATAGCGTGGATTTTTTTCCATCAGGTAAAGCGCCCGTGGCGATTGAACCCCGTCTGCCGCAAGCCGCTTTCCCTGAACATCATCATGATTTTCATGAAATCGTGATTGTGGAACACGGTACGGGCATTCATGTATTCAACGGGCAGCCGTATACCATCAGCGGCGGTACCGTGTGTTTTGTTCGCGATCACGACCGGCATTTATATGAACATACCGACAACCTATGCCTGACGAATGTACTGTGGCGTTCGCCGGACGCTTTCCAATTCCTGGCGGGGCTGGATCAATTGCTGCCGCAGGAGCAGGATGGTTACTATCCTTCGCACTGGCGGGTGAATCAGAGTGTGTTGCAGCAGGTGCGCCAGTTGGTCGGTCTGATGGAGCGCGCCGGAGACAGCATGGATGCGCCTGCCGTGGCGAATCGCGAAATTTTGTTTATGCAACTACTGGTGTTGTTGCGCCGCAGTAGCCTGATGGAAGGCGCAACCAATAACGACGCCAAACTCAACCAACTGATGGCATGGCTGGAAGACCATTTTGCGGAGGAGGTCTGCTGGGAGGCGGTAGCTGAACAGTTTTCGCTGTCGCTACGCACGCTGCATCGTCAGCTTAAACAGCATACCGGGCTGACGCCGCAACGTTACCTTAATCGCCTGCGTTTGATCAAAGCCCGGCATTTATTACGCCATAGCGATCATAGCGTGACAGAAATCGCGTACCGCTGCGGTTTTGGCGACAGTAACCACTTTTCGACTCTGTTTCGCCGAGAATTTAACTGGTCGCCGCGGGATATCCGTCAGGGACGCGATGCGATAATCCAGTAACGCGAACGCTATCAACGTTTTCGTCGCCAATATGCTGATAATTATACCCTTTAATACCGGATGGCGGCTGCGCCTTACCTGGCCTACGGCGGCGAGCGGTAGACAGAATAAGCGTAGCGCCATCCGGCAAGCATTCAACATGAGGTGCTGCGGTGGCAAATCAGTTAATCCTTTTGAAAAAAGATTTTTTTACTGATGAGCAGCAGGCCGTTACGGTTGCCGATCGCTATCCACAGGATGTTTTTGCGGAACATACGCATGAGTTTTGTGAACTGGTGATGGTCTGGCGGGGCAATGGCCTACACGTTCTTAATGAGCGCCCATACAGAATTACCCGCGGCGATCTGTTTTACATTCGTGCTGAAGACAAACACTCCTATACCTCCGTTAACGATCTGGTGCTGCAAAATATCATTTACTGCCCGGAGCGTTTGAAACTCAATGTAAACTGGCAGGCGATGATTCCCGGCTTTCAGGGAGCGCAGTGGCATCCTCACTGGCGGCTGGGCAGTATGGGAATGAATCAGGCGCGGCAGGTCATTAACCAGCTTGAACATGAGAGTAATGGGCGCGATCCGCTGGCGAATGAGATGGCGGAATTGCTGTTTGGTCAACTGGTGATGACGTTAAAACGGCATCGCTACGCGACCGACGATCTTCCGGCAACTTCCAGAGAAACCCTGTTGGATAAATTAATTACCGCTTTGGCTAATAGCCTTGAGCGTCCCTTTGCGCTGGATGCGTTTTGCCAGCAGGAACAATGCAGCGAACGGGTGCTGCGGCAGCAGTTTCGCGCCCAAACCGGGATGACGATTAATCAATATTTACGCCAGGTCCGTATTTGCCACGCGCAGTATCTGCTTCAGCATAGCCCGCTGATGATTAGCGAGATTTCGATGCAGTGCGGCTTTGAAGATAGTAATTATTTTTCAGTGGTGTTCACGCGGGAAACCGGGATGACGCCGAGCCAATGGCGTCATCTCAGTAATCAAAGCGATTAACTGGCCATGCCTAAACCGACAATATTCGCCGCGATAATAATTACCACGCAGCCGAGGCTTAATACGGCAACGGGACGGCGGCCAGCATTTTTCCACTCTTTTAGCACCAGACCGACAAGCCCCCCGCACAGCACATAGAAGCTCATGTGCAGCATCCAGCTCATGTAGTCATATTGCGCGGGAATGCGCGCGTGACCCCAGGCATAAAAAAAGAACTGTAAATACCACATCAGACCGCCAAGCGCGGACAGCAGAATATTGCTGATAATCAACGGTCTTGCCAGCGAGAAGTCGGCTTTTATCGACAGATTTTGCACTTTTGCCAGGCGGATAAAACAGAAACCGAGGTTCACAAGCGCGCCGCCGCCCATAATCACCACGTAACTCGGCAGCGCGACATAGAGCGGGTCAACGCCAAGCGCGGCAGCAGCTTCATGCATCGGTTTCGCGGCGTTCATGGCAAAAGACATCCCCGCCGAGAAAATACCGCACATCACTGCCAGCAGAAGCCCTTTCTTCAGATTGAACTCCTCCGCTTTAATGCCCATTTTGCGTTCTTTTAACTGTCCGGCGCGCGTCACAATCCCGACGCCGATCAGCGCGACAAAAACGCCAAGTAGCGTCATGCGTCCCCCTTCGGTATGGATTAACACATCGAAGTTACCGTTGATGATAGGCGTCATCAGCGTGCCGACGATAAGCGTAATGCCGATAGCGATGCCGATACCCATCGACATCCCGAGATAACGCATGGTCAGACCGTAGTTAATATTGCCGATGCCCCACATGGCGCCGAACAGAAAAACCGGTAAAAGGGTGGAGAGGTTAAACTGTCCATAATAGGCCCAGAAATCAGGCAGTAACAGAGCGCTAATTGTCCACGGCAGAATAAGCCAGGAGACGATGCCGCCCACTGACCACATGGTTTCCCATGACCACTGTTTCACTTGCTTGAACGGAGCATAGAAGCAGGCTGCACTGGCCGCCCCTATCAAATGCCAGAAAATACCCATCGTAATCGCGTTACTCATGACATGTTCCTCATTATTTTTTATGGACGGGATACCCCTTCCGTTTGCATGAGTTTAAAAATTACGCAGCCTGGTAACCTTATAACGATTGCCGCCGTTGGGTGTATTCTGGCAATCAGCACGTTAATGAAGTGATTAACTTCACGTTTTAAAAAAGTCGGAGCGCATCGTGACCGTCTGGATGATTATTTAAATCAGTGGGTAATATTGGTTTTCTAAAATACCTTCATCATAACGACACGAAACGACTTAGCTGGCAGCAATGCAAAGAAAACGCTGCGTGAGCTCACATAATGGGAATAGTCTGACTTACCGTTTGATAAAAGGGTAGTTATACAGTAATTATTTAGTTGTTTTATTTGTATTTACAATTTAAATATATTGAAATTAACGTTAGGAATCAATGAAATATAAATATAGGGAAATCCCTATATTGGCTTTGTTGATGGTGTTTTGATTTTTATGTTATATGGCGAATATAAATTTCATTTATTTTATTTTGCTTTTTGAACATTATCCCAATTTTAAATTAAAGATCTTTGCCTATATTGTCGCCATTCACATTGCGTATTATGGTTGTAACGGCCTGACATAAAACAACGTTTTAATTTTAAATTAAATGGATTCTGTTATGAGAAAATCTCTTTTCTTACTATTACCTCTTGTTGTAACAAATGCGCATGCAGTATATGTCGATGTTCGTCATGAATATCTTGATGATAGTAAAGCTAACTATGACCGTGCGTATATTTCTCATCGGTTTGCGAATGGTGTTGGTTTTGCGATAGAAGCTATCTCAAAATCAGGCGGGGATGACACCAATAAAGCGTTTAATGACCTGGAAACACAGGGCAACGAATATACGATAAGCTACCAATTTAAAACCGGTGATGTCGCCTGGCAACCGGGTTTTGTGCTGGAAACAGGCAACGGTTACTCTACCTATAAGCCTTACTTCCGCGCGACGTGGACATTAAATGAAAGCTGGTGGGTTGGCGCGCGCTATCGTTTTGAATATGTACGCCGTTCTTCTGATATCCGTGATGATGATACCATCAATCGTATGGATGTCTGGGCGGGTTATAAATGGAACAATTTTGACTGGACAATCGAAGGAATTTATAAGAAAGCCGATAAATATGATCTTTACGATGGCGGCAAAGATAATTATGAATATAACTTCAGAACTGCCTATATTATTGACCAATGGTCGCCATTCGTTGAGGTAGGTAATGTTTCCGTCAATAGCAACAGCGATGAAAGACAAACCCGTTTCCGCGTGGGTATAGGCTACACATTCTAATCATTATCCCTGTTTATTATTTATTCCCTTTTCCGGCTACTTTATAGGTAGCCGGTTTTTTTTACCTGGTGATGACCTGCGGATAATTATTATCGTGCGTTGGCCGGATAAGACGCGAATCGCCATCCGGCAACGAGATGTGCAGGAAACTATGCGCTTACATGATGCCCAGTAGACGGGGTAAGAACAGTGTGATTTCCGGAATGTAGGTAATTAATAACAGAACGCCGATAATCGCGCCGTAAAAAGGCAGCAACGGTTTAATAACGTCCTCAACTTTGACCTTACCGACGCTCGCCCCGACATATAAACCACTGCCAACTGGCGGCGTAATAGTGCCAATCGCCAGGTTATAGATCATGATAATGCCGAAATGCACCGGATCGACGCCCAGTTTAGCCATGATCGGCAGCAGAATCGGGGTAAAAATTAGAATGGCCGGACCGATATCCATAAATGCGCCGATAATCAACAAAAAGACGGTAATGACTAACAGGATAACCAGTTTATTGGCGGAAATACCGAGGATCATATCGCTCAGCGCCGCAGGAATATTGGTGATCGACATCGAGAAGGACATCGCCGAAGAGGTTGCCAGCAGGAACATGATGACCCCGGTCATTACCACTGTCTGGAGCAAAATCGAAGGCAAATCCTTAATTTTCAGCGTGCGGTAAAACACCATCGTCAGCAATAACGTATACACCACGGCAATCGCGGAGGCTTCAATGGCGGTGAAAATCCCCTGCACAATGCCGCCGACAATAATCACGATCAGCAGCAGGCTGGGAATGGCCTCAACGGCAACTTTTAGCGCCATGCCTTTTTGGACGGTGAAGAAAACCCGATAATTTCGACGCTTAGCGACCACCAGCGTGACCAGCATACAGCCAACGCCCCACAGCACACCCGCAACCAGACCGCCGGCGAACAGAGCGGCAATCGATGTTCCCCCGCTTGCCAGCGCATAAAGGATAAAAGCCGTGGTGGGCGGAATTAACATTCCCGTCGGCGCGGAGGCGATATTCACCGCGGCCGCAAAGCCGCGATCGTAACCTTCGCGCGCGCTCATCGGCACCATCACGCCGCCGATGGAGGTTGAGGCGGCAATTGCCGATCCGGAAATTGCACCGAACATCATATTGCCGACGATGTTGGTATAAGAGAGCGAGCCGGGCAGTTTGCCAGTAAACAGTTTGGCAAAATTGACCAGCCGGGCGGCAATTCCCCCGCTATTCATGATCACCCCGGACAAAACGAAGAACGGCACGGCCAGCAAGGCAAAACTGTCCAGGCTGGAGAACATTTTTTGCGCGGTGGCGAACATCGAAATATCGAAAGGCAGTACCAGCATCATGGTGCTGAAAGAGGCGATAACGATGCAGATCCCGATAGGCGCGCCCATGGCCAGTAAAACAACAAAGACGGCAATTAGCGTACAGGACGCAAAAATAGGGTCAATCATGTGATTTCTCCAGAGTGTGCTCAGTGGTATCCGTGGCGGAATGGATAGCTTTCAGGGCGTCAACGATATTCAGCAGCCCATAGAGGATGATCAGTACGCCCGCGCAGGGGAGCGCGTAATAAATTTTCCCCATCGGAATGCCCAGCGCAGGGGAGATTTGCAGCATAGAAATCGCAGAAATCTTTAAGCCGCCGATAATCAATACCCAAATGGAAAACGCGATAAAAATGACCTGCAGAATAATATCCCACCAGCCGCGAATCGTCGGCGACACCTTATCCAGTAAGAGAGTCAGGCTGATATGCTGTTTCTGACCAGCGACAAAAGCCATGCCCAGCATTGATACCCATACCAGGAGAAATCGCAGCATCTCTTCGGTAAGGGTGCTGGGAACGCCCAGAATGTAGCGGCTCACCACCTGCCAGCAGGCGATGCCAACCATTATCGCCAGCACCAGGCAACAGATAGCGCCCAGCAATAAATCAAGTCCTTTTCTGAATGTGTTCATCTTAATTTCCTGATTAGATTAATTTTTTGCTGTCTGGATACGTTGATACAGCCCGTAAAGCCGCGGCTTGTTTTTCAGACCGTCGTAAATAGGCTGTACTGCCTTCTGGAAGGGCTTTTTGTCGATCTCGTAGAATTCAACGTTGAAATCTTTTACCGCCGCCAGCCTGGTTTTCTCTATTTCCTTGTCCCATGCGGCTTTCTCAAATTCGATCGATGCCTTGATGGCGGCTTCGACGATGCGCTGCTGTTCCGGCGTCAGCTTTTCCAGCGTGAGGGTACTCATTAACAGGATATCGGGAATGCGAGTGTGCATATCGTAGGTGTAATAACGGGCGACTTCGCCGTGGCGGGCGATGGTGAGAGCGAACTCATTGTTTTCCGCGCCGTCGAGTATGCCTTGTTGTAACGAGGTATAGACCTCCGCCTGGCTCATGGCGATAGGCGAAGCGCCCAGCAGTTTGAGAGTTTGGATCGCCGTCTCACTCTGCATGACGCGGATCTTCTTCCCGCGTAAATCCTCAATGCGTTTAACCGGCGCTTTGCTCATATAAAAATTACGCGCGCCGGAATCATACCAGCCTACGCCGACAAACCCCTGTGCGGCGGTGGACTGATAAACAGGCTCCATCACCTGTGGGTTATCCATTACGCGGTAGTATTCATCGACGGTGGCAAACAGGTAGGGAAGTGAGAACACGCCGTACTCAGGCGAAAAACTCTCCATCAGCCCGGACGACACTTTAGTGATGTCGACGACGCCGACCTGCGTCAACTCCACCAGTTCGCGCTCGCCGCCAAGCTGTCCGTCCGGGAAGTACTGTACTTTGATATCGCCGCCCGTTTTCTCTTCAACTTGCTGCCCCAGGAAGTGCAACGCATCTTTTACCGGCTGGCTATTTTCAGCGTAGGCCAGGCGCAAAATGGTTTCGCCGTGGGAGAAGAAAGAGAGTGTAGAGAGTAAGGCCAACGTAGCCAGACGTATAAAACCAGGTTGCTTCATAATTCCCTCGCAATTGTAATAATTTACCGGGAATGTAATTGCATGGTGAAATTATAACCTTCTTGATTTTGCCACCGATGACAAAATTTGGCACCAAAAGAAAGATTTTGAAACCCTGTTTCACATTTCATGATTTCCAGGAATTCATCAACAGGCGGTTTCGGTTGGAGGCGTAAAAAACGGTTTTTTTCAGCGGATGCCGTAACGTTTATAACCCTGGAAAAAGTACGGCATTGATAATCATTTTCAATATCATTTAATTAACTATAATGAACCAACTGCTTACGCGGCGTTAACACTGTGCCGCTCGACAATAATGGAGATGATTATGAGTTATACACTGCCATCCCTGCCGTACGCTTATGATGCACTGGAACCGCACTTCGATAAGCAGACGATGGAGATTCACCACACCAAACACCATCAAACCTATGTCAACAACGCTAACGCGGCGCTGGAAAACCTGCCTGAGTTTGCTGACCTGCCGGTTGAAGAACTGATTACTAAACTGGACCAGGTGCCAGCGGACAAAAAAACCGTGCTGCGTAACAACGCCGGCGGCCACGCTAACCACAGCCTGTTCTGGAAAGGGCTGAAAAAAGGCACCACTCTGCAGGGCGACCTGAAAGCGGCTATCGAGCGTGACTTCGGTTCCGTTGACAACTTCAAAGCTGAATTCGAAAAAGCAGCAGCAACCCGTTTCGGCTCCGGCTGGGCGTGGCTGGTGCTGAAAGGCGACAAACTGGCTGTGGTTTCTACCGCAAACCAGGATTCCCCGCTGATGGGTGAAGCCATTTCCGGCGCTTCCGGCTTCCCGATCCTGGGTCTGGACGTGTGGGAACACGCTTACTACCTGAAATTCCAGAACCGCCGCCCGGACTACATCAAAGAGTTCTGGAACGTGGTGAACTGGGACGAAGCAGCAGCGCGTTTCGCCGCTAAAAAATAATTTGCATTGCACGTCTGTAGAAGCGAGTCTGATGACTCGCTTTTTTTGTATCCGCGTAAGGAGCAGCAGATGCATTATCCGGTTGACGTGTTTATTGGCAAAATTCGTGACTATGACGGCAGCCGCCCGAGCGCTATCGCCAAGGTGCAAATCGACGGCGAACTTATGCTGACCGAGCTGGGTCTGGCAGGCGATCAGCAGGCCGAAAAGAAAATCCATGGCGGCCCCGACCGCGCGCTATGCCATTACCCCCGCGAACACTATGCTGATTGGATTCGCCAGTTCCCCGAGCAGGCGACGCTGTTTTGCGCCCCGGCGTTTGGCGAGAATCTGTCGACGAACGGAATGACCGAACACAACGTGTTTATTGGCGATATCTACCGCTGGGGCGAGGCGTTGATCCAGGTCACTCAGCCGCGCTCTCCATGCTTTAAACTTAATTTCTACTTTTCCATCAGCGACATGGCCCTCCTTATGCAGAACAGCGGAAAAACCGGCTGGCTGTATCGGGTCATTGCGCCAGGTAAAGTCTCCAGCGATGCGCCGCTGGAACTGGCGTCGCGTCTGAGCGATGTCTCGGTTCATGAAGCGGGTGTTATCGCCTGGTCTATGCCGTTTGATGACGAACAATATCATCGGCTGCTGAGCGCCGCCGGGCTGTCGGCGAGCTGGAGCCGCACCATGCAGAAGCGTCGTTTGAGCGGCAAAATTGAAGATAGCGCCAGACGGCTGTGGGGTGATAAAACTCCGCCAAAATGAAAGGAAGGGTTATGACTGAAGCTGAAAATGCGGTGGCGATCGTAAAAGAATTTTTGGTGGCCTCGATGATTCCTGATGCTGAACGCGCCGCAACGTATATGCACCCGGAGGTGAAAATTACCTTCACCGGAGGCCGGGCGATGGCGGGCGCGGCAGATATCGCGCAGTTTAATGGCGCTCGCTACAAGTGGGTGAAGAAGGCGCTGGGCGAGTTTGATGCGGTGCAGCATGATGATTACGTTGTGATTTATTCCAACGGTACGTTGTATGGCGAATGGCCCGACGGTCGCCCGTTTGCCGATAACCGCTTTATCGACCGCTTCGAAGTGCGCGATGGCAAAATTACCCGGATGGACGTGTGGAATGACAGCGCCGAGTGGATTTTAGCGCCAGACATTTCCCGGTAAATCTTGATGGCGAGATAAAAAATCGGCCTGCATTCGCAGGCCGATGGTTTTTAGGTTCGCTTGTACAGCGGTAGCCACAGCGTGAGCCGCAACCCACCCAGTGGGCTATCGTCAGCCTTCACCCAGCCGCGGTGCTGCTGCATGGCGCTTTCAACAATCGCCAGCCCCAGCCCGGTGCCGCCAGACTCGCGGTCGCGCGCCTCATCAGTGCGATAGAACGGACGGAAGATCTGCTCACGGTCTTCAGGGCTGACGCCCGGCCCGTCGTCATCGACCGTGATCGTAATACCGTCTTTATCCACCGAGAAGCCGACTTCAATCTTCGTATGTGAATAGCGCAGCGCATTACGAACAATATTTTCCAGCGCGCTTTCCAGCGCGTTTGGGTTGCCATAGAGCGGCCACGGCCCCGGCGGATAATTTACCGTTAACGACTTGCCCATCTGTTCGGCTTCAAAGGCGGCGTTATCCAGCACTTCGCCCCATAGCTGATTGGCTTTCATCGTTTCGCTGACCAGCGCGTTTTTCTGTTGGTTACGCGACATCACCAGCAGGTCATTGATCATGCTGTCCAGACGCTGCGCTTCGGTTTCAATACGCTCCAGCTCTTTGCTTTCGCCGCCACGACGACGCAGCAGCGCGGTACCCAGTTGCAGGCGCGTAAGGGGCGTTCGCAGCTCATGGGAGATGTCTGACAGCAAACGCTGCTGCGAGGTCATCATCCGTTCCAGCGCCGTCACCATCTGGTTAAAACTGGCGCCAGCGGCGAGGAACTCCTGCGGACCCGCCTCCAGTTCCGGATGCTGACGCAGGTTGCCTTGCGCCACTTCATCAGCCGCGTTTTTCAACTTACGCGCCGGTTTCGCCAGACTCCATGCCAGCCATAGCAAGAGCGGCGAACTGACCAGCATCGTGACAATGAGCAACAGAAGCGGGCGGTCAAACAGCAGATTAATAAAATCGGATTGCGAACTGCTGGCCGGTCGAATCAGGTAAAGCTGGTAATTATCCTCTCCGTCGCGAACGGAGAACGGCCCCACCATCTCTACGCGGCCATATTTTTTCTTCTGCGGATGATCGGCGTTATCCGCTTGACCAATGAAGTTACGAATGATCTGCATTTCGCTGCGTTCAGCGCCGATCACGCGTCCTTCAGAGGTCACCAGTAATAACCGCTGTCCAGGCGGCGCCCACTTATCGATCGCGCGGAACAGGCGACGCCACCACATCAGGTCGTTGGGTGGATCGTTCGCAAGTTCAGCTTCTACATGTTGCTCTATCATCAATCCCTGGCGCTGCTCGCTGTCCAGCAGCTCGGTCATCTGGCGTGAATCGAGCTTGGGCAACATCAGGACCAGCATTAGCACCAGCGCCAGCGTCAACCAGAAGATGGCGAAGATGCGCGCGGTTAAACTTCCTATCATGAAGCGGAAACCATCAGATAGCCGCGACCACGCAATGTTTTAAACCACGGGTGACCGTCTTTGCGTTCCGGCAGTTTGCGGCGCAGGTTAGAAATATGCATATCAATAGCGCGATCGAACGGCGTCAGGCGCTTGCCCAGCACTTCCTGACTTAAATGTTCACGGGAAACCACCTGGCCGAGGTGTTGCGCCAGCAAATAGAGCAGGGTGAACTCCGTACCGGTCAGCTCCAGCGTTTGGCCATCGAAACTGGCTTCCTGGCGGCCCGGATTAAGGCTTAGCGCATCGACTTCCAGCGTCGGCGAGCCGTTGTCGCTGCTCTGCTGCTGTTCGCTCCAGTGGGAACGGCGCAAAATAGCCCTGATGCGCGCTACCAGCTCGCGGTCGTTAAACGGTTTGGGCAAATAGTCGTCCGCGCCCAGCTCAAGGCCGAGAACGCGATCCAGCTCGCTGCCGCGCGCGGTCAGCATAATGACAGGCGTCTGGTGTGTCTGGCGAAGCGCTTTCAACGTATCGATACCGTTTTTCTTCGGCATCATGACGTCAAGCAAAAGTAAATCGATGCTGTCATCCAAAAGCTCAAGCGCCTGCTCGCCGTCGTGGGCCACCAGGACATTAAAACCTTCCATTTCGAGGAGCTCTTTTAACAGGGAAGTCAGCTCTCGGTCATCATCAACTAACAGGATTTTATTCATTGTTTACGTACCTCCGAGGCAGAAATTACGTCATCAGGCGTCGCTAATCCATGACTTTACGTTGTTTTACACCCCCTGACGCATGTTTGCAGCCCGAATCGTAAACTGTCTCTCGTTGAATCGCGACAGAAAAGATTTTGGGAGCAAGCGATGCGCAAAGTTACCGCTGCTGTTATGGCCTCAACGCTGGCATTCAGTTTTTTAAGCCACGCAGCTGAAGTTGTTACAAGCGATAACTGGCACCCCGGTGACGGGGCCACGCAGCGTAGCGCGCAAAATCATATGTTTGACGGCATAAGTTTAACCGAACATCAGCGTCAGCAGATGCGAGATCTTATGCAACAGGCAAGGCACGAACAGCCTCCTGTTAATGTTAGCGAAATGGAGACAATGCATCGGCTTGTCACCGCAGAAAAATTTGATGAAAGCGCTGTGCGCGCTCAGGCAGAAAAAATGGCGCAAGAGCAGGTTGCCCGCCAGGTCGAAATGGCCCGCGTGCGTAACCAGATGTATCGCCTGTTAACGCCGGAGCAGCAAGCGGTTTTGAATGAAAAGCATCAGCAACGAATGGAGCAACTGCGCGACGTGGCGCAATGGCAAAAAAGTTCATCGTTGAAATTATTGAGTAGTAGCAACTCACGTTCCCAGTAACAACCCTGTTTTCCTTGCCATAGACACCATCCCTGTCTTCCCCCACATGATGTGGGGGTTTTTTTTATCAATAACTTACATCAAACCTTAAACAAAAACAGCACCTTACAAAAAGCTGGAAGGAACCTGAACGACTTGAGATTCCCCAGAGTGTGGACACAATGTGGACACTCTGAGGACGATTTTATATTAAATCGACGTTCCACCCGCAAGCGGATTCAGTGCGACAGCATTTTGCAGATAATCTGGCGACAAATGCGCATAGACCATCGTTTGTTGAATGCTGGCGTGTCCCAGTATTTGTTGTAAGGCAATTATGTTCCCCCCGTTCATCATAAAATGACTGGCGAAGGTATGGCGCAAAATATGCGTTGCCTGGTTCGGCGGGATGTCGGGTTTGACCATCCGCAGAGTCTTGCAAAACTTCTCATAATCCACCTTAAACAGTTTCGCGCTGGCTTCCTTCCTGATCATCTTTTCCAGTTCTGACGAAATGGGAACTGTTCGTTTTTTCCCGTTCTTCGTTTTAAGGAATGTGACCCGGCAGTTTGCTATCTGCGAAGGTTTTAGCGTTGCTAGTTCTGACCACCTCCCGCCAGTGCTAACCCCCAACAATGCAATTAATCGGGCATCACCTGTTAAGGCATCCAGCAGGCTGGCTATTTCGGCTTTCTCCAGGAAGGTCATTTCTGGGTTAGCCTCGGCCAGCGGCGGCAATCCATGTACTGGATGTGCTCCGACAAACTCTTCCAGCTGAATCAGCTTTGTGAACATGCCGGAAAAACGGTACATATCCCGGTTAATTGTTGATGGGCTGATCCCCTCGCGAAGTCTTGCGGAACGGTAATCCATCAACATTCTTTTGTTCATCCTGCTAACCGGAACATCACCCAGCCCGCTGATAGTTTTGAGCAGGTGATTAAATTCCTTTTGGCCGTGTTCATGATTCTGACCGTGATACTTCCACCATAAATCCAGCAGTTCTTTTAGCGTGCGGCGATCTGCTCGCTGTCCAGCCCATTCTTTCTGGTTCGCGTTTGCCAGCGTATAGCGTTCAAATGCGACCGCCTCAGCTTTCCTTTCAAACTTCCGGCGAATGCGACGTCCTTCGCGCCCGCGCGGTCTTATGTCCACTTCATAGCGACCATCATCGAGCTTCTTAATTGACATAAGAAAGCCCTCCGGCGCATAGATCACTATCTTGGTAACAAATAGTGAAAATGTAATGTTTATAGAGCGTTAACCAGTCTGTTTCTCGGATTGGTCTGATTTTGTTACATCTGGCCCAATGTGTGCGAGGGCCGGTGCGATTTGACCAGCTTGTGGGGCTGTCTTATCGGTCATTAGCCATAACGTGTATTTCTGTAGTTGCGGTGTGTTTGTTGTCTGCAAAACCACCTGAATTCCCGGTTCGGCATGTCCCCCTTCATAATTTTTTACTGTGCCTAGTGCTATCCCGCTGATTTCACAAAATTTTGCTTGAGTTAACCCTTCGGCTTTTCTGATTGCCCTTAATTTCTGGCCCATTTTCATTTGACTTGGTTGCATATTAGTGACTATATTCTCGCAAAAGGTTTGTACTTTGTGACCTTTTCAGGCATGAATCCACCTCGTCAGGAACGTCCCTAAACGGTCTGCAAGGAGTTGGATCTTCTGAGACTAGCACGAACTGACCTGCACGCCGAGATTTCGACGGGTCATTCATCGGAAAAGAGTAGGGGTATGTGATGGAAGCTAATGATTACGTGATCCAGTACCCACTGGACGCGGTGCATACAGACAAGTTCGCCGAACTTCTCGGTAAACCAAAAACCGCTGTCGAAGCGATGGCAAAAGCCAATAAGCTGCCATTGATCGAATTGCGCGACCCTTCAAAACCTGCCGCTCGCGCTGGTGATAAGTGGGTTTTCATTCCTGAGTTTAATCGTGGTGTTCGTGAGGCGTTTTATAACCGCCCAGTAGAACAGCGCGATGCTTGGCTTTTATGGATGGGGTTATAGGTGGCAATTATGAAAACACAAAGATTCTTGATTGCCACCGAAGGCACATTCGATGGACGCCAAATTAGTGCGGAAGCCATTCGCTCTGTTTTGGCTAATTTCATTGCAGGCGGCATGACTCTTCCGGTTGTGTATGACTTCTACGATTGGAGTCCTGCTTTAAGTGAAGTTGTCGCCCTGGCCGTCGATTCTGATGGAGAGAAAATGCACCTTTATGCAGAGGTGTTTGCTACCGAAGAACTTCAACAAATGGCCGCGCGGCATGTCGATTACTTTCTGGTTCCTGCCATTCTCAGCATTAATGAATGTGACACAACCGCGTGTTTAGTCTCTGTTGGTTTAACGAAAGATCCACTAATACCCGGTCTGGATAAAATGCAGTTTTGTTCGGCTAACCATTCCTACCGCGTTTTTTCTAAACCCAAAAATGAGGGTGGTATTTGCAGTCAGCAGAAAGTAAATGCCGGAAAAAAAATGCATCTGGCCCGTTATTACCATCATGGCGCACATGCCGGAAATGTTCGTTATGAGATTGAGGGATGGGGAATGAACAGCCCCGTAAGAGAGGCTGAAATTAAGCGTCGATTACATGAGTTTATTTCGAATCTGCAAGTTGATTAGCGAGATTTTTAAAGTCAGCGCTTAAAACATTCAGGTCAGCAATTGCTTTAAGGGTTGGATCCTTCAATGGGTCGAAGTTTTCAGAGAAAGAATTCATCGTTTTAAGGTGTGTTTCTTTCGCGCTTCCTTCAAGGGCAGCTGCAATTGAACAGACCATGAATTCAATAGCTACCAGGCGATCATTAACTGAATGTTTTGTGCGAGAGGCTTTTGCTTCTTCGAAGAACTCAGCAATTTCTTGTTTGTTCATCTGTATTCCTTTGCGTTGGTAAAAGTTATGCCTGATTCACCGCTCAAAGTTTCACAGGCATAGCGATGTTAGCACAGGAAACACGCGCCGGGCGTGGGGTTATATCCCGGCACTTTTTCAATTTGACGGAGATCAACATGGACTTAACACAATGCCCTTCACTAGCCAGCCTGCTCACCCACGGCCAGCAGATCACCCACCGTCAGCATCAACGCGGCTGGATTGAAACCCCGGACGGGCGTTTCTTCCAGCCTAAAGCGGCAGATGTTCAATTTGTTAAAAACTGCCGTTTACCGTTTATGTCGCGCCCGCGTAATAAGCGCCGCTGGTTTTCCCGCTTAATGGGCATCTTTGCGTAGTTTGGGGAGGTGGTTATGTTGATGGATAAGACAGGACAACAGCCGGGCCGCCGCAAGTTCTTAGAGCAACGGGCGCGGCTGCAAGCCAGTTTGAACGCTTCACGCGTAAATGACACTGCAACCCGTTTTAACCGCCTGGATGATGCCTGCAAAAAGGTGATTTTCATCCTGGCAAACGATGCGTCCAGATACATAGCCGGAATGCCGAAACTGACCGCCAAACAGTTGGGTTGCACTTATGAAAATCTAACTGAAAAGGAGCAAACGTGCCTTTTGATGGGCATTAAGCGCCTTTCAGAATTTGCAGCATCAATGCCGTGGGAATTTGAGGACTACGCCGCACCACGCGCCGAAATTCAGGCGATACGCGACAAACCACCCGCGCCAGATAACGCAGTCAATTAACAATTAACTACCTACAAAAAAGAAACAGGCGCTAACGCGTCGGGCTTCTTGCACCCTGGAGAAAGTAAAAATGATTCGATCTCTCGTTAAATGGCCCGGTGGTAAAGGCCGCGTTATGTCTGATTTGCTGCCGATTCTGCCGAAAGCCGATTGTCTGGTGGAACCGTTTGTCGGTGGTGCTTCTGTTTTCCTCAATACTGAATATCGCCGTTATATCTTGGGTGATATCAACCCAGATTTAATTAACCTGTATCGCCAGATAACCCGCTGGCCTGATGCGGTGATCGACGCTGCTCGCCCGCTGTTTAAAGTGTACGGCGATAAAGACGGCTATAAGTGGATCCGCGGCGATTTCAACGCCCGCGCCCATGACCTTCTGTCATCGCGCAATGTGTTTGAGGATGGACCGGACACGGGCAAGATTCTTCGTGCAGCACAATTTCTTTACCTGAACCGTCACGGATATAACGGCGTAGTACGCTACAACCAACAGGGTGGATATAACGTTCCCTTTGGGCGACACAAAACCCCGCCTTACTTCCCGGAAGAACAGATCCGTTTATTCTCTGAAAAAGCTAACGACACGAAAGCTATTTTCGTGTGCTGCGATTTCCAGAGCACGTTAAAAATCATGATTGGTAGTGACGCGGTTATCTACTGCGATCCGCCATACCTGCCAGCAAGCGACACCGCTAATTTCACCCAATACCACACCGCCCCGTTTGGCATTAAAGAGCATCGCCAGTTAGCTGCCGCCCTGCTGGATATTAACCGCCTTACTGGTTCGCCGGTGATCTTGTCCAACAGCGACACCCCAGCTACCCGCGAGATTTATCACTCTTTCAACTTCCAGGAAATCAGCGTTAACCGTTCTGTCAGCGCGAACGCCATTACCAGAGGGGCCGCCAGTGAAGTGATAGGCGTGCTGCCTGTCTGTGATGGCTGCGGACGCTATGAAGGTGGTCACTGTGCGAAATGTTGCCCAGGTATCGCCGCATGTGAGGAGGGATGGTCGTTTGATTGTCGAGGCAATTGCGATATTTGCGAGCCGTCCGATAACCCGGAAACGTGGTAATAGCGAGGCATCCAATGTCTGACGCCGCTTTTGCATGGCCCTGGAACGCGCCGCGCCCAGCCGTTGGTCTGTACACCTACGAACCGAAAAAAATCGCCCCGCTTGCCGGGGCGGTGGTGCATCATCCTGCCGTAAAAAAACACATCGATCACATCTTCAAACGCGCCGGTTACAACCCCGACGACGTTCGCGACCGTGACGCGCTGATCCAGTCGCTGGACAGGTACGAACCGTGCGGCCTGCCACTGGCCGCCCAACAAAATATCATCCGGCAGGAAAGTGCAGCCGCCAAAGCAGCGGCGGCTACCTGGGCCAATACGCCGGAAGGTGTCGAAGCGCGTTTGTTGTCTGAGCCGTTCTTCATTCGCGAAGTCTGGCGCAAAAAAATTGAATGGTTACGGGCCAACCGTGAAACCAGACACACCAATGATTTTCTTATGGGGACCGTGAAAAAATCATTGCTGCGTCTTGATGTTGTGCGCACAAGGCAAGGCGTTTCGCCTGATATCACCGGCGAACTGGCCGCGTACTGGTTCGGGCGCTGGCAACGGCTGGCTGATTTCACAAAGCGGGAAGCCCTAAGCGCCGCTAATGAGATCGCCAGCCGCATGGCTGAAATGCTGGGGACGGAATGCGAAGCCCTGGGACGGAATGTTTCAGACATGAACGTCGAAGAACTGGACTGGCTTTATTGCCACCTGGGCCGCGAAATGCTGGCGCTTCGCATTGTGCCGCCTGCATGGTATGCGCCGTGGGAACGCGAGCGCATATGCACGGCCATTTTGCGTATGGCTTCGCCTGACTGGTGGGGGCGCAAAATCTGGCGCCTGCGTTGTGACTGGCGCGAAAACCAGCTGCGTGCTGTTGGTGCGGTAAATAAAAAAGCGCATCCGTATATCAGCGCATCAAGCCTGATGGAATGGCAGGAACAGCGACGTAAAAACCGTAATTTCTTCAAAAGTCATGAACTGGTAGACGAAGACGGCAACGTTTCGTCGCTTGAGGACATGATTAACAAATCCACGTCTAACCCTGCAATTCGTCGTCATGAGCTTATGGCCCGTATGGCTGGCGTGGAGCTTGTCGCCCAGAGTCGTGGCGATGTTGGCATCTTCCTGACCATCACTTGCCCGTCGAAATATCACGGCAATATTGCGTCCGGCCACCATAACGCAAAATGGAACTACGACACGGTTGCACAGGCGCAACGCTATTTATGCCGTGTATGGAACCGGGCAACCGCCAAACTGAAACGCGAAGATTTGCGCCCTTATGGCTTCCGCGTCGCCGAGCCGCATCACGATGGGACACCACATTGGCACGCGTTGCTATTTATGCCACAAGAGCAGGTTAAAGCCACGGTTGCGATCCTTCGCGCCTACTTTATCGCGGAAGACCGCGACGAGCTGGGCCGTAATACCGGTGCTCGTTTCAAGTCAAAAAAAATGGACCCACGGAAAGGGTCAGCAACGGCGTATATCGCCAAATACATTTCGAAGAATATCGACGGCCACGCGCTGGCCGGTGAACTGGACGACGAAAGCGGCAAGCCGCTGAATGAAACAGCCAAATATGCAATGGCCTGGGCGTCACTTCACCGCATCCGCCAGTTTCAGCCAATCGGACAGCCGCCCATATCGGTTTACCGCGAGCTGCGCAAACTGAGCAATCAGATCACGACCCGCCAGAAAATTGACAATACCTTCAAGCGCGGTGCGCCGTTGCTTGTGGATCCTGCAATGGATGCGGTTTGCGCCGCTGCCGATGTCGGATGCTTTGCTACCTACATCATCCGCCAGGGTGGTGTTTTGATCCCGCGTGAAAACTATGTCGTCCGTCTGGCCTATCAGCCAGCTGATGAAATGAATGCTTATTGTGAGATCCCCGAAAAGGTTTTTGGGGTCTGGTCGCCGCGTCTGGGTGATGCCTCCCGTATTTGCACCCGTCTGGTTAAGTGGAAAATCCGCGCCAAATCTAAAGCCGCCACCGGGGCCAAAAACGGCCCCGGTTTGGGGGTTGACCTTTTGCCGTCGCCAACCGGCGACGCTTGGAGTTCTGTCAATAACTCTACGGAAGACGAAAAAATCACCGATTTTTCACTGTCAGAAATGGCTGTGCCAGCTGATGGAGAGTTAAAGACAGAAGATTCAGACGATAAAATCGTCGATTTTGAAAATATGGACCAGCCAACGCGGCGCAAATTGATGCGGCGACTACGTGAAACACCATTCAAAAGGCGGCAAAGCGGATCACCTTATGAGCCAGGGAGCGAATTAGATGTTGCCTGGCGTTCTGCCGTTGAAAAAACCGAGGCCAGATCGGCGGCTGATAAAGCCAGGCGGGCAGCGCTTGCCCCTGCGGTTGCCAGTCTGCTGGCTGATGCGGAGTTGTGTTCGGTTGAGATTTCGGAGATTCAGGCCGTTTCGCTGTTAATGGGGAGCCGTCTGGAGATTGGCGGCAAAGTTTATCGGGCCAGTGCTGGCGGCCAGTTGATAACGCGTCAATTACCCGATGAGTCACGGACGGTGAATAAATTATGGGACCGTCTGCGGGATAACCACGGCATTGATGCCACGCGCCTGCGGTTTGATCCGGTCGGAGAGTATCAAAAAATGCTGGCGGGTGTGGAAAGAAGTCACTCAAAAAAATGAATGCAATCCTGCAGGCCGTTGCAACTGGTTGTGTCGGCTTGCAGGATTCTGCGGGTGCGGGCGGCAAAGAGCCTGCCTCAAGGACATTTTGTTAACGGTTTCTTTTTCTGGATTTTTTCTGTTCCTTTCTTTTAGCTTTTATTTTTTTTGCATCTTTCCTTGAGTGCTTAGTATTTAAAGAAGAAAATAACTTATCTCTATTTAAAATGCTGTAAGTAGGTTTTTTAATCTGGTGAACATATTTCCTACCATGTATCTTTTCGAGATGGATTTCATCGAATACTCGTGATTCAGATATATCAAGAAAAACGTTAGAGTTTACTTCTTTATTAATGAAATCGAAACCACCATAATTTAAGTACGCTCCTGCATATTCAAGTTCATCACATGCTGTTGCTTTGCCGTGTATTTTTATTCTTTCATGAATGTAATTTAAGAAATAGTCATGATCCAAATCTATTTCCTTAAGGCAATCAAAATAAAATTTCAGGTCTTGAATACAAATAACCCAAGGGTAAGGTTCATCTTCTTTTTTTTCTAACATTAAAGTTAAATTTGTAGCAAGCATTCCGAAATCATCTTTAGTGACACATATACAATATATATTGTCATAGTCACAACGATTTATGGTATATAATAAATTACCTTTTTTATCATATAATGGTGTTTTTTCATTATTAATTATTAAATTTCTTAAGTTATTTGCTTGCTCAGATGCACTTTGTATTCCTGATTTCCGTTTGAAATCATCTCTAATTCTAATGTATGCTCTGGCTGGTTCTCTCAATGGAGCGCGGCGTGGTGATGCTTTCGCCTCTACAATAAGAATGGTTTTATTATGGAAAATAATTAGATCATGTTCATTATGAGATTTGTTTGTTTCAAATACACTCTCAAGTATTGTAGTTGATTCAGGGAAGAAATCTCTAAAGGTGCAAAAAGTTTCATGTTCTAGCCTGTTGTCTCTGGCTTTTCTAAATTTATCATTGTATTTTGACTCTTTAAAAAACTTTTCAAGATTAAGTATGATAGCTTCATAAGCTGCGTTAGCAGAAGGGAGCATATAATCCAGATTATTTACAGTTACTATCGGTTTATATGAAAATGGATTCTCATCAGTAATGTATTTAATTTCAGGTGAATTTCCACGCTCAGTAACGAAAGTTTTTATAAAACTATCCACGATATCGTCACCAAGTTTATATCTTATTGAATCAAATCTGAATGATACACTCCCATTGTAGAAGTCATAATATTCTTGTGCTAAATGCTTTGTACGCTCCCTCAGGTCATCCATGTATGATTTAAAATCTTCAACTTTTTCGAAATTATTTTCTTTAAACCGCTCATGTTCATTTTTTAATGTATCCATGATTTCACGGTATCTATCATATTTGCTCTGAATTAGCTCACCAATGAGATTTAAAATTTCCACCATTTCATGGTGATCTAAGCCAAAATATGTTTTTATTTCATTTTCGAAACCATCGAAGTAATTTTTTATGATCTCTTTGAAGTTTTCAGTGGAAACTTTTAATCCTTCAAAGAAATAGTTGGAAAACATTGGCATAGCAACTTCTCTAACTTTATGCCATTCATCTTCTAATCCAGATTTTAAATCATCTTTGGTTGGAAAGTACGCCAGCATATATTTTGTAAAAATATCATTTAGGATCTCTACAGTTTGTTTTATCTTACCATCAACATTATCAGTTGGCTCGGTTGGTTCAACAGACGCACATGCAATCCCAAAAAGATATAAGATTTGTCGAGCGGGTGATTGTAGTTCAATTTTTTGACCTAATGTGCCAAACTTGTACATTTCCCAAAAGGAGTAGGTTGCTAAAGTGTTTGTATCTAAATCTTTAACAACTTCTTTTAATTTTTTTATCCTCGAATCTAAATCAATATATTTTGAATTGCTCATTATATTTCCTTATAAATATCACATTTAAATAAAGACACTCAGTGATTATAGGTTAATTAATATGGTTGTTTAGCAAATCTAAAGCGAATTGTCTTTCGTCTGGCTTGAGCCGGTCAATCAGAAATTTAACCAGCTTGTTGCCGGTCAGCCCGCTGGGGCTGAGGGTATGTGAAAACTGGGCGTTAAAAACGAAGGTGTGGCCGCATTCAACTTCCGTGCAGGCGCAGTATAAATCGGCCAGCTTTTTATCTTTCCAGTCTGATTTGCGAATGATGGCCGGTGAGCCGCATTCAGGACATTTAATTTTAAAAACTCGCATGTTCACCATCCCGCACGCCATTGCTAACAATGGGGGTGATTTTAACTTAATTGCGCTCATTTTTCGCCCTTTTCGGCGGTGATTGCCGGGATATCTATATCAAAATGCAGGTGCAAATGTGGGGGGATCTCTGGGTCATTGTTGACGCCGTTCATTAGCTTGCGCTGCAACGGAATAACTTCATCCTTGCGATAGGTTGCGCGGGCCGTTTCAGGATTACCCATTATCGCGCCGTTGGTCGGGATAATACCCGCCAGACCTGCGGGGAAACGGTGAGCGGTAAAGATATCCTGCGCGGTGATCCCTTTGATGTTGGCAAATTCATCCTTTGCGCTGACTTCGCCCACTGGCATGATTTTAACCCCTTCCGGGTCGCCTTTCGGGATGTTGATAAACATATTGCGGAAGTTACCCAGCCCTTTGGACTGGGCGATCTTCTCTTTGATTTCGTTTTCCATTTCCAGCGTCAGATTCGGATCGCTGGTATAGAGAATAAAGCCCATGTGCGCCCCGTTATTGTAGTAACGGCGCCGGAAGATGGTTGCCTCACTGTTGAGTAACACCGAATGGATGCCGCCGATATAGTCAGGCAGGCCATACACCTGCTGGCGAGGGTCGTACATTTTAAAGAATACGATGTCTTCCGGGTCATAGATAAGCGCTGGCCCTTCCTGCAGGACAGCAAACGAGCCGTCTTTCCGGCAGCGCAGATACAGCGACGGCAGCGGTAGCAGGTCGATCACTTCCCCGAATACGTTACGAATTTTCAGGATAGCGACGTCACCAAACAGCAGGTAATCAAAGACAGCCTGTTCGACCTGGTCCGGCGTCAGGCCGCCGCCGATGTAGCCACCGGCCACCATATTGCGCCGCGCATACAGTACCCCGCCGTGCTGGCCGTTAAGGTTCGGCAACTGGGCCAGCGCCAGGCGATCAATCGGAAGTCGCCAGTGGTCATACTCATTGTCATACCAGATATTGTGATAATCCGTGCCGGTCGTCAGGATGGGTTCGGGTTCGCCAAATGTGATCACGCTTCCGCGCCCTGGCGTGAAGGTTTCAACCTTGTTGCCGATCATGGACCTGAATTTTTTATTATTACGCTGTTTCTTTGTCATGCTGCTTTCCCAAAATACCAGCCCGATGGGCGGTCATATTCGTGATCGATAGGTTCGTTAATTACGGCGTGCGAGATAGCGAAGAAAACATCTGCATGGCCGGTCGCGTCTGAACGTTCGGCAACAAACGTCAGCGCGTTGCCGCTGTTGGTTGTCGTGCGCCGGATAGCCATAAAGCTGGCCGGAATTTCGACGCGCTCCTTGTTCGTTTCGTCTACGGCGTCTTTTGCCCATTCGATGCGCTTACGCTCGACAACGTCGATCATCTTCATCACCAGGCGGTTTTTGCTTTCGACGCTGTAAAGAATTGGTGTGGCTTCGCGTGGCGCAAATTTGCTGACAAGGTCATAAACGCCTTTACCTATGCCGGTTGTATCGATCCCGATGTAAGTGATGTTAAAGCGGCGCATAAGCTGCTTTATCTGGTCGGCCTGCCAGCTGAAGTTAAAACCCTGCCATTGCCAGACGGCCAGCACGCGGAAGCGCTCGCCGTCCTCTATAGGGGGCGCGATTAACACAAATGTTGAGTTGTCGCCGGAGCGCGACGGGTCAAAACCTGCCCATACTTCGCGATTGCCGAAGGGCCGCGCAGCAGTCAGATCAAAGTCGCCCCATGTGGCCCGGTCCACTTCACAGCCAACAAGTGCGGAGAACTTGAAAACCGCGTCTTTACTGTCAACAAACTGGCACATGTAGAGCATGGCGAACGCGGTCGGGCTGTATTTGTTGCGCAGCCGTTCAATATCGACAAGCGCACCGAGGCCACCTTCGATAGCGTCTTCCATCGTGATGATGTAGCGCCAGATCTGATCCGGGCAGAGAATGCCCTGGCGCATGTCGCTTTCGTTCGGGAACTTCACGCCTTTGCGTTTCGGGTCGTCCCCGCGCCAGGCTTCGCCAGTCCAGACCGGGTAAGCCTGGTGCGTTTTCGCGCTGGGCGTCGAAAAGTAGGTCGTGCGGTATTTGTTATGCGTTGCCATTGCGCTGGCAACTTCATGCAGGCGCGTGAATTTCGGGATCCAGAAAACCTCATCGCCATACAGGTGGCCGTTAAAGCCCTGCGCAGTGCTGGCGTTCGTGGACAAAAAGCGCAGTATTGCGCCGTTACTGAGGCGGATATTTTTACCCGTAAGCGTCACGCCGAAATGGTTCTGGGCGATCTGGACGATGTATTCGCGGAAGATTTCCGACTGGGATCGGCTTGCAGAGAAAAAGACCTGGTTATCACCGGTAATGACGGCGTCTTCGAATGCTTCCCAGGCGAAATAATAGGTCATACCCACCTGGCGGCTTTTCAGAATGAAGCGCCAGTCTTCGCCTTTATGTTCGCGGCAGTGCAGCTGGTACTCGAAGAGATGTTCCCGCGCCCAGGTGTCGAGCATTTCCGCTGTAATACCGGAAACGTCGTTTTTCTTATACCGGCGCTTTCTTTCCCCTTGTTCCCCGCCTGCGCTGCTGAGGCAGTACCCTTCACCATCATAAGCCGCTTTCTGGGCCTGAATTTCTGCCAGCTTTTCGGCGTGCTTGTTGCGCTGCGCCATGAGTTTCACATGGTGAGCAATCAGATCGCGCAGTTCTTCCAGTTCCAGCGCTGTTTTTTTCTCGCGGCGGGAGAGCTGGTCGATACGGCGGGCGATGACATTTTCCACCGATTCAACAGGCAGCAGTGATGCCCACTTCCCGACGTCAGCCCAGTGGTAAATTGTACGCGGTGGAATATTCAGTTCCTGCGCAATATCTTTCGGCGTCCAGCTTTTTATATAAAGCGTGCGGGCCGCTTCTTTTAATTCATCGGAATATTTAGCCATGCGGCTATTATGGCGAGATTATTTTGCAGAATTGATAATTAAATATCGGTAAAAAGTGGCTATCCAGTTATAACCGAATACATAAGAAATAAAGCGGTCGCGCTGTTTTAATCAATTCGCAATACTGACCACCACAAACGAATCATTGTTATTAAATTCATTATTAAAGGTCAGTTATGCCGCAATCTCATTACCGCACGGATTGGCTATGTATTGCCACATCTGGAAAGGCTGTGGACGGTCGCACCATTGAACCGCAATGGTTGATTGATGCGGCAGAAACCTACACCCGCAAAACCTACACGGCCATGATTTGGCCGCACCATCCGCAATGCGATATCAGCGAGCGTGAATTTACCTGCAATCTGGGGGAAGTGGACGCGCTGAAAGTGGAAACGGAAGGTGATGTCACGAAGTTATATGCCCAGTTAATCCCGAATCAATTTTTAATTGAAGCCAATCGGCAGGGGCAAAAGTTATTTACGTCAGCAGAATTTGTCACTGATTTTGCTGGCAGCGGTCGTGAATATCTTTTTGGACTGGCTGTGACGGATATTCCGGCAAGTCTGGGAACGGAAAAACTTAAATTCGTTTTAGCCGGTGAAGAAAAGGACGCCGAGCGCGGGAGTCTGGAAACATTCAGCTTAGGGAAATTACAGACAAGTAAACCAGATAAAAAAGATTCTTTCTGGTCGCGTTTATTTTCGGCCAGTAAAGATTTTACGCCAACGCCAGAGCCAAACACTGATAAGCCCACCGAGGGCGACGGAGAAAAAATGGAAGAATTAAAAGCGCTCATTCAGCAAATGCTGGATCTGCTTAAAAGCGGTAAAGACGCCGCAGCGGGTGACGCTGACACGGTTGATACGCCAGAACAGGCCGCCGATGTGGTGGCAGATGTTGCCGCCCAGATCGCTGATGCTGCCGACGAGGTGGCCGAGCTGGCACAGGACGTTATCGAAAACCCGGAAGACGAAGTCAAAGCGGAAGAATTCAGCGCCGCCAAAGCTAACCTGGCAAAAGTCATGAAGTCATTCAATGTGACGCCAGCGAAGCGCCCACGCGCCAGCCGTCGCCGTGACTTTTCCGCCCGTCGCCAGCCAGCTGGCAACCAGATGGACAACCTTGCCACGCAGCTGACTACCGTCCTGACCAAGTTGTCAGCGATGGAAAACGGTAATACGCGCCGCCCTGGCAGTGCGCCAGGCGGAAGCAAAGAACCGTTTGAATTCATGTAATCGCCAACTTTTTCAGGAATAAGAGATTATGCAATTAACCCCAAAAGCAGAGCAGATGCTGCGTAAGTTTACTGCTGGCCTGGCAAAAGCTAACGGCCAGGTGGACACGTCGCGCTACTTCTCGCTGACCAATCCGAAAGAAACCCAGCTGCGCAATGCTCTGCTGCAACAATCTGAGTTCCTGCGCCTGCTGCCTAACGTGCTGGATGTGGATCAGATCACCGGCCAGGTGGTCAGTACTGGTAAGTCGGGTATTTATACCGGGCGCAAAAAGGATGGTCGTTTCTCTCGCCCCCTGGGTGTTACCGGGAATGAATACAAGCTTGTAGAAACGGATTCCGGTTCGTATCTGCCTTACTCCCTGTTGGTTGTCTGGGCTAACGCGGGCAGTGAAGAGGAATTCTTCCAGCGTATTCAGGCATTCAGCAACGAGTCATTCGCGCTGGATATGCTGCGCGTGGCGTTTAACGGTACAAGTGTTGCAGACGACACCGACCCGGAAACCAACCCGAACGGCGAAGACGTTAACATCGGCTGGCACCAAATCGTTAAGGCCCGTTCGTCTGAACAGATTATTTCTGATGCCGTCACTATCGGCGCGTCGGGTGCTGACTTTATTGGTCTGGATGCGGCAGTCACTGACCTGGTACACACCTGCATTTATGAGCCATTCCGCAATGACCCGCGCCTGGTTGTGCTGGCTTCCGCTGACCTTATCGGCAACGACGCCACCACGATGATGAATAAGATTGATCGCCCGACTGAGAAAGTCGCCGCGCAGCTTATTGGCCGCCAGATTGCTGGCCGTACCGTGTACACCCCGCCGTTTATGCCGGAGGGCCGCCTTATCGTCACCACGCTGGACAACCTGCATATCTACACCCAGCAGGGGACACGTAAGCGTAAAGCGGAATGGAACGACGACCGCAAGCGCTTCGAGAATAACTATCTGCGCATGGAAGGTTACGGCGTCGAGCATGATGAGCTGTACGCGGCATTCGACAAAATCACCCTTGCGACCGGCGAAGTTGCACCAGGAGGGGGCGCGTAAAAATGGCTATGACCCCGTGTCAGCGACACCGAGCACGCGTGAAAGCCGCAAAGGCGCTAGATAAGTGCGAAGCCCTGACGGCATCGCCGGTCAGCTTTCACATTCAAATGCTGGAGCTGGAAAAGGATGTTGAACGGCTTCGTAGTCTGACGCGTGCAGAGCGCATGGACATGAAGCGCGATGTCCTTTTGCCGCGCTGGATGCCGACCGTTGAAGCATATCTTGCCGGTGATGCCCGCTTTGCCAATCCGGCCCTGGTTTACTGCGTGATCTGGCTGTTCGATACGGGGGAAATGGGCAAGGCGCTGGACTGGGCTGACGTGGCTATCAGTGAGAACCAGGCCACGCCGGAAAACTTCAAAAGCAACCTGCCCGCCTTTGTGGCCGATACGGTGCTGGGGTGGGCGATCATGCAGGCGGAAGCCGGTCACAGCATCGAACCCTATTTCAGCCGCACGTTTGAAAACATCCGCGAAAAGTGGCGTTTGCACGAAGACATTAACGCGAAGTGGTTCAAGTTCGCCGGTCTTTACCTGCTGCGCGACGAGAAGGGCCAGCCGCGTGCCACTGCCGTGGATGATGTGAATACGCTGGAACAGGCCGACGCCCTGCTGGCCCAGGCGGCGGCGTACAACAAAAACGCCGGAGTTAAGACCATGCGCGAAAAAATCCGCGCCCGGATTAACGGCCTGACCCAGCTTTAACGACTCCCGCAAGCCGGGACGGGCGCGGGGGAGGCATCAACCATAAGGTTGTTGGCCGTGGAACCCGTCAGCCCGTTTCTATTGCAAAACCGAGGTGCGCCAATGAGTGGCCCAAGTTTCAGTATCAGCGGTAAGCCGGTGATGGTGACGCCAACAGCGATCACCAACGGCGTGACGTTCTGGCCCGATCTCGATCTGGCCGAGTTTCAGAAGGTGCGCACGCTGCCCGCTGATCTGCCGCCAGAAACCGCAGGCGTGGCCCTGCTGGCTGCTATTGCGGAGGTAAACGACGCGCTGGCCGACGTGGTGACGTACTGGAACGCGAAAGCCTGCGAGCGGGCCGCAGATGTACCGGGTGCAAAGATGGGCGACGAAAGCCAGTTAACAGCCCAGTACAAAAAAGCGGTCTACGCCCGCGCAAAGGCCGATTTACTGGGGGAGTTCGCCACCATCGGGCGGCGTGAATCGCATCCGGGGCAGGAAAGCCAGGACACCCGCGCCAGCCTGCTGGCCGAGGCGGCCAACGTGATGCGAAACATGCTGCGACAACCACGCGTTGGGGTGCATCTGATATGAGCCAGCTTGAAAGTCTGACGGCGTTTATTACGGCAAATCTGCCGCCTGATGCCATGCAGATGTTTTCCAGTTCAATGGAGGATTGCGAGCTGGTACGCAACGCCAAAGCACTGGGGAACAACCAGCGCCGGATCGGAGTGCTGACTTACACCGCCCGTTTGTCGTGGGATGACTTCCCCTACCGCAAATATTCGCCGGGGCTGATTTATGCCCTGGTGCTGGCCTGGGTGGATGAGTTCGCCAACGAGCTGCGCGACGAGCTGAAGTTAGCCGATCCCACCGTGGACCCGGAGTTCGACGACGAAGGGTCATGCATTCTGGATGTGGTTGTCCCGCTGGTTGATCCGCTGGTCCTGCGTGAAGTGGAAAAAGGGCCGATCCCCTTCAAGGGTAAGAAATGGGACATCGTAAATCCCGAAATCTGGGAGGCGTCGCAACTGGAATTTATTGTCCAGCGTGGTGACGCGTCGTGATCCGTGGGGAGCTGAACCAACAACAGCTAAAGCAGATGCGGGAAACGCTGGCAAAAGCTGACCTTCCCCCGCGTAAGCGCCAGCGCCTTTTATGGCGTATTGCAAAGCTGGGCATTGTCACAGCGGCAAAACGTCACCAGCGCCAGCAGGCGGCCCCGGACGGTACGCCGTGGGAGCCGCGCAAGCGTGGCAAAGGGAAGATGTTAAAAGGGCTGCCCAAACTGCTGGCCGTGCGTGAAATGCCGGAGATTCAGGGGGTAAGAATTTACCTCAAGGGCGGGAACTACCGGAACGGGACGAAGCCCATTGCGGCGGGTCTGGTCGGCGCGGTCCAGCAGGACGGCGCAAGGATCCAGATGAAAGCCAGTAACGCCCCGCGCAAGCCGCAGGCTGACAAGCCAGCGCTACCGAGACAGGCCAAGCGCCTGCGGGCGCTGGGCTACAAAACCCGCAAGGGCAAGCGCTGGGTTAAGCCGTCCAGCAAGCAAATCATGGAAACCATGAGCATGGCCCAGGCGGGATTACTGATTCGAAAACTGAAAGGCACACCCTCAAAACGCACATGGACCATTGATATTCCAGGGCGCGTTTTTCTGGGGGTGAGCAACGACGAATTTAACCAAATTATTGCGCGGCAAATGCAGGCAATCGGCTTCGGCTGGGACATCAACGCGCAGCAAATCAGGGGGTAAAAATGACCTGGCCGAATGTCAACGTCAGTCAGAAAAACCGCTTCAACGGCACAACGAACGACGTCGAGCGCGTCATCCTCTTTGTGGGTTACGGCGACACTAACATCGGGAAAACCCAGTCGCTGAATACCGGCAGCGATCTGGATAAAGCCCTGGGAGACAAAGACAGCCCGTTAAAAAATATGGTGGCCGCAGCGGCCAATAACGCCGGTCAGAACTGGTTTGCTTACGTGCATGTGCTGGCAGAGCCAGACAAGGACGCCGAGGGCTACAAACCAGATGAAGACTGGATGAACGCGGTCAAACAGGCCCAGAGCGTGGCATCCGTGGAAGGGGTTGTCCTGACATTTGATACCGCCGACGCAGCCACCATTAACCGCGCAACGGAAATGCGCGTCACCTTACAGGCCAGTTTTGGGCGTTTTATCTGGTTTGCCCTTGCTGTGGGCGGGCCGGAAAAGGACGAAGCGTGGAGCGACTATGTGACGCGCCTGGCAAAACTCCAGGACGGTATTGCATCGCCTGGGGTGCAACTGGTCCCGCGTCTGTGGGGCAACGAACCCGGCGTCCTGGTTGGTCGCTTGTGTAACCGTTCGGTGACGGTGGCAGACAGCCCCGCCCGCGTTGCAACCGGTGCAGTCACCGCGCTGGGGCGCGATGGCCTGCCGGTCGACGGGACGGGGGCCGAGATTGATCTGGCCGTGTTGCAGTCTTTGCAGGCGAACCGCTACAGCGTGCCGATGTGGTATCACGATTATGACGGCATCTACTGGGCTGACGGTCGCACTCTGGACGTTGAAGGCGGTGATTATCAGGTGATTGAAAACGTGCGCGTGGTTGATAAAGCCTCCCGCCGTGTCCGTCTGCGTGCAATCCCCAAAATTGCCGATCGTTCGCTGAACAGCACACCGGGCAGCATCGCCGCGCATGAAACCTATTTCGGCAAGCCGCTGCGTGAAATGGCGATTTCAACCCAGATCAACGGCATCGAATTTCCGGGCGAAGTGAAGCCACCAAAGGACGGTGACATCACCATCACCTGGACCAGTAGCGAAGCGGTACAGATTTACCTTGTGGTTCGACCATATGAGAGCGCGAAAGAAATCAGCGTCAGCATCGAACTGGACACCTCACTGGAGAGCTAATCAATGACTGAACGTATCAGCGGCGGATCGTTCGATGTGAACTACGACAGCATCATGATTCACGTAGAAAACGCCACCGTCACCATTACGGACAACAGCGCCGTTGCGCAGTCGCGTGGCATCCCTAACGGCCACACGAAAGGGTCCGTTTCGGCGGATGTGGAAGTCGAAGTCGATTCCCAGAACTTTAAAAAGTTTACCGCTGTGGCCCGCGCCGCAGGTTCCTGGCGGGCCATTCCGGCAAAGGACTTTTTGTTCTATGCCAACGCCGGGGACGACGAAGAAAAAATCGAGGTGTTTGGCTGTGTTCCGACGCTGTCCGACATCGTCAACATCAACCCCAACGAGGCCAGCAAAACCACGAAGAAAATTAAATTCATGGTGACAAGCCCGGACTTTGTCGCGATTGACGGCGTGCCGTACCTGTCAGCCCGTGATACTCGCGATCTGAAAGGCTGACACGATGATGAACGGAGAAACGTCACTGCTTGAAAAACTGTTGCTTATCGGGGCCGTGATCGGTCTGGGGCAACTGATGGTCAGTAATGAGCGAATCACAACCCGCCTGCTGGTCGGGCGGATGATTCTGGGATCTGCGGTCGCACCACTGGCCGCAATCCCGCTGCTGAAATTCCCCGATATGCCGGAACTGGTCGTCATTGGGCTGGCCTGCGCCCTGGGCATTCTGGGAAGTGCGTTTATTGAGGCGGGGTTAAAGCGCTGCCTGGACATGTATATCAAGCGATGGGGGAGCAAGCGCAATGAAACTGAGTGAAAAACAGCAACTTTTCACGGTGATGATCGCCAGCCTGATTCATTTTGCCGAAGAAAAGGGCTATCGCCTGACGTTTGGCGAAGCGTACCGCACGCCGGAACAGGCCGCGCTTAACGCAAAAAAAGGGAGCGGCATTGCTAACAGCCTGCATACCCAGCGCCTGGCGGTGGATTTTAACCTGTTTATTGACGGCGAATACCAGACCGACAGCGCCGCATATCGCCCACTGGGCGAATACTGGGAATCTATCGGCGGATCGTGGGGTGGCCGTTTCAGTAAGCCGGACGGGAACCATTTCAGTCTTGAGCATAACGGGGTGCGCTGATGCGCAATTTGCTGGGTCTTTTGCTGATTCTGGTCGCTGCAATGTCAGCGGGCTGGCAGGCGCATGACTGGCACGACGCAAAGCTGCAACTCGCTGCCAGTGAAGCGGCAGAACAAACACGCCAGATTGTCGTTGAAGTGACGCAACAGTCTGGCGAAGCGCTGGAAGCAAAACTCGCGGGGCTAAAAGCCAATGAAAGGCACACGGAACGGGTTATTCGTACAGAAATCATTAAGCCGGTTTTTAGCAACGTTTGCGCTTCTGATGATTACGTCCGGTTGTTCAACGAAAGTGCAGATCAAGCCGAACGAGAATTATCAGGAAAACCAGCTGACACTTTGCCCGGTCACGCTGCCACGTCTGGCCGGACCGACCGGAAATGACTTTGACGCGGCGCTGACAGCCTACCGGCAGATGTATACCGACTGCGCCGCCCGACATAACGCCCTGGCGGGCATCATTCGACAACGTAAGGAATTAGCACAATGAGTAAACCGAAAAAAATCGCCCTGACCGTGGCGGGCGTAAATCTGAGCTTTGAGCCGAATAAAACCGCGTTTAACAACCTGCTTAACGAAATGACCATGACCAATAAGGTTGCCCCTATGGTGACTTATCTGGGCCGAATTGTTGATGCCGAGTGTAAAGAGTCGCTCAACAAGCTGATGGAAGATTATCCGGGTTGTGAAATGCAGATCGTCGAGAAGGTTAACGAGATTTACTCCCCAAAACTTGAGATCGAAGTAAAAAACTGACGGCGCGGGTGGCGGCCATTCGCAAGAATGCTCTTGAGCAATACCTTGCCCTGCGCCGCTACTACCTCCCGCACGAAGCCGACGACGAAGAAAGCATCGCCCGCGCCCTGTGGCTGGACGAATATTTCGCCCAGACCCGCGCCAGCAAGACGGCGGAAGGGATAGCCATCGCGTTTAACGGAAACTGATATGAGCCACCTGGATTTTACCCTGAGCCTGATCGATAAGCTGACGCGGCCATTAAAAACGGCCCAGTCTTCGCTGTCCGGCTTTGCTGAAAAATCGCAGGCGTCTTTTACAAAAATCGGGATCGGTGCGGCGGCTGTCTGGGGCGTGGCACAGTCCATCGCGGGCGTGGTGGGTCCGGCGTATGAGATGAACGCCGCACTTGCAGAAGTGGGTTCCAAAGGCGTGGCAGAGGATGCGCTGAAACGTCTGTCCGGCGAAGCCATGCGATTCAGTATGCGTTACGGCAAAGGGGCCGTTGATGTGGTCCGGTCAAGTTACGCGATGAAAGGCGCAATGGCGGGCCTGTCCGATATGGACCTGCCCCGCGTCACCATCGCGGCCAATACCCTGGCGGCAGGCGTCAAGGCCAGCGGCGAAGAGGCGGGCGAATACATCGGCGCAATGGCGTCACGTTTCAACGCGGAGTTGTCCAGTCTGGGCCATGTGCGTTTTGCCGAAGAACTGGCAGGAAAAACGGCGTACATGGTGCAAAACTTCGGCGTGAAAATGCAGACCATGCAGGAGCTTATCGAGGGGACGAAAAGCGCCGGTGCTGACTTTGGCGTCAGCCTGGATGAACAGTTCGCCGTACTGGGTACGCTTTCGCGCACGTTGGGTACTGAGGCCAGCGGGATCTACGAGCAGTTTTTACGCAGTGCCCCGGCTGCCGCTGAAAAGCTGGGTATGAGCTTTGTCGATGCCACCGGCAAAATGCTGCCGATGGGCGACATTCTGCAAAAACTCCAGAGCAAATACGGGCAGAGCATTGAAGGGAACGTCAAGGCACAACAGGCGCTGGACGCCGCGTTCGGTGGTGGTGCTGACGTTATCAAAAAGCTGTACGGCCAGCAGGATAAATTAAACCGCAGCATCACCGAGCTGGGCAGAAATGACGGGATGAAACGCGCCCAGGAAATGGCCGAACGAATGGCCGAGCCGTGGGAGCGTATCAAAGCGACATTCTTTGCCATTCGCGTGGCGATTGGTAACACGCTGATCCCTATCCTGTCGCCGCTGATGAACCGTATTGCCGACGTGGGGACTAAATTTGCCCGCTGGCTGGATATGTTCCCGAATATTGCCCGCTGGCTGGGTTACATCACCCTGGGCGTGCTGTCCTTCGGGCTGGCCGGGGCGGCGGTCAATATCGTGATGGGGGTCTTTGGCTTCACCATGACGGGGCTGGCCGCAATCGCTAAGGTGCTGGGTGGCGCATGGAAACCCCTGTTATGGACGCTCAACCTGTTGCGTCCGTCCCTGCTGACAACGCGCATTGGCCTGGCTGCATTGTGGATCCAGTCAAAATTGCTGGCGCTGTGGACGGGTGTCTGCCGCATCGCGCTGGCTGCATGGAATATCGCGTTAAAGACCGGGGCCATTGCCATGCGGGTTTACGGTGTGGCGACCATGTTTGCCGGAGCGGCAATGCAATTCCTGATGAGTCCGATCACCCTGATTATTGCCGGGCTGGCGCTTCTGGCCGTGGGGGTCTGGTACGTCATCACTCACTGGAAAGAACTGGCGGCAGCGATCATGAATACGGCGGCTTTTGCCTGGGTGATGTCAGTCGCGGAACAGGTAGGCCAGGTGTTTGCGCGGGTCTGGCAGTCCATCACTGACGGCTGGGCCGTGGTGGTTGATTTCTTTGCCGGTCTTTCCCCGCTTGCCACCTTTGAAGGGTTCGCACAGATCATCGGCGGGGTATTCAGCAAACTTTTTGACGTCCTCAAAAGCACCTTTGCGTCTACCTATAACTGGATTGTTGAGAAGTTAAACAAGATCCCCGGCGTCAATATCGACCTGAAAACCGTTTCACCACCGGCAGCGGCTGCCGTTCCGGCAAACGCGGTCATTCCAGACAGTGCTGCAGGTTCGTCGAAGCTGAACAGCCCGTCCGTGCTGACGGGGAACCGAATTAATGCAGACATCCCACGCGGCGGCCTGATGAGTCAGGTTAAAACCGACCGCAAAACCACCGTGGATAACCGTAAATCGTGGGGCGATACCTACATCAACGCCCCCAATGGAATCACCCCGGCCCAGCTGGCTGAATGGCAGGAGCTTAACGCAGGATGAGTACCGAACCGTTATACATCGACCTTTTGATCACTGACGGCGATTTCACGCTGGACAGCGGCAACGAGCCGCGCCGTTGCGATAACCGCGACAGCATCACCCAGGACATTATTCACAGCATTCTGGAAAGCGGTATCACCACCCGTCTGATTGGTGAACGTAGCCCGACAATGCGCGGTGACGTGCTGACGCAGCTGTCCTTACTGGTAGAAAGCGACGAACGTCTGGTCCCCGGCACCATAGTGATCACCGAAGAAACCCTTTCGCGATTGTATGTCACGGCGGAAACCTACGATTTTGGCCCTGTCGGTACAGAGGTTAACTATGACTGAGAAACCCGACGTTGATTTTGAAAAAGTGCTGAATGACAGCGGGATGCCCGCGACAGAGGCCGAAATTACGGCGGCATTTAAAGCCACCGTGCAGGCGGAAGGGTTCGTCACAAATACGTCGAGAATGTCACCTTTCTGGCGGCTGATTTCGAAAATTGTCACCACGCCGGTGTTATGGCTGCGGGCGGCGCTGATCGATGTGGTTCTGCGCAATATGTTTGTCGCGACGGCCACCGGTCCCATGCTGCGCCTGCTGGCCTGGGCGGTCCATATTGTGCCTAAACCGGCCAGCGCTGCCGCTGGCGTGCTGCGATTCTACAAGCTGAACGCGGCGGATGTGGTCGTCGTGCCTGCCGGAACCCTGGTGCAAACCGAGCGTATTAACGGCGTGGTTTACGTGCTGGCGGTGAATGAAGACGTGACGCTGCCAGCCGGGGTTGAAAGCGGGCTGGTTCCCGTCACGGCGACCGGCACCGGCAGCGGCTATAACCTTGCGCCCGGCTATTACCGGATCTTACCCGTTGCGGTGGCTGGGATCGCCAGTGCGGTCAATGAGGACGAATGGCTGATTACGCCAGGGGCTAACGAGGAAAGCGACGACGAGCTGCGCGACCGCACCCGCAACCAGTTTAATCTGGTAGGCAATTACCATTCTGACGCTATCTACCGCAGCATGATTGCCAGCGTGCTGGGCCTGAGCGTTGATCGCATTTACTTTTTGCACGATGCCCCGCGTGGGCCGGGTACGGCAAATGCTTACCTGTTACTGGACAGCGGCGAAATATCACAGCCCTTTATTGATGCGGTTAACGACTATGTGAATACCCAGGGCCACCACGGACACGGTGATGATCTGCAGTGTTATGCCATGCCGGAAACCAGCCACACCCTGGCGGTTACGGTCTACGTCAAAAGCGTGGAAAACATGGAGGCGGAAGACCTGAGCGCGTTAAAAACCGGTATTACCGACCTGATTCGTTGCGCGTTTCGCGAGAACGCCAATTACGACGTTAAAAAGACGCAGCCCTATTCGCGCTATTCCTTTTCGAATCTGGGCCGCGAGATCCACAAGGCTTTTCCGGTTGTCGATTCACTGCATTTTTCACTGACGGATATTGTCAGCGAACTGTCAGTCCCGCGCCTGTCAGGGTTAACGGTGGAGATTGAAAATGACTGAGTTTTCAAAGTTGCTTGCCGGTCTGAAATTGCCGTCGTGGCTGAACAAAGGCGACCCCACCAGGCTGCTGCGGGCCTGCGTGAAGTTCTGGTCGCAGGTGTACGGGTGGATCACCTGGCCGTTAAAGCAGTTTGACCCGCTGGTCTGCCCCGAACCGCTGTTAAACCTGATTGCCTGGGAACGCGACATCGATCGGTTTAAGGGGGAACCGCTCGACATCTTTCGCAAACGGGTGAATTACGCATTTATCAATGCGCAGCAGGCTGGAGAGGTGGCGGGCTTTATTGCCATTTTTGAGCGACTGGGGATTGGTTACGTTGAATTACTGGAACGACAGGACGGACTCGACTGGGACGTGATCGTCGTTCGGGTGACAAACAGCCAGATTGCGGAAAATGGCGATCTCCTGCTGGAAATCATCCGCAAATACGGGCGCACATGCCGCCGTTACCAGTTTGAAGTGATCACCGCCCTGCCGCTGAATATCAATATTGGCTGGTATCAGGGGGAATATATTTGCTGGCCTGCCACCCTGGGTGATGTGAATAACCAGCCAGAAGCAACATACAGCGCAAGTTTGAAGTAGAGGAAAGACCTATGTCACAGGCTGTTATTACAAAAGCATTTACAGAGTGGAAAGCCCAGCAGGCAATTAATAATCAGCCCGTCACGCTGGATGAATTTATTTTCGCGTATATTCCGGGACTGGATGCTGATAAACCGATTGATAATACCGAGACAATGCCCGCAGCGGATAAAATTGTTGATCGCCTGCCGGTAAGTAAAACCGGCGTTGTGAATGAAAATTCTGTCGTTTATTCCGTCACGCTGGGGGCGGATGTGGGCGATTATAATTTCAACTGGATCGGGCTGGCAAATAAAGCCACCGGCACACTGGCGATGATTATTCACGCCCCGACTCAGCGCAAAATTAAAAATGCGAACGGCCAGCAGGGAAACGTGTTGGTTCGTTCCATGCTGATGGAATACAGCGGAGCCAGGGAAGCAACAGAAATTACCACCCCGGCAGAGACATGGCAGATTGATTTCACTGCCCGCCTTTCGGCAATGGATGAACGCCAGCGCCGCGAAAATATCGATCTGTATGGTGCCGCGGCATTCTTTGATTCGGGTTATCTGGTCGCAAAGTCCGGTAATCAGTTCTTTGTCACAAAAGGGGTGGGATACGTCGCCGGGTTACGCACTGAATTGCCCGCAGACCTGAACATCAACGCATCTGCGAAGCCGACAAAAGTCTGGCTTGATGTCAGCTGGACCGGGACGTTAACGAGCGAATGGGCAGTACAGAGCAAAATCACCGTTGCCGCAGATCTTGCCGATTATGTGCTGGGCGGTGTACAGCATTATGTCTTTGCGGTGGCGAGTATTGATGCTGCCGGAAATATCACAGACCTGCGCCCGAAAGGCACGCTTAACGACCAGGCGGCCAGCAATGCGCTGAGTGAGCATGAAAAATCGCGCAATCACCCTGATGCATCAACCGATGAAAAAGGATTTGTGCAGTTAAGCAGTGCAATAGACAGCGATTCCGAAAAGCTGGCCGCCACGCCAAAGGCAGTAAAAGCGGCTAATGACAACGCAGATAAGCGACTGGTTAAAGACCAGAACGGCGATGACATTCCGGACAAAAGTTTATTTGTGCGTAATATCGGAGCACTTCCTGCCAACGGTACGGCTGTTGCAGCGAACAGACTGGCATCACGCGGTGCGCTTCCGGCACTGACTGGTGCGACAAGAGGCAGCGATAGCGGCCTGATAATGGGCGAGGTTTACAACAATGGCTATCCAACACAATACGGGAATATTTTACGTCTGACCGGAACCGGTGACGGGGAGATATTGATCGGATGGAGCGGGGTTAATGGTGCTCCTGCGCCTGCATATATTCGCAGCCACAGAGATAACGCCGAGGCTGAGTGGTCCGAATGGGCAATGCTCTACACCACACTAAACCCGCCACCGGATTCGCATCCAGTAGGGGCGGCGATTGCATGGCCGTCTGATGCTACTCCAGCCGGTTACGCCCTGATGCAGGGGCAAGCATTTGATAAATCTGCTTACCCGTTACTGGCTATAGCGTATCCGTCCGGTGTCATCCCTGACATGCGAGGCTGGACAATCAAAGGTAAGCCCGCCAGCGGGCGGGCTGTACTGTCTCAGGAAATGGACGGTAACAAATCGCACAGCCACGGCGCGCGGGCGCTGGATACCGATCTGGGAACGAAAGGCACGTCGTCATTTGATTACGGTACGAAATCGACCAATACCACGGGCAACCATACTCACCAGTTCGGCGGTTATATCAATTCATACTGGGGAGATTCCAATCACACCTCATTTCAGCCTGGAGGTGGTGCGTGGACACAGGCCGCTGGCGACCATGCGCATACAGTTTATATCGGAGGACACGAGCACACGATGTATATAGGTCCACACGGACACGTCGTTATTGTGGACGCAGACGGTAATGCGGAAACCACAGTGAAGAATATCGCGTTTAACTATATTGTGAGGCTGGCATAATGACTTTTAAAATGAGCAGCAAAGCGCAGACAATTAAAATTTTCAATCTGCGTTCAGATACAAACGAATTTATTGGGGCAGGTGATGCATATATTCCGGCAAATACAGGATTGCCCGCGTACAGTACAGATATTGCACCGCCAGCAGCGAAGGATGGATTCGTCGCTGTATTTAATTCTGAGTCAGAAAAATGGTCACTTGTTGAAGACCATCGAGGGAAAGTTGTCTACAACATCAAAACGGGGGAAGCCATCACAATTAACCAGCTAGGCGCACTACCTGATGATGTTGTTTCCATTGCGCCCGAAGGCCATTTTGTGAAATGGGACGGGAAAAAATGGGTACACGACACGGAGGCGGAAAAAGTGGCGCAGGTTACTCAGGCGACGCAGCAAAAAGAAGGTCTTCTGACGCTGGCTGCATCAAAGATTGGACCGCTACAGGATGCTGTTGATTTGGGTATTGCGACAGATTCGGAAGCGGCGCTTTTGCTGGAGTGGAGAAAACACCGCGTTCTGATCAATCGTATTAATCCTGCCGATGCGCCAGATATTAACTGGCCGGAGGTTCCGGGCGATGTGGCGTGAATCGGTTGTAAAGATTGCTGACGATATGGTGGCGCTGGCCTGTTCCATTGTGCCAGCGCATCCTTGGGTTTACGGGCTGGGACAGAACACGGATTCAGGCGGTTATCTCAGTCCGGCCAATGCGATGGGATACCTTGCTAAAAAGCTGTTATTCGCTGGCGGTCGCGGTGATGTTATCGTCATGATGGTGGCGGAGAATACCCATGATACTTTTATGCAGGGGCTGAATAAACTGTCCACCGTATTTCCGGCCCCCGCATTTACGCAGGTAAGCCGCATGGCAGCCGCCGCCGCAGAACTCAGCACGGTAAAAATGCAGTTGCCGGTTAAAGACGATGTATTGCCTGCCAGTGCGCCGTTATCAGTCTCAACCAACCGGCTGGCGCTGAATGCCCAGCGTGTTGCCGCCGCGCAGCTGGCCGCCGCAGTCAGTACCACCACAACAGATCTAAAAAATCAGATTACGGGATTTATTCAGGAACGGGCCGGTTTGCTGTCCTCACTCAGCCAGGGACTGGAAGACTTGAAAGCCGCCAGTGCGAATATTTTTTCATTCAGTTACAGCGGGAGTTATGCCGTTGCTGCCGCTGAATTGTTGAAAGGCATCCCGCAAACAACGGCAGTGCATACCGCCGCGATGATGTTTATCGGGGATTCGTTATCTGACTTAGGGAAGATGCTACATGAGCCAGACCGCATTACTCGCGCTTGATGGTGAAGGGATCGCCATGCAGAACATGCTGGTTTCACCTTCCATGCAGTTTCAGGAAAAGGACCAGTCGGGCCAGACATCGAGCACGGCCAATGCTGAACAGGGTATCAAGGCCAAAGAGTTGCGTGTGTCGGGTCTGGTGACATTCGACGACGAAGCCGTTTTACAGCGGCTTTTCCAGTTGGCATCCGCAACCGAAGCCAGCGGAGCACTGAAAAAGTACCGCGTCGCCAATGCGACGGCAACGGCTATTAATCTTCGTGAAGCCACGTTCACCGGTCAGATTGATGCCGTACCGCAGGAGGATCGTCTTGCCTGGCAGGTAAGTTTCACCCTGCGTGAAAAAGGCAGCGTCCCGGAAAAACGACAGGCCAGAAAAGGTAACGCGACGGCCAGCACGAAGCAAACGGGGTCAAAGGGCGCGGGTTCGGCTGCCGGTGCTGATGAGCCAGCCGACAAAATGAGCTGGTTTGAAGAAAAGGTCTTAAAGCCGGTCAACGATGCGCTGGGGTAATTAAACGATGAAACCAATTAAACGCCTGTACCTTTCCACTGATCCGGTCCATCTGATTGACTGCAATATCGTGCTGGAGCTGAACGCGTGCGGTCGGGGGTTTATTACTGCGGGGACAGAGACAGATTACACTGGCAAAATGGTGCGTATCGATGTTGGCTATGATGGTCTGGTCCTGCGCTGGTTTACCGGGTATGTCGAACGGTCACAGCCTGCTGATAATGGAACATGCCGGTTGTTCGTGCGTGAGCTTGTCGGCATCTTTGATAAATTGTGGCCGTGTTCTTTCCAGCATCCAACGCTTCGCCAGATTACTGACTGGATAAGTGAGCAAAGCGGGCTGACCGTCACAACGCCGGTCGGCGCTGCTTATGCAGATAAACCGATCCCCCACTTTACGCATAGCGGCACGGGCTATCAGCTTCTTGCCAGTCTGGGCCGCGCATTTACAGTGACGGATTATCTTTGGTATCAGCTGCCGGACGGGGATGTCTTCGTCGGCGCTGCGGAGCATAGTCTTTTTGCGGGTAAACCAGTAGAGATCCCGCACGAATTTAGCCAGGCATCGGCAGGCGGCAATTCAATGGTTGTGCCGATGATTCAGAGCCTGCGCCCTGGTGCTGAGGTGAACGGCCAGCGGTTGAACCAGGTCCGGCTAAATAACGACGATATGGCAATCACCTGGCAGCCCCGCAACAAAGCCAACGGCCAGCCGTTGCAAAAATCACCGATTCAGCGGCAGATTGAAAACGCATTCCCGGAGCTGGCAAGCGGCCTGCATCTTCCAAAGTTCGCCAGGGTGGAAGCACCAAGCGAGGATGTTTCACGGGGAAATATTGCCGATCCATTCCGCCCGCGCTATGCCGTGGATCTCCAGCTGCTTGACGAAGACGGCAAGCCTGCCGCAAATACGCCGGTTTATTCTGCCGTTCCACTACCTGTACCAATGGCGGGCAGTGAGTCGGGAATGTTTCAGTTTCCGCCCCCTGGCACGCTGGTTGAAGTAGGATTCGCGGAGGGGCGGCAGGATAAGCCATTTGTGCGCCAGATTATGGCGGAGGGTCATAACCTGCCAGCAGTTAAACCCGGCGAGCAGTTGCAGCAACAGCGCGATGGTGTATCTCAGCGCGTGACGGTTGCCGGAGACTGGGAACGCCAGACAGACCAGACAATCCGCGAAAACTCCATGATTCGCGAAGTCACCACCGACGAAGAGATCCGCAAAGTGGTTGTCCGTGAAACTACGGTCCAGGCAACGGATAAAACAACCGTGCTTGGCACGGCCACACTTCTGGCCGGGGCGGTCGTTCATATCAGCGAGGGGGATTACAGCGTCGGCACATCCGGCAACCTGACAGTAACCTGCAGCAAGGACAATTCCGTCAGTGTTGGCCGGAACGTGAAACGGGACGTCGCGGGCAATGTTACAGACGACGTTAAAGGGAATGTCACGTCAAACGTCAGCGGCGCACTGACTGAAAAAATCAGCGGCATCCGCCGAAGCGTGGCCCAGGCGCAACAGCTGATTGCCCCGGTGGTAAAACTGGGAAGCGAAGAGATTAACGTCCTGACACTACTCACCGACACCCTGGACGTGGTGAGGGAACTGGCAGAGACTGCCGCGTCACATACTCACCCCAATACGGGGGCCAGCGGGCAGGCTGCGCAGTTCAGCGCAACGGCCACTAAAACCGACAAATTGAAAAGCAAATACGGTCCCCTGATAGCCTGACAAAAAGCGGCATAACCGCACACCTAACCAGACACCACAGAACGCGCCACAGCAGGCGCAAATATTAAAGGCCGCCACCGTGCGGCCTTTCGTTCGTTCGTTCAACAGCGGCCCACAGCGTAAGCGACAGCAGGCAGACGGAAGTGGATCCAGGACGGAAACGGCGCTACACCACACCCGCCTGCGCTATTTGGATCTAAAAAATTTTGCAAAAGAAATTTTGAGCAAAGCACCCCGCCAGCCTGCGCCACTGATGGGCTTTTGCATCCTGCGGGCGTTTGCACGCTGCGCAAATATTTGCAGCTCTTTGCAAAAGTCGCCGCGCCGCCAGGCGCTAACCGACTGGATAACATGATGTTTTTAAAAGGATCGTTTTAGTTTCCGTGACGATCAAAATGATTCGAGTGCATCCGGTGATTTTTGGGCGCGGATATGTCAAAGCCTTACGAGGCACGGGATGGAGGCTGATTGCTTCGATTCATGGTCTTGCAAAACATGGCGCAGCAGAATGAAAAAAAGATCTAATGCGGAATGAAAAAAACCCCGCAAAAAAGCAGGGGTTTTTGGGTGCGTTTGATAGACGCGGTCCTCGATGTGTGGACGCTTTGTGGACACTGAAAGAAACAAATCCTTATGTTTCTAATGATTACAGGGAAAATGAAATCACCATCCCTGTCTTCCCCCACATGATGTGGGGGTTTTTTTTATCTCCAGTTTGTCATTCTGTTATTAGCTTACTGTTTTAAACCATCCGTTATACTACCGGCAGAAGATAGCGGGAGTATTTATGAATCAAACCTATGGACGGCTGGTTAGCCGGGCGGCTATCGCGGCAACAGCGATGGCATCAGCGTTACTTTTGATCAAAATTTTTGCGTGGTGGTATACGGGATCGGTGAGTATTCTGGCGGCGTTGGTGGACTCGCTGGTGGATATTGCCGCGTCATTGACGAATTTGTTGGTCGTGCGTTATTCGCTGCAACCCGCAGATGATGAACATACGTTTGGTCACGGTAAAGCGGAGTCGCTGGCGGCACTGGCGCAAAGTATGTTTATTTCCGGTTCGGCGTTGTTTCTGTTTTTGACCAGTATCCAGAATCTGATTAAGCCGACGCCAATGAACGACCCCGGCGTGGGGATTGGCGTTACCGTCATCGCTCTGATATGCACTATTATACTGGTCACGTTTCAGCGCTGGGTGGTACGCAAGACCCAAAGTCAGGCGGTACGGGCGGATATGCTTCATTATCAGTCTGATGTTATGATGAACGGAGCGATTCTTATCGCGCTTGGATTATCCTGGTACGGTTGGCATCGTGCGGATGCTCTGTTTGCGTTAGGTATCGGCATCTATATTTTGTATAGCGCGTTGCGTATGGGGTATGAGGCGGTGCAGTCATTATTGGATCGCGCGCTGCCCGATGCGGAACGACAGGAAATTATTGATATCGTGACGTCATGGCCGGGAGTCAGCGGCGCGCACGATCTCCGCACGCGGCAGTCAGGGCCGACCCGCTTTATTCAGATTCATTTGGAAATGGAAGATAATCTGCCGCTCGTTCAGGCGCATTTAGTGGCTGAACAGGTAGAGCAGGCGATTTTGCGGCGTTTTCCGGGTTCAGATGTCATTATTCATCAGGATCCCTGTTCAGTCGTCCCCACGGAAGGCAAGAAGTTCGAGCTTGTATAATTGATTGTTAAAAAGTGAGCCAGGCCAGCATTTTGTGTATAAATTACCGCCATTTGGCCTGACCTGAATCAATTCAGCAGGAAGGGATTGTTATACTATCTGTATATTCGTTGGATCGTTTCGAAGTGCGAAATCGGCTTCCGGCAATAGATTTCATTTTGCATTCCAAAGTTCAGAGGTAGTCATGATTAAGAAAATCGGTGTGTTGACAAGCGGCGGTGATGCGCCGGGCATGAACGCGGCAATCCGCGGTGTTGTGCGCGCAGCGTTGACGGAAGGGCTGGAAGTCATGGGCATTTATGACGGCTATCTGGGCCTGTATGAAGATCGTATGGTTCAGCTTGACCGTTACAGCGTATCTGACATGATCAACCGTGGCGGTACTTTCCTCGGTTCCGCCCGTTTCCCGGAATTCCGTGACGAAAATATTCGCGCTGTCGCGATCGAAAACCTGAAAAAACGCGGTATCGATGCGCTGGTAGTTATTGGCGGCGACGGTTCTTATATGGGTGCAAAACGTCTGACTGAAATGGGCTTCCCGTGCATCGGTCTGCCAGGCACTATCGATAACGACATCAAAGGCACCGACTACACTATCGGCTACTTCACTGCTCTCGGCACTGTAGTGGAAGCGATTGACCGTCTGCGTGACACCTCCTCTTCTCACCAGCGTATCTCTATCGTTGAGGTGATGGGCCGTTATTGCGGCGACCTGACGTTGGCGGCGGCTATTGCTGGCGGCTGTGAGTTTATCGTGGTGCCGGAAGTTGAATTTAATCGCGAAGATCTGGTGGCGGAAATCAAAGCCGGGATCGCGAAAGGGAAAAAACACGCTATCGTCGCTATTACTGAGCATATGTGCGATGTTGACGAACTGGCGCACTTTATTGAAAAAGAAACGGGCCGTGAAACGCGTGCGACGGTGCTCGGCCACATTCAGCGCGGTGGTTCCCCGGTACCTTACGATCGCATTCTGGCTTCCCGTATGGGCGCGTATGCTATTGACCTGCTGCTGGAAGGCCATGGCGGTCGTTGTGTCGGTATCCAGAACGAGCAGCTTGTTCATCATGACATCATCGATGCGATTGAAAACATGAAGCGTCCGTTCAAAAGCGACTGGATGGAGTGCGCGAAAAAACTGTACTGATTGTTTTTGCGCGCCTGATGGCGCTACGCTAATCCGGCCTACAGGTTGCAGAAACGTGTAGGCCGGATTAGGCGCTAGCCGCCATCCGGTAATCCCTCAGATTTATTCCTCGAAGTTATAGCCAATCTTTTTTTATTCTTTAATGTTTGGATCTCTTTCTGGCACGCTTTGCTCATCACAACACAACATAAGCGAGTCGGGCGATGAAAAAGTGGGGCGTGGGATTCACATTATTGCTGGCGTCAACCAGCATTCTGGCAAAGGATATTCAGTTACTTAACGTATCGTATGATCCAACGCGTGAGCTGTACGAGCAGTACAACAAAGCGTTTAGCGCGCACTGGAAGCAGGAAACCGGCGACAACGTCGTGATCCGCCAATCGCACGGCGGTTCGGGTAAACAGGCGACTTCCGTCATTAACGGCATTGAAGCCGATGTCGTGACGCTGGCGCTGGCTTACGATGTGGACGCTATTGCTGAACGTGGTCGTATCGATAAAAACTGGATCAAGCGTCTGCCGGATAACTCAGCACCTTACACCTCCACCATCGTTTTCCTGGTCCGCAAAGGCAATCCAAAACAAATTCATGACTGGAACGATCTGATTAAACCCGGTGTGTCGGTGATTACGCCAAACCCGAAAAGCTCCGGCGGCGCACGCTGGAACTATCTGGCAGCATGGGGCTACGCCCTGCACCACAACAATAACGATCAGGCCAAAGCGCAGGACTTTGTCAAAGCCCTGTTTAAAAACGTTGAAGTGCTGGACTCCGGTGCGCGTGGCTCAACCAATACTTTCGTTGAACGCGGTATCGGTGATGTGCTGATCGCCTGGGAAAACGAAGCGCTACTGGCGACGAATGAACTGGGTAAAGATAAATTCGAGATAGTGACCCCGAGTGAATCTATTCTCGCAGAGCCGACCGTTTCCGTGGTCGACAAAGTGGTGGAAAAGAAAGACACCAAAGCGGTAGCGGAAGCGTATCTCAAGTATCTCTACTCGCCGGAAGGGCAGGAGATAGCAGCGAAAAACTTCTACCGTCCGCGCGATGCTGACGTGGTGAAAAAATACGACGATGCGTTTCCGAAGCTGAAGCTTTTCACCATTGACGAGGTGTTTGGCGGCTGGGCGAAGGCGCAAAAAGATCACTTCGCTAATGGTGGTACGTTCGACCAAATCAGCAAACGCTAAACCGTTTATAAACCCGGTAACGTATTATGTTACCGGGTTTTTTCTTTGCCACAATTTTGCGTTACTCTTCCCCGTCTATGGGTCACAGGGAACGCATAACATGAAAAAAACAGGTTACTTTTTACTGGCGGTGATAGTGATTGTTGCCGCGGCGGGCGTCGGTTACTGGAAATTTTCCGGCAATCCTGATGCATTACGGGAAATCGTGCTTGAACAATGCCTGCCCGATCAGTTACAGCATCAAAATCCAGCGCCTTGCGCGGAAGTCAAACCTCGCGCCGGCTATGTCGTCTTTAAAGATCGTCACGGTCCGTTGCAATATTTATTGATGCCCACCTACCGTATCAACGGTACAGAAAGCCCGCTATTGCTGGAACCCGCTACGCCCAACTTTTTCTGGCTGGCCTGGCAGGCTCGCGGCTATATGAGTAAAAAATACGGGCATGATATTCCGGATAGCGCAGTCTCGCTGGCGATTAATTCGCGGCTTGGTCGTTCACAGGACCATTTGCATATCCATATTTCTTGCATCCGTCCTGACGTTCGGGAACAATTGGATAACGATCTCACGCGCATCAGCACTCGTTGGCTTCCGCTACCGGGCGACCTGATGGGGCATGAATACCTGGCGCGCCGGGTAACCGAGAGCGAACTGGCGCAGCGTAGTCCGTTTATGATGTTGGCGGAAGAGGTGCCGGAAGCGCGCGATCATATGGGACGCTATGGGCTGGCGGTGGTACGCCAAAGCGATGGCTCTTTTGTCCTGCTGGCGACCGAGCGTAATTTACTGACCTTCAACCGCGCATCGGCGGAAGAGATTCAGGACCATAGTTGCGCCATTTTGTCTTCCCGCTGATTTTCGTTCCACCCCCTGCTCATTATCTTATTGATTCTTATCCCGGTTTAAAACTGGGGTAAGATCGTGTCTATAAAAATATGTGAAACCGATCAAAAGATATAAAGGTATACCTTTATATCTTTTTGTGGTTAGTTACACTCTCTTCATAGCCTCCATAGATTGTCTGGTGGATGGCTTATATAAAAACGTTTTTATTTCATGTAGTGACATCATTAATTGTTCACCAGATTTGCGCTGTTAAGCGTAAAGGAATATCAACATGAAACTTTCTATCGTGGAAAAAATCGGCTTCGGCGCGGGAGATATGGCGATAAACGTTGTGATTATCGCCATGCAGCTGCTCCTCGCCTATTTCTATACCGATATCTACGGCCTGAGCGCCGCTGATGTTGGCGTACTGTTTGTGGTTGTGCGGATGATTGATGCCATTATCGATCCGGCCATGGGGGTTCTGACCGATAAACTGAACACGCGCTGGGGGCGTTACCGCCCGTGGCTGCTGTGGTTTGCCATTCCTTTTGGCTTTGCCGTTTATTTGATGTTTATTACGCCTGATATGGCTTATATGGCCAAACTGGCATGGGCCTATGGCACCTATATTCTTATGACCCTGGTCTATACCGCGATCACCATTCCCTATATTTCGATGATTGGCGTGATTACCAGCGACCCCGTCGAACGGTTAAGCGCCAACGGTTATCGTTTTGTGATGACCAAGATTGCCGCTTTCCTGGTGACTATCGTCGTACCGATGCTTGCCGTCTGGCTGGGGCAGGGCAACAAGGCGCTGGGCTATCAGTTTTCGATGGGGCTGATGGGGGCGATGGGCGCCCTGCTGTTTATCTTCTGTTTTCTTACCACGCGTGAACGCAGCGAGCCGGAAATTACCTCGCTATCGGTGGGGAAACAGTTTAAATATCTGTTACGTAACGATCAGTGGATTATTCTCGGCGTTGTTATTCTGCTGCTGATGTGCGGTTATGTTATTCGCGGTTCCGTTGCCGCTTATTACGCTAAGTATTATCTGAACGGCGGAGATAACCTGATTTCACCCTTCCTGACTACCGGCGTCATCGCTTCAATTTTAGCGATGATCGCCACCACCTGGATAACCAAGTTCTGGGACAAAATTAAGATGTTCCGCTACACCCAGATTATTACCTTTGTCCTGAGCGCGCTGATGTATTTCTCCGTCGGGCGTGAAAATCTTGTCCTGGCGTTTGCGTTTTATTTTCTTATTAATTTCTTCTGCGATATGCAAATGCCGGTGTTCTGGTCCTCTATCGCCGAAGCGGTGGATTACGGAGAAAAGAAAACCGGTCTGCGCGTTTCCGGGTTGGCGTTTGGCGGCATCCTCTTCTTCCAGAAGTTTGGGATGGGGATCGCGGGCGGGATACTTGGATTCCTGCTGAGCCACTTTGGCTATCAGGCCGATGTTGAACAGACCGCACGTTCGCTCACCGGTATTGCGCTGATGATGACGCTCATTCCTGCTCTGTTCCACCTTGCGGTTGGACTGCTTATGAAAAAGTATCTGATTAACAACGAATATTATCGTGATATTCAGCTTGCCCTGGCGCAGAAACAGGCATAAGGAGGCGCAAATGAAGGCCATGAATAAGGTTTGGGTTATCGGCGATGCTTCCGTTGATCTGGTGCCGGAAAAACAGAACAGCTATCTGAAATGCCCCGGCGGAGCGTCGGCGAATGTGGGGGTATGCGTTGCCAGGCTGGGCGGAGAGTGCGGTTTTATTGGCTGTCTTGGCGACGATGACGCCGGCCGTTTCCTGCGCCAGGTTTTTCAGGATAACGGTGTGGATGTCTCTTTTCTACGCATGGATCCGGCCCTGACCAGCGCGGTGCTGATCGTCAACCTGACGGCTGATGGGGAGCGCAGCTTTACCTATCTGGTGCATCCGGGGGCTGATACCTACGTTTCGCCGCAGGACCTGCCGCCGTTCAGGCAGCACGAATGGTTTTACTTCAGTTCAATTGGCCTCACCGACAGGCCCGCTCGCGAGGCGTGCCTTGAGGGAGCGAGAAGAATGCGTGAAGCGGGTGGTTACGTACTGTTTGACGTCAATCTGCGCAGCAAAATGTGGGGGAATACTGATGAAATCCCTGAACTGATCGCCCGCTCCGCCGCGCTGGCTTCTATCTGCAAAGTCTCGGCAGATGAGCTGTGCCAGCTCAGCGGGGCCAGCCACTGGCAGGATGCGCGTTATTACCTACGCGATCTGGGCTGCGACACCACCATCATTTCGCTGGGGGCCGATGGCGCGCTGTTGATTACCGCCGAGGGGGAGTTCCATTTTCCCGCACCGCGCGTCGATGTCGTCGATACCACCGGGGCAGGCGATGCTTTTGTCGGCGGCCTGCTGTTCACCCTTTCCCGCGCAAATTGCTGGAACCATGCCCTGCTGGCGGAGGCCATCAGCAATGCCAATGCCTGCGGCGCCATGGCGGTAACGGCAAAGGGCGCAATGACCGCTTTACCGTTTCCCGACCAGCTAAACACTTTTCTGTCCAGCCATTCGCTGGCACAAGCCATGACCGTGAAATAAGGAGTCATCATGCACGTTGATCAAAACAAAATACTGGGATGCCTGGTGGGTGCCGCCGCCGCGGACGCGATGGGAGCCGCGACGGAAGTACGCACCCAGCAGCAAATAAAAGACTATTTTGGCGGCTGGGTGACGACCTTTCAAAAACCGCCTGCGGACACGTTTGGCCGCTGCAACGAAGCAGGGATGTGCACGGATGATTTTATTCAGGCGAAGTACATTATGGACGCGCTGCTGCGCCATCAACGCCAGGTCAGCGACGAGGCGATGCGCGAGGCTTTTCAGCAGTGGCTGGATTACCCGTACTACGCCAACTTTACCGGCCCGACGACGCGTGCGGCAATGAAGGCAATATTCAATGATAACCGTGCCTCTTTACAGGGTGAGCTGGAAGGCGAGAAACAGTCGGTACAGATTATTAATAAGGGTAACGCGGAGGCAACGAACGGCGCCGCCATGAAGATTTGGCCAGCGGCGGTGCTGCATCCGGGTGATATTGACGCGGCGATTGACTGCGCGCTGCAGATTTGCCGCTTTACCCATAATAACGTGCTGGCGATGTCCGGCGCAGCGGCGATGGCGGCGGCAACCAGCGAGGCGTTAAGAGCGCAGACCAACGCAGACAGCATTATTGCCGCCGGTATTTACGGTGCGCAAAGAGGCTATCTGCTGGCGCAGGAGCAAGGTGCGATGATGGTGGCAGGTCCTTCCGTTGCCCGACGCATTGAGCTGGCCGTGGATATCGGTAAACGTCATCGCCATTGGGAAACGGCGGTGGTGGAACTTGCTGATATTATTGGCTCCGGACTGCACGTGAGTGAAGCGGTGCCGGCGGCCTTTGGCCTGTTCGCGTGTTGTCCGAATTCTGCCGTAGATGCTATTATCTCCGGCGTTAATATCGGCAATGATACTGATACTGTCGCCACCATGGTTGGGGCGATTTCCGGCGCATTCCATGGCGTGGAGGCTTTTCCCGCCGATTATTTAACGACTTTGGATCGTATGAATCATTTCGATTTGGCAGAACTGGCCAGGCAAATCGCAGGGTAGCGACTTCACCCTGCCGGGGACGGTAAAACGTCCCCTGCTGGCGAAGACGTGAGGTGCGCATCTTGCAGGTTGATAAAACGAGCTTTACTCCGCTTTATAAGCAACTATTTTTTATCATCTGTCAGCAGATCCAGAACGGGTCTTTGCCTTTGGGCAGCCAACTACCGACGCAAAAAGAGATCGCCAGAGCCTACAACGTCTCGCTGATTGTGGTTAAACAGGCCTGGAGCGAATTAATCAATGCGGGCATTATTTCGTCGCAGCGCGGGAGTGGTTCGGTGGTGTGCTCGGTGCCGGAAGGCGTGAGCTACGGGCACACGTTTCGCGGTATTACCCGCGATCTCCAGGACGCCAGCGTGGCGATTGAGAACCGTATTCTGGAAATCGCGCCGCGCCGCGCGCGCGACGCTCAGGCAGACGGCTTGAGCCTGCCCGCACAGCATCACTATCTCTATATTTCGCGTATTCGTTGCCTGAATAACCGTCCATTTAACCATGAGAAAATTTATCTCGATCTTAGCTTCTTTCCCGATCTGCAACTCACACCGCAGGCGCTGGAGCATACGTCGCTTTATTCGTTATTAAACGTCACAAGCGACTCGGCGATAGAAAAAGTTGAGGCGATTTTACCTTCCGCTGACCTGTGCGAAAAATTGCAAATCGCCGCCAATAAACCGCTGTTATCTGTCGCCAGACAGACGTTTCAGGCCGGGAAGGACAGCCCTTTTGAGTATTGCCGCTATTATGTGCTGTCTGAATACTTTGGTGAAATTCATTATCACTGATTTGTCCGCTTAATCCTGCGATAACCTCACTATATCTGGCGTTTACCTGCCTGACTGTCCGTCGTATTCTTGCTGAAAAAATCGTCAGGAGACAGGTATGTCGCTCTGGTTGTCCCATCCTCTGTTCCTCCCTTTCATCATCGTTGGCGTTACTATCCTTCTGTGGGCGACTTCGCTACTGCCGGAGTTTATGACCGTACTGCTATTTTTTGCTGTGGCGATGGGACCAGGGAAAGTTCCTGCGCGGGCGGGGATGCTGTGATGTATCGCGCTGGCGGGGGTACGCCAAAGCGATGGCTCTTTTGTCTTGCTGGCGACCGAGCGTAATTTACTGATCTTCAATCGCGCTTCTGCCGAGGAAATTCAGGATCATCAGTGTGATATCTTGAACCAACAGGTCATCAAATGACAGCTTGATATTGCATTAACGAATGCCGTTTGGAGGCCGGACAAGGCTCTCGTGGCGCTATCCGGCAAAATCTGGCGATGGCGCGGGCGTTACCAGGCCGGTGGATCCGCGGGGTGGCTGTCATTTTCCAGATGCGGCGATTTAATAAACACGCCTTTCCAGGGTTTATCGCCGTTATTAATGAGATAATGCGCCTCCCCAGGTTCGCACTGTAAAACATCTCCAGTTTGCAGGATATGAGGTGTTCCTTCCAGATACAGGCACACTTCACCGCTTAGGGTATAAAAAATCTCACAAGCGGTATTATGGCGATGGTTAGGGAATGACTGCCCTGGTTGTAGTATAACGACGCCCATATCGCAGCCCGGCCCACGGATTAAGTATTTAGGGCCATTATCGCCAAAGCGGTATTCATGATTCTTCTCATTCGTTTTTTGCATGCTTATTCTCCTGTTACAGGCCTGGCGCTTTCCAGAGGGATGTCGTTAAGCCACCATCGACCAGCGCGCGTTGATCCTGATAAACGGCCTGCCATTTTTCTCTGGCCTGCTGGTAGACAGCGAAATTTTCAGGATTAGGTTTATGCTCCCGATCCCAGCGCACTAGCTTTTCTCCCGTTTCCGCCAGCGATGGCCAGATACCCACGCCAACGCCTGCGGCAATAGCGCACCCTAGCGCGGTAGCTTCTTTGACGACAGGTACGTGAACGGTGAGTCCCGTAACGTCGGCAAGGATTTGGCTCCATAATTTGCCTTTAGATCCTCCGCCGGCAAAAACCAGCGAATCGGCCTGTACGCCGGAAAACGCGGCAATTTGCTGTAAATTGCAGGCGGAAACAATGGCGGCATTCTCTTCCAGCGCGCGAAATAGGGTCGCTTTATTACACTTTTCAGGATCGATAGACAGATTGATAAACGACGGCGCGGCGTGGTACCAGCGTTTAAAACGCATAACGTCAGAGAAGATGGGCATCACACCGTGCGCGCCGGGAGGCACCCGGCTGGCCATATCTTCCAGCAGGGAATACGCATCAATACCTAACCTTTCAGCGATTAGTTTTTCCTCAGCGCAAAAGGCGTCGCGGAACCAACGCATCGTTAACCCAGTAAAAAAGCTAATAGACTCGGTTTGTACCATACCGGGGATCACATGAGGATTGATGCGAACGTTCATGTTTGGGTCGGTGACCGGCGCGGGAAGATTGACGACCTGTTGCCAGAAGGTTCCTCCCAGCACGGCCGTTTGCGCCGGGCGTACGACGCCCAGCCCCAGACAGCCTAACTGCACATCGCCGCCGCCAACGATGACCGGCGTACCCGCTTGCAAGTCGCACTGTTCAGCCGCTTTCTGTGAAATGTGACCGAGCAGCGTCCCGGTTTCTTTTACCGGCGAGAGAATGTCAGAACGCAGGCCCGCCATCTGTAACAGGCTACGTTTCCAGTTGCGGGTCACCAGATCCAATAACCCCGTCGTGCCTGCGTTGGAGGGATCGACCGCCAGTTCGCCGCTGAGCATAAAGGCCATCCAGTCGCTGATCATAGTGACGGTTGACGCGCGATGATAAATATCCGGACGATGGTGGGCAAGCCAGAGCAGACGCGGAATAGCGCTGAGCGCCAGCGTTTGCCCGGAGCAACGATAAACTTCCTCCTCAAAGGTGTTATCGTGCAGCTCTTTTAATTCACTGACTTCGTGCGCCGCGCGGGCGTCAACATTAGCGCAGGCCCAAATTGGTTCGCCGTTACTGTCATAAATAACAATGCCTTCACGCATCGAACAGGCCGATACGGCAGCGATAGCCGTTGCAGGGATGGCGGCTTTCTGTAGTGCCTGACGGATACACTGGCAAGCCAGTTGCCAGTTTTTGGCAAGATCAAACTCCATCGAACCAGGCACATCCGGCACGGCCAGATGCTGCCATTCCGCTTGACCGACAGATATTTGCTTTCCTTGTAGATCAAAAATTACTGCTCTGACGCTACCGGTACCGGCGTCAAGAGCCATCAGGTAATGTCCTGATTCAGTATGGGTACAGAGTCGAGCCATTTTTTTATCCTCGGCTATTTTTACATCGTTACATAAAATCCTGTCAGTTATTGTTTATTGAATTGAGGTAAGTGTTGTTTTATTTTTTATTTTTCAATAAGTTGAATTATTTTCCCTGCGGTTTTCTGATCGGTAACCAGCGCATTGATATAGTTACCGCGCATAGCGGCAATAATAGCTTCTGCTTTTTGTTCGCCGCCGGCGACGCCAATCACGGTTGGGATCGTGGAAAGTGAATTTAACTTCAGGCCAATTAATTCGTTATGGATTTTGATGTCTGGAATAATTTCGCCATGAGCATCAAAAAAATAGCCCAGAATATCGCCTACTGCGCCTTTGCGGCCAATCATGAGTTGTTCACCCTGAGTGATATAGCCGGATTTTAAGATACTGGCTTGATCTTTCTGGTTAATTGCCCCAATCCCCACGATGGCGGCATCGGCAGCTTGCGCTGTGAGCATCACATCCCGCACGCTATTTTCATTGCGCAGCGTGCAGGCAATTTCCTGCGATGATGCGCGCAGCGGCGCGGGCATAATACTTACGCTACAAGCGGCATCAAGCTGGCCTATTCCGGTCATATACGGCCCCACGCCGCCGGATAACGTGACCAGTCGGATTTGTTGCGCCGAGATAAATCCGCTGAGGCGTTTTAATGTGGTCATCGTGGCTTCGCCAAAGCCGACGGCCAGCAGTTGCTGTGGCCGCAGAGACTCCATCAACATATGGGCGGCGCCGATTCCTAAGCGCAGACCAATATCGGCATCGGGTAATGCCGGCAGCACGCGGATATTCTGCAATGCGAAGTGGTTGCGCAAGGCATTTTCATACTCAAGACACCCTTCGAAGCGGGAGTTGATTTGTACGCGAATAATACCGGACTGATGCCCTTTCTCCAGCAGACGAGAAACCTTTAGCCGGGTTAGCCCCAGACGCTCGCTGATTTCACTCTGCGTCAATCCATCGTGATAGTAGAACCAGGCAATACGCGCCACCTGCTCTTCTTCGCACATTCCATAATCAGATACCAACGTATTATCGCTCATTGTCATAACCTGGCTTTACTTTGAACATTTCTAAATCATTAACACAATTGTTCAGTTATCACTCCGAAATAACCGTGATTAACGCCACAAAAACGCGTCAAATCTGAACATTTATCATCTAAAAATTCATTTATTCAGAAAACGTGATCTGGATGAGAGTTTTTTGACCAAATAACTACTACCGTTTTGAACAATTTCTTTTTCAAAAAACATTTGTTCAGTCCCGTCAGTCAACATTGAGGGAGCGGAGGCAACATGCAAATCAGTCACAATACTGCATCCCCTCTGATTTGTGTGCAGAACATTTATAAAAGTTATTCCGGCGTCGAAGTACTAAAGGGAATTGACTTTACTCTGCATGCGGGAGAGGTGCACGCATTGCTTGGCGGCAATGGTGCGGGTAAATCAACATTAATGAAGATTATTGCCGGTATAGTCCCGCCAGATGGAGGGACTATCGATATTGCTGGTGTGCGTTGCAGTCATTTAACGCCTCTGAAGGCGCACCAGTATGGCATTTACCTGGTTCCCCAGGAGCCTCTGTTATTTCCGAGTTTATCTGTGCGGGAAAATATCTTGTTTGGCTTGCAGGGACGCCAGGCCTCCACGGAAAAAATGCAGCAGCTATTAAAGGCGATGGGATGCCAACTCGATCCGGCGAGCGCTGCGGGTACGCTTGATGTTGCAGACCGCCAGATCGTTGAAATTATGCGCGGCTTGATGCGCGACTCGCGAATCTTAATTCTTGATGAGCCCACGGCGTCGTTAACGCCAGCCGAAACTGACCGGTTATTTACGCGTCTGCAAGAGTTGCTGAAAAAGGGTGTCGGAATTGTATTTATTTCTCATAAGCTACCAGAAATTAGACAGTTAGCTCACTGCGTTAGCGTGATGCGTGACGGTAAAATCGCATTATTCGGAAAAACGCATGACCTTTCTACCGACGAGATTATTCAAGCTATCACCCCGGCAACGCAGGGCGTCAGTCTTTCCGCGAATCAAAAGTTGTGGCTGGAATTGCCTGGCAGCCGCCCGCAGAACGAACGCGGCGCGACGGTATTAGCGCTGGAGTCGCTGACGGGCGAAGGTTTTATGAATATCAACCTTGAGGTGCGGGCAGGCGAAATACTTGGTCTGGCCGGGTTGGTCGGCGCGGGACGCACAGAACTGGCTGAAACGCTGTACGGTATTAGACCGGTCAATGCGGGGCGGATGCTGTTCAATGGTGAAGAAATTAACGCCCTGACAACCCAACAGCGGTTGCAGCTCGGCCTGGTCTATTTGCCGGAAGATCGGCAGTCATCCGGGCTGTATCTTGACGCATCCCTGGCATGGAATGTCTGTTCGCTGACCCACAACCAAAAAGGATTTTGGATAAAGCCCCAGCGGGATAACGCCACCCTTGAACGTTACCACCGCGCGTTAAATATCAAACTCAATAATGCCGAACAGGCGGCGCGTACTTTATCCGGCGGTAACCAGCAAAAAGTATTGATTGCCAAATGCCTGGAGGCCTCTCCGCAATTACTGATTGTCGATGAACCGACCCGCGGTGTCGATGTCTCCGCCCGCAGCGATATTTATCAGCTGTTGCGCAGTATCGCGCAACAAAATGTCGCGGTGCTGTTTATTTCCTCCGATCTGGAAGAGATAGAGCAGATGGCCGATCGCGTATATGTCATGCACCAGGGGGAACTGGGGGGGCCTGCGTTATGCGGCGAGGAAATTAACGTTGATACCATCATGCACGTTGCGTTTGGCGAACATGGTGCGTCGGAGGCAACATGTTGAAATTCATCCAAAATAACCGGGAAGCGACGGCGCTGCTGGCAATAGTCTGTTTATTCGTGTTTCCTGGCGCGCTGGATAGCCAGTATTTGAGCGTGCAAACGCTGACAATGGTTTTCAGTAGCGCGCAAATTTTGATGCTGTTGGCGATTGGCGCGACGATGGTAATGCTCACCCGCAATATTGATGTATCGGTGGGCTCGACGACAGGAATGTGCGCGGTATTGCTGGGAGTGATGTTAAACGCCGGCTATAGCCTGCCGGTCGCCTGCCTGGCCACACTAATATTAGGAATTGTCGCCGGATTTTTTAATGGCGTACTGGTTGCCTGGTTGAAGATACCCGCCATTGTCGCCACGCTGGGAACGCTGGGCTTGTATCGTGGGATCATGCTGCTATGGACAGGGGGGAAATGGATTGAAGGATTACCCGCAGGCTTAAAGCAACTCTCTGCTCCGGTGTTTCTGGGAATTTCCGCAATCGGCTGGTTTACCCTGGTGTTAGCGCTGCTTATGGCCTGGCTCCTGGCGAAAACCGCCTTTGGCCGCAATTTTTACGCCACCGGCGATAACCTGCAGGGCGCCCGGCAATTGGGTGTCCGTACCGAGATGGTACGCATCATGGCATTTTCACTTAATGGCGGTATGGCGGCATTGGCTGGAATCGTGTTTGCCTCGCAGATTGGCTTCATTCCCAATCAAACCGGCACGGGGCTGGAAATGAAAGCCATCGCGGCCTGCGTATTGGGGGGAATTAGCCTGTTAGGCGGGTCAGGCACGGTCATCGGCGCTATTCTCGGCGCTTATTTTCTTACGCAAATCGATAGTGTGTTAGTGCTGCTGCGTATCCCCGCCTGGTGGAACGATTTTATTGCTGGCCTGGTATTGTTGGGCGTACTGGTATTCGATGGGCGGCTGCGTTGCGCATTACAACGCAATCTGCGCCGCCAGAAATATGCCCGTTTTATATCACCACCCACTCCACTACAGGCGGAAGCAAAAACGCACGCACAACAGAATAAAAACAAAGAGGTGGCATGATGAATCCATGGCGACGCTATAGCTGGGAAATTGCGCTGGCAGCCTTATTGATCTTTGAAATTCTGGCTTTCGGTCTGATTAATCCACGTTTATTAGATATTAATGTCTTACTTTTTAGCACTAGCGATTTTATTTGTATCGGTATTGTCGCTTTGCCGCTAACAATGGTTATTGTCAGCGGTGGCATGGATATTTCATTTGGTTCTACAATCGGGCTATGCGCGATTACCCTGGGTGTGCTGTTTCAGCTTGGTATGCCGCTACCTTTAGCGATTATTATTACCCTACTACTCGGCGCAATATGTGGACTGATAAATGCCGGACTTATTATTTATACCGGTGTAAACCCGTTGGTGATTACCCTGGGAACCATGTATTTATTTGGTGGTAGCGCATTATTGTTATCTGGTATGGCTGGCGCCACGGGTTATGAAGGTATTGGTGGATTTCCCACAGCGTTCACTGACTTTGCCAATATTTCATTTCTTGGTATTCCCATGCCGCTTATTTTTTTTCTTGTGTGCTGTCTGTTTTTCTGGCTGCTCATGCATCGTACGCATATGGGACGCAACGTTTTCCTGATTGGCCAGAGCGCCCGTGTTGCGCAGTACAGCGCGATCCCGGTGAATCGCACGTTGTATACCGTGTATGCCATGACCGGATGCGCCTCCGCGATCGCCGCCGTATTACTGGTTTCTTACTTTGGCTCCGCACGTTCGGATCTGGGCGCCTCTTTCCTGATGCCGGCTATTACGGCGGTTGTGCTGGGAGGCGCCAATATTTATGGCGGCTCCGGGTCGATTATGGGGTCCGCGTTGGCGGCGCTGCTGGTGGGATTTTTACAGCAGGGGCTACAGATGGCCGGAGTGCCGAATCAAATTTCCAGCGCATTGTCCGGTGCGCTTCTCATTGTTGTTGTCGTTGGTCGTTCCGTCAGTTTGCATCGTCACCAAATCCTTGAATGGTACTCACGCCGTCGCAATGCGCATCAGGCATGATTTCCTTTTGAAATTTATGGAGAAAAAAATGGCAAGACACAGCATTAAAATGATCGCCTTACTCACTGCGTTTGGTCTGGCATCTGCGGTAATGACCGTTCAGGCGGCAGAGCGGATTGCTTTTATTCCCAAACTGGTTGGCGTGGGCTTTTTTACCAGCGGCGGCAATGGCGCGCAGGAAGCGGGAAAAGCGCTGGGTATTGACGTAACTTACGATGGCCCTACAGAGCCCAGCGTCTCAGGCCAGGTTCAACTGGTGAATAACTTTGTCAATCAGGGGTATGACGCCATTATCGTTTCTGCCGTTTCGCCTGATGGCCTGTGCCCGGCGTTGAAGCGGGCAATGCAAAGAGGCGTGAAAATATTAACCTGGGATTCCGATACCAAGCCGGAGTGCCGTTCTTACTATATCAATCAAGGGACGCCAAAACAGCTCGGCAGCATGTTGGTAGAGATGGCCGCTCATCAGGTGGACAAAGAGAAAGCGAAAGTCGCTTTCTTCTATTCCAGCCCAACGGTGACCGACCAGAACCAGTGGGTAAAAGAAGCTAAAGCCAAAATTAGCCAGGAACATCCGGGGTGGGAGATAGTCACTACCCAGTTTGGCTATAACGATGCCACGAAATCGCTCCAGACGGCGGAAGGTATCATCAAAGCGTATCCCGATCTGGATGCCATCATCGCGCCTGACGCTAACGCTTTACCTGCTGCGGCACAGGCGGCGGAGAACCTTAAACGCAATAATCTCGCGATTGTTGGTTTTAGTACGCCGAATGTAATGCGCCCTTATGTTCAGCGCGGCACTGTTAAAGAGTTTGGCCTGTGGGATGTCGTCCAACAGGGAAAAATTTCCGTATATGTCGCCAACGCGTTGCTGAAAAATATGCCAATGAATGTCGGTGATTCACTGGATATTCCCGGCATCGGCAAAGTCACCGTTTCACCTAATAGTGAGCAGGGATATCACTATGAGGCAAAAGGTAACGGCATTGTGTTATTGCCGGAGCGTGTCATTTTCAACAAAGACAATATCGACAAATATGATTTCTGATAACTGTTATGTATCGACGGAGTAAAGAATGGCTGATTTAGATGATATTAAAGATGGCAAAGATTTTCACACCGATAAACCACAAACTAACACTTTGTTCGCATTAAAAGGCTGTGGCGCGCTGGATTGGGGAATGCAGTCCAGACTGGCGAGGATTTTTAATCCCAAGACCAGAAAAACGGTCATGCTGGCCTTTGACCATGGATATTTCCAGGGGCCGACAACCGGACTTGAGCGTATTGATATCAATATTGCGCCGCTCTTTGAATATGCTGATGTCTTAATGTGTACTCGCGGCATATTACGCAGTGTGGTACCTCCGGCAATCAATAAACCAGTCGTTTTACGCGCGTCCGGGGCGAATTCTATTCTCACTGAATTAAGCAATGAGGCGGTTGCGGTGGCGATGGATGACGCTGTGCGGTTGAATAGCTGTGCTGCTGCCGCACAGGTTTATATTGGTAGTGAGCATGAACATCAGTCGATTAAAAATATTATTCAACTGATTGATGCCGGGTTACGCGTCGGGATGCCAATAATGGCAGTAACCGGGGTGGGTAAAGATATGGCTCGCGACCAGCGTTATTTTTCACTGGCAACGCGTATCGCTGCGGAAATGGGGGCGCAAATTATCAAAACGTATTATGTCGATAAAGGTTTTGAGCGTATTGCGGCAGGTTGTCCAGTGCCGATTGTCATCGCCGGCGGTAAAAAACTGCCTGAACGTGAAGCATTGGAAATGTGCTATCAGGCGATTGACCAGGGGGCTTCTGGCGTAGATATGGGGCGTAATATATTCCAGTCAGAAGATCCGGTAGCCATGATTAAAGCGGTACATGCTGTCGTTCATCATAACGAAACAGCAGAGCGTGCTTATGAGCTGTTTTTGAGTGAGAAAGGTTAAATGAGATCGCTTCCCCATCTTTTACCGATGCGAGGAGATGGGGATGACTGTTATTTTATTTGGAATAATCAGGGGGTTAATGATGCACGTTACGCTGGTTGAAATTAACGTTCATGATGACAAGGTTGAACAATTTATCGATGTTTTTCGGCAAAATCATCTGGGCTCAATTAAAGAGCCGGGTAACTTGCGTTTTGATGTTCTGCAGGATCCGCAGGTGCCTACGCGATTTTATATTTATGAAGCCTACGTTGATGAACAGGCCGTCGCTTTTCATAAGACAACGCCACACTATAAAACTTGCGTGGAGCAGCTTGAACCGTTGATGACCGGTCCGCGGACAAAAAAAGTTTTTATGGGTTTGATGCCTTAAGGAGCGCTCATGAACAGCCAGTTTGCCGGATTAACGCGCGAAGCATGTGTGGCATTGTTAGCGTCATATCCGCTTAGTGTGGGTATTCTGGCAGGGCAGTGGATTGCGTTGCATCGCTATCTGCAACAGTTGGAAGCGTTAAACCAGCCGCTGTTGCATTTGGATTTGATGGATGGTCAATTTTGCCCGCAGTTTACCGTTGGGCCATGGGCAGTTGGGCAACTGCCGCAAACCTTTATCAAAGATGTTCATTTGATGGTAGCGGATCAATGGACGGCGGCGCAAGCCTGCGTGAAGGCGGGCGCACACTGCATCACGCTTCAGGCTGAAGGCGATATTCATCTGCATCATACGCTAAGCTGGCTTGGTCAGCAGACCGTGCCCGTTATCGGCGGTGAAATGCCGGTGATCCGGGGGATTAGTTTATGCCCGGCAACGCCTCTGGATGTCATTATCCCCATTCTGAGCGACATCGAGGTTATTCAACTACTGGCAGTGAACCCTGGATACGGCAGTAAAATGCGCTCCAGTGATTTGCACGAGCGCGTGGCGCAGCTTCTCTGTCTACTTGGTGATAAACGCGAAGGTAAAATTATCGTTATTGATGGGTCGTTAACGCAGGATCAATTGCCTTCGCTGATTGCACAGGGCATCGATCGTGTTGTTTCTGGTAGTGCGTTATTTCGTGATGATCGGCTGGTTGAGAATACGCGGAGCTGGAGGGCGATGTTTAAGGTTGCCGGGGATACTACTTTCTTACCCTCCACAGCATAAATGCCGGATGGCGGCTTTACCTTATCAGGCCTACATAAGCACTCGGCTGGTAGGCCTGATAAGCGCAGCGCCATCAGACATTGATTGGCAATTAAGCCTGTTTAGCAGCTTCTGCTGCTTTCACGATCACCGCGAAGGCGTCAGCTTTCAGAGAAGCGCCGCCTACCAGTGCGCCGTCGATGTCCGGCTGCGCGAACAGTTCGGCTGCGTTGGAGGCATTAACAGAACCGCCGTACTGGATAATAACCTGTTCAGCGATTTTCGCGTCAGCTTTAGCAATGTGGTCACGGATGAATTTGTGCACTGCCTGCGCCTGCGCAGGAGTTGCAGATTTACCGGTACCGATCGCCCATACGGGTTCGTAAGCGATAACCGCGCCTTCAAAGGCTGCCGCGCCCTGCGTTTTCAGTACCGCGTCGATTTGGCGTGCGCACACTTCTTCTGTTTTGCCCGCTTCGTTTTCCGCTTCGGTTTCACCGATGCACAGTACCGGCGTCAGACCTTGCTCTTTCAGTACGGCGAATTTTTTGGCGATCAGCTCGTCAGATTCTTTGTGATAAGTACGACGCTCGGAGTGGCCGATAATAATGTACTGCGCGCCGATATCCTTCAGCATTTCAGCCGAAGTTTCACCGGTGAATGCGCCAGACAGATTCAGATCAACGTTCTGCGCGCCCAGCATAATGTGGCTACCGGCAGCAGCGCGTTTCGCCAGATCGATATACATTTCCGGCGGAGCGATTGCCACGTCGCAGCCTGCTACGCCCGTCAGTTCTTTACGCAGGTTAGCCACCAGTTCGTTTACCATGTGGCGGCTGCCGTTCAGTTTCCAGTTACCCATCACTAAAGGATGTCGCATTTCATTTCTCCACGCTTAGTCAGCGAATTAAGGAAGATGGCCGCTCGTCAGAGCAGCATGGTCTGTGAAACAGTATAGAGATTCATCCCCGGAAAGGCTTTGCTTTTTGTCATCAATTCGCCCCTTCCAGATTTTCAGATAACGCCAGCTTAATCGGTTCAACCGCGAAGGTCAGCCCCTTTTCGCCGTTATCTGCGACAACATAACGTACCGCGCCTTCGGTCTCGGCGTAATAGTGTTTACCTTTACCGGCGATAAGCATCTTTTGCAGTTTTTTCTGGCTTTGCTCTTTTGTCAGCAACGGGGCGACAGTGCGAATAATGGCGGCCATATATTCCAGCGCTTTCGCTTTCGCCGCTTTCTGTTCCGGCCCCTGAATGGGCAGCCAGGTAATCTGCATACTTTTCACTTTGAGCGTACCGCGCTCCAGCGCCGTGGAGGCATACAGATTTTCGTTAATCTTACTGGCGGCGCGGGTCAGATTCGCCTTATCGCGGCTATTCTCAATGGCGCGAAATTCATTGAGCGGCAGATCGGGATTCTGGCGGTTAAAGTTCTCACGAAACTGGCTAATAGAAAGATCAAAGGTTGGCGAGCCCGCCAGCAGATAGGGCGCTGTCGTGGTCGATGAAGAGAGCTGCGCGTGCGCCGTTATGCTGGCGGTGAGAGCAGAAAACAACAGTAAAAACAGAGTACATCCTGGCTTCATCAATCTTACCTTTCGTTAGGACTGCTCACGATTAAAACGATAACTGTCGGGCTTGTCAAAAGGGTAAACTGTAGCGGAAGGCAAAATATAAGGAACTTACATGACCATACAGCAATGGTTATTCTCATTTAAAGGGCGTATCGGACGCCGTGATTTCTGGATTTGGATCGGCCTCTGGTTTGCCGGGATGCTGGCGCTATTTTCGCTGGCGGGGAAAAACCTGCTTGATATCCAAACGGCGGCATTTTGCCTGGTGTGCCTGCTGTGGCCGACCGCCGCCGTCATGGTCAAACGTCTGCATGACCGGGGACGCTCCGGCGCGTGGGCGTTGCTAATGATTCTGGCGTGGATGCTGCTGGCCGGAAACTGGGTGATGCTGCCGGGGATGTGGCAGTGGGTCGTCGGGCGATTTATTCCGACGCTGATCCTGGTGATGATGCTTATCGATCTGGGCGCGTTTGTCGGTGTTCAGGGGGAAAATAAGTTTGGGAAAGCGACACAGGACGTGAAGTTTAAGGCAGAACCGTGAACGGGCGGTAAACCGTAATTTGCCCGGTGGCGCTGACGCTTACCGGGCCCACAGATTGGTGATGATTTGCAGGAGGCCGGATAAGCCCCAGCCGCCATTCGGTAAAACATCACCAGTAATGTTCAGCCGTCATATGCCCCGGTCGGCGGCGCAGATGTTTAGTCATCTGTCGGGTCTCTTTCAGCAGTTGCTGCGTATCGCGCACCATCTGCGGGTTCCCGCACAGCATGACGTGGCTGGTCTCTTTATCCATCGGTAATCCAACGGCTTTTTCCAGCTCGCCGTTTTCAATGAGCGCTGGCACGCGTCCGGTAAGCGAGCCTGGCACGCTCTCCCGGCTGACCACCGTTTGGATGCGCAGCTTGCCTTCATAACGCTGTTGCAGTTCCAGCATTAGCGGCAGATAGCTTAAATCGGCGGCGAAGCGTGCGGCGTGGACCAAGACCAGATTTTTAAAGCGCGCGACATCCTGGCCATATTGCAGAATAGACAAATACGGGCCAATAGCGGTTCCGGTTGCCAGCATCCATAGCGTCTCGCAGTCAGGCACTTCATCCAGTACAAAGAAACCCGACGCGTCGCTGACCACTTGCACCTCATCGCCAGGTTTTAGCGCCGCCAGCCGCGGGCTGAGCTTTCCTTGCGGCACCGTCACCAGATAAAACTCTAAATTCGGATTGTCAGGCGCATTCACATAGGAATACGCGCGCTGAACGCGCTCGCCATCGATCTCCAGTCCGAGTTTGGTAAATTGGCCTGCAGTAAAAGGATTAATGGGGGCGTGAACGGTCAGGCTGAACAGTGCGTCAGTCCAGTTTTGCACCTTAGTGACTTTACCTGTTACCCAATCGGCCATGGTTTTCTCCTGTTCTGAATCGCTAACCTTATCTTCGTTCGTCAGGAGAAAGATTTCCAGCCCCGCGAGGCTGGAAGGCTCTAACTAACAAATGCGCTAGAGGATATGCGCCTGTACATCCGGATCTTTACGATCAAGATAGTGGATAGACTGAATGCGGCGGATGGTGCGTGATTTGCCGCGGATCAGCAGCGTTTCCGTCGTGGCAATATGGCCTTTCCGGCTAATTCCTTCCAGCAGATCGCCTTTCGTGATGCCGGTCGCGGAGAAAATAACGTTATCGCTACGCGCCATATCGCCCAGGCATAACGCCTTGCCCGCTTCAATGCCCATTGCTTTGCAGCGCGCCAGTTCCTGTTCGCCAATGCGGCGGTTTTCTTCGCTGTCGCCTTTCACGTCATGGCGCGCCAGCAGACGCCCCTGCATATCGCCGTCCAGCGCGCGGATCACCGCTGCGGATACCACGCCTTCTGGTGCGCCGCCAATCCCGTACAGCACGTCGACTTCGCTATCCGGCATACAGGTCAGAATTGAGGCCGCGACGTCGCCGTCAGGAATGGCAAACACGCGTACGCCCAGTTTAGCCATCTCTGCGATGACCTCGTCATGACGCGGTTTTGCCAGAATGGTCACGGTCAGATCGCCAAGCGGTTTACCCAGCGCATCCGCGATGTTGCGCAGGTTATCCGCCAGCGGCAGATTGAGATCAATTGCCCCTTTGGCGCCCGGACCGACAATCAGTTTTTCCATATACATATCAGGTGCATTCAGGAAACAGCCTTTATCGCCGACCGCCAGCACCGCCAGCGCGTTCGCCTGGCCCATCGCCGTCATGCGCGTGCCCTCAATCGGATCGACGGCGATATCTACCGCATCGCCGTGGCCGGTACCGACTTTCTCGCCGATATAGAGCATCGGGGCCTCGTCGATTTCGCCTTCGCCAATCACGATGGTGCCGTCAATGTTGACCTGGTTGAGCATGATACGCATGGCGTTAACCGCCGCGCCGTCCGCGGTATTTTTATCGCCGCGTCCCAGCCATTTGTAGCCAGCCAGCGCCGCCGCTTCGGTCACACGGGAAAATTCGATGGCAAGTTCTCGTCTCATAACAAACTCGTAGCAAAAAGGAGTGGCGCGCAGTGTAGCACAGGGGAAGGAGGGAATAATTGATGTGTGTGCGGAGTTGCCCCCGCACAAAGATTTTGCCGGATGGCGACCTTACTTGTCGTGCTCTTCCCACGCCATTGCGCGTTTAACCGCTTTCTTCCAGCCGCTGTAACGGTAGTTACGCTCGGTGGTTTCAATGCCGGGGCGGAATTCTCGTTCAATGACGGCTTTTTCCTGCAACTCGTCCAGGTTCTGCCAGTAACCGACGGCCAGACCAGCCAGATAGGCGGCGCCCAGCGCGGTCACTTCGCGCACTTCCGGGCGTTCCACCCGCGTGCCGAGAATATCTGACTGGAACTGCATCAGGAAGTTGTTGGCCACTGCGCCGCCGTCCACACGCAGAGCGTGCAGGCGGATACCGGAGTCGGCCTGCATCGCTTCCAGTACGTCGCGGGTCTGGTAAGCGATGGATTCGAGCGTCGCGCGGATAATGTGATTAGAGTTCACGCCGCGGGTCAGGCCAAAAATGGCGCCGCGGGCATACGGATCCCAGTACGGCGCGCCCAGACCGGTGAAGGCCGGAACCACGTAGACACCGTTGGTATCTTTCACTTTCGTGGCGAAATATTCGGAGTCGAACGCGTCGCTGATGAGCTTCATTTCATCACGCAGCCATTGAATGGACGCTCCCGCCATAAACACCGCGCCTTCCAGCGCATAGTTGACTTCGCCGCTTGGGCCGCAGGCGATGGTGGTCAGCAGGCCGTTTTCCGATTTTACCGCTTTCTCGCCGGTGTTCATCAGCATAAAGCAGCCAGTGCCGTAGGTATTCTTTGCCATTCCTTCCTTTACGCACAGTTGGCCGAATAGCGCGGCCTGCTGATCCCCGGCAATCCCGGCGATAGGAATACGTGTACCGCCTTTACCGCCAATATTGGTCTGGCCGTAGACTTCGGAGGACTTACGTACCTGGGGCAGCATCGCGCGTGGGATATCCAGCACGTCCAGCATCTTATCGTCCCAGTCCAAATCATGGATGTTGAACAGCATGGTTCGTGAGGCGTTGGTGTAATCCGTAACGTGGACGCGGCCCTGCGTCATCTTCCAGATAAGCCAGGTATCCACCGTACCGAACAGCAGCTCGCCACGCTTCGCGCGTTCGCGCGAACCTTCCACATGGTCAAGGATCCATTTCACTTTAGTGCCAGAGAAGTACGGGTCGACGACCAGACCGGTATTGTCGCGGATGTAATCTTCCAGGCCGTCGCGTTTAAGCTGTTCGCAAATATCGGCGGTACGACGGCACTGCCAGACAATAGCGTTGTATATCGGTTTGCCGGTTTCACGTTCCCAGACGATCGCGGTTTCACGTTGGTTGGTGATACCGATAGCGGCAATCTGATCGGAACTGATATCGGCCTTAGCCAGCACTTCTACCAGCGTTGAGCTTTGGGACGCCCAAATTTCCATCGGGTCGTGTTCTACCCAGCCTGGCTTAGGATAAATTTGCTCAAATTCACGCTGTGATACGCTGACGATATTCGCGTCATGATCCATAACGACCGCGCGGGAGCTGGTGGTACCCTGGTCGAGCGCAACGATATATTTTTTTTCAGTCATAATTTTGTCCCGTAATCAGATTACAGCGAAGCATTTTGTTGTGTGGTCGCGGTGGAGTCCTTCTCTTCCACGACGCAGGTATCGCACGGCAAATGACGGCCAATAAATTTGCGATAAGCAAACGCGCCCAGAATGGCGCCGACGATGGGGCCAAACAGTGGCACCAGGAAGTAAGGAATGTCTCTACCGCCGGTAAACGCAATTTCACCCCAGCCGGCAAGCCCGGCGAACATTTTGGGGCCAAAGTCACGCGCCGGATTCATCGCAAACCCGGTCAACGGCCCCATAGAGGCACCGATAACGGCGATCAGTAAACCAATGAGCAGTGGCGCAAGCGGACCGCGAGGTACGCCGTTTCCGTCGTCGGTCAGCGCCAGAATCAGCCCCATCAGAATAGCGGTAATCACCATTTCAACCGCGAAGGCCTGCACAAAATTGATATGAGGATTCGGGTAAGTTGAGAAAATGCCTGCGAGATCGAGACTTTCAACGCTGCCACGGACGATATGGTGGGTTTGTTCGAAGTCCACAAAAAGATTGTAATAAAGCCCGTAAACTAACGCCGCTGCGCAAAAGGCGCCGGCAACTTGAGAAATAATAAAAGGAACAACTTTACGTTTGTCGAAACAGGCAAATAGCCAGAGTGCGATGGTCACTGCCGGGTTCAGGTGTGCGCCAGAAACACCTGCCGTCAGGTAGATAGCCATCGCTACCCCCAGACCCCAGATGACGCTGATTTCCCACTGTCCAAAAGTAGCTCCGGCAACTTTAAGCGCAGCGACACAACCCACACCGAAAAAAATCAACAACCCGGTACCGAGGAATTCAGCAATGCACTGGCCTTTTAAGGTTGATGTTTGACTCATAATCGGATCCTGAAGAGTATGTAATGATTATTGGTATGCGAGGAGGTCATGGACATCCACGATGCCCTGTAGGCACACTGTTAATTTATCGTTAACGAGCAAAAACGAGAAATATCGAAATCAAAATGTGTGTACTGCGTCAATAAAATGAGCGTTATCGCGCCATGAGGCGCATTTTGAGACAGCAGAAGAGAGTGAATTGAATCATTTCATTAACCAATATGTTAACACTTTTAAGTTATTGAATGAATGTTACCAGGAGATGGATGAAAATTGCTGCAAACCGCGATCTACGCGGTATGTCGCTGGACAGCGAGAGCGGGGCTTCATACAATCGACACTATATATTGTGCGCGTTTACGTGAAGCGTCGCCTTGCAATTCAGGAGAGGTAAGATCATGTCTTTAGAAGTGTTTGAGAAACTGGAAGCAAAAGTACAGCAGGCGATTGACACCATCACCCTGTTACAGATGGAAATTGAAGAGCTGAAAGAAAAGAACAACAGCCTGACGCAGGAAGTGCAGTCTGCACAGCATCAGCGTGAAGAACTCGAGCGTGAAAATAATTCTCTGAAGGAACAGCAGAGCGGCTGGCAGGAACGTTTGCAGGCGCTGCTTGGTCGTATGGAAGAAGTCTAATCCTCGTCATATTTCACGTTATGGCGGCGTTGGCTGCGTGCGTTCACCCCAGTCACATAGTGGCCTATGCTCCTGGGGATTCACTTACTTGCCGCCTTGCCCTGACGCGAAATCTATAGAGGATTTAGAATGCGGATACCGGTGGGTCGGATAAGGCGTAAGCTGCCATCCGGCAATCAGCGACAACGCATAAAAAAGGCGCCTTACGGCGCCTTTTTTGATCACTCGATATCAAGCGGGTCTTCGGAAAGGATAATCCCGGTGTTGTCGGCATAGAGATGATCGCCGGAGAAGAACGTCACGCCGCCGAAATTGACGCGCACATCGCTTTCCCCAATGCCTTCACCTGCGGCGCCAACCGGAATGGCGGCGATCGCCTGAATGCCGATATCCAGCTCTTCCAGATCGTCCACCTGACGCACCGCGCCATAGATAACCAGCCCTTCCCATTCATTTTGCGTAGCCAGACGCGCCAGCTCCGCATCGACTAATGCACGACGGACAGAACCGCCGCCATCGACCAGCAGAACCCGACCACGGCCATTTTGTTCGAGCAGATCGTACAGCAACCCGTTGTCCTCGAAACATTTTACCGTGATGATTTGTCCGCCAAACGACGACCGTCCTCCAAAATTGGAGAACAGCGGTTCCACGACGTTGACATCTTCCTGATAGATGTCACAAAGCTCGGAAGTATCGTATTTCATAGGCTTAACGTTCAGTTGCTGCGAGAATTTTTAGTATATCGCGCTAAGTATACTGTTGGCAAAATCATCAATTGTTAATTGATATTTGTCAGTTAAACGGCCCACTGACTTAAGAGTATCCCAATCACAAATAACAGGTTGGTTAACAACGCGCCTTTAACGGTACGTTCAAGCATTGGGCGCATTGCCGCAGGCTCCCTTTCGCGCATTACGTAGCGCGCTTGTTTAATGAGCAATGGCGCGGCCAGAATAAACAACCATCCCCACGGACTGTGTAGCGAGAGCAGATTAAACAGCGCCAGACAGAGCAGCGCGCCTAGCAACAGGCAGGCGTGATAACGACGCGCGTTGACATCGCCGAGTCGTACCACAAGGGTGTTTTTGCCGTTCTCTCTGTCGCTATTAATATCGCGCAGGTTATTAATATTCAGCACCGCCGTCGCCAGTAAACCGCAGGCGGTGGCCGGGAGAATTAGCGCCGGAATCAACGTATGCGCCTGGAGGTACCAGCTCCCCATGACACTTAGCCAGCCAAAGAATACCAGGACAGAGATATCACCCAGCCCGATATAACCGTAGGGCCGATTACCCACGGTGTAGGTGATGGCGGCGATAATCGACAGCCCGCCCAAAATCAGGAAGCCGACAAAATCGGTTAACGTATGGCACGCGACCGCCACCAGCGCCAGTCCGGAGATACAGATCAGCACGACGGTAATGATTAACGCCCGCTTCATCTCCTGCCGGGTGATGACGCCTTTTTGCATTCCCCGCAGCGGCCCGATGCGATCCGGTTTATCACTGCCTTTGACAGCGTCGCCGTAATCGTTGGCGAGGTTGGATAAAATTTGCAGCAGCCCGGCGGTGATAAGGGCCAGCAGTGCGACCAGAGGATCGAAATAGCCTTGCCACCATGCCAGGGCCGTACCGACGATAATCGCTGCGAAGGCGAGGGGTAAGGTTTTGGGTCGTAAGCTTTCCAGCCAGGCCTGGGTGCGGCTAATTTGTTGTTGTTCAGTCATATTTAGCGCCAATAAAAATGGGGCTTTTCAGCCCCATCAACAGTGATGAAAATGCATTGGACGCGATTATAAGATAAAACGGCTTAGATCTTCATCTGCGACCAGCGCATCCAGATGTTTGCTCACATATTCCGCATCAATTGTGATGTTTTGGCCGTGCAGATCGCTGGCGTTATAGGAAATCTCTTCCATCAGACGCTCCAGTACGGTATGCAGACGGCGCGCGCCGATGTTTTCGGTGGTTTCGTTAACCTGCCAGGCGGCTTCGGCAATACGTTTAATACCGGAATCGGTGAACTCGATATTGACGCCTTCAGTTGCCATCAGCGCTTTATACTGCACGGTGACGGAGGCGTTTGGCTCGGTCAAAATGCGTTCGAAATCGCTGGTGGTCAGCGCCTGAAGTTCAACGCGAATCGGCAGACGGCCCTGCAGTTCCGGGATCAGATCAGACGGCTTCGCCACCTGGAACGCGCCAGAGGCGATAAACAGAATATGATCCGTTTTGACCATGCCGTGTTTGGTCGAAACCGTGCAGCCTTCTACCAGCGGCAGTAAGTCGCGCTGTACGCCTTCGCGTGAAACATCCGGGCCGGAGGTTTCGCCACGCTTACAAATTTTGTCAATTTCATCGATAAACACGATGCCGTGCTGTTCAACCGCGTCGATAGCGTCCTGTTTCAGCTCTTCCGGGTTGACCAGCTTAGCAGCTTCTTCTTCAACCAACAGTTTCATCGCGTCTTTAATTTTCAGCTTACGCGGTTTCTGTTTCTGACCGCCCAGGTTCTGGAACATAGACTGCAACTGGCTGGTCATCTCTTCCATGCCCGGAGGCGCCATAATCTCTACGCCCATCGGCGCGGCGGCGAGGTTAATCTCGATCTCTTTATCGTCGAGCTGGCCTTCGCGCAGTTTTTTGCGGAACGTTTGACGGGCGGCAGAAGGCTCCTGCTGCTGTTCGGCCTGGCCCCAGTTATTTTTTGCGGGTGGGATCAGTACGTCGAGAATACGCTCTTCCGCCAACTCCTCCGCACGATAGCGGTTTTTCTCGATAGCCTGTACGCGAACCATTTTCACAGCGGCATCGGTCAGATCGCGGATGATAGAGTCCACTTCTTTCCCGACGTAGCCCACTTCGGTGAATTTGGTGGCTTCGACTTTAATGAACGGCGCGTTGGCGAGTTTTGCCAGACGACGGGCGATTTCGGTTTTACCGACGCCGGTCGGGCCAATCATCAGAATATTTTTCGGCGTTACTTCGTGGCGCAGCTCTTCATCAAGCTGCATACGACGCCAGCGGTTACGCAATGCAATCGCCACGGAACGCTTTGCGTTATCCTGGCCGATAATGTGTTTGTTCAGTTCGCTGACAATTTCGCGTGGGGTCATTTCAGACATGAGAGGTCCTTACGCTTTGGCGGTCAATTCTTCAATGGTGTGGAAATGGTTGGTGTAAATGCAGATATCGCCTGCAATATCCAACGCCTTTTCAGCAATTTCGCGCGCGCCGAGCTCGGTATTTTCTAACAGAGCGCGAGCGGCAGCCTGGGCATAAGGACCGCCGGAGCCGATAGCAATTAAATCGTTTTCAGGTTGCACGACATCGCCGTTACCCGTGATGATGAGCGAGGCGGTTTCATCCGCGACGGCCAGCAACGCTTCCAGTTTGCGTAGCATACGGTCGGTACGCCAGTCTTTCGCCAGTTCAACGGCGGCTTTGACCAGGTGCCCCTGATGCATTTCCAGTTTACGTTCAAACAGCTCGAACAGCGTGAATGCATCCGCAGTACCGCCCGCAAAGCCCGCAATGACCTTGTCGTTGTAGAGGCGGCGGACTTTCTTCACGTTGCCTTTCATTACTGTGTTACCCAGTGTGGCCTGACCATCACCGGCGATTACCACGTGGCCGTTACGGCGTACGCTTACTATTGTTGTCACGAGCAGACCCCTTGGTTACTAATGCTGAATTGCGGCCCCGTACGGCGTACGGGGCATAATGCAAGTATAGATGGGGGAGATTTTGAGGGTTTCAACCCCCGGTGGCGAGTCGAATGCAGTTTGTATGGCCCGCCATCTTCAGACGGTTAATGGTGCTGTCGGCATTTTCTTTACCTTTCACCGGCCCGATAACCACGCGATTCCAGCCGTTATTGGTGGTGATTTTGGAGTCAAAGCCTTCAAACGCCAGCTGAGCGCGGACGCTTTCTGCCTGCTCGGCGCCTTTGAATGAACCACATTGCACCATCCAGCGACGCTCATCTTTTTTCTCTGCTGTCGCCTTCGGCGCTTCAGGCGCGCGCGTAATTGGTGCGGCTTTCGGCGCTGCCGCGCTGGTATGCGCCGGCGTTTGCAGCAAATCCTGATAAGGTTGCTGCGAGGCCGTCTGCTTCGGCGGCTGACTTTGGCGCGCAGGTTGCGCCGGGGCGGACTGTACCGTGCGTGTTTGCGGCTGCTCGTTTACCCGCGGCTGCGTACGTGGTTGCTGAACAGGCTGCGTTTGAGCCCACTGCTGCTGCTGCTGCTGCTGCTGCTGCGCCTGACGCTGGCGCTGTAGCGTTTGCTGGCGTTGTTCTGGCGTCTGCTCGTTCCACGGCACTTCGTTAAGTTGCGTCGGCTGCTGACGCATATCCGCCTGCATCTGCTCCAGGAGTTGACGCTGCTCGCTGGTGAGCTGATTCGGATTCATGACTTCGCCGCCGGCGGACGGTTCCGTTGGCGTACGCACGCCCGGCTGGCGACTTTCCAGCTCTTTGATGTAACGCCAGCGCTCTTCCGGTTTTGGCGGAAGCCCATTGCCGGTGACTTTCTGGTTTTGTAGCGTTTCGGACTCTTCTTTCTTATGGTGAGTAATGAAGTACAGACCGCCGATAAAGGTCACAAGGACGGCTGCCGCAATCGCGACCATTGCCGGCGAGACGGCAGGCATGTTGCTTTGCTTCTTCCGTGAGTTCCGTGAGGTGCTCTTTTTGCGCCGCGAAGGAGCCGGTTGGCCGCGACGTACATAATCTCGTTGTGCCACTATCGTTTCGCTGTATTTATTCGTTCGTCAGCCCGTCATGTTACTGAAGCGGCGGGCCTTTGACCAGACAGGTGAGTCTTAAAGCTATTTACTTTAGGGTAAAGCGCGCGTAGAACCGCGAATAATCAGCTCGCAATCCATTAAACGCGAGCCGCTGCTCACATTTTGCCCCTGCATCTGATCGAGCAACAGCAGCATCGCCTCGCGACCAATGTCAAAACGCGGCTGCGCCACGGTTGTCAACGGAGGGTCGCAAAACTCGGCCAGCGCGATATTGTCAAAGCCGATAATCGACAGATCGTCAGGCACTTTCAGACCCTGGCGCTTGGCCCAGGAGAGGGCGCCCAGCGCCATTACGTCGCTATGACAAAAGACGGCGGTAGGCGGCAACGGTTGCTCAAGCAACTGCTTTAATGCGTTTGCCCCGGCTTCAAAGGTAAAGTCGCCACGGGCGATGTAATGCGGATCGACCACAATGCCACTGCGTCTTAATGCCTGTACGTAACCTTGTAAGCGATAGTGACAGAGCGGCATATCTTCCGGCCCCGCAATACAACCAATCCGCTTGTGGCCCAAATCCAACAGGTAGTTCATGGCATTGAACGCGGCGGTGAGGTTATCGATATGTACCGTCGGCAGTTCAAGCTCCGGCGCGAACTCATTCGACATCACCATCGGAGGCAAATTGCGCTGCTCCTCAACGCTGGCGTCAAAGGGCAGTCGGGAACTGAGAAGTACCATGCCGTCGATCTGTTTGGTGATGATGAGATTAAGAAAGGTTTTTTCTTTCTGGTTTTGATGGGCGCAATCGCCAATCAGCACCAGATACCCCTGTTCTGCCGCGGTCACTTCGATACCACGGATAATTTCACTGAAGAAGGGATCGCAAATATCCGGGACAATCACCAAAATCGTACGGGATTCATTGCGTTTTACATTTCGCCCCATCGACTGCGGGAAATAACCCACTTCAAGCGCGGCCTGTTCAACCCGGCTACGGGTCGACTGGGAGACTTTATCGGGGTTCATTAACGCGCGGGATACGGTTGCCGTAGAGACTTTCGCCTTCAACGCAACATCCTTCATCGTAGCGGCAGTAACCTGCTTGTTCGATTTCACTCTTTCTCCTCGCCTGGGAACTGCTGGCGCAGATCTATCCCTGGTAACACTCATCGAAAACATTTTTATCAGATAGTGCGTGGAAGCGGTTACAGAATTTTCATAAAAAGTGTGATGGATCTTTAATTTTACGATCCGCCTCGCATCGTGAGGACTATCCTTCAATCGGATCGACGTCCAGAACCCATTTAACTTTCCGCGCTTCAGGGAGCGTATTGATCAACGCCAGCGTGCCGCTGATGATGTGTTGCAGGCGAATCCGTGAAGGATGCTGAAGTAAAATTTGCCAGCGATAGCGGCCGCCGCGTTTTGGCGCGAGGGCCGGAACCGGACCTAAGATCCACAGCTTATCGTCTGATAGCGGGCTGGCCTGAATCAGATTACGCAACTGCTGGAGAAAGACGGGCGCCTGCTGATTGTTGTGATCCTCTGCGCGAATAATGACGTGGCTGGTCCACGGCGGAAGCTGGAGCGTTTGCCGTTCCGCCAGCGCCTGTTCCGCAAACGCATCATAGCCTTTATACAGTAACGTTTGCAGCAGGGGATGCTCAGGATGGTGCGTTTGGAGCACCACTTCGCCCTGTTTGCCCGCGCGCCCGGCGCGGCCGGAAACCTGAGTGTAGAGCTGGGCGAAGCGTTCCGCCGAACGAAAATCTGCGGAAAAAAGCGCGCCATCGACGTCCAGCAACGCCACCAGCGTGACGTCCGGGAAGTGATGGCCTTTCGCCAGCATTTGTGTGCCTATCAGAATGCGCGCTCCGCCGCGGTGAACTTCCGCCAGATGCTGCTCCAGCGCGCCTTTACGACTGGTGGTATCACGGTCGATTCGTGAGATCGGCACGCCGGGGAAGAAGGGCGCCAGCACCTGCTCCAGCTGTTCCGTCCCTAACCCAACCGGTAGCATATGTGTGGAGCCGCAGGAGGGGCACTGACGCGGTACCGGACGTTGGCTGTCGCAGTGATGACAGCGTAAATGATGCTGCGCCTGGTGCAGCGTGTAGTAGTGATCGCAACGCGGGCACTCCGCAATCCAGCCGCAGTCGTGGCAAAGCAGCGCGGGCGCGAATCCCCGGCGGTTAAGAAATAAAATTACCTGATTGTCGGCCTGGAGATGTTGGCGCATACGGGCGATAAGGGCGGGCGCCAGTCCCGCCTGAAGACGCTGGCCTTTTAAATCCAGTACATGCTGCAGGGCTGGGCGGGCGTTGCCTGCGCGCCGCGTCAGACGCAGCATCCGGTATTTTTTCTGCCGCACGTTGCATAGCGTTTCCAGGGCTGGGGTGGCGGAGCCGAGAATAATCGGGATCTGTTCGCTATGGGCGCGATACACAGCCAAATCGCGGGCATGGTAGCGCCACCCTTCCTGCTGTTTATAAGAGCTGTCGTGCTCTTCGTCGATGACAATCACGCCAAGATTTTTAAACGGCGTAAACAGCGAGGAGCGCGTGCCGATGACAATCGCCGCTTCGCCGTTTTTCGCTTTCAGCCATGCCGAAAGACGCTCGCTGTCGTTTAGCCCGGAATGCAGCACTTCCACCGGCGCGTTAAAACGTTCGCGAAAACGGGCGATCGTTTGCGGCGTCAGGCCGATTTCCGGCACCATCACCAGCGCCTGTTTGCCCTGGGCGAGGACGTTTTCCAGCACGCTCAGATACACTTCGGTCTTGCCGGAACCGGTTACGCCTGCCAGCAACCAGGCGGAGAAACCGTCCGACGCGCTGTGAATCGCGCCGACTGCTGTCGCCTGTTCGGTATTCAGCCGCAGGCGCTCTCCTGCGACGGCATAACGCTCCCGCCAGTCGGTAAACGCGGGCGTTTCACTGGCAAGCTCACAAAGCCCCTTACGCCGCAGCGTTTGCAGCGTGGCGTCAGTAAAATCAAGCTCGGCTACCTGATAGCGCCAGATCTTTCCTTGCCGTAGCGCCGCCAGCGCCTGTTGTTGTTTGGCGGAGCGTTTCAGGCTGTTGATGTCGGCGGCTTGCCCCTCTTCGGTGGCGAACCAATACCATAGGGGCGCGTTGCTGGCTGGTTTTCCCTGACGCAGTAAAACCGGCAGAGCGTGAAACAGAACGTCGCCGAGGGGATGGTGGTAGTAATCCGCCGCCCAGAGGAGTAAGCGCCAGATGGAGGGAGAAAAGATGGGCTCGTTATCCAGGATTTCAATGACCGATTTTAATTCATCGAGCGGCAATTCGCTGTGGTCGCTAACCGAGACGACAATGCCCACGCGCTCTTGCTGCTTGCCGAACGGCACGCGCACGCGGCACCCGGCTTTGGCGACCTCGCCTTCCGGCAGCAGGTAATCAAAGGTTCGGGGAAGCGGAACGGGCAAGGCAACGTGCGCGACGGACATAGCATCTTCCTGACTTGAAATTTCGTCGGGTAGTATACACATTACGATAAGGGAGCGCGGATCAGTTTGCATACGGTGGTCAAATTCTGTATGATTCGCCGCCTTTGGTGCGTGTTGTGAGCATCAAACCCTTTACTATTAACTTCGCGTGGTGTCTGGCGTTAGGGCTGGAAGAGCGACGCGGCCTTACACTGAGGTTCCCCATGAAAAAAGGTATTCACCCGAATTACGTAGAAATTACTGCAACCTGTTCTTGCGGTAATGTTATCAAAACCCACTCTACCGTGGGTCACGACCTGAACCTGGACGTGTGCGGCAAATGCCACCCGTTCTTCACTGGTAAGCAGCGTGTTGTTGATACCGGTGGTCGTGTTGAGCGCTTCAACAAGCGCTTCAGCATCCCTGGCAGCAAATAAGTTACCGCCAGAAAAAAAGCGCCGCAGGGCGCTTTTTTTGTTTTCTAGGGATAACAGTATTTGTTCAGACACATTCTGTGATCCGTAATCGCTTTCATTACGCTTCCTGCCGTGAGTTTTAACGAAGGATTTATAGTCAGTCCCGCGCTTTCCAGCCCCTTCGCTGTCCATTTATTGCAGGTATTGAGTATGCCGTAGCGGCCATTCGCGGCGTAAAACTGGCTATCGCCGTAAATTCCTTGTTTTAACGGAATCAGATTACCCTCTGCGTCACGCGCAAAGCTGCGGCCCAGATAACGCATCAGACTGTTACGCTGGTTTGTGTGCAGGAGCAGTGATTTTATCTCGCTACCGGCGAAATAGCGTTCTGGTTTACCGGAAAAGGCGACGATGTGCATAACCGCGCCGGATGACCAGAACATGGCCTGGAGCGTAAGCGCGGTGGTTATTTCTTGTGACTGATAAAAGCCCTTATCTCCCCAGCCGATTTCATACCACTGCGTCTCCTGAGCGAACCGTTTTTTAAGCTGTGGCAGAACGGTATTAACATCATGGGCCGGCGCAATAATTCCCGTGTGCCAGCCATGACTGACGATATAGATTTCCGTCGGGGAGGGATGTCCGCCTGTCGTAGGTTTTACGGCTTGTGGAAAGGTTGTGCAGCCATATAGCAATAAACTTAACCAGGCGATAAAGAGATTTTTCATGACATATCACCAGCAAAGGCGCGGTATGTTGTGGCGTTTGTCTAATGACGCTGCGTTTATCGGGTCGGTGCCGGATTGGTAATTCATTGATATTTTTGCATTCCTCTTCGAGGGCAATAAGGCGAATGTCATAACTACAATACGTTTTAACCATTCAGGCGGAAGTTAGCTTCCGCCTGTTTTACTTTTACTATCTCGCTTTATTTTTTAAACATCTGCTCTGGATCGATAATCAGCGCCCGATAACCCAGCATACCGGCACGGTTACTGTGTACTTTTAGCTCCAGCATCACATCCTGAGTACCGTCTTTGACTTCATCCAGAACGGAAACGATCGGTTTTGTACCGCTCATTCCCGCTGTAGCCGAGTACATGAACATCGTTTTGGTTTCCGGGCGATATTCCGTGACGGAAGTAATGGCGCTGTACCAGTCAAAACCGCGCTCTTTACCATATTCCCACATTTGGGAAACCGTCATATTTTTTTCGTCAATCTGATATTCCACGCCGCGGGAATATTTCATTGACGGCATGGCCGGTTGTTCCATGCCGCGCGCATCGCCGTTATCAAAGGCGGTCACGACGGTTTTACCTCCGGTGCTTTTGGATGGCACTAACCAACCGGTATGTTGTGTCCATGTCCAGTCAAATCCACCGTCGCAGTGGTGCGCTTCGCAGGTCAGCGGTTTACCGTTGCTGTCTACGGGTTTCAGCACTTTTTTCGCCAGTTCGCCTTTCCAGCCGGATGGATCGGAAAGTATCCATTTCACTTTTTTATCGCGACCAATTTTGATGATGGCAGACTGGTGGCGCGAGCTAATGATAATGCTGTCGTCGCGAGGATCGTAGCTGACGGAGTTGACATGCGCCCAGTTGCGGCCCGGGCCGGAGCCCGCGATATCGCCGAAGGGTTGTTTTGCAAGCTGCTCTTTGGTCATGACCTGACCGGAATGTTCGGCATCGACGCTCAAACATACCGCTCCCTGATCCATCGCCAGAATAACGTCGTCACGATAGGGGTCGAGGATTTTTGGCAGATCCCAGTAATCGACGGTATCGCCGTTCTGGTCAACTTCAAGAATATGATCACGCACAGTATTGATGGTGTATTTACCATTTAATGGATAATTTTCTTTTGCGACACGCAGCAGGTAGGTGCCTTTCGGCGTTTCGGTAATGGCGTGCGAAAAATCAATAAATCCTTTTGGCAGTCGTTTATCGGAAATAACGCGGCCTAAGAAATCATATTTAAAGTAACGTTGACCCTGAACAAAAATAAGATTGCCATCGTTAACCTGATGGAAGCTCATCATGGAACCAAAGCGCGTTATATCATCCTGGTTACGGAATTTATCAATATTCATATAGCCGCGAACGTCGCCATTCGTATCGCTAATCCAGTTGATACCGGTATAATCCCAGTTCGCCGCGCCGCCTGCGACATGCATAATGTGGCCGGCTCTTGGCATCCCTGTTATATGGTTAAAAAGATATAAGCGATTTTTAAGCGAGCTATCGACTTTAACCGGTTCTACCGTAGGAAGAACGGCAGTTTGCCCGGTAGTAGAGGGCAATGATACCGGTGCGGCGTAAATGGACCACGTATAAGTTTGTTTTTTACCTTCTTCAGTCCAGTCAACTTTAACCTTATTGACATAATCTGGATACAAGCCAAATACAGGTATGCCGTCATGGGTATTTATAGCCTGCGGGCCGACATCATAACTGATCGGGATGCCTTTTTCCCCTTTCCCTAAAACGGTAACCTTCACGTCCTGTACATTATGATTGGCTTTATTAATGATTGCTGTTAATGGGAAAACGCCGCCGTAGGGAGCGACATCGACCATACCTAATGGCCCTTCATGTACTGGAATGACATCTGCTGATGCGACCATTGGCCTGTTTGGGTCTAAAACGCCTGAGGCTAAAACGCTGCCGCTCAAACACAGGCAACATAATACAGGTAAGACTTTCCTTGTAAATAACATGTTTATTTCCCCATTCGATATTATCGATAAGTTGAATGTATATTAACTTTCTTATTTGTTGGAGATGAAAAAACATTTAAAAAAGTAAAACAATCCGCGGAGGGGAATAATGATGCTGGTCACAAATATGAGGTATTCATGGTCTTTTTAACAATACTCATCGTTATACTATTTGTTCAGTAAATATATGGTGGTGTATTATTATTCATGTGCGCTTTGCTACGTGAAACTTTAAATAAAGATTGGAAGTTTAAATATAATAAAATTATATCGGTTATGGCATGTCGGGAATTTTTTTTCAGGAAAGTAACGAAGAGAAACTTATCATGTCTGACAAATTTATCTATCGAGGGCTATTCGGGAAGATGAACATTTAGAAAAATGTCGGAGATAGCCGCGTACAGGGGGAATCGTTAAAAAAGCGCGGCCAGAGGCGTTCTGACCGCATGCTTTGCTATCAGTATTCCCACGTTTCCGGGTCAATCCCCATCTCACGCATGATCTCTTTTGCCGCTTCCGGGATTTCATCGCTGCGCTCTTTTCGCAGATCGGCATCATCCGGCAAGGGTTGCCCGGTAAAGGCGTGCAGAAATGCTTCACACAACAGCTCGCTGTTGGTGGCGTGGCGCAGGTTGTTCACCTGACGACGCGTACGTTCATCGGTGAGGATTTTTAACACCTTCAGAGGAATGGAAACCGTAATTTTTTTGACTTGCTCACTCTTCTTACCGTGCTCAGCGTATGGGCTGATATATTCGCCGCTCCATTCAGCCATGAGATACTTAATCCTCTTCGTCATTAATATTGAGGTCTGAACCTGAGCCCGGACCATAATCGCGCGTAGTTTACCGTAGTGGCGCGGCCCTGACACGAAGTTAGCGGTCGCAGATGTGCGCTAATGCATATAATTTTAACGGCTATTTGCGGTTTGCTCAATCTATACGCAAAGAAGTTTAGATGTCCAGATGTATTGACGTCTATTGTGGTAGTGGTTAATCTGTGGCCTGACTTTCACCGACTCAGCCAGGAATATCTTCATATGACGCGTAAACAGGCCACTATCGCAGTGCGTAGCGGATTAAACGACGACGAGCAATACGGCTGCGTTGTGCCGCCAATCCATCTCTCCAGTACCTATAACTTTACCGGTTTCAATGAGCCGCGCGCGCATGATTATTCCCGCCGCGGTAATCCCACGCGTGATGTGGTTCAGCGCGCATTAGCGGAACTGGAAGGCGGCGCGGGCGCGGTATTGACGAATACCGGCATGTCGGCGATTCATCTGGTCACCACCGTTTTCCTCAAGCCGGGCGATCTGCTGGTCGCGCCGCATGATTGCTACGGCGGCAGTTATCGTCTGTTTGACAGTCTGGCGACACGCGGCTGTTATCGTGTGCGATTTGTCGATCAGGGCGATGAACGCGCCTTACAGGCGGCGCTGGAAGAAAAACCGAAGCTGGTACTGGTAGAAAGTCCAAGTAATCCATTGTTACGCGTGGTGGATATTGCGAAAATCTGTCGGCTGGCGCGCGAGGCGGGCGCAGTGAGCGTCGTTGATAACACGTTTTTAAGCCCGGCGCTGCAAAATCCGCTGGCGTTGGGTGCCGATCTGGTGTTGCATTCATGCACGAAATATCTCAACGGTCATTCGGATGTCGTGGCCGGCGTGGTGATTGCTAAAGATCCGGAAATGGTCACTGAACTGGCGTGGTGGGCGAATAATATTGGCGTCACTGGCGGGGCGTTTGATAGCTATCTGCTGCTGCGCGGTTTGCGAACTCTGGTGCCGCGTATGGAGCTGGCGCAGCGCAACGCGCAGGCGATTGTGAAATATCTGCAAACCCAGCCGTTGGTGAAAAAACTGTATCATCCGTCGCTGCCGGATAATCAGGGACATGAGATTGCCGCGCGTCAGCAAAAAGGCTTTGGCGCAATGTTGAGTTTTGAACTGGATGGGGATGAGGAGACGCTGCGTCGTTTTCTGGGCGGGCTGTCGCTGTTTACGCTGGCGGAATCTTTAGGGGGAGTGGAAAGTTTGATCTCTCACGCCGCCACCATGACGCATGCCGGTATGTCGCCGCAGGCGCGTGCCGCCGCCGGGATCTCCGAAACGCTACTGCGTATCTCCACCGGTATTGAAGATGGCGAAGATTTAATTGCCGACCTGGAAAATGGCTTCCGGGCTGCAAACAAGGGGTAAACATGAGTGTGATTGCGCAGGCAGGGGCGAAAGGTCGTCAACTGCATAAATTTGGCGGCAGTAGTCTGGCGGATGTGAAGTGTTACCTGCGTGTCGCAGGCATTATGGCGGAGTATTCGCAGCCTGACGATATGATGGTAGTGTCCGCCGCAGGCAGTACCACCAACCAGTTGATTAGCTGGCTCAAGTTAAGCCAGACCGATCGCCTTTCTGCGCATCAGGTATTACAGACGTTACGCCGCTACCAGTGCGATCTGATTAGCGGTCTGCTTCCCGCCGACGCGGCAGATGATTTAACCAGCGCTTTTATTAGCGATCTGGAACGTCTTGCCGCCTTGCTCGACGGCGGCATAACGGATGCCGTCTATGCCGAGATTGTCGGACACGGCGAAATTTGGTCGGCGAGATTGATGTCCGCCGTCCTGAATCAGCAGGGGCTGGATGCCGCCTGGCTGGACGCGCGCGCATTTTTACGCGCCGAACGCGCCGCACAGCCGCAGGTTGATGAAGGGCTATCTTATCCTTTATTGCAACAGCTACTGGCGCAGCATCCTGGCAAACGTCTGGTCGTGACCGGCTTTATCAGCCGCAATCATGACGGCGAAACGGTCCTGTTAGGCCGGAACGGTTCCGACTATTCCGCCACGCAAATCGGCGCGCTGGCGGGCGTTTCCCGCGTGACCATCTGGAGCGATGTCGCGGGCGTTTATAGTGCCGACCCGCGCAAAGTGAAAGATGCCTGCCTGCTGCCGTTGCTGCGTTTGGACGAAGCCAGCGAGCTGGCGCGTCTGGCGGCGCCTGTTCTGCACGCCCGCACGCTACAGCCAGTGTCCGGCAGCGATATCGATTTGCAGTTGCGCTGTAGCTACACGCCGGATCAAGGTTCAACCCGAATTGAACGTGTGCTGGCTTCCGGGACGGGCGCGCGTATCGTGACCAGTCACGATGATATCTGTCTGATTGAGTTTCAGGTGCCCGCCAGCCAGGATTTCAGGCTGGCGCATAAAGAGCTCGACCACATTTTAAAACGGGCGCAGGCGCGTCCGTTGGCGGTGGGCGTGCATCGCGATCGCCAGCTATTGCAGTTCTGCTATACCGCCGAGGTAGCGGGTAGCGTACTGAAACTCCTCGACGATGTCGGGCTGCCGGGGGAATTGCGCCTGCGGCAGGGGCTGGCGCTGGTGGCGATGGTCGGTGCGGGCGTCACTCGCAATCCGCTACACTGCCATCGCTTCTGGCAGCAGCTTAAAGGTCAGCCAGTGGAATTTACCTGGCAGTCGGAGGAGGGCATCAGTCTGGTGGCGGTGCTGCGTACCGGCCCGACTGAGAGCCTGATTCAGGGGCTGCATCAGTCGGTTTTCCGCGCCGAAAAACGCATCGGCCTGATGCTGTTCGGTAAGGGGAACATCGGTTCCCGTTGGCTGGAACTGTTTGCCCGTGAACAAAGCACGCTTTCCGCGCGTACTGGTTTTGAATTTGTGCTGGCGGGCGTGGTAGATAGCCGCCGTAGCCTGCTGAATTATGAAGGGCTGGACGCCAGCCGCGCGCTGGCATTCTTTGATGATGAAGCCGTTGAGCAGGACGAAGAGTCGCTATTCCTGTGGATGCGTGCGCATCCGTATGATGATTTAGTGGTGCTGGATGTGACAGCAAGCGAGCAACTGGCCGATCAGTACCTTGATTTCGCCAGCCACGGTTTTCATGTGATTAGCGCTAATAAACTGGCGGGCGCAAGCGCCAGCGATAAGTATCGCCAGATTCATGACGCGTTTGAAAAAACCGGGCGTTACTGGCTGTATAACGCCACCGTGGGCGCGGGATTGCCGATCAACCACACGGTGCGGGATCTGATTGACAGTGGCGATACGATTCTCTCGATCAGCGGGATCTTCTCCGGGACGCTATCCTGGCTGTTCCTGCAATTTGACGGCACGGTGCCGTTTACCGATCTGGTGGATCAGGCCTGGCAGCAGGGGCTGACCGAACCCGATCCGCGCGTCGATCTTTCCGGAAAAGATGTCATGCGTAAGCTGGTGATTCTGGCGCGCGAGGCGGGATACGACATCGAGCCGGATCAGGTGCGTGTAGAATCGTTGGTGCCGGCGCACTGTGAAGAAGGGTCTATCGATCACTTTTTCGAAAACGGCGACGCGCTGAATGAACAGATGGTGCAGCGTCTGGAGGCAGCCCGCGAACTGGGGCTGGTGTTGCGTTACGTGGCGCGTTTCGACGCCAATGGCAAAGCGCGCGTCGGCGTTGAAGCGGTGCGTCCGGAGCATCCGCTGGCGGCGCTGCTGCCGTGCGATAATGTCTTTGCTATTGAAAGCCGCTGGTATCGCGATAACCCGTTGGTGATCCGTGGGCCGGGCGCGGGTCGCGATGTGACCGCCGGGGCGATTCAGTCTGACATCAACCGCCTGGCGCAGCTATTGTAATACGCCTGCCTGCCGGATAGCGGCTTCGCCAGATCCGGCAGCGGGCAAACCGGGGTATCTGTTTATTCTTCGTCAGATGCGTTTTCTGCATTGGCGACGATAAATCGATTCATCTTCGCCTGAATAATGGCTATGCCGACAGGGGGGAACAGCAAGGCCCAAAATAGCGCCCAGCCGCTCTGTATCCCCGTATTTTCGTTTGCATTCGCCAGCAATGTTCGGATTTCGCCGCTAAGCGTCAGACACAATATTGCTGTGCTATGATAAGCCTGACTACGTCAGATGGGCCATTTATGCAAACGAGAATAACACCAATACGATCGGCTGGAATAGACAGTGATTTACTCCAAAAATAAACACCATACGACGATCCCAGCGAACTGATAAAAGAGAGCACCAAAAAGAAAAAAGTGATCCCCCAGAATCGATAGCTACTCAGGAGATCGGCGCAGGTCCATTTTTTATCTGACATTGACGGTAAAGTAATTTCCATATTTATCCCTTGTTTTCCATAGAAAATAAGAATGTATAGATCTATTCAAATCGATAATAAATATTTATTATGTGAACAACGTTTATAGCCGATTTTAACTTAAAACGAAGGGCCATTTTATCAAATAGTTCTATTCTTTTTCAGCGTATAAAAGCAGGATGTGAGGTGATTAAATCTATAGCGCCTTCTGAATGATAATCTGTGATTTTTTATGCGTGGCATTACATCATTGGGTTAAATGTGATTCCATTGTGAGTTATATTTTTCCGTCAGCAAATACAGAATTTGCGTGACGCGTTTGGCGGAATAGTGGGCGCTTTGCTGGAATTCAGGTTGTTGCCATAGCCAGGTAACAAAGCGGCGACTGGCCGCCAGATTAACGGCGACACCTTGTTCTAAGTGGGAACCGGTTAACGAACAGACCATTTTGCGGTTGTGACCTTGCCCCCAGAGTTGCCACTGATTTTGCCACCATCCCTGCCATGTTTTGCCTAACAGTTGCCACTCTGCGCGGCAATCGTCATCGTTTATCTCTTCCTCAGCGAACCACAGCGAGGAGAGACGCTGGCGAAACCGCTCCGCCCATGCCGTAATGACCGCGCCGCGCAAAAAACACTCATGGGCAATGATGTGTGTCGCGACATCAGGAAAGCGGTTTTTCAGCACCCGAAAATGACCATGCGCCGTAATGACCGGGCGAAGTATTGTTCCTTGCGCGTTACGTTTAAGCGCCGCCGGGCCATACTGAATCTCATCGAACTGGCTGCGCTGTAAAAATTGCCGTTCTTTAATGGCGATACGGTGAATAATATCGCCATTCTCACCCTCGGGCGGCGCAATTCCTTTCCAGTGGTAATGCAAACTCTTTCCGGCAGAAAGTAACGTGAAATTGCTGGAAAGGTGAAGAACATTGCCGCGAACAGCGTCAAAACTGAATAAAAAGTACAATTGTTGGAAGGCATTCGCTCCCTGAAACGGTACGAGCAGCGGAATACTGCAAATCTGTTCCGGCGTTTCGGCGACATTCAGCGCGTGCTGTTTTGGCGTCCAGACCTTTTTACAGTACTGGCACTGAAGTCGCTGCGTTCCGCCGGGATTACGTCCATAGCGAATCCATGTTTTTTGATAGCAGTCGGGACAAAAGTGACCATGCTCTTTGGCATATTGCGCGATATAAGCAGACGCCCAGCGGCGAAATTCCCCCTCGTTGAAGAGCGGCGGATAACTGCCGCAGGCTCGACAATGCAATGCCGGATAACCCAGGCGATAGTCCGGCCACACATAATCCGGCGAGTCAGGCAGCCCAAGATTGCGACAACCAGCGCTTTTGCAGGCATTAATGGTGAACAGAGGCGGCATACATTTTACCAACGATTTTGGCAGGTCGTTGATTCTGCCTTCATAAAACGGTAGGCGGATGTGAGGACTCTCACATAAAAAAACCTTTCAGAACGTAACGTAGCGAATCTTTATATGACTGAAAGGGACTTATTTATGAAAGTAAAACTGCTTGCTGCCGGTATTTTGTTCACGCTGCCGTTCTGGGCCTGCGCCAAAGATGTCACCATTATTTACACCAACGATCTTCATGCTCACGTAGAGCCTTATAAAGTGCCGTGGATTGCTGACGGTAAACGCGATATTGGCGGCTGGGCCAATATCACTACGCTTGTGAAGCAGGAAAAAGCCAAAAATAAGGCGACGTGGTTTTTTGATGCCGGAGATTACTTTACCGGACCCTATATCAGCAGCCTGACGAAGGGTAAAGCGATTATCGATATTTTGAATACCATGCAGTATGACGCTGCCACTATCGGTAATCATGAGTTCGATCATGGTTGGGACAATACATTGTTGCAACTGAGCCGGGCAAAATTCCCTATCGTGCAGGGCAATATTTTTTATGAGGACAGCAGTAAATCCTTCTGGGATAAGCCGTACACCATTGTTGAAAAAGATGGCGTCAAGATTGGCGTAATCGGCTTACACGGTGTCTTTGCTTTTAATGATACGGTTTCCGCCGCGACGCGCGTAGGCATTGAGGCACGCGATGAAATTAAGTGGCTGCAACGTTACATTGATGAACTTAAAGGTAAAGTCGATCTGACCGTCGCGCTGATTCACGAAGGCACCCCGGCCCGCCAGTCCAGCATGGGGAATACCGATGTGCGACGCGCGCTGGATAAAGATATTCAGACCGCAAGTCAGGTAAAAGGGCTGGATATTTTGATTACCGGCCACGCGCATGTCGGTACGCCGGAACCGATTAAAGTCGGCAATACGCTGATCCTCTCAACGGACAGCGGCGGCATTGATGTCGGCAAACTGGTGCTGGACTACCAGGAAAAGCCGCATCAGTTTACGGTGAAGAACTTCGAGCTGAAGACCATTTTTGCTGATGAGTGGAAGCCCGATCCGCAAACGAAACAGGTGATCGACGGCTGGAACAAAAAGCTCGATAAAGTCGTGCAGCAGACGGTGGCGCAGTCGCCGGTTGAGTTGACCCGCGCGTATGGCGAATCGTCGTCGCTGGGGAATCTGGCGGCGGATGCGCTGCTTTTTACGGCGGGGAAAGACACCCAGTTAGCGCTTACTAACTCTGGCGGTATCCGCAACGAAATCCCGGCTGGCGCGGTGACGATGGGGGCGGTAATCAGTACCTTCCCGTTCCCTAATGAACTGGTCACGATGGATTTAACCGGTAAACAATTGCGCAGCCTGATGGAGCATGGCGCCGGATTAAGCAACGGCGTATTGCAGGTGTCTAAAGGGCTGGAGATGAAGTATGACAGCAGCAAACCTATCGGTCAGCGGGTTACCGTGCTGACGCTCAATGGCAAGTCGATTGACGATGCTACGGTTTATCACATTGCCACCAACAGCTTCCTTGCCGACGGCGGCGATGGTTTTGCGGCGTTCACGGAAGGCCAGGCGCGGAATACCTCCGGCGGCTACTATGTGTCGAATGCGATAGTCGATTACTTCAAGGCGGGCAACACCATCACGGATGAGCAGCTCAAAGGGATGCGCGTTGCGGATGTGAAGAAGTAATTTCCCCTGCCGCGGCGCGTTCAGTGTCGCGGCGTGACATGAAGAAAATTCAACTTTGCTGAATATTCCTCATTCTTTGGCGTGATTTTTCAGTTGACGTCCTTCTGCTTTTCCGTCATTTTTACATCTGGACGTCTAAACGGATAGATGTTTACAACACAACAAATAATAACATGCGATTGATGAGGTAAGGTATGAGCTTTTTTCACGCCAACCAGCGGGAAGCCCTGAATCAGAGCCTGGCGGAAGTACAGGGTCAGATTAACGTTTCGTTTGAATTTTTCCCGCCGCGCACCAGTGAAATGGAGCAAACCCTGTGGAACTCCATCGATCGCCTGAGCAGTCTGAAACCGAAGTTTGTTTCGGTAACGTATGGCGCCAACTCCGGGGAACGTGACCGCACTCATAGCGTTATTAAAGGCATTAAAGAGCGTACTGGGCTTGAGGCCGCGCCGCACCTTACCTGTATTGACGCCACGCGCGATGAGCTGCGTACCATCGCCCGCGACTACTGGAATAACGGTATCCGCCACATTGTCGCTTTGCGCGGCGATTTGCCGCCGGGCAGCGGTAAGCCGGAGATGTACGCCGCCGATCTGGTTGGTTTGCTCAAAGAGGTGGCCGATTTCGATATTTCAGTAGCGGCCTATCCGGAGGTACATCCGGAAGCGAAAAGCGCGCAGGCCGATCTGCTTAATCTGAAGCGTAAAGTGGATGCTGGCGCTAACCGCGCGATAACCCAATTTTTCTTCGATGTGGAAAGCTACCTGCGTTTTCGCGACCGCTGTGTTTCCGCCGGTATCGACGTAGAAATTATTCCCGGCATTTTACCGGTGTCTAACTTTAAACAGGCGAAAAAATTTGCCGATATGACCAATGTCCGCATTCCGTCCTGGATGTCACTGATGTTTGAGGGGCTGGATGATGACGCAGAAACCCGCAAGCTGGTGGGCGCTAACATTGCGATGGACATGGTGAAAATTTTAAGCCGCGAAGGAGTGAAGGATTTCCACTTCTACACGTTGAATCGTGCGGAAATGAGTTATGCCATTTGCCACACGCTGGGCGTAAGACCCGGTTTATAATCTCCAGCTCCCTGCCGGGAGCTTTATTACACCTCATATTGATCTACATCTCTGTAACTAAAAATATAAAAGGTATTAGCTATCGAATCTGTGGATTAATTCAACTATATCTATTTGCTCCTGGTGTATATCGTAACGGTAACACTTCAAAAGGGAGCTGAGATATGAGCACGACCGACGATACCCATAACACGTTATCCACTGGAAAATGTCCTTTCCATCAGGGGGGGCATGACCGAAGCGCAGGCGCAGGGACAGCCAGCCGCGACTGGTGGCCGAACCAGCTTCGTGTGGATCTTTTGAATCAACATTCCAACCGTTCTAACCCGCTGGGTGAAGACTTTGACTACCGCAAAGAGTTTAGCAAGTTAGACTACTCCGCCCTGAAAGGGGATCTCAAGGCGCTGCTGACCGATTCACAACCGTGGTGGCCCGCCGACTGGGGCAGCTATGTCGGTTTGTTTATTCGTATGGCCTGGCATGGCGCTGGCACCTACCGTTCTATTGATGGTCGTGGCGGCGCGGGTCGTGGTCAACAGCGTTTTGCGCCGCTTAACTCCTGGCCGGATAACGTCAGCCTGGATAAGGCGCGTCGTTTGTTGTGGCCGATTAAGCAGAAATATGGCCAGAAAATTTCCTGGGCTGACCTGTTTATTCTGGCGGGTAACGTGGCGCTGGAAAACTCCGGCTTCCGTACCTTCGGTTTTGGCGCCGGGCGTGAAGATGTCTGGGAACCGGATCTGGATGTGAACTGGGGCGATGAAAAAGCCTGGTTGACTCACCGACACCCTGAAGCGCTGGCAAAAGCGCCGCTGGGCGCGACCGAGATGGGCCTTATCTACGTTAACCCGGAAGGGCCGGATCACAGCGGCGAACCACTTTCTGCCGCCGCCGCTATTCGCGCTACCTTTGGCAATATGGGGATGAACGACGAAGAGACCGTGGCGTTGATCGCTGGCGGGCATACCCTCGGTAAAACCCACGGCGCGGCAGCGGCATCCCATGTAGGGGCCGATCCGGAAGCCGCGCCGATTGAAGCGCAGGGCTTAGGTTGGGCCAGCAGCTATGGTAGCGGCGTTGGCGCGGATGCTATCACCTCTGGGCTGGAAGTGGTCTGGACGCAGACGCCGACCCAGTGGAGCAACTATTTCTTCGAGAACCTGTTCAAATATGAGTGGGTACAAACCCGTAGTCCGGCTGGCGCTATCCAGTTTGAAGCGGTAGACGCGCCGGACATCATCCCGGACCCGTTCGATCCGTCGAAAAAACGTAAGCCAACTATGCTGGTCACCGACCTGACGCTGCGTTTTGATCCGGAGTTCGAGAAGATTTCCCGTCGTTTCCTTAACGATCCGCAGGCCTTTAATGAAGCCTTTGCTCGTGCCTGGTTCAAACTGACGCACAGAGATATGGGACCAAAAGCGCGTTACATCGGACCGGAAGTGCCGAAAGAAGATCTGATCTGGCAGGACCCGTTGCCGCAACCGCTCTATCAGCCAACGCAGGAAGACATTATCAACCTGAAAGCGGCGATCGCTGCATCCGGGCTTTCTATTAGCGAGATGGTTTCGGTTGCCTGGGCATCTGCGTCTACTTTCCGCGGCGGCGATAAGCGTGGCGGCGCTAACGGCGCGCGTCTGGCATTAGCGCCTCAGCGCGACTGGGAGGTCAACGCCGTTGCGGCTCGCGTTCTGCCGGTATTAGAAGAGATCCAGAAAACGACGAATAAAGCTTCGCTGGCCGATATTATTGTGCTGGCGGGCGTGGTCGGTATCGAGCAGGCGGCCGCTGCTGCGGGTGTCAGCATCAGCGTACCTTTTGCGCCGGGCCGGGTGGATGCGCGTCAGGATCAGACCGACATCGAGATGTTCTCGCTGCTTGAACCGATTGCCGATGGATTCCGTAACTATCGTGCGCGTCTGGATGTGTCGACGACCGAATCGCTGTTGATTGATAAAGCGCAGCAGTTAACGTTGACCGCGCCGGAAATGACGGTACTGGTTGGCGGGATGCGTGTGCTGGGAACCAACTTTGACGGCAGCCAGAACGGTGTCTTTACCGACAGACCGGGCGTGCTCAGTACAGACTTCTTCGCTAATCTGCTGGATATGCGTTACGAGTGGAAACCGACCGACGAATCTAATGAGCTGTTCGAAGGCCGGGATCGTCTGACTGGCGAGGTAAAATACACGGCGACCCGCGCCGATCTGGTGTTTGGTTCCAACTCCGTACTGCGCGCGCTGGCGGAAGTTTACGCGTGTAGCGATGCGCACGAGAAGTTTGTGAAGGACTTCGTCGCGGCATGGGTGAAAGTGATGAACCTGGACCGTTTCGATCTGTTGTAAATCTTATGCCGGATGACGCTAACGCTTATCCGGCCTACCGTCTCATATGCCCACCGGGCAAAAAAATCCCCGCGCAATTGCGGGGATTTTTCATTGCAAGCCGACCTTATTCCCATTCCTGCAAGAAGCGTTGACCGTACTGGTCGGCGACCAGCAGCGCGGCGTACACTTCATCCGGCGTTGCGCCGCCAGGCATGTTATGAATAGTTTCACCTTCTGCGCAGGAGGCTTCCGCGACGGTGCGCATTTTTGCCGGGATATCCTGTTTAATATCCAGTTGCGCCAGCGTAATCGGCAGACCAACGGAATGGCACAGCGCCGCAACGGTTTCGATCTCTTCGACCGGCGCGTTTTCCAGCACCAGTTGCGTCAGCGTACCGAAAGCGACCTTCTCACCGTGATAATAGTGGTGCGCATCCGGAATCGCCGTTAAACCGTTATGAATCGCGTGTGCTGCGGCCAGACCGCCGCTTTCAAAACCGACCCCGCTCAGGTAGGTGTTGGCTTCGATGACGCGTTCCAGCGCTGGCGTGACGACGTGCTGTTCGGCGGCCAACATGGCTTTTTCGCCTTCTTCGATCAGCGTGTTATAGCATAGCTCCGCCAGCGCCAGCGCGGCCTGTGTACACTTACCGCCCGCCATTGTGGTGGCGCCGCTGCGTGAGCAGGCGCGCGCTTCAAACCAGGTCGCCAGCGCATCGCCGATACCGGCTGCCAGCAGACGCGCCGGCGCGCCCGCCACTATCTGCGTATCGACAATGACCATATTCGGGTTATGCGGCAGCAGCAGATAACGGTCAAACTCACCGGCATCCGTATAAATAACCGAGAGCGCGCTGCACGGTGCGTCGGTAGAGGCGATGGTCGGCGCGATAGCGACCGGGACGTTCATAAAGTGCGCCAGCGCTTTGGCGGTATCCAGCGTTTTACCGCCGCCGATACCCAGTACGGCACCACACTGACTTTTCTCGGCGACGGCGCGCAGCCTGTCGATCTCATTTTGCGAACATTCGCCTCCAAACGGGGCGATTTCTACTGACAAACCGGCATCCGTCAGGCTTTTGCGCAGCGTCTCTTCGGCAAATCCCAGCACGAATTTATCGCCCACAACCAGCCAGTTGTTCGCCATTGGTTTTAAATAATCGCCAAGACGCGCGATGACGTTTGCACCCTGAATATACTTACCTGGTGACTGAATAATGCGATCCATACATTTCTCCCCTACAGGTTCAGATTACCAAAAGCGTTTTTCCAGTCTTGCTCAAACTTCTCTATTGCTGACTCTACCGCAGGCGTATTGAGCATTTGTTGCGCTACATCTAAAGGAAGGGTAATCGCCTGGCAACCTGCCAGTAAGCAATCCAGCGCCTGCCGCGGCGTTTTAAAACTGGCCGCCAGTACCATGCTGTCGGGCGCGTGATGTTCCAGTAGCGTTTGCAGCTCCTGAACCATACGAATGCCATCGCCGCCCTGCGCATCAACGCGGTTGACGTAGGGAGCGACATATTTTGCGCCCGCCAGCGCCGCCAGCAGGCCCTGCGATGCGCTGTAGACGGCGGTGCCCAGCGTCACGATGCCTTCTTTTTTCAGCAATTTAATCGCTGCAAGACCTTCGGCGGTCACCGGAATTTTAACCACAATGCCGGGGATGGCGTTATTCAGCCGTTTGGCTTCTTCCACCATCCCTTTTGCGTCGCGGCTCATGGTCTGCGCAAATAAAGTGCCTTCTTCGCCGATGGCGTTTTGCAGCCTGGGCAGCACATCCCAGATAGGTTCTTTGCTGGCTGCCACAATGCTTGGATTGGTGGTGACGCCGGCAATCGGGAAAATGCGCGCCAGACGTTCAACTTCCGCCACGTTAGCGGTATCCAGATAGAGTTCCATAGTCTTTCCTTTACAGTTCAAGTTCATGTTGCAGCAGGCTGGCGATAGCGTCGGCGGAAGCGGCGTTAACCAGCGTGTTGCGGAATTCTTCGTGCATGATGCGGCGGGCCAGGCGCGAGAAAATACGCATATGCTGGTCGCCCGCGGCGTGTTTGTTAAGCGTCAGCATAATGATGAACTGCGCCTCGTCATCTCCCCAGCGTACCGGCGCGTTCAGGCGCGCCACGCTGATGGTGGACTGTTCGATATGTTCCGATTTGCTGTGCGGAATGGCAAAGCTAAAGCCCAGCCCGGTGGAGAATACCGCCTCGCGCGCCCATAGATCGGCTTCCAGTTTGCGCGGGTAGCGGCAGCGGCCCGCCAGCAGCAGATTGTCGGTCATGCCTTTAATCACCTCCTCTTTGCTGCGCCAGTCGCTATCAAGCGTTATGCATTGGGCGGTAACCAGCGGGGCATCCTGCTGCGACATGCGGAACTGCGCCAGCAGATGCTCCACCTCCAGCGAGGTGCGGCAGGCCATCGCCTGATTCAGCAACTGGCGGCAGGCTCGGCTGTCGAGTTGTGCCATCCGCGCTTTGGCGGCGGGAATCGACGGCGCGCCCATGCTGATCTCGTCCAGCCCCAGACCTACCAGCAATGGCAGAACCGAACCTTTGGCCCCCAGTTCGCCGCACAGACCAATCCATTTGCCCTGACGATGTACCGCCTGCACCGCGAAATCCAACGCGCGCAGGAAGGCGGGATTCAGGCTGTTGTAGTGACGAGTGACTTTGGCGTTATCACGGTCTACCGCCAGCAGGTATTGTGTTAGATCGTTACTACCAATACTAAAGAAATCAATCTCTTCACAGCATTGATCGATGATGAACATCACCGACGGCACTTCCAGCATAATGCCGAGTGGGATCTTCTCATCGAACGGGATGTGTTCATTACGCAGCTGCTGTTTGGCTTCCGCCAGCTTCTCTTTGACCCACAGAATCTCTTCCATAGAGGAGATCATCGGGATCATGATTTTCAGGTTGCCGTGGGCGGACGCGCGGAGGATCGAGCGTAGCTGGGTGGTAAACAGAGAAGCGTACTCTTCATAAATACGGACGGCGCGATAGCCGAGGAATGGGTTGGCTTCGGCAGGAATATTCAGATAATCAACGGGCTTATCGCCGCCTATATCCATTGTGCGCACAATAATGCTGCGTCCCTTTGCGGACTCCAGCGCCTGGCAAAAAATATTGTACAGCTCGTTTTCGTCCGGCGCGCAGGCGCGGTCCATATACAGCATTTCTGTGCGGAACAGGCCAACCGCTTCCGCGCCGTTACTAAAGGCCGCTTGCGCCTCGACGGAGTGCGCGATGTTGGCGGCGACCTCCATGCGGATGCCGTCAGCGGTGCGCGCTTCCTGGGTCAGCCAGATGCGCTGCTGTTCGCGCAGGGCGTCTTGCACGCGGGCTTCCTGCTGATAGTAACGAGTGACAGGCTCGTCAGGCGCAACGACAATCGCGCCTGCGTTGCCGTCAATATAAACCGTCTGCTGACGCCACGGTGTTAAGGCCTTAATCTCCACGCCAACCAGGGTGGGAATGTTGAATGAGCGGGCGAGAATCACTGTGTGCGAAGTGGTGCCGCCGCTTTTTAACAGCAGACCTTTGAGAAAGGTTTTATCCAGTTCGAGGAACTGGCTTGGCGTCAACTCTTCCGCCATACAGATAGATGGCCGCGTCAACTGGCCCGGCGCCGGAAAGCGCTGCTCACCGTAAATGTGTTGCAGTAACTGGAAGCAAACGTCACGAACATCCAGCGCGCGTTCCTGTAAATAGCTGCTGCTGGCGCGAGCGAACTCATTGCAGAAATGGTTCGCGCTTTCCACGATTGCCTGCGCGCAGCTTAAACCGCGCAGAACGCCGTCCAGTAAATGCTGACGCAGTGAGGCGTCGCCTGCCAGCGAACGATGGGCTTCCAGAATCGCGCTGGCGGCACCGTCACTGTCGAGCTGACGAAACTCAATATGCTTTATCAACATCGCTAAGCCATTGTCCAGCGCGGCTTGTTCCGTCTCTGTGTCGTTAGCGGTCGGGAGTTCGCCGAGCGCATTGAGATCCAGGGAAGAGAGTGGCGTCAGTACGCCGCCCGCGCTGCCGCTACACACGCTACGGGCGCGGTAAATCTGCGGATTCAGCTGGGTCAACGACGCCGGAAGCGGCTCCAGTTCGCTGTTTTTAATCTCCGCCAGCGGCGCGTCGCAGAGTGGGAATTCATCGCGCAGCCATTGACTCAGACGCTGGCAGGCAACCTGTTCATCGGCACCGGAAATCACCAGCTGACAGTGGTCGCCAGCCAGCGTGTCGGTGCCAATCAGCGCCAGCGCGCTTTTGGCGCTGCCTTTGCGATCGGTGCGCAGGTTGTGCCACTCAATTTGCGACGTGAAGGTATTACACAGCGTTTCTACGTGGCTTGCCGGGCGCGCATGTACGCCATTCGGCAGTTCACAGGTAAATTCCACAATCAGGGGCATTGCCTCTCTCCCATAACGATTCTCTCGCTACAGCATAAAAGGAGGTAGCCGGAATACGCCATGTGACAAATCTGTCAAAAGCTGGATAAATGTAATGTAGCGCAAAAAGTGCGAGTTGTCTCACAACTTAGCGTGGTAGCGCGGGTTTTACCTTTTTCAGAAGTTATGAAGCGGATCGCATTTTTATGCTGATATTACAAAAATCCAGTAAATGGCCTTTTTATCCACTGTCTGCGCGGCAATGGATTGCCTATTGTTTTCCGCAGTAACTTTATGGACATGGGCTTTATCCAGCCCGGGAGCGACTTATGAAAGAGTTGGTACAGATCCTGAAAAATACCCGCCAGCACCTGATGACCGGTGTTTCGCATATGATCCCCTTTGTGGTGGCTGGCGGAATTTTGCTGGCAGTCTCCGTCATGCTATATGGCAAGGGCGCCGTACCCGATGCCGCCACCGATCCGAATCTTAAAAAACTGTTTGATATCGGTGTCGCCGGGCTGACGCTGATGGTGCCTTTCCTCGCCGCATACATCGGCTACTCCATTGCCGAACGCTCCGCGCTGGCTCCTTGCGCGATTGGCGCCTGGGTGGGTAACAGCTTCGGCGCGGGTTTTTTCGGGGCACTTATCGCCGGACTTATCGGCGGGATCGTGGTGCATTACTTGAAGAAAATCCCGGTGCATAAGGTGCTGCGTTCTGTGATGCCTATTTTTGTGATTCCCATCGTTGGCACTTTTATCACCGCGGGCATCATGATGTGGGGGCTGGGCGAACCGATCGGCGCGCTGACAAGCAGCCTGACCCAATGGCTGCAAGGGATGCAGCAGGGCAGCATCGTGCTGCTGGCGGTGATCATGGGGCTGATGCTGGCTTTTGATATGGGCGGCCCGGTTAACAAAGTCGCTTATGCGTTCATGCTGATTTGCGTGGCGCAGGGCGTATATACCGTGGTGGCTATCGCCGCGGTGAGCATCTGCGTACCGCCGCTGGGACTGGGGCTGGCGACGCTGATTGGCCGCAAGAATTTTTCTGTTGAAGAGCGCGAAGCCGGTAAAGCCGCGCTGGTCATGGGCTGCGTGGGCGTAACGGAAGGGGCGATTCCTTTCGCCGCTGCCGATCCGCTGCGCGTGATCCCATCCATTATGGTGGGCTCCGCTTGCGGTGCGGTAATGGCCGCGCTGTTTGGCGCGCAGTGTTATGCCGGTTGGGGCGGTTTAATTGTTCTGCCAGTCGTGGAAGGCAAGCTGGGTTATGTCGCGGCAGTCGCCGTGGGCGCGGTGGTAACGGCAGTCTGCGTTAACGTGCTGAAAAGCCTGACGCGTAAGAATGTGTCGCAAGTTGACGAAAAAGAAGACGACCTGGATTTAGATTTTGAGATGAATTAAGCGAGGAATAAGCCATGACTAAAATTATTGCAGTAACCGCGTGTCCTTCTGGTGTTGCGCATACCTATATGGCGGCCGAAGCGCTGGAAAGCGCAGCCAAAGCGAAAGGTTGGGATGTGAAAGTGGAGACTCAGGGCTCGATTGGGCTGGAAAATGAACTGACGGCAGAGGATGTGGCGAGCGCCGATATGGTGATTTTGACTAAAGATATCGGCATCAAGTTCGAAGAGCGGTTTGCGGGTAAAACTATCGTTCGCGTCAATATCAGCGACGCGGTAAAACGCGCCGACGCCATTATGAACAAGATTGACGCCCATCTTTCGCAAACCGCGTAACGTTAAAATGCCCGATGGCGCAAGTTTATCGGGCCTGCTCACAGGCCCGATAAGAGATTTATGCCGCCATCCGGCGCTCGTGTCCACAGGAGCTCCTCATGACCCATCGTATTCAACGCCTCAAAGCCGCTCTGTTTCAGAATCACCGTGAAATTTCTCTGGAGCGCGCGCTGCTTTATACCGCCAGCCATCAGCAGACGGAGGGCGAACCGGTCATTTTGCGCCGCGCCAAAGCGACGGCGTATATCCTTGAACATGTTGAAATTTCGATTCGTGACGAGGAGCTGATTGCCGGAAACCGAACCGTTAAGCCGCGCGCAGGTATTATGTCGCCGGAAATGGACCCGTATTGGCTGCTTAACGAGCTGGATCGGTTCCCGACGCGTCCGCAGGACCGTTTTGATATCAGCGAAGAGGATAAGCGCCTCTATCGTGAGGTTCTATTCCCGTACTGGGAAAAACGGTCGATGAAAGATTTTATTAACGGGCAGATGACCGATGAGGTGAAAGCCGCCGTCAGCACCCAGATTTTTAGCATTAACCAGACGGATAAAGGGCAGGGGCATATCATTATTGATTATCCACGCTTGCTCAATAACGGGCTGGGTGAACTGGCGGCGCAGATGCGCGCGCGCTGCGAGCAACAGCCGGAAAACGACTTTTATCAGGCCGCTCTGTTGTTACTTGAGGCATCGCAACGCCACATCCTGCGTTATGCCGTACTGGCGGAACAGCAGGCGGAGCGCTGCCCGGACGCTCGACGTCGTCAGGAACTGCTCACCATTGCCGCCAATTCGCGGCATAACGCGCAGCACAAACCACAGACGTTCTGGCAAGCATGTCAGCTGTTCTGGTACATGAACATTATTTTGCAGTACGAGTCCAACGCCAGTTCGCTGTCGCTCGGGCGCTTCGACCAGTACATGCTGCCGTTTTATCAGACTTCGCTCACTCAGGGCGACGATCCGGCGTTCCTGAAAGAGTTGCTCGAGTCGCTGTGGGTGAAATGCAACGATATCGTGCTGCTGCGTTCCACCAGTAGCGCGCGCTATTTTGCCGGTTTCCCGACGGGGTACACCGCGCTGCTGGGCGGATTGACGGAAAGCGGACGCAGCGCGGTAAACGTGCTCTCTTTTCTCTGCCTGGATGCCTACCAGAGCGTGCAGTTGCCGCAGCCGAATCTCGGCGTGCGCACTAACGCGCTGATTGATACGCCGTTCCTGCTCAAGACCGCCGAGACCATTCGCCTCGGTACCGGCATTCCACAGATTTTCAATGACGAAGTGGTGGTTCCCGCGTTCCTTAACCGTGGCGTGTCGTTGGAGGATGCGCGCGATTATGCGGTGGTGGGATGTGTTGAGCTGTCGATTCCGGGCAGAACCTACGGGCTGCATGACATCGCCATGTTTAATCTGCTGAAAGTGATGGAAATCAGCTTGTATGAAAATGAGGGCAACGACACTCTTACTTATGAGGCGTTGCTGGCGCATATTCGCGCCAAAATCAGTCACTACATTACGCTAATGGTAGAAGGCAGCAATATTTGCGATATCGGCCATCGTGATTGGGCGCCGGTGCCGCTGCTCTCTTCGTTTATCAGCGACTGCCTGGAGAAAGGGCGAGACATCACCGACGGCGGCGCGCGCTATAACTTTTCGGGCGTACAGGGCATCGGTATCGCCAACCTGAGTGATTCCCTTCATGCGCTCAATGGGCTGGTATTCGATCAGCAGCGCCTGAGTTTTGATGCGCTGCTGTCGATCCTGAAAAACAACTTCGCCACGCCGGAAGGGGAAAAGATCCGCGCCAGGCTTATCAACCGCTTCGAAAAATATGGCAACGACATTGATAATGTCGATAACATCAGCGCCGAACTGCTGCGGTATTACTGCAAAGAGGTGGAAAAATACCAGAATCCGCGCGGCGGCCAGTTTACGCCGGGTTCATACACGGTTTCCGCGCATGTGCCGCTGGGAGCGGTGGTCGGCGCGACACCGGACGGGCGTTTTGCCGGAGAACAGTTGGCGGATGGCGGCCTGTCGCCGATGCTCGGACAGGATATGCAAGGGCCGACGGCGGTACTAAAATCAGTAAGTAAGTTGGATAACACGCTGCTGTCGAACGGTACGTTGCTGAACGTGAAGTTTACTCCTGCGACTCTGGAAGGAGAGGCGGGACTGCGCAAGCTGGCGGATTTCCTGCGCGCGTTTACCCAGCTCAAACTGCAGCACATCCAGTTTAATGTGGTGAATGCCGACACATTGCGCGAAGCGCAGCTACGGCCTCAGGATTTCGCTGGGCTGGTGGTGCGCGTGGCGGGCTACAGCGCCTTCTTTGTCGAGCTGTCGAAGGAGATTCAGGATGACATTATTCGCCGCACCGCGCATCAGTTGTGAGGTTGTGGGGGCGCGAGATGAAGAGACCGCGCGTATCTTCAATATCCAGCGTTATTCGCTGAATGACGGGCAGGGGATTCGTACGGTGGTCTTTTTTAAGGGCTGTCCGCATACCTGTCCGTGGTGCGCTAATCCGGAATCTATCTCGCCGCGCATTGAAACGGTGCGCCGGGAAAATAAATGCCTGCGTTGCACGCCGTGTCTGCGGGATGCCGACGAATGTCCTTCCGGCGCGTTTGAGCGTATTGGGCGTGATATTACGCTGGATGAACTGGAACGCGAAGTGCTGAAAGACGACATCTTCTTTCGTACTTCCGGCGGCGGGGTGACGCTTTCTGGCGGCGAAGTGCTGATGCAGGCGCCGTTCGCCACGCGCTTCTTACAGCGATTGCGGCGTTGGGGCGTTCCTTGTGCTATTGAAACGGCTGGCGATACGTCGGCCAGCCGTCTACTGCCGTTGGCAAGGGCGTGTGATGAGGTATTGTTTGATCTGAAAATTATGGATGCGGAGCGGGCGCGCGAGGTGATCAACATGAATCTGCCGCGCGTACTGGAGAATTTACGGTTACTGGTTAGCGAGGGAATCACGGTGATCCCTCGTTTGCCGTTGATTCCTGGCTTTACGCTTAACGCAGAGAATCTGCAGTGCGCGTTAACATTGTTGAGATCATTAGGAATAAAGCAGGTTCACCTGCTACCGTTTCATCAGTACGGCGAGCCGAAATACCGGCTGCTTGGAAAATCATGGATGATGAAAGATATTCCCGCGCCGTCGGTGCAAGAGATCGCTCTGTTTCGGGAGATGGTGGAGCAAGCAGGATTTCAGGTCACCACAGGAGGTTAATATGGCAGTACCTGTACGGCATCTGGTGGCAGTGACCGCCTGCGTGAGCGGTGTAGCGCATACCTATATGGCTGCTGAACGGCTGGAAAAACTTTGCCAGCAGGAGAAGTGGAGCATCAAGATTGAAACCCAAGGGGCACTCGGTACAGAGAACCGCTTAACGGAAGAGGATATCCGCCGTGCCGATGTCGTGTTGCTCATTACCGATATCGAGCTGGCGGGCGTGGAGCGATTTACCCGGAGTCGCTATGTCCAGTCGGGGATCAGCGCTTTTTTGCGGGAGCCACAGCGGGTAATGAGCGCTGTGCGTAAACTCCTTTCCGCGCCGCAACATACCCACCTTATCCTGGAGTAATCTGCTTTTCCGTTAGCTGGCTGTGATACTGGCGGCGATACTCCGACGGCGAGCGTTCCGTATTTTTGCGAAACAGGCGGCAGAAATAGTTACTGTCGACAAAGCCGCAGCGGTGCGCCACCTCTTTCACTTTCAGGTCATAGCCCTTCAGCAACGTTTTGGCGTGTTCCAGTCGCGTATGGTTCAGATATTCGTTAAAGCCGATGGCCCCCGTTTTCTGGAACAGGTGCGAGAGGTAATTTGGCGAGATATAGAACGCCTGTGCTACCGATTCGCGCGTCAACGGCGCGGCGTAGCGTTCATCAATATACTCCCGAATGGCTTCAAAAAGCGCGCGGCTGCGGGAGGCGGTCTGGATTTGGCTGCCGAGCAGATCGCGGCAATGGCTTAGTAGGCTGGCGACAATCAATCTGGCCGTTTGCTGCTCTTGCGGCTGCATCTGCATCTCATTAAGCGTTTGTAACAGGAAAGAGCCGATACGCGGGCCGCGGCGCGCAACGTGCTGTTTCGTGAGGTTTTGATGCTGCTGACCGTCCCAGTGGACCACGCTGAAACCTAACTGCTGTTTGCCAAACAGAATGCTCAGGGTGGTGACGGGCGTTTGCCATTGCGGGATGTTCCAGCCGCCAGCCGGAACGTAGAGAACATCGCAAGGAATGAGCGGGGCGGTAATGCTCATGTCAGTAAGCTCGCCCTCCAGCACAATCTCCAGCCGCGGAAAATCCACCTGGTACGCCAGTTCCGGCGCTGGGCCGCTGGCGCTGGCAAAATAAATCTGGCGCAGCGGCAGCGGACCGTTGATGAGACGGGAGAGAAGGTGGCTGACGTCGTGATACATGATAATCCCCTGCCGATCGCAAACAGAGGAAACAGTAACGTCGAAAACCGATGTCCTCAAGCGATTATTGCCGGATAGCGGCGCTTTGCGCCTTATCCGGACTACGGGAGAGAAGCACGCCAGGCCCGATAAGCGTTAGCGTTATCGGGCAGCATACAGGCTATTGATTACCGACCTGATCGCCATACGGCAACGTATCATAATCAATCAGCGCGTTTTTCTTATACGGGTTGCCAATCCAGCGCGTGGTCTCTTTGAACTGCGGGTTGGTGATGGAACGTGTCGGGTCGTAACCATCATAGGTCAGGCCCGCTAAGTCCGACCAGGTATGGATAAGCTCGGAACTGCTGTACTTACGATCGACATCCTGTGAGAAGTCGCGCGGATGCGCCGCCTGCCATTTCTCTGAGGTCCACAGCAGGAACGGCACCGTATACATATGACGGGTTGGCGAATCTTCGTTTCGTCCCTGCGTTTTATGCGGCGGCGTGTCATACACTTCTTCACCGTGATCGGAGAAGTAGAGCAGGAAACCGTTCGGATCGGTCGCTTTATAGTCCTTAATCAGGCTGGCGACAACATAGTCGTTATACAGATTCGCGTTGTCGTAATCGTTATACGACTCCAGTTCGTCGCTGCTTAATCCCGGCGGAACATGGTCGGTTTTACCATCAAACTTGCCCTGGTTTTCTGGATAGCGGAACTTGTATTTAATGTGCGTTCCCAGCAGATGCACAATAATGAATTTTTTCGGCGCCGGGTCGGCTAACACCGCTTTAAACGGCGCCAGCACGTTGCTGTCATATTCGCGTGCGCTTTGAGTGCGCTGCTGGTTCATATAGAACTGCTTATCAGTCTGCTTAGAGAACACGGTCAGCATGGTATTACGCGCCGTCATCGTCTGCTGGTTAGTGATCCAGAAGGTTTTATACCCGGCCTGTTTCATCATATTCATCAGCGATGGCTTCGTCAGATACCAGTCCGGGTTCTTTTCGTCCGCGAACGTTAGCGCCTGTTGCAGAATCTCAATGGTGTACGGTCGCGAAGTTACCACATTATTAAACACGGTCAGCCCGGGGTCGGTTTTATGCAGTGCGTCCAGTTCCGGCGTGGTTTCGCGCGGATAACCGTACAGACTCATACGGCCACGCTGGGTCGATTCGCCAATCACCAGTACCAGCGTGCGCGGCGCATCGCCGGAGTGGTCCTGGAAGTTAGCCAGCGGCGGCAGGGCATCGTTTTCATTCAGCAGTTTATTCAGCGAAGCGAGCTGTAAACGGTACTGATAGTAGCCAGTAATAAATTGCCACGGCGCGGCGGGCTCCATTCGTGACGCCAGGCTATCCAGCGTTTTCTCCATCGACTTATGCTTGATAAAGGTATTCATCGCGATGGGATGGAGGATCAGCCCGTACAGCAGGGCAAACGACACCAGATAGCGCCAGGGGGATGGAATATAAACCGGGCGCAGACGTGTCCACAGCAGAATCGCCGCTACCGTATAAGCCAGCGCGACAAGAACAATTTTCAGACTGAAATATTGGCTTAAATATTCGCTGGCTTCATTGGCGTTGGTTTCAAACATCACAAACAGCACGCTTTGCGAGAACTCCTGCCCGTAGATTACGTAATAGCTCAGCGCCGCCAGCGAGGCGGCCCAAAGTACGACGCCAATAACGGCAGCAATAACCCGGATGCGGCCTGGAAACAGAAAGACCGGGATCAGCCACAGTGAGCTGTACAGTAGCGAATCCCGCAGACCGTTTGTCCCACTGTATCCGGTGAGATAAATAATGGCCTGCAGGAGGGTGGAAAAGAACCAAAAGTAGAGCAGTGCCCAGCCCAGGGCTTTCCAGCTAAACGCGGGTTTAGTCTGGAGTAATGTGGATTGCATAATGAGAGCCTGTCTTTAATCGTAGCGCCAAACGTAACGCCTGAACCTTAAAAGAATCTGAAGCAAACCTGCTTTATGCCGCACGTTTTGCTAAGAAAGATTTACAAATGCATAAAATGCAGACAGGAATATATTGAAAAAATGACCAGGATGACAGCAGTATTTCATGCCGCCCCCACATAACTGCGTGAGGGCGGCTTTCTTTTGGCGTTAGCCGGTGTTGCGCATACCGGCGGCGACGCCCGCAATCGTGACCATCAATGCCTGTTCGACGCGAGGATCGGGCGATTTGCCCTGCTCTTCAGTCAGACGGGAACGATACAGCAATTCGGCCTGCAACACGTTTAATGGATCGGTATAAACGTTTCTTAACTGAATGGACTCCGCAATCCACGGTAAGTCGGCCATCAGGTGCGAATCGTTGGCAATCGCCAGCACCACTTTAATGTCTTCTTCCAGCAGGTCTCGTAGCTCTTTGCCCAGCGGCCAAAGCGTTTTCGCCACCAGGCGCTGATCGTAATAGTCGGCCAGCCACAGGTCGGCTTTTGAGAACACCATTTCCAGCATCCCAAGACGCGTGGAGAAGAACGGCCAGTCGCGGCACATGGCTTCCAGTTCGCTTTGTTTACCGTCTTCCACCACTTTTTGCAGCGCAGTACCCGCGCCCAGCCAGGCTGGCAGCATCAGGCGGTTTTGCGTCCAGGCGAAGATCCACGGAATCGCGCGCAGCGATTCGACGCCGCCAGTTGGACGACGTTTCGCCGGACGTGAGCCGAGCGGCAATTTGCCCAGCTCTTGCTCCGGCGTCGCGGAGCGGAAGTACGGTACAAAGTCTTTATTTTCGCGCACGTAGCCGCGGTAGGTTTCACAGGAGATGACGGAAAGCTCATCCATAATATGACGCCAGCTGTCTTTCGGTTCCGGCGGCGGCAGCAGGTTTGCTTCCAGAATTGCGCTGGTGTAAAGCGAGAGGCTGCTGACGGTGACTTCCGGCAGGCCGTATTTGAAGCGGATCATCTCGCCCTGCTCGGTCACGCGCAGACCGCCTTTCAGACTGCCTGGCGGTTGCGAAAGCAGCGCCGCGTGGGCTGGCGCGCCGCCACGGCCAATAGAGCCGCCGCGGCCGTGGAAGAGGGTGAGCTCGATGCCGGCTTTTTCACAAGTTTTGATCAGGGCGTCCTGCGCCTGATACTGCGCCCATGACGCGGCCATAACGCCGGCGTCTTTCGCCGAGTCGGAGTAGCCGATCATGACCATCTGCTTACCCTGAATCAGCCCGCGATACCAGTCGATATTCAACAACTGGGTCATCACGTCGTCGGCGTTGTTCAGGTCGTCGAGGGTTTCAAACAGCGGCGCGACCGGCATGGCAAAGCCGATACCTGCCTCTTTCAGCAGCAGATGCACAGCCAGCACATCAGACGGCGTTTTCGCCATTGAAATCACGTAGGCGGCGATTGACCCTTTTGGTGCTTCGGCAATAACCTTGCAGGTTTCAAGCACTTCGCGGGTATCGTTGCTCGGCTCCCAGTTACGCGGCAGCAGCGGACGTTTGGAATTCAGCTCGCGGATCAGGAAGGCCTGCTTGTCGGCTTCCGACCAGCTTTCGTAGTCGCCAATACCAAGGTAGCGGGTAATTTCGCCCAGCGCTTCGGTATGGCGGGTGCTCTCCTGACGGATATCAATACGCACCAGCGGTACGCCGAAACATTTCACGCGGCGGAGCGTGTCGAGTAACTCGCCGTTGGCGATAATGCCCATGCCGCAGGCCTGTAACGACTGGTAGCAGGCGTACAGAGGTTCCCAGAGCTGCTCGTTTTGCGTCAGCAGGCCATCCGGTTTGGGCAGTTTCTCACCTTTCAGACGCGCTTCCAGCCAGGACTGGGTCGCCATCAGACGGGCGCGCAATTTTTTCATCAGGTAGCGATACGGTTCAGACGCGCCTTCTTCGCCCACTAACGCCAGCAGCTCCGGCGTGGCGTCGACCATCGACAGTTCTGATACCAGAACATGAATGTCTTTCAGGAACAGATCGGTGGCTTTCCAGCGGCTTAACAAGAGTACGTGGCGGGTGATATCCGCCGTCACGTTCGGGTTGCCGTCACGGTCGCCGCCCATCCAGGAGGTAAAACGTACCGGCACAAAATCCACCGGCAATTTGTAGCCGAGATTTTCTTCCAGCTGTTCGTTCAGTTCACGCAGATAGTTAGGTACGCCCTGCCACAGGCTGTTCTCAACCACGGCGAAGCCCCATTTGGCTTCATCCACCGGGCTTGGACGCTGCTTGCGGATCTCATCCGTATGCCAGGATTGGGCAATCAACTGGCGCAGGCGACGCATCACCTGGTGGCGTTCGTAGTCGGCGATATCGGTATTATCAAGCTGTTTCAGACAGTTATTGATTTCACCCATCTTGTGAATAAGCGTACGGCGGGTAATTTCTGTCGGGTGGGCGGTTAGCACCAACTCCAAAGACAGCGACTCTACCGCTTTTTTGATGGTTGCGTCGTTGAGGTCCGGTTGGTTTTTCAGTTTGCGCAGAGTGCGGGCAATCACTTCCGGGTTGCTGGCGGCTTCGCCTTTTGGCGAAATGCTGTGGTATTGCTCGGCAGTATTGGCCAGGTTCAGGAACTGACTAAACGCGCGCGCAACTGGCAGTAGCTCGTCATTAGACAAATTTTGTAGCGTGGTGAGCAGCTCCTGGCGATTAGCTTCATTGCCGGCGCGTGAAGATTTGGATAGCTTACGGATTGTTTCTACGCGATCAAGAATGTGTTCTCCCAGCGCATCCTTGATGGTTTCTCCCAGCACCTTGCCGAGCATACTGACATTACTACGCAACGCGGAATATTGTTCGTTCATATGATCCCAGACACCCCATCTCTGTTGTAATTGTCCTGCATCTTTCACGCTGCGGCGGCGTTGGCTGCGCTCTCCCACCCAGGTCACTTACTTATGTAAGCTCCCTGGGATGTGCTCGTTTGCCGTCTTGCCGCAACGCGAAATCTTTCGGACCAAGCTTTTTCACATCACTTCTCATCTTTATAAAGCCACGTAAAACCCGTGGCGTCAATTACTGCGAAATCGGTTCAGCAAACGAAAAAATGGCGGTAATTTATTAAAGTTAATTCGCATCGTGCCAAATAAGAAATGCTTATGAACATGTGGCGTAGAGATGCCGGATGGCGCTGCGCTTATCCGGCCTACAAGACGGGGGAGGCCCGGTAAACATCGTGTCACCGGGTAATATGCATTAATGCCAGCAAAAATGATGTACTACCTGGGTAATCAATTCCCGGGTTGGCTTAATAAAACGCGTTTCGAGATATTCATCCGGCTGATGCGCCTGATTAATTGAGCCCGGACCAAGCACCAGCGTTGGGCATAATGTCTGCATAAACGGCGCTTCAGTACAGTAGTTCACCACGTCGGTTTTTGTTCCCAACAGTTTTTCTACTACTTCAACCAGTTGGTGGTCCGGTGGACACTCGTAACCTGGAATCGGCGGATGTAATTCCGCCACCGTCAGGCGGCCCGGCCAGCGTTCGCTTACCGGGGCCAGCGCGTCGTTAAGCAGTCCATTAAGGTCGTTTAACGTCATGCCCGGCAGTGGACGAATATCCATATGCAATTCGCAGCAGGCGCAGATACGGTTTGAGGCATCGCCGCCGTGGATATGGCCCAGATTCAGCGTTGGATACGGAACGGTAAACGCCTCGTAGTGATACCGCGCTTTCAGCGAGTCACGCAGTTGCATGATATGGCCAATCGCATCGTGCATCAGTTCAATGGCGTTAACCCCACGCGCCGGGTCGCTGGAATGACCGGACTGCCCCAGGACGCGAACGACATTAGAGATATGCCCTTTGTGCGCGCGTATCGGTTGCAACGACGTCGGTTCGCCAATGATCGCGCAGTCCGGACGTAATGCCGTGGTTTCGGAAAAATAACGCGCCCCCGCCATGCTGGTCTCTTCATCGGCGGTCGCCAGAATGTAGAGCGGCTTTTTCAACTTTGTGACGTCAACGTCACGTAGCGCGTCCAGAATAAAAGCGAAGAAGCCTTTCATATCCGCAGTGCCCAGACCATAGAGCTTATTGTCGTGCTCGGTCAGCGTGAACGGGTCGCGCGTCCAGCGTCCGTCATCAAAGGGAACCGTGTCGGTATGGCCGGTCAGCAGCAAACCGCCCGCGCCATGTCCGGTGCTGGCGAGCATATTGAATTTGTTTCGCGTTCCTGGAACCGGTTGAACCTCTACGTTGAAACCAAGATCGCTGAACCAGCCTGCAAGCAAAGTGATTAAAGACGCATTACTTTGATCCAGGGATTCTTCGGTTGCGCTTATCGACGGTGTGGCAATCAGAGCGCGGTAAATCTCGATAAATGGCGGTAAAACGTTTTTCATTGTTGACACACCTCAGGTCATGATAGTATCAATATTCATGCATTAATTATGAATAAAAATACATTAACGTTGAGCATAAAGGAACCCGATGTTGAATACGCTGATTGTAGGCGCTAGCGGTTATGCGGGCGCAGAGCTTGTAAGCTACGTAAATCGCCACCCACATATGACCATAACCGCTTTGACCGTCTCAGCGCAAAGCAATGATGCAGGAAAGTTAATTTCTGATTTACATCCGCAGTTAAAAGGGATTGTCGACCTGCCATTGCAACCGATGTCGGATGTACGTGATTTTAGTGCAGATGTTGATGTGGTGTTCCTGGCGACAGCGCATGAAGTGAGCCACGATCTGGCGCCGCAATTTTTACAGGCCGGATGCGTCGTATTCGATCTTTCCGGCGCGTTTCGGGTAAATGATCGCGCCTTCTATGAAAAGTACTACGGATTTACTCATCAGTATCCTGAGCTGCTGGAGCAGGCGGTGTACGGTCTGGCGGAGTGGAATGCCGATAAACTGAACACGGCGAATCTGATTGCGGTTCCTGGTTGCTATCCAACCGCAGCGCAGTTGTCGCTAAAACCGCTGATTGACGGCGGTCTTTTGGATCTGACGCAGTGGCCGGTAATTAATGCCACCAGCGGGGTGAGCGGCGCGGGGCGCAAGGCGGCAATATCGAACAGTTTCTGTGAAGTGAGTTTGCAACCGTATGGCGTGTTTACGCATCGTCATCAGCCGGAAATCGCCGCCCATCTGGGCGCGGAGGTCATCTTCACCCCGCATCTGGGGAGTTTCCCGCGCGGGATTCTGGAAACCATTACCTGCCGCCTGAAAGCGGGAGTAACCCATGCGCAGGTCGCCGACGTGTTGCAAAAAGCCTATGGCGACAAACCGCTGGTGCGCCTGTATGACAAAGGCGTTCCGGCGTTAAAGAACGTCGTCGGGCTGCCGTTCTGCGATATTGGTTTTGCCGTCCAGGGCGAACATCTGATTGTGGTGGCAACCGAAGACAACTTGTTGAAAGGCGCAGCGGCGCAGGCGGTGCAGTGCGCTAATATTCGTTTTGGCTTCGCTGAAACGCAGTCTCTTATTTAAGGGTGAAATGATGAATCCATTAATTATCAAGCTGGGTGGCGTATTACTGGATAGCGAAGAGGCTCTGGAACGTCTTTTTACCGCGCTGGTCAACTATCGTGAGTCCCATCAGCGTCCGCTGGTGATTGTTCACGGCGGCGGTTGCGTGGTGGATGAGCTGATGAAAGGGCTTAATTTGCCAGTGAAAAAGAAAGACGGCCTGCGCGTGACGCCTGCCGATCAGATTGGCATCATTACCGGCGCGCTGGCGGGAACCGCTAACAAAACTCTGCTGGCCTGGGCGAAGAAACACCATATCGCCTCTGTTGGTCTGTTTCTGGGCGATGGCGACAGCGTAAAAGTGACCCAACTCGATGAAGCTTTAGGCCACGTCGGGCTGGCACAGCCGGGGTCGCCGAAGCTGATTAACATGCTGCTGGAAAATGGCTTTCTGCCGGTGGTCAGCTCCATTGGCGTAACAGACGACGGCCAACTGATGAACGTCAACGCCGATCAGGCGGCAACCGCGCTGGCGGCGACGCTGGGGGCCGATCTGATCCTGCTTTCTGACGTGAGCGGTATTCTGGACGGCAAAGGCCAGCGTATCGCCGAAATGACGGCGTCCAAAGCCGAGCAGCTTATCGACCAGGGCATTATTACCGACGGGATGATTGTGAAAGTGAATGCGGCCCTCGATGCTGCGCGGGCGCTGGGTCGCCCTGTGGATATCGCTTCCTGGCGTCATGCGGAGCAACTGCCGGCGCTGTTTAACGGCACGCCGATTGGCACGCGTATTCTGGCTTAACTATTTGTTTGCCCGATGGCGGCTGCGCCTTATCGGGCCTACGTGAACAGAAATTATAGGCCGGATAAGCGTAGCGCCATCCGGCAGTGAAATTCGAAGAATTTAAGGAAGTCTATTATGGCACTTTGGGGTGGGCGTTTTACACAGGCGGCAGACCAGCGGTTTAAACAATTCAATGATTCGTTGCGCTTCGATTACCGTCTGGCGGAGCAGGATATTGTCGGTTCTGTGGCCTGGTCCAAAGCATTGGTCACGGTAGGCGTACTGACTGCCGATGAGCAACGACAGTTGGAAGAAGCGCTGAACGTGCTGCTGGAAGAGGTTCGCGCGAATCCGCAGCAAATCCTGCAAAGCGATGCGGAAGATATCCATAGCTGGGTGGAAGGTAAGCTCATCGACAAAGTGGGTCAGTTGGGTAAAAAGCTGCACACCGGACGCAGCCGTAACGATCAGGTGGCGACGGACCTGAAACTGTGGTGCAAAGAGACGGTGAGGGAACTGCTTACCGCTAACCGCCAGCTACAGAGCGCGCTGGTGGAAACCGCGCAGGCGAACCAGGACGCGGTAATGCCGGGATATACCCATCTGCAACGCGCGCAGCCGGTGACTTTCGCCCACTGGTGTCTCGCGTATGTCGAAATGCTGGCGCGCGATGAAAGCCGCCTGCAGGACACGCTTAAACGTCTGGACGTGAGTCCTCTAGGCTGTGGCGCGTTGGCGGGAACGGCCTATGAAATTGACCGTGAACAATTGGCAGGCTGGCTGGGCTTTACGTCTGCGACCCGCAACAGCCTGGACAGCGTGTCCGATCGTGACCACGTACTGGAACTGCTTTCTGATGCGGCTATCGGCATGGTGCATCTGTCACGCTTCGCGGAAGATCTGATTTTCTTTAATTCTGGTGAAGCGGGTTTTGTAGAGCTTTCTGACCGCGTGACTTCCGGTTCATCGTTAATGCCGCAGAAGAAAAACCCGGACGCGCTGGAGCTGATTCGCGGTAAGTGCGGTCGCGTACAAGGGGCACTAACCGGCATGATGATGACCTTAAAAGGTCTGCCGCTGGCGTATAACAAAGATATGCAGGAAGACAAAGAAGGGCTGTTCGATGCGCTCGATACCTGGCTTGACTGCCTGCATATGGCGGCGTTGGTGCTGGACGGTATTCAGGTGAAACGCTCACGTTGTCAGGACGCGGCGCAACAGGGGTATGCCAACGCCACGGAGCTGGCGGATTACCTGGTCGCGAAAGGCGTGCCGTTCCGCGAAGCGCACCATATTGTCGGCGAAGCGGTGGTAGAAGCTATTCGCCAGGGTAAGCCGCTGGAAGCGTTGCCGCTGGCCGATTTACAGAAATTCAGCCGCGTGATTGGCGACGATGTGTATCCGATATTGTCTTTGCAGTCGTGTCTGGATAAACGGGCGGCAAAAGGCGGCGTTTCTCCGCAGCAGGTGGCGCAGGCCATCGACGATGCCATGGCGCGCCTCGCGTTATAAGCCTTATAAGCGTAGCGCCATCAGGCAATACTGCCCGGCCGAGCATCAGCGACGCCGGGCTTTTTTACGCAAAAAAAAGCGGACCAGAGGTCCGCAAAAGTTCACGTTGGCTTTAGTTATTTCGGGTTCGAGAGATACCCTCTGAACGGGCGGTGTCTTCAAGGGTTAAACGAGAAACCGCTCCGTTCTGTGATGTATTATTAATCAGAAAGGTTGATAGGGATAATCGTTCATTGCTATGCTACCTATCGCCATGAACTATCGTGGCGACGGAGGATGAATAATGAATATTCGTGATCTTGAATATCTGGTGGCGTTAGCCGAACATCGCCATTTCCGGCGAGCGGCGGACTCCTGTCACGTCAGCCAGCCAACCCTTAGTGGGCAAATACGTAAGCTGGAAGATGAGCTGGGCGTTATGCTGCTGGAGCGTACGAGCCGTAAGGTGCTGTTTACCCAGGCGGGCCTACTGCTGGTGGATCAGGCGCGTACCGTACTGCGTGAGGTCAAGGTGCTCAAGGAGATGGCAAGCCAACAAGGCGAGACGATGTCCGGCCCGCTGCATATTGGTTTAATCCCAACAATTGGTCCCTATTTGCTGCCGCTTATCATTCCAATGTTGCACCAGACTTTCCCGAAGCTGGAAATGTATCTGCATGAGGCGCAAACGCATCAGTTGTTAGCGCAACTCGATAGCGGCAAGCTTGACTGCGCTATTCTGGCGCTGGTGAAAGAGAGCGAGGCGTTTATCGAAGTGCCGCTGTTTGATGAGCCCATGATGCTGGCTATTTATGAGGATCATCCGTGGGCGAATCGCGATCGCGTGCCGATGTCCGATCTGGCGGGCGAGAAATTGCTGATGCTGGAAGATGGCCACTGTCTGCGCGATCAGGCGATGGGGTTCTGTTTTGAAGCGGGAGCGGATGAAGATACCCATTTCCGGGCGACCAGTCTGGAAACGCTGCGCAACATGGTGGCGGCGGGCAGTGGTATTACACTACTCCCCGCGCTGGCCGTACCGCAGGAGCGTAAGCGCGACGGCGTGGTTTATCTGCCATGCATTAAGCCGGAGCCGCGTCGTACCGTGGGGCTGGTTTATCGCCCGGGATCGCCGCTGCGTAGCCGTTATGAGCAACTGGCAGAGGCCATCCGTGGCGCAATGGATGGCCATTTCGACAAGGCGTTAAAACAGGCGGTTTAAGCCGTTCAACGCCGCAACCCGATAAGCTTCCGCCATGGTTGGGTAGTTAAAGGTGGTGTTAACGAAGTATTCGATGGTGTTACCACCACCTTTCTGCTCCATGATCGCCTGGCCGATATGAATAATTTCGGCGGCGCGTTCGCCAAAGCAGTGAATCCCCAGAATTTCTTTGGTTTCGCGGTGGAAGAGAATTTTTAGCGTGCCGACGTTCATGCCGACGATTTGCGCTCGCGCCAGATGCTTAAACTGCGCGCGGCCCACTTCGTAAGGCACTTTCATTGCCGTTAACTGCTGCTCGGTTTTGCCGACAGAACTGATTTCCGGAATGGTATAAATCCCGGTGGGGATATCTTCGATAAGATGTGCGGTCGCTTCGCCTTTCACCAGCGCCTGCGCTGCAATACGCCCCTGATCGTAGGCGGCGGAGGCCAGACTGGGATAGCCAATCACGTCGCCCACCGCATAGACGTGCGGCAGGGCGGTCTGGTACATACTGTTGACTTTGAGCTGTCCACGGCTGTCTGTTTCCAGACCAATATTCTCCAGCGCCAGCGAATCGGTGTTACCGGTACGGCCATTAGCATAGAGCAGGCAGTCAGCCTTCAGTTTTTTACCGGATTTCAGGTGCATGATGACGCCATCATCGCAGCCTTCGATTTTCTCATACTCTTCATTGTGGCGAATAACCACGCCGCTATTCCAGAAATGGTAAGAGAGAGAGTCGGACATCTCCTGATCGAGAAAGGCCAGCAGGCGATCGCGGGTGTTGATCAGATCCACTTTCACATCCATACCGCGGAAGATGGACGCATATTCGCAGCCGATAACGCCGGCGCCGTAAATAATAACGTGGCGCGGTTCATGGTGGAGACTCAGGATTGAGTCGCTGTCATAAATGCGCGGATGCGAGAAATCCACATCATTGGGATGGTAAGGACGCGAACCACAGGCAATAACAAATTTTTCTGCCGTCAGGGTTTCAACCGTGCCGTCATGGCATTCCAGCGCCAGGGTATGTTCGTCAATAAAATGGGCGTTGCCCTGCAAGATTTCACAGTGGTTACGCTCATAAAACCCCTGACGCATACGCGTTTGTTGATTAATCACGTTATCGGCATGATTAAGGATATCGGCGAATGAAGAACGAAGAAGACGGGAGTGGTCGCTATAGAGCGGGTTTTGATTAAATTCAATAATGCGGCTGACGGCGTGGCGAAGGGCTTTGGATGGAATGGTGCCCCAGTGGGTACATCCGCCGCCAACGTTATGATAACGCTCAATCACCGCGACGCGTGCTCCTTGCTTAACCAGACCCATTGCAGCGCCTTCACCGCCGGGGCCTGACCCTATGACGACTGCATCATAATCCCAGGAATGTGGCATGGTATTACTCACCTGTTTTTATACATAAAATAAACACGATGATAACATTTGCCCAGCTTTAACCCAATTATCGTTGTGCTTTTTTGCGAAGCCGGAGCACAAACTGTCTGTAAACAATCATTCACAATCCAGTGTGAACCCGTTACTTTTATTCTCTGGTATAGTGCCGAATAAGGCATATGGAAGGATTCAGACATTGTGATGGGTGTTAGAGCGCAACAAAAAGAAAAAACCCGGCGTTCGCTGGTGGAAGCTGCATTCAGCCAACTGAGCGCTGAGCGGAGTTTCGCCAGCCTGAGTTTGCGTGAAGTGGCGCGTGAAGCGGGCATTGCGCCAACGTCGTTTTACCGTCATTTTCGCGATGTCGATGAACTCGGTCTGACGATGGTGGATGAAAGTGGTCTGATGCTGCGTCAGTTGATGCGTCAGGCGCGACAGCGCATCGCGAAAGGCGGCAGCGTCATTCGCACGTCGGTCTCCACATTTATGGAGTTTATCGGCAACAACCCCAACGCCTTCCGTCTGTTGTTGCGCGAGCGTTCCGGCACTTCAGCGGCGTTTCGTGCCGCCGTCGCGCGGGAGATTCAGCATTTTATTGCGGAACTTGCCGACTATCTGGAACTCGAAAACCATATGCCGCGCGCGTTTACTGAAGCCCAGGCCGAAGCGATGGTGACTATTGTTTTTAGCGCGGGCGCAGAGGCGTTGGACATCGGCGCTGAACAGCGTCGGCAATTAGAAGAGCGGCTGGTATTGCAACTGCGCATGATTGCGAAAGGGGCGTATTACTGGTATCGCCGTGAGCAAGAGAAAATAGCACATCATTCCGAATAACGTGAAGGACGAGTAATGAAACAGTCAGGTCAAGATAAAGGTACGCTGTTGCTGGCGCTCATCGCTGGCTTATCGATTAACGGCACATTCGCGGCGCTGTTTAGCGCTATTGTGCCGTTCTCCGTATTCCCGGTTATCTCGCTGGTGCTGACGGTATATTGCCTGCATCAGCGCTACCAAAATCGTACTATGCCGGTAGGTTTGCCGGGGTTGGCCGCCGCTTGTTTCATTCTTGGCGTTTTACTGTATAGCACCGTCGTGCGTGCAGAATATCCGGATATTGGCTCTAATTTCTTCCCGGCGGTGCTGTCGGTGATTCTGGTATTCTGGATTGGCTTTAAACTGCGTAACCGCAAGCAGGACACCGCGGAATAGTGTGCGAATGCCGGATGGCGGTATAACCGGCCATCCGACGTACATTTTACCTTGCGGTAAGTAATACCCCGCATTCCATATGATGCGTATACGGGAACTGATCGAATAGCGCCAGGCGAGACACCGTGTGCGTCTGGCTTAACGTTTCCAGGTTTTTACACAACGTTTCCGGATTGCAGGAAATGTACAGAATACGTGGATAAGCCTGCACCATTTTTTCCGTTTCGCTGTCCAGACCGCTGCGCGGCGGATCGACAAAAATGGTTTCGCACTGATAGCGCTTCAGGTCGATCCCCTGCAGGCGGTTAAACTCACGAACGCCATTCATCGCCTGGGTAAACTCTTCCGCCGCCATGCGAATAATTTGTACATTATCAATATGATTAGCGGCAATATTGTACTGTGCGGCAGCGACGGACGGTTTGGCGATTTCGGTTGCCAGCACGCGGTCAAAATTGCGCGCCAGCGCTAAAGAAAAATTGCCGTTGCCGCAATACAACTCAAGCAGATCGCCTTTTGAGTCTTTCGTCACCTCCAGCGCCCACTCTAACATCTGAATATTCATGGCGGCGTTTGGCTGCGTAAAGCTGTTTTCGACCTGGCGGTAGATCATCTCTTTACCTGCCACAGGCAGACGCTCATCAATATAATCCTGATCCAATTCGATTTTAGTTTTAGTGGCCCGGCCAATCAGGTGTACGTTCAGACCTTGCGCGCGTAAAGCATCGCGTAACGCAGTGGCGGCTTCACGCCACTCTTCGTCCAGCTTCTTATGGTACAGCAACGACACTACCGCCTGGTTGCTCAAGGTCGTGAGATAATCGATCTGGAACAGCTTATGCCGCAGTGCATGATTATCGCGCACGCCGGCAATCATCGCCTTCATTAAGGTATTAATCAGTTGGCTGGCCGCCGGGAAGGTGTCAACGCGAATGCGGCTTTTGGTCTGCTGATCAAACATAATGTGGTACAGGTCATCGCCGTCATGCCACAGGCGAAATTCCGCACGCATACGATAGTGACTGACCGGCGAGCGAAATACTTCCGGAACCAGGTCAGAAAACGGCGCCATCATACTCTGCAAGCGCGCCACTTTTTCGGCCAGCTGCGCCTCATACTGTTCTGTCGGAAGATGTTCGGGGGTCATATCGCATCCTGAATAATAAAAGTACGCGGGGATTGTAGGGATTGCTCAGTGGATGTCCAGCTATTGATGATTTCTGATTTGTGATGCGCGGTCTGGACAGGGTGTTGTGACAGACGGTAGCATCCGTGGGCCGGTCCTGTGAGTTAATAGGGAATCCAGTGAAAATCTGGAGCTGACGCGCAGCGGTAAGGAAAGGTGAGATGAGAGCGTAAGCAGACACTGCCTCCGGCGGGAAGTCATCATTTCTGCTATCCAGCCAACGGATAACCCTCCAAGCCCGAAGACCTGCCGGCTAACGTCGCATCTGGTTTTTCATCATCGCGTACTATCGATGAAGCCTGCGGCATCCTTCTTATATTGTGGATGCTTTACAATGATTAAAAAAGCTACGCTGCTGACGGCGTTCTCCGTCACGGCCTTTTCCGCTTGGGCGCAGGACACTAGCCCGGATACCCTGGTTGTCACCGCCAACCGTTTTCAGCAGCCGCGCAGCGCGGTTTTGGCGCCCGTTACCATCGTGACGCGTCAGGATATTGAACGCTGGCAATCGACCTCCGTAAATGATGTTCTGCGCCGTTTGCCTGGCGTCGATATTGCGCAGAGCGGCGGCGCCGGACAAAACTCCTCCATTTTCATTCGCGGCACCAACTCCAGCCATGTACTGGTATTGATTGACGGCGTGCGTCTGAATTTAGCAGGCGTGAGCGGGTCCGCCGATCTCAGCCAGTTCCCGGTGTCGCTGGTACAGCGCATTGAATATATTCGTGGTCCGCGTTCCGCTATTTATGGTTCCGATGCTATCGGCGGCGTAGTGAATATCATTACGACGCGCGATAACCCAGGCACAGAATTAACCGCTGGATGGGGAAGCAATAGCTACCAGAATTACGACCTCTCGACGCAACAGCAACTTGGCGAAAACACGCGGGCGACGTTGATCGGCGATTACGAATACACCAAAGGGTTTGACGTGGTAGCGAAAGGCGGTACCGGGATGCAGGCGCAGCCTGACCGGGACGGCTTTTTGAGTAAAACGCTTTATGGCGCGTTAGAGCATACCTTTTCTGATCGCTGGAGCGGATTCGTGCGTGGTTATGGCTACGATAACCGTACCGATTACGACGCCTATTACTCGCCGGGCTCGCCGCTGATTGATACACGCAAACTTTATAGCCAAAGCTGGGACGCCGGGCTGCGCTTTAATGGCGAACGTATTCAGTCTCAGCTGGTTTCAAGCTATAGCCACAGTAAAGATTACAACTATGATCCGCACTATGGCCGGTATGATACCTCCGCCACGCTGGATGAGATGAAACAGTACAATGTTCAATGGACCAACAGTGTGGTCGTGGGGCACGGTAATGTTGGGGCGGGCGTAGACTGGCAGAAACAGACTACCACGCCAGGTACCGGCTATGTGCCCGAGGGATATGACCAGCGTAATACCGGGGTTTACCTGACAGGATTACAACAGTTGGGTGACTTCACTCTGGAAGCGGCGGCGCGCAGTGATGACAACTCCCAGTTTGGTCGTCACGGTACATGGCAAACCAGCGCGGGATGGGAGTTTATAGAAGGTTATCGCTTTATTGCTTCCTACGGAACCTCCTACAAAGCGCCTAATTTGGGCCAACTGTATGGTTATTACGGTAATCCGAACCTGAATCCTGAAAAGAGTAAACAGTGGGAAGGCGCATTTGAAGGGCTAACCGCTGGCGTCAGCTGGCGTATTTCAGGTTATCGTAACGATATTAATGACATGATCGATTATGACGATCATCTGCAAAAATATTACAACGAAGGTAAGGCGCGCATTAAAGGTATTGAGGCGACGGCGAATTTCGATACCGGACCGTTAACGCATACGGTCAGTTACGATTACGTTGATGCGCGTAATGCGATTACCGATACGCCATTACCCCGGCGTTCCAAACAGATGGCAAAATATCAACTTGACTGGGACGTTTACGATTTTGACTGGGGGGTGACATATCAATACCTTGGTTCCCGCTATGATTCGGATTACTCCGCTTACCCATACCGGACGGTAAAAATGGGCGGCGTCAGTTTATGGGATCTTACGGTTGCATATCCGGTCACCTCACATCTGACAGTTCGTGGTAAAATAGCCAACCTGTTCGACAAAGATTACGAGACAGTTTATGGCTACCAAACTGCAGGACGAGAATACACCTTGTCTGGCAGCTACACCTTCTGAACCACGTCCCACCGTGCTGGTATTTGATTCCGGCGTCGGTGGATTGTCGGTCTATGATGAGATTCGGCGGCTCCTGCCGGATCTCCACTATATATATGCTTTTGATAACGTGGCTTTCCCCTACGGGGAAAAGAGCGAAACGTTTATCGTTGAGCGCGTTGTCGAGATTGTGACTGCGGTACAGCAGCGCTATCCCCTTTCACTGGCGGTGATTGCCTGCAATACCGCCAGTACGGTCTCACTTCCCGCATTACGTGAAAAGTTTGCCTTCCCGGTGGTGGGCGTTGTGCCTGCGATTAAACCAGCGGCGCGGCTGACCGCAAATGGCGTCGTCGGGCTACTGGCGACGAGAGCCACGGTCAAACGTCCTTATACTCACGAGCTGATTGCGCGCTTCGCTAATGAATGTCAGATAGCGATGTTGGGGTCGGCAGAACTGGTGGAACTGGCGGAAGCTAAACTACATGGCGACTCGGTATCGCTGGAAGAGCTGCGCCGCATATTACGCCCATGGCTACGAATGCCGGAGCCGCCTGATACGGTCGTTCTGGGGTGTACGCATTTCCCTCTATTACGGGACGAGCTTTTGCAAGTCCTGCCCGAAGGGACGCGGTTAGTGGATTCCGGCGCGGCGATAGCGCGTCGTACAGCCTGGCTGTTGGAACATGAAGCGCCGGATGCGAAATCAACCGATGCCAATATTGCTTATTGCATGGCAATGACGCCAGGAGCTGAACAATTATTACCCGTTTTACAGCGTTATGGCTTTGAAACGCTCGAAAAACTGGCGGTTTAATGGCGTTTTGGGTAAATACCAGGCACTTGAGAAATTATTTTAAATTTCCTCTTGTCAGGCAGAAATAACTCCCTATAATGCGCCACCACTGACACGGAACAACGGCACACAGGCCGCCGGGTAAGCGGGGTTCAGACCAGAACCTCACGGAGAAAAGCGAAAATAAACGCTTGACTCTGAAGCGGGAAAGCGTAATATGCACACCCCGCGCCGCTGAGAAAAAGCGAAGCGGCACTGCTCTTTAACAATTTATCAGACAATCTGTGTGGGCACTCGAAGATACGGATTCTTGACGTCCTCGGACGAAA
>NZ_JBGDXE010000008.1:0-116437 GCF_046550835.1 Salmonella sp. SAL04196
TTTGTTGGATTGAGGGTTTCTTTTAAACCGATATTTTGTACAAACCGCGGCTTGTCAGGAATGTCTGCACCGTTCTGTGATTTTTGTAACGCATCGGCGGCACGATTTATCGTTTCTTCTAAACCAAGGTTTTCGAGAGCCGTTTTCACCGTGCCGTCCGATTTGATATCGCCAAACGGATTCTTGCGGCTTAACAGCAGCGCACGAAGCGCGGTAAGCAGCTGGTCGTGCCGCCCCTTCTCCAGGCTGGCACCGGATGCCTCCACCACGCTGCAAAGCTCCTCCTGCAACATGTCAAAGTAGTCATCATCCAGATCGGTGGCAGGCGTTCCGGTCTGGGGGTTACCACGGGTAAAACCGTTCTTACCCGCGCCGAACTTATCCTTCTGCGCGGTTTTCGTGTCTATACGATGCATGGATTACTCCGGATATTTAAAAATTACGTAGGTATGCGAAGGGCAGAGTTTGTTAAGCACGCACTCGACAACGGTGTCGCCCCAGATACGCAGTGCGGAATCACAGGGATCGCCACATGTCATCCAGGTGGTGTTGGTGGCGGCTGGCATGTTGACCTGCCAGTAATACCGCCATTCCGGCGCATTCACCGCGTCAGTACAGGCCGATGAGCAGGTGAACGTACTTTTATCGTATCGCGTGATAGTGGCGTCTGGTCTGCCCAGGGCAGCAAGCTGTGCAAGGTAAAAATCCTCATTGATGCCGCCCGCCAGATTAACCTTCGCATCCAGCCGTTGCTGACGCTGGCGAAGGGTCTGTGTCCCTGCGGGAATACATTCATCCGGCAGACCGCACAGACGCTCCCAGCGGTTTATCAGTTCAGTGGTGGTGCGCGGATCCAACTCCCGCATCAGGGCATCCGCACGCTGATGAACACGGGTTAATGACGGTGCCGCACCTGCAATCGCCGGATCGCTGGCTGACCACGCCGGACCGGGCGGCAGCAGTGCCGACAACAGACGGATGTAATCATCGTTTGTCACGTCCATGAAATCGTCCCCAGAACCGCCAGTTCATTTTTTGCAATGGAGATATTGTCTGCCGGTGCAAGCAACTGATGGCTGTATTCCCCGTTCGCACCGGAAATCGCCTCACTGATACGCGATACCTTCAGTTCTCCCTGCGGATAACCATCACGCAGCAGGAACGAACGCAACTCCGCGGTGATGACAGCCCGTATTTCCGGTGTGTCCGGCGTCACACGGATATGAAAATCCACCGTATGTGCCACCGGCCTGAACACATACAAATCAGAGCCTGCCACCGGGGCCAGTGGCTCGATATGTTGTCTTGCCGCCGTTTCCGTTGATTCTTCCGGAATGGGATTAATCAGGTCACTGCTGGCAATCATCACACCGACAGTTCCCGTTCCCATCCAGTGACGGTATGTCCATGCGCGGGTAATGCCGGGCACTTCTTTAGCCCAGACGACATAGTCCCCGTCAGCCCCGCCCTGAGGCGTCCAGTAATACCGCTCAATGACGCGGGCGCGCCACGTTTCCAGCTCTTCAGTATCAAATCCGCCTGTCAGGGTGTCAGCCACACCGGAAGACGGCAGACCATTCACCGGCGTGACCAGGATTAATGCCGTACCGTCGTCAGCGTTACCGACCGCACCTGCACTTGAGCAGGCGATCGGCACGCGCAGGACACCACCAGAGCTGGTTGCATCGGCAGTTGCCGTGTACTGAACCAGGTCATCGCGCTGAATAACACTCCCGGCAGTCACCTTCAGGCCATCGCTGACACCTTCCCAGCGCATATACCCGCTGGCAGCCGTGGCCTCCTTGCGCGGACACCGTTTCATCGCAGCATGTCGCGCCAGCCAGGACTCATCGCACAGGTCAGGCAGCATGTTCATTGCCAGATAATCGATGTAACCGTAAACCGTATGCAGCGCCGCCGCATACACCTTTGCCCGCACGTCTTCATCCATGCGCCGGAGCGTGTCGCTGACGTCCAGCCTGGCGAATAAATCGTTACGGAGCATACTGATATTTTCTGCCAGCGTCGGGCGCTGAAATTCACTGTCCGCCATGCGTTATCGCACTCCACAGATCATCAAAAGAAATCATTACCGGTCCGTCACGACGCCAGAGAGTGATACTGTTACCCAGTTCATTAATCCCGGTGCGGCGGATATCCAGATCAATACGGGACACCACGCCGTCATCAATCATCCATTGCAGGCATTCGCGGATATACCCCCTTACCGTCTGCACCAGCTGATTGGTCAGTTTGCTGCGCTGAAGCAGCCACAGTCGGGAGCCGTAACGGTCATTCTGTACCGCAGGCCAGGTATCCCCCCACCATCCCATCGGGACGTCGGCATTATCATCAGGCTCCGCCCGCCGCCAGGTGAACAGGGAAATCACCACGGCGCGGGTCAGCGGATCCAGCGGTGCGCTGGCGCAGGTGCGTTTACCGTTCACCGTCAGCCACAGTTCCATCATGCCTCCATCGCTTTATCCGGTTTGTCGGTGTTACTGCCCTGACCGTTCTCTCTGTGACGATGGCCGTTATAGGCAAGCCGCATCGCTGACATGGTGGTGCCGCCGGAATCGCACAGGTCTTTCACCTGTCCGGTCACTTCCAGGTCCATTTCAAAACGCGCTTTAGGTGAATTGCGAAACGTGATCGTTTTACCTGCACCGTCCACCACGAGCCCCTCCCGGGTCAGCGTCACGGACTGCCCCTGATCGTCATAGACAGCCACCTCACCCGTCTGCAGCCCTTTCAGGCGGTAGCGCCGGTCCGACACCGTAACAACCACCGCATGAGAACGGTCGCCATCCGGAAACAACACCACCGCTTCCGCACCGCTGTTTGCCCTTGAGGTAAAACCGTAGGGTTCAAGATGTTCAACCCCGGCTTTGGGTTCACCGGCAATCAGGGACACATCCACGGTCTGACATTTCGTGGCGGCACTGATGCTTTTCACCACGGCCCGCCCAATCAGGCCGAGGAGTTGTCGCTGCATGGCTTCAATCGTCCTCATCAGAACGGGTCCTCCTGTACTCTGGCTTTTTTCTTTTTCCGCGCGCCGGGGGCTTCGGGTTCAGGCAGATAAGCATCAGGTGGGCCGACACGGATTTCCGTCAGGGTGCCGTTCTGGTCCTGAGTAAACGTGACTTCCGAAACAAGCAGTTCGGTATTGTCGAAACCACAGACCGGATCAAAGACAATCACCCGCTGGTTGGGCTGCCACAGCGTACCGTTACCCTGTCGCCAGCCCTGCACCACATAGGTGGTTTCATCCGTCCGCGCCGCCCGTTGTCGGGCTTCAAAGTCCGCACGGGCAATACAGCCTGCCCCCGTAGCCTGCCCTGTCTGCCTGATATACATCGGACGGTAACGGGCAATAAATGCGTCCTCTGTGCGGGCCCGCAGCGCGGTGGTGGTGGCCTCACCGAAATCATCGTCGTTTCCGGCACGCTGCCCCGCCACCTGGTAAACAGAAAACCGCTCCCGGATACTCTTCTCCGTATCGCAGGAAAGGATGTTTTCCCCGAGTACCAGCGCAGTATGTGCCCGCGTTGAGCCAATACCGCCAATCACCAGCCTGCCGTGCGGGTCGTCGTAAGCCAGTGCCTGCTGCTGACCGAGTATTTTGTTGATTACCTCAATCACCGTTTCACCGTGATCAGGCTGGACATCAGGAATAACACCCGACGGCGCACCGTTGTTCACCACCTCAATGCCGAAAGGCGCAGCAAGCGCCTGCGCAATCTGTACCAGCGATCGTCCATTAAACTGTGTCGGTTCGGCTGCACAGTCAATCAGGTCAGCGGTCAGACTGCGTCCGGCAATACCGGTGCTGACCGAACGGGCATCGTAACGAACGGGCGTCGCCTCCACCCAGCCGGTGATCACCAGCTCATCACCAATCAGCACCTCCACTTTTGAACCGTTTTTAATGCGCGGCTGAAGCGTGGTGATACCCTCATCTCCCGGCCACTGGCGGGTGATCTCCACACTGAAATCCCGCGCCAGCCGTTCAATACCGGCACCGATGCGCACCGATGTCCAGCCATTCCACTCCCGGCCATTTACCCGTAGCGTGACATTGTCGTTCATTGCACTGGCACCTTCAGAGGGATCACCGGCACAAAGCCGGGATGCGTAATGGCATTACGCCGGATAATGTCCGCGTCACGCGCCGCGTTATCAAACCAGGTCGCCGCCAGCACCAGCGCGGGTAAAACCTCATCCGGTGTGCGCTGAATGATCCGTGCAGACTGTTCAAGGCGCGTGTTGATATCCGCATTCAGATCTGCTTTCACCCGGCGCAGCGCCAGAAACAGCGCATCGCTGGTTGTACGGGACAACTCCTTATCAATTGCCGTATTCAGTGTGTCGCGAATGTCAGTCAGTTCTTCCCACGTCGGCAGGTCAACCGTGTTTTTCACCGCCGGTGCATTGTTCAGTGCCGGATGCGTGACGGAAGGCCAGCCAGTGCTCTGCGCGGGTGTTGTTGCCTGCCCCACTGCGGAATTCTGCATCACCGCGGAAGTTGTTGGCGCAGGCAATCGGGTGACGGCATACGCCGCTTCGCTGATTGCGGTCGTACGAAGGGTGCTGGCAACCACGTTACGCTGCTGCGTCGCCGTGGCGGTGGTTTTACTGTCCGTTTTCCAGACGCCGCGCGGTTGCAGATCGCTGCCGAGGCTGACACCGGAAAGCGTTTTGATCATGGTGACCAGGTCGCTGGCGTTACCATAAAGGCGTTTCCCGGTACGCCACATTTTCTGCACCTGCTCAACGAAATTTTTGCCTGACGATGGCGGCGGCAGAAGTACCGAGATATCCCCCTGCAACAGCCTGGCGGCATCCGATACGGCAGAATCCACCACTTTCATCGCATCAGAAACATACCCCAGCATTATGCTGGCATTACCGATAACGTCGTTCTGCACGAAATCCGCCACACCATCGATACTGAAACCGCTGAAGCTGTCACTGATGCAGTCATCCAGTGCAGAACAGGATGACATCAGCGTCTGCGCCGTCGCCGCACCTGATGTGGGGTAAGAGAGTTCTCCTGCTTCGACAAACTTCAGGTCAAAGCGGACAATACGCCCTTCACTTTTCGATGTGCTGACCCGAACTTCCCCGTCAACACAGACTTTCAGCTCACCATATGTCGGGTGGACAAGCGTGCCGGGACCGGGTTTATTCAGCGCGTCAATCAGGCGATCGCGCTGGTCAAAGCAGTCATCTCCCACCACATAAGCTGTGATGGACGGGCGGAAAGTGACTTTTCCCAGATCTTCGGTATAGGGCTTGTCGCGGTTCGGATATTCGTGTGTTTCCACACGGCGACCGGTTCCCGCACTTTCTTCTTCAACCTTAAACGGTACGCCGCGAAATGACGCATCCTGAAGCCTGTCTTTCCACGTCATATAAACTCCGGATACAAAAAACCCGCCAAATCTGCTTTGTCAGTTATTTACATCGCAGAAGATGTGGCGGGAACCTAATATTTTTAATTACTATCTGAGTTGAACATCAATGGAATAAATATCACCACTCTTTATAAATTTAGAATCTGTCCTTTCATCAAAAGATTCAAATGACTGTACCTTTAAAAACTTTTTCATTTTATTTTCAAAAATACTTTCATTAACACCAGTTAAATACTTGAACGCTCTACCAGCAAGGACCTCATTACTTAAATCCATTGTGTTTTTATTGTCTTTGAAAAACCAAACAATAACCTTTTGTGGGCATGATGGATTATAAACAGATATATAAAACTGCGGCTCATATTTTTCATCAGCGTCATCACTAAGCATTTCTTCAGAAGATAATTCTCTTCTGAATTCATATTGCCGCTTAGTTATTCCTTCGTCCTTTATTATCTCTTGCTTAACTGGTGCAATACCTATAGAAGAGATTAATTCTGACTCATTAAAGCTGAACTTACACTCTTCCGCAGCCAAGTTAAAAGATAAAAGTGCAGATATAAAAAAAACAAAGATACGCATAATCATCCCTTCAATCATTTGTAAGGAATGATTATATTAACTACTTAAAGCTGAAAACCCAAATTATGCCAGACAAAAACACATTAATCATTTTGTACACTACCTGAACCGCGTATAGCCAACATCATGGCTGACATCAAAACCGCTGGATCGCGTTTCCATAACCCGCATACCCGGAGGCGAATTCACAAAAGATACCTTGATCTCACCATCAACTTTTGGCACAGAAGCTTTGTTAATCATGAAGGGATTCGAGCCTGTGGCATCGGAGGCGTTGTTTGACTGAGCCGGATCCACCGCCGGATAAGGTGTGTATCCCCGCGCCGGTATTCCCGTCCCATAAGCATCATAAGCACCCGCGCCCCACTGCGCAGAGTTAATGGCATCGACCGTGTCACCGAAACTGTCGGTAAACCACTCAATAATTGGCTTCAGCTTGTCCCACATATCCTGAAACCACTTAACAACCGGTCCCCAGTTATTGATCACCATCCCCAGCGGCGACCAGGCAAAAACCTTCTTCAGAAGTTCCCAACCTGCCTCAAAATAAGGACCAATGGTTTCCCAGAGCTTCTTGAAATAAGGTCCGACAACATCCCAGTTAGTGATAATTAATCCCGCAGCCAGAGCAATCGCCGTCGCAATCATGCCAATCGGCGTCATCGACATAATCCTGCTGACAATACTGATGGCACTGCCCACGCCCATCAATCCCAGTTTCAGAATCGCAAGACCGGCAGCAAGCCCGACGACGCCGCGAATAACCCGGGGATTTTCATCCGCAAACTTCGTGAATTTCTCCCCCAACTCCCCCAGCCATTGTGTGATATTTTTAGCGTCACCAGAAAATGCGCCGCCAATAGCCGCAAGGCCGTTAGTTGCGGTCCCTGTCATTGCCTCCCACAGGTTGGACAGCGTACCAAGCTGTGCCTGAACACGTTTATTCAGGCTGGCCTGTTTATTCATCTTCTGCTGGATCTGATCGTAGCCATCCTTTCCTTTATCGATTAGTGCATTGACCACCTGAAGGGTTTCGGCATCATCACCAAATATTGCCTTAAGTACATCTGTTCGCTTAACGTCGGTCAGTTTTCGCAGCTTTGCCAGTTGCCTGAACATGTTATCAAGACCGCCAAAACTTCCTTTGCCGTCAGTAAAATCGAGCTGTACCCCGAGTTTCTGGCGGGCCATAACTTTATTAACGTCCCTGATTTTCTTAACGCTTAATCCGGACTGGATAACTTTTCGCAGGGCATTACCTGCCGACTCCCCGTTCATCCCCATCTGATCCATCATGACGCTGATGGGGGCAAGGCTCTGTGCAGCCTGAAGACCATCCTTGTTCACCATCTTCAGAACAGAACTGGTTTTAGTGAAGAAGGACAACATGTTGGTATCGTCAACGCCCAGATAAAACGCCTTCTGGATAGTGTCGAACAGCCCCATCATGTCTTCTGACGCCGTTCCGGTAGCATCCTGCATCTTTGCAGCAAACTCAGCAGCCGCTTCCGGTGTTTTTTTCAGTTGTACCGCAAGATAAGCTGTCGCTTTACCCACACCACCCAGAATGTTTTCTGCCGGGATCCCCTGACGCACCAGCATCTGCATCATGTTCTGGAAATCAGCCGTTGTACCAGGTAGCTGGTTACCCAGGCCAATAGCCAGTTTATTGATGTCCTGAAAGCTCTTTCCAACCTCGCCGTTCGCATCCATCATGGCGACTTTCAGCCCGGTGGCGGCGTTTTCCTGATCGGCATAAGATTTCAGGGAAAGCGTCAGACCCGCTGCCAATCCGCCCCCAAGCGCCAGCCCACCCTGTGACGCTTCTTCCGCCTGGCGTTTAAATCCCCGGATTTTCTTTTGCATTTTCGACAGCGCGGGAGAAAGCCTGTCGACACCGGTGATCAACGCCTTAAGCTCAAATTCAGCCATGTGTGCGTTTCTCCTGCTCTATCCTGTTTGCCTGACTGACCAGCAAGGGAATTTCACTGATCGGCATACTCAGCAATTCGAAGGGATTAATGCGCCAGTAGCTGGCGCAGTCAAAGAAGCGATCAGTGAGGTATTCAGCCGTCAGGCCTGGAGGAAAAAACCAGCCACAAGCCACGCCGCTGCATTCAGGTCTGCCGGAGACATCTGGTCGACAGAGCTTTGCGGCACTTTCGCCAGCCGCACAATGTATTTCGACACCACATGCGCCAGAAGTCTGACGGACTCATCCTGATTCATCTGGTAGGGATACCCCAGCTCGCGGACATCCTTCCCGGTGGGTTCATCAAACTCCAGTACGGAGAGTGTCTCACCATGAGCGATAATCGGTTTCTTTAACTCAAGCTCTTTCATTACTGGTAATCCCCTTCTTCACCGTGGAACTCAAGATCAACCGTGCCTTCTTCGGCATTATGGTTCGCTTCTCCGTGCAGCCAGGCGGACGACAATACATAGACCTGACCGTTCGCCAGCTCGGCAGTGATGGTCATCTCATCAGACGAGGTGATTTTGCTCACCGGAAAATTCTTCGGCACCTTGAAGGTCCCTTTGACATAAGGCGCACGGTGAGTTTCCTTGCGGTCCACTGAACCGTCCAGGCCGATGATGTCATCATTGACCGTCCTGTTCATGGGCACCTCAATGCCGCCGGTCAGCGATAGCTGCTGACCGTCAATTTTGAAATAACAGGTTCCCCCGATACGGGCCATTATGCAGACTCCTCTGAATACTGAAGACGGAACTGGTTAACCACGGCAAAAACACGCAACTGGTTAACATAGTCAGGCGGGAACAGCGTGTTCAGGCGGTTCGGATCGCTGGCATCACGCTCCACAACCAGGTACTGCTTAAACAGTTCGTAGTTTTCCACGATCCCCGCACGCTCAAGCTGACGGTAGGTTGCCAGCAGTTCCCCTTTGATTACCGCCGGGGTGACAATCGCCTGACCGGGACCAAAGCGGGTACCGTCGCTGGCAAGCTTGTGACGCCCGTACTTACTGGTAATGACGGATTTCAGTTTGCGCAGTACATACGCACTGGTATGCAGCGTCTCGCTGTCGAGGTAGCTGTTATCCGCAACCCCGTAAGCATTTTTCCTGTACGTGGTGACATCACGCTGAATGCGCAGCACCCCGCTTTCGACATACGCCGTTGCCACGCCATGAGACAGCAGGGTCTGCTGCTCGGTCATCGTGAACCGTTTCCCCTTCGGCGCAGGCAGCATACCCACCAGCTCACCGGTCTGCGTGGGACGTGCCGGATCGTTGCGGATAAACACCGCTGCGCGGGCGGTACGGCTTGCCGCCAGCTCGTCGGCAGGCGTCTGGGTGTCTTTTTCGTACCCCGCCAGGGTAATGTGCTGCTGGTTAAACTGGTCACCTGCGGTCACCAGTTCTGACAGCGTGCCGGTCTTTGCCGTATACACATGACCATACAGCTGACGCGCATAGCTCCAGCGACCGCTGGTATCGTTCATCTCGGTCACCAGCGTGTTAACGGAGGCCGTGTCGTTGAACGGCAGGCCAATATAATCAAACGGCTCATCCGCCATTGCAGCCACCGCGCCGGTGAGAACCGGAGCACCCGTTCCGGCGGTACCCGTCGCCACGGCAATCTGTACGCCCGCTGGCAGCACTTCGCCCCCACCAAAGCCGTAGTAATTGAGGCTGACAGGAATTTCATTCCCGCAAAGCCCCTTATGACGCGCGGTCAGTGTGACCACGCCTGCCGAAGATGAAGCCGTAAACGGCAGGGTCGGAACGGCATTGATGGCATCCTGGATACTGCTGGCAATCATCGTGACGTTATCGCCGTTAGTCACCGGTGCCTGCACGCGGGTACGTCCCACATACACATTCACCGTGCCGGTTTCGGTTGCCGCCCCGGTCACCGTCAGCGTAACCGTTGCCGCCGCGCCTGTGGATTCAGGAACGGCAATCACATACAGCTCGCCAAACGGGTCAGTCTGGCGATAAGCCTCGACCATACGCGCCAGCTGACTTCCCGCACCACAAATCTGGCGTGCATAGTCTGCCGACGGCATCAGTACCAGACTGTTGGCAACAATCTCTGCACCGTTATTGGCATGACCAATCAGCAGCGATGCTCCGCTGTCCTGTGCAGTATTCGCCGCCTGGTTATCCATTTCCGCATAAAACAACGGAACCAGCGTATTCGACGGAATGGTGTTAAAGCTTATCGTCATCGGTATTCACCTTTTTATTCACGCGCCGGATATCACCAGCTGCTTCACGGCGCAGCCAGTAGTTGTTCTCGTCAACATTTCGCCCTTCGGCGGGCAAAAGGTCGCCGCGGGCAGGATCAGGAACTGACCGCCCTTTAACAGGTTTGACAAACATGAGGATCCTCAGGAAGGAAGAGTTATTTCGGTGTGATGTTCGATATCGCCGTCAGGCCCGTTACCGGGCTCGAGATAATCAACATCAATCGCCAGCGTTTGCAGTTCATCCAGACTGTTCAGATCATCCTGCTGGCGGGTATCGTCTTCAGTCAGCTCGCTGATGACCGAAAAATCGAACTGATAAATCAGCTCATGACGATTCAGATCCAGCAGCGTGCCGCCGTCATAGGTAATCGGGTTACCGCACGCCTCCGGGTTCCAGCCCAGCAGAGCCTTAAAGAGCATCTGCCGGACATCGTCCACCACATCATACGAGGCAAACTGACCGCGCTCATCACGCCCGTTACTCAGTATGACAACCACGGAGAAACCCTCTTTCAGCTCCTGCCAGTAGTCGGTCTGGCTTTTGTTTTCTCCCGGAGAATCATCACCCGGTACCACATATGCCGCCGGGAGCTTCAGCTTTCCGACCTCCGGCAGATTTTTGAACTGGGCCGCGCCTGCAACCCGGTTTTCAAAATACGGACAGCGGGCACGCAGTGCAGCAATAACAGGCGTCAGTTTCATCTGTGTCGTCGCTCCGGCTTCAGTGATTTACGCAATTCCCGCGCCAGAAAATAGCGTGTCCAGCTGCGGTTCTTTTCAAGCGTTTCCACCATGAAGTTATTACGTGGAGCAAGTCGCCAGCCGCTGCCACCGGATGCACCACGATGATGGCTGCGACGACGCTTTTCCCCTCGCCTCACGCCATAGAACAAAAAAGCCGGATAAAAATCACCGGTGATACGGCGGTTTCCCTCTCCATTACGCTGGTTAGGGGCTATACGTGCCATAAAACCAGGGCGATGTTTACTGGCTCTGGGTACCATGTAACCAATCGAACGAGCCAGGCGTCCGGTCTGATAACCGGGGTTTTCACCCGGTGCCGACCGCGCACGGCGCATCACCAGCCGACGGGCATCACGCATATGACGCTGACCAATCGTGACAAACGCCCGCCGGACACGGGCGCGGTTAAAGCGCATCTCCGCGGGCTGCTGAAAATCAACGTGCAAAAAGGAAGTCGTCATTGTTGCCTCCGTGACTCTGCCTACATTCGCCCAGCTCCGTACACTCCAGCAGCAGAAAGCGCCGCGCCCCGTTCAGATCGCGCTGACGTTTCACCCGGTACACACTGTCACCGCAGACCACCTCATAATCAGCGGTGATCCCCCGGCGGTAACGAATGGTGATGTAATGGGTGATGGCGTCCCCGGTCTGCGCGGTTTCCTGCCAGGTGGTGGCACTGGTCTGGATAACCTTCGCCCATGTCCGGAACGTAACCGGGTATTGAGGCTCCACGCCAAAGTTATCCGCGGGCATATCCACCCGCAGGCGGATCAGGACGCGTTTATTCAGTTCACCGGGGTCCGGCAGAATGTAGGTTGCGCTGGTCTGCGCCTGACGAATTTTCATTGCGGAAAGTACCTGTACGGGCCGACAAGCCAGCCAAAACTCTGCGGCATGTCGAGTTTCTCCACTTCCGTAACCGACGAGCGGTTTTCGTAAAAATGGCTGATAAGCATCAGCATCCCCAGACGAATATCATCCGGCAGGTGCAGCCCGTCCGGATCGCTGTCCGGAATGGTTTCATCCGGTGCATAGAGCTTCCGGTTCAGATACGTTTCCGTCCGCTTTTGTGCCGCACATGCCAGCAGTTGCAGATGGCGGTCATCAGTATCGAAATCCTCATCCAGCCGGAGTTGGGCTTTAATCTCTTCCATTGTCAGAAGCATACTCAGCCCTCTTTACTGGTCGTGGCTTTTTCTCTTTTGCCGCTTTACTGCTTTTTGCACTGATTCCGCGCTCTGCTAACCCGGCCTGAAGTGCAATCTCCTGCACCCGGGCAGGAAGCGCCCCGTCGTCATACTCACCGGCCTGAATGACCTCAACACGCATACCGTCCGGTGACCATTTCAGATCTTGTTTCAGGATCATGATTCTTCACCCGTCAGAACAGGGGGCGCGGTTCCGCGCCCCTGAGTGATTACGCCGCTGCAATCTTCAGCAGTTTGATGGCCTGCGAATCGACCAGCATCCCGCCGGTGCGCTTGGTGGTATAAAAACCGACAAACGGTTTATTGGTGTACGGGTCACGCAGAATGCGGGTGCCGATACGGTCAACGATGGTGTAACCCCGTTTGAAGTTACCAAATGCAATGGCTTTCGCATCAGCGGCGATATCCGGCATCTGTTCGTTTTCAGCGATACCGTAACCCGCCAGAGAGGACGGCTGCCCCAGTTCCAGCCCCGGACGCCACAGATAGTTACCCTCGGTGTCTTTCAGCAGACGGATGGCAAACAGGCTGTTGTTGTTCATCATGAACTTCGCGCCAGTGCGGTGTGCCTTACGCAGCGTGTAAATCAGTTTGATAATGGCGTCTGCGGTCACCGCGGTCGCTTCGCCGGATACAATATGCTGAAGTTTGCCGAACGCCCGGACCTTGTCGGTTTCATCAGTGGATTCATACGCCAGGAACCCTTTCGGCTTCTTGGTGCCATCGCCTGAGGTAAAGGCAATTTCTTCCTGTTCGGCAAATTCGGTTGCCAGCTCGCTGTTGATCCAGGCCTCCACGTTGAAGAAGGCATCGTCCAGCATTTTCTGGGTGGCCTGCGGGTTGCCGTAGATTTCCCCCATGAGAGGTTCAATCAGCTCCAGTCTGGAGGTGGCAGTCTGGGATCGCGTATCCGTTTCCCCCACCCATCCGGAAGCCGTGCCGCCCAGATTCACCAGTTTTTTGTAGTCGGAACCGCCAACGGTGATCACCGTGGCTTCCTGGCGCATCACCACTTCATCTTTCAGCAGGGTGAGAATGTTGCGATCCAGCGCTTCCGGCACGGCATAGCCACCGTCTTCATCGGTGCCCACCTGCAATGCCTTACGCTCCAGATCGCGCAGACCATCTTCACGGCCTTTACGCAAAAAGCCCACAAACGCTTCTTTATGCTCGGTGGCCAGTTTATTTTGCGCGCCACCTGCCGGACGTTTCAGCTCAAGCAGCTCTTTTTCAAGATCGCTTTTGAGATTTTCCAGCTCGCTGAGTTTCCCGTTCAGAGTTTCCACCTGCCCGGCAAGCTTGCCTTTTTCCTGCTCAATCGCATCCACGCGCTTGTCGTTCTTTGCTTTGAAGTCGTCAAACTTCTGCTGCAGCTCCTGCGCGACCTGTTCGACATCTTTAATATCTACCGCCATCGTATTTCTCCTGATTAGAAGTTCAGATTTTTCAGTGCATTCAGTGCAGAGCCCACATCCTCAGCGTCGCGCAGGGACAGTGCGCCATAGCCCCCGGCCATGAATGCTTTGGCCTGGGTACGGGAGAGTCCGACATCACGCAGGACTCTTTCGATTTTTTTCTGTTCGGGGATTTCCCCGCGGGCCAGTGCGTTCTTGACGTCGCTGATCCGCGCCTCGTCGTTAGACGGGAACGTCACCAGGCTGACTTCCCAGAGGTCGATTTCTTTCAGCAGAAAGGCTTCTTTGCTCCGGTCGTATTCCCAGTCTTTCAGGACGTACCCAATAGAAAGGCCGGTTAACGAACCGGCCTTCATGTGTGCATGTGCGCGTTTTGCGAGGGGATCATCATCAATAAGCAACCGTCCCCTGACGTAAAGCCCGACATCGTCTTCCTTCATTTCGGTGTAAACACCGATGGGTTCATCCATGCGGTGCTGCCAGAGCAGCGCAGGTAACGCTTTTCTGTCACTCCACGCCCGCAGGGAAGCAGCAAATGCCCCGGACATCACCACATCATCGTGGCTGTCCTTTACACCAAAGACGGAGCCATACCCTTCAAACTCACCGGAGTCACTGACAGATTTCAGACTCAGCGGTACATCAAGACGTTGTTTCGTCTGCATTGGCGTTATCCTTCTGCTTACCGGCTTTACTGCCATCGGAGGGTTTCGTGGTCATGTTCATCGGTGTGAGATAGACATCACCACCGGGACGCGGATTCATATCTTCCAGGTCGCGGCAGTCATTGGGAGAGTAAATTCCCCAGTTGATCCCGGTGGCGTAGGCTTCAAAACGGGACTTCATATCCCCGCGCAGTAACGCCCCGGCGTTAAATTTGGCGTAATAAACGCCCTGCTTACTTTTTCGTACCAGTCCGGTGTTGATCCGCTGTTCGATGCGGGTCAGATACGGCACCAGTGAATAGTTGATAAATCCCAGCCCCAGCTCTTCGATATTATTGAAGGTGGCGCGATCGGTGTTCTGCACCATGTGCAACGGCACCCGGAACAGACGACAGATTTCTTCAAGCTGAAACTTGCGGGTTTCCAGGAACTGGCTGTCCTCGGCGTTCAGCGCCATCGACTTCCAGTCCAGCCCCATCTCAAGGATCATCGGGCGGTGAGCATTGCCAAGCCCGGTGTGACGCTCCTCAAAATCTTTCTTCAGGCGCTCATAAGCCTGATCCGACAGCGTCTGCTCTGTACGCAAAACACCCGATGTCACCGCGCCATTGCTGAACAGTCTGGCCCCGTGCTCTTCGGTCGCTGCCGCCAGCGATATTGCCTCGCGGGCATAGGCGATGGGATTCAGCCCCACCAGTCCGTCCAGCGTCAGCGTACGCACATGCCAGATATCCTCCTGGCTCAGTACATCCGTGGAGCCATCCGGGAATGTGACCTGATAGACCGGTTCCCAGCTACTGTTAAGCTTCGGTACCACACTGCCGGGATCGACGGGCAGCAGTTCAGCCACTTCGCCAAATGCTTTCACTTTGTAGGCGTAAAAGTTTCCCCTCAGGCACAGACAGGTGACCACCAGCTCCCAGAACTCCTGCGGCGTCATATAGCCATTGGGATGCGTGGAGATCAGTTTATGCAGACGTTCGCCGGTGGCTCTCTGCTTCAGGCTGCCGTTCAGGTGATACAGATTGCAGGGCAACATCCCGACCGACTCTGCCAGCACTCTGACGCAGGAAAAAACCGCCGTCAGTCGCATGGCCCGCTGACTGCTGATCTGCTTTCCGGTATAGGTGTCATACGACAGCCCGATGGCATCCGCCAGCTCTGCTGGCGTGGTCACCGGTGCGTCACTTTTTCGTTGAAATAATCCCGAAAAGAACACTATTTACCTCCGCCGACAGACGACTGTGTACGGTCGAGATATCGCGCCACCAGCCACGACCAGAACAGGCACAGCGCCCCGGCAACAACAAAACCCGCCGGGGGATAAATCAGCCAGGCACCATACGCCAGCAAAAGCGCACCCAGCACGCCCACCAGAGGCGCGAGAATCAGCATGATCATAATTACCTCAGTTAAAGCGAGCGGATCCCATAGGACTCAATGTGGTCAGACAGCGTGTCTTCTTTCTCGTACAGCATGGCTCTGCCAACCGCCATAATCAGCGCAACTGCACCATCGATTTTGTTTTCCGCCTGCTCTTTGACGGGCTTCACTAAATCATCGTTACCTGGCATGTTTTTGCCGACCACATTGCCGATACACCAGGTCATGATGGGATTGCCGTCATGATGAAAGCGTCCCGATTCAATCGCTGCCTCCAGCTCTTTCATCGGGTCGGACATATTGGCGAAGTTCTGGACGATAGTAACGGGATTCAGGTCTTCATCAGCAAGGTCATGTGACAGCCCGGTCGCTCCAAAAGGGTCGATGGGTGACTCACTGACCGGGCTGATTTTGTTCGCCGCTTTGGCCTCTTCGAGGATGTAGCGATAATCCACCTCTGCACCATCGGTAACGGTCAGAACGCCCATTTCCACCCATTTCTGAAAGCGTTCGGCTGTCCGGCGATCTTCATTTTTCTCGACGCTGTACACCGTGTCATACGGTACCCAGAAACGCGGGGCCACACTGTAGTAATGCGTTTTACCGTCAATCTCGCGGGTATAAAGTCGCGCCATGCTGTTCATATCCAGCTTACGCGCCAGGTCAAAGGCCAGAATGCACGGCTGCCCCTCGAACTGCTCAAGAGTCAGTGATTTATCCTCGCAGCTCTGCCAGCTCACCAGGTTGAAATACGCCGAACGCGCCGACACCCAGATATTGAGGTGTTTTGTTTTAAAGACGTTTGCCAGACGGGCATTATTTTTCGCACGCTGCTGCTGACTTAACAAAAATTCGCGATAAACCGACACGCCAATATTTGGATTGGCTTTTTCCAGCACCTGCGGGTCGGTCCAGTCGTCACCTTCATCAACGGTATAGATGATCCCGAACAGTTCATCGTTAGGCACCGAGCCGTTGAGCATCTCGATGACTTCCCGCCGTTTGTCGTAGCACGGCCCCTCAATGTTGTACCCGGCGGTGGTGATGGCCCACATCAGTGGCTGACGTCGCGCCCCCATCCCGGTAAGCATTGTGGTATAAAGCGCATCGGTGGCATGCTCGTGATATTCATCCACCACGGCACAGTGGGGTGATGAACCATCACCTGGGTTGCCGATCAGCGGTTCAAACCGCGCGCCATCCTCCGGACGGTTCATGTTTGAGGCGTTAACCTCAATCCCGAACGCTTCTGTCAGCATGGGTGTGCGTTTACACATCAGTCGCGCCGGGCGAAAGACTTCCCACGCCTGTTTCTCTGTCGTGGCACCGGAATACACTTCCGCGCCAAACTCGTTATCACAGGCAAAACAATACAGGGCAACACCGGCAGAGATTGCTGATTTGCCGTTCTTACGGGGGATTTCGGTGTACACCTCCCGGAAGCGGCGCAACCGGGTGCCTTTATTGACCCAGCCAAACGCACAGCAGATCACAAATAGCTGCCACGGCTCCAGCGTGATGGGCATCCGTTTGAATGCCCACTCCCCCTTGGTGTGCGGCAACAGCTGAATAAATTTCGCGGCCCGTTCAGCCAGGTCCTTGTCGAAGCGGTAACGAAACGACTTACTTTTTTCCGCCATCAGGTCATCAAGATGGCGCTGGCAGGCCTGAATCACAAACTGGCAGGCAACAATCTTTCCGCGCACGACATCCCGGGCATACTGATTGGCTGCATTTACGTTGGGGTAAGATTTCCGGCTCATGATTCGATGATTTTCAGATTGTCAGAAACGGGTTAGTGGCTTTCTTCTTCCCCGCCAGGCCAATCAGACGCTGGCGGCTGCTGGGGTCGAGTCCGAGCATTGCCCCCGTGCTGCTCATCTCGGACTCCTGTTCTTTTTTGGCGGTCAGCTCCGGATTTTTGACCATGCCGCCCATTGCACCGGTGATGGTGTTGCCCTGTCTGGCAATATTTTTCACGGCACGTCGCCAGAATTCATAGGCCACACACCACCGCTCAAGTACCGCCAGGTCAGTCACGCACAGCAGGCCCTGACCGCAGAGTTCTTTGGTTGTCAGTTGCCACATGATCGTGGCGAGAGGGAGATCTTCTTCAGCGAACCACTCCGGTGGCTCAACACCTTTGATGGGCGTAAAAACAGGTTCATCTTTATTCAGGGCTCGCTTGCCGGGGTTTCCGGCCAGCGCCTTGCGCGCCGTTGGCTTGGGGCGACGCCCGGAACGCCCCGCCGTTCCAGCCATATGCGGCACTCCTGGTTAAATTTCATTTTTCGCGGGTATAAAAAAACGATGGGGCGGGCAGTCCGGAAGACGTCAGGTCACAGAGATTTGACCCGCCCCTCCCCTCAGACAGTTGAGAGTTATTATCACTTAAGCCGTTCACGGGCCGTCTTCGCCTTATGACACGGCCAGCACAGACTCTGCAGATTACTGTCGGCATCAGTGCCGCCATGTGCTTTAGGGATGATGTGGTCAACGGTTTTCGCTTCACGCGCCACACCGGCACGCAGACATAACTGACACAGGCCTTTGTCACGTTGCAGCACACGCACACGGATAACATCCCACTTAGAACCATAACCGCGCTGATGACGGGATTGTCCTGACTTGTATTGCTTCCAGCCTTCGCTTTTGTGGCTTTCGCAGTAGCCTGACGGGTCTGTCGTGGTATTACGGCAGCCGCGAACGCGGCAGGCTTTTGGAGTTCGAGGGGGCATAAATATATTCCTGTTCTTTGTCCGGACTATTTGCCTGCTGCCAGCAAAGCGTTACGGCGCATCTCGATACTTCGAATCCCCGCTTTGTCAATATTGCATTGTCCCAACGCCGAAAGCAGGCTCACATTCAGATCCAGACTGGCCCCATAGGTCAGCGGCTCGGGAATGACTGGCTGGGGAGTTTCAGTAGTCAGGCTTGCTGGCAACGGTACCGCCGGAATCGGTACGTAAACTGTTCGCGTACTTCCGCAACCGGTCAGCAGCGGCAGCAGGCACAGGACGTGAAGCACAATCATCATCCGCAACAGCCACTTTGATATCTTCCTGGGTTCTCTGTGACTCCAGTGTGATCTGCTGTTTTGCATGCTGGTTAGCCTCCAGAACTGTATTGACGATTTGCAGTGATTGCAGGACGTTATTGGTAATGACAGTTGCCGATTTGGCATTTTGTACAGCCTCATCAGCACGTTTCTTTTCGTGCTGATATTTGCTGTAGTAGTGGTTGGCAGACCAGATGAAAGAACCGATGACAGTAAAGAAGAATGCAGCGATAACCAGCTTATAGCTCAACTTCATTTACCACCCCACCAGCCTCTTTAAACCGGGAAATCAGATCACTGATTTTATGTTCATACTGACCATAACCTGCACCAGGTAACGACGCCCAGATATTGCTGCAACGATCGATAGCCTGACGGATATCACCGCGATCAATCATCGGTAAAGCGCCACGCTCCTTAATCTGCTGCAATGCCACAGCGTCCTGGCTTTTCGGAGAGAAGTCTTTCAGGCCAAGCTGCTTACGATAGGCATCCCACCAACGGGAAAGAAGCTGGTAACGTCCGGCGGCTGTTGATTTGAGTTTTGGGTTTAGCGTGACAAGTTTGCGAGGGTGATCGGAGTAATCAGTGAACAGTTCGCCACCAACAATAACATCATAACCGTGGTTACGTGTCGGTTGTCGCCCGTTATCCGTTCCTTCTGACCATGCCACCATATCCAGGAAAGCTTTACGCTGGGAATTTAGTGCCTGCATAAATTACTCCTTCGAGCTACCAAATTTGTTACCGATTACTCGCATTGCAGCCCCACGAATAGCATCGACACCGATCAGCCCCACGCCACCACCAATGGCAACAGAAAGCGATTTAGGCCATCCGACATATTCAAGAGCGGATGCAAAGGTCAGCGTCAGAGCGCCACAGAGCAAAATCTCGAGCGTTTTTCGCTTCCAGCCACCACCACCGCCAAAATAGGCGATGCGCAAACCAGCCATAACGATCGACATAATCACTGCACCCAGCGGTGTGTCTCCACGCCACCAGCTCTGAAACAACTCCAGCCAGTCCGGCCAGGTATTTGGGTTATGAGGCATTTCGTCATCTCTCACCTCGCGATATTTGCGGGTGCTGTGTTGGAAATAAAAAGGCCACGCAACGTGGCCACCAGAATTATTTCCCCACCAGTTCACTTACCTCTTTCACCGTCTGATTAAACCGCTCTGACTCAAGTTCAACACCTAACGCCCGACGCCCCAGCGCCATTGCTGCTTTTATTGTGGAACCGGATCCCATAAAGAAATCAGCAACCAGATCACCAGGTCGACTACTGGCATTGATTATTTGCCGGAGCATATCCGTCGGTTTCTCGCACGGATGTTTACCCGGATAGAACTGAACGGGCTTATGCGTCCAGACATCGGTATAAGGCACGGAGACTGATACGGAGAAATAGCGCCGGAGTGATTTAAACTCATCCAGCAATTCAGAATATTTGCGATTCAGTGAATCATAAGATGCCACCAGCTGGTGGTGTGGTTGTTCCAGTTGCTGTTCCTGAAACTTCTCTGCCGCTATACGGGAAAACAGTGCCTGTAACTTCCGGTAGTCAGCCTCATTCGGCAACTGCCACTGACTGGCACCAAACCAGTGGGAAACCATATTTTTCTTACCTGTGGCTTCGGCAATTTGTTTTGCCGTTATACCCAGTTCGGCACGAGCATTCCTGAAATACGATATCAGCGGTGCCATTATGTGCTGTTTGAGTTCCCTTTCTTTTGCCGCATAGCCGTCACTTTTGCCACGATATGGCCCATGGTAATGTTCAGCAAACAGAACGCGCTCTGTGGCAGGAAAATATGCACGCAGACTTTCTTTATTACACCCATTCCAACGTCCGGACGGCTTCGCCCAGATGATATGGTTAAGCACGTTGAAACGTTCACGCATCATGATCTCAATATCAGATGCCAGGCGATGTCCACAGAACAGGTAAAGGCTTCCGGCAGGTTTCAACACCCGCCAGAACTGGGCCAGACAGTGATCCAGCCACTTAAGGTAATCTTCGTCCCCTTTCCACTGATTGTCCCAACCGTTGGGTTTCACCTTGAAGTACGGCGGATCGGTAACAATCAGGTCAATGGAATCATCAGGCAGGGACTGAATAAAATGCAGGCAATCAGCGTTGATTAAATCAACACTGTTTATTTTTACAGTATTTTTCATGGATCAGTAAGCGTAACTCTGGTAGGCTCACTCTGCTTTTGCGCTAAAGCAGTGGGCCGTGGTTCGCTTGTGACCAGTAAGCATGAGCGAATGGCTGGCAGGTGCTACCAACACCCACCAGCCGCCCATTTTCACAAATTAAAAGTCCTTCATTGCTGAAGGCGTCTGTAACAGCCGAACTGGTAATCTGCCAGCCCCGCCATAACCAACTGGGTCAGTATTAACTGACAGCGTTCGCGTGAAAGATATGTGTTTTGTGCAATCTCCCCGACTGTTGCCGGTTCGATGCTTAATTCATTAAAAACAACTTTCGCCGTTTCTGTCATATCTTGCTGTTTTAGCATGCCTTTTTCCTTCTGGTTAACATGACATACCAATAACTCTTGTCTAAAAAGCCAGCAAGATAAAAAGTCAGTATTCACGACCACCAGCGTGTTTACCGTACTGCCAACATCAAGGCACAAAAAAACCCGCTCAGCGGCGGGTTCTTAAATCTTATCAACGGTAGACATACAAAGCCCATCGTTGGAAAAATCTTATCCATATTTTTTGAAAAATGCAAGCATTATGTCGCCATCTTCGGCGAAAATCATTTATCTCGTCACTTTTCTTAATTGCGCCTCAGCATATGCTTCTTCCTGCCAGCACTTTGTAACCAGTTTATCAATGACATCTGCATATCCTTTGTACCACTGATAATCTGTCAGGTCTGGTACCAGCTTCTGGACATGATGCCGCGCTAGTGTGGTTGGTAAACGGCTAAACCGGTTTCCATTGCAACGCCCACAAATCTTATAAACAGGTGTGCCATGAAGCCGGGTCCTTTTTTCATCCAGGACAATACCTTTACCCTTACACCCTCTGCACGCTGTGCTGACTTCTCCCTTACCATGACAATGCTGACATAGTTCCTTCACCCACTCTTCCTTGATAACAGATTCCCCGCTTCTGGAGTGTTTCACCACTTCGCGCAATACATTATGAAATCCAGTACCAGCACAATGCTCACAGCGAGCCTTACTTGCCGCAGACCTGGAATAATCAGCAAAGGCAAAATTCACAAGGTAAGGGATGATCTGTAACCGGGTTTCTTCACTCAATTTGTTCAATGTCGGGTTATCCAGTGCCATCGCGTAATTGAGCAGACCTTCAATCGCAAATTGAGGATCCTGAACACCAACTTTTGCCAGGAATAAGGCAAACCCAAGCGGTGCTTTCGACTGCACCATCCCCTGCGCAGCCATCACATCCGTAATCGTTAAACCACCTGAGCCTGTCGCCGGTGCGTCATCGCTCAATTTTGGAGATTTTGGGGAGTAATATTTTGGTAAGGCTTCAAGGTTCATGCTCGTTCTCCACTTACGCCAATACGCCAATTGCCAGCGCACGATCGATAAAACGAAATATCAGCTCCAGCTGAGAGCCATACTTTTCTTCAAATGCCACGGTATCCGCATGCAGCTCGTCGTGATGCTTTCTGCACAAAGGCAACACAAAGAGGTCATGCGCTTTTGTACCCATTCCACCCTGACCGTGGCCTATCAGGTGGTGGGGATCATCAGCAGGCTTTCCACAACATGCACACGGCTGTGTCTTAACCCAGCGCGTGTACTTTTCATTAACCCAGCGGCGGCGTTTTGGGCGTAACATAAAAGACTCCGGCGACTCCGGATCCACTTTCAGCGCCAGCACCTTTTTCGCTTTATCCTGGATGATGCTGGTGGCAGGAACCGAAGGCACAAGGTCACTTTCCCGGGTGACAGACGGCACAACAGGTTTCGGTAATCTCAGCGCCTTACGGGCTGCGCTTTCAGGTAAGGCATCCGCAAGGTCATTACGAATCAGCCACCAGCACAGTTCCGGCATTGTCACGGCATGGTTATCATCAAAACCGAGATCCCGACGGACTACAGACAACACCCAGCGGGCACAGTTATCCGTTGCCATTGATTCCAGCCGTTCCGTGAACTGATCGCGCAGCTGGTTATCGCAGTGCCAGCACAGACGGATTGCGCCCGGAGCGTGTCGCATTGTGGTCATGTTCTCGCTGTGCCAGTCGGAATGAGGCCACTGGCAGCCTTTTTCACGAAGTAACCAGCTTTCAAGACATTCCACGCCACCAGCACGACGGATCACTGCCTCATTGCGGAACACGGCCCGAACGGCAGGATCATCCGCCAGCGGTTGTGATGCCGCCGGAACGGCACCACTGGCGAAAGATGAATAACGTTCTGGCTCAGGCTCCAGCAGGACACGCCCCTGCATAAACAGGGGCATCAGCTCTGAACCTGGCCTGAACAATACGATCCCCATACGCGGGGCAATTTCAGGGGTCAGTAGTGCTCTCACGGTCACCTCAATGAACGGTATCGAGCAGCTTTAACAGCTCAGGGAATCGGGATTCGAAGAAATGCGGCTGCGTCTCGCGCGGATTTGCGGGACTGGTGATGTTCTTGCCGAACATGCAGCCTTTCGCCGTCAGCGACCAGAATTTTTTGATGTTGTTAATCCCGGTACGGCTGTATCGTTCGCGCTGCTCGACGATCCCCAGCTTCACCATCTGGTGATATGCCTGATTAGCCGTCAGGCGGATACCATACTGTTTCAGCAGTGCACTCAGTGACAGTGTCGGGCGACTTGAGCCATCGTGTGCATCAGCAGGAGCATCAATGGCATAGCGCGGTGCCAGATTCGGTAAGCCAACAGCCTCCTGGAGTTTCTGACAGGCACCAAGCACTGAAGAGTTAGACAGGTTTAACTCCCGACGCATAAAGTCCAGCAGAATCACACCAGCCTGCATCTTGTCAGCAGCCTGTCCGGATAATTTTTCCGGTGCGCTGGTTACCATATCGAAAGTACGGATCACCTTCAGATGGAATGACGGGCTGATCCACATTGCATAGGCATACACCAGTTCCTTGCAGACATACGTTCCCCGTTCATTTCCCCCATGAATCACACTCACCGGGTCAACACCCAAATTCTGGGTGTTGGTCAATTCATGAACAAGCTCAACAGTCTGTTGGCTGGAAAGAAACTTTCCTGGCTCCTTGGTTCTGGCATTTGCACCAGATGCTACTGCTGCGCGATGCAGATCGTTCAGGCTGTAACGCCCATAAGCATCACGACGAACTTCAATACCATCAATGACCATCAGATTATTCATACTTCGTTTCTCCTCTTGATCAGGCGGCTGCACCCGCCGTTTTCTCGTACTTACTGATAGTGATCTCGACCTTCCCTTCCGGGATAACCGGTCCCCACTCCACCAGCATTCTTTTCACCTGACTGTCGTCTTCCCACACCCCCGCGTGGGTCAGGGCGTCAAACAGCGCCTTGTTATAGTTGTCCAGATCGCGGATCCGGTTATCCGGAGGAAATAACACGATCTCCACTGAAGCAGGTGCCGACGTTGGTTTCGGCAGACGACGTAACTGCTCAACTATTGCTGCACACGCCGCGCTCTGGAATTTGCGCCCCGCCGCGCTTATCAGGCTCTTACCAGAAAATGCCCCTTTGTTGGGGTGTCGCCAGTACGTGTTCACGCTGGGCGGGAAAGGCAGGATTAGCTTCATACTTTCAGGCCTCTCTCATGTAACCAGTGGGCTGCACGCAACCTGGCGTTCTCCTCACCGGAAAGCAGTGCGCGGATGATACCGACCGCCTCGCTGTCGTCGTCCTTCACCGCGGTATGAAGCGTGATCCCCCGGGCCACGCCACGCTTTATCGTGATGACGCCTTTTTTCTCCAGTGCGCGAAGATGCTCCACCGCTGCATTCACTGAACGGTATCCCAGCATGGTTGCCACCTCCTGATTGGTTGGCGGGAAGCCACGTTCTTTCTGGTAAGAAATCAGCATATCCAGCACCTGCTGCTGGCATTGAGTTAACGTCGTCATGCCGCCATCTCCCTGACCAGTTTTTCCGCCTGCTGGCGAACCTGCGCCAGAAACGCCTCACCACATGCCTCAAGTTCATCGCGCCCGATGTAGCTGATTGCCGGTCCCTTCCAGGTCTTGTCAAAAACAGCAATAGCACCAGCGAAAAAAGCTCCTGTCGGCACCTGCTTCTCGTCCTTCGGGATAAACCAGGCAGGCAGTTCAAAACCAATACGCCCGCGAATAAAAGCAATATGGTCCGCATCTTCCGGCCACCACACTTCGCTGGTGGCAGCTTTGATCAGGAAAACATAGCGCCCGCCCTTATCACGCATGGCACTGGCATGTTTCATGATGTAACGCATGCCGGTGATGTATTGCCCTTCATGCTGACTGGCGCGGCTGTATGGAGGATTACCAAAGGCAGCACCTTTAAGCTCCGCAAGGCGTTCTGACCAGTCATGCGCCAGCGCGTTGTCTTCCGCCGTGTAATACGCGGCACATTTGGCGTTATCACCGTCAGTGAACAGATCCAGAACAAACGGGCCAAACAGGGTGTTAATTCCCCAGAAAATGTTGTCCGGCGTGCGCCACTGATCACCCACTTCCTTCAGTTCATGGGCTGGTTTGTTCCGCAGTTCCACCAGCTCCTGGCAATATTTATTACTCATTAAGCCCCCACGTAATTCCCTGACAGATACCACTCATCACCCGATACAGCTCGCTTGCTGCTTTTCCGTAAGCACTGCTCACGACGCGCCAGAAAATTGTTTCGTTCTGGCTGGGAGTGGCTTTCTCGGAATGCCGCCATCCACACCGTTGCAGCACGACGGTATAACCCCCTGGACTCCAGCTCTTCAGCCTGGCGGGTCAGGCACAAAATCACCCGGGGATCGTTAGTGCCGACATAGAAATTGCGCACAGGTTTGGTTTCACGAACTGGTTGTGGTTCCGGCTCCTGCGCTCTCTCAGTCAGGCGTGGGAAATGTCTGCGTGTATCTCCTTCACAACGGTGAGCCACACGCCCACTCTGACGTAACTTGCTTGCTGACTGCAGAACGCGCTGCCGTGAGTAACCTGCAAAAGCATCCGCAATGTCTCCGGAAGTACACCCCGGATGGGCTTCAATGAATTTCTGAACTTCATTCAAAAGACTCATGATCACCCCCTGAATCCTGCCGGGATCTGGCTGTAGTCCACGTTGTCGTAACTGGCTTTGAAGTACGGGTCCTCACGTCTGGCTGCAGATACCGCAGGAACTTCCCAGGATTCTTCGAAATGACGATCCGGACCAAAGAACGTGACAGCCTGTTTCACAAATTGTGTGCCGCTGTTACCCATCGCAGATACCCAGCCCGCGTAGCGTTTCACACCTTCCAGCATGGTTTCGGGGTTTACTCCCTCATTCAAACGGGCTTTCCAGGCTTTGAAGGCTGCAGATTTTGAATTGCCACCAGCACGTTTGGGATATGCCAGCCATGCCTGCTCAAACTCCGGAGAGTATTCCGGTCGGTTTGAACGAACTCGCACGGACTCATCAACTGATGCACCAACAGCTATTGGTTCATTGACTGGTTCTTTGACTGGTTCAAAAGAGTGACTGGTTCTGGGTGAATCTCCTGCACTACCCCCTGGTGCAACTCCTGCACTACCTAGTGAATTTGCTGCACCAGATAGTGAATTATTTGCACTACCCCCTAGTGAATCTCCTGCACCATCCAGATGAAGGAGATAGATATTACTTGAGTTACCTTTTTCACCTTTCCGGGTGACTTTTTTTACCAGCCCGGACTCACAAAGGGCCGCAATATGATTCATCACAGAACGTTTGCTAATCTCGCACTGGTCAGCAATATGCTGGTAGCTGGGCCAGCACTCACCCTGATCGCTGGCATTATCAGCCAGCTTGATCAGAACCAGTTTTCGCAATGGATTACCCACTCGAATTTTCATCGCTTTAACCATCAGCTCCATACTCATGCTGCACCTCCGAGATGCTTCATGTTTTTTCCGGAGCAAAAGGCTATAAGCGGCATACTGATGCGGTAATTACGGCCCAGCGGTTCACAAATCACCTTCTGACATTCACGGTCAACCAGGCTAACACGTAGAACATGCCCTGCAGGCGTGGTGTACCACTGCCCAACTGTAGGAATTGATGTTTTTTTACGCTGAAGCAAACGGCAAATATTGAGGATCAACGGATTAAGCATGACGATGCCCTCCGCTGATATTCAGGAGACGGTGAATATGAAAATTAGCCTTATCCGCCAGACGAATACGTTCAGCCTGCAAGTTAAGAAGGGTTTCTACCAGAACTTGATGCGCCTGCGGATCCGAAAGAGTTACCTTGCGCAGAGCACGTAGTGCAGTTGTTACATAACTGAGTTTATGTAAGTCTTCATCATTCAGACGAGAGAGGGCTGGGACAGTAGCCATGATGGCAGCCTCCGTATGCAATGGATAACTTCCACCACCGGAAACGCCAATTTCGCTGGTGGTGAACTGAGCAGGGTTGGCGTAACCGGCGCATACGGAAACCGGCGCACCTTTCGGTGCCCCCACCCAGCCCACCATAATTTGGGTATAGCTGAGTTGTAGCAACAAAAAAGACGCTAACGCGCCAATTGTCGCCGTATGCAATTCCAGGACGCCAATCCCGACACCCGCTTTATAAGGTGCCTGAACAGTGTAACGTCCCGGAATGGCAGAATCAATGTGCTGGTGGTCCTTCACACTCAACAAAATCACGCCTGAATTTCCACAAAGGACTAAAGCACTCATGCGGGTAGTCTTTGCGAAGATAGATAACGCGCTGTGTTTCTGGCTCCCAACGAATAACATGGACATAAAGCCCTCTTCCGTCACGAAACCAGCGGTTAAGTTCCTGCACAACTCGCCCCCCACAGTCAGGTAAAGTTCTCTGTGGTTACTTACAGCCAGGTGATTTGGTAATCTGCATTCATGCCGTAACAACAGGTGTTCAGCGACGCTGACCACCAGCTGTTGCGACAAACGGTTATTTGCCGTTAAACTGTTCATGCGTTAGTTTCTCCACAGACACAAAACGCCACGACGCCCGGAGCTGCACACTCGCGGGCGTCACTCTTTTCTGGAGCGCAAAAGATTTTGTAGACCAGTGCTGCATGCTCCTGGAGCTTCGAAATTGACAGATACAACTCATCATTAATTGCTGTCTGCTCGTGTGGCTCCACTACCCCATCTTCGATTGCCGAACGAATCTGCTTTGAGTAACTCCCGATCTGTTCGATGACTTCCAGCAGGCGCTGGTTTATATCGGCGTTCTCTACTTCCTCAATTTCAGGAAGCGATACAAACACCCCACCAGCAGACTGTGCGACAGCATCCGCAATGTAGTGAGTGCCAGCCGCGCGCTGTAAAATCATTGCCCATCCCAGCGGGAAAATCTGATCGCCATCTGCACGAAGGCGGTTGAATAAAGCGTTCTCTGTTACATCCAGCCACTCAGCAGCTTCAGCGTAACCCCCCGGCAACGCCGCGATAGTTTTTCTGACAGCTTTCACGTACCACTCAGGCTGTTTTTCTACTTTCCAGTGATGCTTACCCACGGTTAGCCTCATCGTTCTGTGGTTAAAAATTGAAGATGTTCTGTTAATCTTTCGGATAGATATCCGGTCTTAAGTCAGATTTCGTAATTGCACCTGACGTGCATTGCTCAAGTTTTTTAGCCAGCACAAAACTGGCTTTTTTATAACCATTGAAAACCAGCCGTAAGTAGCCTGGTGTTGAGCCAACTTTTCCGGCCAACTCGCCCTGCTGTTCTTTGGTTAAAGAGTCCCAATACGCTTTCATACAATATGTACCTCCGATATACATATTACATGATTAGTATGAACCTTCAAGATACTTGTACCTTATCGGTACAAAGGTTTTAATTTCTTTATGAAAACAGTCCATGACATCCGGCGGTCTAACGCCAGAAAACTGAGAGATGGTGTTGGCGGGAATTCTTCCTTTGCCACCATGATTGATCGCGAGCCAACCCAGACCAGCAGGTTTATGGGAGATGGTGCTACTAAAAATATCGGTGACAGCATGGCACGGCACATCGAAAAATGTTTCGACCTGCCTGTCGGATGGCTCGATCAAGAACACCAGACAACGAACATCACAAAAAAACCTGATGTTTCAATCACTAATAAACAAATCACATTAGTCCCTGTCATATCATGGGTACAGGCCGGAGCATGGAAAGAAGTTGGATATTCTGAGGTTGATTTGAGCACAGCAGAAACGTATCCCTGCCCTGTACCCTGTGGGGAAATGACTTATATCTTGCGGGTGATAGGTGATTCAATGATTGATGAGTACCGCCCAGGAGACATGATTTTTGTAGATCCTGAAGTCCCTGCCTGCCACGGTGACGACGTTATTGCATTGATGCACGATACAGGTGAAACCACCTTCAAAAGGTTGATAGAAGATGGGACACAGCGTTATCTCAAAGCGTTAAACCCAAACTGGCCTGAGCCTTACATTAAGATCAACGGTAATTGCTCTATAATTGGTACAGTGATTTTCTCAGGAAAACCAAGAAGATACAAAATCAAAGCCTAATCAATGTTTATGAACCTGCTTCGGCAGGTTTTTTTATACTTGACAATGTACCTTTGAGATACATAATGTACCCAAGCGAAACAACGAACAGGCAGGACGCCCACGAAGTAGCCGCCTGGGGCATATGAAGTCCAGGATGATTCGTTGAGTCATGTTGTGCCACTAGGCACTCATGTTAAAGCAGGTGTATGAAATGAAAGTCCAGATTTTAAACAATAACTGTGAAGTCGTTTGGGCGTAAAACATGACCGCGCGTAGACCAAGGGAGGAAAAATTGGGAATAGTTAGAAATCAAGCAGATATATTGAAAATCAGCTCTGAATTGCTTGGAGTTTTGAAAAGTGAGCTCACCGCACATGGCATCGAGCCCACTGACGAAAATTTAAGTTGGGTTTTGTCGATTATTCAACAATCACTCAAGCCCAGCCTCAGCAAACTTTTTATCGAGTAGTGCTTCGAACTTATCGTAAAGCTTGCTTATGTCGTCTATCGGGTTTTCTGACGTACTGTAATTTTTATCTGATGTCATGGCAGCAGTCTGATATGCAGTGTGTGTCTTAACCGATAGTTGGAATAAATAAAGAATTTTTTCTTCTTTGGTCATAACTATTTCCTTCTTGGCTATATGAAAACACCAAGATACCACCGAGCCTGAAGTGGTGAAAAGACAGGCACATAACAGCTAAGTATTTTCAACCAGAGAGAATCCTTAGCGTTGTGGTGAATGCGGCTCAGCGCACGCGGGTTAAGGTTGAGGCTGACAGTCGACCTTCTGTGGATACCCACCCGCCTGGTGTGCAACCTTCGCCAGGCACCGGGAGGCACCCGGCACCACAACTTTATGCTGTGTGTAGTCCTCGCGGTACCAGTTTGTACACTTGCTTCCGGCTGGTATCGCTCTTTTTACAAAACAGAGAAGAACATCACCGGACGACGGGCTCATAACCCAATCCATCCGGGCGGCAGTCACCGCAGGTGTTCTTCTCTGTTTTGTGGAGAAACCAACCGACCTTGCAGGGTCGATATGATGAGGAGCAGCAAAATGGCTAGCGAACGCAGTACTGATGTGCAGGCATTTATCGGGGAGCTGGACGGCGGCGTATTTGAAACCAAAATCGGCGCAGTTCTCAGTGAAGTCGCTTCCGGTGTGATGAACACGAAAACCAAAGGTAAGGTCTCACTCAACCTGGAAATCGAACCATTTGATGAGAACCGTGTGAAAATCAAACACAAACTCTCATATGTTCGCCCGACTAACCGCGGGAAAATTTCCGAAGAAGACACCACCGAAACGCCGATGTATGTCAATCGCGGTGGTCGCCTGACTATTCTGCAGGAAGACCAGGGACAGTTACTGACTCTTGCCGGTGAACCTGACGGAAAACTCCGCGCAGCAGGTCGTTAATATCGTTTTTAATTAACTGATTATTTATCTCATCACTGAATATCTTTATATAGTGAGGACTTATTATGTCTCAGAACTTAGACGCAACCGCAATTAATCAAATCCATGCCCTTATTTCTGCTCAGGGTGTTAATGAAATTATCAGTAAGATTGGTGCCGATGCTGTGGCATTGCCTGAGAATTTTCGCATTCATGATCTGGAAAAATTTAATTTAAATCGCTTCCGTTTCCGTGGTGCGCTTTCCACTACCAGCATCGATGACTTTACCCGTTATTCTAAAGATCTTGCAGATGAAGGCACCCGCTGCTTTATCGATGCTGATAATATGCGTGCCGTCAGTGTGCTTAACCTGGGTACTATTGATGAACCAGGTCACGCAGATAACACCGCCACACTCAAACTGAAAAAGACAGCACCGTTCTCTGCTCTGTTGTCTGTTAACGGCGAGCGTAACTCCCAGAAGTCACTGGCAGAATGGATTGAAGACTGGGCCGACTATCTTGTGGGCTTTGATGCTAATGGTGACGCTATTCAGGCAACAAAAGCGGCTGCGGCTGTCCGTAAAATCACGATTGAAGCAAACCAGACCGCTGATTTTGAAGATAATGACTTCAGCGGCAAACGCTCCCTGATGGAGTCTGTCGAAGCGAAGACCAAAGACATTATGCCAGTGGCATTTGAATTTAAATGCGTTCCGTTTGAAGGTCTGAAAGAACGTCCGTTTAAATTACGCCTCAGTATTATCACTGGCGATCGTCCTGTACTGGTTCTGCGCATTATTCAGCTGGAGGCGGTGCAGGAAGAAATGGCTAACGAATTTCGTGATCTGCTTGTTGAGAAATTCAAGGACAGCAAAGTAGAAACCTTTATTGGTACTTTCACCGCCTGATTTCATTACTGCAAATGCCCCTGCGGGGGCATTTATGGAAACGTAATTTACTCAATAATCGCCGGATGGTGAGGGATTCTTTTTACCAGAATTCAGCGCGGTGCAGCGCATATACGTGGAGAACAAAATGTCATTTATTAAAACTTTTTCCGGGAAGCATTTTTATTATGACAGGATAAATAAAGACGACATCGATATTAACGATATCGCGGTTTCCCTTTCAAATATCTGTCGCTTTGCCGGTCATCTTTCGCACTTCTACAGCGTCGCCCAACATGCGGTTCTTTGCAGCCAGTTGGTGCCGCAGGAATTTGCTTTTGAAGCGTTAATGCATGATGCAACAGAAGCGTATTGCCAGGACATTCCCGCACCACTGAAACGCCTTCTTCCTGACTATAAACAAATGGAAGAAAAAATAGACGCCGTAATCCGTGAGAAATACGGGTTACCCCCAGTTATGAGTACGCCCGTGAAATATGCCGATCTCATCATGCTGGCAACCGAACGCCGCGATCTCGGGCTTGATGATGGCTCTTTCTGGCCTGTACTGGAAGGTATCCCGGCAACAGAGATGTTCAACGTGATTCCACTGGCACCGGGCCATGCCTACGGGATGTTTATGGAACGCTTTAACGAGTTATCGGAGTTACGCAAATGCGCATGAATGTTTTCGAAATGGAAGGGTTTCTTCGTGGGAGATGTGTACCGCGAGATCTGAAAGTAAATGAAACAGATGCTGAATACCTGGTGCGTAAATTCGATGCGCTTGAAGCTAAATGTGCAGCACAGGAAAACAAAGTAATACCAGTGTCAACTGAACTGCCACCAGCAAATGAAAGTGTTTTGTTATTCGATGCTAACGGAGAAGGCTGGCTAATTGGCTGGCGTTCTCTCTGGTACACCTGGGGACAAAAAGAAACCGGAGAATGGCAGTGGACATTTCAGGTCGGGGACCTTGAAAACGTCAATATCACTCACTGGGCAGTAATGCCAAAAGCACCGGAGGCTGGAGCATAATGACCACTTTTACCGACAAAGAACTGATTAAAGAAATTAAAGAGCGTATCAGCAGCCTTGACGTGCGAGACGATATTGAGCGCCGTGCTTATGAAATCGCACTCCTATCTCTGGAAGTAGAACCAGATGAACGCGAAGCTTATGAATTATTCATGGAAAAGCGTTTTGGTGACTTAGTAGATCGTCGGAGAGCAAAAAACGGCGATAACGAATACATGGCATGGGATATGACTCTCGGTTGGATCGTCTGGCAGCAACGAGCTGGTATCCATTTCTCAACAATGTCACAGCAAGAGGTGAAATAATGGAGCCATACAGCCTCACACTCGATGAGGCCTGTCATTTTCTCAAGATATCCAGACCGACTGCCATTAACTGGATACGCACAGGGCGTCTTCAGGCAACACGCAAAGATCCCACTAAGAATAAATCTCCTTACCTCACAACACGACAAGCCTGCATTGCGGCTCTTCAGTCTCCGCTGCATACTGTCCAGGTGAGCGCGGGTGATGGCATAACAGAGGAAAGAAAATGTCACTCTTCCGCAGAGGTGAAATATGGTACGCCAGTTTCACATTGCCGAACGGTAAAAGATTTAAACAGTCTCTTGGAACAAAGGACAAAAGGCAGGCGACAGAACTCCATGACAAGCTAAAGGCTGAAGCATGGCGGGTCAGCAAACTTGGTGAAATACCTGATATAACGTTCGAGGAAGCGTGTGTCAGGTGGCTTGAAGAGAAAGCACATAAAAAATCACTGGACGATGACAAAAGCCGGATCGGATTCTGGCTTCAACATTTCGCAGGAATGCAACTAAGAGACATTACTGAATCAAAAATTTATTCAGCAATGCAAAAAATGACGAACCGGCGTCATGAGGAAAACTGGAAACTCAGGGCAGAAGCATGCAGAAAAAAAGGGAAACCTGTTCCAGAATACACGCCAAAACCAGCGTCCGTTGCAACGAAGGCTACGCATCTTTCATTTATAAAGGCCCTACTAAGAGCCGCAGAGCGTGAATGGAAAATGCTGGATAAGGCACCAATTATTAAAGTGCCTCAACCAAAGAATAAACGGATCCGCTGGCTGGAGCCCCATGAAGCACAAAGGCTGATTGATGAATGTCCGGAGCCATTAAAGTCTGTTGTTGAATTTGCACTGGCAACAGGCTTAAGACGCTCGAACATCATCAACCTTGAATGGCAACAAATAGATATGCAGCGCCGGGTGGCATGGATAAACCCGGAAGAGAGTAAATCAAACCGCGCAATTGGCGTTGCGCTGAATGATACTGCATGTCGCGTATTGAAAAAACAAATCGGGAATCATCACCGTTGGGTATTTGTGTACAAGGAAAGCTGTACCAAACCAGACGGAACGAAAGCGCCAACAGTAAGGAAGATGCGGTATGACGCAAACACAGCCTGGAAAGCGGCGCTGAGACGGGCTGGTATTGATGATTTCAGATTTCACGACTTGAGACACACCTGGGCAAGTTGGCTGGTTCAAGCCGGAGTCCCGTTGTCAGTGTTACAGGAAATGGGAGGCTGGGAGTCTATCGAAATGGTTCGTCGATATGCTCACCTTGCACCTAATCACCTTACCGAACACGCACGGCAAATAGACTCGATCCTGAACCCATCGGTCCCAAATTTGTCCCAGTCAAAAAATAAGGAAGGTACTAATGATGTGTAACTTATTGATTTTAATGGTGCCGATAATAGGAGTCGAACCTACGACCTTCGCATTACGAATGCGCTGCTCTACCAACTGAGCTATATCGGCCCTGAGAAGGGTGTGTTCACACGGGTGAATCACGGGGTAGAAGGTTAAAACTAACCGGGCGGTGCGTCAATAGCCTTGCTACTCAACCGGCTATTTTTGCACCGCTCGACATTAATTACGCACGAATCGTACCATCGCCAAAGCCTATCCACTTATAGGTGGTAAGCGCTTCAAGCCCCATCGGACCGCGGGCATGTAATTTCTGCGTGCTGACCGCCACTTCTGCGCCAAGCCCAAACTGCCCGCCGTCGGTAAAACGGGTAGAGGCGTTGACATAAACCGCAGCGGAATCCACTTCGTTCACGAAACGCGCAGCATTATGCATATCACACGTCAAAATGGCATCGGAGTGCTGAGTACCATGTTCGCGAATGTGGGCGATAGCGCCATCCATATTTTCGACCATCACAACGTTCAGATCCAGAGACAGAAACTCGTTATCCAGCTCTTCCGGTTTCAGCGGCACCAGTTTGGCAGGGCCATGCAGTGCCTGCATGACGGTTTCATCCCCATGCAACGTTACGCCGCTCTCCGCCATCTGCTTGCTCAGCGCAGGCAAAAAGCGTTCTGCGATGTCCTGATGCACCAGCAAGGTTTCCACCGTGTTACAGGTACTCGGGCGCTGGGTTTTGGCGTTGACGATAATCTTCAGCGCCGGGGCGATGTCTGCGCTGCTATCGACAAAAATATGGCACACGCCAATCCCGCCGGTAATCACCGGAATGGTGGATTGCTCGCGGCACAGTTTATGCAAGCCTGCGCCGCCGCGCGGGATCAGCATATCGATGTACTTATCCATACGCAGCATTTCATTGACCAGCGAACGATCCGGATTATCAATCGCCTGAACCGCTGCCTCCGGTAAACCGCAAGCTTTCAGCGCCTTCTGAATGACACGAACGGTTGCGGCATTCGTGCGATGCGTCTCTTTCCCACCGCGTAGAATCACCGCATTACCGGTTTTCAGACACAAAGAAGCCACATCAACGGTAACGTTCGGACGCGCCTCATAGATAACGCCAACCACGCCCAACGGCACGCGGCGGCGCTCCAGACGCAGGCCGCTGTCCAGCAGACCGCCGTCGATCACCTGCCCGACCGGGTCGGCGAGATTACAGACCTGGCGCACATCGTCAGCAATCGCTTTCAGACGCGCAGGGGTCAGCGCCAGGCGGTCCAGCATCGCTTCGCTCAGGCCGTTGGCTCGCGCCTGCTCAACATCTTGTACGTTCGCGCTGAGGATACTTTCCATTTGCGCTTCCAGTTCATCGGCTATTTTTTCCAGCACGCGATTTTTTTCGCAGCTGGAGAGCAGCGCCAGCTTATACGACGCCGCTTTAGCAGCAATGCCCATTTGTTCCAGCATATGCCTGTTCCTTATCGAGTAATCATGTCATCACGATGAACAGCGACCGGGCCATATTCATAGCCCAGAATCGCATCGATTTGTTGAGAGTGGTGGCCGGCTATCCGCCGCAGAGCATCACTGTTATAACGGCTGACGCCATGAGCGATATCACGCCCTTGCAGGTTACAAATTCTGATGACCTCCCCCCGCGAGAAATTGCCCGTCACGCTTTTGATGCCTTTTGGCAGAAGTGAACTGCCACGTTCCAGCATTGCCGCGGTCGCGCCTTCATCAACCGTAATTTCACCTGCCGGCGGCGCGCCGAAGATCCAACGTTTGCGGTTCTCCAGCGGCGAGGCTTGCGCATGAAAACGGGTGCCGACGGAAATCCCCTCCATCACATCGCCGATCACGCCCGGTTTACTGCCTGAGGCAATAATCGTATCAATACCCGCGCGACAGGCCACGTCTGCCGCCTGAAGCTTAGTGCTCATACCACCGGTTCCCAGCCCGGAAACGCTGTCTCCCGCGATAGAGCGCAGCGCATCGTCAACGCCATACACATCTTTGATAAGCTCCGCCTGCGGATTGCTACGCGGATCGGCGGTAAATAATCCTTGCTGATCGGTCAGCAGCAGCAGTTTATCCGCGCCTGCCAGGATCGCCGCCAGCGCGGAGAGGTTATCGTTATCGCCCACTTTAATTTCCGCTGTCGCAACGGCATCATTTTCATTGATAACCGGCACAATATGGTTATCCAGTAATGCACGCAGCGTATCGCGGGCGTTCAGAAAGCGCTCTCTGTCTTCCATATCCGCACGCGTCAACAGCATCTGCCCGATATGGATACCGTAAATTGAAAACAACTGCTCCCACAGTTGAATCAGACGGCTTTGCCCTACCGCCGCCAGAAGCTGTTTAGAGGCGATCGTTGCCGGCAGTTCCGGGTAGCCGAGATGTTCACGTCCGGCGGCAATCGCGCCAGAGGTAACAATAACAATACGATGTCCCGCGGCGTGTAGCTGCGCGCACTGGCGGACAAGTTCTACGATATGGGCACGGTTCAGGCGGCGCGATCCGCCTGTTAGCACGCTGGTGCCGAGTTTTACGACCAGCGTCTGGCTGTCACTCATGATTCTCTGCCGTTCAAAATAAGAAATAAAGACCAAATGAACGTTTTAGCAGGACTGGCTCCGGTTGCCAACAACCTGTACGCGTAGCGTGAAATTTTGTTGCGCAGGATCAGCAAGCGTAGCGGCAGAATTTGACCATTTTATTACCGCAACAATTAAACATATTTTTTTAAAAAAATTCTCACTTTGTCATAAATCTTTCATTACCGAACGTTAAAAACCTTCCTGTTTTTTACCGGGTCTCCCGACAAATCATAGCGCGTAATTAAAACAGGAATGGAAATGAATAAGAGCACTCTGGCAATAGTGGTGAGTATCATCGCATCAGCATCTGTTCACGCCGCCGAGGTTTACAATAAAAACGGTAATAAGCTTGATGTGTATGGAAAAGTTAAAGCCATGCACTATATGAGCGATTATGACAGCAAAGATGGCGATCAAAGCTACGTTCGTTTTGGTTTTAAAGGCGAAACGCAAATTAACGATCAATTGACCGGCTACGGGCGCTGGGAAGCTGAGTTTGCCGGTAATAAAGCCGAAAGTGATTCGTCCCAGCAAAAAACCCGCCTGGCCTTTGCAGGCCTGAAATTAAAAGATATTGGTTCTTTTGACTATGGACGTAACCTGGGCGCGCTGTACGATGTTGAGGCCTGGACGGATATGTTTCCCGAATTCGGCGGCGACTCTTCCGCCCAGACCGATAATTTTATGACTAAACGCGCCAGCGGGCTGGCGACTTACCGCAATACCGATTTCTTCGGCATCGTTGATGGACTGGATCTTACCTTACAGTATCAGGGGAAAAACGAAAATCGCGATGTGAAAAAGCAAAACGGCGACGGCTTCGGCACATCCGTGAGCTATGATTTCGGCGGCAGCGATTTTGCCGTCAGCGGCGCTTATACTCTCTCCGATCGCACCAGGGAGCAAAATCTGCAGCGCCGCGGTACGGGCGATAAAGCCGAAGCCTGGGCTACGGGTGTAAAGTATGACGCGAATGATATTTATATTGCGACCTTCTATTCAGAAACCCGCAACATGACGCCAGTTTCCGGCGGATTTGCCAATAAAACCCAAAACTTCGAAGCAGTTATCCAGTATCAGTTTGATTTTGGTCTGCGTCCGTCATTAGGCTATGTGCTGTCAAAAGGCAAAGATATTGAGGGCGTCGGCAGTGAGGATTTGGTGAATTACATTGACGTGGGCGCAACCTATTACTTCAACAAAAATATGTCCGCGTTTGTAGATTACAAAATCAATCAGCTTGATAGCGATAACACGTTAGGCATTAATGACGATGATATTGTGGCAATAGGGTTGACCTACCAGTTCTGATAAGTCGCATTGTGCCTGATGGCGCTACGCCATCAGGCATGGCAGCAGGGTTATGCCAACAGTTTTACCGGCTCGTCGTTGAAATCGTCAGACGGCTCCAACGCCAGCTCCATAGAAATCAGCAGGTCGCGTAGCTTTTCATGAAACTCGCGTAGCGTGTATTCCAGTCGCTCCACCACTTCGGTTTCGTTAATCGGCACTGCGGTCCAGTTGCCCTCTTTATCAAACAAACCAAACTGATAACGATAAGTGAAGCGTTTCTCTTGTGCTTCCAGCTCCATCCACCAGCCCCAAAATTCACGCTTCTCTGGCGCGGGCTTCACGTTGACGCAAACTGCCAGGCAATCGAAAAAAAAACGATTGTCTTCACACTGCCCTTCCCGGATATAGGGGCCAAGCGCGGTAAATTTCTTGATCAATCTACTTTTCGGGTGTCCACTCGGTAACGTCATTGCGATCTCCTTTAATGAAGCAACTGTTTTACCAAATCAATAGAATTTATCAATCTATTAACACAATCTATGATTAATCCAGTCGGTAATTTCTTGCAGCGCGTGGTCAAAATTGCGGTACACCGGGTTAAAAGGGATCTCTATCAGCTTACCGTCTGAAGATGATGTTGTAATTAAGCGAGACTCTTCTTCCGGGCTGAAGGGATCGTTTTTCCAGAAGCCGGAAAGCATTGGCGTAGGACAACGTCTGCCCAGTAGCCCCTGTACTTTCAACGAATAGCGATTGAGCTCCACACGTAGCGCCTCATCCGAAGCATCATGCATACCCAGACGGCTGGCCAGAACATCCAGATACATCTCCGGCACCGTGCTCTGTCGTTGCGGATCGCTAAGTAGCGCATGGACCACCGGCCCCAGGCAAGCCACCGCTTTCAAACGCGGCGCTTCCAGATAGGCCAGACGCACCGCAACGTTGGCGCCAAAACGGAAACCAAACGCCGCAACACGGGTATGATCCACCCAGGGGACATTAGGAAGCGCTTTTAACACATGCTGGTGGAGCAAGCTGGAATCCTGGGTTAATTTCCACTTTGATGAAAATCCAACCGAAGGCATATCAAGCGTTAACATCGCGATACCGCGCGGCGCGAAATAGCGTTCATACAGGGTGTAATAGTCGGTTTGCATGGCGTCCAGGCCGCCGCACATGAGCACCGTCGGAAACGGACCATCCCCTTTCGGCATATGTAAAAACGCGGTGACAGGCGAACCGCCAGGAACGGCAAATTCCATTTCACGTAACGAGCCGGGCAACCGCTGCGCGGCCTCTTCATAGGCGCGATTCGCCAGCGCCTGCGCCTGCTCCGCCAGCTCATCGCCCTTCAAATGCGGGTAGGCGGCAATGTTATAGAGCGTTGAGGCATGAAGCCAGTAGCGTCCGCTGCGCATGGCGTCCTGTTCCTGACAGGCTTTCTGCTGCCAGTCCATCGCCTGCTTTGCCCACTCATAAATCCAGTTGCCGCCGCGGTAACCGATGACCGTATCGTATAAATCATCATCCGTTCGCTCTGCGTCGCTCATCACAATGCGCGCCTGCACATCAAGGATTTCTCGTGGGTCAACGCCGCGCCAAATCCACATCAGGCGGTTTATCATGCGATACCAGTGCGGAACGTTCTTACCGTCCAGCGCGGATTGCATGGGCGGCTGCGACCCACGATTGAACCGACGGACAAGGGTAGACGTTTCAGTATGTTTAAAGCGGGGTTTGAACAGGGTTTCGCTGAGGTTAGCCTGTGTCATTCGTGCAGCCTCCTTGGATACTCATAGAGGCTTATTGTAACCAATAAAACAGCGCCCGGCATTGCCGGGCGCTCTGAAAAACTGCTGATTAACGACCTGAAATCGGCGGTACAAATACCACACCCATATCCCAGGGCTGCTCAATCCAGGTGTTCTGAGGAATATCAATAACATAATCATCAACCAGCGGACGGCCCGCCGGTTTAGCGAAAATCGTGACGAAATGCGCTTTAGGGTACATTTCGCGAATCGCGACGGCGGTGCCGCCGGTATCGACCAGATCGTCGATGACGATAAAGCCTTCGCCGTCGCCTTCTGCACGTTTCAGCACTTTCAGTTCGCGCTGGTTATCGTGATCGTAGCTGGAGATGCATACGGTATCGACATGACGAATGCCCAATTCACGCGCCAGTAGTGCGCCCGGTACAAGGCCGCCACGACTTACGGCAATAATGCCTTTCCATTGTTCTGAAGGCATGAGGCGGCTCGCCAGTTTGCGTGCGTGAATCTGCAACATGTCCCAGGTGACGACGTATTTTTCGCTCATGTGAAGTGTCCCAGCCTGTTTATCTACGGCTTAAAAAGTGTTCGAGGGGGAAATAGTTGCGCGAGATTATAGAGACCTGACGCGCTAAAAACCAGTGTTTAGCGGAATCCACGCCTCTTTTTGTATGCTTTATACTACCCGCAGGCGGAGAAAGTGGTATTCTCAGTCGCATCTCGTAAGAGTTATCAATTCCGCTAACCCTGTGGCCTGTAAGAACGTTTTTCAGACCACCGCCAAGGAGACTTATCGTGTCTGAACTGTCTCAGTTATCACCACAACCTTTGTGGGATATTTTTGCCAAAATCTGTTCTATTCCTCACCCGTCCTATCACGAAGAGCAACTCGCGGAACATATTGTGAGTTGGGCCAAAGAGAAAGGCCTTTACGTGGATCGCGACCAGGTCGGTAATATTCTGATCCGTAAGCCCGCCACTGCAGGTATGGAAAATCGCAAGCCGGTCGTTTTACAGGCGCATCTGGATATGGTGCCGCAAAAAAATAGCGACACCGTTCACGACTTCACTACAGATCCTATCCAGCCTTATATTGATGGCGAATGGGTTAAAGCGCGCGGTACTACGCTCGGCGCCGACAATGGTATTGGAATGGCTTCTGCGTTAGCGGTACTGGCTGATGATAATGTCGTCCATGGCCCGCTGGAAGTGCTGCTGACCATGACCGAAGAAGCCGGCATGGATGGCGCGTTCGGCCTCCAGTCCGGCTGGTTGCAGGCCGACATCCTGATCAACACCGACTCTGAAGAAGAAGGTGAGATCTATATGGGCTGCGCAGGCGGCATCGATTTTACCTCTAATCTGCCGTTGACCCGTGAAGCTGTACCCGCAGGATTTGCATGCTTTAAGCTAACCCTGAAAGGCCTGAAAGGCGGCCACTCCGGTGGTGAAATTCACCTCGGCCTTGGCAATGCCAACAAATTGCTGGCGCGTTTCCTGGCCGGGCACGCAGAAGAACTGGATCTGCGTCTGATCGATTTCAACGGCGGCACGCTGCGTAACGCGATTCCGCGCGAAGCGTTCGCTACCCTCGCCGTTTCCGCAAACAACGTAGGCGCTCTGAAAACATTAGTGAACGCTTACCAGGATATTCTGAAAAACGAACTGGCGGAAAAAGAGAAAAACCTGACGCTGCAACTCAATGAGGTTGCTAGTGATAAAGCCGCATTGACCGCGCCGTCACGCGATACCTTTGTGCGCCTGCTGAACGCAACGCCGAACGGCGTGATCCGCAATTCAGACGTGGCGAAAGGCGTAGTGGAAACATCGCTGAACGTTGGCGTGGTCACAATGTCTGATGCGAATGTCGAAATTCACTGCCTGATTCGCTCTCTTATCGACAGCGGTAAAGATTATGTGGTGAGTATGCTGGATTCGCTGGGCAAGCTGGCTGGCGCGAAAACCGAAGCAAAAGGCAGCTATCCTGGCTGGCAGCCCGATGCGAACTCGCCGGTCATGCACCTGGTGCGGGAAACCTATCAGCGTCTGTTCAACAAGACACCGAACATCCAGATTATCCACGCCGGCCTGGAATGCGGTCTGTTTAAGAAACCCTATCCGGATATGGATATGGTCTCTATTGGGCCTACCATTACCGGACCTCACTCTCCGGATGAGCAGGTACATATCGAAAGCGTCGGCCACTACTGGACTCTGCTGACCGAATTGCTGAAAGCGATTCCTGCGAAGTAAGAAAGCGCTAAAATGCCCGTCCCATTTCTGGACGGGCTATCAATATGGAATATCGGGTATCCATTGCCAGATAAGCTCTCCTGGATGCGCTGAATAGCGCTGCGGCTACACGCGAATAGCCGGACAGCCCGATAACAGCGCCGGTAACACCGAATTATTGTGGCGTAAACGCCATTCCTTTAAATATCCGTAGCGGATTGCCGCGCTCAATCTGATGATGGAACAGACGCCTTTCAGACTTCAACGCCGCACACTCATTTTGCCGTTGCTGTTCCAGCCGCCAGGCAATCAGCAGCCGGGCCAGACGCTTATTCGCATGTTGACTGCGCTCCGACTGAACCTTCACGCTAATCCCGCTCGCCAGGTGCGTGGCCCGCACTGCCGAGTCGGTTTTATTAACGTGCTGCCCACCCGGGCCGGAAGAGCGCAGAGTCTCGAAACGAATCTCATCAGACTGCATCTGTTCGTCGGCGGAAAAGCGCCCAATGCCGACGTACCAGTTTTTTCGCCCATGGTGCGGGCGATACGGGCTGGTACAAATCCACAGTAACGTTCCACACCAACGTTCACTGAAAGCCATAGCTTTTTCACCGTCCAGCGAGACCAGTGCGGAACGCAGCGTGTCTGGTAATCGTCCCGGCTCTGTTTCAAGCCGTGTCAACGATACCTTTTCTCTGGCGGCTTCTTTCGTCAGACAATCCAGCGCTTTTTTTACCGCCAGACAACACTCGTCCGGTCCCTGTGCGGAAGAAAGTTGCAGTAAGATCATGCGCTTTTCTCCCCTGAGGTTTTCAGCGTCAGCACCGGACGCAGGCAGGCAACCGGCGTAATCAGTCCGGCGTCTGCCAGACAATCCACAACGCTATCGATGGATTTATACGCCTGCGGCGCTTCCTCATAAATGAGCTGGCGATCGCGGCAAATCACCCGGCTGCCCATCCCGGTACGGCAGAGCTGTCGCGGGGTAAATTTTGCCGATAACCGGTCTTTACACTCGGTACGCATCCATTTGCGCCCCGCGCCGTGCGCCAGGGAGAAGAGGCTCTTCTCGCTGACGACGGGTTTCACCAGCCAGCTATAATCGCCGCGCGAGCCGGGGATAATCACCAGTCCCTGCCCATCTGGCGTAGCGCCTTTACGGTGCAGCCACCCCGCCTCACCCGCGACAGTACAGGGTTCAACGAAGTTATGCGCCACATCCAGCCGCGGTTCGCCCTCAGCCCTGAGCTGTTGCAGTATCCGGCGGGCAATCAGCGCGCGATTACTGCGGGCAAATGCCAGCGCATCGTCATGTTCTGCAAGATAGCGGCGCGCATCGTCGCTATCTTCCGGCAAACCGTTATGCGAAAACGCCTCCACATGACGACGCAGGATAGCTTGCCCCAGACCGCGGGAACCACTGTGTACCAGCAGTAATAACTGCGCTTTTTGCAACCCCGACAAAGCGAACGAATCAGCATCGACGATGCGATCGACCTGCTGCAGCTCGGCAAAATGATTGCCGCCGCCAATGGAACCCAGCGCAGAGAGCCACGAATGATGCTGCATTGCGGCGGGGACATTCTCCTCCAGCCACTGTGCATCCGCCACGTCAGTCAGCGACGCCAGCCGCTTCTCCAGTTTATCGGCGTTATATTTACGCCCTAAAATATCCGTTTGCCATAACGCCATGCCGCAGCCGATATCGTTGCCGACCAGCGCCGGATAAAAGCGCCCACGCGAGAAAAAGGCTGCGCCAATAGGATAGCCACGCCCCGGATGCAGATCTGGCATCCCGATAACGCGTCTCATACCGGTTAACTTAGCCGTCGTATATAATTGTTGGATCGCGGAATCTTCGATCCACAGGTTATCTGATGCGATAGAAAATACCACATCTGATAAAGGACGAATATAATTGCCCATATACCATTCCATATATGAATTAAAAAATCAGGAAATGGCAGACTAATCCAGAGCAATAAGAGAAAATTAATCCTGGAAAGGTCTGCAAAGTGCGTTCAGAGAATAAAGTGTCATGATGAACCTCCTTTGCAGTTATTGAGAATGAGAAAACGCGGGTATAGTAATACTGAAATTTAGATGGCGCAATCGTAATAGTGATAAAATCTTAATGGCCTGACTTATAACCCTAACACCAACTGTCGTTCCAATTGAGGGTCGAGCAGCGTTACGTGTAGCCCCACCAGCCGTACGCCGCGCTCGCCGCGACGCTCGTCCCAGGTTTTACGGGCGGTGGTAATTAAGTCTTCTTTATTTAATTGCGGCCAGACATGTTCCTGAGTGGTTTGCTGAAAATCATTAAATTTTAATTTAACGCCCTGTCGGGCAATCAGTAAATCGGGCTTCACTATAGCCAGACGACGCTCCAGCTCCGGATATAAATGCTCAATAATGGCCTCGCAGTCCGACCATTCATGAATATCCTCCGCCAGAGTACGCTCAACGCCTACCGATTTACGCAGCCTTTCGCTGTTAACATCACGCTCGTCAATACCCTGACTACGCTCCCATAATACCCGGCCAAATTTACCAAAGCGTTTGAGAAGCATCGCCAGATCGCACTGTTGAATATCCCCGCAGGTTCTTAACCCCATATTTTCCAGTTTGGCGGCGGAAACTTTCCCCACGCCTGGAATTTTGGCTAACGGCAACGTTTTAAGAAAGTCGGGTACATCGGCTGGCGTAATAACATATTGTCCATTCGGTTTATTGAGATCGGAGGCGATCTTCGCCAGAAATTTCACTGGCGCAACGCCGGCGGAGGCGGTGAGTTGCAGTTCATTGAAAATAGTCTGACGAATCTCCCTGGCGATCAGAGTCGCCGATCCATAACAGTGCGGGCTGTCAGTCACATCCAGCCAGGCTTCATCCAGCGAGAGCGGTTCAATCAGTGAAGTGTAGCGGGAAAAGATGTCACGTACATGCCGCGAAGCCTCTTTATAGGCGTCAAAGCGGCCAGGCAGTAAGGTGAGATGAGGGCACAGCTTTAGCGCCATGGCAGTCGGCATCGCGCTGCGTACGCCAAACTGGCGCGCAGGATAGTTGGCGGTACTGATAACGCCTCTTCGCTCACGACTCCCGCCAATGGCAATGGGGATATCGCGTAACGCCGGATTATCACGCATCTCTACCGCGGCAAAAAAACAGTCCATATCAACATGTATGATTTTGCGCATCGCTCGCCCCCACAATACTGTTTAAGTGTACAGTATGTTTTATTGCGCGCAAAGATACATTCGCGTTAAAAATGCGACATATTCGAAGGTATGACGACGAAAGCGGCGGGAAAATTGTAAACGTACACACGGGGACTTGCGAAAAACTGCCGTGGTGCTAATGTGAGCGCTCCAAATCCAGATTACTCCGATTTGGGGACTCTTTTGCCGTTCTGGCGTGTGTAACCGTTTTATCAAGGAACAAGCAGTATGCGTAAAATCGCATTTTTTCTTGCGATGCTTCTGATGCCGTGCGTCTCATTTGCCGGTTTGCTGAGCAGCAGCAGCCCCGTCACGCCGGTCAGTAAAGAGTATAAGCAGCAGTTAATGGGCTCACCGGTCTATATTCAGATTTTTAAAGAAGAGCGCACTCTTGATCTCTACGTCAAAATGGGTGAGCAATACCAGTTGCTTGATAGCTACAAAATTTGCAACTATTCCGGCGGGTTAGGCCCGAAACGCCGTCAGGGCGATTTTAAAAGTCCGGAAGGGTTTTACAGCGTTCAGCGTAATCAACTCAAGCCAGACAGCCGTTTTTATAAGGCCATCAACATTGGTTTTCCCAATGCCTACGATCGCGCGCATGGCTATGATGGTAAATATCTGATGATTCACGGTGCCTGTGTTTCCGTCGGCTGCTATGCCATGACCGACAGCGGCATTGATGAGATTTTCCAGTTTGTCACCGCCGCGCTGGTCTTTGGTCAGCCGAGCGTACAGGTGAGTATTTATCCGTTCCGGATGACCGACGCCAATATGCAGCGTCATAAATATTCATATTACAAAGATTTCTGGGCGCAGCTAAAACCCGGCTACGATTATTTTGAACAGACGCATAAGCCGCCAACTGTTTCTATCGTTGATGGACGTTACGTCGTGAGCAAACCGTTGAGTCACGAAGTCGTTCAGCCACAGCTGGCCTCAAATTATACGCTCTCCGAGGCAAAATAACGCCCATTCGCCTGGCATAATCTTTTGCCAGGTTTCATTCCCCGTTAGCGGCTGGGTAGCAATCACGGTAACCACGTCATTTGGCGTGGTCTGTGAACTGAAATCAATTTCCATATCCTGATCCACCAGCGTGGCTACGCCAAACGGCGCCCGGCGAGTGATCCAGTGCAAATGGGTTGAGCAAAACGCCATCACATATCGCCCATCTGACAGCAGCATGTTAAAAACGCCTTTTTCACGTAATACCGTCGCCAGTGTCGCAATATATTTAAATACCGCTGTCATGTTGCCCGGCGTGCGGGGATAACGCTGCGTTAATTTATGCAATAGCCAGCAAAACGCTCTTTCGCTGTCGGTTTCCCCCACCGGACGAAAATTACCGGTTTCCAGCGACTTATAACCGTTGAGCTGACCGTTATGAGCATAAGTCCAGTTGCGTCCCCATAATTCCCGGGTAAAAGGGTGTGTATTTTCCAGCGCCACTTCACCGCGATTAGCCTGACGGATATGGGCGATAACCGAGCAGGACTTGATCGGGTAATTCTGTACCAGTTTCGCAATCGGCGAATGGTAGCTCGGTTGCGGATCTTTAAACGTGCGACAGCCCTTTCCTTCGTAAAAGGTAATTCCCCAGCCGTCTTTATGCGGCCCGGTTCCGCCGCCACGCTGCACCAGTCCGGTGAAGCTAAAGCAGATATCCGTCGGCACATTGGCGCTCATCCCAAGCAGTTCGCACATACATCACCTCCACAAACGCCTTAAGCGGGAAGGCGTAATTTTTACAGCCAATCAAAACTCAAAATATCAAAGAAAACAATATGCTATACCCTAAATAATTCGAGTTGCAGGAAGGCGGTAAGGGAGGAAATCCCCAGGAGCATAGATAACTATGTGACTGGGGTTTCTGAGCGCAACCAACGCACCTGCAGCTTGAAGTATGACGGGTATAGTTATTTAACCATCTCTTTTTCGATCAACTGAATCAGGATATGAATCACTTTGATATGAATTTCCTGAATACGATCGGCATAACCGAAGTGCGGTACGCGAATTTCAATATCCGCCGTTCCCGCCATTTTGCCGCCGTCTTTGCCGGTCAACGTAATCACTTTCATGCCTTTTTCACGGGCCGCGGCAATCGCTTTAATCACGTTACCAGAGTTACCCGACGTCGAGATCCCTAACAGGACATCGCCTTCGCGCCCTACCGCTTCAACGTAACGAGAGAAAATATAGTCATAGCCAAAATCATTACTGACGCAGGATATATGGCTAACATCAGAAATCGCAATTGCCGGGTAGCCCGGACGATTTTCACGATAACGACCTGTCAGCTCTTCAGCAAAGTGCATCGCATCGCAATGGGAGCCGCCGTTACCGCAGGAAAGTACCTTACCACCCGCTTTAAAACTGTCAGCTAACAGGACCGCCGCGCGCTGAATGGCGTGAATATTGGCGTCATCTTTTAAAAAATTAGCCAGCGTTTCCGCCGCTTCGTTCAGTTCGTTACGAATAAGATCTTGGTACATGAGGATATCCTTCAGCATGAATGTAAATGACAGTATGCAGTGTACCGGATAGCAGTACAGGCGAGAAGCATAAGCCGAATTAACGCCTCACGCTTTTGATTTTTCGTGCCCCCAAAAACGGCAACAATGTGAGCTTTGTTGTAATTATTTTGTAAACACATTGCTAAAAGATTTTACATCCACTACAACCTAATCATCACAAGTGGTCAGACCTCCTACAAGCAAGGGAGCTTTTCGTTATGATGATTTTGAGTATTATCGCTACGGTTGTTCTGCTCGGCGCATTGTTCTATCACCGCGTGAGTTTATTTCTCAGCAGCCTGATTCTGCTCGCCTGGACCGCCGCACTTGGCGTCGCTGGCCTGTGGTCCATCTGGCTGTTGGTTCCTCTGGCCATTATCCTCGTGCCGTTTAACCTCACACCGATGCGAAAATCAATGATTTCCGCACCGGTGTTCCGCGGCTTCCGTAAGGTCATGCCGCCGATGTCGCGCACTGAGAAAGAAGCGATTGATGCCGGTACAACCTGGTGGGAAGGCGATCTGTTCCAGGGCAAGCCAGACTGGAAAAAACTGCACAACTATCCGCAACCGCAACTCACTGCCGAAGAGCAAGCGTTTCTCGACGGCCCGGTAGAAGAAGCGTGCCGGATGGCGAACGATTTCCAGATTACCCATGAACTGGCGGATCTGCCGCCGGAACTGTGGGCTTATCTGAAAGAGCATCGTTTTTTTGCGATGATCATTAAAAAAGAGTACGGCGGGCTGGAGTTCTCCGCTTATGCGCAGTCCCGTGTACTGCAAAAACTGTCCGGCGTCTCCGGAATTCTGGCTATCACCGTCGGCGTTCCAAACTCACTCGGCCCTGGCGAGTTGTTGCAGCACTATGGTACGGAAGAGCAGAAGAATCACTATCTGCCGCGACTGGCGCGCGGCCAGGAGATCCCCTGCTTTGCGCTGACCAGCCCGGAAGCAGGTTCTGATGCAGGCGCCATTCCGGATACCGGCGTGGTTTGCATGGGCGAATGGCAGGGCCAGCAGGTGCTGGGTATGCGCCTGACCTGGAACAAGCGTTACATTACGCTGGCGCCGATAGCTACCGTGTTGGGCCTGGCGTTTAAGCTTTCCGATCCGGATAGATTGTTAGGCGGAGAAGAAGAGCTGGGTATTACCTGCGCTCTGATCCCCACCTCAACGCCGGGTGTGGAAATTGGTCGTCGTCACTTCCCGCTTAACGTTCCGTTCCAGAATGGTCCAACCCGCGGTAACGATATTTTCGTGCCTATTGATTATATTATCGGCGGCCCCAAAATGGCCGGACAGGGCTGGCGTATGCTGGTGGAATGTTTGTCGGTAGGACGCGGTATTACCCTGCCGTCCAACTCCACTGGCGGGGTGAAATCCGTCGCGCTGGCAACCGGCGCCTATGCTCACATTCGTCGTCAGTTCAAAATTTCTATCGGCAAGATGGAAGGTATTGAAGAACCGCTGGCGCGTATTGCAGGTAACGCTTATGTGATGGATGCCGCCGCATCGTTAATCACCTACGGCATTATGCTGGGCGAAAAACCGGCGGTACTGTCGGCTATCGTGAAGTACCACTGCACCCACCGCGGCCAGCAGTCCATTATCGACGCGATGGATATCACTGGGGGTAAAGGCATTATGCTGGGCGAGAGCAACTTCCTGGCGCGTGCTTACCAGGGCGCGCCTATCGCGATTACCGTGGAAGGCGCGAATATCCTGACCCGTAGCATGATGATCTTTGGTCAGGGCGCCATTCGCTGCCATCCTTATGTACTGGAAGAGATGGCCGCAGCGCAGAATAATGATGTCAATGCCTTTGATAAACTGTTGTTTAAACATATTGGTCATGTCGGCAGCAATACCGTTCGCAGTTTCTGGCTTGGCCTGACCCGCGGATTAACGAGCCATACGCCAACCGGCGACGCCACGAAGCGTTATTACCAGCATCTGAACCGACTGAGCGCAAACCTGGCGCTGCTGTCCGACGTGTCAATGGCGGTACTGGGCGGCAGCCTGAAACGCCGCGAGCGTATCTCCGCGCGTCTGGGCGATGTGTTGAGTCAGCTTTATCTGGCCTCAGCCGTACTGAAGCGTTACGACGACGAAGGTCGCCACGAAGCCGACCTGCCGCTGGTGCACTGGGGCGTACAGGATGCGCTGTATCGTGCTGAACAAGCGATGGACGATCTGCTGCAGAACTTCCCGAACCGCGTCGTGGCCGGATTGCTCACCGCGATGATCTTCCCGACTGGCCGTCATTATCTGGCGCCGTCTGATAAGCTGGATCACGCCGTTGCGAAGATCCTGCAGGTGCCGAACGCCACACGTTCACGCATTGGGCGCGGTCAGTATCTGACGCCCGCCGAACATAATCCGGTCGGTTTACTGGAAGAAGCGCTGCGTGATGTCATCGCTGCCGACCCTATCCACCAGCGCATCTGCAAAGAGCTGGGTAAAAATCTGCCGTTTACTCGTCTGGATGAACTGGCGCGCAATGCGCTGGCGAAAGGGCTTATAGATAAAGATGAAGCCGCCATTCTGGCGAAAGCGGAAGAGAGCCGCCTGCGCAGTATCAACGTTGATGATTTTGAACCTGAAGCGCTGGCGACCAGGCCGGTAAAGCTGCCGGAGAAAGTGCGTAAAGTCGAAGCCGCATAATCAGTCTCGTGTCTTTCCTGCCCCGCTTTCGCGGGGCTTTTTCTTGCCGCTTTTTTATTATTGCTCATGCTACAGTGTAAAGACGCTGTTCAATGAGGAGCTCCGATCGTGTCTGGTTTGAAAATTACTCTGTTGCAACAACCTTTAGTCTGGATGGACGGCCCGGCAAACCTGCGTCATTTTGACAGACAGCTAGAGCTCGTATCTGGCCGGGATGTGATTGTTCTGCCTGAAATGTTTACCACCGGCTTTGCGATGGAGGCCGCTAATAACTCACTTTCGCAAGATAGCGTGATTACGTGGATGCAGGCCAAAGCCCGACAAACTGACGCTCTGATTGCCGGCAGCGCGGCGCTACAAACTGAGCGCGGCGCCGTAAATCGCTTCTTACTGGTTGAACCGGAAGGCAAGGTTCATCTCTATGATAAGCGCCATCTGTTTCGTATGGCGGATGAACATCAACATTATGCCGCAGGCGATAAACGCATCATCGTGCAGTGGCGCGGTTGGCGCATCCTGCCGCTGATCTGTTACGATCTGCGCTTTCCGATATGGTCGCGCAACCGCAATGATTACGATCTGGCGCTGTATGTAGCGAACTGGCCTGCGCCGCGCTCGCTACACTGGCAAACATTACTGACAGCGCGCGCTATTGAAAATCAGGCTTATGTCGCAGGCTGCAACCGGGTTGGCACCGATGGCAATGGGTTACATTATCGCGGCGATAGCCGGATCATTAATCCCCAGGGTGATATTATCGCCACCGCCGAACCACACCAGGCGACACGTATTGATGCCGATCTTTCTCTCGTCGCCTTGCAGGACTATCGCGAAAAATTTCCAGCCTGGCGCGATGCCGATCCATTCACCTTGTAAGCAACCTGCCGCTCACCGCGGCGGGATTGTTTCACTCCGTAACTCTCCGTAAAACAAATTCGCGTGGCGTAATGTGGCAGGCAACGTATTCTGACTAAGAGCCTATCCCATTAGGGCTATTTTACTTGCCATTTTGGACCTGGGCAGTGCTCAAAATCCTCACGTACTACGTGTACGCTCCGGTTTTTGCGCGCTGTCCGTGTCCAAACTGGCTGCGCCAATAACGCCTACTGGGATAGGCTCTAAGATAATTGCTCGCCATTCGTGGGTAATAAAAACGGTTAATCACTCCCTTATCAGGATATCTTCATGAAAAACTTTGTACGCACAACTTTACTGGCAGCGACTCTGGCGGGCGTTTCTTTTGGCGCTTTCGCCACCGCTGTTCCCAATCCTCCCCTGCCCGCCCAGGATCCTATTGTCCAGCATCTGAAGCTGACAAACGATCAGATTACCCGGATCAAAAAACTTCACCAACAACTGGAAAGCGACGTCAGTCAGATTTCTATGAAGGGGATTAAAGACGGTGCGCTGATAGAGGTGATTAAATCCGGTAAATGGGATGACGCCGCCGTAAAACAGCAGCTTGCAGCCTTCAGTAACATAGAACAACAGGCTCGCTATTATCGGGTTAAATATTATTTTGATTTAAGCAAAGTCTTAACACCAGAACAGCGTCAACAGGTACAACAAGATCTCGCCCAGGCACTTGAGTAAATATTTTTGCCCGTTATTCCTGGATAACGGGCTTTATCCAGGTCGGGTACAAATTCATCTTCATCTTTTTCTTACAGCATCGCTCTATCTAACACTACCCGTTACATAACGTAGAAGTGAAACCGTACGTGGGGCAATTTGGCGAGGAGATGGATTTCCATACCGACGATTATCGTATTGTTATTTAAAATTTTCATCTCATTTTTTACCCGCTTACAGAAAACCCAGCGTTACAATAGACCGTTTTTTGGGCTTCGTTTATGTAATCGTTATATCACACCCTATACCGTGAAACTTGTCTTTTAGCCCAATGTTAAAGCAGGTTCTGAAATGAAAAACTTTTTCGCAGTCTGCATCATTCCCCTTGTGGTAGCCTGGTCCGCTACTGCATCAGCAAAAGAAGGGATCTATATCACCGGGAAAGCGGGGACATCTGTAGTAAATGTCTATGGAATCAACTCAACCTTCAGCCAGGATGAGATAGTCAATGGTCATGCAACGTTACCTGACCGTACCAAAGGCGTTTTTGGCGGCGGGGTTGCTATCGGTTATGACTTTTATGATCCATTCCAGCTTCCAGTACGTTTAGAACTGGATACCACTTTCAGAGGTGAGACGGATGCTAAAGGCGGGCAGGATATTATTGCATTTGGTCAGCCAGTACACATAAATGTAAAAAATCAGGTCCGAATGACCACTTACATGGTTAATGGCTATTATGATTTTCACAATAGTACGGCGTTTACACCCTATATCAGCGCAGGCGTTGGCCTCGCTCATGTGAAGCTAAGTAATAACACCATTCCTGTTGGTTTTGGTATTAATGAAACTCTGTCTGCTTCAAAAAATAACTTTGCCTGGGGCGCAGGTATCGGTGCAAAATATGCTGTAACAGATAATATTATGATTGACGCCAGTTATAAATACATTAATGCAGGCAAAGTAAGCATTTCAAAAAATCACTATGCTGGTGATGAACATACCGCTTATGATGCAGACACAAAGGCTGCCTCCAATGACTTCATGCTCGGCATTACTTACGCCTTTTAAACACTATCGGTAAAATAGCTGGTCCTGTGGGTTCCCGAAGGCGCAATGGAGGATATCAGTAATGAATACTCCTGCGCCTTCAGAAAATCGTTGAACAGGTGCAACCTGGCGCCATTTTTCAGTACACTGCAACGTTTCTGGTATGGGCTTAACTTCCGGCTGCCCAAAAACAGCCCCGTCCTGTTGTATGATCTCTAAATGTGAATGGCACGATTATGCGAGATACTTACAAGTGTCTGGTATGAAGATATACTGCGAACGCCGATGTAAACGGCGCGCGTAACATTTTAGAGCGGGACACGCCGTGCTTGCCTGTGGAAGGAGCGTGCAGTCAGGCAGCCCGTTGGAGCAGGAACCCACGCCCTTCAGGACGTGGAGGATGTCAATGCACAAGAATTGGGGAATCTTTAGCAGAATTTATTATCTCTACAGTAGCATCTCTCTTGTTCCCGTCATAAATAACCCAATGCCTCCAGAGCTGAAGCCGCCTTCAGCATGAGCACTGGCTGCAAATAACACCAAATAAAATAATAATATAACAACTACCGAGACAAAAAACACCTCTCTAAAGTATTTAGAATTCATACAGTCAGCTCATTTAAATTTAACGTCACATGCAACCATGCATGCGTAAAACAAGAACCACACTCATATTAATAATGATTAGTAATGTGAGCGTGCGTATAAAGAGATACAGATGTATATTCCTTAATGTAACGGAACATCATCAATGCAAATAGCAACCATCGATATATTAAACTAAAATAATACATCTAGTGCATATATAAACCATTCGTATGGTGGCTGTAATAAAATTGTTGATAAACGGTCATCCCCTAAACTTCCAGCCTCCCCACCACACGAACAATGATGTTCTTTATATTTAATCGTAATAAAAAACAAAACAATAATTAAACAAAAAAATAAATAAGATATTTTTGATTCAAATTTTCACTCCTTCTGTTATATACACCAAGTTTCATTTTTTTTATGATCCCGAAAGAAAAAACCGTCATATGACGATGGCCATTGCATTCCATACATGTAATCAACTTCGTTCTGGTACACGGCCCTCTGTTCTACATCATTTATATCCCCGACAAGAATCTTTTGGAACTTATGATAATGATAAACACTACTAATAAAATTAGGATCACGAGGCACTACGCAAGCCTGAAAAAAGAACCCAAGGTTTTTAATTTCACTGGAATAAGAATGTTTACCACAAAAATCAAACCAAACTTCCATACCATAATCTCTGCGACTCCTGATGTACTCGCTCAGAAATTTGTGGTTGTTATTAAAGTCAACAGAAACAGCAAATAACCCGACGCTATTTAATTTACTGATCCTTTCCATATGTATGAGCACAAATTCCCAGGGAATCCTGAGTATATATTTATTTAACCCATATTTATGGTTGAATAAATTAAATGACTTTTGTAACTCTTCAAAAAACATCAATGACTCAATTATGTGGTTTTCGCCTTCTTTCCAGAAGGGTTCAACGAAATAAATATCAGTAACATCATCTGTTTTAATGCGGTTTTTTGTTACATGCACGGGGTGATATTTAACCATGTGATATTCCGCTGTGTTATTCTGTGCCGCTTAATTTCACCACTGCTGATTAAAATCCTTGTTCAACAGCCGCAATCTGCCGTTGTTGTTCCGTAAGAAGGATAATAATGTATTAAATCAGTAAGTACACATCACACTTTCACACTGGCAGTTCGTTTGTTTCTTTTATTTGCTCAAGAACAAAGCTCGATGCAGATCCACTAATTGAAGAATTAGTTAATATTATTTTCTCATAAAAACTATAGTAATCGTTCATATCTGTAAATACTGTATGCATTAAATAATTAAATGATCCAGAAATTCGATAAAAGGCAATAACCTCACGCATTGACTTTATTTTCTCAGAAACACTAGCGTATTGCTCCTCAGATATGTTAATCATAATAAAGACATTAAGTGAAAGACCTAGTTTTTCTTTATCCAATAAAGCGAACTGACCAATGATAACCCCCCTGTCTTTAAGTTTTTTTAAACGCTTGAAACATGGTGTGGGCGTAAGTCCCACTTTATATGCAAGTTGCCATAAAGTTTGCGCACAATCTTTTTGGATTTCTTTCAATAATTCTTTATCTTTATCATCTAAATACTCAGTCATAGGAAAGCAGAACCTCACGCATTGATTTTCATAAGTGAATAGATTTTCTTTATTAAATAAAGCAAGTATATAAAGAGAACTCTGATTTAAAAAACCATATAAGAAAGATATCAATAAAATAAATAATTACTGTCAGGGGGTTTGTGTTCCCATCAGCATTGTCACTGTCAGCGTTCCCTGATATTCACCAGAACGCTTCTCCCTGATGTTAAAGGGTTGTGTTGTCAGGGTAAGGGGCACTGGCACACAACGTACCGCCTGCCGTTGCCCGGGAAGTACCACCGGACGCGTTGCTGCTTTATCCACGTTATCCAGACTGAACTCCACGCCACGGGTGACAGGAATATTTCGTCCCCCATAATTCATACTGACCGCATAATCAATCGTATCAGCAGAATCGCTCTTTATAACCTGAAATCCCGTACCTGATTTATTGCTTCCTTCTATCTTCATCTGTAATGAACGGGCTTTCACACCTCCGTCATACAGACACATATCCAGATTAGCCCTGCCCGACATTTGTGAGGCATTCAGCCGGTGCAGATTCAGATCCACCCGAGGGGTTGCAGTACCAAACTGCGAAAAGTAAATAGCAGCATTTTCTGCAAAGTGGTCTGTCACATTCAGCGTGATATCCGACACTAAACTACCGATTGGAATATGCCACCATGCCTCAGCCCGCATCTGTAAATGTGCGCTCCATTGCCCAATAGGGAGTTTTCTGCGTTCGCTTGCAGGTATCCATAGATAATATCCCCACGAATAGGCGCATCCTCCACCAGAATCTAAAAAATAATCACCACACGAACTGGAACGGTATCCCTGAAGAGCCACCTCTGCCTTCTTGCCTGTTTTTAAATCTGTAAACATCAACCTGATTGCTGAAAACTTACCAGCCACCGTCACGTTATGACCCCACAGACTTCTCGTAGAGCATGCACCGTTACTGGGATCATTCTCAGAGAGACAAAGTAAACTCCCTCGGTTCATAGTGTTGTCCTCAAACTTAATATTTTCATTACGCAAGATGTACAAATCTTCAACAGACTGGCTAATGTCCTGAGTTTGAGTAATAGGTATGTATTTGTTGTAGGTAAAATGGTCTGCCCACACGTTTAATGGAGCTATACACATAGCTACCAAGAGCAGCCAATACCACGTCATACTCGCCCATTTCATTTTATTTTCCATACTAATCGTTTTTATCTTTACGTTATGCTTCCTGAACGGCATGGCGCAGCAGACCAGCAACGTTCAGCAAACGGATGACCCGCGGCGATATTTGCAACGCCTGTGGCAGGGCATCCACGTCACTTAATTCACACCGCACATCACCCACTACCTGCATAACATCCCGACGTTTATGTACTGACATCGGACAACGCAGGATCCTGTTTTTAGACAGCAGCCACAGGCTGGATTCTTTATGCTCGCTCTGCAGGCTAAATCGCCCGGAAGGTCCCAGCGACAAAAATGGATGGTTCAGTGGCTGTGCGTCCAGCAGCGGTCTGCCATCCTTGTCCAGTACGCGGCCAACGTACAGTCGGCTCATACTGGCGCTGATGTTGTGAACCAGCAGATGCCCGGGTGTCAGGAAGTAACGCCTGCTTCCCCCTCCCGCTTTTACGTCTGCCATACCCTGTGAACTAACCCCTGCATCCTCAATGGTCACCTCCGTGGCGTTATAGCCTTCCATCAGCAACAGCGACTGCTGACCAAAACCGAGACTGAACGGCTGGCTGCTGCCACGAACGCTGACTACTTTCCCGCTACTACCCTCGTCCCCCTCTGACTCCACGTTCACCGCCATGCCAGAGGCCGGTTCACCGTCCTGACCACCTCCCCAGAACAGTCCATTACGGGATAACGCCAGAGACGAGCTGTAGCCAGCGGTGAGTGAACTGGCGCTGCCCGCATTACGTTGATGGGAGTTACTGATAGTGGCGCTCAGTTCACCCATACGGCCGCTCATGCGTCCGCCGAGACTCCCGCTCCAGCTGTCGTCGTTATAACCGGAGAAACCCACCGACAGTTCACGATACAGATCCTGCTGCCAGGATCTCACATGGTTCACATTCCAGGACGTCTGTGTTTTTTGATTCCGGCTACTGTGAATATCGGTCCCGGCTGAGGTATACCCATTACTGCCAGTCATTGTCGGTGGTTGAGAGGCATATGACACACTGACACTCATAAACAAGCCATCATCATTCACTCCGTCATTTCGGGTTCGCCATACTCCCCCATGGGTATTAATATTCATGCCAGCCATATTAAGGTTGTACGTTGCACTAGCCTGAGCAGATTCGCGGTGAGAGGCAGGGATGTATGCCTGTCGCCAGAACACATTTTCTTTGTCACTGTTATCATCATATCCCCGGTAAACCGGCCGACCTTCTGTCCTGCTGGTACTGTATCCCAGCAGGGCATACCAGTTCCCCACCGGAACCGACAGGGAGGCGTTCATCGAAGTCTGGCAGGTCATACTGGCATGCACTGACTGTGGATGACGACCACTACAGGCATCACTTTCCGTATGGTTACGCCACAGACTCGCGGAAAATCCGTCGTTGTATGTCACCTGCTCAGTGTTACCGCTCGTGCTGTCTGTCCCATGCAGTATCCCGGCAGAAAGGTCCAGCGTGCCATCCAGCACTGCATGCTGTGAATTCAGTCGGGTTTCACTGTACCAGGCCTCATGTGCCAGAGAGATACCTTCGGTCAGACTGATATTTTTCCGCAGCCCAGTTCGGAATCCGGCAGCCATGACAGTCTCACCGTCATAATGGCTGGCTTTATCCCCGGTATCTTCCTGCCCGCCCTGAATAAACCACTGGGTCTGTGCACTGAAGCTATTACCCCCCTTACTGAAGGGCTGGCTCTCCGTTCGTCGCAGAATTCCATCCTCATATATCCGCAACGCCAGAGGATAGCTTCCCGGTGGAAGAGAGTGAGTATCCAGGGTATGCATTCCCGGGGTCAGGAACTGACTCCCCAGCAACTCGCTGCCACGATAAATATCAATACGGGCATTTCGGGTAACCTGAACCATAACCGGAGTGGCATTCTGGTCCACCTCATGGTTAACATAAGCTTGGGTGGTCCCGGTTCGTAATCCATCAAACCGGCTCAGGGGAAGCAGACTGAACCCAAAATCCCCCCCCGTGGCGCTGGACAGATTCCGCTGATCCATCCGACCAGCCTGGAGATAATACTGATTGCCGAGATCCTGACGGACAAACAGATTGTCAAACCAGGTCTGACTGTTATTGTAATGTTCTGACTGATTCCAGATAGCTGCCCAGTTGCCTCCCAGATAACGACCGTCACCAAGCCCCAGGGCACCGCTACCATTCAGTGTCATATTACGACTGTGGAGATCATCACTCAGATACAGCGTCTGGCGGTGAATAAATGCGCTGACACCCTCCGGGGTCGGAGTCAGCCAGCGTTTATCACGTCGTTCTTCATCCGGCAACCAGTCCCGGTTAAGAAACAAAGATAACTGACCGTTGTTCTCATCAAAAATAACCGCAACATCCTCTTTATCTGTTGCCACGTAACCACACTCGCTGCTGTCTTTTGCTTCTGAGACACCACAGACCAGATTGCTGTTACGTAGCAACGGACGGCTGAGTGCAGCCAGCGCTTTTTGCCGTTCTGCGGCCGGCAACGCGGCAAGCCCACTGCTTTCAAGTACCATCAATGGGGACATAAACTGCACGGTGTCCGGTTTAACCACCACCGGAAATAATCCCAGTGAATGCCCTGGTAGCAACACTTCAATTTGCTCAGTCTGTCCTTCCAGCAGAGATTCAAATCCAGGAGGGGGAATAAGAGTTGCCTGGCTGGTAAAACTGCACAATCCCAGTAAATAATACATCCAGAAATAACGACTCACGTAAAGAGACCTGAATTGCAATGAATAATAAGATCAATACCGGATCCGGTTCAGGTACGAACGGTGACACCCCAAAACCGGATCAGATGAAGAGCTAATAACCGGTTATTAGCCGGCAGTGACGGCCTGTGAAATCACCAGACTGACCAATCCGCTGTATTCACCGGCAGGCAGGTTTTGTAAGGCTGCTCCAGCCTTCTGACCAATATCCAGGTTCAGCGGAGCTGAAGCATCGCCAGTTTTTCCGTCCGGGAACAGGGTTTTAGCTTCCAGTACAGAATTGGTGGTGGTCAGTGACCGTCCTCCCAGAGTCACTTCCATATCAATGGTTTTGGTGGGATCCAGGACGTTGATAAGTTGTGGAGCATTCAACAGTTTTACATTAACCGACTTGGTCTGATCGTTGCTGTAAAGGCGGGTCTGGAGTGATTTATGGACCAGGCCCTTACCCGGCATGAAATCCAGCTTCATAGTCGACGGGAGGGATGAACCATCGGCCTGCAGCAGTTCAAGTGTACTGTCAATATTGGCAGTGACGGTAATATCCTTCTGAACCGCAGAAACAGAAAAAGAATAAACGGTGGCCAATGCCACAGCTGCGGCAATAAAAGATGTTTTCATGTTCATAAAAAATAACCTTGCTTTGTTGTTTATTACAGTGATATATGTACACTCGGTATACATCCGCTCCCCCTGAGAATAAATGTAGGGTATAGCGTACGCTCCGTGTGTTTTTACTTTCCGGCTGCTGTTAAATCAGCAGAGATTACCGGTGAATTTGCACCCGTACGATATTCCACACGAAATGCATTACTTTTTATTCCGGCCGGAATATCAGCACTCCCGCCGGGATAAATACTTTTGTCTATATTCTGCCAGTGGCATGTGGTGTCGCAGTTGCCGGCCCGAATAAGAGAAAGCCGGGTATTTCCCGTATTCAGCAGGTGGTGACCGTTCGTTACCAGCGCAGGCCTGGGGTCTGACGGAGAAACACGCAGCAACACCCCCCAGACAAGATTCACACTTACGGATGAATTTTGCTTTCCACCTGCCTGTGGATCATCTTCCAGTTCAGGAACAGCCTCGAAGTATACCCGCCAGGCTTCCTCTCTTTCCGGTGCCTGAGTACTGATAACACGTATTGTTTTTTTTGTTCCCGGGGAAAGGGCAAATTTCTCCGGGGAGACAACAAGTCCTGTCTCTATATCATTCCCTGCTGGTACCTCCTTCTCCTGTGGCATACCAGGATGTTCAATACGCATGATTCTTGTTCGAATATATTGCACATGATCTGATTTAGAATAGACGAACAGCGAGGTGGCCTCTTCGCGGCTACTATTAATTTCTGCCGCCATGGGATAAACGAGCATATTCGCCCTGGCATGACCACATGCAAACATAGCGACACAGAGAAACACCCCGGGAAGAGTATCTTTAAAATTCATACCAGATTTTACCGTATAAAAGTCATCTAAATTTTAGTATTAGCATAGACAGAAAGTTATCAGCATAAAGAAGCAAATTACGATTCAGTGTTAATACATTTTGTGTGGAGGGCATCATACGGAATAAAATTTTTCGCTCAATACCTCTGTTTTTTTCAGGAAAGGAAAAATTAGTAAATAAAAGTCCACGGATTTCATTCACCAAAAGCGAACGACAGATCTGTAAGAATCGCTGAACAATTAATAACGCCGCAGTAAAAATTTTGGAAATTCTTCATAAGAAAGTTGTTACTGTGTACCTGACTTACTCAGATAAATGGAACTGCATTTCCCCCTCCTTCAAAGCAACAAATACGTAACATAACAACGTAGGAGACAGAGAATCTAAAGAAAGCCCTCCAGGAGGGAGATACAATTCAGACTACAAAACCAAATAAACCTTAAACAAAGCCACAAATAGACTGATCATCATGAGGTTTTACAAAACCAGGTAAAAAAAAGTAAGCAAAGTAATTAATTTAGAAAACTAAAGTTACAGTTAGATCAGATTTACTTGCTCAATATCTGTTAAAAATATGATATCAGCAAACAAAAACTTATATACATCATATGGTTACACTTGATGTTTACACCTCTCCAGCAAAGTGTAATCAATATAATACACTATTTTTAGATGAAATATTGGTTAAATATTCCATAAACAACAATATAAAACAGAACAATTCACCATGAAAATACAATTCACCTTTTAAAACATAATGTTATAAAAAACACCATTCAAATTGATGCCAGTCCCTTACCTGTCAATGTTGTTTACGGTTCCTTTCCCCCTTTTGTGCGAGTAAGCAACATGAATATACAAGTCTTAACGACCAATGCCTCTGTCAGCCCAAAAATAAGTCGACATTCCTGTGCATGGCGCTGCAGCAGGAATAGAACGGCAGACATCAGCGCGGAATGGAATCCCGGCTGAAACAGGCTCGTCTGCCATGAGTCAAAACGCTGGAGCAGTTCGACTTCAGCTTCCAGCCAGGCATCGATCATAAGGTCGTCCGGGAGTTGGCCGGTCTGGCGTTCGTGGAGCGCTGCGTGAATGTGATCCTGCTGGGGCCCCCGGAGTGGAGAAAACCCACCTGGCCGCTGCCCCCGGTGTGAAAGCGGCAGATGTGGGCCATCGGGTGTTGTTCATGCCGCAGGACAGGTTGGTAGACGCTGATGAAAGCGAAGCTGGAAAACCGCCTGAAGCGCCAGCTACAACAACTGAGCTATGCGCGGGGGCTGATCCTGGACGAAGTAGGTTACCTGCCAATGACCAGTGAGGAAGCCAGTCTGTTCTTCCGACTGCTGAACCGACGGTATGAAAAAGCGAGCATTATCCTGACGTCAAACAAAGGCTTCGCAGACTGGGGAGAGATGTTCGGTGATAACGTGCTGGCAACAGCGATCCTGGATCGGCTACTGCATCACTCAACCACACTGAATATCAAAGGAGAAAGTTACCAACTGAAGGAAAAACGCAAAGTCGGGGCGCTGACCAAAAGCGCAACGCCAATCAGTGAAGATGAAATGGCGGAAAGCGGACAGCAGAAGTGATCAAACAGCGGATATTAAAAATAGCGAAAAACGACCATAAATCCTGGCGTTGACATCCTCAAGATTTAATATCAGAAGCTTCCATGCCGCCGCATCCAGACTTCCAGTTGTCCCTGGTGGCTTCAGAAATACCGGCCTCCCGGTAGACATCTTTAACAGTCCGTCCGGATTCAACTGATCTAATCACAGCGATGATCTGGTGCGCAGTAATACGGGCATTACGCACAGCGATCTCCTGCGTTGGCAGATTGATTATGCCGGATGATCTCTAAATGTGAATGGCTCGATTATGCGGGATACTTACAGTGCAACCTGGCACCATTTTTCAGTACACTGCAACGTTTCTGGTATGGGCTTAACTTCCGGCTGCCCAAAAACAGCCCCGTCCTGTTTCCGGGTATTATCATTTCCGTCAGTCGGCATCATGTTTTGTATTGGGCATCGTCAAAAGACGACTGGCTGACCAGTCGCATATCTCGATGCCTCAATTCAGTCATCATCATGTGGGTTTAAGTCAGGAACGTGTCAAAACCATTCCAAACGGGTTAATCATCATTCAGAAAATCAATTTGTGGGCGATTATTCCATTTATCTTCAATAAAAGACAGAAAGCGTTGAAATAAAGGAGAATAATACTGACGATGACGCCATACAAGATAAATGGGGAGATCTGGGACCCTCCATTCAGGAAGTATAATTTCAAGTTCATTATTTTTTAAGTATTTGGTGGCAAGCCAGGCCGGAGTCATGAGGTTGATACCCTTTCCTTCTAAAACCAAATTAAGAACACTCAAAAGATTATTGGAAGATAAATGAACATTAACAGCGCCACTAATAGTGTATGATTCATCTTGACGGAAAAGAGTAAGAGGTCCGGAAAGACCATGGTTGTGAAGACCCACAATAATGTGATTTTCCAAATCGCCAGGATGTGAGATCCTGCCATATTTTCTAATATATTTCGGACTCGCACAAAGAACCAACTTTAAAGGGCTTATCTTTCGATACACGAGATCCTCACTTTCGATTATGCCACTTTTAAAAACCAGCTCATCAAACTCCAGGGATTTACTAAAAAAATCGCTACGCTCTCGTGAATCCAGGTAGATTTTTGTATCCGGATAGCTAGCTGTAAATTCCCATATCCACTTATTGGCAAGAAACTCACAGACAATAGCCGGAGCCGAAAATTTTATACTCCCTCTGATAATTTTATCCGGATTTCGCAATTCATCCAGCAAGGACTGAAAGGAAGATGTTATCCTTTTCATGCTTGCATAGGCTGTCTGACCAGCTCCAGTCAGTTCTAAGTGATGTGAATCGCGCCGAAGTAAAGTAACCTCAATAGAATTCTCAAGGCGACTAAGCGATTTACTGACAGCAGAAATGCTAATATCTAATTCCCGTGCAGCCCGGGAAAGATTCCCTACTTCCGCCACTTTAATAAATATCATCCAGTCTCGCATACCACGATTATTGATCAGTTCCATCATTATCTTCCGTTGATAAAAGAAATTCTTATATTAAAGGAGCTATCAACGACTTACTGATGCGTCATTGTGTGCCTCAATGTCCTTGATATCATCATAATAAAAAATCTATTGGCTGCAAAATAGCATCTGAATCGATCATGATTTTGCATCCATCTCCGGTTACTAATTGAACCTGTTTACCACTCAGTGTAAATACCCTATCTCAGAAGTGATCGTCAAGGTTGTCGCCGAACCAGATACCAATAATAAAGTGGTTCATTGTCATGCGCCCGTTCTGCAAAGGCATTGTCCTTTTCTGTGACGCAGTCTGGAACGCATTAATTGTATCGTTCACCTAACAAAGTATCCCGTGGAAACAAGCAAAACATCGCCAGATTATTCTTACTTGAGTCCCCCCCACCCGGCTCGACATTATTTGTGAAAGTGGAGGAAAAAGAACAGACGGTTTAAATAAGACGCTTACTCAAAACATAAACCTATGTGCAGGCTCCTCTCATTTCGTCACGTCGCTGATATCCAGCTTTACTGGCGCCAGGGGAAGATATCTGCGCAAGGCAATAATTCCGGCGCAACAACAACCACTCCCGCTGGGCCTCTGTACATTCAAAATCTCCCATGACCAAAAGCCAGCGGGTAGAAGCCCTGCGCCAGTGACCTGCGGCCTCCAGATTCTGCGCAACCGGGTCTATCACGGCCTCCGGTGTTATCTTATTTCTGCTCAAAATCAGCACCATCATTTGGGATATAGCCTACAACCCCTGCCCGCCGATGATGGGGGAGGATTCGGTATGCAGCACTTTCATCCTGGTCTCCGGCTCAGTCAGCTATCCGACGTGCCCCCTTATGCCGGGCCAGCAGCGAAGAAAATCCGGGCGTGGTGTGATAAAACAGACGACGTTTCAGCCAGCCCACATTCTTTCGCTCCTTTGTGTTGATACGACCAATACGCTGTGAACCGATGACTGGATTGTTCATACGCCTTTCTGTGGTATACAGGTATGTGAACCCCAGCTCTTCAGCCACATGAATATAGTCAGAACAATACCAGCCCTCAGGCCAGCACAGATGCTGACTGCAGTAACCCAGCATCTCCCTCATCCGCTTACGACTAAGAAGAATATCGACACGAAGCAAATCCGACGGATTACGGGACACAGGTTTCTGGTCCCAGCGTCGGTGGGTGTGCGTGTGCGAGTGAAACTCAACAAGGCCACTGAGGTGCATCTCCCGGACCTCTGACCAGCGCAGCATGACCTCATCAGCCCGGCCTTGTTTAACCAGCATCTGACACTCATCATGAGAGTACACCGGTTCGCCTGCAGGAATACGGACCGGTCCGTCACTGATCAAACTGGTCACAAGAAAGAGATGCGCATGCAGATTAAACTCCTGCAGCACCGGAAAAACCTGCAACCAGTTATCCAGCCAGCCGCCATCAAAGGTCAGCATGACGCTTTTACGAGGCAATCTTGCACCATGATAAAAAGCTTCCACCTCTGCTGCGGTAACGGTTTTCCAGCCAGATTCAGCCAGCCATTTCATCTGCGCCCGGAACGTACGGGGAGATAAGGTTATCTGTCCGGGTTTATCACTGACATGGTGATACATTAATACCGGTAAATGTCGTGCATAAGACATATGCTTTATTCCTTTATGTAAAAAATAAATTATTTTTACGCCTGAGGGGACAAGAAAAAGCCCCCTAAACATAAAATCTTAAATATCACATATGAATACCTGACAGATAAACAAACCTTATACTAAGGGCTTATAAAGACCCGTTCACAAAAGAGTGAATCAAACAAATCCACAAAACAGAAAATAATAAAGGCATCAGTGTCTGTTAAATTATTTTACGAAACATAATATTCCTCTCCCTACAAAAAAGATGAATTTCAGATTTTAAAATAAATCAGCAATTGATTTTTCTGCAATGAAGATTGCTAACCATATTTGCCTTGAGTAAATTTTCAATACATCCTCGAACCTGATATACAGTATTCGCCTTATTCACTTATACAGGAAGTATGAGTGGAACAGACGGCTACGTATCCTCCTGCGCCAATGCACAGGCCTTAAAATCCAGCGTCCAGGTGTCCGCAGGCACTTCCTGATTGCCATCAACGACCACACTGAAACTGGCGTTATCTGCAGCGGTTCTTAAAATGGCGCCACGACCACTCACCGTATCTGGTTGCCACCCCTCGCCCTCCAGGCGAACCTGAATGTGATGGCGAGGATCCTGTTGCCCGCTCAGCAGCAATACGGTAGGCGTGTTACCCGCCTTTTGCTCATCGCTCCATACCCGAAACCCGCTGTGACTGCCGTGATAAGTCACCCAGCCTTGCGCAAGCACCATCCCATCTGGCACGTGCCCAGCCCGAAAGTAAGTACCTACACGTAGCGTTGTCTGAAGTTTTTCTGCGGCGTTCGCTATCGGCACCAAGCTACTGGCAGTGACCAGTAAGCTTACGCTATAGATAACCGTTTTCACTCGCTGTATTTTCATCCACATTATTCTCTCCTTCAGAATCGGCTATCTGCAGAGACCGCTCATTTGATACAAGCCCGCGATTCCCTTGTGGGCAGGTAGCTGGTAGTTAACCCGACATTGCTGTGCTCCCCATTTCACCGTCAGTTCGCCCTTATCCGCCAGACCAGTGAGATAAACCTGGCTATCAGTATCCACCAGAGCAGCACTGCCATCCTGCCCATTGACTGTAACCTGCGCCCCGAAAGGAATGGCGCTACCATCTTCCCGTTTCAGCGTCATCAGTGCCCTGGCCCCGATGCGAGTGTGAAACTTCGCTTCCACCACCGCCCCTTCGGTTGGCACCACGCGCACATCGGTTTGTGTGACCTCTGCGTCATCCGGTAGTCGCGACGGATCGAGGCTGACTGTATTCTCCTGATAGACGTTCAGGTTGCCCACTGTGGTGTCGCCACGAAAATCCGTCTTAACGCCAGGCCAGCCGCCAACTGGCACCCCCGAGGCCCCTGGCGCTTCAACCAGCGCCACTGAGCCTTGCAAAGGTTGCCCCAGCGTCACACCATGATGGTGGATAACTATACCTCCCGCGATATTGACTCCCATCTGGCTCATCGCCCGGCTGTAGCTATAGTCACCACCTAACAGGCCGTAAGCCCCATTCCATGCCAAGTGCAATGCGCTGTTATTACCACCACCTGGCGGGGCATCGGCACGGTAACTCTGACGCACCTCCCAATCCAGTTGCTGACTGAATGCCTCTCCGTTGACCCCCACTTGTTGCGTCTGACCACCGTGTGATGGTGAAGTCATCTGCCAACTGGCACTTACATTATTCCCCGTCCAGCGGCTTAATGGCATACTGAACCCCAGGCTGGTTATGTTCTCTTTACGGTGCGCGCCATTGCGCCACAGCGTTCTGTTTTGATTCCAGTTCAATGACAGCGAGCCCCCTCCGATAGAGGTTCCCCAACTCAGTCCGTAGCTGTCATCATGACCGGGGCGATTACGCCAGTCGGTACGGGAACCGGTTAAACTCAGATTGCCCAAATGCCTCCCCCATGACTGACTCAACATCAGGGTGGTACGCGAGCTCGGCTGCAAATTATCTCGCCACGACCATAGACGGTTGCCATCATGTCGATAACTGTCGAGCACATCGGATAAGGTGTTATAGCCCTGCGAGGCATACTGCCATCTCGTCAGAAAAAAATTTGTCCCCGTCGCAGTCAGCTGGTTGCTGTAACGCAGTCGCCAGGAGGCTCCTTGCTGTACCGCCTCCCCCTGACGCTGACTGTGTGTGTCGCTTCCATCGACAGATAAACTCCCCCATCGCCCGAGAGATCCCCCCAAACCAAGCAATGCAGCTTGATAGTGCGTTGCACTCTGTATACCGCCGTATGCAGTGAGATTCCACGGCAGACCATACATCAACGTAGCCTGCGCGATCTGCGCCTTATCCGTTGCAGAGTCTGACGATCGGTATCGGCCCGCCAACAGGCTGTACTTCAAATATCCCTGGTGCAGTGCTATCGCCGGGGTCTGATACGGCACCACAAACATTTGTGTACTGCCATCGGCCTCCCACACGGTGACATGCAGATCACCACTACTGTCTGTTACCGACAGATCCCGCAGTGCAAACGGTCCGGGCGCCACGGTGGTGTTGTAAATGGTGTAACCATTCTGTTTGACCTCCACCCGAGCCTGCGTGCGGGCAATCCCACGCACTACTGGAGCAAACTGCCGCTCACTGTAGGGCACCATGTTGTCATCCGATGCCAACATCACACCGGTAAATGGCACACTATCAAATATCTCCCCCTGCGAAGTCTTTTGCCCCAGAGTCAGACGACTTTTTAGTGGGTACAGTCCACGCTCAGCATAGGTATATGCTGCCTGCCACTTCCCCGACAGTTGACTACTCCGCTGCCAGCTGGTCGCATTGCGGACACGCCACGCACCTATATTGATTCCCGGTTGCAGTTGTACCCAGGAAGAGTTGTCACGCCTCTCCATATCCATTTTGTAATCCGTCTGCGTTGTCCTCGCACTGTAGTTCATCAGAAACGCCGGAATACCATCATCCCAGAGATCTTCAGGAGCGATCCCCTTAAATTCCGGACGCAACGCCAACTGCGGAATACTCAGTTGCAGTTGCTGATTATTGATATCCAGTACCGCTTTAGCCTGTGGAATGGCGGTCAGATCCGCACACTCATCTGGGGTCTTTGCTGCTTTCCACAACTGAGGGTAATCTTCCGTTTTTACGCCGTAGCGTGAAAGCTGACTGACCGTCAAACAAGGAGCCAGAAAAGGCGTTCCTTGCCCATCCTTTTCCAATTTGAACACCACATCACGGGTGTCGACACGTTTACCATTCACCATCACGTCCACTCGATAAGTCCCTGGCTGTTGTACCCCCTGGTTAAAGAGCGACATATCAACCCCTTTCGCTGCATCGCCCAACATTGATGCATCGAATGTGTAAGCGTGCGCATTTGCGCAATGAACCACTCCCGCGATGAACAGTAGCAAGGCAGGTTGTTTGAACTTCATTTTCTGCCGCTAAATCCTTGAATTTATTTAAAAACGTAGTGGAACGGATGACTTTCACCACCTAAGTCTGTAATAATTTTCCACTCGACATCACCACGAGTGCCACCTGGCATATTTAGTGTTTTGTCAGCAAAGGGGGGGATATACTCAAGCCCTGTAATGGGCTTTCCCCCTACTGTGACAGAGGCTAAATTCATGTAAAACGGGGTGGGGTTCTCTACCTTAAGTTTGTTGCCCGTCTCCACCCATCTTAAATTTCCTGCAACATCTTCCGGCGTCCCCTTCACGGCATCCGGGCGGAAAATCAGCTTGTCACAGGTGCTGATGGACAAATTGAGGTCAAGGGTCGCGCCCTTAGCCTGTGTATCCGACTGTTCATTTTCGGGTGGTAGCGCCTTTATACAGACCCACTGTAAAGTCTCGCGATCCGTTGGCATGTCACCACCAGTACGGATAATACGCAGTTGACTCTGCTGGTTCGCTTCTAAACGAAATAGAGGCGGCATCACCATAAAGGGGGCTGGCGAATTTTTGTCTTCTGCTTTGACTGAAGACTGAACCAAAATAGGGTAATTCTGCGGGTTGCTCACCGAGAGCGTCGCGCTTGGTGTACCAGCGTGATAAATCACACGTGTAGCTCCCAGCTTCACGCTGAATGATTTAGTGGCTGAATTTAATTGCTGCCTGGCGGCATATACTGAAACCATAGAATTAGAGGCGAACAAAGCTGCCGCCATTAAAACAAAATTAATTGTTTTCATATCAAAAATTGTAAAAGAAAAATGAAAAACTTGATGTGTATTACGCCTTAAACAAGGCGCAATACACTAATAGTTGTTTACTATTAAGGCTGATATCCCACTACGTCTACAGTCAGTGGGTACGTATCAGGTGAGATATCCTGACCCGCTACTGCAATAATATCAATTGGGACATTGGTATCAAAGGTGAGCCATTTTCTCCCATTCCACATTACCGGGACATGAGTTTTGTTTAGATCATAATCTGAAAAGCGCACAATGATTGGGTTGCCACCATTTTTACCAGTTATTTTCCATTCACTGCCAGCATCGTTCATTAGCGAGCCAGAAATCCCCCTGACCCCGAACTCTTTAATAGAAGTAGAATCAACTGTAAGCTTCGCAATATCCATATCCTTAGCATTCTTCCCAGCCATTAAGCCTGGCATCTGATCAAACGATATGGTTAAATGTTCGGGAGCGGCAAAGCTAATATCCACTGATTTCTGTTGCTCTGTGTTCGGCAAAACTGAAGCATAACAACTAGCAGCCATCATGCTCAACGCACTTGCGATAATCAATTTTTTTATGCTTTTCATTTGAATAACCACCTTTTTTAAACCAAATTAAAATAATCCAGCACATCCAGAATACATAACGCCATACCAAATCTTACCGTATGGAAAAATCCGTGGCTGGTAATAACAGCTTGTACTTATTGGTATTTGTTACCAATTCAAATAAGTAATGTTATAAAAATCTATATATCAGAGCACCTCTTAATCTGAAAAAAATTGCGTTATTGCCAATATAAACAGTGTTGATGTTAACATCGTGTTGTCAGGGTGGAATAGAATACTAGTCAAAAAGCAATTATACCTTCCATTTACATTCAAGTGATAACATTACAATGACACCCACCACACTGGGTGTGGGAAACTTATCTTCGAAGAGAGGATAATTATCAGGCATCGTTGCAACATTGTTTATATTTAAACATACATCTCCTAACTCGACGGTAAGATTATTAGTTAACTTTTCCTCGCAGGGAAGATCTTTAGTGGAAAATCTTGTTTTCCGAAACGGAAAAGCAATTATAACGCTCCAACGAGAGTCTCAACACTAAGAGCTGACTGACACAGGCCAGACTGATTATACAGGCATGAAAAAGCTCTCCCCTTCCTTTCAGTTCTTGCTGGATTATGCAAACGTCGCACCACCTCCCCGTGAACATGGCACATTAATTTGAAGCAGCTCTCATCCGGTATCGTTTTTCAGTGCAGCGAAATTCATCGCAGGTGCCCCTGTAAATAGACCCGTTTTAGTTCCATGCATTTTTAAGATTCCGGCCAGATAATGTTGTTAGCGGTATTCCTTCGGTATCATATTGTTCCGCGATTCATATGGACGTTCGCAGTTATATTCTGATAACCCTTTATCCGCAATTTCCCGCACCTCATTCAGCGTTCTGAACAGATAAGAATTGAGTATTTCTGTACGGTATGTCCGGTTAAAGCGCGCGATGAAAACGTTTTTCTTCGGCTTACCCGGCTGGATAAACGCCAGCTTTACTGCATGTTTCTTTGCCCATTCAGCCAGTGCCAGCGAGATAAATTCCGGTTCCTTATCCATACGCAGCATGGCCAGATAACCGCGGTTGCTGTAATCCTGTCGAGTACACGGACCACTCGCAGAGCTGGCAGATTCAGATCGATTTCAATCGACAACGCTTCACGATTACAGTCATCAACAACATTGAACGTGCGAAAACGACGCCCACAGACCAGCTCTGGTTCAGCGCTTCCGGCGTGACCAGTGGCGAGGGATTGCGTACCGGCAGCCGTTGTTTACCCTTACGGCGAAAATTCAGCTTGAGCAGACAGTAAATACGGTGGAGCCTTTTGTGATTCCACGCGTATCCCTGCCGCCGTATCCAGACTTCCAGTTGTCCCTGGTGGCTTCAGAAATACCGGCCTCCCGGTAGACATCTTTAACAGTCCGTCCGGATTCGACTGATCTAATCACAGCGATGATCTGGTGCGCAGTAAAACGGGCTTTACGCACAGCGATCTCCTGCGTTGGCAGATTGATTATGTCGGATGATCTCTAAATGTGAATGGCTCGATTATGCGGGATACTTACATACTCACGCATTGAGAGACTTTCAGTTCGTTTGTACGGTGAATGGATGCCGCAGGCGGGGTTTATTAACGGGATGCCCGTCAAGGTGCGGGTAATGAGGGATTGCATCGTGATCACGCCGCAGCATACCCACGGACTCTTTGTCTGTATTGAAGGGATGGGCGTAACCCGCATTAATAAACGGAGTGCAGAACAGTGGTTAAAAAAATTTCTGGGGGCGCTGAACAATACCGGAGATATTCCGGTGATTAAACGCAAAAGAACGGAACAGGAGTTAATGAGTAATTGATAATAAAAAGCCGGGAAAAGATAACCCCTCCGGCTTTTACACATTATTCCTCCGGTTCCAGATGTTTTATTTCAATCCTTTTGGTTTTATTTCGGGATGTTTTTCATATAATGGATTCATTATTTTAATAAGCATTTCACCCATGATCAAACCAACCGCTTCTCGATATACCTTAAATTCATCCTCATCACAACGGGACTGAACAACAGCAACAGATTCATCAAGTTCCTTACCGAATCTCAACATTAAATCACTAATTAATATAGCTGTATCCTTATCGTTAACCATACTTATTCCTGTAGTAAAAACATCAACAGCCTTGATTTTATTTGCATTCGTTAACACAATTCCAGCAAGCAAATCCGTTACTTTTTGTAGGTAAAGGCATAAATGAGCATTCACTAATGCAATTATTTTCAACCATTTTTCATCTTAATAACTTGCCAGGATCATCTCTATCAGTACCACAAGTAATAAGACCAAGAAGATCACTATCTGTAATAGGATTCAGCGGAGAATGATATCGGTTCCATCCCCCTTTCAGCCCTATTGGGTCAGATCACGCAATCTAACCGAAAGGTGGATCGTACAATCAGTTTCGTATGTAAATCATCAAACTCATTGCGTCATAGTTCATACGCTACCGCCCCCCCTGATAAGTTTAGCTATCTGTACGATACTTATTTTACTATTTAATAATCAGGTTAAGTAAAAAATCATCCAAAACACAGTGCTGTCTTAAAGTTGGCTATATCGGTATTTCCCACATCAATCGTAAAACCAAAATTTCTATCCAATATTCGCGTAGTCCCATCCCAGCCAACAACTTAAGGGCGATTGACTGGGCTGGGAAATCAAAATACTTTCAGTGAGAGATAATCGCTCAAAAATATTTATTCAATCAAAAATTATTTATACATAATATATTCACACTCTATTTTATTGTGGTCATAGTCTATTTGAATCTGAAAAGATAGATCGCAAGATATTATTCTTATCTCGTCTGAATGTAATTCATCAAAATTATAATCACTCGAAAACTCACTACTTATCTTATACATTCCGCAAAACTTCCATTCTTCATCAATTAATAAATAAGAAGAAAGACCTGCAACTTTCTCTTTAATAAATTCAACAAGTTGTTGATAGCTATCAATTTCCACTTTAATTTTTGAATTTATTTTCTTATCTTTAAGAGAATTTATAATATTATCAGTTTCTTCTAAGGTAAGAAAATTACCCCCTACAACAGTATCATTGGTAAATGATTGTATTTTATTAAAATAATCATTTTTGCATACATTAGCCTGAGCTTTTCTATAGAGCAATGCTCGTTTGTATTCAGATACACTCATTCGCATCCTCCTTTACCATAATATGCTTTCCCTTTACCATTACGTAATTGAGGTCGCCCATACTTATTCATTCGAGGATTTCCAAAATCATCTGTTTTAACTTGTCCTGCTTCCCAATGTGGCTTATCTGGATGACTAATATCCATTGTTTGCTCTTGTACGGATGATAAACCAGTGCCGCCACCTGGTTTTGGTGTTTCGTAAGAATATTCTCGACCAGAGCTATTTTGTGATTGGCTGATCGGTTGTTGGCTTGTGGGTATTCCTGCTTGCCTCATAGCTTCACGACGAGCAGCACGAGAAGAATCAAATGGATTGTTCTCACTGCCTATCGGTTCTCCACTTAAACCCAGCGGATCAACCCAACTTAACGGATTAGGCGCATACTGGTAAAGATTCAGCCCTCCCGCCAGTCCTATCGGGTCCTGACTGACGAACCTGCCACACTCCGGTGCATAATATCTGAACAGATTGTAATGCAGCCCCGTCTCATCGTCAAAATACTGCCCCGGCAGCCGCAGCGGCTGGTGAAAGTACGCCCCGCTGTTGCTGATGTCCGCCGCATTCTCTCCAAACCCCCTGATATATCCCGCCCACACCAGCGTTCCGTCCGCCGCCGTCACCTCCTGCGGCGTGCCCGTCACGTCCGTGTGGTAATACCACACCTGCCTGCTTTCTCCCTTTCCCGTCACGCTCGCCACCGGCGTGTACGGCTGTTCCGCATCGTACAGATAGGTCCGCCAGCCCTGCTGCTGCACGTTCTCCTGCAACAGCCTGAACCCCTCCCACACAAAGTCCGTCCGGCTCCGCGCCGTATGGCCCGTGTGCCGCCCGTACGTCGCCTTGCGGATTCGCCTGCCCAGCGCATCGTAGCCGTAGTGCGTCTCCGTGTTGCCGCTGATGACCCGCGTCAGTTGCCCCTGCGCGTTCCACTCCAGTTGCTGGTCGCGCCGCGTGGTCAGCTCGCCCCACTCGTTATAACCGTAACGGTCACGACCACAGCCCGGCAGCCGGTTGCTCATCACCGGACCCTGCCCTTCGTTATCCAGCAGGTTGCCCGCCTTATCGTAATAATAACGGTCATGGTCATACATCTGACCTGAGCGCCCGGTCAGGTAACCGCTTCTGTCATAGCTGTACACCACGCTACCACGCAGGCGGCGTACCGGGGTGAGAAACGCCATCGCGGGTGCCGGGGCCCGTTACGACTGGAACCATGAAGGTGCTCTGAAAGTTAAGTAATAAAAAGGCTGGGCAAATTTCAATGGTTCCCGGCAAATATCAATAATTGCCCCCTCTCATTTACCTATTTTCTTATTTATTTCGTCTTTCCTGTGACTATAACTTTTCTTATCGGGGTGAAAATCAACAGTTTTAAGTGTCGAAGAGTTAAGCAAATAGCTTAAATCTCCATCTTTTAAGTTCCAAAATTTAAGATTTTTAATACTTTTCATTTCTGGAATAAAAGAGAGTGAATCAACATCTGACAAAAAAAGATCACATATAGATTCGTTATCCCTTAGGAAAGAAAATTCAGTTAATTTTTTACACTTCTCAACATGCAGATAAGATAAGGTTTTTATTTTATTTATACTTGATATATCAATAACGTTGGGGGAGTAGGTAATTTTTAATGACTTTAAATTACTGAGAAGCTCTATCCCAGATAGAGTTTCTATACTGACACTACTTATTCTCAGCGTATTCAAGCTCCTAAGCGAAGATATAAATTCACAATTAGTGTTTTTTATTGAAACCAGTAAAAGATCTACTAGGGTATCGATATTTAAAATATCTATTTCGGCATCAGCCTTTGTTATATAAAGAGTTTCCAACTTCTGAAATTTAGAAAAATCAATACTTCCCTTTAAATACTTCATTGTTATTTTTTTTATATTTTTCATTTCATATAATGGCGATAAGTCAATTTTTTTTAGATCGATATCATCAATAATATGAAGTGAATGAATATTATCATTTTCAGTCAATGGCGATAAATCAAGTTTGTCATTGCTTTTTTTTATTGGGCTGACTATTTTTATGTTATGTAATTTCTTTTTTGCAGCATAAGATATTCCCTTGGATAGAATATCCAACGGTATTTCAAGATCGCCTGTATTCTCGTTATAATAAATTGAATTCATAATACCTCCTTAACAACCCTTAGATGCTCTATATTTACTATCTAATTTATTAGCTAATCGATTAACTTTTCTTTGTGTCTTAGCATCGGCAGCATCATATAATCTCTTACCAGGTGAGCTTATACGTTCGCTATTCGCGAAATCAGGAGAATACCGAGCATTATATTTTTCCATTAAACGATGCTCGACCATAAAACCTAATTTATCATCACCAAAATCCATATGCGCAAATTGTATCGCATTAGCCCTACCACCTATACGATAGTCCATCGAATCATACATTCTGGATTCAGGCCCTTTGCCAATATAATATGTAGTACCGTCAGTGAAAATATATGTCCCTGTCAATCCCCATGGATCGATCCAGCTTAACGGATTAGACCCATATTGATATAAGTTAATACCACCCACTAGCCCAATCGGATCCTGACTGACGAACCGCCCACACTCCGGTGCATAATATCTGAACAGATTGTAATGCAGCCCTGTCTCGTCGTCAAAATACTGCCCCGGCAGCCGCAGCGGCTGGTGAAAGTACGCCCCGCTGTTGCTGATGTCCGCCGCATTCTCTCCAAACCCCCTGATATACCCCGCCCATACCAGCGTTCCGTCCGCCGCCGTCACCTCCTGCGGCGTGCCCGTCACGTCCGTGTGGTAATACCACACCTGCCTGCTTTCTCCCCGCCCCGTCACGCTCGCCACCGGCGTGTACGGCTGTTCCGCATCGTACACATATGTCCGCCAGCCCTGCTGCTGCACGTTCTCCTGCAACAGCCTGAACCCCTCCCACACAAAGTCCGTCCGGCTCCGCGCCGTATGGCCCGTGTGCCGCCCGTACGTCGCCTTGCGGATTCGCCTCCCCAGCGCATCGTAGCCGTAGTGCGTCTCCGTGTTGCCGCTGATGACCCGCGTCAGCTGCCCCTGCGCGTTCCACTCCAGTTGCTGGTCGCGCCGCGTGGTCAGCTCGCCCCACTCGTTATAGCCGTAACGGTCACGACCACAGCCCGGCAGCCGGTTGTTCATCACCGGACCCTGCCCTTCGTTATCCAGCAGGTTGCCCGCCTTATCGTAATAATAACGGTCATGGTCATACATCTGCCCGGAACGCCCGGTCAGGTAACCGCTTCTGTCATAGCTGTACACCACGCTGCCACGCAGGCCGTCGTCAATTGTGCCCACCTCGCCGTGGTTGTTCCAGTAATAGTCCCTCGACGTCACGCAGCCCTGCCGCGCCGGGCGCTGGCCGGGAAGAACAGGGGCACTGCCGGACGCCAGACTGCGCTGCCAGCTCAGCAGCCCGTCGTCGTCATAGCCGCTGTACGTCGCAAGCTGCCCCTGCGTGCGCATTATCTGACGGTGCAGGCTGTCGCGCTCATACTCGCTCACCGTCAGGCCATCCAGCGCCGTCTGTAACAGATGCCCGCTCCCGTAATACAGATGCGTCAGGTGCTGCCCGTCCGGCAGCGTGATGTCCGTCGGGTTGCCCAGCGCGTCGCGCTGATAACGTATGCTGCCGTTCCCCGCGTGCTCCGCCGTCAGCCAGCCGCTGCGGTCATACTCAAAACGCACCGTGTCGGCCTGCATCCGGTGCTGCTGTTGCCCCGCCTCCGTGGGCGTGAGCGTCACTGCCGTTATCTGGTCCAGCCGGTTGTAGCTGAACGTCCGCTGGCCGTGTTCATTCTCCGTCCGTAACAGACGGCCCAGCGCATCCCGCTGCTGCGTCTCCCGCCGCACGCCGCCCTGCGTGCCCGTGGTCTGTATCGCCGTCAGATAACCGCTGTCGTCCAGGATAAAAGTACGGCTCAGTCCGTCCGGGCGCACCTCACGCACCAGCCTGCCGTCCGCATCGTGACTGAACCGGTACTGCGCCCCGTTGCCGTTGGTCAGCGCTGCCACCCGGCCTTCCGGCGTGTACTGCCAGCGCGTCTCGCGCTTCTCCTCATCCGTGTGCGCCGCCAGCAGACCGCGCGGCGTATACCGCCAGCTCTCCACGCTCCCCGTGATGCGCCGGTGGCTGCTCATCAGCCCCAGCGCATTCCAGGTATACCTGTCCTGCTGTTTCCCCGGTGAGTTCACCGTCTCCGGCAACCCAAGTCGGTTGTAGCTGATGCGTACCACCTTCCCTTCCGCGTCCGTCACCCGCGTCAGGTTGCCGTCCTCATCGTGGTCATATCCTGTGCTGCGCCCTGAACAGTCGGTGTACCGCGTCATCTGCCCCCGGCTGTCGAACGCCGTCACCACCGTGCCGCCCGCCGCATCCGTCCGGCTGCACATCTGCCCCTGTTCATCGTAAGCGTACTGCGTCACCCGCCCTTCCGGGTCCGTCTCCTGCACTGGCTGGCCGTGGGCGTTGTACTGCGTTTTCCAGACAGCGTCATCGTCCAGCGCCGTGCGCGTGATTTCGTCGAACTCGCCGTTCCACTGCGTCTGCGTCACCCGGCCTTCCGGATCTGTCGTCTTCACCACCCGGTTCTGGATGTCATATTCATACGCCACCGTGCGACCGCCGGGCAGCTCAATGTTGACAGGGAAGTGGTCTTCGTTGTACGTGAAGCGGTACATTCCACCGCCCGGCGTCCGGTGCGCGGTGATATACGTTTCCCTGTCGTACCACCACTGCCATGTCTCCCCCTGCCTGCCGGTGACGGTGGTGGTGCCTGCGGCAAAATCATAGTCAAAGCGGTAATGTTCGCCGTCACTGGTGTCGTGCTCCGTCACGCGCGGCGCGCCGTCGAGTTCCTGCCAGCGGTAGCGGCAGGTGAACCCCGCCGCATTGCTGTGCGCCGTCATCAGCCCGTTTTCATAAGCAAACTGACGCACCTGCGTTCCCGCCCGGTTCACCACGCCGGTCAGTTGACCGTTATCGTCATACCGGTACTCCACCAGATTGCCACGGGTGCCGCCCTGCACCAGTTCAATTCGCGACAGCCGCTCCCCTGCCGGGGTCTGTGTGCGGTGCAGTAACAGGTGATGCCCGCTGCTGGAGGCTATCCGTACCAGTCTGCCTCCTTCGTGCCCGAAGACAATGCGCTGGCGGTGCGGCGTCTCCATAAACAGCAGGTATGCCATGCCGTCACTGTCAAAATCACCAAATACGTAATAGCTGCGATCGGTGTAATGCAGCACGTAACGCCCGTCATGCAGGCGGCTGAGGTATAACTGTTCTTCCGGGTCAAATATCTGGTGGCCGGGCGTCAGCATTGTTTTCGGGTAACGCAGCTCCCGCCCCTGTACGCCGGTCAGCGTGATGTGTTCATCGTCCTCGCGCAGGCTGGTTTCCCAGTTCAGCCGCCAGCCCCGTCCCAACAGTCCCACGGTTTCCAGGTGGCTGGCGTAAAAACGCGAGCAGGTGACCGGCAGGCGACCGGGCAGGGTGAAGTCCGTTTCCGGCAGCAGGATTTTCTGCCCGGTGGTCACATCCACCGGATTGCTGAACAGCCCGCTGATAGCCTCACTCACGGCCATCCCGGTAAGCTCCCCGCCGATAAACTTAGCGGCACATTTAGTGCCAAATTTCGTCCCCAGCTTTGCCGCCTGCCGCCACGCCCCGGCCAGCCCACCGAGCAGACTCGCCACGACAAACAATACATCCACCACCTTGCGCAGCCAGTCCGGAATTTCAGAACTGATTTCCAGTACCGTCTGTGTGCCGCCGCCGAGAAACACATTCGGCGAACCGTCTTCAATCACCGCATCGCATTCGGTGTGGTCATCCTTACGGGCGGCAGGCTGGCTGTTGATGTAGATATTTTCCGACCCCTGGGCGATGCGTTTTTCTGCGATATGGTTATCGCATTTCACCGTACTCAGTACCGCGCGCGCCGCCGGGCGACTGTTGGTGCTGACATTCTCCGAACCGGTGAGGATTTTTCCTGCCGTGTGGTGGATGGAGCGCCCGATGGCCTCGCCCAGTTGCAATACCCCGGAGGCTATTTGATCGGCCATAAAACCCAGAATCAGCCCGGCAAGAATACCGCAGCTAAATAAGGCAAAGGCGGCAATCGCGATAATGGCGATGCCGATGATAGCGCCGATAAGAAATCCGGCGAGCGCACTGGTGTGGTAGATAGGATCATCCACACGGGCTGCTTCATACATGGTCACACCTCCGTGTGATTATTCGTTTTTATCCGGCTGAAAGCCTGCCAGCCAGGTGTTCCAGAGTAGGTCTGCTTTATCATCAAAAGGACGGGGACTGGTCAGGGTGAAGACCAGTACCTTGCCAGGGGTTGCAATAAACCCGGCCTGACGCTGGTACACTTCCGTTTTCCCGGATTTATGGGTGGCGGCAATTTGTTCCCCCATCAGGGCATCATTGCCCGTTCCTGCCTGTGCAGGCGCTCGCGACAATACCCGGTGCTGACCGAGATTTTTTTTCATCAGCGCAATCTGGCGGTCAATATAGGCGGGCAGGTCTTCATCAGGTTTTAGCGTATCGCGGGAAATATTCAGGCTGGGCGATGTTCGTTCATTGCCCTCCAGGATAAAAATATTAACGCTGCGATCCGTAAATGTTTCAGGCAGGACAAAACACCCTTCCTGTATGCGGTATGGTCGATCCATGAGAACTCCAGGTTTAATTCAGATCACTCAGAGGTGGGAAGGGGGGCAATATCATCGGCGGTTACGGCTGTGCCGCCATCCGGGTTCATATCAATACCTTTACCAATCAGTTGCATGACATCGCTGGTATGTAACATCAGTTGCTTGCCACAAAACTCAATGGAGCCGTCCTTATGTAAAACAAGCGCCGCATTGCCGCAGCGAAGCGTGAATTGATCGCCAACATCTAAACGATAAGTGGTGCCGATATTGATCGTCTGCGCCAGTTTTACGGAAAGGCCGTCATTCTTCGTTACCGTGGTGTTTCTGTCCTCACCAATACTGTTGGTTTCATTTTTAATAATGGTTTTAGTGCGATCCACCATAACCGTATGCGTTTCATTATTCTTCACCGTGGTGTTGAGATCTTTTTCCGCGTGGAACTTCACTTCCTCCGCGCCCGTTTTATCATCAAAACGCAGCATGTTGCCGTTCGTTGGCCCGCCATACAGCGAGTGGCTGAAGATCCCGCTCTGCGACGCCATTCCCGGCAGTCCCCACGGCGGCATGGTGTCCTGGTTGTAGGTGCGCCCCACGATGATCGGCAGATCCGGATCGCCGTTTTTGAAATCCACCAGCACTTCCTGGCCGATACGCGGGATCTGGATCATCCCGAAGCCTTTGCCCGCCCATGGGTAGCTGACGCGTATCCAGCAGGAGCTGTTTTCATCCATTTTGCCGTAGCGATCCCAGCCAAACTGTACCTTTACCCGCCCGTACTGATCCGTCCAGATTTCCTGGCCCGCCGGGCCGGTGACGATGGCGCTCTGCGGCCCTTTGGTGTGGGGTTTGCTCACCGTCCGCTGCGGGCGGAACACCTCGCGGGTGGGGTGCAGTTCAAAACGGGTGGAAAAGGTAAAGTGCTGGTCCTGCCCGCTGTGCTGCGCGTTGTCCTGCACAAACAGCAAGGTCTGCATCAGCAGGTATTCCTGATTGACTTCGGCAGTGGGATAGTTTTCCAGCGTGAAGGTATAACCAGTCATGAGTGTGCGGATATTCCCTCCCCCCAGCACCCGACTGCCGGGGCTGCGCTGCGCTTCCATACGAATGCGCGTCAGCATCTCGCCTTCACTCTTGTCGAAGTAGTCTCCCGGCCACTCATAATGCTCGTAGGTGGCATGACCGGTTTCACGCGGGTTTGCCACGGTGTTTGCCAGCAATGAACGTGGCTTCGTAAAATCGAAATCATCCAGCACCCACTGGCCAGTCCGCAGACTCTCGTTTGCCGTGATAGTGTGGATAAACTCCTTGTCCAGCTTCAGCCCTTCCTGGTGCCACTCGACCAGCGGCGAGTCCGGACATGCTTTGTGGGCGCTGATGGCATCCGCCAGCACCAGCGTGTGACTGTTCTCGCTGTGCTCAAACCACCAGTAGATGCCCCACTCCTGCATCAGTCGCTGAAGAAAATCAAAATCAGTTTCACCGTACTGTACCTGCCAGGTGCGTACCGGGTAGCTTTCCACCAGCCGCTTTTCCACCGGGTAGGGATATTCCGCCAGAACCTCATCCAGAATATCCACCACGGTTTTATTCTGGAATGCTTTGTAGTCGCTGGTATGGGTCAGCAGTTTTACCCACGGCTCCATACGCAGCTCATAGGTAACCGAACGCCCTTCATGGCCCACCACCCGCGCCGCCGTGACCAGCCCGCTGATATGCCGTTTACCGCCACCATCCAGTTCGATGTTGACGCACAGATCTTTGCCCACCATCGGTTTGAGCGGCAGGTTGGCCGCCGGGGAGACATAGCCCAGGTTCAGGGTGTCGGGCGTTTTTAGCTGTACCACATAGCTGAACAGTTCACTTAATGTTTCGCCGCCGTCCAGGCTGGCGAACAGTAATGCGCCCGGCGGTACGGCGCTGCCGCTGACCGTCACATTATGCGCCCCCGGCCCGCCTGCAACAGCGGAGACGATGGCCGATACCGCATCCTGCGCCATACCTGCGGCGGCGGCAGCCTGCGCCGCTGCCACCGCGGCTTTCACCAGTCCTGATGGCTCCGGCAATGCGCCAAACAGCGATCCCGCAGCCTGTTCCACGGCGGCTTCCGCCGCATCTGCCACGCTTCCGGCGACTGAATCTGCGGTGACACCGCCACTTTCTCCGGTTATCGGCGGCGTGGTTGTCGTCAGCCCTCCCATACCGGATTTATTATTTGTGGATACAAAACTCATGGTAGTGACTCCTTTAATACCGGATTAAAATAAATAGACTCACCGTCAGGAAACAGTGCCCCGCACTTTATAATGCAACCAGCCTGTTATATTTAAATATTTACCAGAAGAACAGGGTATATTGCTGACAAGAGCCATGAAAATAAAAACACAAAAATTAGCACATAACATAAATACTGAATTACATAAATAAGGAAATGAATATAACAATATTATGATTTTATTTTTATTACGCTTACCAGATTCGCATTGCATTTTATAAAAATTTGATTAATAACCAGCACACCGCCAGTCATATACTTTATCATTGGTGCTCGTTACTTATCTGGCCACCATTGTAATCATTGTCAACCACAGCACGTTCAGACACGATAATTTGATCCGGTTTTAACGGTATTATTGTTTTGTTCCACCATTCGTTTGCTGACCAGAAACATACTTAACATTAACCGTAAATGTCTTTTCACCATTTTCTTTTTCCGTCTCCTGTTTCAGAATACGGAAAAACACCGGTTCCACTTCAATACAACCATGACTGTAACCTTTGGTGGAATCATGGATATAAAAACCACCCCGCTTGCCCCCACAGGCTTTTCGGGTCTTCTCATCCGCTGATTCCAGCCGGATACGGTTATATCCCCAGTTCGCCCAGTATATCTCACATGTTCCGGCAGCCTGACCTCGCGGAATGGTACTCCAGCCCCATGATGGTCCCAGATCACAATCCGCAGCATTTCTTATCGGTGCCTCCCCCTGAAACTGAATAAACAATTTATAATTCCCTTCCGGTATCGCCGCATCCGGCACACACTGTTTATCTGGCCACTGTAAATCCGGTAACCCCGTGGTCGCCTTAAATATCCCGATACCAGGCCATGTCAGCTTTTGCCCGTCAAAAGTCAGTCTTACCGCCATCATCTTCTCCCTGACTATTCTGTGTATTACAGCGGTGGTGTACAACGTATCATTAGCGCCAGCTTCTGATCCCGTACAGACTGGTTATCCACCGATAATACAAAGCTGAAAGGATAACGTCCCTGCATCTTCGCCAGTGAGATATTCCCCTCCTGAAGGGAATATGCACTTCCGCGTCCGTAACCCTCAACATCCTGCGCCAGTAAGCTGGTATAGTTGATTAATGCTGAGAAACAGCCACATTCACCGGTACTTTTTTTCAGTGTGACCGTTGTTTTCAGAATGGTAAGGTTATCCATTTCCTGACGATGAACGGGATGGATATCCACACACTCCGCCAGCGGGTTATCAATGTTTACATCTGTTCCGCCCCAGGCAAATACGGGCAGGAACATTCCTGCACAGGCAGACATAAACAGAACCTCTACAGCGTACTTTTTCACAGCATCTGACCTCTATTTTCTTCATCCACCAGCCGCAGCGCATCCACATACCGCCCTTCACTGTTCTGCTGCCAGAACCAGCCTTGCCCCGGTGTTGCCTGCCCCAGCGTCTTACCCGGCCAGCCCGGCCACGGCAGATAACGCACGCCCGGCAGTTCTACTACCGGTGCTTCATCCGGCAGCCCGGTCAATTCCCGGCTGCGCTGCGATGTACGTCGTAACCCGCGCAGCCACTGCGCCCACCACGGCCCCGGCTGCCACATCGCCCATAGCTGGTCCACCTGCTCCGTCAGCCGCCCGCGCCGCATCGTGTCCGGCGTGATATGCTGCGCCGCCAGCCTCGCCAGCCAGTACAGCCAGCCCTGCGTCTCCTGCAAACTCTCGTCCAGCCACTCCCGACCGCAGCGCTGGTAAATCACCAGCGGCCACGGGCGTCCCACGCTATCCCGTGACGCCATCAGCACTCCGGTCAGCCAGTCAGTCGTCCCCCCCATCGGCAAAAATCCCGGCGACATCACAAAGCTCCACGGCAGCGGATGGTGTTCCGGCGCGGGCATATCATGTTCGCCACGCGGCGACAGGTGCATCCAGCCGTCACGCTCTTCATCGGTCGTCTGGCCTTCCGGCAACACGATATGCCGCCCGCTGCCCACCCACGTCTGGCGGTTCAGCCAGTCCTGCCATATTCGTCCCTCTTCAGCGCCCACCCGCCAGCGCACATAGTCGCGCTGGTCCGGCAGCCTGCCGAACATCGCCGGGGCTGATACCACCGCTGGCCGGCGCATTACAACGCCCTCGCCGGACAACTGAAGTTCTGCAACAGCTCCCGGCTGACCGGGTTAAAATCCCGCCCGGCGGTGATTTCCAGCACCACCCGGCGACCGTCAAAATCATATTCCACCAGTTGGCGCCCCCGCACCGCCGTTTCCTGCACCTTTCCGGCGTCCAGCAGATGAAACAGCGCCCACGGCCCGCCGGTCAGTAGCGTTGAGGTGTCCTGGCGAATACGCGGGCTGGCGGTGATTTCCGCCATCGAGCCGTTGCGCGGTCCCGGCCACGTCACTTTCAGGGGCCGGTCCGGACCATGGGCGTAGCGCAGCACCTGACCGTCGATATCAATCACCAGTTCCGTGATGGCCGGGTCCATATCCACCACGCTAATCTGCATCGACCAGGAAAATTTTTTCCCGCCCTCGCTGTTAAAAAACACGCTGCGGATCTGCTTCGCCTGCTGAAACGGCGTTAAATCCGGCCCCTGCAATGTCATGTTGCCTTCGGTCGGTTTGTAGCGCCACGGGTCGCTGGCGGTGTCCGCCAGCGGAGCCAGTTGTTTGCTCCAGAAAGCATCCAGTACGCCGCCGCTGGCGAAGATGCGGTTAAAGTCCTCGGCGCTGACCTCCTGCGGGCTGTCGGCGAACGGATAGCGCCCGTCGATGGCGTCACGGCAGTCGTCGCCCATCATCGCCTCCATCTGGGTGTTCAGCACGTCGCCGGTCCCGGCGTTGATTTTGCGCGTTCCCTGCTTCGTCAGATCCAGCAGGATGTTTTTCAGCGGCGCAGGCAGTTTCGCCGCCTCCAGTTGCAACTTGTCTGCGGCAGTAATGCGCGCTGGCAACGTCCCCGCCGCCAGCGCGCTATCAGCAATGGTCAGTTGGGTGTAATACTCGTTGAGCATGGTCAGCAGCGAAGCGATCTGCATCGTCCCACCGCCGCTCTGTCCGCCGTCCGTCCGCCCGGCAATGACCTCGCGCAGCGCGGCGAAACGATCATCCACCAGCGTTTTTTCCAGCCGTTCTTCCGGGTGAATATCCTGGAACAGTTTTGCCGTCTGTACCACTTTCCCCGCGTTACCGGATGCGCGCTGCGCCAGTTGTTTCTGTCTGGCCTGCGGGTCCGGCGGCGGCACCAGCGTGGTCTGCTCCACCACCGCTTTTCCCAGCCGCATCAGCGGTGAGTCCGGCGACGCCAGGGTGCGCAGCACCTGTAAATCATAGGCCAGGCCGGAACTGCCCTCTTCCCCGGCACTGTTGATACTATGGATACTGTCCAGAAAATCCTGCCAGCGGCGGGCATATTCCGTCAGGTACAAACGGCGGACTTCGCGGGCGACAGACTGCTCCTGCCCCGGTATCTGGCTGCGCAGGCTGTCAGTCAGCTTTTTTGGCGTACTCTCCCGGCCCATCACCCAGCCATCGTTCGCCGTCGCCGCCGCCACAAATTCCGGTAATCGTTTGTCGAACAGCTCCCGGTAACCTTCACGGGTAAAAATACCCGGCACGCCCCGATCCAGCGGCGCGCCGTTGCTACGCACAAACACCGTTCCCGCATCCGCGCCGACGGCGCGTACCAGCGTGAACTCCTGCGGCGCTTCGCTCTCCATCGCCGCCAGCGCCCGCGCATAGATACGCTCGGTACTGGTGTGACCGTCGAGGAATGCCCGCGCCTGGCGGATCAGTGCCTCATTTTTCTCATACGGTGAATGCACCACCCGGCTGCCGTCAAACAGCGCTTCGATATGCGTCAGCACGGCGGCGCGCCCGCCGAACCCGGCCACGCTGTCGCTGTTCCCCAGATCGTTAATCACCCACGACTGGATCTCCGCCGCGTTGTATTTATCTTCGTGATCTTTATCCAGATTCAGTAGCAGATAGATGCGCAGGGCATCATACGCAGCTTTACTGTCCTGACGGGCAATGGCGTCCGCCAGCACATACTCCATCCGTTTCACCAGCGGCGGCAGCAGCAGTTGATCCAGCAGACGGTTGTACAGCGACGCCACGCTGTCGGTTACCGGCGGTACGCTGTACAGACCGTAGCGCCAGGCCAGCGGCGGCGCGTCCGGGTCCAGTTCCGGCCAGGCGGACAGTTCCCTTGCGCTGTCCAGCAGTGCCGGGACGGGAGCCATCGCCGGTTTACCGGTGTAGGCTTTCACTTCACCATCCAGCCGGGTCGCGCGGGCGCTGATTTCATTCAGATAGTCGCCGTTGGTCTGCTGACTGGTCTGCATCCCCTGCCACAACAGGAATGCCAGCACCAGTACCAGCAGGTGCCCGCCGAGGCGCAGCAGGCGGTAACGCCAGGCCCACTGGAGGTTTGGCTCCACCAGGTGCGCTTCACGGAAAATAAACTGTGTCAGCAGGTCATGCAGAAAGTAGCTGCGGTTGCCGTCCGGCAGAGCGTGTGGGAGAGAGGCGGATGATTCGCCACGGGCGGTTTTTATCGCCCGGACAAAGCGCTGCCAGATACTCAACTGGTCGGCCACGGCGTCGGCCTGCGCCTGCGCGGCACTGGTGAAAAACACCCCGCGCAGCGTGTTATTCAGTTGCGTGGCATCGAATTTTGAATCGAGGAAGATCTGTTCAATAGCCTCCAGCAACGGCTCGCCGAGGGCGGCGAACTCACGCGGGAAGGTATACAGCCGCTGGCGGCTTTTAAGGTCGTACTCTTCCTGTAACCGGGTATCCAGTCCCTGATCCAGCCGCAGCGTCAGGCGTGCCAGCTCCTGCGCGCAGGCGGCGTGCAGCGCCTGCGGGTCGCCCGCTTTTCGCCTGCGGCTGTACGGCAGCGAGAAGCCCCAGATTTGTGCGCGAAGATGGCTGGTCAGCGTGCGAAAATAGTCACTGAAGCCCGGCAACAGATCCATTTTGGTGACCACCAGATAGACCGGGAAGCGAATGCCCAGCGTCTCACGCAAATCGGCCAGCCGCGCACGTAAGGCAGCGCAGGCCGCCAGGCGTTCCGCCGGTGACTGCGCGGTTAAATCCGCCACGTTTAGCGTCAGGATCACGCCGTTAAGCGGCGCGCCGGGGCGATGTTTACGCAGCAGACCGAGAAAGCCCTGCCACTCTCCGGCGTTACGCTGCGCGGCGCTCACTTCTCCGCCGTCATCGTGGCGGGCGTAGCGTCCGGCGGTATCAATCAACACCGCTTCATTGGTAAACCACCAGTCGCAGTGTAGCGTGCCGCCACCCGGCACTGTCAGGATACGCGAGGTCTGCTCCATTTGCTCCGCCAGCGGGAACTGCAATCCGGTGTTCAGCAGGGCCGTGGTTTTGCCGTCGCCGGGACTGCCGACCACCATGAACCACGGCAGCTCATACAGAAAGCGTTTTCCCTCGAAGATTTTACGCCAGCCAGGCATATCCACCCGCAACTGCCGCAGCTGCCGGATGGCCTGCGTGACAATATGGTTGACGGTGCGCAGGTCGGCTTTGATCTCGCCTGCCACCGGTACCTCTTCCCCGCGAGGATGCAGGAAGCGACGCAGCAGTTGTTCATCCATACGCAGCGCACGCCACAGCCGGTACAGGCCGTACAGCGCGTACATCAGCAGGATGAAACCAATCAGGGTCAGGCGGACCCACAGCGGCGCAAACGGATGGACATCGCCCAGGGCCAGCAGCGGTGTGACGAAGCCAATCGCCAGGCACAGGACACTGATGCCGATGATACTCATCGACCAGTTGACCAGCCACAGTACCAGCAGCATCAGCAACAGGGCAATGGTCACTACCCGGCTACCCACGGAGGCCAGCGGGCGCAGGGTATCAAATGACACCAGCGGCCCGACAAACCAGACCAGTAGCGCCAGAACCAGAACGCCCACAACTGCCAGCGCGCGCCGGGAAAAAAGCAGACTAAGAAATTTTTGCATTATATTTCGACTCGCCACCCAATAATCAATATTTTAAAATTCCCTGGATAAAGTAATATAACCATTAAATCTTACAGAACACTCATCAGCATTCATGAAGCTGGATGCAATGAAAATATCTTTTTCTTTATCTTTGTTAATATAGGTATATTTTGCCACGATATATTTAACCTGATTTTCATAGTAACTATCGGAATAGGATTTTTTATCTAATATTGCCACTTTATTTTTGGCCTTATCTTTTTCATAATCCATCCTGGCCAGAGATTCTGCATAGACCTTAGATACACTTTGTTTTATCCTTTATAATAGTAGCGACATCTATATTCAGGTCATTTTTTATGGCATCAAATAACGATGACTCCATTGATGCTCCAACCGTAGCACACCCATAACCCTGCGCATAAGAAATGGCAGGAGTACCCACCAACAGACAGACCATCACCTTAAACATATCAATCCTTTACCACCAAGACTTTATCTGAACTGGCAGCGATAACATTATCACAGGGTATACCTGTCATACTTCAGGCTGCATGTGTGTTGGCTTTCCTCGCTCACCCCAGTCACGAACTAATGTACGTTCCTGGGGATTCACTCCCTTGCCGCCTTGATGCAACTTGAATGATTTTATATATTACAGGGATACTCTATTAATTTATTTATGATAAGTTCAGCCGCGCGAGAATTCAGTTCCTCATTGGTTTTATTTTTAAGAGAAACATAGACTAATTCATTTAATGTTAGCGTCTTAAATAAATCGTATCCACACCATAGTTTTTTCTCCGTTGCATCCTCCACGCCAAGCAGATAGATACCCGCCCTGAGTTTATCCAGTTGATTACCAGATACCCAAAATTTAAAAAAGTCATTACCTGAAAGATTAAGCGCATCCGGCGTCAGGGATAACACAGGAGATGACCGGGAAGCAATTTTTACGGAGGGTTCAGTCCCCTGACAGGGGAAATTTTTAACTAATGCTTCCTCTATCAGCACCGAAGCTCTTGCATCAGGCTTTTTCACAGAGTACCGATCAAGCCAGGCCAGCACAGTATGGTTTATTGTTATACTGTCAACCTGACCATATCCACACCACGTCTTACCTTCTGTGGCATCCGCTACCCCCAACACATACATCAGTGTATTATCTTTTTCCTGTAAGTCATCACTGGCATAAAACCCCAGAAAATCCCGTATACTGAGGTTGACATTATCGGGGGAAATTAATCCTGCGTTAATCAGGGACCCGGCAAAAACGCCACCGGGTAATAAACAACATAAAATCATCAAAAAAACACGGATAGATCGTTTTATGTGATATGTCGCTGAGATCCGATAATAATCCCCCGTCACGCCACATATTGCCGAATGATGAGACACATCATAGGTCGATTTTTTTATCATTCATTCACTCCACTACCAGAATTTCCACCCGACGGTTTTTCGCCCGCCCGGCTTTACTGCCGTTATCCGCCACCGGCACCGTATCGCCCTTGCCGACGATATGTACCCGTCCGGCAGGTACGCCGCCGGAGGTCAGCAACGCCGCAACTTCCGCCGCCCGTTTTTCCGACAGCACCAGGTTGGATGGGAATTCAGCCGAATGAATGGGCTGGCTGTCAGTGTGACCCGTTACAGTGACTGCGCCGCCCACGCGGGCGATTTCCCGCGCCGCTTTGTTAATCACTGGCCGGATTGCGTCACTCACCGTTTTTTGTCCCGGTACAAACATGGCGTCGCCACGGAAGACCACCCTACTGTGCTGGTCATCTTCGTCCACGGTCAGCAGGCCACGGGCGATTTCGTTTGCCAGCAGGATTTTCAGCCGCAGCTTATGAACCGGCACGGGCGGCGGCGGCAGTTTTATACCAATCGCATCAATATGCTGTTGTACGGTGACGGTCTGCACATCCATCCGGTGGCTGTAAAGGCCAAACAGCGTCAGCATCGCCAACAGGGCTATCCCGGCGCTCAGCCAGACCGGCACCCGGCGCATCCGTCGCAGTCGTCCGCTTATCGCCCCCTGAAAGTCAGGCGAGAGCGCGGGCATGACCGGATCGCGACGCTGTGAAAGCTGTGTCAGCAATTGCTGGCGAATATTGTCCAGTTGCTTACGCCCGTCTGGCTGCACGCTGTAGCGGCCTTCAAATCCCAACCCTAGCAGGTGGTAGATAACCTCCAGTACGTTGCCATGCTCCTGGAAGCTGGCCGCCAAACGCCCGATGATCTGGAAAAGTTTTATCCCGCCTTCGCTTTCACCATGAAATGTTACCAGCAGGCTTTTTCCGGCCCAGACGCCGCGCCGTCCCCAGGTTGTGTTATTGGCGGCTTCATCAAGCGCCGTACACAGGCAGTAACGTACCGCCAGTACGTGCTCGCGCCGCAGGTTCGCCTGATCGCATAATGTCTGGTACAGATGCATCTCGCGTACCAGCAAATTACGGTAAGGCTCTACCAGGGCCGCATCCAGCTTAGCGGGCATGGCTGCGAGAGCGCACAATAAAGGCTGGGCAGCGGCGAGCAACGGGTTAGCCGCCGCGCTGATTTCAGCCAGCCGGAGTTTGCTGTCCGGACCGTCTTCAACGATGACATTGAGTTCCGTGCGCTGGCTGGTGTGTACCGGCGTTTCATATTCACTGTTCTTATGTTCCGGCGTGGTGGACAAAAAGGACATCATGTCCGCCGCTGGCGGCGTCAGGGTACTGTCTGTCATTTATCGCGCACTCCCCACAGTTCTGTCTCCAGCCCCGGAAATTCCCCGGCGGTATGCATGGCCATCCCGCCGTAACGGGCAATGTGTTCCCACAATGCTCCCTCGCGGCGGATGTCGTAATAGATGTATCCGGCCTGAAACGGGATTTGGCGCGGTGGTACAGGCAGAACCTGCAAAGCCAGCCCCGGCAGATGCGAGCGGATCAGTTCCGGCAGGCGATCGGATGGCCCAATTTTGGTCTGGGCGGCAAAATGTTGCAGTAGCACATCGGTCGGCATTGAAGCCTTTATCGCCAGTACCAGCGTGCTGAAATCGGCAAGATCGGAAGGAGCCACCACCGCATTCAGGATGCCGTAAGTCCCCTCTTTCAGCTCGATGCGCTGCGCGCCCCGGATCAGTACTGCATTCAGCAGGAACTGCACCTCATCGACCAGTGATTTCAACCCGGCATAGGGCGTCAGGTGTTTGTACTCTTTGTATTCAGCGGGCCGTCGCGTTTGTGGACGCACATAGGTGGAGAGTTCCCCGGCCAGTTCGGACAGGTAGCGATACAACACTTCCGGGGCCAGCGGGGTTTTCGCCAGGTGAATCAACAGCGGCTCAAAGCGATTGAGAATTTGCAGCAGCAGGTAATCGGAGACCTCTGCTGCTTCATGGCCGTGGTTGTCGCTGCCGGTCAGCCGTTCCGCCAGCGAATCGGCCCGCATCCGGATGAGATCGTTGATCCACGACAGCCAGGTACACATCAGTGAACTGGCCTGATAATTAATGATGGGCGGGATCAGGTCGTGGTCGATATCTATCCGCCCGTCAGGATTCAGCCCGATGATGCGGGTCAGCGGCAGGCCAATCCAGGCGCCCGTCACCGCCTTTTCCGGCAGCAGCCGCAGGCGCAGGTGACTGAGCTGTAATAGCTGCGCGCCACGTCCCAGCGAGTTGGCGTCGCGGATGTCGTGTTCATGTACCGAGAAACGCGCCAATGATTCCGGGTTATTGTCAAACGTAGTTTCTTCGCTGTTCGGCGCGCGTACCGGTACCGCCAGACAAATCTGCTGGTTCAGGTGCTCCGGCAGAATGGTCAGTGGCGGCGGCAGCGGGGTGTGGTCCGGTGCGTTAAACGGCGTGCCGTCAGGAAAAATCCCTGATGCCTCTTTCAGTATCAGTTTACCGATGTTCAGCGCTTCGCCATCAATATTGTAGTGGCTGAATCCCCAGAAAAAGGGGGTCAGCGGCAGGCTGCGGTAATGCATGACGTGTTCCAGATAACGCTCTTGCTGCTGAAACATCTGCGGCAGTAAAAATTGTCCTTCACTCCAGACTACGCGGTCATTCCAGCTCATAATTCATTTATCCCGTTCCGTAATTACAATAGCGCTTTGTTCCAGTTCCGCATCCAACTGCACTTTTCCTTTCCCCGGTATGAAGTTGCTGTACCAGGCTTTTCCCGGGGCTTCCGGGATTTTGTAGGTTACCCGCCAGACCGATTTGGCCAGGTTACGGTATCCGGCCAGTACGCCGATTGCCGTGGTCTGCGCATTCAGCGGGCGACGCAGTTTTTTCTCTTCGCCGGGACGCAAAATAAAGCTGTCGCGACGCACTAAATCGTCGGTAAGGACGGATTTGTCGTTGTCATGGAGCGACCAGTAATCGGCTGTCGTGAAAGCGGCGTCATTTTTCAGTTCATAAACACGTATCTCAATGGGCGCGGCCTTCTTCTGATTGTCAGGATTCACCTTATCGGAGGCTTTCACGCTCAGGTCGAGTCGCTGTGATTCGAGGTCAGGTAACGCATCGCTACTGCCGCATCCGGAAAGCAGGAGCAGTGCAAAAGGCATAGCTACCGCACATAACCGCCGAGTGGGGTTACGCCATTTATTCACTGTAAATTCCTTTAAAATCAAAACAATAAATCCGGCCAGATATAAATCTGGCCGGAAAAACAACCGTTAAATTTCTTTGTTGGCCTTGAAGTCGTAGCCTGCGGTGATAGTGCCGCCGCTGCCGCCCTGCTGGTTCTGCACCACGTATTCCTGTTTCACGGTGCTGAAAGAAAGCTCGACCGTTTCACGGGAGGCGATTTCACCATCGTGGCTGCCGCTCGGGGAAACCACGGCGACAATCAGGTCGGTGAAGGTATACTTGAGGTACTCCAGCGGATTGCCGCCAGCCTTACGCATAACAAGAATGGCCTGCGGAATGTGCTTGCCGGAGGCGCAGTATTTGAACAGGTTCGGGCTGGCGCGGTCGATATAGTGATCAAAATCCAGGTTGGTGACGGAGACCTTACCGGAGCCGAGGCCGCTACCGGCGTGCATGGTGGATTCCTGATGGATATTCCAGCGCCAGCTCAGTACTTCAATTTCATTTTTGTGTTTGTCATCCATCGACTCACCGTCGATGCCGTCAATTTTCAGAAAAATGTCATAAGCCATTTTTATATCCTTATTAAGTTTTACTTAAAATAAACCTGGTTTATCCTGATAATTTGCGCAGAAATAAACCGTTGCCGTACAGAATCCCCTTCCCCGTAATTTCAGGAGAACAGAAGGCTGTCTTTTTCCGCTGCCAATATTATTGAAGTATTTACTTCACGAATAAATCTTAAACATTAACAGGCATCTTTTATGCGTATTCTGGCATCAGAGTATTCATATAAAGATTATATATTTTATTTACAAATCAATTTCGCCGGTAAGACATCCGGGCTCCAGCATGTCGCGACCGTTCCCTGAACTTTTCTGGCAAGCAGAACAGCCCACTGTCCATAACTACACGAGAACCAGATCCCCCGGCGATTATCCTCCGGGTCTATCTCCCACAGGTGCCCCTTTTTCCCATCAACGACTGCATCTTCACCTTTCAGATCTGCCTGCTCTTTGGGATCGCCAGACGAAAGAAAACCACCATCATTCAACATACGCGCTGCACGGGATGAGACATTCCATCCTTCCGCTGAGGAAATTATTGGAGCCTGAGAAAAATGAATAACCGCAGGGCAGACAATCTCATCGGCATGAACAACTATTACCGGAAGTAACCACAGAATGCCCCCGACAATACAGGTGCTATTCAACGATAAAATAGGCTTCTGCATTATTACTCATCCTTATATAAGTCCCGTCACTACGAACACTTCCATTATGCAACTTTCTTATATAACGTTTGGACACACGGGGTTTTGCGATATCATCTTTCCATTGATCCATCACCCATATCCCGCCAGCATCTTGCCCCAAAAAAATGCAGCATGGTTGCCACTATTGTGGTTCGGATATCGCCCATTCACAAAAGTAGCGATAACTGTCCCGACTTCAATGTTTTTGTTTCCAAATACTGCGGCCCCTTGCTGCCATGTACTCGCTTGTCCTACTCGTATATAGTGTTGAATAAGTTCAACACACTGATGGTGGTTTCCTACCTTTTCTGTATCCTGTAAAGCCTTTGCATTAGCATAAACATATGGCATATATTCTCTTAATATCCTCTGATATCATTTATACATTCACAAAATAAATGCATCAGGCATTGCCCTGCTTCACTGACGGCAGTTTTGTCACCAGGCGCAGCGATCCCGTCAGCCCTTCAAGCTGGAAATGCGGACGCAGGAAGAATTTCGCGTCGTAATAACCTGGATTGCCTTCCACCTCTTCCACCACTACTTCAGCGGCAGCCAGCGGACGACGGGCTTTAGTTTCTTGCGAGGAGTTCACCGGATCGGCGTCGACGTAATTCATAATCCATTCATTTAGCCAGCGCTGCATATCCTCACGCTCTTTAAAGGAACCGATTTTGTCGCGGACGATACATTTGAGGAAGTGAGCGAAGCGCGAGCAGGCGAACAGGTACGGCAGACGGGCAGACAGGTTAGCGTTGGCCGTCGCGTCCGGATCGTAGTATTCCTGTGGTTTTTGCAGCGACTGTGCGCCGATAAAGGCGGCATAGTCTGAGTTTTTACGGTGGATCAACGGGATAAAACCGTTTTTCGCCAGTTCAGCCTCGCGGCGGTCAGAGATGGCGATTTCGGTCGGGCATTTCATGTCCACGCCGCCATCGTCAGTCGGGAAGGTATGGCAGGGAAGATTTTCCACCGCACCGCCTGATTCCACACCGCGAATCAACGTACACCAGCCGTAGTGTTTGAAGGAACGGTTGATGTTTACGCCCATCGCGTAGGCCGCGTTGCTCCAGACGTATTTGGTATGGTCAGAACCATCCGCATCTTCTTCAAAATCAAACTCGTCCACCGGGTTGGTTTTTGCGCCATACGGCAGGCGGGCAAGAAAACGCGGCATCGTCAGGCCAATATAACGGGAGTCTTCGCTGGCCCGCAGCGAGTTCCACGGCGCATATTCCAGGTTCTGGGTGACGATTTTGGTCAGGTCGCGGGGATTCGCGAGTTCCTGCCAGGAGTCCATTTGCAGTACCGAGGGGGAAGCCCCGGCAATAAACGGCGCATGGGCCGACGCGGCGACTTTGGCGATAGAGCCGAGCAGATCCACATCGGGCGGTGTATGGTCGAAGTAGTAATCCGCAATGATACAGCCATAAGGTTCGCCACCTAACTGGCCGTATTCGGCTTCATACAGTTTCTTGAACATCGGGCTTTGATCCCAGGCGATGCCCTTGTAACGCTTCATGTTGCGCCGCAATTCATCTTTTGACAGATTCATGAAGCGGATTTTCAGCTTTTCGTCGGTCTCGGTGTTGTAAACCAGATGCTCCATACCGCGCCACGAGGATTCCAGCTTCTGCCAGTCGGGATGTTGCAGAATCAGTTTGATCTGTTCGGTCAGTTTAAAGTCGATCTGCGCAATAATAGCGCTGATGCTTTTATAGGCGTCATCGCTGACGGTGATCGTGTTCGCCAGCGCCTGTTGCGCCAGCGTCTGCACCGCGGCTTCCACGGCTTTTGCCGCCTGGGTAGTCTTGGGTCGGAAGGCCTGATTCAGCAACGCATCAAATTCACCGGATGCGGAGACGGTATCCTGAGCAACCGCGTCGGTTGCCTGCATATTACTGTTTGCCATGAAAATTCCTTAAAAATTCGACATTATTCCGCTGATTCATTATCCGCTGACACACCTTGCTGGGTAGCGGCCGATTTCGGCGCATTCGCCAGCGTTTTCAGCAGGGTCGGGTCCTGCAACAGTTTATTGACCAGATTTTCCGCCCCGGCCTTGCCATCCATGTAGGTCTGGAGGTTCGCCAGTTGGGTGCGGGCTTCCAGTAACTGGTTCAGGGCGTCCACCTTGCGGGCAATCTGTGCCGGCGAAAAGTCGTCCATATTTTCCAGAGTGATATCGACCATCAACTGACCTTCACCCGTCAGCGTATTCGGCACAGCGAACGCCACGCGCGGCGCAATGGCTTTCATGCGCTCATTGAAGTTATCAATATCAATATCGAGGAATTTGCGATCCGTCACCGGCGGCAGTTCTTCCCGCGGTTTCCCGGCCAGATCGGCCAGCACCGCCATCACGAACGGCAGCTCGATTTTTTTCTCGGAACCGTAAATCTCTACGTCATATTCAATCTGCACGCGCGGCGCGCGGTTGCGCGCGATGAATTTCTGCGCGCTATTGTTGATAGCCATACTCTTTCATTTCCTTATCAATCTACCGACGACCGCCCGGATAGCGGTGCAACGGCACAGTTTAAAAATCATACTCAGAGAGTTTTTTTATAATCTCTTTGTTTTCTTTGTACTTTTCCCGTAACCCAGGAAGTGCTTTTTTCGCCGGAGGGCACCAGGTATTAATGCCCTTTTCTATGTCTTTTTTATCCTCTTCCGGTAAAGAACTGTCCCATTCGCCGGCCAGATGCTGGCACATCTCTGCATTGCTCAGAAAATGCTGCACATCCTGTGGTAAAGGCGGTTCGCCATGAACACTGAAAGCGAACATCATTAGCAAAGGAGTCAATAACGCCGGGTAACGTAATGTCATATTTAATGCCCATCAATTGACCAGTGGGGTTTATCTGTATTTCCGCCGACAAACTTAGTCACGCCATAAACCCACTGCGCACCACTTAACTCTTTTGGCATATTCCCTCCTGCGAGGTTGTCTCAAAAACAATCTGCTCATCACCATTAACGCCGATATCAATCTGCCTGATAGCGGCTTTTTCCGTCATGGCCTGCAACCAGTAGCGCGACAGTCGTGGCAGGATGTGCTGTTCGATGTAGCCAATCAGCAACCGCGCGCCCGTTTCATGCATTGGACAGCACGCCACAATATGTGCGACCAGTTCCTCGCTATACGTCAGCGTCACGCCGTGCTGTTCACCCATCCGCGCCACCAGCCGGTCAAGGTGCAGACGGGCAATCACGCCACGCGACGTTTCATCCAGCGGCAGGTAAGGGATCACCGTCACGCGGCCCAGAAATGCCGCCGGGAAATGCTTGCGCAATTCCGGCATTAGCGCCTCTTTAAGCCCCGTAGCATCGGGCATTAAGGCCGGATCTTCACACATCTGGCTGATGAGGTCGGAACCCACGTTGGTGGTGAGTAGTAGCGTGGTGTTTTTGAAATCGACATGTGTTCCCTCACCGTCCTCCATGCCCCCTTTATCAAACACCTGATAGAAGAGTTCGTGGACGTCATGGTGCGCTTTTTCGATCTCGTCGAGCAGCACTACGCTCCAGGGGTGGCGACGCACCGCTTCCGTCAGCACACCACCCTCGCCATAGCCCACATAGCCGGGCGGCGCGCCTTTCAGTGTGGAAACGGTGTGAGCCTCCTGGAACTCGCTCATATTGATGGTTACCAGGTTTTGCTCACCGCCGTAGATAGCCTCCGCCAGCGCCAGCGCGGTTTCGGTTTTACCGACACCGGACGGCCCGGCCAGCATAAACACGCCCACCGGTTTGCGTGGATCGCCCAGTCCCGCCCTGGCGGTCTGAATACGTTCACCAATCTGCGCCAGCGCGCCGTCTTGCCCGGTAACGCGTTGCGCCAGTCGGGCAGGCAGTTCCAGCACCTGGCTGGCCTCATCTTTCACCATGCGCCCGGCAGGAATACCGGTCCAGTCGGCGACAATCGCCGCGACCACCGCCGCGCTGACTTCCGGGAACACCACCGGCGCGTCACCCTGCCACTCCCTTAGCGCCGTTTCGGCCTGTTGCAGCGTGGTTTTGTCATCAGCATCAGACTCTGCGAGACGCAGTTTCTGCAACGTATGTACCAGTTCCAGCTCCCGCTGCCAGCGGGATTCGGATGCAGTCAGTTCATCGTTGAGCGAGAAAATTCGCGCCGTCAGCGCATCGCGCCGCTCATCTGACTGAATCCCCATTTTTTCCTGCTTCTGCAACAGCGACCGTTCCATTTCCGCCGCTTTTAGCTGCTGGCGCAGGAACTGTACGCTGGCAGGCGGCGTGTGCAGCGTCAGCGCCACGCGGGCCGCGGCGGTATCCAGCAGGCTGATGGCCTTATCCGGCAACTGCCGGGCGGGAATATAGCGGTGAGAAAGCTGTACCGCCGCACGTACCGCCTCATCCAGAATCAGTACGTTATGGTGTTTTTCCAGCGTATCCACCAGACCACGCACCATTTCCATTGCGGGGATTTCTTCCGGTTCGGCAATCTGCAACACCTGAAAACGCCGGGTCAGCGCCGGATCTTTCTCAATATGGCGCTTGTATTCGCTCCAGGTGGTGGCGCCGATAGTCCGCAGGGTGCCGCGCGCCAGCGCCGGTTTCAGCAGGTTAGCGGCATCGCCCGTGCCGGATGCGCCGCCCGCGCCCACCAGAGTGTGAACTTCATCAACAAACAGAATAACCGGCTGCGGCGAGCGCCCGGCCTCTTCCAGTAACCCTTTCAGACGCGATTCAAACTCGCCTTTCATGCTGGCTCCGGCCAACAGAGCGCCAACGTCCAGCGCCAGCAGCCGTACTTCCCGCAGCGCGGGCGGCACTTCCCCCTGCGCAATCGCCAGGGCAAAACCTTCGACGACCGCCGTTTTCCCGACGCCCGCCTCACCAGTCAGTAGTGGATTATTCTGGCGACGGCGCAGCAGAATATCCGTCATGGTGCGGATTTCATGCTCACGCCCCGTCACCGGGTCGATTTTGCCGTCGCGCGCCTGTGCCGTCATGTCCTGACAGTATTTTGCCAGCGCGGATTTACCGTCCTGCCCGCCGTTGGGAATCGCCTGACTGCTTTCACCGGGAATGGCTGATGCCAGGCCGGAGCCGTCGTAAGGGCGCTCCTGCGCTTCCGGCGATGTTTCGATCAACGAGGGCAGTATTTCAGTCAGTTCATCAACCGGAAGCGTGGCCAGCGGCGCGCAGATACTGCTCAGTACCCGACGCAGTTCTGGCGTGGTCAACAAGGCCAGCAGCAACCAGCCGCTGCGAATTTTGTTATCGCCGTAACGGACGCTCGCCAGCATCCAGGCCTTTTCAACGCTGAGATCGATATGGTGAGAAAAATCACTAATGGCGCTGGCCCCGGCGGGCAGCATATCCAGTTGCCGGAGTAACGCTTTCTCCACATCAGAAAGAGGGATCTGGTAATGCCGAAGAACGTGGAGAATATCGTTATCGGGCTGCTGTGTTAACTGGTGCAGCCAGTGAGTCAGCTCAACCCAGGGATTAGAGCGTAGTTTGCAAAATGCCGTTGCCGATTCCAGCGACCGGAATAGTGGGCCGGCCAGTTTTCCATACAACGCACTGCGTGAAACAGGAGTTTCCATGTGTTATGCCTTGTGACATAAAAATTCATAAAAATAATGCATCAATGCATATAAATATATAAACAATTCTTTATTGATAGCCTCGAAAAAATATCGAAACAAAACAATGATACAGATCAGGGACTAATTAGCAACCAAGCTGTTAATATTAAATAATCAATGAACAGCAAGATAAAAATCGCAATTGCAGAATTAAAAGAAATAATATTTCAAAAAAGACATCTATGCATACAACAATGCATTCACGACGAAAATAATAAAAAGGGTGTCATCAATAATGACTCCCTATGAATTTAGTTAAAATTATTTATGAATTAAAACTCCCTAAACGTTTCCTCCAGAAAAATAAATACATTTAAGGGACATAATGAAACAAGACATGTGGGAATTACGGAAAATACAGTCGCAGGGTATAACGGATAACGCACAGTATCCCGCAGGGACATACATCGTATTTACTGCCGCCGCCCCCTACATTCCGCTTTTTGAGCAACATGGGAAAGACGATATCGCGCTCAGTCTTGTTCGCCACGAAGAGGCGTGGTGGATTGTTAATCACTCTGATGAACTGTGCTGTGCCGTCAATGAGCAGGTGATGGAACCTCATCACCGTATGCGGCTGAATGATGGAGATACGATTGAATGGGGTCTGTCATCCTGGTGCCTTGCCCGCACCAATGATGAGTCCCGTCCCGATGTTTCGTTTCCTCAGTTGGTTCAGTCATCTGAATCCGTTGCTGAGTACCTGGATCTGGACTGGTTTAAACAACAACAGCTCAATCCGCAGAACCCGTTCGATATTATTCCCGTCCGGGAAACCGCGTCCTCTTACACCGGCCATGAAGCGGATAGCACGCTACACCAGCTTTACCAGGAATATCAGCAGGCATTGCGGCCCTCCGGGCAGGAAAAGCCCCTCCGTCCTAAACCGTTTCCCCGAAATGAAGACGCTGTCACCCAGGATTTGACGTCGTTATACGATAAAAAGGGCGACACCGACACGTTACAGGATATGGTGGCAGGCGCGCCCGGTATTGATGCCATTCTGGATACGCTGGACACGACCGGTGAGGGTGAAATGCACTGGCTGGCGATGGAATCAATGCCCGATATCCTGCAACTGCTCTCGCCGGAACAGGCGGGGAAAACCGCACATAGCGAGATACTGCCCGATCTGACCCGCCGCGAGCATCGTATTATTGGCATCGACAGCCACTACCGAATCACTCCGACACAGAAAAATGGAAATACCGCCCATGAAAAAAACTGACACGCTTCCTGCTACCCTGTCCGCGCTGCTACAGGAATACTCTATTGCAGAGGGAATTCAGATGGCGGAGCAGCAGGTTCGGGAAAATCCGGCGAAAGCGCTCTGCCGCCACAGCCTGTTTCAGTTGCTGTGTGTGGCCGGAGACTGGTCGCGGGCGCTACACCAACTTCAGCTATGCGCCAGGATGGAGGCTAATTATACCCAGGAGGCCCGGCTGTACCGGGAGCTGGTTCGCTGCGAAATGTTCCGCCGCACCGTTTTTCAGGGTGAACAACGACCCGGTTTCCTTCTGCCGCAGCCCGTTTGGGTGGAGTCACTGCTGGCGGCACTCGCCTGTCATGACGATACCGGTGAGGTTGATAAACACCGTAATACCGCACTGGAAGCCATAACAGACACGGGCGGGCAGTGGAACGGCGGCGCGTTTGACTGGGCGAGCGACAGCGATTCCCGCCTTGGCCCGGTACTTGAGCTGGTCACCGGCGGCGTGTATATCTGGCTACCGTTTTCGCAAATACGCTCGCTGGAATCGCCGCAGCCGACGCGCCTGACCGATCTGCTGTGGAAACCCATTAATATCACCCTGATGAATGGCGATACGCACGGTGCCTGGCTCTTTACCCGTTACAGCGGTTCGGAAAGTGCATCTGACGCCCTGCGTCTGTGCCGGGAAACCGCCTGGCAGGACGGTCCCGGCGAAACCACCGTGCGGGCGCTGGGGCAGAAAGTCTGGCTGACCAGCCACGGCGATATCAGCCTGCTGGACATGGCCCATTGTACCTTTCATGCTCAGGAAAACGATGGCGCATGAGCACGTCTCGTTTTACACCCGCTAACCACCTGCTGCCCACCCTATTTGATCGGCTGTGTGACAATGCTCCGTATCAGAAAATTGACCGGGATATCAGCGTCACGCCGGTACAACTGAAGGAGATCATTCGTCGGGATCTCTCCTTTTTGCTCAATACCATTAGCCACGAGGGTGACATCGACGCCCGGCGCTATCCGCAGGCGGCGGCGTCAGTGCTCAACTATGGCCTGCCGCCGCTGGCGGGCAGCTTTATGTATGAGCATAAGTGGGACGATATCAGCGAGGCGATCCGGCGCGCCATTATTCGTTTCGAACCCCGGCTGAACGCCGCCACACTCAGGGTCACGCCATTGCTCGATAAAACCCGGCAGGGTAGCTATAACACGCTACAGTTTGAAATTCGCGGACAAATTCTGACGCAGCCGTATCCCACGGAGTTTATGGTACGCAGCGCGCTGGATATGGAACTGAGCCGCATTACGTTCTTTTAATACAGGGCATTATTCATGGATCCACGGCTACTGGAGTATTACAACCGCGAACTGAGCTACCTGCGGGAGACCGGTGCTGAGTTCGCCACCCTCCATCCCAAAATTGCCGCCCGACTGGGGATGCAGGGAAGCGATATTGCCGACCCGTATGTGGAACGCATGATCGAGGCGTTCAGCTTTCTGAGCGCCCGTACTCAGCTAAAAATTGACGCCGAGTTTCCCCGCTTCACACAGCGGTTACTGGAAGTCGTCAGCCCCAATTACGTCACCCCCACGCCATCGATGGCAGTGGTAAAGCTGTATCCCGATACGCAGGAAGGCGACCTGGCGAAAGGGGTCACCGTGCCGCGCGATACCGCGTTCGTTTCCCCTATCCCGGAAGGCGAAAATACCGCCTGCCAGTTTCGCAGCAGCCAGGACGTCACGCTGTGGCCGCTGTCCATCGAGGAGGTACGCCTGACCGCCGCGCCACCGGATATGCCCGCCCTGCACCGCTATCTGCCGCCTAATATTCATGTCGCCGGGGCATTGCGCATCACCCTGCGAACCTTCGGGGAACTGACTTTCAGCGAGCTGGCCGGTCCGGCACGGCTGCCCTTTTACCTCTGCGGCGAAGAACGCATTGCGTCACACCTGTTTGAGCTGCTGCATACCAGCGCCGTCGCCACACTGGCCGGTGAACCCGGTCACTTTGACGGCGAACTGAATGTGAATCTTCAACACCCGGTGGCGCACGAAGGGCTGGAGCCAGGGCAGGGGCTGCTGCCGCTCGCCTGGAACGTGTTTCACGGCCATAATCTGCTCCATGAATTTTTCGCCTGTCCGGAACGGTTTTACTTCTTCACCCCGACCGGATTGTCTGCCGGGTTACAAAAGGTGCAGGGCAATGTGGCGGAAATTGTCATACTGCTTAACCGCCTGCCGCCGGACTGGCTGATTCATCAGACGGACGCTGCACAGTTCAGCCTGTTCTGTACGCCGGTGATCAACCTGTTTCCCCGCACCACCACCCGGATTGAAGTTACTCACAGCGTGACGGAACAGCATCTGGTGGTGGATCGTACCCGTCCGCTGGATTACGAGGTGTTTTCTGTTCAGGAAGTCGAAGGCCTGGAAGCGGAAACCACACGGAAGATGATTTTTCGTCCGCTGTATCACACCCGTAATAATGACGAAGGCAACCACGGGCGTTATTTTTCACTGCGTCGTGAGCCGCGCCGCTCATCAGAAAACGCCCGCCGCTATGGCACCCGAACCCCCTATACCGGCTCGGAAGTCTTCCTGTCGCTGGTTGATCAGCATGAAGCGCCCTACCCGGAAAATCTGCGCCATATCACCGTCACGGCAATGGTGACTAACCGCGATCTGCCCTGCCTTATTCCACGTAATGGCCGGGATGATCTGACCGTAGATGCGGCGATTCCGGTGGCGGGCGTGGGTCTTATCAGACCGCCGCGCCCGCCGCAGCCGCCGCTGGCTGAACGCGAAATGGCCTGGCGGCTGATCCGGCAGTTGTCGTTTAATTATCTGCCGCTGGCCGATCTGGATCACCGTACCGGCGGTCAGGCGCTGCGCGATCTGCTGAATCTGTTTATTCCGGCTCACGACAGCCCGCAGTCGCGCCAGGTGCGCAGCCTGATTGGCTGCAAAACCACCCCGGTGACCCGCCGCCTGCCCGGCTCCGGTCTGTTGGTCTATGGCCGGGGCGTCAGTTGCGAACTGACCGTGGACGAAGAAGGATTTTCCGGTATCAGTCCTTACCTGTTCGGTCTGGTGCTGGAACACTATATTGCCCGCCATGTTTCCATTAATACCTTCTCACAGATGGCGCTGCACTCGATGCAACGCGGGCATGTCATGACCTGGCCGGTAAGAACCGGGCAACGGGGGAGCGTATGACCGGCGCTCTCGACCAGGCGCAGAAAACCCCATGGCGTTACGGATTCCTGAACCTGATGCGGCGCGTGGATGCCCAGCTCTGTGATACTCCGGCAGGCAGTATCTGGCAGCCACGGATGGAAAAATTCCGTCTGGGACAGACGCCGACGATGACCTTTGCGCCACGGGAAATCGCCCAGGTCAGCTGGCAGGATGGACGCCTGCACCTGAGCCTGTACAGCCTCGGACTGTGGGGGCCAAACGGCCCGTTGCCGCTGCACTATACCGAGCTGGCGCTAAATCGCTCAGAGAGCCGTCACGATCCGACGCTGGTTCATTTTTCCAATATTTTTCACCACCGCTGGCTGACGCAGTTCTGGCAGGCATGGCGCAGCGCCCAGTCCGCTGGTGGCGGGCTGGACAAACCGGAACACGACCGTTTTGCGTTTTATATCGCCAGTCTCAGCGGGCAGGATCTACGGGAAAGTGCCGAAAGCCCGCTGTCGGATCATGTTCGCCTGGCAGCCTCCGCTCATCTGGTACGCGAATCGCGTAATCCTGACGGGCTGGCCGCCACGCTGGCACACTATTTCAGCGTACCTTTTGCGGTGAAAGAATTCGCCCTGCACTGGATAACGGTGGCGAACGATGAAATCACCCGTCTGGGCACGCCCGCGCAGTCTTCGGTGCTGGGCAACGGGGCGCTTATCGGCCAGGCCGTACCGGATATGCAGTACAAATTCCGGCTAATTATCGGCCCGCTCACGCTGGAGGATTACCTGCGTTTTCTGCCCGGCGGCAACAATCTGCCCGTGCTGACAGAACTGGTGCGTACGTTCATCGGTTTTGAATATTGCTGGGAAATTGAGCTGCAGTTGAAGCCTCATGCCGCACCGCCTGCGGTGATCGGCGGCACGCAGCGGCTTGGCTGGACGGCCTGGGCAGGTAAAGCCATGCATGACCGTCCGGTGACCGGCATGATTTTTGAACCTGAACACGGCTTAACCCACTGAGAGTAATGATATGGACATGTCCCTGACTAAACCGGTAAGCGCGGAACAACCCTGCGGCCCCGATCCGGAGTACGATCCGGAATACCTGCTGCTGTTCAGCCGCGCCGCCCCCCAGGCGGAGGCGCAATATGGTGATTTTGTCAGTACGCCGGAAGCCGTGAACTGGCCGGAAATTGAGCGTGATGCGCGCCGTCTGCTCACGCGCAGTAAGGATATCCGGGTGTTGATCCTGCTGCTGCGCAGTCGCATCCAGCAGGCTGGCGCACAGGGACTGGCGGAAATGCTCACACAACTGGCAGAACTGAGCGTAATCTGGTCTGATGCACTCCATCCACAGCTGCTTACCGGCGAAGGCGCATCCGCAGAATCTATTGAAGATGCGGCGCTGGCGCGCAGTAATGCCCTGGCGGCGCTGCTGGATCACGAAGGCGTGATGGCAGACATTCGCGGTATCACGCTGTCAAACAGTGCCGCCCTGCGCCTGCAGGTACGGGATGTCGAGCGCGCGTTATCCGCTCCCCGCCCGGCTGATGCGCTGGCCCCCGAATCCGTCCGCCAGCAACTGGCCGACCTCGAAGCCCGTGGGGCATTACCGCTGGCGGCGTTTCGCGAAGCGCAGGAAAGCGCAGAACGCCTGCAAGTGTGGGCGCGTGAGACATTAGGCGATCTGGCTCCAGATTTTTCACGCCTGCGGCAGTTGTTGGCGCTGCTGCCTGACGTGGTACAGACAACCACGCCGGAAATCCCTCCGTCGCCAGCGCCAGACCCCGCAGGCACGGTTATGGTTAATGCCGTTCCGGCACGGGCAGAGGATGTGCCGCCTGTCAACACGCCCCCCGGTATATCCCTCCCACACAATGCTGAACCGGGGCCAATTCGCGATCGTAATGATGCGCTGGAACGCCTGCGGTGCATTCGTCGCTGGTTTGAGAGCAGTGAACCCAGCAGCCCGACCATCCCACTGTTACGCCAGGCTGAAAGACTGGTGGGAAAACGGTTCTCGGAGGTGATCAATGAAATCCCGGTGGAGTTGCTGGAGAAGTGGGATGCCCTGGAATGATGATACGCATGTCTGGCGGTTGTCCGTGATTATCTGAGTGACATCAACATTACGCAGTCTGCTTCTGCGCTGAACATGTCCCGATCCCGGTTAAGCACCGCCATGAGGCCGCGCCTTAAATGTCAGTGGGACAAAATAACCATAACAGTGAAAGAAGTGGCGGTAATATCCTGTTCGTCATCCAGGCGTAGGCCCATTTGCGTCAGATTCCACGATAGACGGAGGAACTTCTTGAAGACGAAAAAAAAACCGTATCCCTTTTACAGCGATACGGTTTTTTTACTTCACAGGATGTATAAAAACATCCTGTGATTTGTATCTGGCGGAACGGACGGGACTCGAACCCGCGACCCCCTGCGTGACAGGCAGGTATTCTAACCAACTGAACTACCGCTCCGTTATGTTCCCGCTGGGAACGAGGCGAATATTACGGTTTGCGGTGTCGCCCGTCAACGCTTTTTCTCACCTTTTGAATCAGTTGCTGCAAAAATCGCCCGAAGGATGATTTTTATAGCCTAAAAAGGAATAAATTACGCCCGCCAAAGGCAACTTCCGCCCTTTTTCTGCACCAGATCAAGCCGCGATTCATGCGCAGCCAGCTCTTCATCAGAGGCAAAAACGACCCGTAACCGGCTGGCCTGGCGAACGATTCGCTGAATGGTCTCTTCACCTTGCTGCCGTTGCGTCTCTCCTTCCATCGCAAACGTCATGGACGTTTGCCCGCCCGTCATCGCCAGATACACTTCAGCAAGGATCTGGGCATCGAGCAATGCGCCGTGCAAAGTACGTTTGCTATTATCTATCTCATAACGCGAACACAGCGCATCAAGGCTGTTACGCTTGCCGGGGAACATTTTCCGCGCCAACGCCAGGCTGTCGGTAACTTTGCAGAAAGTATTGGTTTTAGGAATATCGCGTTTAAGCAGACCAAACTCATAATCCATAAAGCCGATATCGAACGATGCGTTATGGATGACCAGCTCCGCGCCGCGGATATAATCGAGAAACTCATCGACCACATCAGCAAAAACCGGCTTATCCAGCAGGAACTCATCGGCGATGCCGTGTACGCCAAACGCTTCCGGATCCACCAGCCGATCCGGCTTCAGGTAAACGTGGAAGTTATTACCGGTCAGACGACGGTTTATCACCTCAACCGCACCGATCTCAATAATCTTGTGACCTTCATAGTGCGCGCCTATCTGGTTCATACCGGTGGTTTCGGTATCGAGGACAATCTGTCGTGTAATTGCAGTGCTCATATCGGTCATTTATGTCAGACTTGCGTTTTGTTATCGATTTCAATTACAGGAAGTCTACCAGAGATGCTTAAACAGGTAGAAATTTTCACCGATGGCTCTTGCCTGGGGAATCCAGGGCCTGGTGGTTATGGCGCTATCTTACGCTATCGCGGTCATGAAAAAACGTTTAGTGAAGGTTACACGCTGACCACCAATAACCGTATGGAACTGATGGCGGCGATCGTCGCGCTTGAAGCGTTAAAAGAACATTGCGAAGTGACATTGAGCACCGACAGCCAATATGTGCGGCAAGGAATTACCCAATGGATTCATAACTGGAAGAAACGCGGCTGGAAAACAGCGGAAAAGAAACCCGTAAAAAATGTCGATCTCTGGAAACGTCTCGATGCTGCGTTAGGTCAGCATCAGATCAAATGGGTATGGGTCAAAGGCCATGCAGGCCATCCCGAAAACGAGCGTTGTGATGAACTGGCGCGCGCCGCGGCAATGAATCCCACGCAGGAAGATAGTGGCTACCAGGCGGAAGCTTAGCCATCCGGTTTGCGATATTGCCGGGTGGCGCCAACGGTCTGGCGGATAGGGGTTTTACTTTTATTATGTCGCAGCGGATTAAGCGTAAGCGGGATGGTCCGCTTACGGGCCACAATAAGCTGTAAACAGCCCAGCGCCGGGATATGCGTATTTAATAGCCGCCCTCCCTGCTTTTTCCAGGGTAAGACATGAAAACGGCTATAATGTAGCACTTCAAAATTGAGTAAAGACAGCCAGTCCAGTTGCCGCATAAGGGTAAACATCCGACTATTATAGGGCGGTGTTTTACGTAAAACGGGTACCAGTTTACGTAACCCCATCAAACTCAGCGGGTTAAATCCACTGATGACCAGCCAACCGTCATCAATCAATACGCGGTCGGCTTCCCGCAATAAACGGTGCGGGTCGGTACACCACGGCAAAGTATGCGCCAGCAGACAAACATCGACGGATTTATCTGCAAAAGGAAGGTGTAGCGGATCGGCCAGAACCTGCATCGGCGACCCCTGCGACGAAACATTCACCTGATGGGAGACCGCGCACGCTTCGGAATTGATTTCTGCGCTTAAATTACCGATTTTAAGCAAATGGAAACCATACATTTTTGCAAACCACGGATTTAGCTGCTGTTCCAGCGCCTCACGGTAGTAATTGCCCCAGGGCAACTCACCCCAACATCCGGGCGCAACGACAGTTTGAGAGAGCCTTGCCGGTTTCATCGCAACCTTCCGCTAATTATTTGAGAGGTAATATATGAATCTTAACAGTATTCCCGCGTTTCAGGACAATTACATCTGGGTGCTGACCAATGATGAAGGCCGCTGTGTGATTGTTGATCCCGGCGAAGCGGCACCCGTCTTAAAGGCCATTGCTGAACATAAGTGGATGCCGGAGGCGATTTTTCTGACGCATCACCATCACGACCATGTTGGCGGAGTCAAGGAGCTGTTGCAACACTTCCCGCAAATGACGGTTTATGGACCGGCGGAAACGCAAGACAAGGGAGCAACCCATCTTGTTGGCGATGGCGATACTATTCGCGTTTTAGGCGAGAAATTTACTCTTTTTGCCACGCCGGGCCACACGTTAGGACACGTCTGTTACTTTAGCCCCCCTTACTTATTCTGCGGCGACACGCTGTTTTCTGGTGGCTGTGGTCGACTGTTTGAAGGCACGCCATCACAGATGTATCAGTCACTTATGAAAATTAACTCTCTGCCTGACGACACGCTCATTTGCTGTGCTCACGAATACACTTTAGCTAACATTAAGTTCGCATTGAGCATACTTCCGCACGATTCGTTCATAAATGAATATTATCGTAAAGTTAAAGAGTTACGTGTAAAAAAACAAATGACATTACCCGTTATTCTTAAAAATGAGCGTAAGATTAATCTTTTTTTAAGAACTGAAGATATTGATTTAATTAACGAAATAAACAAAGAAACAATATTGCAACAACCAGAAGCGCGTTTTGCATGGTTAAGGTCAAAGAAAGACACGTTCTGATAATTCTTACTTGTCATTCGCTAACTTCGCCGTTATGATCGGTCGTCTTTTAAGCAACTATTGACACACACATGAAGGCAAAAGCGATATTACTCGCCTCTGTCCTGCTTGTGGGGTGCCAGACGTCTCAGAACACTGGCAACGTCCAACAGCACGCACAGAGCCTTTCTGCAGCTGGTCAAGGGGAAGCAGGAAAGTTTACGAGTCAGGCACGATGGATGGACGACGGAACGTCTATCGCGCCAGATCAGGACTTGTGGGCTTTCATTGGCGACGAGCTAAAGATGGGAATTCCGGAAAACAGCCGGATTCGCGAACAGAAACAGAAGTATTTACGCAATAAGAGCTATCTCCACGATGTAACTTTACGGGCAGAGCCGTATATGTACTGGATAGCGGGGCAGGTTAAGAAACGTAACATGCCTATGGAGCTGGTACTACTACCCATAGTGGAGAGCGCTTTTGATCCTCACGCAACGTCTGGCGCCAATGCCGCAGGCATCTGGCAGATCATACCGAGCACAGGGCGCAATTATGGTTTAAAGCAGACCCGTAATTATGACGCGCGTCGCGATGTTGTAGCCTCTACGACCGCCGCGTTAGACATGATGCAGCGTCTGAACAAAATGTTTGACGGCGACTGGCTGTTAACCGTTGCAGCGTATAACAGCGGCGAAGGCCGTGTTATGCGGGCAATTAAAGCAAACAAAGCGCGTGGAAAACCGACGGATTTCTGGTCGCTTTCTTTGCCCAGAGAAACAAAACTCTACGTACCTAAGATGCTGGCATTGAGTGAAATTCTCAAAAACAGCAAACGCTACGGCGTACGTCTGCCAACAACAGATGAAAGCCGAGCGCTGGCACGAGTTCGTTTAAACAGTCCAGTTGAAATGGCCCAGGTTGCGGATATGGCGGGCATGTCTATCAGCAAGCTGAAGACGTTTAATGCCGGTGTAAAAGGGTCTACCTTAGGCGTAAGCGGTCCGCAATATGTTATGGTGCCCAAAAAGCATGCCGAGCAGTTGCGTGAGTCGCTGGCTTCCGGTGAGATTGACGCCGTTCAGTCCCAACTGATCGCCGACAATACGCCGTTGAATAGCCGTAGCTATAAGGTGCGCTCTGGCGATACGCTTTCCGGTATTGCTTCGCGGCTTGGCGTAAGCACGAAGGACTTGCAGCAGTGGAACAACCTGCGTGGTTCGCGCCTGAAAATCGGGCAAAGCCTGACCGTAGGTGCTGGCAGCAGCGCGCAACGACTGGCAAACAATAGCGATAGCATTACCTATCGTGTCCGTAAAGGCGATTCGCTTTCCAGTATCGCCAGACGTCACGGGGTGAATATCAAAGATGTAATGCGCTGGAACCATGATACGGATAATCTACAACCGGGCGATCAGCTTACGTTGTTTGTGAAGGACAATAGCACGCCAGACTCCTGATATTGTCCGACGAAAAAGCCAAAAGGCGCCGCTTCCCCCGGCGCCTTTTAAATTGCTATACCGCTTTATGCGCTTCCAGCATGATAGTATCGCTGCTAAACGAGCCGTCATCCTGCAACTCAAAATAACGCTTCACCTCTACCGGGGCACTCGCCTGATATAATCGAATCGCTTCAACCAACGGCGCTGGCGTACGCATCCGCGTTACCCATGAGCGAAACTCCAGCGATAAACGATCGGTTATCACGGTATTCGTTACCAGCATCGCGTTATTGACCATCGCCAGCCATTCGCCACTGGAATAGTTACGGACATGCGACGTGTCGCGTAACGCCTCCACCGTTTGCAGCCAGATATCGCGTACAGGATGTCCAGGCGACATGACATCCATGATAATCAGCACGCCGCCGGGTTTTAATACACGATAAACCTCACGCAATGCCTGACCAACGTCGTGCCAGTGATGCGCGGAATAGCGGCTAATCACCACCTCAAACGATGCATCTTCAAAGGGCAGTTTTTCGGCATAGCCTTGCCGGAGAGTAATATTACTTAAATGTCTTTCTTCCGCCGCTCCAGCGACAACCTCAAGCATGCTGGCGGATAAATCGTATGCCACGACCGAGTTGGCATGTTGCGCAGCGACAAAACTCGCGTGTCCAGCCCCACATCCCATATCCAGTACGTTCGCGTGGGAAAAATCAGACAACCTTTGCGCCAGCCGCGCTAAGTCACGACCCGCTGCGTGAACGGCGCTATGTAAATAGGCGTTCGCCTGTGAACCAAACTGCTTTTCAACATTGTCATGGTGGGAATGCGTTGTCATGGTAGTGCCCTTCTGTTATGAGAAAAATAGAGGGCAGCACCCGCAGAGGCCTGCCCCACGGCAGACCTGACGCACCTTTATTGCTCAGGTTTGCCGGGACTGAATTCAACGAGTAGCGGATTGTGATCGGAAGCGCGCGTCACCAGTACGGAGGCTTCATTCACGTTTAACCCACGATAAAAAACAAAATCCAGCGGTCGTCCAAACGCACGACGGCGCTGATCGTCAGTGAAACGCACCTGGCGCAGCGACATCTCACGTGCAAAGCGGTACAACGCATTCATACGTGGACGGCTCCAGGCATTAAAATCACCCGCCATAATGACAGGGCCGCTATGGTGCGCAATCTGGTCGCCGATCGGAAGTAACTGCTTACTGTATACGTCCACGCCCAGACTAAAATTTACCGCATGAACATTTACTACCATTAATAAACGGGTATCCGGCAAGGGATATACCGTCACCAGGGCTGATTTCGCCAAACGTAAAATCGGTTCTCTTTCCCGTAAAGGGCAGCAGTAAACAGGATGGGCGGCAGAAAGCGTCATGACGCCAGACGGATGCTGAGGTAATACAAAAGCGGGAACCTGATCGGCGGCAAGATAGTTAGCGGTGGCAAACTGTACCAGTTCAGGCGTCGTCTGCGCCTCCTGCAACAGGACCAGATGCGCATCTTTGCCGTAGTTCTTCAGCACCGATAACCATTCGGCTCGCTGCTGCTTGAATATATTCCACACGAGGATACGGATCCGCTCTTCACTGCTTAGCGGTTCCCCGGCGGGCAATGCCTGGCCGATGCTCGCAAACGACCCGGGCGGCAAAATCCGCTCGGCGGGCTGTCCGGCAACATAGCGCATCGCATAGGTGTTTTTTCGCACTTTTGACTTTCAAACCTCTGTAACGTCAACCAGTCCTCAACCGGACTGGTTCTTCTGTTATAGGGATTTTAGCACTCACTTTCAACGAACAATTGCAGTTTGTTTTGTAAGTAGGCGCTTACATCAATAATTTACTCCAGAGCAATGCGTACAGGTTTATCAAGACGTCCGCTGACACCCATCAGCAGGAAAGCCACCAGAACAATGAGGGCGCCAATCCACGGCGTCTGCGCCAAACCGTAATGCGCCACCGTTTGCCCGCCAATCACGGAGCCCAGCGCAATACCAATGTTAAACGCCGCAATGTTCAGACCTGACGCCACATCTACCGCATTAGGCGTGAATTGTTCCGCTTTCTGTACCACGTAGACCTGCAACCCCGGTACGTTACCGAAGGCAAAGATCCCCATCACCAGAATGGTAGCCAGCGCGGCATACTGTGTGGAGGCCGTCACCTGGAAGACCATCAGCAGAACAAACAGCGCGGCGAAAATGAATTTCAGCGCCGGCACGGCACCATGCTTATCCGCCAGTTTACCGCCCCAGATATTGCCGATAGCCACTGATACGCCATACCCCAGTAAGATCCAGCTTACCGCTGCCGGGGAGAATCCCGCCAGATCCTGCATCATCGGCGCCAGAAAGGTGAATGCCGTGAATACCCCGCCGTAGCCCAGCGCCGTAACGGCGTAAATCAGCAACAGACGAGGATGAGTCAGTACTTTCACCTGGTCACGAATGCTGGCGGCCGCCCGACCGGGAATATTGGCCGGGATCAACAATTGACTACTCATCAGCGCAATCACGCCTAACAGTGATACCGCAAGGAAGGTCTCACGCCAGCCAAAATGCTGACCGATAAATGTGCCCAGCGGAACGCCTGTGACCAGCGCTACCGTTAAACCACCAAACATAATAGCGATCGCAGAAGCCGCTTTCTCTTTTGGCACCAGACTTGTCGCGATGGTAGAGCCAATCGAGAAGAACACGCCGTGCGCCAGGCCCGTCAGCAGACGGGCGACGATTAATGTCATATAGCCCGGCGCCTGCCATGCCAGCAAATTCCCCACCGCAAACAAGACCATCAGCGCAACCAGTAACTGCTTACGCGGCAGGCGTCCGGTCAGAGCGGTCAGCACCGGCGCGCCAATAGCCACCCCCAGCGCATAGATTGAAACCAGCATTCCGGCGGAAGGTAACGAGACAGCCAGTTGTTGTGCAATGGTCGGCACCAGGCCGACAATCACAAACTCAGTCGTACCGATAGCGAAGGCACTTATTGTCAGTGCAAATAAAGCGAGAGGCATACATAACTCCATAACAACAGTAATCAGATGACACGCAGTATGCCTGGATGTTTTAATGACAAAAATAGCCAAAATATCAATTTAATTTTGCTGCAGGAGCAAAAATGAAAGCCACCTCCGAAGAACTCGCAATTTTTGTCGCTGTCGTGGAAAGCGGCAGCTTCAGCCGGGCGGCAGAGCAGCTTGGACAGGCCAATTCCGCTGTCAGCCGGGCAGTTAAAAAGCTGGAGATGAAGCTCGGCGTCAGTCTGCTTAATCGTACGACACGACAGCTGAGCCTGACTGAAGAAGGAGAGCGATATTTCAGGCGCGTGCAGCAGATACTGCAAGAAATGGCCGCCGCAGAAACGGAAATCATGGAGTCGCGTAATACCCCGCGCGGCTTACTGCGTATCGATGCGGCAACGCCGGTAATGCTGCATTTCCTAATGCCGCTGATTAAACCTTTTCGTGAACGGTATCCGGAAATAACGTTGTCTCTTGTCTCCTCAGAAACGTTCATCAATCTTATTGAACGAAAAGTGGATGTTGCGATACGCGCAGGCACGTTGACAGATTCAAGTCTGCGCGCACGCCCGTTATTTACCAGTTATCGTAAGATTATCGCTTCACCGGATTATATTGCCCGTTTTGGCAAGCCAGAGACCGTTGAAGAGTTAAAACGGCATCTGTGCCTGGGGTTCTCAGAACCTGTTTCGCTCAATACCTGGCCGATTGCCTGTAGAGATGGGCAGCTCCATGAAGTCGAATGTGGGATTTCTTCCAACAGCGGGGAAACGTTAAAACAGCTTTGCCTGAACGGTAACGGCATTGCATGTCTTTCAGATTATATGATTGATAAAGAGATCGCGCGGGGAGAATTGGTGGAACTGCTGGCCGATAAACGTCTGCCGGTAGAAATGCCTTTCAGCGCCGTTTACTACAGCGATCGCGCCGTCAGCACACGCATTCGGGCATTTATCGACTTTTTGAGCGAATATATAAGAACAGCCCCCGTAGGAGCTGTGAAAGAGGGGGTAAAGGGTACAAAGGGTCAGGCAATTAATCCCACTCAGGGGCCAGACCTTCCGGACTAACCAGGCGGTCGTTGCAATCCAGTGCCGCGATCGCATTTTTATCTTCGGCATCCAGATGCAGTTCCAGTGCCAGCAGGTTGCTTGCCAGGTTTTCACGCCTGGTGGATGAAGGGATCACGGAGTAACCTTCACCCATTGCCCATGCCAGAATAACCTGCGCCGGCGTCGCATTATGTTTAGCCGCAATGCGCGCAATCACTTCATCTTTCAGCGCTTTGCCGTATGCCAGCGTCATATAAGAGGTGATGTGGATACCGTGCGCTTTCGCCCAGTCAACCACCTTACGATTCTGCAGATACGGAGATAGCTCAATCTGGTTGGTGGCGATATTGTCTACGCCCACCGCGGCAATAGCCTTTTCCATCAACGGAATGGTGAAGTTTGAAATGCCAATTTCGCGAGTCAGCCCTTGTTTTTTAGCTTCAAGCAATGCCTGCATAAATTCTTCGACAGACACGGCATCACCCGGAGATGGCCAGTGGATCAGCGTCAGATCGACATAATCGGTACGCAGTTTTTTCAGGCTCTCTTTCAGGCTTGGGATCAGCTTGTCTTTGCTAAGGTTTTCAATCCAGATCTTAGTGGTGATGTACAGCTCATTACGCGGTACGCCGCTCTCAGCAATCGCCTGTCCAACAGCAACTTCATTATCATAGATTTGCGCAGTGTCGACAGCACGGTAGCCCAGTTCAAGCGCCGTTTTCACAGAAGCGATAACCACGTCGTCTTTCAGGCGAAAAGTACCTAAACCGAATGCAGGGATAGTCATAGAATTCCTCTTTTTAATCACTATGTTCGTTAACTGAGGGGATTATGACCTTCAGCGCTTTGTAGAAAAAGAGCGAGAAATGCAGAGGATTTTTGCGAATTGAGCAATAATTAAATGACAGGCAAAGAAAAAGCCCTGAGCTAATGCTCAGGGCTCTTAATAAGTGGCGGAACGGACGGGACTCGAACCCGCGACCCCCTGCGTGACAGGCAGGTATTCTAACCAACTGAACTACCGCTCCACCGAATTTTTTTACAACCACCAGTTTATGACCGGCTTACTGCTTAATTTGATGCCTGGCAGTTTATCAATCACTTCGTGATTCACCCTTCGGGCCGTTGCTTCGCAACGTTCAAAAGCTTTCGCTTTTGTCCTACTCTCTGTCGAGTAGTGAACTGCCCCGAAAGTTAATGCCATACTTCTAATTTGATGCCTGGCAGTTCCCTACTCTCGCATGGGGAGACCCCACACTACCATCGGCGCTACGGCGTTTCACTTCTG
>NZ_JBGDXE010000009.1:0-104182 GCF_046550835.1 Salmonella sp. SAL04196
TGCCGAACTCAGAAGTGAAACGCCGTAGCGCCGATGGTAGTGTGGGGTCTCCCCATGCGAGAGTAGGGAACTGCCAGACATCAAATAAAACAAAAGGCTCAGTCGAAAGACTGGGCCTTTTGTTTTATCTGTTGTTTGTCGGTGGGCACTCTCCTGAGGAGGAGAAATCCGCCGGGAGCGGATTTGAACGTTGCGCAGCAACGGCCCGTAGGGTGGCGGGCAGGACGCCCGCCATAAACTGCCAGACATCAAATAAAGCAAAGGGCCCAATCGAAAGACTGGGCCTTTTTGCATTTATCTTTCTATGGAAAAAGTTATCGGGTAATGACGCCGACGCGTTTTAAACATCTTCGTAGAGTGGATAAAAACCGTTTTAGTAAACGTGATTTCCCGCCATATATCCGCCTGAACCATCGAATGTGAACCGTGCTGAAGTAGATGTACAAACGGCTTTTACTTACGCCACTAATAAGCAATAGAGATATTCGCTGAGGACTGAGAATCTGGCCTATTTGGCTATTTTATTTGCCAGTTTGGCCCTGGGACAGTGCTCAAAATCCTCATGTATTACGTGTATGCTCCGGTTTATATCCAGACTGTCTGTAATAATTACGCCTAATGACCACGCTCTAAGTCTTACTGTATAAAGCCTGTTTGTAATGCGGCTTACGATGCTATCAAGCTACAATTTTGTTTGCATCGGACAAGGAATAGAATAAATACCATCGGGATGGGCGAGTAAGAAAAGAGAGCGTTTTATCGTGTTAACTTTCGGGGGACAGGCTGAACAGATTACGTCGCTGAGTATCCTTACGACCTTTATATTATTACTGAAAGCGCGGCATTGCCGCGCCTGCATGTATCATTTAGAAAGCGCAATGATACCCATCGTCAACCCTGCTACCGCCGCAGCGCCGCCAGCAATAGCGCCTGCTGTCTCCCAGTTATCCTGCGTAGTACCTTTCATACATGTATTGGTATGAACCAGCCGCCCTTGATCGTCATAAACCGGTACGCAGGGAGAATCATGTGCACAACCTGCCAATAAGGTGGTAAGCAATGCAACTGGAATTAGTCTTTTCATGGTGTTACCTCATTAATCAGCGTTTCGCGAAGTACAGCAACGTAAATGCTGGCTCTAACCGCTGCGAAAACGAGAGTTATTTTACCACCACAGAAAAAATGGCCGACATGAGGAATCATCTCAATTCATGTGAATTGTAAAAACTATGGAGAATGCAGAGGTAAGCGGAGAGGGGAATAGCGGAGATAAAGATGTACCGTTTAAAAAGGCGTCCGAAGACGCCTCTGTTTACCGGTTAATCATGATGGCGATTAAATCGGCGTTTTACAACAACGAAGAATACTGGCACGAAGAAGATAGCTAATAAGGTTGCGGTTAACATTCCCCCCATAACCCCTGTGCCTACTGCGTTCTGTGCACCACTACCTGCGCCACGACTGATAACTAACGGCATTACCCCGAGAATAAAGGCCAGCGAGGTCATTAGAATAGGACGTAAACGCATACGGGATGCTTCCAGCGTCGCTTCAATCAATCCACGTCCTTCTTTTTCCATGAGATCTTTGGCGAACTCGACAATCAGGATGGCGTTTTTAGCAGAAAGGCCAATTGTGGTTAACAAGCCAACCTGGAAGTAAACGTCATTGTTCAGACCGCGCAATGACGCTGCAAGCAGAGCGCCAACCACGCCGAGCGGTACGACCAGCATTACCGAGAACGGAATTGACCAGCTTTCATACAGAGCGGCAAGGCAGAGGAAAACGACAATGAGTGAGATTGCGTACAGCGCCGGCGCCTGGTTACCTGACAACCGTTCCTGATACGACATACCTGTCCAGTCATAGCCAATACCGTTTGGCAGCTGTGAAGCCAGGTTTTCCATTAACGACATGGCTTCACCGGTGCTTCGTCCGGGTGCTGCTTCGCCGAGCAGTTCCATTGACGGCATCCCGTTATAGCGTTCCAGGCGTGGCGAACCATAAATCCACCGTGCTGAGCTAAAGGTAGAGAAGGGCACCATCTCGCCATTAGCGCTGCGAACATAAAGATTGTTGATATCTCCCGGCAGCATACGGAACTGAGCGTCAGCCTGAACGTATACTTTTTTCACTCGTCCGCGATCGATAAAGTCGTTAACGTAATAGCCGCCCAACGCCGCGGAGATGGTTTCGTTGATATCAGACAGCGAAACACCGAGCGCCTGCGCTTTTTCTTGATCGACATCCAGCTTGAACTGTGGCGTGTCTTCCAGCCCGTTCGGGCGTACGCGCACTAATAGGTCAGGATGCTTCGCGACCATACCCAGGAGTTGATTACGCGCTTTTGTTAACGCATCGTGACCGAGTCCTCCCTGATCAATCAGCTCAAAGTCGAAACCTGTCGCGGTACCTAACTCGACAATTGCCGGCATGTTGAAGGGGAACACCAACCCGTCGCGAATCTGGCTAAAGGCGCGTGTCGCTCTGGCGATAACGGCTTCGACGCTATTTTCTTCACCGTTACGCTCTTCCCAGGGTTTAAGGCTGACAAATGCCATCCCTGAGTTTTGTCCCTGACCGCTAAAGCTAAAGCCGTTTACGGTAAACACACTTTCGACGTTCGCTTTTTCATTATTCAGGTAGTAATGAGTGACTTGATCCAGCACTTTCTGCGTACGTTCTTGTGTAGCGCCAGAGGGGAGCTGAATCATGGTCAGGAATACCCCCTGATCTTCTTCCGGCAGGAAGGAGGTCGGGAGGCGTAAAAACAGAACCGCCATTCCGACTACAATAAGTAGATAGATAATGAGATAGCGACCCGTATTACGCACGATACCGCTTACGCTGTTAGTATAGTGGTTAACGCTGTGATCAAACCTGGTATTGAACCAGCCAAAGAAGCCACTTTTTTTCTCGTGATGTTCAGCAGATACGGGTTTAAGTAGCGTAGCGCACAGCGCTGGCGTCAGAATCAACGCAACCAGAACGGATAGCGCCATTGCTGAAACAATAGTAATAGAGAACTGGCGATAAATTGCCCCGGTCGAGCCGCCAAAAAAGGCCATCGGGATAAATACCGCAGACAGTACCATCGCGATACCTACCAGCGCTCCCTGAATCTGCGACATGGATTTTTCCGTCGCCTCTCGGGGAGAAAGGTTATCCTCCATCATTACACGTTCAACGTTTTCTACGACCACTATCGCATCGTCAACCAATAGCCCTATCGCCAGTACCATACCAAACATCGTCAGGGTATTGATGGAGTAGCCAAAGGCGGCGAGTACCGCAAAAGTGCCTAGCAACACGACAGGAACAGCAATGGTAGGAATCAGAGTTGCCCGGATATTCTGTAAGAACAGATACATTACCAGGAACACCAGAATAATCGCTTCAAACAGCGTTTTTACCACTTCGTGGATAGATATTTTTACGAAGGGCGTTGTGTCATAAGGATAAACTACCTTCATTCCCTGAGGGAAGAAAGGCTGCAGTTCCGCCAGTTTTGCTTTGATTGCGGTTGCGGTATCCAGCGCGTTAGCGCCGGTCGCCAGTTTAATACCGAGACCGGAGGCCGGTTTACCGTTAATGCGCGCTACAACGTTATAGTTTTCACCGCCAAGCTCAATACGCGCGACATCTTTGAGATGGACGACAGAGCCGTCGGTATTGACGCGCAACGTAACTTTGCCGAACTCTTCCGGATCTTTCAGACGCGTTTGGGCGATGATTGAGGCGTTAAGCTGCTGGCCCGGTAATGCTGGCGTGCCGCCCAGTTGGCCTGCCGCAATCTGGTCGTTCTGTACTTTTAACTGGTTGATGACATCAACTGGCGTGAGCTGGTATTTATTTAGCAGATTCGCATCCAGCCAGATACGCATGGCGTACTGTGCGCCAAATAGCTGAACGTCGCCCACACCATTCAGACGGCTGATAGAATCCTTAATGTTAGAGGCGACATAGTCAGAGATGTCGTCCTGGGTAGTGTTCGGATTATCCGAGACGAACCCGGCGACCATCAAAAAGCTGCTGCTGGACTTTTCAACGCTAATCCCCTGCTGCTGGACTTCTTGCGGCAGTAAAGGCGTGGCGAGCTGCAATTTATTTTGCACCTGAACCTGCGCGATATCCGGATCGGTTCCGGACTGGAAGGTCAGGGTGATGGTCACGCTACCAGCAGAGTCGCTGGTAGAGGACATATACATCAGGTTATCGATACCGTTCATATTTTGTTCGATAACCTGAGTAACCGTATCCTGTACCGTCTGCGCATCCGCGCCAGGATAGGTTGCAGAAATAGAAACCGCTGGCGGCGCAATGGTTGGATACTGCGCAACGGGAAGTTGCATTATTGCCAGTGCGCCAGCCATCATCAGGATAATGGCCAGAACCCAGGCGAAAATAGGACGTCTAATAAAAAAGTTTGCCATGTACGGTTACCTTATTGCGCCGTTTTCGCTGCAGGAGCATCGGTAGTGGCTTTCACCTGGACGCCTGGTCGCGCTTTTTGTAAGCCGCTGACGATGACCTTATCGCCCGGTTTTAACCCTTCGCTGATGAGCCATTTATCGCCAATAGCCTGAGCCGCCACGACATTGCGGGCTTCAACCTGGCTTTTATCGTTAACCACCATCACCATTGCGTCGCCGCGCGGCGTGCGGGTTACGCCCTGCTGGGGGACAAGGATGGCATTGGGCTGGACGCCTTCATCAATGCGGGCGCGCACAAACATACCGGGAAGCAGACTGTGTTGCGGGTTAGGGAAAACTGCCCTGAGCGTGATAGAGCCGGTGCTTTCATCTACGGTAACGTCGGAAAATTGCAGCGTGCCTTTAATCGGGTAGACCTGACCATTTTCCATTACCAGTTGAACCGTGCTACTGGCGCTGTCTTTATGCAGGTTACCTTGTTCGACGGATTGCTTGAGTCGCATAAAGTCGTTGCTTGATTGCGTCACGTCGACATAAATCGGGTCGAGTTGTTGCACGGTAGCCAGTTCAGTTGACTGACCATTAGTCACCAGCGCGCCTTCAGTCACATTAGATTTTCCTATACGCCCGCTGATGGGCGAGGTGACTTTGGTATACGCAAGGTTAATACGCGCGCTTTCAACAGCGGCTTTTGCCGCCACAACGGCGGCATCGGCCTGGCGGGCGTCGGCAATCGCCTGATCATATTCCTGTTGGCTGATATATTTTGTGCCGACCAGTGGAACATAGCGTTTGACCGTCAGGTGCGCGATAGCCGCAGCCGCTTCGCTTTTAGCAAGTTCGCCTTTAGCGCTGTCATAATCGGCCTGATAGGTGGCAGGATCGATCTGATAAAGCGACTGCCCGGCCTCTACATCGCTACCTTCGGTGAAGTTTCTTTTAAGCACGATCCCGCTCACCTGGGGGCGAACTTCCGCAATGCGAAATGCGGACGTACGTCCGGGAAGTTCGGTCGTTACGGCTAGCGGCGCTGTTTCGACCACATGGACGGTGACTTGCGGCTCGCCGGCATGAGCCTGGGTATCTCCCTGGTCATTACAACCGGCCAGCAGCGCAGCAGAGAATATGATGAATGAGGGCAGGAGTGAAAACCTGGCATGTTTCGTCATTACTGTTCCTTAAAAAACCGAAAGCTCGTTATTCACCGGATAACGGTAAGGCGTTAACGCGCGAAAAATAGAATAGCAGTGGGGTATCCTACAAATTATTAGCTTGTGATGTAAGCAATACTTATTTTGGGATGGGGTTCACGGCACATAAAAGCAAAAAAAAGAACTATTCCCTGTCGTTTCATAATGTTCCGATTAGTAAAATCATGATGTTGAATAACATGATTCGAAATATATATTTTATATGAATGTGTTTTATTAATTTATTTGTTTTTATTATTGATTTGGCGGTGTTGTGCGAAATAAAAATAGCTGTCTCTCGTCTGACTAAAAAGGACATGGTAAAGTTGTTTTTTATGCTGAGTATTTTATCAGCGTATTTATCGTTTTTATGGTCCAGGATATCTTAATTATGGCGAAGAAAACGAAGGCGGATGCGCTTAAAACGCGGCAACACTTGATTGAAACCGCTATTGCGCAGTTCGCTTTGCGCGGCGTTGCCAACACGACGCTGAATGATATCGCTGATGCCGCTGATGTCACGCGGGGCGCCATCTACTGGCACTTTGAGAATAAAACGCAGTTGTTTAATGAGGTTTGGTTACAGCAACCACCTTTACGCGAACTTATTCAGGATAGGCTTACGGGATGCTGGAATGATAATCCTTTACAGGATCTACGAGAGAAATTTATTGCAGCCTTACAATATATTGCGGCAGTGCCTCGTCAGCAGGCATTAATGCAGATTTTATATCATAAATGTGAATTCCATAATGGTATGATATCGGAACAGGCCATTCGGGAGAAGATTGGTTTCCATCATCAGTCGCTGCTTGAAGTATTACAGCGATGTATGGATAAAAAGCTGATCTCAGGCAGTCTTGATCTGGATGTCATATTAATTATTCTGCATGGTAGTTTTAGCGGAATAGTAAAGAACTGGTTAATGAATCCCACAAGTTATGATCTTTATAAGCAGGCGCCTGCATTAGTCGATAATGTATTAAAAATGCTAAGCCCGGATGGCAGTGTGAGGCAATTAATGCCAAATGAACAACAGGCGGAAGAAGCCTGAGATTATTTTGAGTTGATATTATATATTGACCTTGTGAATATATTGGCAGGGTCCCGAATATCGCGAGCAATTTCCTCTGCCGTACGCGGCTTGCCAAGCAGGAACCCCTGAAGTGTATGGCATCCTAACTGGGTCAAAAATTGTTGCTGCGTTTCATTTTCTACCCCTTCTGCCACAATTTGCAGATTTAACGCTTTCGCCAGCGCGACAATAGCCGCAACAATGGTCGCGCCGTCGCTTGCCTCGCTGAGTTCATGTACGAAAGCGCGATCAATTTTTAGTTCGCACGCCGGAAGACGTTTCAGATAGAGAAGGCTGGAATAACCGGTGCCAAAGTCGTCAATAGAGGCCTTAACCCCCATTTCCGTTAATCTGGTGAGTATAGCGACGCTTTGCTCTGGCTTGTTCATCGCCGTGGTTTCGGTGATTTCCAGAATCAATAAATCGGGACGGATACTGTGTCGGGCCAGGCTCCGCGTAATGGTGTCCACAAGGCCGGGCTGCTCAAATTGTAAGGCGGAAAGATTTACCGCCACTGACCATAAGGCGTATCCCTGTAAGTGCCACTCGCGTAGCTGTCGACACGCCTCGTCTATCACCCAGCTACCGATAGTGACGATAAGACCCGTTTTTTCCGCCAGCGGTAAAAACTGGTCAGGATTCAGTACGCCTTGTTTTGGATGATACCAGCGCAACAGGGCCTCAAATCCTACAATGGGGCCGGCAGGAGCCTGAAATTTAGGCTGATACACCAGCCTGAGCTCTTGTCTTTCCAGCGCCAGCCACAGATCATTCATTAGCTGAAGCTGGGTTTGCGCCAACATATTCATTGATGGCTGAAAGAAATGGTATCCGTTACGCCCTGTATGCTTCGTGTGGTACATCGCGGCATCGGCGTTGAACATCAGTTCCCGTTCGTTTTTTCCGTCCAGCGGATAGAGCGCTATTCCCACGCTAAGGGTGACGACCAGTTCATACGGATCTATCGTAAAGGGCGCATCTATCGAATGTACCAGCGCGCTGGCAAGGGAAGCCGCTTCGTCAGGCGCGCTGACTTCTGCAAGCAGCACAAATTCGTCGCCGCCAATCCGCGCCAGGGTAAACTGACCGCTCAGCGGGTGGTTCAGACGATGCGTGACCGCTACCAGTAGCTTATCGCCAATATCATGACCATAAGCGTCATTAACGGCTTTAAAGCCATCCAGATCCATAAACAGTAGCGCGAAAGACGTGCCTTCCCGATTCGCTTTGCTGATGGCCTGTTCCAGACGATCCTCAAGGAGTACCCGGTTTGGTAAACGGGTGAGCGTATCATGCAGCGCCAACTGCGCCAGTTCCTGGTTCGCCTGCGCCAGTGAAGAGGCAAGTAGTGCGGTACGGGCCTGAAGCCGGGCGTCAAATAAAGAAACCAGCAGAGTAATGCCCAGGATAGTCAGCGCGACCACGCTGACAAGAACAGCCAGCCAGTTGCTATCGACGCCACGATGCTCCATCGGCCAGTTTTGGGGAAAGTGTGCGGCCTTCATACCGGCGTAATGCATGCCGGCGATAGCTATCCCCATTAATACCGCGGCGCCTGCTCGCCTCAGGGCGACATCTGTTCCCTCATGACGCAGGCGGAACGTGAGCCACAGCGCGCCGCAGGACGCCAGTAGCGCGATAATGATAGAGAGGGCAACCCACGCGCTATTCCAGACGATAATGGAAGCAAATTGCAGCGCCGCCATCCCGGTATAATGCATTGCGCTGATGCCCAGTCCCATCACCAGCGCGCCCGGCAGTAAACGGCGCAGGCGCAGTTTTTCAGCGCTGACCAGCCATAGCGCAAACAGGGAGGAGCCGATCGCGATCAGCATGGAGAGGCCGGTGAGGAACGGATCGAAGCGCATGTTCATCGCGTGATCCATCGCCAGCATCCCGACAAAATGCATCGCCCAAATACCGACGCCCAGCGCGAAGCCGCCGCCCATTAGCCATATTCTGGCGTTTGATCGGGCGCTTCCGGCTACGCGTCCGGCCATATTTAATGCGGTATAGGACGCAAAAATAGCGACAGCAAATGAAACCGCCACAAGGATGTGGTTGTACTCACTAACCGGCATGTATCATTAGCTCATTGGTTATGCAGGAAAAGAAAAGGACGAGACAGTATCACCCCTTCTTTTATCCTCAACGTGTTTTAATTCCCTGTTTTTATAAGGGATAAAAGAAATCCGGGTGATAAATAATCATAGGTTAAATCGCCCGGTTCGCTACTCCAGATCGGTACAATTGATCAATTTGAGAGGGTTAACCGAATCCATGTTTCGGCACTTATCCTGTTCAGTTGCCATCAATTCGATCCATTGCATCAAAAGCGCATCAAAAAGAAAAACGGAGACGGCAAAAACAACCAGCCACCAATACTTACGTATCATCGTCAAATCCTGTGTATTCATGCCCATGCGTGCTGGGAATATACATGAAATTTTGACGCTGAAAAGCGGACTTACAATGCTTTTACTTCTCTGAAGATAGCGCGTTTATCCCGACATTTCGCTGCTTTTTGGACAGGTTTTGTGTTTTTCTCTTTTTGACTTTTGCAAGTTCATTTTCTGAATAATGCGAAGTGACGCTCAATCTTCTGAGCCCCATTTTTACGTACTCATTATTGAGTTCAATACCGATAAACTTACGACCTGACGCCGCTGCGACAGCGCCTGTGGTGAAACTGCCCGCGAAAGGGTCCAATACGGTATCGCTCGGGTTAGAAGAGGCCAGTATGATCCGTTTTAACAGCGCGCTGGGCTTTTGCGTAGGATGGTTTTCATATTCATCCATCAGATAACGTACGCGAGGAAATGACCAGACGTTGCCCGGCACTTTTTTCTGATTGTATGGTTGGGGCGGGTTTTTTCGATAATCGATTAGCGCGCGCTTAGCGCCCGTGGTGGTCTCGACCAGAATCGCGTCACGGTTAAAGGTATAGCTTTTCGGGTTCTTTACCATCATCAGGATCGGTTCATACATAGAACCAAAGTATTTTTTCGCCTGCACCCCGGAACTATCATAGGACCAGACGATACGGCTTTTGATGGTAAAAAGCGTTCGGCATTTGAGATCGATATACGGCATATTTTCTGTGCTATTCATGATGTACATGGTGCCGTGTTTCTTCAGTACGCGGTGGCACTCATCAATGCATTCATACAGCCAGGCCAGAAAAGACGCTTCGTCCCAGGATTCGACCATACCGTCGAAATCTTTTCCGATATTGTAAGGCGGATCGGCAAAAATTAAGTCAATGCTTTCAGAAGGCAGTTTTTTAAGTTCTGTTAGCGCGTCACCGTGAATAATCTTCTTCGATTCATCGCCAAAGTACTGAGGTTCACATTCCGCTTTCATGACCAAATTCCATGTGATGCGTATAAAAAAGGCGCTTCCCCATGCCGAGTAGCGCCTTTTTAAACAAGCAGTTAGCTAATCGAAATTAGTTCATGCCGTATTTTTTTAATTTTTTACGCAGCGTACCACGGTTGATGCCCATCATCAGAGCAGCACGGGTCTGGTTACCACGGGTGTATTGCATCACCATGTCCAACAGGGGCTGTTCTACTTCAGCCAGTACCAGCTCATACAGGTCATTAACGTCCTGACCATTCAGTTGAGCAAAATAGTTCTTCAGTGCCTGTTTAACCGAGTCACGCAGGGGTTTTTGGGTTACCTGATCCTGAGAGTTAACGGTAGAAACGGTCAGTACGTCAGAATTTACGCGTTGTTCGAACATAGTTCTGTCAGCTCTTTATTTCTGTTTACGCAAAATTTTCGAAGTATGCCTCCAACGCCTCCAGCTGTTCGCTGGCGTCCTCAATAGCGTTGAATGTGCGCCGAAACTGGTCGTCTGGAGCGTGCTCCTGGAGATACCAGGAGACGTGTTTACGCGCGATTCGGTACCCTTTTGCCTGACCGTAAAAGTCATGCAGTTCCCGAACATGCGTGCAAAGCAAGCGCTTTACCTCTGTCAGCGGCAGCGGCGGAAGCAGCTCCCCAGTGTCCAGATAATGCTGGATTTCCCGAAAGATCCAGGGTCTTCCCTGAGCTGCGCGGCCTATCATCAGGGCATCCGCCCCTGTATAGTCGAGAACAGCTCTGGCTTTATGCGGGTTAGTAATGTCGCCATTCGCGATAATCGGAATGGAAACTTTCTGCTTAACTGCCCGAATACTGTCGTATTCAGCTTCTCCGTTGAACAAACAGGCGCGGGTGCGGCCATGGATGGTCAGAGCCTGAATACCACAATCTTCAGCCAGTTGGGCAATCTCTACGCAGTTACGGTGTTCCGGCGCCCAGCCGGTGCGAATCTTGAGAGTCACAGGAACGTCCACCGCGTTTACGACCCCGATGAGTATAGACTTCACTAAATCCGGGTACTGCAAGAGGGCTGAACCTGCCAGCTTACGATTCACTTTCTTCGCCGGGCACCCCATATTGATATCAATAATCTGGGCGCCGCTTTCCACGTTAATACGTGCGGCATCGGCCATCTCAACAGGGTCGCTACCGGCAATTTGCACCGTGCGAATTCCTGGCTCATCAACGTGCACCATCCGTAAACGAGATTTATCGCTTTCCCACACTTGCGGGTTAGAAGACATCATCTCGGATACTGTCAATCCTGCTCCCATCTCATAGCACAGCGTCCGGAAAGGTCTGTCAGTAATGCCAGCCATGGGCGCTGCGATCAGGCGATTTCTGAGCTGATATTGTCCGATGCGCATGAGTTAAGAAATGACCATACTGTGACTGCAAGGCGGCGTATATTACGCATTTTTTGCACGAGATGAAAGGCCAAACTTTGAACAATCCACTGTTGTAGATCAATGAATCGTGCTTAAAAACAGCAAAATAAATTTATAATTCAGTAAAATCATAGAGTTATTTATTGTCGGCGGTTTTGTACGCGCTTACAAATTCCCGTAACTTCTCTCTATTTCTTCGACCAGAAACAAGATAAACGGAATAATCTGCTTTTTTTATAAGCTAATTACCCCAAATGAATGGGATCGCCGTCTCGTTTCAGGACAAGATCACTTCCCGCTGCGCGTGACTTTTCTCCATTGCCAGTCGGAAGGGGGCACACAGATGCGCTTTTGTGTTCATGAATGGCACGCATAAATTTTTCCAGCTGTGCTGAAGAGCGCGTTAGCGGATGCTGCAGAACAACCCGGACAGCATTACTAAGTACGAGGGCGATGGCTGCGACCCGTTAAAACGCCAGTACCTTTTGTCCGCTGGTAGCAGCTGTTTATCCAGACGGATAGTGACAAAGAAGTCATTTCAGGCATTCATTTGATGAATTTAATGATGTCTCGGTGCCTGAAAGGCGTTAAGGCAGTTGTGTGGAGAAAAGCGTGGCCGGGCGACCACGCTGACAAGAATTATTTCTTACGGCCAGTAATGCGGCACCACTCTTCTTTTTCGACGACCGGGTCGAGAGTAAAAAGCTCGGCGTAAGCATCGCAGACGCTTTCCGCCTGGCTGGCGAGAATACCTGAAAGCCCCAGCAGACCGCCCTCAACGGGCAGTACGCTGATTAACGGAGCCAGTTCGCGTAATGGGCCTGCCAGGATGTTAGCGACGACCACGTCGGCTTTCATGGCTTCTGGCTGGTCTTTCGGCAGGTACAGCTCCAGCCGGTCAGACACGCCGTTGCGTTCGGCATTATCGCGACTGGCCTGAATAGCTTGCGGATCGATATCAATACCAATCGCCTTTGCCGCTCCCAGCTTCAGCGCGGCAATCGCCAGAATGCCTGAACCGCAGCCAAAGTCGATCACGGTTTTGCCGTTGAGATCGAGCCCGTCCAGCCATTGCAGACATAAAGAAGTGGTGGGGTGCGTACCCGTACCGAACGCCAGTCCCGGGTCGAGCATCACGTTGACGGCATTCTCGTCCGGAATGTCACGCCAGCTGGGACAAATCCACAGACGCTCGCCAAAACGCATCGGATGGAAATTATCCATCCATTCGCGTTCCCAGTCTTTATCTTCCAGTTGTTCGATTTTATGGGCAAATCCGGCACCCAGCAGCGGATGTTGCTCCAGAATCGCGACAACTTCTTTCATGTCGGTTTCGGCGTCGAACAGACCGATCACATCGGTATCGCCCCACAGACGGGTTTCGCCCGGCAACGGCTCAAAAACCGGCGTATCGTGCGTATCCTGAAAGGTAATGGAAACGGCGCCCGCTTCCATCAGCGCATCACTCAGCTCTTCAGCATTCGCGCCGGTGGTATTCAGTTTCAATTGGATCCATGGCATGGCAAAACTCTTTATTTATCAGTAGACAATACGGTGGCTTGCGAAGCGGAAGAGCCGAATCGGTTTCCGATCAGAAAAGCCAATAAACTTAACAGTAACGCGGGCACAATCGGATGAAAGCCCAGGTACTGAATATTAAATGTGGCAAGTAGGGCATATAGCACGCCGCCCACGATCATGGCGCTTAGCGCGCCTGCCGCGTTTGCCCGCTCCCAGTAAAGGCCCAATACCAGCGGCCATAAGAACACCGCTTCCAGGCCGCCAAACGCCAGCAGGTTGAGCCAAATGATCATCTCTGGCGGTTTCCATGCGGCCAGCAGCAACAGCGCGCCTAGCAGTAAAGTAATCGCTGCCGACATACGCTTCAGCCGGATCTCATTTTGCATCTGATCGGGGCGTAGATTGAGATAGAGATCTTTAATGATCGTCGCGGAACTTTGCAGCAGTTGGGCGTTAATTGTTGACATGATCGCCGCCATTGGCGCAGCGAGGAAGATCCCGGCGGCAAACGGCGGCAAAACTTTCACCATTAGCGTTGGGATCACCAGATCCGGCACCGTCAGATCCGGAAGCACCGCGCGACCCAGCGCGCCGGCAAGGTGCATCCCGAACATTAAAATCGCCACGACAATCGTACCGATAATAATGCCCCGGTGTACCGCTTTACTGTCTTTATAGGAGATGCAGCGCACCGCCGTATGCGGCAGGCCAATCACACCAAAACAGACCAGTACCCAAAAAGAGGTCATAAAGGCGGGAGAAAGTATGTCATCGGCGCCCTGCGGCGTTACCAGTTTGGGGTCGAGAGCGTGCAGCGTGTCAACGGCCTGACTTAGACCGCCCGCCGCATGGATCACGCCCACCAGCAGCACTATCGTGCCGACCAGCATCACCAGGCCCTGTAGCGTATCGTTAAGTACGCTGGCGCGAAAGCCGCCAAACGCCGTATAGAGTGCGATACTGACGCCAAATATCAGCAGGCCGGTTTCGTAGGGAATTCCCGCCGCAGTTTCCAGCAGTCGCGCGCCGCCGATAAATTGTACGGTCATTGCGCCAATAAACGCGACCAATAAACTCAGGCTTGCCAACCACACCAGCAGGCGGCTTTGGTAACGAGCGAATAGCATATCGTTAAGCGTGACGGCATTATAGCGACGCGCCAGGATAGCGAATTTTTTACCCAGAATACCCAGTGAAAGCCAGACGGCGGGAAGCTGGATCATCGCCAGCAAGACCCAGCCCAGACCGTATTTATAAGCCGCGCCGGGACCGCCGATAAATGAACTGGCGCTAATATAGGTGGCGGTAAGCGTCATCGCGAGCACGATCCCGCCCATCGAACGGCTGCCAAGAAAATATTCGTTTAAAAAGGTGCCGGCGGTACGCTTGCGCATAGCGTAAATCGAGACCCCGAAGACCACGATCAGATAGGCTACCAGCGGTAGAATGACCTCAAGCTGCATCGTCATCCTCCAGCGAAATATCGCGATAAATGAATTTCACCATCGCCCAGCACAGCAAAATAAAGACCAGCGGCGTCAATAAGCAGGCCATCTCGAACCAGTGCGGCAGACCGGTAATTCCCGGCGAGTCTCCAGGTAAGTAAGCAGCCACTAACCATGCTGCCAGATAGCAAAGGGTCAGCCACAGCGCCCAGCGCGCCTCTTTATGGGCCTGAACAAAACGAGCGTCCATTTTTTGTCCCTTATGGGTGAAGAAAGCGGGAATTGTACATGATGGGGCATCGCTATCCCCAGAAATAAAAAAGGCCGGATTCACCGGCCTTTTGAGATTAACGTGCGATTACTTTTCCTGAAGACCGAGTTTTTTCTCCAGATAGTGGATGTTAGTTCCACCGTGCTGGAAGTGTTCGTCATTCATGATGCGGGTCTGCAGATCGATATTGGTTTTGATACCATCGATAATCAGTTCCTGCAGGGCATTTTTCATACGGGCAATCGCCACGTCGCGGTTTTCACCGTAGCAGATGAGTTTGCCGATCATGGAATCATAGTACGGCGGCACCGTGTAGCCCGCGTAGATATGAGATTCCCAGCGAACGCCAAAGCCGCCAGGCGCATGGAAGCGCGTGATTTTGCCAGGGCTTGGCAGGAAGGTGTTCGGATCTTCGGCATTGATACGGCATTCTACCGCATGGCCTCGAACGACAACTTCGTCCTGTGTGATCGACAGCGGCTGACCCGCCGCGATGCGCAACTGCTCTTTGATCAAATCGACGCCGGTAATCATTTCAGTCACCGGGTGTTCAACCTGAATACGGGTGTTCATTTCGATGAAATAGAACTCGCCGTTTTCGAACAGGAATTCGAACGTCCCTGCGCCGCGATAGCCGATGTCTACGCACGCTTTCGCGCAGCGTTCGCCGATATAGCGACGCAGTTCCGGCGTAATGCCTGGCGCCGGGGCTTCTTCAACCACTTTCTGGTGGCGACGCTGCATGGAACAGTCGCGTTCCGCCAGATAGATAGCGTTGCCCTGGCCGTCCGCCAGCACCTGAATTTCGATGTGGCGTGGATTTTCCAGGTATTTTTCCATGTATACCATGTCGTTGCTGAAAGCCGCTTTCGCTTCCGCTTTGGTCATGGAGATGGACTGCGCCAGTTCAGCATCGCTACGAACCACGCGCATACCGCGGCCGCCGCCGCCGCCGGACGCTTTGATGATCACCGGATAGCCAATACGTTTGGCATGAGCGCGGTTCGCATTCATATCGTCGCCCAGCGGGCCGTCAGATCCTGGTACGGTCGGCACGCCCGCTTTTTTCATCGCGGTAATCGCGGACACTTTATCGCCCATCAGGCGGATGGTGTCCGCTTTCGGGCCGATAAAGATAAAGCCGGAGCGTTCAACCTGCTCGGCAAAATTGGCGTTCTCAGAAAGGAAGCCGTAACCCGGGTGGATTGCCACCGCGCCGGTGATTTCAGCGGCGCTAATGATAGCCGGGATGTTCAGATAACTTTTTACGGACGGTGCCGGGCCAATACAGACCGTCTCATCCGCCAGCAATACGTGTTTTAAATCGCGATCCGCGCTTGAGTGCACAGCGACGGTCTTGATGCCGAGTTCTTTACAGGCTCGAAGAATACGTAGTGCGATCTCGCCGCGGTTGGCGATGACAATTTTATCCAACATGTTCGCCTCGTTACTCGATGACGACCAGTGGCTCGTCAAATTCTACCGGTTGACCACTTTCGACCAGAATCGCTTTCACAGTACCTGCTTTGTCTGCTTCGATCTGGTTCATCATTTTCATGGCTTCAACGATGCACAGGGTATCGCCCACGTTCACTTTCTGGCCCACTTCGATGAACGCTTTCGCGTCCGGGCTTGGGGTGCGGTAGAAAGTACCAACCATTGGGGAGCGTACGATGTGACCACTGATTTCCGCTGCGGCAGGCGCTTCCATTGCTGGAGTAGCCGTTGGCGCGACAGCGTTAGACAGAGCGGGTTGCTGCATCATCGGCGCCGCATAAGCCTGCTGCATCACCGGAAAACCGGCGTTTGCCGTTGTGCGGCTGATGCGAACAGATTCTTCGCCTTCAGAAATTTCCAGTTCGGAGATACCTGATTCTTCAACCAGCTCGATCAGTTTTTTAATCTTACGAATATCCATGAGTGGGTTCCGTACTCTTTGTTTAGTGTGATTGTGACAGGCGTTTTAGCGCCGTCTGTAAAGCATGTGAATGACTGCCGCGGGTAAAATACCGCGCATCTTTGATTTGCCTGTTATGCCGTAGCACCCGAAGGTGAAATTCATGATTTGCCAGTCATTGTGTGGCTATCTTCTGCCATTTTCGGGCAAAAAACAAAATATACCTTCATTGCACGATTGTCACCCTTTCTGCGAACGAAAATCGCCGTTGGGCAATGTAAAGTCGCACATTATAACTATTTCGTCGCAATTGGCAGCTAAATACTGGTCTTATCAGGGAAGATAATCAACCCGAAACATAAAAAGGACATTACCTGTTTTGCGTTTTGCAATCGACCGCACAGTTCACCAAACTAGCGCCACCACTGGCGAAACTTCCGGTAACGCAAAGCTAAAAGGGCTAACGCTAATGCCGCGTAGATGACCGGTTGCGGTGATAAAATCTTTACCGACCACAGGTAATGTATGGGAGCCAGGATCGCGACAAGATAGACGACGTTATGCAATGTTTGCCAGCGTTTGCCCAATTTACGCTGCGCAAATTGCGTTGAGGTCAACGTCAGCGCCAATAACACCAGCCAGCTAATGATCCCAAGCGTCAAATAAGGGCGTGAAATCAACTCGCTTCCTAACAGCGCCAGGTTATGTATCCCCAGTTCCAGTAAGGCATAGCTGGTTAAATGCAGCGTAGCCCAAACGAAACACCATAACCCCAACAGGCGGCGTGTGCGTATCAATAATGGCTGTTTAGCGTAGCGCGCCAGCGGTGAAACCAGCAAGGTGGCGAGCAAAAATTTGAGTGCGGTTCTGCCGGTAAAGTGTTGGATATCCTTTACCGGGTCTGCGCTGAGTCCACCGTGATTTATCGCCCAAAAGAGCCACAGAAGCGGCAAAAAACCGGCAAGATGCAGACAAAATTTTAGCCAGGTTATCTGTTTTGCTGTCAGACGCACTTAAAAATTCTCCCGCAAATTGAGACCGCGATACAGCGAAGCGACTTCATTGGCGTAGCCGTTAAACAGCAGCGTCGGCTGCCTTTGCACATCAAGGATACCGCCTGAACCAATAAAGCGTTCGGTAGCCTGAGACCAGCGTGGATGATCCACATGCGGGTTCACATTGGCGTAAAAACCATATTCGTTGGGAGCCGACAAATTCCAGGTGGTTGGCGGACGTTCGCGGGTGAGTTTAATGCTAACAACAGATTTAATACCTTTGAAACCATACTTCCATGGAACGATGAGTCGAATGGGCGCGCCGTTTTGCGGGGGTAACGCCTTACCATAGACGCCAACGGTCATCAGAGTCAGCGGATGCATGGCTTCGTCCAGACGTAGCCCTTCGACATAAGGGTATTTCAGTCCGCCGCCAATAAAGCGATCTTTCTGTCCAGGCATATCATCCGGCGCGTATAGCGTTTCGAATGCCACATATTTAGCGTGGCTGGTGGGCTGTGCCTGCGCGAGTAGCTTATATAAAGGGAAACCAATCCACGGCACGACCATGGACCACGCTTCGACGCAGCGCATTCGATAGATACGCTCTTCTAATGGAAAACGATGTGTTAAATCGTCGTAATCCAGCGTAAATGGCTTCGCGACTTCCCCGCTGATTTTCAACGTCCACGGTTCGGTTTTCAGACTTCCGGCATTGGCCGCCGGGTCGGCTTTATCAAGGCCAAACTCATAGAAATTGTTGTAGCCCGTCACCTTATCTTCCGGCGTTAACGCTAAATCGCTTCGCCAGGCGGCAGGCTGACTAAACTCAAGCGGTTTACCGGCAGGCGCTTTCGGACGATCGTTGCCTTTAAACCAACTGAAGAGATCGGCCTGCGCCGTTGAGGGTAAGGATAAGGCGGCCGCGCTGATGCCTAATGCTTTTAGCACCTGTCGGCGCTGCATAAAAAAAGCCGATTCCGCAGTCACATCGGCTTCTGTTAATGGACGTATCTTTTTCATCACAGACTCCCGGTCTACCCACCACAACATGGCGTGTAGTGAATATGACAGGGAGTGTGTCAATGTGTAAAAATAAATAGTTAATTAAGTGTAAATTTTTTTATACGTGACGTTATTTTATCTTCACCAGCGTACGGCCCTGAACCTGATTATTGATGATGGCATCGGCGAACTTCGGCGCATCCGCCAGCGTAATCTCTGTGGCGGCCTGAGCATAGAACGATTCCGGCAGATCCTTAACCAAACGCGCCCAGGCTTCTGCGCGACGTGCCGGTGGGGTCATCACCGAGTCCACCCCTTGCAAACGCACATTACGCAGAATGAATGGCATAACGGTGGTCGGCAGTGCGAAGCCGCCCGCCAGGCCGCAGGCGGCCACGCAACCGCCATAGTTCATCTGTGCCAGCACTTTCGCCAGCACTTTATCGCCAACGGTATCAATTGCACCGGCCCACAGCTGTTTTTCCAACGGGCGAGATTCAGCAAACTCATCGCGGCTGAGAATACGGTTAGCTCCCAGGCTCTTAAGATAGCCGTGGGTGCTTTCACGTCCTGATACTGCTGCAACCTGATAGCCCAGCTTATGCAGTAATGCAACGGCAGTGCTGCCCACGCCTCCGCTGGCGCCGGTGACGACAATCTCACCGTCTTGCGGGCGAATACCTGCATCTTCAAGCGCCATGACGCACAGCATGGCGGTAAAACCGGCGGTGCCGATGATCATGGCGTTACGGCTGCTCAGTCCCGCAGGCAGCGCGACCAGCCAGTCGCCTTTAACGCGTGCGCGTTCGGCCAGGCCGCCCCAGTGGTTTTCGCCCACGCCCCAGCCAGTCAGTAGTACTTCCTGGCCTGCATGAAAGCGAGGATCTTCGCTTGCGTGAACGGTGCCGGCGAAATCAATACCAGGAATCATCGGAAAATGACGGATAATTTTCCCTGTTCCGGTGATAGCCAGAGCATCTTTATAATTCAGGCTGGACCAGTGGACATCCACCGTCACATCACCTGCCGGCAGTTGACTCTCTTCGAGATGTTGCACGGATGCGAGGGTTTTACCGTCCTGCTGTTCTAAGATCAACGCCTGCATAACCTGTCCTCACTTTACATGGTAGATTGGAAAAATAGCTACGAAGACTATACTCGCTAATTAAAACGTGATGCCGATGCAACGCAATAAATTGCCAGATAGATCCATTTTGGTAGTATGCCTGCTTCATTGCGCGCCGTGGCGAATTCCGCCTTCAGATTCGCTTTTTCATACTGTTTATAACCGTCGGAGTTAACTCAAGGATGCGATTAACGACGAAATTCTCAGCTTTTATCACGCTGCTCACGGGGTTAACGATCTTCGTGACTCTGATAGGTTGCTCGCTAAGCTTTTATAACGCCGTACAGTATAAGTATGTCAGCCGTGTGCAGGCGACGGCGACAGCCATTGATACGCACCTGGTGACCCATGATATTGTCTCGCTGACGCCGCAAATCGACGAACTCATGATCGCTTCCGATATTGTGCGTGTCGATCTGTTGCAGGGGGAGCGCAGCGTCTACAGCCATTCTCGTGCCAGAGGTTATCGGCCAGCCGGCACCAGCGACATGTATCGCGAGCTGGTCGTACCGCTGATAAAACATCCAGGAATGTCGCTACGTCTGGTTTATCAGGACCCGATGGGTAACTATTTTCACTCACTGATCACCACGGCGCCGCTGACGCTGGCGATCGGTTTTATCGTTCTGATTTTGTTTTTATCGGTGCGCTGGCTGCAGCGGCAGCTTTCCGGGCAAGAGCTTCTGGAAATTCGCTCAACGCGCATTCTGAACGGCGAACGCGGGGCGAATGTCCGCGGTTCTGTTTACGAATGGCCAGCGCGCACCAGTAGCGCGCTTGATGTATTGCTTTCCGAAATTCAGTTTGCTCACGAACAGCGTAGCCGCCTGGACACCCTCATTCGCTCCTACGCCGCGCAGGACACCAAAACCGGACTCGGTAACCGTCTGTTCTTTGATAACCAACTGGCGACGCTGCTGGAAGATCAGGAAAAAGTGGGAGTGCATGGCGTGGTGATGATGATCCGCTTGCCAGACTTCAATCTTCTGCGCGACAGCCTGGGAGGCAATCAGGCGGAAGAGCAGATGTTTATGCTTATCAATCTGCTATCGACATTTATTATGCGTTACCCAGGCTCGCTGCTGGCGCGTTATCACCGCAGCGACTTTGCCGTGCTGCTACCGCATCGAACGCTGAAAGAAGCGGAAAGTATTGCCGGACAACTTTTAAAAGCTGTCGATGCGCTACCGGCTAACAAAATGCTCGATCGTGACGATATGGTACATATCGGCATTTGCGCCTGGCGCAGCGGACAGTCCACCGAGCAGGTGATGGAACATGCTGAAGCCGCGGCGCGGAATGCCGCCCTGCAGGGGGGAAATAGCTGGGCTATTTACGACGACACTCTGCCGGAAAAAGGGCGCGGCAATGTGCGCTGGCGCACATTGATTGAGCAGATGCTGAACCGGGGCGGACCGCGACTTTATCAAAAACCAGCGGTCACGCGAGAAGGTCGCGTACATCATCGGGAATTGATGTGTCGCATCTATGACGGTAAAGAAGAGGTGAGCTCGGCGGAGTATATGCCGATGGTGTTGCAATTTGGTTTATCGGAAGAGTATGACAGATTACAAATTAGCCGCCTGATTACGTTGCTGGGCTACTGGCCGGATGAAAATCTGGCAATGCAGTTGACGGTTGAGTCGCTGATTCGTCCGCGTTTTCAGCGCTGGTTGCGCGATACGTTAATGCAGTGTGAAAAATCACAGCGAAATCGCATAATTATTGAACTTGCGGAGGCAGATGTTTGTCAACACATCAGCCGGTTACAACCCATCCTTCGCTTAGTCAATGCGCTTGGCGTTCGGGTGGCGGTGACACAGGCGGGTTTGACGCTGGTTAGCACGAGCTGGATTAAAGCGCTCAATGTGGAATTACTCAAGCTGCATCCGAGTCTGGTCAGAAACATTGAGAAGCGAACGGAAAACCAGCTTCTGGTTCAAAGTCTGGTAGAGGCCTGCGCGGGTACGCCTACGCAGGTTTACGCGACGGGCGTCCGTTCGCGCGGCGAGTGGCAGACGCTGACAAAACGCGGCGTGGCTGGCGGGCAGGGTGATTTTTTTGCCTCCTCCCAACTACTTGACACAAACGTGAAAAAATATTCGCAAAGATACTCGGTTTAACCTGCCGTTTAATTTGTTTTCACGTAGAATAACGCGCGCTGCGCCTCATGGGGGTGTGCTTGTCTGCTCGCCAGATTGTTGCAGCAAATATGCAGGTGAATGACCTTTGACAGGTTGCAAACGAAGGCGAGGATTGCTGCTGATTTTTTCAGCCCTGAGGGACTCAGGCCGAGATTTGTAACAAAGGAAACGAACTGCACTAATTTTCACCGTAGCAGATGATTTTTGCGCCTTGTCGCTGCTGCGTGTGGTTGGTAAAGTAAGCGGATTTTGTTTTCCGCCCCAGCTTTCAGGATTATCCCTTAGTATGTTGAAAAAATTTCGTGGCATGTTTTCCAATGACCTGTCCATTGACCTGGGTACCGCGAATACCCTCATTTATGTAAAAGGACAAGGCATCGTATTGAATGAGCCTTCCGTTGTGGCCATTCGTCAGGATCGTGCCGGTTCGCCGAAAAGCGTGGCTGCAGTCGGTCATGATGCGAAGCAGATGCTGGGCCGTACGCCGGGCAATATCGCTGCGATCCGTCCGATGAAAGATGGCGTTATCGCTGACTTCTTTGTGACCGAAAAAATGCTCCAGCACTTTATTAAACAAGTGCATAGCAACAGCTTTATGCGCCCAAGCCCGCGCGTACTGGTATGCGTGCCGGTCGGCGCGACGCAGGTAGAACGCCGCGCGATTCGTGAATCCGCTCAGGGCGCAGGCGCCCGTGAAGTCTTTTTGATCGAAGAGCCGATGGCGGCCGCGATCGGCGCAGGTCTGCCAGTTTCTGAAGCAACCGGTTCAATGGTTGTGGATATCGGTGGTGGTACCACTGAAGTTGCCGTTATCTCCCTGAACGGCGTGGTTTACTCTTCTTCTGTCCGTATTGGTGGTGATCGCTTCGACGAAGCCATCATTAATTACGTTCGTCGTAACTACGGTTCTCTGATCGGTGAAGCCACCGCAGAACGTATTAAACACGAAATCGGTTCCGCTTATCCGGGCGACGAAGTCCGCGAGATCGAAGTGCGTGGCCGTAACCTGGCGGAAGGCGTTCCACGCGGCTTTACCCTGAACTCAAACGAGATTCTGGAAGCGTTGCAGGAACCGTTGACCGGTATCGTCAGCGCGGTAATGGTGGCGCTGGAACAGTGTCCGCCGGAGCTGGCGTCAGACATCTCCGAGCGCGGTATGGTGCTCACCGGCGGCGGCGCGCTGCTGCGTAACCTTGACCGTCTGTTAATGGAAGAGACGGGCATTCCTGTCGTGGTTGCTGAAGATCCGCTGACCTGTGTGGCGCGCGGCGGCGGCAAGGCGCTGGAAATGATCGATATGCACGGCGGCGACCTGTTCAGCGAAGAGTAGTTGGATACGGGCAGGATTATCCCTGGATTGTCCTGCCTCTCCGACGCGAGAATACGCATAGCCTATGAAGCCAATTTTTAGCCGTGGCCCGTCGCTACAGATTCGCCTTATTCTGGCGGTGCTGGTGGCGCTCGGCGTTATCATTGCCGACAGCCGCCTGGGGACGTTCAGTCAAATCCGAACGTACATGGACACTGCCGTCAGTCCTTTCTATTTTATTTCAAACGGCCCTCGTGAACTGCTCGACAGCGTGTCACAAACGCTGGCTTCTCGCGACCAGCTTGAACTGGAAAACCGGGCGCTGCGCCAGGAATTACTGCTAAAAAACAGCGACCTGCTGATGCTGGGGCAGTACAAACAGGAGAACGCGCGGTTGCGCGAGCTGCTGGGGTCTCCGCTGCGTCAGGACGAGCAGAAAATGGTGACTCAGGTTATTTCAACGGTTAACGATCCTTACAGCGATCAGGTCGTTATCGATAAAGGCAGCGTTAATGGCGTATATGAAGGTCAACCGGTCATTAGCGACAAAGGCGTCGTAGGGCAGGTTGTCGCCGTGGCGAAACTGACCAGCCGCGTACTGCTGATTTGCGATGCGACTCATGCGCTGCCGATTCAGGTACTGCGCAATGACATCCGCGTGATTGCCGCCGGTAACGGCTGTACTGACGATCTTCAGCTTGAACATCTGCCCGCCAATACCGATATTCGCGTCGGCGATGTGCTGGTAACGTCCGGACTTGGTGGGCGTTTCCCGGAAGGGTATCCGGTGGCGGTGGTCTCCTCCGTCAAGCTGGATACTCAGCGTGCCTATACCGTCATTCAGGCACGTCCAACCGCGGGTTTGCAGCGTTTACGCTATCTGCTGCTGTTGTGGGGAGCCGATCGTAACGGCGCCAATCCGATGACGCCGGAAGAGGTTCACCGCGTCGCCAATGAGCGCCTGATGCAGATGATGCCGCAGGTGTTGCCTTCTCCGGATGCGATGGGGCCGCCGGCGCCAGTGCCGGACCCGGCGACGGGGATTACTCAGCCATCTGCGGGCCAGACTGCGCCGGTATCAACGCAACCATCGCCTTCGGGCGCGACCACGCCGCCTGCGCGTGCGCCGGGAGGGTAATGGTGGCGAGCTATCGTAGCCAGGGGCGCTGGGTTATCTGGCTCTCGTTTCTTATTGCGCTGTTGCTGCAAATCATGCCCTGGCCGGACGACATCATTGTTTTCCGGCCAAACTGGGTTTTGCTCATCTTACTGTACTGGATTCTGGCCCTGCCGCACCGCGTAAATGTGGGGACGGGATTTGTGATGGGTGCCATACTTGATCTCATCAGCGGTTCCACACTTGGCGTGCGCGCTCTGTCGATGAGTATTGTCGCCTATCTGGTCGCTCTGAAATTCCAGCTCTTCCGTAACCTGGCGCTCTGGCAGCAGGCGCTGGTGGTAATGTTGCTTTCACTGGCCGTGGACATTATTGTTTTCTGGGCCGAGTTTTTAGTGATCAACGTCTCTTTCAGACCGGAAGTGTTCTGGAGTAGTGTAGTCAATGGCGTGCTGTGGCCCTGGCTCTTTTTGCTGATGCGTAAAGTACGCCAGCAGTTTGCTGTGCAATAAAGGTCGATATGACAACTCTGTATCTTGCTTCCGGTTCCCCGCGTCGCCAGGAATTATTGACTCAACTTGGATTTTCATTCGAGCAGGTCGTGCCTGGTATTGAAGAGCAACGGCGTGCTCAGGAAAGCGCGCAGCAGTATGTTGTTCGGCTGGCGCGCGAAAAGGCGCAGGCTGGCGTGGCGCTGGTTCCCCGTGATCTGCCGGTGTTGGGCGCGGATACGATAGTCGTGTTAAACGGCGAGGTGCTGGAAAAGCCGCGCGACGCCGCTCATGCCGCAGAAATGCTGCGTTTGCTTTCCGGAAATACGCATCAGGTGATGACTGCTGTTGCGCTTGCGGACTCGCAGCAGACGCTGGATTGTCTGGTGGTAACGGAGGTGACTTTCCGCACGCTTTCTGCGCAGGATATTACTGGCTATGTCGCCAGCGGCGAGCCTTTAGATAAAGCAGGTGCATACGGTATTCAGGGGCGGGGTGGCTGTTTTGTCAGGAAGATAAATGGCAGCTATCACGCCGTGGTCGGCTTACCGCTGGTTGAAACGTATGAGTTGTTGAGTCATTTTAACGCACTGCGTGATAAAAGGGATAAACATGACGGCTGAATTGTTGGTAAACGTAACGCCATCGGAAACGCGCGTGGCGTACATTGATGGCGGTATTCTTCAGGAAATCCATATTGAGCGCGAAGCGCGACGCGGAATCGTAGGCAATATCTACAAAGGTCGTGTAAGTCGTGTACTTCCAGGTATGCAGGCGGCTTTTGTAGATATTGGGCTGGATAAAGCCGCATTTCTTCACGCTTCCGACATTATGCCGCATACCGAATGCGTGGCGGGCGACGAGCAAAAACAGTTTACCGTGCGCGATATCTCCGAACTGGTGCGTCAGGGACAGGATCTGATGGTGCAGGTAGTGAAAGATCCGCTCGGCACGAAAGGCGCGCGTTTGACCACGGACATCACGTTGCCCTCCCGTTACCTTGTTTTTATGCCCGGCGCGTCACACGTTGGCGTTTCCCAGCGTATCGAAAGCGAAAGTGAACGCGAGCGCCTGAAAAAGGTGGTGGCGGAATACTGCGACGAACAGGGCGGGTTTATTATCCGCACCGCGGCGGAAGGCGTGTGTGAAGAGGATCTCGCGTCTGACGCCGCCTATCTCAAGCGCGTCTGGACGAAAGTCATGGAGCGCAAAAAGCGTCCGCAAACGCGCTACCAGATGTATGGCGAACTGGCGCTGGCGCAGCGCGTGCTGCGCGATTTCGCCGATGCGCAGTTGGACCGAATTCGCGTCGACTCACGTCTGACCTATGAGTCGCTGCTGGAGTTTACCGCAGAATACATCCCGGAAATGACCAGTAAGCTGGAGCATTACAGTGGCCATCAGCCGATCTTCGATCTTTATGACGTGGAAAATGAAATCCAGCGCGCGCTGGAGCGTAAGGTTGAACTCAAGTCCGGCGGTTATCTGATTATTGACCAAACCGAAGCGATGACGACGGTAGATATCAATACCGGCGCGTTTGTCGGACACCGTAATCTCGACGACACCATTTTTAATACCAATATTGAAGCGACTCAGGCCATTGCCCGCCAGCTACGCCTGCGTAATCTGGGCGGCATTATCATTATCGATTTTATCGACATGAATAATGAAGATCATCGCCGCCGGGTGCTGCATTCGCTGGAACAGGCGTTAAGTAAGGATCGCGTGAAAACCAGTATTAACGGTTTTTCGCCGCTGGGGCTGGTGGAAATGACCCGTAAACGGACTCGTGAAAGCGTGGAACATGTGCTTTGTAACGAGTGTCCAACCTGTCATGGCCGCGGGACGGTAAAAACGGTGGAAACCGTCTGCTATGAGATCATGCGTGAAATTGTACGTGTTCATCACGCTTATGACTCCGATCGCTTCCTGGTTTATGCTTCTCCTGCGGTGGCGGAAGCGCTGAAAGGCGAAGAATCACACGCGCTGGCGGAAGTCGAAATCTTTGTCGGCAAACAGGTTAAAGTTCAGGTCGAACCGCTTTATAACCAGGAGCAGTTTGACGTCGTAATGATGTAATTGAGTAGTAGCACCAGCGCATGTAGGCCGGATAAGGCGCAAGCGCCGCCATCCGGCAATATACCTTCAAGGGGTGTGAGTCGTATTTTTTGGCAGACAAGGAGAGACGCGTGAGGCGATTGCCGGGGATTTTATTGCTCACTGGAGCCGCGCTCATCGTCATTGCAGCGCTGCTGGTTAGCGGGTTGCGCCTGGCGTTGCCTCATCTTGACGCCTGGCGTCCAGCTATCCTGAATAAAATTGAGTCTGTGACCGGCGTGCCGGTGGCCGCTAGCCAACTCTCCGCAAGCTGGCAAAATTTTGGCCCTACGCTGGAAGCGCATAATATTCATGCCGCCCTGAAAGATGGCGGCGAACTGTCGATAAAACGCGTTACGTTGGCGCTGGACGTCTGGCAAAGCCTGTTGCATATGCGCTGGCAGTTTCGCGACCTGACCTTCTGGCAACTCAATTTCCGCACCAACACGCCTCTTCAAAGCAGCGACGGCGAAGGCATCGAAACCAGCCGTTTAAGCGATCTTTTCCTGCGTCAGTTCGATCATTTCGATCTGCGCGATAGCCAAATCAGTTTTCTGACGCTTTCCGGACAACGCGCGGAGCTGGCGATCCCACAGCTTACCTGGCTAAACGGCAAAGAGCGGCACCGCGCCGAAGGCGAGGTCAGTCTCTCCAGCCTGACCGGGCAGCACGGCGTGATGCAGGTGCGGATGGATTTACGCGATGACGACGGTTTGCTGAATAACGGCAGAGTCTGGTTACAGGCCGACGATATTGACGTCAAGCCGTGGCTGGGCAAATGGATGCAGGATAATGTGGCGCTCCAGACGGCGCGTTTCAGTCTGGAAGGCTGGATGACGCTCAGCAAAGGCGAAATCGCCGGAGGAGACGTCTGGCTGAAACAGGGCGGCGCAAGCTGGCTGGGTGATAACACGACGCACACGCTGTCTGTCGATAACCTGACGGCGCAGATTAGCCGCGAGCAGCCGGGCTGGCAGTTTTATATTCCGGACACACGGATTACGCTTGATGGTAAACCCTGGCCGAGCGGAGCCTTAACCGTGGCCTGGCTCCCGCAGCAGGATGTCGGCGGCGAGAATCACACACGTAGCGATGAACTACGCATTCGCGCCAGTAATCTTGAACTGGCGGGGCTGGAAGCATTACGGCCGCTGGCGGCTAAACTGTCGCCTGTGCTGGGCGAAATATGGCAGGCTACGCAGCCGAGCGGAAAGATCGCCACACTGGCGTTGGATATTCCGCTACAGGCGACCGAAAAAACGCGTTTTCAGGCATCGTGGGAAAATCTTGCCTGGAAACAGTGGAAGCTGTTGCCCGGCGCGGAACATTTTTCCGGTACGCTGGCGGGAAGCGTAGAAGACGGGCAGATGAAGGTTGCGATGCAGCAGGCTAAAATGCCCTATGAAACCGTTTTTCGCGCGCCGCTGGAAATTGAAAACGGCGTCGCGACGCTTAGTTGGTTGAAGAATGAGAACGGCTTTCAGCTTGATGGCCGCGACATTGACGTCAAAGCAAAGGCGGTACATGCGCGCGGCGGGTTCCGCTATCTGCAACCGACGGGCGACGAACCGTGGCTGGGTATTCTGGCCGGAATCAGTACCGACGATGGATCTCAGGCGTGGCGCTATTTTCCGGAAAACCTGATGGGCAAAGCGCTGGTCGATTACCTTAGCGGCGCGATTCAGGGCGGCGAGGCGGATAACGCCACGTTGGTTTACGGTGGTAACCCGCACCTCTTTCCCTATAAGCATAACGAAGGTCAGTTTGAAGTGCTGGTGCCGCTACGCAATGCGACGTTTGCTTTTCAACCCGACTGGCCGGCGCTAAAAAATCTCAACATTGAACTGGATTTCCTGAACGACGGCCTGTGGATGCGTTCGGATAGCGTCGATTTGGGCGGGGTGAAGGCCAGCAAACTCGCGGCGGCGATTCCGGATTATTCCAAAGAGAAACTGCTCATTGATGCCGATATTAACGGGCCGGGAAAAGCCGTTGGGCCTTATTTCGACGAGACGCCACTAAAAGACTCGCTTGGCTCGACGCTGGCGGAGCTCCAATTAGATGGCGATGTGAATGCTCGCTTACATCTTGATATTCCGCTGGATGGCGAACAGGTTACCGCTGAGGGCGATGTCTCGTTGCGTAATAACAGTCTGTTTATTAAGCCGCTAAACAGCACGCTCAAAAATCTGAACGGTAAATTCAGCTTTGTGAATGGCGCGCTAAAAAGCGGGCCGCTGACGGCAAACTGGTTTAATCAGCCGCTTAACCTGGATTTCAGTACGACGGAAGGGGCAAAAGCCTATCAGGTCGCCGTCAACCTGAACGGTAACTGGCAGCCAACGCGTATGGGCGTCTTACCGCCGCAACTGAATGACGCCCTGAGCGGCAGCGTGACGTGGAATGGTAAAGTCGGCATCGATCTTCCGTATCACGCTGACACCACTTATCACATCGAGCTGAACGGCGATCTGAGAAATGTGAGCAGTCACTTACCTTCTCCGCTAAATAAACCCGCAGGCGAAGCCATTCCGGTGAACATTCAGGCTGACGGCAACCTGAAAAGTTTTGCGCTAACGGGGAGCGCAGGGAGTAAAAATCACTTTAACAGCCGCTGGTTATTAAATCAGAAGCTGACGTTGGATCGGGCTATCTGGACGACGGACAGCCGGACGATTCCGCCATTACCTGCTCAACAAGGCGTTGAGCTCAATCTGCCGGCGCTGGATGGCGCGCAGTGGCTGGCGTTATTCCAGAAAGGCGCGGCGGATAACGTGAGCAGTTCGGCCGAGTTTCCTCAACGCGTCACGTTGCGTACTCCCGCGCTATCGCTGGGCGGCCAGCAGTGGAACAATTTGAGCGTCGTTTCAGCCCCCTCGCTGAACGGAACAAAAATTGAAGCGCAGGGCCGTGAGGTGAACGCCACGCTGCTCATGCGCAACCATGCGCCGTGGCTGGCGAACATTAAGTACCTTTACTACAACCCTGGCGTCGCAAAAACGCACGCCTCGTCACCCACGCCGACATCGCCGTTGGCTTCGGCGAACACGATTAGCTTCCGCGGCTGGCCGGACTTACAGCTTCGCTGCGAAGAGTGCTGGCTGTGGGGGCAAAAATATGGGCGTATTGATGGCGATTTCGCCATCAAAGGCAATACGCTGACTCTGGCGAATGGCCTGATCGATACCGGATTCGCCCGTTTGAAAGCGAACGGCGAGTGGGTGAATGCGCCGGGTAATGAACGAACCTCGCTGAAAGGTAGTCTGCATGGTAGTAACCTCGACACGGCAGCCGGGTTCTTCGGTATCTCGACGCCAATCCAGAACGCGTCTTTTAACGTAGATTACGATCTGCACTGGCGAAACCCGCCCTGGCAACCTGAGGAAGCCACGCTCAACGGGATTTTACGTACGCGTCTGGGCAAAGGCGAGTTTACTGATCTCAGTAGCGGTCATGCCGGACAGCTACTGCGGCTGCTCAGTTTTGATGCGTTGCTGCGTAAGCTGCGGTTTGACTTCAGAGATACCTTTAGCGAGGGCTTCTATTTCGACTCTATTCATAGTACCGCGTGGATTAAAGATGGCGTCCTGCATACTGACGATACGCTGGTGGATGGGCTGGAAGCGGATATTGCAATGAAAGGTTCTGTTGATCTGGTGCGTCGTCGTCTTGATATGGAGGCCGTTGTCGCGCCGGAAATTTCCGCCACCGTGGGCGTCGCTGCCGCGTTTGCCGTTAACCCGATTGTCGGCGCGGCGGTATTTGCCGCCAGTAAAGTGTTGGGGCCGCTATGGAGCAAGGTCTCCATTTTGCGTTATCGCATTACCGGTCCGGTCGATGCGCCGCAGATCAACGAAGTTCTGCGCCAACCGAGAAAAGAAAGCCAGCAATGATTTGACGGGGGCGAGGAATTGCCCCACTCTCAGTAAATAGTCATGCCGGACGGCGCTGCGTTTATCCGGTTTGTACAATCTAACAACGTAGTCCGGATAAGGCGTGAACCGCCATCCGGCAGAAATCAACGAGTAGCAAAAACGATGAGTCTGAACCTGGTAAGTGAACAATTGCTAGCGGCGAATGGCCTGAACCATCAGGATCTGTTCGCTATTTTGGGCCAACTGGCCGAACGCCGTCTTGATTATGGCGACCTCTATTTTCAGTCGAGCTATCACGAATCCTGGGTTTTAGAAGACCGCATCATTAAAGATGGTTCATATAATATCGACCAGGGCGTTGGCGTTCGCGCCATTAGCGGCGAAAAAACCGGTTTTGCTTATGCTGACCAGATAAGCCTCCTGGCGCTGGAGCAGAGTGCGCAGGCAGCGCGAACCATTGTACGCGAGAACGGCGAAGGCAAGGTAAAAACGCTCGCCGCCGTAGCGCATCAGCCGCTCTACACCACCCTTGATCCGCTGCAAAGTATGAGCCGCGAAGAGAAGCTGGATATCCTCAGACGCGTTGATAAAGCGGCGCGAGAAGCCGATAAACGCGTGCAGGAAGTTAACGCCAGCCTGACCGGCGTATATGAATTAATCCTCGTGGCGGCGACCGACGGGACGCTGGCGGCGGATGTCCGTCCACTGGTGCGGTTGTCCGTTAGCGTGCAGGTGGAAGAAGACGGTAAACGCGAGCGCGGCGCCAGCGGCGGCGGCGGTCGCTTTGGTTATGAGTATTTTCTTGCCGATCTCGACGGCGAGGTTCGCGCCGACGCGTGGGCGAAAGAAGCGGTACGCATGGCGCTGGTTAATCTCTCCGCGGTCGCTGCGCCAGCGGGGACGTTACCGGTGGTTCTGGGCGCCGGGTGGCCGGGCGTATTGCTGCACGAAGCGGTCGGGCACGGGCTGGAAGGTGATTTCAACCGTCGTGGGACGTCTGTGTTTAGCGGTCAGATCGGCGAGCAGGTTGCCTCCGCGCTTTGCACCGTAGTGGATGACGGCACAATGATGAACCGTCGTGGCTCCGTTGCTATCGATGATGAAGGTACGCCAGGCCAGTACAACGTATTGATTGAAAATGGCGTGCTGAAAGGATACATGCAGGACAAGCTGAACGCGCGCCTGATGGGCGCTGCGCCGACCGGTAACGGGCGTCGCGAATCTTACGCGCATCTGCCAATGCCGCGTATGACGAATACCTATATGTTGGCGGGGCAGTCAACGCCGCAGGAAATTATCGAATCCGTTGAATACGGCATCTATGCGCCTAACTTTGGCGGTGGTCAGGTGGATATCACCTCCGGCAAGTTTGTGTTCTCTACCTCGGAAGCGTATCTGATTGAAAACGGCAAAGTCACGACGCCGGTGAAGGGCGCGACGTTGATTGGATCAGGCATTGAAACGATGCAACAGATCTCCATGGTCGGCAACGACCTTAAGCTGGATAACGGGGTGGGGGTTTGCGGTAAAGAGGGTCAAAGTCTGCCGGTAGGCGTAGGCCAGCCGACGCTGAAAGTCGATAACCTGACGGTTGGCGGCACCGCATAACTGTCCGCCTTATCAGGCCTGCGGTGTGTGCCGCCCAGGCCTGATAAGCGCAGCGCCATCAGGCAATGTCTGCGTCGGGTGGCATCTGGCTACAATCGTCTTCAGCAATTACCCGGTGTTTTTATTTTTCTTTCCCTCGCCCGTGCATCCCCTGAAACAGGTGTGCGACATCGACAAAATAGTCAGTTAACGCGTTAATCACTACCTGCACTTTAAGCGGCAGCTTATCTTTTTCGGTGTACAGCGCGTACACCGGACGGGGATCGGACTGATAGCGAGGCAGCAGGATCTCCAGATCGCCACGATTGATCTCATCGATCACCCACATCAGCGGCACATAGGCGATTCCGGTTCCGGCGGTCAGCCAGCGTACCAGCGTCATCGGATCGTTAGTGACGAACCGCCCCTGTGGAATCAATCGGGTAGAAATTCCTTCCGGCGCGATAAGTTCAAACTCATTATCCGGGCGCACGCTATATTCCAGCCAGGAATGGCTACTGAGATCGGCGGGTTTTTCCGGGACGCCGTACTGAGCGAGGTAGGGCTTGGCGGCGCACACAACCATCGGCATCGCGCCGAGTCGACGGGAAAACAGGCTGGAGTCTTGCAGCGCGCCCACGCGGATCACCACGTCCAGCCCGTCGGCAATTAAATCCGGAGCCGGAATTCCTGTCACCAGATTGACCGCCAGACCGGGATACTCTTTTAATAATTTTGCGGTAAGCCCGGCCAGCACATTTTGCGCCATGGTTGAAGAACAGCCGATACGCAATGTACCGATAGGCGTGTTATTAAAAGCGTAAAGCTGCTCATGAACATCCTGCACTTCATGCAGCATACGACGACAGCCCTGATAATAGATTTTTCCAGCTTCGGTGAGCCCAATGCTGCGTGTGCTGCGGTTGAGCAATTTAACCTGAAGCTCATCTTCCAGTTTCGCCACAGTCTGGCTGATGGACGATACGCTCATTTGCAGCTGTCTGGCTGCGGCGGTAAAAGAGCCAAACTCGACAACTTTGGCGAATACCGACATTCGTTTTAATCGTTCCATTATTCACTCTGGCTTAAAAGTGATTTAGATCACATAATATAGATAACAGCATAACAATTACGTTAATATACTATTATTCGAATAAGAGCTATGTCGCTCTCGCCTGGCGTCTCTTGCCCTTCTCTGCGGCGATGTAGCTTAACAATCTATCGCCTGCTCTCTCTCAGAAATCAAGGTCAACATGAGTCTGTTTCCCGTTATCGTGGTGTTTGGTCTTTCCTTCCCACCGATATTTTTCGAATTGCTTTTGTCACTGGCTATTTTTTGGCTGGTGCGTCGGATGCTTGTGCCGACGGGTATCTATGATTTTGTCTGGCATCCGGCTTTGTTCAATACCGCGCTGTATTGTTGTCTGTTTTATTTAATATCGCGCCTGTTCGTTTGAGGTTGAAGTGAAAACACTAACAAGAAAACTCTCCCGTACGGCCATTACCCTCGTACTGGTTATTCTGGCCTTTATCGCCATTTTCCGCGCCTGGGTGTATTACACCGAATCTCCCTGGACGCGCGACGCGCGTTTTAGCGCCGATGTCGTCGCTATTGCCCCGGATGTCGCGGGCCTGATTACCCATGTAAACGTGCATGATAACCAACTGGTGAAAAAGGATCAGGTCCTGTTTACCATCGATCAGCCACGCTATCAAAAAGCGCTGGCGGAAGCGGAAGCTGATGTAGCCTATTATCAGGTCCTGGCGCAGGAAAAACGCCAGGAAGCCGGTCGCCGTAATCGCCTCGGCGTACAGGCGATGTCCCGGGAAGAGATCGATCAGGCGAACAATGTTTTGCAGACTGTACTGCATCAACTGGCTAAAGCCCAGGCGACGCGCGATCTGGCTAAACTCGATCTGGAACGCACCGTCATTCGCGCGCCTGCCGACGGCTGGGTGACTAACCTCAATGTTTATGCCGGTGAATTTATTACCCGCGGTTCCACAGCCGTCGCCCTGGTGAAAAAGAACTCTTTTTACGTGCAGGCCTATATGGAAGAGACCAAGCTGGAAGGCGTGCGTCCGGGATATCGTGCCGAAATCACGCCGCTTGGCAGCAACCGGGTATTAAAAGGTACCGTCGATAGCGTGGCGGCAGGGGTAACGAATGCCAGCAGTACCAGCGATGCGAAAGGGATGGCGACGATAGACTCTAACCTCGAATGGGTGCGTCTGGCCCAGCGTGTTCCGGTGCGCATCCGGCTTGACGAGCAGCAGGGAAATTTGTGGCCTGCCGGTACGACGGCAACCGTCGTGATCACCGGTAAGCAGGATCGTGACGCAAGCCAGGACTCCTTCTTCCGTAAAATGGCGCACCGGCTGCGCGAATTCGGTTAATTGTCATGGGCATTTTCTCCATTGCCAACCAGCACATTCGTTTTGCGGTAAAGCTGGCGTGCGCCATTGTGCTGGCATTGTTTATCGGCTTCCATTTTCAACTGGAGACGCCGCGTTGGGCGGTGCTGACCGCCGCGATCGTGGCGGCAGGCCCGGCATTTGCCGCCGGCGGGGAACCCTATTCCGGCGCTATCCGTTATCGCGGAATGTTGCGTATTATCGGGACGTTTATTGGCTGTATCGCCGCGCTTATCATTATTATCTCTATGATCCGCGCGCCGCTATTGATGATTCTGGTGTGCTGTGTCTGGGCCGGTTTTTGTACCTGGATCTCCTCTTTAGTACGGATCGAAAACTCTTATGCGTGGGGACTGTCAGGTTATACTGCGCTGATCATTGTGATTACCATTCAGACGGAGCCGCTGCTCACGCCGCAATTTGCGCTTGAGCGCTGTAGCGAAATCGTCATCGGCATTGGCTGCGCTATTTTAGCGGATCTGCTTTTCTCGCCGCGATCGATAAAGCAGGAGGTTGATCGCGAACTGGACAGTTTACTGGTAGCGCAATATCAGCTAATGCAACTTTGTATTAAGCATGGCGACAGCGAAGAAGTCGACAACGCCTGGGGCGATCTGGTGCGACGCACGGCGGCGCTGGAGGGGATGCGAAGTAATCTGAATATGGAATCTTCGCGCTGGGTACGCGCTAACCGCCGCCTGAAAGCGTTGAATACGCTTTCGCTCACGCTGATTACGCAATCCTGTGAAACTTATCTTATTCAAAACACGCGGCCGGAACTGATTACCGATACATTCCGGGAACTGTTCGAGACGCCGGTTGAAACGGTACAGGACGTCCACAGGCAGTTAAAACGGATGCGGCGTGTCATTGTCTGGACCGGCGAGCGCGAAACGCCCGTCACGCTTTATAGCTGGGTAGGCGCTGCGACGCGCTATCTGCTGCTTAAACGCGGCGTGATCAGCAACACCAAAATCAGCGCGACGGAAGAAGAGATCCTGCAAGGCGAACCCGTAGTTAAAGTGGAATCCGCTGAACGCCACCATGCGATGGTGAACTTCTGGCGCACCACGCTTTCCTGCATACTGGGGACATTATTCTGGCTATGGACCGGCTGGACATCGGGTAATGGCGCGATGGTGATGATTGCCGTGGTGACCTCGCTGGCGATGCGTTTACCCAATCCGCGCATGGTCTGCATTGATTTTATTTATGGCACTCTGGCGGCGTTGCCGCTGGGATTGCTCTATTTCCTGGTGATTATTCCCAATACGCAGCAAAGTATGCTGTTGTTATGTTTGAGCCTGGCGGTATTGGGGTTCTTTATCGGCATTGAGGTCCAGAAACGACGTCTGGGGTCGATGGGGGCGCTGGCCAGTACGATTAACATTATTGTGTTGGATAATCCGATGACGTTCCATTTCAGCCAGTTCCTCGACAGCGCGTTGGGGCAAATTGTCGGCTGTATGCTGGCGTTTATCGTCATCCTGCTGGTGCGTGATAAATCCAAAGATCGAACCGGTCGCGTGCTGCTTAATCAGTTTGTTTCCGCTGCGGTCTCGGCAATGACGACCAACGTGGTTCGTCGTAAAGAAAACCGTCTGCCTGCGTTATATCAGCAACTCTTTTTGCTGATGAATAAATTCCCTGGCGATTTGCCGAAGTTTCGCCTGGCGCTAACGATGATCATTGCTCATCAACGTCTGCGCGACGCGCCGATACCGGTTAATGAAGACCTGTCAGTGTTCCACCGCCAGCTTCGTCGTACCGCAGACCATGTTATTTCCGCCGGAAGCGATGATAAACGGCGACGCTACTTTGGTCAGTTGCTGGATGAGCTGGATATCTATCAGGAGAAATTACGTATCTGGGAGGCGCCGCCGCAGGTGACGGAACCGGTTAAACGCCTGACGGGCATGTTACATAAATACCAGAACGCGCTTACCGATAGCTAACCCACAAGAACCGATGCCAAAAGCGTCGGTTTTTTTATGACTATACTTATTTGAGATACAAAAACAGCGCAAGAGTGCTCCGGGGCTAAAAGCGTTTCTGGAAGTGAAACCTCTGCATAATGATGCTTAGTAGTAAAACAGACAATTGTCTGTCGGGGATGGTGGCTGGCTATGAATGTCTATACTTTTGATTTTAATGATATTAAAAACCAAAGCGATTTTTATCGCGAGTTTACGCAGACGTTTGGTCTTGCCAGTGAGAAAGTAAGCGATCTTGATACATTATGGGATGCGGTAATGAGCGATATCTTACCTCTACCGCTAGAGATTGAGTTCGTTCACCTGCCTGATAAACTGCGCAGGCGCTACGGGGCGCTGATTTTACTCTTTGATGAAGCGGAAGAAGAGCTGGAGGGGCGGCTACGGTTTAATGTCCGGCATTGAAAAAGCATAAAAAAGCCCCCGGCAGGCGGGGGCAAGTCGTCGGGTTAGACGACGAGGGTTTACTTATACAACTCGGCGGTGGCGTGCCAGTTATCACCTTCTTTTAATTCGATGATGCGATAGCTATTAGCGCCTGCTTTTTCGGCTTTAGCGACGATCTCCTGGCGCATATCCATTGGCGTACTGCCAATCTGCGAGACGGAAATGGTGCCCATCGGTTGCAGATTCTGCGCCTGTTCCGCGTTGACCTGGTGTACTGCGGCATTTGCGCCGAAAGAGAGCAGAGTGGCCAGGCCGAGTGATGCGATAATGTATTTCGTTTTCATGGTCTTTTATTCCTTTATAGGGTCAACCTCGCGGATTAATGGGCTTTTCTTATGCGATATCTCCGCGAAGTAACGACACGTTATATGCGATGGCAGGTGAATTTTATTTGTACAGTTCGGCAGTGGCGTGCCAGTTGCTGCCGCTACGCGCTTCGGTAATGTGGTAGGCCGTAGCGCCTTGTTCATCCGCTTTTTTGCTCAGCATGGCGTTCATATCCATAGGCGATGAGCCGATAGCGCTGACTGAAACCGATCCGATTGCTTCACGATTTTGCGCTTGCTCTGCGCTGATAGGTTCTGCGGCGAAAGCGCCAAAAGAGAGAACGGACAGAACACTTAATGTTGCAACAGTGGTTTTGATATTCATGATTTTTACCTCGTCGAATTCCTTTACTGGGGTCTTTGTTTCGTGACCCTCATCACAAAATTAAGTATACACTAATCACGCGATTAATTAATACCACGCTAATTGTTTCTGCTTTTTAAAGACATTAAAAATTTTATTTTTTATAACGTTATGGAATTAAAATTGCTGTTTTTCGCCGCTGTCTTTTAAAAAATAAAAGAAAATCAATTGGTTAAGAAATTTGGCATTTTGTGCGTTTTTTTGATTTGTCATTCACGTGGTGAATGTTTAAGGGCATGATTTGCCAAATGATAGCCGTACAGGAAAGCGGCGAGGGGAGAGGACAAAAAGGTGCCTCCGCCGTACGACGACGGAGGAAGTGGGACTAGAGCTCTTGTTCAAAAAGTTCCAGAATGGCTTCGTACAGATCTCTTACGGAAAATCCGCTGGCAGGCGTAGTGAAGATAGTATCGTCGCCGGCAATCGTGCCGAGAATACCTTCTGCTTTCCCCAGTGAATCCAGCAGGCGCGCAATGAGTTGTGCCGCGCCGGGGCTGGTATGAATCACCACGACAGCGTCGTTATAGTCGATATCCAGCACCAGATTTTTCAACGGACTGGATGTTGTTGGGACGCCCAGTTCAGCCGGAAGACAGTACACCATTTCCATTTTTGCGTTACGTGTACGCACTGCGCCGAACTTAGTCAACATGCGCGAGACCTTGGACTGATTGATATTTTCAAAGCCCTGATCCTGCAACGCGAGGACGATTTCGCCCTGTGAGCTGAATTTTTCTTCTTTGAGGAGCGCTTTAAACGCTCTTACTAGTTCTTCTTGTTTAGCCGAGCTTCGCATAAGTCACCCGTAATATGGCGGTAGAAACAACATTATTGTGCATACAGATGAATTTTTATGCAAACAGTCTGCCTTGTTTAAGGCTGAAATAATGTTATGAAAGAGCGGAATTTTATCAAATTTCGTTATCAAGAAACATGCCTGTGTCACGCCTCGCAAATAAGATTAAAAGTAAATTAATTGTTATCAAAATGATGTTGTTTTGAGAGGATAGTAGGGTATATTGTCACCACCTGTAGGAACGTTGCTCTCTGGTTGCAGTCGATCCGGATTACGCAAATTAAATGCATAAAAGCCAAAATTGCGCGACTCCGCATTCTTGATGAGTGAGGATTGTAATCATTGAATTTGTGAATTAAGGTCGCCGCCGCGGAGCAATAGACACTTAGCTAATCATATAATAAGGAGTTTAGGATGAAAGTCGCAGTCCTCGGCGCTGCTGGTGGTATCGGTCAGGCGCTGGCATTACTTTTAAAAAACCAACTGCCTTCAGGTTCAGAACTCTCCCTGTACGACATCGCTCCAGTGACTCCCGGTGTGGCCGTTGATTTGAGCCATATCCCCACCGCTGTAAAAATCAAAGGTTTCTCCGGTGAAGACGCAACCCCGGCGCTTGAAGGCGCTGACGTAGTACTGATTTCTGCGGGTGTGGCGCGTAAGCCGGGTATGGACCGTTCCGACCTGTTTAACGTTAACGCCGGCATCGTGAAAAACCTGGTGCAGCAGATCGCTAAAACCTGCCCGAAAGCGTGCGTGGGCATTATCACCAACCCGGTGAACACCACCGTTGCGATTGCGGCGGAAGTGCTGAAAAAAGCAGGCGTATACGACAAAAACAAACTGTTTGGCGTCACCACGCTGGATATCATCCGCTCTAATACCTTTGTTGCAGAGCTGAAAGGTAAGCTGCCAACGGAAGTTGAAGTCCCGGTGATTGGCGGGCACTCCGGCGTGACGATTCTGCCGCTGCTGTCGCAGATTCCAGGCGTAAGTTTTACCGAACAAGAAGCGGCCGAGCTGACTAAACGTATTCAGAACGCCGGTACTGAAGTCGTCGAGGCGAAAGCCGGCGGCGGATCGGCAACCCTCTCTATGGGTCAGGCTGCCGCACGTTTCGGTCTTTCTCTGGTTCGCGCTCTGCAGGGCGAAAAAGGCGTGGTGGAATGCGCCTATGTGGAAGGCGACGGTCAGTATGCCCGTTTCTTCTCTCAGCCGCTGCTGCTGGGTAAAAACGGTGTAGAAGAGCGTAAATCCATCGGCACACTGAGCGCTTTTGAGCAACATTCGCTGGACGCTATGCTGGATACGCTGAAAAAAGATATTCAGTTGGGTGAAGATTTTATTAATAAATAAGCTGTTCCTGCCCGATGCCGGGGCTTTTGCTCCGGCTTCTTTGACTGTAAACAAGCCACGAAATCAAGTACTAAATCTGCTAAACTCCTCACGTCTTATCGGTTATTAACGAGAACGTCGTGAAAAAGATCCAAAGAACGCAAACCCGCGATCACATTACGCAAATGCTTCGCTATGAAATTCTTTCCGGCAATATAAAAGCGGGAGAAGAACTCGCGCAGGAAAGTATTGCGGAGCAGCTTGGTCTTTCACGAATGCCGGTTCGAGAAGCGCTACAGTCACTCGAACAGGAAGGTTTTTTAATCCGACTGCCCAACAGGCACATGCAGGTCGCGCATCTTGAGGCCGATCGCGTGAGTCATATTTTTCGCGTAATTGCCGCGATGGCCGCCGAAATGTTTTCGCTGATACCCAGCGAAGTAGGCGATGCCCTTCTGATACGTGCGCAAGCGCTGGCTGTCGCAGAAGACAAATCCTGCGAACTGGAGTGTCATGCGATGCTGATTTCTTATGTGAATAACCGCTATCTGGAAAAGGTGTATCAGCAGTTCCTGGACGGCTATGTTTCTTATGTTATTTTGCATCTGAAAAAAGATAATCAGGAGTCGGCGCAGCTTTTCGCTGAACTGGCTGACGTCATACGCCAGGGGCGGCGTGATGAGATTGGGCAAGTTATGCAGCGTTATTTCCTCTCTTTAGCAGAAATAATGCGTCAACATATGAAGGATTGGGAAAGTGCAGAAGCCTAAATTAGGGAAGATTAAGCTTCTTTCAGCGAAAGAACAGGTCGCGGCGGTGCTGCGTAAAGCGATTCTTTCGAGGGAGTTAGTGGAAGGGCAGGAGATTACGTTAGAAGGCATTGCCGGAATGGTCGGCGTGTCCAGTATGCCAGTGCGCGAGGCGTTTCAGATTCTGGCGGCGGATGGGCTGATAAAAGTGCGCCCTAATAAAGGGGCGGTGGTGTTGGGCATCAATGAACAAACGATCCGTGAACACTATGAAATTCGCGCGCTGTTAGAAAGTGAGGCGGTGGCTAAAGCTTCTCGTCCCGGCACCGATATCTCGCGGATAGCCCAGGTGCATTATGCCGCTGAAAAGGCTCTCGCGGAAAATAACTCGGCGGAATACTCCGACCTGAATCAGGCATTTCATATGGAAATCTGGAATGTTGCTGGCAACGAAAAAATGAAAATGTTGCTCTGTAATATGTGGAACGGCCTTTCGATGGGCCATAAGGTCACCGAAGAAGAGTATGCCGTGATTTCCATTCAGGAACATAAAAGTATTCTGCAAGCTCTTGAACTTCATGATGAAACATTGGCACGCCAGCGCATGCGCGAACACATTATTCGCTCGATGGAGAATATGCTGACCCGCTATGTTGGTGACCCTTCTGCCTGATCTTTTCGCCTGCGTGAGCATCGCAGGCGCTTCAACCAATTCTTCAATTCTATTAATCACGTCCAGTAACGATCTAACCACGATCTTGATGTAGATCCCACTCCTGCATCTTTCCTGAGAAACGATTTGACTTAGTTTTTGTATGGGAATAATTTCTCCCTGTCAATATTGGATACAATATCATATATCATTGATTGGATAATTATAAATATGGAACCCATTACCCTTACCCTATGTTTATTGGTGTTCGCTATCGTCATGTTTGTATGGGAAAAAGTGCCGCTGGCCGTCACTTCCATGATTGTCTGCGTGGCCTTAGTTATCACCGGCGTTCTGAATATCAAACAGGCCTTTGCTGGCTTTATCGACACTAACGTCATCCTCTTTGTCGCGATGTTTATCGTGGGCGGTGCGTTGTTCGAGACCGGTATGGCAAACAAAGTGGGCGGCGTCATCACGCGCTTCGCGAAAACAGAAAAACAGCTGATCTTCACCATTATGGTGGTGGTGGGTTTGATGTCTGGCGTCCTCTCTAACACCGGTACCGCTGCGGTTTTGATTCCGGTGGTGATCGGCGTGGCGGCAAAATCGGGCTTCTCGCGTTCTCGTCTACTGATGCCGCTGGTTTTCGCCGCTGCGTTGGGCGGTAACCTGTCGTTAATTGGCGCGCCGGGAAATCTTATCGCGCAGTCTGCGCTACAGAATATTGGCGGCGGCTTTGGCTTTTTTGAATACGCAAAAATCGGTCTCCCGATGCTCATCTGCGGCATTCTCTACTTCCTGACTATTGGCTATCGCTTTCTGCCGAATAATGCGACCGGCGGTGAGGTGGGGAGCGTCGGGGAGCAACGTGACTACAGCCATGTTCCACAGTGGAAACAACGGCTCTCACTCGTGGTGTTGATCGCAACGATCCTCGGCATGATCTTTGAGAAGAAGATCGGTGTCAGCCTGGCCGTGACCGGTTGTATTGGCGCTCTGGTGCTGGTAGTAAGCGGCGTACTCACGGAAAAACAGGCCTATAAAGCCATTGATTCACAGACTATTTTTATCTTTGGCGGCACCCTGGCGCTGGCAAAAGCGCTGGAAATGACCGGGGCAGGCAAGCTGGTTGCGGACTATGTAATCGGCATGCTGGGGCAAAACTCCTCACCGTTCATGTTGCTGATCGCCGTTTTCGCCTTATCCGTTGTGATGACCAACTTTATGTCCAATACCGCAACGACAGCGCTGTTGGTGCCGGTGAGTTTGTCCATTGCCGCAGGTATGGGGGCCGACCCGCGTGCGGTTCTGATGGCGACGGTCATTGGCGGTTCCTGCGCCTACGCAACCCCTATCGGTATGCCTGCCAACATGATGGTGCTCTCTGCGGGTGGCTATAAATTTGTCGACTACGCTAAGGCCGGTATCCCCCTGATTATCGTTTCAACCATTGTCAGCTTGATCCTGCTGCCAATCCTTTTCCCTTTTCATCCGTAATTAACGGAAGCTGTTCTGACTAAGGAGCATTTATGAGCAAAAGTGAACAGATATCCCATATGACCGACGTTATGGCCAAGTTTGTGGGATATACCGGCAAAGTTTTGCCTGATGATGTCACTGCAAAACTGGAAGATTTGCATAAGAAAGAGACCAGTAAACTGGCCGACGTCATCTTTACTACCATGATTGAGAACCAGCGTCTGGCGAAAGAGCTGGATCGACCTTCCTGCCAGGACACCGGTGTCATTCAGTTTCTGGTGGAGTGCGGGACGAACTTTCCGCTGATTGGCGAGCTGGAAGCGTTGTTGCGTGAGGCGGTGATCAAAGCAACTGTAGATTCTCCGCTGCGCCACAACAGCGTAGAAACTTTTGATGAATACAACACCGGTAAAAACGTGGGTAAAGGTACGCCGACGGTCTTCTGGGAGATCGTTCCCAACTCCGATCAGTGCAGCATTTATACCTATATGGCGGGCGGTGGTTGTTCTCTGCCGGGGAAAGCGATGGTGCTGATGCCGGGTGCAGGCTATGAAGGTGTGACCCGCTTTGTACTGGATGTGATGACCAGCTACGGCCTCAACGCTTGTCCGCCGCTGCTGGTTGGCGTGGGCGTAGCGACCTCTGTTGAAACGGCGGCACTGCTATCGAAAAAAGCGCTGATGCGTCCGATCGGTTCGCATAACGAGAATGAGCGTGCAGCCTCGCTGGAAAAAATGCTGGAAGACGGCATTAACAAAATTGGCCTGGGGCCGCAGGGGATGTCCGGTAATACCTCCGTTATGGGCGTGAACATTGAAAACACCGCGCGTCATCCTTCTACCATCGGCGTAGCGGTAAACGTCGGCTGCTGGTCGCACCGTAAAGGGCACATCGTTTTCGATAAAGATTTGAATTACACCATTACGTCTCACAGCGGAGTGAATTTCTGATGACTAAAAAAATCCTGACTACGCCAATTAAAGATGAAGATTTAGCGGATATTAAGGCTGGCGATATTATTTATCTCAACGGTCATATTGTTACCTGCCGTGACGTAGCTCATCGCCGTTTAATTGAAGGTGGTCGCGAACTTCCGGTAGATGTTCGCGGCGGCGCTATTTTACACGCTGGCCCAATTGTCCGCCCAATTAAAGGCGAAGACGATAAGTTTGAAATGGTCTCCGTTGGACCAACCACCAGCATGCGTATGGAGAAATTCGAAAAAGAATTTATTGCGCAGACCGGCGTGAAATTAATTGTGGGTAAAGGCGGTATGGGTAAAGGTACCGAAGAGGGCTGTGCTGAACACAAAGCGCTGCACTGCGTATTCCCTGCCGGTTGTGCGGTTGTAGCCGCCGTGTGCGTGGAAGAAATTGAAGATGCCCAATGGCGCGATCTGGGGATGCCGGAAACGCTGTGGGTCTGCCGGGTTAAAGAGTTTGGCCCGCTGATTGTTTCTATTGATACCCATGGGAATAATCTGTTTGAACAGAACAAAATTATTTTTAATCAGCGTAAAGAGATCGTCGCTGATGAAATATGCCAGAACGTAAGTTTCATCAAATAAACCTGATTACGTAAATTGCACGATAATGGTGGTAATACGTTATGACGATAATAATAACCAAGGGCTCTGGCCGGGGGCGGCTCAGGGAAATCCACCCTTATTATTTCATCGTCATAAATAGCACCATTATCGTGCCTCCTGCCTGAAGGCTATTTTATGACTGATGCAGCTCTGCTATTAGGTGAAGGCTTCACCCTGATGTTCCTCGGCATGGGGTTCGTGCTGGCGTTTCTGTTCCTGCTGATTTTCGCCATCCGCGGCATGTCCGCCGCCGTCAACCGCTTCTTCCCCGAACCGGTCGCCGCACCCGCACCGCGCGCCGTTCCCGTCGTGGACGACTTCACCCGCTTAAAGCCGGTGATTGCCGCCGCCATTCACCATCACCGCCTTAACGCTTAATTTCCGGAGGGATCCATGACTATTGCCATTACCGATGTCGTCCTGCGCGACGCCCACCAGTCTCTGTTCGCCACCCGCCTGCGCCTTGACGATATGCTGCCGATTGCCACTCAGCTTGACGATGTCGGCTACGGCTCCCTCGAATGCTGGGGCGGCGCCACCTTTGACGCCTGCATTCGCTTTCTCGGCGAAGACCCGTGGCTGCGCCTGCACGAACTCAAAAAAGCCATGCCCAAAACCCCGCTGCAGATGCTGCTGCGTGGCCAGAACCTGCTCGGCTACCGCCACTACGCCGATGACGTGGTGGAGCGTTTTGTCGAACGCGCGGTGAAAAACGGCATGGACGTGTTCCGCGTGTTTGATGCCATGAACGACCCGCGCAATATGAAAGCCGCCCTGCAGGCGGTGCGCAGCCACGGCGCACACGCCCAGGGCACGCTCTCTTACACCACCAGCCCGGCGCACACCCTGCAGACCTGGCTGGATTTAACGGAGCAACTGCTGGAAACCGGCGTTGACTCGATTGCCATCAAGGATATGTCCGGCATCCTGACGCCGATGGTCGCCTTTGAGCTGGTCAGTGAAATCAAAAAACGTTTTGAGGTGCGCCTGCACCTGCACTGTCACGCCACCACCGGGATGGCGGAGATGGCGCTGCTGAAGGCCATCGAGGCGGGCGTTGACGGCGTCGACACGGCGATTTCCTCCATGAGCGCCACCTACGGCCACCCGGCCACCGAGGCGCTGGTGGCGACGTTGGCAGGTACTGAGCACGACACCGGGCTGGATATCCTGAAACTGGAAAACATCGCCGCGTACTTCCGCGAGGTGCGCAAGAAATACCACGCCTTTGAAGGCCAGCTGAAGGGCTACGACAGCCGCATTCTGGTGGCGCAGGTGCCGGGCGGAATGCTGACCAACCTCGAAAGCCAGCTGAAGCAGCAGAACGCGGCGGACAAACTCGACCAGGTGCTGGCGGAAATCCCCCGCGTGCGCGAGGACCTCGGTTTTATCCCGCTGGTGACCCCCACCTCGCAGATTGTCGGCACCCAGGCGGTGCTCAACGTCCTGACCGGCGAACGCTACAAAACCATTGCCAAAGAAACGGCGGGCATTCTGAAAGGCGAATACGGCCACACCCCGGTGCCGGTTAACGCCGCGTTACAGGCCCGCGTGCTGGAAGGGGCAGCCCCGGTGACCTGCCGTCCGGCGGACCTGCTGAAGCCGGAACTGGCTGAACTGGAAGCGGACGTCAGGCGCCAGGCGCAGGAGAAGGGCATCCAGCTTGCGGGAAACGCCATCGACGACGTGCTCACCGTGGCGCTGTTCCCGCAACCCGGCCTCAAATTCCTTGAGAACCGCCACAACCCGGCGGCGTTTGAGCCACTGCCGCAGGCGGAAGCCGCGCAGCCGGTGGCAAAAGCAGAGAAGCCTGCCGCCTCCGGTATCTACACCGTGGAAGTGGAAGGCAAAGCCTTTGTGGTGAAGGTCAGCGACGGCGGCGATATCAGCCAGCTCACTGCTGCCACCCCGTCTTCCGCACCGGTTCAGGCAGCCGCCCCGGCGGGCGCAGGCACACCGGTCACCGCGCCGCTGGCGGGCAACATCTGGAAGGTGATTGCCACCGAGGGCCAGACGGTGGCCGAAGGCGACGTGCTGCTGATTCTGGAAGCCATGAAGATGGAGACCGAAATCCGCGCCGCGCAGGCCGGGACGGTACGCGGTATTGCGGTGAAGTCCGGGGACGCGGTTTCCGTCGGCGACACCCTGATGACGCTGGCGTAACGGAGAACTGAAATGGAAAGTCTGAACGCCCTGCTTCAGGGCATGGGGCTGATGCACCTTGGCGCAGGCCAGGCCATCATGCTGCTGGTCAGCCTGCTGCTGCTGTGGCTGGCGATTGCGAAAAAGTTCGAGCCGCTGCTGCTGCTGCCGATTGGCTTCGGCGGCCTGCTCTCCAACATCCCGGAAGCGGGCATGGCGCTGACCGCGCTGGAAAGCCTGCTGGCACATCACGACGCCGGGCAGCTGGCGGTGATTGCCGCGAAGCTGAACTGCGCGCCGGACGTGCACGCGATTAAAGAGGCATTAGCGCTGGCGCTGCCCTCCGTCCAGAGCCAGATGGAGAACCTGGCGGTGGACATGGGCTACACGCCGGGGGTGCTGGCGCTGTTCTATAAAGTGGCGATTGGCTCCGGCGTCGCGCCGCTGGTCATCTTTATGGGCGTCGGGGCGATGACCGACTTTGGCCCGCTGCTGGCCAACCCGCGCACCCTGCTGCTGGGGGCGGCGGCGCAGTTCGGCATCTTCGCCACCGTGCTGGGGGCGCTGACGCTGAACTACTTCGGCCTGATTTCCTTCACCCTGCCGCAGGCGGCGGCGATAGGCATTATCGGCGGCGCGGACGGTCCGACGGCCATTTACCTGTCGGGCAAGCTGGCGCCGGAGCTGCTGGGGGCCATCGCGGTGGCGGCGTACTCATATATGGCGCTGGTGCCGTTAATCCAGCCGCCGATTATGAAAGCGCTGACCACGGAGAAGGAGCGGAAAATCCGCATGGTGCAGCTGCGCACGGTGAGCAAGCGGGAGAAGATTCTGTTCCCGGCGGTGCTGTTGCTGCTGGTGGCGCTGCTGCTGCCGGACGCCGCCCCGCTGCTGGGGATGTTCTGCTTCGGCAACCTGATGCGCGAGAGCGGGGTGGTGGAGCGTCTGAGCGACACGGTGCAGAACGGGCTGATTAATATCGTGACCATTTTCCTCGGATTGTCCGTTGGCGCGAAGCTGGTGGCGGACAAGTTCCTGCAGCCGCAGACGCTGGGCATCCTGGTGCTGGGGGTGATTGCCTTTGGTATCGGGACGGCGGCCGGGGTACTGATGGCGAAGCTGCTGAACCTGTGCAGTAAGAACAAAATCAACCCGCTTATCGGTTCGGCGGGGGTGTCGGCGGTGCCGATGGCGGCCCGCGTATCGAACAAGGTGGGGCTGGAGTCGGACGCACAGAACTTCCTGCTGATGCACGCGATGGGCCCGAACGTGGCGGGTGTTATCGGTTCGGCGATTGCGGCGGGCGTGATGCTCAAGTACGTGCTGGCGATGTAATCCAATCTAATCGGGAGCAGTGATTCTGCTCCCGCAAAATGAGGACACAGTAATGAGTGAAATGGTTGCGTTTCGGCAAGGTACATCCATGCCATCCAGAGAAACCATCTTGCATTATGTTGTTGAGACGGTGAATCAGATAACTGAGCTTGAGCCAGCGCTGCATTTGCTGCCGTGGTCTGGCGTCAACTCAGCAATATATGAGCAACGTTTTGCACAGTGTTACGACGAGGGGCTTTGTGCCGCACAGACGTCGGCACCGAATGTTCCGCAGGGGATTCTGCCATCGACCGATTGGGCTCAGGGTATCGGGTTACTCTGTTTTGCCGCAGGGTATATGAGCGCAGGCGAGCGGCCATTAACACACAATCAGTTATGCGATTTCGTCAAACAGGCGGCTGTTGGTTTATCGCCGATTGAGGAGGAAGCGGCGAGCGGTTTCTCGACGGTACGTAGTATTGCATTACCCGTATTCAGGCGATTACAACGCGATGGTCACGCGTCTCGGATCCTGCTGTTACAAACGTTGCTGCATCTGGTTGCCTGGAAAAGCGCATCGCAGTATGCGCGTCAACAGGCGCAACGACTGCTCTGGATGGGCGGCATTCTGGGGGAAGGAGGCGAGTCTGGCTTATTGGCACTCGATAAGGCGCTGCGTGAAGAGGCCGTCGGGGAGAAAAGTCTCCCCGCTCTGCTGATTTTCACGAGTTTCCTGGCACATTTTCCGGCAGGGCCAGTCTTTATTGACTAGCCGTCGAACGACGCGGGCAAAAGCCGCGTCGTTTTAGTTCGACGCCGGGTATTCCTGCACCGTCACCTGGAACGTGAGCTGCTTATCATCCCGCATTACCACGACCGGAATGACGGAGCCCGGACGGATTTCCGCCACCTGATCCATCGTTTCCAGTGCGGACACAGCGGGTTTATTATTGACCGAAATAATCAAATCATTAACCTGAATACCGGCAAGCGCGGCGGGGCCGTTTGGCGTCACTTCATTAACGACAATGCCCTGAATCGGGTCCATGCCGCTACCCTGCTGCGCGTGCAGCGGCGCGATTTCTCGTCCGCCAATACCGATATAGCCGCGAATCACGCGACCGTCGCGGATAAGCTTATCCATAATTTTCGTGGCTAGCTGGAAGGGAATCGCAAAACCAAGGCCTTCCGGCGTTTCGCCATCGTTACTCTTATCAAAAGAGAGGGTGTTGATCCCCATCAGTTCGCCTAACGAGTTGACCAGCGCGCCGCCGGAATTACCGTGGTTAATCGAGGCGTCGGTCTGGAGAAAATTCTGTCGCCCCGTCGGGTTCAGGCCGATACGACCCGTTGCGCTGATGATCCCCTGGGTGATGGTCTGTCCCAGATTATATGGGTTGCCGATAGCCAGTACGACGTCGCCAATATGCGGTGTACGCTTTGTATTAATCGGGATGGTAGGCAGCCCGCCAGTGGCGTTGATCTTCAGCACCGCCAGATCGGTAAGCGAATCGGAGCCAACCAGTAGCGCTTCAAAGACGCGGCCATCCTGTAGCGCGACGATAATCTGATCGGCATCGTTAATCACGTGCTTGTTGGTAATAATATAACCGCGTTGATCCATGATCACGCCGGAACCCAGCGTGCGGATCTCCAGTTGATTATGCGCGGTACTGTTCATACTGCGGTTATAGACATTGACGACGGCAGGCGCGGCGCGGCGAACCGCAAAATTATAACTGGCTGGCGTCTCATCGGTACTGTCGAATTGCGGGACGGCGATAGGATTAATTTTGCGCAAAGAAGGCATGACGGCCAACAGAATAGCGCCGACAATTAAACCTATTGCGACCGAACGTAAGAGCTTCACAAACATGATGGAGGCGTCGTTAAAAAAGGGAACGGCAGCAGCATACCATGAGTTAACCGGACATCACATCGCAGGCTGATGCCCGGTTTAAGACAGGATTAGCGCAGCAATAGATAAATGTTCTCGTTGCCGCGTACTACCTGAAGAGCAATGATGGACGGTTTTGCCGCCATCACTTTGCGCATTTCGGCGATAGAACTGATACGATCGCGGTTAACGCCGATGATAACATCATCTTTTTGCAAACCGGCCTGCGCGGCAGGACTGCTTTTTTCGACGCTATCAACCTTAACGCCTTTCGTCCCGTCTTTCAGCTGGCCGTCACTCAACGTCGCGCCTTGCAACGCCGGGGCGATCATTTCGGCGCTGGCGGAAGAAGAGGTATTGGAATCCAGCGTGACTTCCACCTCCAGCGGCTTACCATCGCGCAGCAGGCCCAGCTTCACTTTCGTGCCCGGTTCGGTGGTGGCGATACGTGAACGCAGTTCGGCAAAGCTATTCAGCGGCTTACCGTTAAGACTGATAATCACGTCTCCGGATTTCACCCCGGCCTTCGCCGAACCTGAATTGGGTAAAACCTCGCTGACAAAAGCGCCACGCTGAACGTTCAGTTTGAATGCCTTGGCGATATCAGCGGTCATTTCAGTGCCTTTAATTCCCAGCAATCCGCGTTTGATTTCGCCGAACTGAATCAACTGCTGCGCCAGCGTCTGCGCCATATTGGAAGGAATAGCAAAGCCAATGCCGATACTCCCGCCACCTGGCGCGAGGATCGCGGTATTAATCCCGATCAGCTCGCCGTTCAGGTTAAGCAGCGCGCCGCCGGAGTTGCCGCGGTTAATAGAGGCATCGGTTTGAATAAAGTTCTCAAGCCCTTCCAGATTAAGCCCGCTGCGTCCCAGCGCTGAAATAATCCCGGAGGTGGCGGTTTGCCCAAGACCAAACGGATTACCGACCGCTACGGCGAAATCGCCGACGCGGAGTTTGTCGGAATCGGCGATGGTAATTTGCGTTAACTTGCTGGGATTCTGAATTTGTAACAGAGCGATATCGCTCTGGTCGTCGCCGCCGATCAGCTTCGCGTCGAATTCGCGTCCGTCATTCAGTTGAATGCTGATCTTTTGTGCCTGATTAATCACATGATTATTGGTTAATACATAGCCTTTCGCGGCATCGATAATCACCCCCGAACCGAGTCCTTCAAACGGCTGGGACGGCTGGTCTGGCAGATCCTCGCCAAAGAATTTTTTAAACTCCTCCGGCACTTTTTGGCTCTGGGCGGCGGTTCCCTCGACTTTTACGCTGACGACAGCAGGCAGCACTTTCTCCAGCATAGGGGCAAGGCTTGGCAGCGTCGCCTGGCCTGGCACCTGGCCTGGTATCGATGCAAGGGCTGGAAACGGCGCCGAAAGAGTTAACCCGACACTTAACGCTAATGCACTTAACAGCTGGGTGTGTTTTTTCATGGATGCTGCTCTCGTACCTTGGATGAACGGATAGACAATTCAAAACAGATTGATGTTATTGAATTTTCAGCCTGGTAACAATGATAATAGCTGGGACAGGAAAGATAGAGAGAGGGCGCAAGCGATGCGCCCGATAAATTTCTTAACGGCGTGCGATTAATCGCGCTTTGCGCCGCTACGTAACAGGCCAGACGCGCCTTCAGAATAATCACGTGGCATTTGTACTGGCGCCTGATCGTTGCTCGCCTCAGACTCCGCCAGACGGTTACGGAACGGATTCGACTCCGCAGACATTTCCGGCAGCAGGCTGCTGGAGCTTTTCGCCATATGCTGATACAGCTGGCGGTAATCATGCGCCATGGTATCCAGCAGTTCCGCGCTGCGGGCAAAGTGGCTAACCAGCTCTTCACGGTACTCTTCCAGCTCAGCTTTGTTTTTTTCCAGTTCGTACTGCAATGCCTGCTGTTGACGTAACTTACGATTACCAAAACGCATGGCCACGGCACCAATGATGATACCGACGACTAATCCAATTAGCGCATATTCCCAGGTCATGAACATCTCCCGTTGTCTTATGTTTCCGTAGGGTGTTGGCTCCAGGCTCCATGCCCGCGCCTGATTATGCCACTATAACCGCTAATTCCGTAGAAGTGGAATCCCGACAGCATATCGCGTAGTGTAGAACGGCCTTTTTTTCGTCAGCCGTGAACGACGGCACATCGATTTTCAAGGAATAACAATAACATTATGCAAAGCCTTTCCCCTACATCGCGTTATCTCCAGGCACTCAACGAAGGCACCCATCAGCCTGACGACGTACAGAAAGAGGCGGTCGACCGTCTGGAAACCCTTTATCAAGCGCTCACCGCGAAAAAATCGTCGGCTACGCCACCCGGCGGACTGATAGCGCGACTGGGGAAATTATTAGGCAAAAACGAACCGGACGCGCAAATACCGGTTCGCGGGCTGTATATGTGGGGGGGCGTGGGGCGCGGCAAAACATGGCTCATGGATCTCTTCTACCACAGCCTGCCGGGCGAGCGAAAACTACGCCTGCATTTTCATCGGTTTATGCTGCGCGTGCATGAAGAACTTACTGCGCTACAGGGACAGATCGATCCGTTAGACATTATTGCCGATCGGTTTAAAACCGAGACGGACGTACTGTGTTTCGATGAGTTTTTCGTCACCGATATTACCGACGCCATGCTGCTGGGCGGTTTAATGAAGGCGCTGTTTGCACGCGGCATTACGCTGGTCGCGACCTCCAATATTCCGCCGGATGAACTCTACCGCAACGGTTTGCAACGCGCCCGCTTCCTGCCGGCTATCGATGCCATTAAACAGCACTGCGATATTATGAATGTGGACGCCGGCGTCGATTACCGACTGCGGACGCTGACGCAGGCCCATTTATGGCTAACGCCGCTTAATGATGAAACCCGGCGGCAAATGGATAAACTGTGGCTGGCGTTAGCAGGGGCCGCGCGCGCGCGCGCTCCGACGCTGGAAATCAATCATCGTCCTTTATCCACCCTGGGCGTTGAAAACCAAACGCTAGCGGTCTCTTTCGCTACGCTGTGCGTCGAGGCCCGCAGCCAGCATGATTACATTGCGCTCTCAAGGTTATTTCACACGGTTCTGCTGTTTGACGTGCCGGTCATGACGCCGCTGATGGAGAACGAAGCGCGCCGCTTTATTGCGCTGGTGGATGAGTTTTACGAGCGCCACGTTAAGTTGGTGGTCAGCGCCGCCGCGCCGTTATATGAGATTTATCAGGGGGAGCGGCTCAAGTTTGAATTTCAGCGCTGTCTGTCGCGCCTGCAAGAGATGCAGAGTGCGGAGTACCTCAAGCGGAAGCATATGCCGTAAGCCGGACAAGCGCAGCGCCCCGGCATTGTGCGGTATTATATCTGTGCAACCTCCCCGACCGAGGGGGAACCAGGCCTGAACAAAACCCGCGGCAAATCGCAAAAAGGGGTCGATCTTTGACCTGGACTTCTCTATAATCCTGCGACCCCACGTTACAAGAGAGTTTTTTCCCAAACTTTCTCTGTGCCGGCCAAACATATCCGAGGGGGTAGGTTTACCGGACTTTGTCGTGTGAACCTCAACTATTTAAAACGTTTGGGTGTTCACCAACGTGTAACTTATTTATTTGGGTAAGCTTTTAATGAAAACTTTTACAGCTAAACCAGAAACCGTAAAACGCGACTGGTATGTTGTTGACGCGACCGGTAAAACTCTGGGCCGTCTGGCTACTGAACTGGCTCGTCGCCTGCGCGGTAAGCACAAAGCGGAATACACTCCGCACGTAGATACCGGTGATTACATCATCGTTCTGAACGCTGACAAAGTTGCTGTAACCGGCAACAAGCGTACTGACAAAGTGTACTATCACCACACCGGCCACATCGGTGGTATCAAACAAGCGACCTTTGAAGAGATGATTGCCCGCCGTCCTGAGCGTGTGATTGAAATCGCGGTTAAAGGCATGCTGCCAAAAGGCCCGCTGGGTCGTGCTATGTTCCGTAAACTGAAAGTTTACGCGGGCAACGAGCACAACCACGCGGCACAGCAACCGCAAGTTCTTGACATCTAATCGGGATTATAGGCAATGGCTGAAAATCAATACTACGGCACTGGTCGCCGCAAAAGTTCCGCAGCTCGCGTTTTCATCAAACCGGGCAACGGTAAAATCGTTATCAACCAACGTTCTCTGGAACAGTACTTCGGTCGTGAAACTGCCCGCATGGTAGTTCGTCAGCCGCTGGAACTGGTCGACATGGTTGAGAAACTGGATCTGTACATCACTGTTAAAGGTGGTGGTATCTCTGGTCAGGCTGGTGCGATCCGTCACGGTATCACCCGCGCTCTGATGGAGTACGACGAGTCCCTGCGTGGCGAACTGCGTAAAGCTGGCTTCGTTACTCGTGACGCTCGTCAGGTTGAACGTAAGAAAGTCGGCCTGCGTAAAGCACGTCGTCGTCCGCAGTTCTCCAAACGTTAATGGGTTTCTGCTTCGGCAGACAACTGTTAGCGAAAAAACCCGCTTCGGCGGGTTTTTTTATGGGCAATGCATTTATCTGTCACAATGAAATGCGGATTGTTGTCTCTTTTTCCCCAATTCCAGAATCGACTCACCACAAAGGTCACAAAATCTGGTAAACTATCATCCAATTTTCTGCCCAAATAGCGGGGAATGTTCATTTTTTGTCTCGTTTCTGAGCAATGATGGCTTTTTTCGCCCTGGGTGACATAACATCTGGCTGGTCACATTGTGGCTGGTAGCAGTAAAAATTCTGAATATACCTGGAGGTTTTCATGGCTGTCGCTGCCAACAAACGTTCGGTAATGACGCTGTTTTCTGGTCCTACTGACATCTATAGCCATCAGGTCCGCATTGTGTTGGCTGAAAAGGGTGTTAGTTTTGAGATCGAACATGTGGAAAAGGACAATCCACCTCAGGATCTGATTGACCTCAACCCGAATCAAAGCGTTCCGACACTGGTGGATCGTGAGCTGACCCTGTGGGAATCTCGCATCATTATGGAATATCTGGATGAGCGTTTCCCTCATCCGCCGCTGATGCCGGTTTATCCGGTCGCGCGCGGTGAAAGCCGTCTGTACATGCACCGTATTGAAAAAGACTGGTATACGCTGATGAACGTCATCGTAAACGGGTCTGCTTCCGAGGCCGACTCTGCGCGTAAACAACTGCGTGAAGAGCTGCTGGCGATTGCGCCGGTATTTGGTCAGAAACCGTATTTCCTGAGCGACGAATTCAGCCTGGTTGATTGCTACCTGGCGCCTCTCCTGTGGCGTTTACCGCAGTTGGGTATTGAATTCAGTGGCGCAGGGGCGAAAGAGCTGAAAGGCTATATGACCCGCGTCTTTGAACGTGATTCTTTCCTGGCTTCTTTAACCGAAGCTGAACGTGAAATGCGCCTCGGTCGGGGTTAACCTGTATGGATTTGTCACAGTTGACGCCGCGTCGTCCCTATCTGTTGCGTGCTTTCTACGAGTGGTTGCTGGATAACCAGTTGACCCCGCATCTGGTGGTGGATGTGATGCTGCCTGGCGTGCATGTCCCTATGGAATATGCGCGCGATGGGCAAATCGTCCTCAATATTGCGCCGCGGGCGGTAGGTAATCTGGAGCTGTCTAATGATGAAGTGCGTTTTAATGCGCGCTTCGGCGGCGTTCCCCGTCAGGTTTCTGTGCCTTTGGCTGCGGTGCTGGCGATTTACGCCCGTGAAAACGGCGCAGGCACCATGTTTGAGCCTGAAGCCGCCTATGATGAAGACGTTGTCAGCTTAAATGGTGATGACAATACCGCAGGCGCGGAAAGCGAGACCGTGATGTCCGTCATTGATGGCGATAAGCCCGACCACGATGACGACAGTAGTCCTGATGACGAGCCGCCTCCGCCGCGTGGCGGACGTCCGGCGCTACGCGTAGTAAAATAATCAACAGGCCCGGAAGGGCCTGTTTTGTTTGGTCTCCTCGCGGGTTCACCCTGCTTTTGAAGCTGTGTTACGATAAGCTTGCTATTATTTGCCACCGACCACTCATGAATGGACGTTATGAACGCATTTGATTCGCAAGCAGAAGATTCACCGACATCCCTCGGGCGTAGTTTGCGCCGCCGTCCGCTGGCGCGTAAAAAACTGTCTGAAATGGTTGAGGAAGAGCTGGAGCAGATGATCCGCCGTCATGAGTTTGGCGAGGGAGAACAGCTACCGTCTGAACGTGAATTAATGGCCTTCTTCAATGTGGGACGTCCCTCTGTGCGTGAAGCGTTAGCTGCGCTGAAGCGTAAAGGCCTGGTGCAAATCAATAACGGCGAACGCGCCCGCGTCTCGCGCCCCTCTGCTGATACCATCATCAGCGAACTGTCGGGTATGGCGAAAGATTTTCTTACTCATCCTGGCGGCATCGCTCACTTTGAACAGCTACGGCTTTTCTTTGAATCCAGCCTGGTACGCTATGCGGCGGAACATGCCACCGACGAGCAGATCGCGTTGTTAACGAAAGCGCTGGAAATTAATAGCCAGTCGCTGGATGACAACGCGCTGTTTATTCGTTCGGATGTCGAGTTTCACCGGGTGCTGGCTGAAATTCCCGGCAATCCGATCTTTATGGCTATTCATGTTGCTCTGCTGGACTGGCTAATCGCCGCTCGCCCAAGCGTTCCCGATCGTGAGCTGCATGAACATAATAACGTGAGTTATCAACAGCATATTGTGATTGTTGATGCCATTCGCCAGCGAGATCCCGATAAAGCGGATCGCGCTCTGCAAACCCACCTCAATAGCGTTTCCGCTACCTGGCACGCGCTCGGTAAAAAAAGTCAAAAAATGCGGTAGCGATCGCACCTCCGATCCCGGTTTAGTGAAGCAGATCGCACTATAAGCGTTCTGTATTATTTGCTGCTTATTTAGTCTGGTATAACAGGTATAAAGGTAGGTAGTTAATATATTCATCATCCGTAGAGGTAGGTATGGCAAAAGCATTGCAAGGCGTAATGGCGGCGTTGTTGACCCCATTTGATCATCAGCAGCAACTGGATAGCGAAAGCCTGCGCCGTCTGGTGCGTTTTAACATCGGGCAGGGTATCGACGGGCTGTACGTTGGCGGTTCCACCGGGGAAGCATTCGTACAGAGCCTTGCTGAAAGAGAGCAGGTACTGGAGATTGTCGCCGAAGAGGCGAAGGGAAAAATCACGCTGATCGCCCATGTCGGGACGGTAAGCACCGCAGAAAGCCAGCAGCTTGCCAGCACCGCAAAGCGTTACGGTTTTGATGCGGTCTCTGCGGTGACGCCTTTTTATTACCCTTTCAGTTTTGAAGAGCACTGTGACCATTATCGGGCAATCATTGATTCCGCAGATGGATTGCCGATGGTGGTATACAACATTCCGGCGTTAAGCGGTGTAAAACTTACCCTCGATCAGATCAATACGCTGGTGACATTACCGGGCGTGAGCGCGCTGAAGCAAACCTCCGGCGATCTCTTCCAGATGGAGCAGATCCGCCGCGCGCATCCGGATCTGGTGCTGTACAACGGTTATGACGAAATCTTCGCTTCCGGCCTGCTGGCGGGCGCGGACGGCGGTATCGGCAGCACATACAACATTATGGGCTGGCGTTATCAGGGGATTGTGCAGGCATTACGTGAGGGCGATGTGGCGAAAGCGCAGCGTCTGCAAACCGAGTGCAATAAGGTTATTGATTTACTGATTAAAACCGGCGTATTCCGCGGCCTGAAAACGGTCCTGCATTATATGGACGTGGTATCGGTGCCGCTGTGTCGTAAACCGTTCGCGCCTGTTGATGAAAAATACCTGCCGGTGCTCAAGGCGCTGGCTCAACAACTGATGGAAGAAAAGGCGTAACAGCATAATGCCGGGGGCGCTACGCTTGCCCGGCCTACAACAGTGTGAGCGGTAGGCCGGATAAGGCGGAGCCGCCATTCGGCATAACGACAACAAAAATCGTCGGGAGAGTAAAATGAGTACTTCTACCCAGAACATCCCGTGGTATCGCCATCTCAACCGGGCGCAGTGGCGGGCATTTTCCGCTGCCTGGCTGGGATATCTGCTTGATGGTTTTGATTTTGTGTTGATTGCTCTTGTACTGACTGAGGTACAAAGCGAATTTGGGCTGACGACAGTACAGGCGGCAAGCCTGATTTCTGCGGCTTTTATCTCTCGCTGGTTCGGCGGGTTATTACTGGGCGCGATGGGCGATCGCTATGGGCGTCGTCTGGCGATGGTCAGCAGCATCATCCTGTTTTCAGTGGGAACCCTGGCCTGCGGGTTTGCGCCCGGTTACACCACCATGTTCATCGCCCGACTGGTGATTGGTATGGGCATGGCGGGCGAATATGGTTCCAGCGCGACCTATGTGATTGAAAGCTGGCCAAAACATTTACGCAATAAAGCCAGCGGTTTTCTGATTTCCGGCTTCTCCGTCGGTGCGGTCGTTGCCGCGCAGGTGTACAGCCTGGTGGTGCCTGTCTGGGGCTGGCGCGCGCTGTTTTTCATTGGCATCTTGCCAATTATCTTCGCCCTCTGGCTGCGGAAAAACATTCCGGAAGCGGAAGACTGGAAAGAGAAACACGCGGGTAAAGCGCCGGTACGCACGATGGTTGACATTCTTTATCGGGGCGAACATCGCATCATCAACATTTTAATGACCTTCGCCGCCGCTGCTGCGCTGTGGTTCTGCTTTGCCGGTAACCTACAAAATGCTGCGATTGTGGCGGGGCTGGGACTACTGTGCGCGGTTATCTTTATCAGTTTTATGGTGCAGAGCAGCGGTAAACGCTGGCCCACTGGCGTCATGCTGATGCTGGTGGTACTGTTTGCTTTCCTCTATTCCTGGCCGATTCAGGCGCTATTACCTACTTATCTGAAAACCGAGCTGGCCTACGATCCGCATACGGTGGCGAATGTCCTGTTCTTTAGCGGATTTGGCGCGGCGGTTGGTTGCTGCGTAGGCGGTTTTCTTGGCGACTGGCTGGGAACGCGTAAAGCCTATGTCTGTAGCCTGCTGGCCTCGCAAATCCTCATTATTCCGGTCTTTGCGATTGGCGGCACAAACGTCTGGGTTCTGGGTCTGCTACTGTTTTTCCAACAGATGTTGGGGCAGGGGATTGCCGGGATTCTGCCGAAACTGATCGGCGGTTACTTCGATACCGATCAGCGCGCGGCGGGGCTGGGCTTTACTTATAACGTCGGCGCGCTCGGCGGCGCGTTGGCGCCGATCCTGGGAGCGCTGATCGCTCAACGTCTGGATCTGGGTACTGCGCTGGCATCGCTCTCTTTCAGCCTGACGTTTGTCGTGATCCTGCTTATTGGGCTTGATATGCCGTCTCGCGTACAGCGTTGGCTACGTCCGGAAGCGTTACGCACCCACGATGCTATCGACGACAAACCGTTCAGCGGAGCCGTACCGCTTGGCAGTGGCAAAGGTGCCTTTGTAAAAACGAAAAGTTAATCCGCTTGCCCGGTTTTAAACCGGGCATATTTGTAAGGGAGTAGTATGTCGTTACTTGAACAACTGGATAAAAATATTGCCGCTTCTGGCGGCCTGATTGTCTCCTGCCAGCCCGTTCCGGGCAGTCCGCTGGATAAGCCGGAGATTGTAGCGGCAATGGCGTTGGCGGCGGAACAGGCGGGCGCGGTTGCGGTGCGTATTGAAGGCATAGACAACCTGCGTGTGGCCCGCTCGCTCGTTTCGGTACCCATTATCGGCATTATCAAACGCGACCTGGATGAGTCTCCAGTGCGCATTACCCCTTTTCTCGACGATGTAGATGCGCTGGCGCAGGCCGGCGCAAATATTATCGCCGTTGATGGAACCGCTCGGCAACGGCCGGTAGCCGTTGAGGCGTTGTTGACGCGCATTCATCACCACCATCTACTGGCGATGGCCGACTGCTCATCCGTGGACGATGGTCTCGCCTGTCAACGGTTGGGCGCGGACATTATCGGCACGACAATGTCCGGCTACACCACCCCCGATACGCCGGAGGAACCCGATCTGCCCTTAGTCAAAGCGTTGCATGACGCCGGATGCCGGGTAATAGCCGAAGGGCGCTATAACTCGCCAGCACTGGCGGCGGAGGCGATCCGTTATGGCGCATGGGCGGTGACGGTGGGGTCCGCCATTACCCGTCTGGAACATATCTGTGGATGGTATAACGACGCATTAAAAAAGGCGGCGTCATGACTACGTTAGCAATCGATATTGGCGGTACTAAACTTGCCGCCGCGCTCATCGACAAAAACTTGCGCATTAGCCAGCGTCGCGAGCTGCCGACCCCCGCAAGCAAAACGCCGGATGCGTTACGTGAAGCATTAAAGGCGCTGGTTGAACCACTACGGGCAGAGGCGCGTCAGGTAGCGATAGCTTCTACCGGGATCATTCAGGAAGGGATGCTGCTGGCGCTAAACCCCCATAATCTGGGCGGCTTGCTACACTTTCCGTTAGTACAAACACTGGAAACGATAGCAGGCCTGCCGACGCTGGCGGTGAACGACGCGCAGGCGGCGGCCTGGGCGGAGTATCACGCGCTCCCTGATGATATTCGCGATATGGTATTTATCACCGTTTCAACCGGCGTTGGCGGCGGCGTTGTCTGCGACGGCAAGCTCCTTACCGGAAAAGGCGGTCTGGCCGGGCACCTGGGACACACCCTGGCGGACCCACACGGGCCCGTATGCGGCTGTGGACGCGTTGGCTGCGTAGAGGCCATCGCCTCCGGACGAGGGATGGCCGCGGCGGCGCGGGACGATCTGGCGGGATGCGACGCCAAAACCCTATTTATTCGCGCTGGCGAAGGTCATCAGCAGGCGCAACATCTGGTAAGCCAATCCGCGCAGGTAATAGCGCGAATGATCGCCGATGTGAAAGCGATTACCGACTGCCAGTGTGTGGTCATTGGCGGCAGCGTAGGGTTAGCTGAGGGTTACCTGGAGCAGGTTCGCGCGTTTTTGATGCAAGAGCCTGCGCCTTATCACGTGGCGCTGAGCGCCGCTCGCTATCGGCATGACGCAGGATTATTAGGCGCTGCTTTGTTAGCTCAAGGAGACACATTATGATGATGGGGGAAGTACAGTCGTTGCCTTCTTGCGGGTTGCATCCGCGACTGCTGGATGCCTTGACTCTCGCGCTGGCGGCAAGGCCGCAGGAGAAAGCGCCGGGGCGCTATGAATTGCAGGGCGACAATATCTTTATGAATGTAATGCAGTTAACGACGCAAATGCCGGCCGAGAAGAAAGCGGAATTGCATGAACAATACATTGATATTCAGCTACTACTAACCGGCGTCGAGCGTATTGCGTTTGGGATGTCCGGTGCCGCTCGCCAGTGCGAGGAGATGCACGTTGAAGAGGATTACCAGCTTTGTAGTCAAATTGTCGACGAGCAGACTATTACGCTGCAAGCGGGGATGTTTGCTGTGTTTATGCCGGGAGAACCGCATAAACCGGGATGTGCAGTGGGTGAGCCGGATGACATCAAGAAAGTGGTAGTGAAAGTACGCGCCAGTCTGCTGGCGGCCTGAATCTCTTGCCGGAGCAGTCTTCCGAACGCAGCCCCTTACGGGCTGCGTGGTGAATGTGCCGGAGAGCGCGGGTATGACGGGTTAACGCTTAAACGTCACGGCTTCCGGCTGGGGCAGGTGCAGCGTCGTCTGGCTCGGCACCGTCTCGGCAATTACCCGCCCGTGGCGAATCGAGTAACGGGCAGGCGTCTGGCGACGTACCGCATCGAATCCATTCTCAGCGGGTAAGATAACCAGATTCGCGGCATTGCCGACGCTCAGACTGTAGTCCTGTAAATGCAGGGTTTTTGCGCTGTGGGTAGTGATCAGATTTAACCCATCGTTGATTTGCCCATACCCCATCAACTGGCAAACGTGTAACCCCATATGCAGCACCTGCAGCATATTTGCCGTGCCTAATGGATACCACGGATCGAAGACGTCATCATGGCCAAAGCAGACGTTGATCCCCGCTTCCAGCATCTCTTTCACTCGCGTGACGCCACGACGTTTCGGGTAAGTATCAAACCGCCCTTGCAGATGAATATTCACCAGCGGGTTGGCGACGAAGTTAATCCCCGACATTTTCAACAGGCGGAACAGGCGTGACGCATACGCGCCGTTGTACGAGTGCATAGCCGTGGTGTGGCTGGCGGTCACGCGCGACCCCATGCCATCACGATGCGCCAGCGCCGCGACCGTTTCGACAAAGCGAGACTGCTCGTCATCAATTTCGTCGCAGTGCACATCGATCAAGCGATCGTATTTCTGCGCCAGGGCGAAGGTTTTGTGCAGCGATTCAACGCCATATTCCCGCGTGAACTCAAAGTGCGGAATGGCGCCAATAACGTCAGCGCCCAAACGCACGGCTTCCTCTAACAGCGCTTCACCGTTGGGATAAGACAGAATACCTTCTTGCGGAAAGGCGACAATTTGCAGGTCTACCCACGGCGCAACCTCTTGCTTCACTTCCAGCATGGCTTTCAGCGCGGTGAGCGTAGGATCTGAAACGTCAACGTGAGTACGAACGTACTGGATGCCGTTAGCCATCTGCCATTTCAGGGTCTGCATCGCGCGCGCTTTCACATCTTCATGCGTGAGCATTGCTTTACGTTCTGCCCAGCGCTCAATCCCTTCAAACAGTGTGCCGGACTGGTTCCAGCTCGGTTCACCCGCCGTTTGCGTGGTATCCAGGTGGATATGTGGCTCAACAAACGGTGGAATAGCCAGACCGCCTTCGGCATCAAGCACTTCGCCCTGCGGTAACGATGCGGCTTCTTGAGGCTCAATCCGGCTAAAGCGCCCGTTTTCAATCGTAATCTGCCATAATCCTTCGTGTCCCTGCAGACGCGCCTGACGAATGGTGATGTTATTGTTCTGCATGGCTGACCTCTGGTGATTTAGCAAGGCTGCGGTTGAAAAGTGGATTCAGCAGGATATAGCTGAAGACGCCGCCGAGTACGGCGTTGACGGGCACAATACCAGGAACATAATGTCCGGCGGCGATGCCCAGCGCGACGGAAAGAATAGCAATCCAGTTAACGGGAATAAAGCGCACGGTGTTGAAGTCAGCATAGCGGCGGCGGTTCAACAGATAGTCGGCAATAATCACTCCGCCAATCGGTGGGATGGCAGATGACAGGAACGTCAGCCAGCCGACAAAATTATTATAAAGCCACAGCGCGCACACGGTACCGATAATCCCGTTCACCACCGACAGCGTGCGGCTGGAAAGACCGGTAATATTGGCGAAGCCCAGACCCGATGCGTACAGCGCGTTATCGTTGGTAGTCCAGATATTCAGGCCGAGCACCACAATCGCGGGCAGCAGCAGCCCCTGCGCTATCATCACGTCAGAGATATCCGCCTGACCGACGGCGGCAGCGCCTGCCGCGCCAAAGATAAACATCAGCGAGTTGCCGAGGAAAAAAGCGACCATCGCAATCAGTACGGCGCTTTTGGCATGACGCCCGAAGCGGACGAAGTCGGCGGTTAATGTACCGGCGCTGACAAACGAGCCCACCACCAGCGCCAGCGCGCTGGAAAAATCCAGCGGCGTCTGCGGCACTATCGTTTTTAAATGCTCCAGCCCACCCACGCCGCTGACCGCCAGCCAGACGGAGTAGCTGCCCAGAATCACGATCGCGGGTACGGCAATGATAGACAAAATGGTCAACGCCGAGATGCCGAAAAAAATGGTCAGGGTCATCAGCAGACCCGAAACGGCAATCAGAATATTGGCATCAATGCCCGTCGCTTTACTGACCGGAATAGCGAACATCGCTACGCCAACGCCAAACCAGCCTACCTGTGTGCCGCCAAGCAGCAAGGAGGGAAGCCATGAGCCTTTAACGCCAAAGGAGTAACGTGCAAGGAGGTGGGTGGAGAGTCCGGTTTTTGCGCCGATGTAACCAAGAAATGCAGTGTAGATACCGAGGAGGAGATTACCGAAGAGAACTGCGAGGAAGAAATCGTGATAGGTAAGACCGGTGCCGAGTGTCCCTCCGGTCCACATACTGGCGGAAAAAAACGTTAAACCCAACATGACAAACGTCAGTGGAATCACGCCCTTCCGCGCCGCCAGAGGGACGGGGCCCTGGCTATAATTGTTGTCCTGCGACACAACGCCTCCATGAATTTTGCCCAAAAAATCCGCCGCATAATATACAGTTCTCAGAATAAAGCAAACGTTTTCGTGTGATATTTTTTTGATAATCATTCATGACACTAATGGTTCGCTAGTTTTTCTCCGTTGTCCGTGAACCACCGCGAGTGAGTTGAGTTTCCAGCATGGTTTGCGAACGAATAAGTTCGTCTGTGAGTAATTTTTCGTCGGGCAACTGCACTTTGTACTCGCTCGCCATGATGGTGTTTGGCAGGCCAGTCAGCGCGTAATGCGCTTCCCCCGCGCCTTTCCCTGCGCACAAAACCAAGCCGACTGGCGGGTTTTCTCCAGGCATTGTCCAGTGCTCTTTGGCATAGTTCAGGTACATATTCATCTGCCCGGCATCCGCATAACCGAATTTGCCTACCTTCAGGTCAACGAGCAACAGGCAGCGCAAGCGACGATGGAAGAACAGCAGATCGACGCGGAACCAGCTATCGTCTATGCGTAGTCGGCGTTGACGGCCAACAAAAGCAAAATCGTCACCGAGCTCCAGCATAAAGTCCATCAGGTGGCTGAGCAGCGCGTCTTCGAGATCTGATTCGGAATACTCGTCCTTCAGGTTAAGAAATTCCAGAATGAACGGGTCGCGTATGGCTTGCTCCGGCAAAACGTTTGGCTCGGCGGGTGCAGGCTGCTGCAACATGGCGGATTTGTCGTGGGACAGTAGCGTTCGTTCGTAAAACTGCGTCGCGATTTGCCTGTCGAGCTGCCTAACTGACCAGCCGTTACGTAGCGTCTCTTTCTCGTAAAAAGTGCGGGCATTGGGATTTTTTACCGACAAGAGGCGGACATACGCCGACCAGGGGAGTGGGAAAGATTTAGCCAGTTGCGCCAAATGGAGAGATTCTCCAGACACTGTCTGGAGAATCTCAATTTTTTGAAAATAAAGATAAAACTTTTTAAATTGCCATAGATTACTGGCAGAAAAACCTCGTTTATATCTTTGGCTTAAATCCTGTGATAAACGATCAATTAGCTGTTCACCATAAGCAGCTCTGGCTTCACCGCCTTGTTCAAATTCAACAATGCGTCGACCCATTTCCCAATAGGTTGCTGTCATGATGGTGTTGATGCTGCGAACGGTTTGTGTCCGCGCTGTATCCAGCAGTTGAACAATTCCGTTATGAATTTGCTGATATTCATCAGACTGTGGCGCTAAAGTTGGATTCGTCATGTCATCCCTTACGTGATAGTTTCATTGTGAAATTAGAACGCTATCAATACGCTTCAGGCGTAAACGGATCAATCCATGAACGGATTTTACATGGCATTACATCTCGATTTACGAGCGGGTTTCCAGAATCGGCAGGAGAGATATTGAGGAGAGGAATATCGGCTCCCCAGCCATCAGCACAAGGCATTAACCGGGGAGCCGGAAGGGTTATACTTCGAGGTAGTTCATAATCCCGTCAGCCGCTTTACGGCCTTCCGCAATCGCCGTCACCACCAGATCGGAACCGCGCACGATGTCGCCACCGGCGAAGATTTTCGGGTTGCTGGTCTGGAAAGCATTATCGCTGCGTTCCGGCGCGATAATTCGTCCCTGCGAGTCCAGTTCCACGCTGTGTTTCGCCAGCCATTCCATGCTGTGTGGACGAAAACCAAACGCCATCACCACCGCATCAGCCGGAACCACATGCTCGGAACCGGCGACGATCTCCGCCCGCCGACGGCCTTTGGCATCCGGTTCGCCCATTTCAGTGCGCACCATTTTTACGCCGCTCACTTTGCCGTTGGCATTGACTTCAATGCCCAGCGGTTGAACGTTAAACTGAAATTCGACACCTTCCTCGCGCGCATTTTTCACTTCGCGTCTGGAACCCGGCATGTTCTCTTCATCACGACGATAAGCACAGGTTACGTGCGTTGCGCCCTGACGAATGGAGGTACGTACGCAGTCCATTGCGGTATCGCCGCCGCCCAGCACCACCACGCGTTTGCCTTCCATGCTGACATATGGTTCGTCGCTGGTTTCGCCAAACCCCATGATCTGCTTCGTATTGGCGATCAGGAACGGCAGAGCGTCGAATACGCCGTCCGCATTTTCATTTTCCAGCCCGCCGCGCATCGACTGATAGGTGCCGACGCCAAGGAATACCGCGTCGTACTCTTTCAACAGCTCGTCAAGTTCGACGTCGCGGCCCACTTCGGTATTAAGTTTGAACTCAATACCCATGCCGGTGAAGATCTCGCGACGGCGGGTCATCACCTCTTTTTCCAGTTTGAAAGCTGGAATACCGAAGGTCAGCAGGCCGCCGATTTCCGGATGGCGATCAAAGACTACCGCCTTCACGCCGTTGCGGGTCAGCACGTCGGCGCACGCCAGCCCTGCCGGACCTGCGCCGATAATCGCTACCCGTTTGTCCGTCTGGCGCACGCCGGTCATATCCGGGCGCCAGCCCATTTCGAACGCTTTATCGTTGATATAGCGCTCAATGTTACCGATGGTCACCGCGCCGAACTCATCGTGCAGCGTACAGGAGCCTTCACACAGGCGGTCCTGCGGGCAGACGCGGCCACACACTTCCGGCAGGGTGTTGGTCTGGTGCGATAGCTCAGCCGCCTCAAAAATACGCCCTTCATTAGCCAGTTTCAGCCAGTTCGGGATGTAGTTATGTACCGGACATTTCCACTCGCAGTAGGGGTTACCGCAGGACAAACAGCGATCCGCCTGGGCTTTCGCCTGACCTTCAGAAAACGGTTCGTAGATTTCAACAAATTCGATCTTACGGATCTTCAGCGGTTTTTTCGGCGGATCAACGCGCTGCAGGTCGATAAATTGATAAACATTCTGGCTCATTTCAATTCCTTACTGCGCCTGCACGCGCAATTCTGCCGCACTACGACTACGGTGGCCCAACAGGGCTTTGACATCGCTGGACTTGGGCTTAACTAACGCGAATTGGGTTGAGAAGCTTGACCACCTGGACAGGATCTCTTCGCCGCGTTGCGAACCAGTATGTTGCACGTGCTCGGTGATCAGGCCGCGCAGATGCTCTTCGTGGATAGCCAGCGAATCAACGTCCAGTACTTCTACCAGTTCCGGGTTCACGCGTTTACGGAATTCGCCATCTTCGTCCAGCACATAGGCGAAGCCGCCGGTCATTCCCGCGCCGAAGTTAACGCCGGTTTTACCCAGCACGCAGACGATGCCGCCGGTCATGTATTCACAGCCGTTGTCGCCGATACCCTCTACTACGGTAATCGCCCCGGAGTTACGCACGCCGAAACGTTCGCCCGCGCGGCCCGCTGCGTACAGACGACCACCGGTTGCTCCATACAGGCAGGTGTTGCCGATAATGCTGGCTTTATGGCTGAGGAAGGCGGAACCTACCGGCGGTCTGATGGCGATCAAACCGCCTGCCATACCTTTACCGACATAGTCGTTGGCATCGCCAGTCAGATATAACTCCACGCCGCCCGCGTTCCACACGCCAAAGCTCTGGCCTGCGGTACCGCTGAAGTGCGCTTTAATCGGATCGGAAGCCAGCCCCTGATCGCCGTGGGTCTGTGCGATGTAGCCGGAAAGCGACGCGCCGACGGAACGATCGGTGTTGCGGATGTCGAACCAGAAGGTTTTGCTCTGGCGCGCATCGATAAACGGTTTCGCCTGCTGCAACAGTTGCGCATTCAGCACGCCGTTATCAAACGGCGGGTTATTCTCGGTGCAGTACAGCGCTTTACCCGGATGAGGTTCAGCGGTTTCCAGTAGACGAGACAGCGCCAGCTTCTGCTGTTTCGCCGTAAAGCCCTCCAGCTCTTTCAGCAGGTCGGTGCGGCCAATCAAATCCACCAGGCGGGTCACGCCAAGCGAAGCCATCAGCTCGCGCACTTCGCGGGCGATAAATTCAAAGTAGTTGGTCACTTTGAACGGCAGGCCGTGATAGTGGTTCTTACGCAGTTTTTCATCCTGCGTCGCTACGCCGGTTGCGCAGTTATTCAGGTGGCAGATACGCAGATATTTACAGCCCAGCGCCACCATCGGGCCGGTGCCGAAGCCGAAACTTTCCGCACCGAGAATCGCCGCTTTAATGATGTCGACGCCGGTTTTCAGACCGCCGTCCACCTGCAGACGAATCTTGTGACGCAGACCGTTGGCGACCAGCGCCTGCTGGGTTTCAACAAGTCCGAGTTCCCACGGGCAGCCAGCGTATTTCACCGAAGAGAGCGGGCTGGCGCCAGTACCGCCGTCGTAACCGGCGATAGTAATCAGATCCGCATAGGCTTTCGCCACGCCGGTCGCGATGGTGCCAACGCCCGGTTCGGACACCAGCTTCACGGAGATCATCGCCTTCGGGTTGACCTGCTTGAGGTCGAAAATGAGCTGCGCTAAGTCCTCGATAGAGTAGATATCGTGGTGCGGCGGCGGGGAGATCAGCGTCACGCCCGGCACTGAATAACGCAGTTTAGCGATATACGGAGTGACTTTATCCCCCGGCAACTGACCGCCTTCGCCCGGTTTCGCGCCCTGCGCGACTTTAATCTGAATCACATCGGCATTGACCAGGTACGCTGGCGTCACGCCAAAACGGCCGGAAGCCACCTGCTTGATACGCGACACTTTATTGGTGCCGTAGCGCGCCGGGTCTTCGCCGCCTTCGCCGGAGTTGGAGTTGCCGCCGAGGCTGTTCATCGCTTCCGCCAGCGCTTCGTGCGCTTCCGGACTTAATGCGCCGATAGACATGGCTGCGGTATCAAAGCGTTTAAACAGCTCACTGGCGGGTTCAACCTCGTCAATAGTCACCGCCTCGCCGTCTGGATGTATCGCCAGCAGATCGCGCAGCGTTGCCGCCGGACGCTCATTGACCAGTTTGGCGTATTCCTGATAATCGCTGTACTCGCCGCTCTGTACCGCCTGTTGCAGGGTACGCACGACATCCGGGTTATAGGCGTGATATTCGCCGCCGTGGACGTACTTCAGCAGGCCGCCCGGGCTAATGGGTTTGCGCGCCAGCCAGGCGCGTTTGGAGAGATTCAGCAGATCCTGCTGGAAGTCATCAAAGCTCGCGCCGCCGATACGGCTGACCACTCCCTGGAAGCACAGGTTTACCACATCATCGTGCAGTCCGACCGCTTCAAATAGTTTGGAGCAACGGTAAGAGGCAATGGTCGAAATGCCCATTTTGGACATAATCTTGTACAGCCCCTTGTTGATGCCGTTACGGTAGTTCTGCATCACGGTACGGTAGTTTTTGGCGATGGCCTGGGTATCAATCAGACGCCCCAGCGTTTCGTAGGCCAGGTACGGATAGATGGCCGTTGCGCCAAAGCCGAGCAGTACCGCAAAGTGATGCGGATCGCGGGCGCTTCCGGTTTCTACGATGATGTTGGCGTCGCAGCGCAGGCTTTGTTCTACCAGACGAGTCTGCACCGCGCCCACCGCCATCGGCGCGGGGACCGGCAGGCGATTCTTACCGATATTGCGATCCGAGAGGACCAGCAGCACGGTACCGTTACGCACCATCTGTTCCGCTTTATCGCACAGCGCTTTAACCGTCGCGTCCAGTGTGGTTTCGGTGACATCAAAGGTAATATCAAGCCAGTCGGCGCGGTAGTGATGCTCGCTCATGGTGGTGAGCTGTTTGAAATCGGAGTACAGCAGAATTGGCGATTTAAAACTCAGGCGATGGGCCTGACCTTCCGCTTCGCAGAAGACGTTCATTTCGCGACCGATGCTGGTGGCGAGCGACATGACGTGCGCTTCACGCAGCGGGTCGATAGGCGGGTTAGTGACCTGCGCGAACTGCTGGCGGAAGTAGTCGTAAATAATACGCGGCTGGCTGGAGAGCACGGCAAAGGGGGTATCGTCGCCCATTGAACCGACGGCTTCCTGGCCGTTTTCGCCCAAAACGCGGATAACCGAGTCCAGCTCTTCGGCGCTGTAGTTAAACTGTTTTTGATAGCTGGCGAGCAGGTCATCGTCCAGTTCGCGGCTACCGACTTCTTCATCAGGCAGCTCTTCAAACGGCACCAGACGGCGAACATTCTTTTCCATCCACGCTTTATACGGATGGCGGCTTTTCAGATCGTCATCGGTTTCCGCGGAATGCAGAATACGTCCGCCGCGGGTGTCGATCACCATCAGCTCGCCTGGACCGACGCGGCCTTTCTCGACCACTTCATCCGGCTGATAGTCCCAGATACCGACTTCGGAGGCGCAGGTGATCAGCTTGTCTTTGGTAATGACATAGCGTGCCGGGCGCAGGCCGTTACGGTCAAGGTTACAGGCGGCGAAGCGCCCGTCGGACATCACGATGCCTGCCGGACCGTCCCACGGCTCCATATGCATGGAGTTAAAGTCAAAGAAGGCGCGCAGATCCTGGTCCATATCGGGGTTGTTCTGCCAGGCGGGCGGCACCAACAGGCGCATGGCGCGGATGATGTCCATCCCGCCTGCCAGCAGCAGTTCCAGCATGTTGTCCAGCGAGCTGGAATCCGAACCGGTTTCGTTAACAAACGGCGCAGCGGACTGTAAATCCGGGATCAGCGGCGTCTGGAATTTATAGGTACGGGCGCGCGCCCACTGGCGGTTGCCGGTGATGGTGTTAATCTCGCCGTTATGCGCCAGGTAGCGGAACGGCTGCGCCAGCGGCCAACGCGGCACGGTGTTAGTGGAAAAGCGCTGGTGGAACAGGCAGATGGCCGATTCCAGACGCAGATCCGCAAGATCCAAGTAGAAGCGCGGCAGATCCGCCGGCATACACAGACCTTTATAAATGTTGACCAGATTCGACAGGCTGCATACGTAGAAATCTTTGTCGTCCTGCAGACGTTTTTCAATACGTCGGCGGGCGATAAACAGACGGCGCTCCATATCGCGCGGACGCCAGCCCGCCGGAGCGTTGACAAAAATCTGCTCAATACGCGGCAGGGAGGAGAGGGCGATTTCACCGAGCACGCCTTCATTGGTTGGCACATCGCGCCAGCCGACAATCGACAGGGTTTCCTGCTGTAATTCTTCTTCGACAATATGGCGTGACGCGGCGGCCAGTTCAGGATCTTTATTCAAAAAGATCATCCCGACGGCGTAGTTTTTGGCTAAGCGCCAGCCGCGCTCTTCGGCCACGATGCGAAAGAAACGGTCAGGTTTTTGTAACAGCAAGCCGCAACCGTCGCCGGTTTTACCGTCGGCAAGGATCGCCCCACGGTGCTGCATCCGGGCCAGCGCGTGTATGGCGGTACGCACTACCTTGTGGCTAGGTTCGCCTTCTATGTGGGCGATCAGGCCGAAACCACAGTTATCCTTCTCAAGGGATTTATCGTACAACATATCAGTGAACCTCCCCAGGCTCTACGGGACGCTCTCCCAACCGACGGCGCGCGGGCACAGCAAGAGCATGGCGACGGGGCTGGCGCATCATACGCTTACCTCGCATTCGCCCTCTTTGTGTCCTTTGCGCATTGGTAAATACGGTTAAGAGGGAATCTCAATTACTGCATAAATATGATGAGCAGACGGCTCATCCAGAAAGCTTCCAGCGGATCCCCAACTTATCGGGAATCCACACCCAGGTCAAATGGCAAACTGATTTATGCAAAAGTGTGCTGTAGCACAGATAACTTTTTGAATATATTGAAATTAAAAGGTTTTTTATAGAGTGGCTGCTAATACGGAGCGGCAGAAAGCCTGTGATCTGTCTCACTATAAGAGCCGCTCGCCAGACGTTATCTGACCTTGCTTTTTCAAAAATCTTGGCATTTTATGCTGTTTTAAGCGTGAGCAGTATTGAATGCTACTGTTTTTATCGATGACCCAGCAAACGCTGAAAAAAGAGGGGAATATCAGGAAAAATCATCAGCGGGATTATGAATGAAATATCGTTTATTTTGCTTGATTATGCAATGGATAAAAGCCTTCCGGGACGATTGATCCAGGTCATCGCCAAAGGAGACTAAAAATGGCAGGCTTTGGCCTCTTTTTAAGAGGCGGTCTATCAGATTATGCAGTTACAGAAATTAGTCAATATGTTTGGTGGGGATCTTTTACGTCGGTATGGGCAAAAGGTTCATAAGCTGACGCTTCATGGCGGTTTTAGCTGCCCTAATCGCGACGGTACCATCGGGCGTGGCGGTTGCACCTTCTGTAATGTCGCCTCTTTTGCCGATGAGGCGCAGCAGCATCATTCGATTGCCGAGCAGCTTGCGCATCAGGCGCATCTGGTGAACCGCGCTAAACGCTATCTGGCCTATTTCCAGGCCTACACCAGCACCTTTGCGGAAGTGCAGGTGCTGCGTTCCATGTATCAACAGGCGGTCAGCCAGGCCAGTATCGTCGGGTTATGTGTCGGTACGCGTCCGGATTGCGTCCCTCAGGCAGTAGTAGATTTACTGTGTGAATATAAAGATCAAGGCTACGAGGTGTGGCTGGAACTGGGATTGCAAACCGCGCACGATAAAACCCTGCACCGAATTAACCGCGGGCATGACTTCGCCTGCTATCAGCGTACCACCCGGATTGCCCGGGAGCGCGGGCTGAAAGTGTGCGCGCATCTGATTGTGGGGCTGCCGGGAGAAGGGCAGGCAGAATGCCTGCAAACCATGGAGCGTGTGGTGGAGACGGGCGTAGACGGTATTAAACTGCATCCGCTACATATTGTGAAAGGCAGTACGATGGCCAAAGCCTGGGAAGCGGGGCGGCTGAACGGCATCGAACTGGAAGACTACACGCTAACGGCAGGTGAGATGATTCGTCATACGCCGCCGGAGATAATTTATCACCGGATTTCAGCCAGCGCTCGCCGTCCGACGCTGCTTGCCCCGCTGTGGTGTGAGAATCGCTGGACGGGGATGGTTGAGCTGGACAAATACCTGAATGAGCATGGCGTACAGGGCTCTGCGCTGGCCCGTCCCTGGATACCACCTGTAGCGTAGCGTGATGAGGGGCGCTACGCATATTTCGCACAATATTCAACGCGGTTCCCATAATTGGGTATTATGTGCGAAGTTGTGGTGAAGGAATCCTCTATGAAGCAAATTCGTATGCTGGCGCAATACTATGTCGACCTGATGATGAAATTGGGTCTGGTGCGCTTTTCCATGCTCCTGGCGTTGGCATTGGTGGTGCTGGCGATTGTCGTGCAGATGGCGGTGACCATGGTGCTGCATGGTCAGGTTGAAAGTATCGACGTCATTCGCTCCATCTTTTTTGGCCTGTTAATTACGCCCTGGGCGGTCTATTTCTTATCCGTTGTTGTTGAACAACTGGAAGAGTCAAGGCAGCGACTGTCGCGTTTGGTGCAAAAGCTGGAGGAGATGCGCGAGCGCGATCTCAAGCTTAACGTACAGTTGAAGGACAATATTGCCCAGCTTAATCAGGAAATTGCCGATCGCGAAAAAGCGGAAGCGGAGCTGCATGAGACATTTGAACAGCTAAAAGTAGAAATTAAAGAGCGTGAAGAAGCGCAAATCCAGCTAGAACAGCAATCCTCTTTTCTGCGCTCCTTTCTGGACGCCTCGCCGGATTTGGTTTTTTATCGTAATGAGGATAAAGAATTTTCCGGCTGTAACCGCGCAATGGAATTGCTAACCGGCAAGAGCGAAAAACAGCTGGTGCATTTGAAGCCGGAAGATGTGTACTCTCCCGAAGCGGCGGAGAAAGTCATTGAAACCGATGAAAAAGTATTCCGCCATAACGTCTCCCTGACCTACGAACAGTGGCTGGATTACCCGGACGGACGAAAAGCCTGCTTTGAAATTCGTAAAGTGCCTTATTACGACCGTGTCGGTAAACGTCATGGCCTGATGGGATTTGGCCGTGATATTACCGAACGTAAGCGTTATCAGGACGCGCTGGAGCGCGCCAGCCGCGACAAGACCACGTTTATCTCTACCATCAGTCATGAGCTGCGCACCCCGCTTAACGGCATCGTCGGTTTAAGCCGCATCCTGCTGGATACCGATCTCACCGCCGAACAGGAAAAATACCTTAAGACAATCCATGTCTCCGCCGTGACGTTAGGCAATATTTTCAATGATATCATTGATATGGATAAGATGGAGCGGCGTAAGGTTCAGCTTGATAACCAACCGGTTGATTTCACCAGCTTTATGGCCGATCTGGAAAACCTTTCCGGTTTGCAGGCGCAGCAAAAAGGGCTACGTTTTGTGCTTGAGCCGACGCTGCCGCTGCCGCACAAAGTTATTACCGACGGAACGCGTCTGCGCCAGATTTTATGGAATTTGATCAGCAATGCGGTGAAGTTTACTCAGCAGGGCCAGGTGACGGTGCGGGCGCGCTATGATGAAGGCGACATGCTGCACTTTGAAGTGGAAGATTCCGGGATCGGCATTCCGCAGGATGAGCAGGATAAAATTTTCGCCATGTATTATCAGGTGAAAGACAGTCATGGCGGTAAGCCGGCGACGGGTACCGGTATCGGGCTGGCGGTCTCCCGTCGGCTGGCGAAAAATATGGGCGGCGATATTACCGTCTCCAGTCTGCCGGGCAAAGGATCGACCTTTACGCTAACGGTTCATGCGCCAGCGGTGGCGGAAGAGGTGGAGGACGCCTTTGATGAAGACGACATGCCGCTGCCCGCGCTGCATGTTCTGCTGGTCGAAGATATTGAACTGAACGTGATCGTAGCGCGTTCGGTACTGGAAAAACTGGGGAACAGCGTGGATGTCGCGATGACCGGCAAGGCGGCGCTGGAGATGTTCGCGCCGGGCGAATATGACCTGGTCTTACTAGATATTCAGCTACCGGATATGACGGGTCTGGATATCGCCAGAGAACTGACCCGTCGCCACACGCGAGAAGATTTACCGCCGCTGGTAGCGCTTACGGCTAACGTTCTGAAAGATAAAAAAGAGTATCTGGACGCTGGTATGGACGATGTGCTGAGTAAGCCGCTGTCGGTGCCGGCCTTAACCGCGATGATTAAAAAATTCTGGGATGCCACCGATAAAGAGGAGAGTACCGTGACGCCTGAAGAGAGCGATAAAGCGCAAGCGCTGCTGGATATCCCGATGCTGGAACAATACATCGAGTTGGTCGGGCCTAAATTGATTACCGACGGTCTCGCGGTGTTTGAAAAAATGATGCCTGGCTATTTAAGCGTGCTGGAGTCCAATCTGACGGCGCGTGACAAAAAAGGCGTCGTTGAGGAAGGGCATAAGATTAAAGGCGCCGCCGGTTCGGTAGGGCTGCGTCATCTGCAACAACTTGGCCAGCAAATCCAGTCGCCGGATCTTCCCGCCTGGGAAGATAATGTCGCGGAATGGATTGAAGAGATGAAGCAGGAGTGGCAGCACGATGTCGCGGTGCTGAAAGCCTGGGTGGCAAACGCGGAAAAAAAATGACCCCGGTTTGACCGGGGTGCGCGAATACTGCGCCAACACCAGGGAAATCGTGGCTGCGCCGTGCTTATTATGATGATGTCAAAGGCGCAGTCCTGTTTTCAGGCCGCACGCAGTTAAGATAGCAAATCCTAAATGATTTGTTACATGAATCATTTAAATGTGTGAAGCGTAGCATTTTAATCAAAATTATTAATGGGCTTGAGTCGGTTGCAGGAGGATGTTCACCATGAAAAAAATTGGCGTAGTGCTCAGCGGATGCGGCGTCTATGACGGCGCCGAAATTCATGAGGCCGTTCTGACGCTGTTGGCCATTGCCCGCAGCGGCGCGCAGGCTGTCTGCTTCGCGCCGGATAAACCACAAGCGGATGTTATTAATCACCTGACCGGCGAAGCGATGGCTGAAACGCGTAACGTTCTGATTGAGGCGGCGCGTATTACGCGGGGCGATATTCGTCCCCTGTCCCAGGCTCAGCCAGAGGAACTGGATGCGCTCATTGTGCCCGGCGGTTTCGGCGCGGCGAAGAACCTGAGTAATTTCGCCAGCCAGGGGAGCGAATGCCGGGTGGATAGCGATGTCGTCGCGCTGGCGAAGGCCATGCACCAGTCCGGCAAGCCGCTGGGATTCATCTGTATCGCGCCCGCAATGTTGCCGAAAATCTTTGACTTCCCGCTACGTCTGACAATAGGGACGGATATTGATACCGCTGAAGTACTTGAAGAGATGGGCGCCGAACACGTACCTTGCCCGGTTGATGATATCGTTGTGGACGAGGATAACAAGGTCGTGACCACCCCTGCCTATATGCTGGCGCAGGATATCGCCCAGGCGGCAAGCGGCATTGATAAATTAGTGTCGCGCGTGCTGGTTCTGGCGGAATGAGCAAACGACGCATCGCGCCGTTAAGGTTTTTGCGCCGTCTACTTTTACGTATCCTTGCTGCGCTCGCCGTCTTTTGGGGCGGCGGCATTGCGCTGTTTAGCGTGGTTCCGGTGCCTTTTTCGGCGGTGATGGCGGAACGGCAGATTAGCGCCTGGCTGAGTGGAGAGTTCGGTTATGTGGCGCATTCTGACTGGGTCAGTATGGCGGATATCTCGCCGTGGATGGGGCTGGCGGTAATTGCGGCGGAAGACCAGAAGTTCCCTGAGCACTGGGGCTTTGATGTTCCGGCGATTGAAAAAGCGCTGGCGCATAATGAGCGGAATGAGAGCCGTATTCGCGGCGCCTCTACGCTTTCGCAGCAAACGGCGAAAAATCTCTTTTTATGGGATGGACGCAGTTGGCTGCGCAAAGGTCTGGAGGCTGGGCTAACGCTGGGCATTGAAACTGTCTGGAGCAAAAAGCGCATCCTCACGGTTTATCTGAATATCGCGGAGTTTGGCGATGGTATTTTTGGCGTGGAGGCTGCGGCACAACGGTATTTTCATAAACCCGCCAGCCGCTTAAATATGTCCGAAGCCGCGTTACTGGCGGCCGTGCTGCCTAACCCGATTCGCTATAAGGCGAATGCGCCTTCTGGCTATGTGCGTAGCCGGCAGGCGTGGATTATGCGCCAGATGCGCCAACTGGGCGGGGAATCTTTTATGACGCGCAACCAGCTTAATTAATTTTGCCGATTGGCGGCGCGAACGCCTTATCCGGCCTGCGATCTGTGTCGTCCAGGCCTGATAAGTACAGGCCATTAAGCTTCGTGAGAAGTAAGCGCCAGCCGTTTCTTGTCTTTTGGCTGCGCGCCCCTCTCCAGGGCAACGGCCAGCGCAGGCTGGGCGATAAACCGCTGCCACACTCTCTCCAGTTTGCGTTCACAGCACCATGTTGACCAGGTCGCCAGCGGGATAAAGGTACTTTCCCCCAGATTGTCGCAAACCACCGGAACCACTTCTGACTCGCTGATACGCTGGCACAGGATGTTTTGCGGCTTCAGCGACATCGTCACAATATGGTTATCCAGCAGGTAACGTTTCAGTTTTTTCAGTAGCCGCCGCAGGACAGCGACATCCTCTTCATAACGACATTGCGCGGCGAACTCGGTCAGGGTAATAGAGGGCGCGCCGTTGAAATCGGTAATCATGTCGTAGACATAGCCGGTGCCGCAATCGGTTTCTACCGTGCCGTAATAACGGGGGATAGCGCTCCAGTCTGTCAGATAGCGGGACAGATGCGCATAGTAGCTCAGTTCACGCCGAATCTCTTTATCACCGCCGTGGTCACGGTTGTAAATGACTTTTATGCAACGCCGGGCATTATCCGGATGCGTATAGCATTTACGATGTCGACCGGCGCCCAGCGGAGTCTGTTTGGATAAGAAGATCATGGCAAGTCCTGGAAAAATTTATTCACATAAATTTAGTATGGACAAAGAACTTAAACAAAACCTAAACGAAATTTTTTAAGGTTTTCTTAATGTTTTTATGCATAGGTAAAGCGCACGAAATGTACAAATCTTACGAAAGGGTGGGGCTGCGGGACAAGTGGCAGGCAGGCGTAACACGCCCGGTTTTGGGGTGACTGTCATCAAATACCGGGACGGCGTTGGGGGAAAATAGGGTATAGAGGGGGAGGTTTAGTCTTCGTCAAAGCCGGAATTGAACAGCGCGATAACCGCCGCCAGCGCTTCAACTTCTTGCGGGCCGGTGGCTTCAATTTCGATCTGACGCCCTTTGGCGGAGTCGAGCATTAACAGAGCGATGACGCTATTTGCTTCCGCTTCGGTGCCTTCGTCATTGCGTAATAGCACCTCGGCGTCAAAACCCTGCATCAGTTCGAAAAGCTTCATGGCAGGCCGGGCATGCATGCCCAGCTTATTGGTGACTTCAACAGTTTGCTTTACGGTCATGTTTTGCGTTTTTCCAGCGTGCGATGGCGAGACTGGACATTTTTACCGCGCGAGCGGAAGTAGTCTGCCAGCTGTTCTGCAATATACACCGAACGGTGTTTCCCGCCGGTACAACCGATAGCGACGGTAAGGTAGCTGCGGTTGTTGGTCTCCAGCATCGGTAACCATAGCTCAAGATAGCTGCGAGTCTGATAGATAAAATTGTGAACTTCTGTGTGTCGGTCAAGAAACGCGGCTACCGGCTTATCAAGCCCGGTCATGGGGCGCAGTTTTGGATCCCAGTGCGGGTTGGGCAGAAAGCGGACATCAAACACATAGTCCGCATCAATCGGGATACCATGTTTAAAGCCGAAGGACTCAAATACCATCGTCAGTTCGCGCTCGCGTTTGCCCAACAGCCGGGTACGCAGCATCTCCGCCAGCTCATGGACGGACATTTCTGAAGTGTCGACGATCAGATCCGCACGTGAGCGTAACGGCTCCAGCAAGTCACTCTCTTTATCGATCGCACTCTCTAAAGAAAGGTTTTTGCTGGAAAGCGGATGCAAACGGCGCGTGTCGCTGTAGCGGCGAATCAAGGTATTGCGGTCGGCATCAAGAAACAGCAATTGCGGCGAGAAAGCGCCAGGCAGATTATTCATCGCCTGTTCAAAAATCTCAGGTGATTCAGGCATATTGCGCACATCAATGCTGACGGCGGCGGAAATCTGGCGATCGGCCAGCGTTCGCGCCAGATCGGGCAACAGCACGACGGGGAGGTTATCCACGCAGTAAAATCCCATATCTTCCAGCGCGCGCAGAGCGACAGATTTACCTGATCCGGAACGCCCGCTGACGATCATCAGTACCATGTACCGTTTCTCCTCACAACGACAGAAAGAAATGCCATTGAGTTGTTATGCCTCATTCTGCTCACCTTCGGTGTCAGTAATGATTTGATACAGCTCTTCATCATTCAGCGCCGCGCGCAGGCGGCGGCAGATCGTTTTATCCGCCAGACGTTTCGCCACCAGCGACAGCGTGTGCAGATGCGTTTTAGTTTGATCGGCGGGCACCAGCAGGGCGAAGAGGAGATCGACCGGCTGGTTATCGATGGCGTCGAACGCGATCGGCGTTTCGAGCTGAACGAACACGCCGACGGCGCGTAAGGTATCTTCTTCCAGTTTCCCGTGCGGGATGGCGATACCATTACCAATACCGGTACTGCCCATTTTTTCGCGTGTCAGAATGGCTTCAAACACGACCTGAGGAGGTAAACTGAGCTGTTTTGCCGCCAGTTCGCTGATGATTTCCAGCGCGCGTTTCTTACTCTGACAATGAACGCCGCTACGCGTACACTCCTGGTTAAGTACACTGCTCAGTTGTAGAGTCGTATCGTTATTTATCATAATTTCACCTAAGAACCTGTCCTGTCAGGTTGATGGCCAGGTTCGGAGCGCTAACTGTACAAATGGCCCGTTGTGTCACACAACAGGCCGTCCTGCACTGGCTAACTGCCCGGACAATTAGTGTTGTTTCAGTTTATCTTTATGCCTGGTTAACTGCCTTGCCAGTTTATCAATCAAGCCGTCAATGGCGGCATACATATCCTGGCCTTCCGCGCTGGCGTGAATTTCGCCGCCGTTAACGTGTAGCGTCGCATCCGAGATATGCGTGACCTTCTCCACTTTCAACACCACGTATACCTGATTAATCCGCTCAAAATACTGTTCAAGTTTGGCGAATTTTGTCGTCACAAATTCACGCAGGGCTTCAGTAATTTCGACATTATGTCCGGTGATATTGAGCTGCATAGTGTCTTCCTTATCGGTTGGGTCAAACCAGCTGTTTGCGTTGGTTTGACGGCGGAATGGATAAAGACTCTCGGTACTTCGCAACAGTGCGGCGCGCCACCATGATACCTTGTTCTGACAGCAGAGAGGTTAACTTGCTGTCGCTCAGTGGTTTCGCGGGGTTTTCCGCCGCAATTAACTTCTTCACCAGCGCGCGAATCGCGGTGGAAGAGGCTTCGCCTCCGCCTTCGGTATTGACGTGGCTGGAAAAGAAATATTTGAGTTCAAAAATACCGCGCGGGCTGTGCAAATACTTCTGCGTGGTCACGCGGGATATAGTGGATTCGTGCATCTCGACGGCCTGGGCGATATCCGCCAGTACCATCGGTTTCATATATTCTTCGCCCTGTTCAAAAAAGGCTTGCTGTTGCTCGACGATGCAGCGACTGACGCGCAGCAGCGTGTCGTTGCGGCTTTCAAGGCTTTTTATCAGCCACTTCGCATCCTGTAAATTACTGCGGATGAACTGGCTGTCGGCATCGTTGCGCGCGCTATTGCACATGGCGGCATAGTGCTGGTTAATCTGTAAACGGGGAATACTGTCGCTATTAAGCTCCACCGTCCAGCGACCGTTATGCTTGCGTACCAGCACATCCGGGATAACGTACTCCGGCTCACCGGTCTGGATCGATTGACCGGGTCTGGGATCGAGCGACTGAATCAGGTTTACCGCCTCTTTCAGCACCTCTTCTTTTAGTCGGGTAACGCGCATCAACGTGCGGAAATCGTGGTTGGCCAGCAGATCAAGGTGATCGCAGATAATAAGCCGCGCCTCTTCCAGCCACGGCGTGGATTTGTCGAATTGTGAAAGCTGGATCAGCAGACAGTCGCGAAGATCTTTTGCCGCGACGCCTACCGGATCAAAACGCTGAATGCGCTTCAGAACGGCTTCAACCTCATCGAGATCCACCTCTACATCGCCCATGCTTTCGCGAATTTCGTCCAGGGATACGGTGAGATAACCGGTATCATCTACCGCGTCGACAATGGATGTCGCAATAGCGCGATCGGTGTCCGAGAAGGGCGTTAGCTCAACCTGCCACATCAGATAATCCTGCAACGACTGCGTCGTTTCGCCCTGATAGACGGGCAGCTCATCGTCGATATAATCGCCGCTGGGGCCGGACGGCGTCCCGGCGGTGTAAATTTCATCCCAACTGGCGTCAAGCGGCAGCTCTTCCGGCATCTCTTTTTGTTCGAGCGCGTCGGCGGTATCGAGAGGATCGTTATCCTGAGGTTGCTGAGTGTCGATTTCGTCATGAAGATCGGTTTGCTCAAGCAGCGGGTTATTTTCCAGCGCTTGCTGGAGTTCCTGCTGAAGTTCCAGCGTAGACAACTGCAACAGACGGATGGCCTGTTGTAGCTGAGGCGTCATCGCCAGTTGTTGGCTAAGCCTGAGTTGCAAACCTTGCTTCATATTCAGAGTCGTTTTCTCCCGCTAGAGCAGCATAGCCCTCTACCCTATCAGAGTCTGAAGTCTTCCCCAAGATATACACGCTTAACGTGTTCGTCTTGCAGGATTTCTGTCGGCGTACCGTGGGCAATAAGGTGGCCCTGGCTCACGATATAGGCGCGTTCACAGACTGCCAGCGTCTCACGGACGTTATGGTCGGTGATCAGCACGCCGAGCCCGCTATCGCGCAGATGCTCGATAATGCGTTTGATGTCGATAACGGAAATCGGGTCAACGCCGGCAAACGGTTCATCCAGCAGGATAAATTTGGGATTAGCGGCCAACGCGCGGGCTATTTCTACACGACGGCGTTCACCACCGGACAGCGCCTGTCCCATACTGTCGCGCAGATGCTCAATATGAAACTCTTCCATCAGCTCGTTGGCGCGGTCTTCTCGCTGTTCTGCGGTCAAATCGTCACGAATTTGCAGTACCGCCATCAGGTTATCAAATACGCTGAGACGGCGGAAAATAGAGGCTTCCTGCGGCAAATAGCCGATACCGCGGCGCGCGCGCGCGTGCAGCGGCAGCAGACTGATATCTTCATCATCGATGATGATATTGCCCGCGTCACGCGGCACGATACCGACGACCATATAAAAGGTGGTGGTTTTACCCGCGCCGTTTGGACCGAGCAGCCCGACAATCTCCCCGGAGTTAACGGTCAGACTGACATCTTCCACTACGCGACGGCCTTTATAGGCCTTCGCCAGATTCTTTGCAGTTAATGTTGCCATAACGAATTAGTTACTCTTCTTTTGCGCCGGAGTCTGGCCTTTGTTTTTGTCTTGCAACTGCGACGGCACCAGAACGGTGGTGACGCGTTTGCCTTTCTCGCTGAAGGCCTGCATTTTCTGCTCTTTCACCAGGTAGGTGATTTTGTCGCCGGTAATGTTGCTGTCAAGCTGCTCCAGATAAGCGTTGCCGGTCAGCACCACAAAATCTTTCGCCAGCTCGTAATGCATATGGGAAGCGTGGCCTTTCACCGGCTTACCGTTGTCCTGCATCTGGTAGAAGGTGGCCGGATTGCCGTAACCGTCGATCACCTCTTTCCCCTGTTCGCCGCCAGGGCGGGTAACCACGACTTTATCGGCGTTGATCTTAATCGTGCCCTGGGTCATCACCACGTTGCCCGTAAAGGTCACGACGTTGCCTTGCATATCCAGCGACTGTTGATCCGAGTCAATATGAATAGGCTGTTCGGTATCGCCCGTGACGGCGAAAGCCGGAATGCTGGCGGCCAGCAGCGAGCCGGCAAGCATAAGATTAAGGCTGAGTTTGTTTGTTTTGAATTTCATAAGAGGTTCTAACCTTTTCAATCAGCTCGGCGTTCTTGCTGCGTAAGTTACCGCGCATTTTCAGTCCGCTGGAGTTAAATGTTGTGCCGTATAACGTCACCAGATCGTTCGAGGTAACATCCTGCGTCACCAGATTAATCTGCGCGTTATCGGTGGTAATTCTGCGTAATTGAGCGTCAGGCACTAGGGCGTTGACTTCAACATGGCCATACAGATAGAGCATCCGATCGTTAGTCAATTTGGCTTTATCGGCCTTGATCGACCATGTCGGCACTTTATCCTTATCAAAGGTGGTTAATACCGGTTGCGTAAACCATGAGACCGCCTGATCGGAAAAATATTCAACGTGCTGCGCGATCAGACGATAGCTCAACGCGCCTTCCGGACTGTACACGACGGTATCCGTATGCTCGCTTTTATACGTGGGATCGTTGCTGTTGACCATCACGGCAGCAGGATCGTCTTTATCCGCCAGATTGATACCAATCAGTACCAGAATGGCCAGCGACAGTAGAATGATAACCCAACGTCTGGTTTTACTCATATCGATTGCCCTTTGGCCTCATCCAGCTTGCCCTGCGCCAGCAGCAGCAAATCGCACACCTCACGTACCGCGCCGCGCCCGCCGGCAATGTGCGTCACATAGTCAGCGCGGGGGATCAGCAGCGGATGCGCATCCGCAACGGCAACGCTTAATCCCACTTTTTCCATCACCGGCCAGTCAATCAGATCATCGCCGACATAGGCAACATTTTCCGGCGCAATGGCCAGTTTTTCCAGCAGATCGCTAAAGGCGATCAGCTTATTCGACTGTCCCTGATAAAGATGGACAATCCCCAGCGTGGCGCAGCGATCTTCTACAAGTTTAGCCTTTCGTCCGGTAATAATGGCAACCTCGATATTGGAGGTCAAAGCACAGCGAATACCATAGCCGTCACGAACGTTGAAAGCCTTCAGCTCTTCGCCGTTATTGCCCATATAAATCAGGCCGTCAGACAATACGCCATCCACGTCCAGGATGAGCAGGCGGATATTCTCCGCTTTGGTCATGACATGGGTGCTGACGGGGCCATAACAGGTCGCAAGCGACGCACCTGCTTTACTCATCGTTAATTATCCTTGAGTTTCTACACGACGCCTGCACGCAGGAGATCATGCATATGTAACACACCGAGTAACTGGTCGCCATCAGCAACCAGTACGGAGGTGATATGGCGGGACTGCATTAAATTCAGCGCATCGACAGCGAGAATACCGGGACGCACGCGAATGCCCCCTGGCGTCATCACCTCGGCGATCCCCAACTGGCGCATATCGCCGCCCATATCGAACACGCGACGTAAATCGCCGTCGGTGAAGATACCGTCGATCTTCATGGATTCATCGCAAATGACGGTCATACCGAGATTTTTACGCGTAATTTCTAGCAGCGCATCACGCAGGGTGGCATGTTTATTAACATGCGGGATCTCATCGCCAGTATGCATAATATCGCTTACGCGCAGCAGTAGCTTACGTCCCAGCGCGCCGCCAGGATGCGACAGAGCGAAATCCTCGGCGGTAAAGCCGCGCGCTTTTAACAATGCCACGGCGAGCGCGTCGCCCATCACCAGCGTTGCGGTGGTACTACTGGTAGGCGCCAGTCCTAACGGACACGCTTCTTTGGGCACTTTAACACACAGATGCACATCTGCCGCACGCGCCATGCTGCTTTCCGGTCGCCCGGTAATGCAAATTAACGGTACGTGCAGACGTTTAAGCACCGGTATTAGCGCCGCGATCTCGCTGGATTCGCCGGAGTTGGAGATAGCGATAACCACATCCTGCGGCGTAACCATCCCCAAATCGCCGTGCGCGGCTTCGCCCGGATGTACAAAAAAGGAAGAGGTGCCGGTACTGGCGAACGTGGCGGCCATTTTCCGTCCGATATGACCGGATTTTCCCATCCCCATGACCACCACTTTTCCGGTGCAGTTGAACATTTTTTCACAGGCCAGCGTGAAATGCTGGTTGATATATTGATCAAGCTCCGCCAGGCCTTCACGTTCAATTTCCAGGACTTCTTTGCCTGCCTGCTGAAAGTCAAACCCCGGTTGCAACGCTAAATGCGACATAATCCGTTTCCAGTTATCCAACAAGAAGTGGCGATAGCCAATAGAGCATCGCCAGCCATACGATAAACCCGCCGGTCAGCAGTATACCTGCGCCCCGACCAATCTGACGCGGATGCCGCCAGCAAAGTAAAGCGAAAACCACGCTAACCAGCAACATCACGCTATAATCACGCCCAAACGCCAGCGGGTTGATCTCTCCCGGCGCGATCAGCGCAGGCAGTCCCAGCACGATGGCGAGATTAAAAATATTGGCGCCAATGAGATTACCAACGGCAATATCATTTTCGCCTTTTCGCACGCCGGCAATCGCCGTCGCCAGCTCTGGCAGACTGGTGCCGACGGCGATGACTGTCAGACCGAGCGTTAATTCACTCATGGCGAAATAGTTCGCCAGCACCGTAGCGTTATCGATTACCATGCGCGTCGCCATCGGCATGATGACCAGCGCAATGCCCAGCCATAAGAACGCGACGGGGAGCCCGCCTTCGCGCGGCAGCTCCGCCAGTTGTTCGCGGGTGAGGCTGTCATTCCCCTGGCGTTCGGCCAGACGCGCGATTTTAACAATGAATAACAGCCATAGCACAGCCAGAAGCAGAAGAAAGATACCATCACTGCGGCTTAACTGTCCGTCATGCAGTACGGAACCGGCTACCACGCTAACAAATAACATTAACGGCAATTCGCGACGTAAAACATCGGAATGCACGGTAAATGGACGAACCAGCGCCGCCAGCCCTAAGATCAGCAAAATATTGGTGATGTTAGAACCGAGCGCCGCGCCGACGGCCAAATCGAGCTGACCGTGTAGCGATGCGGCGACCGACACAATAATTTCCGGCAGCGAGGTGCCGATACTCACGACCGTCATCCCGATGATCAGCGGGGGAATACCGAATGTACGGCATAAAATAGAGGCCGCAAACACCAGACGATCGGCGCCGTAGGCCACCAGAAGCAAACCAATTATGAGTAGCGCCATCGCTAAAAGCATCTAAAGTCCTTTCTTCAGGTATACTCGCCGGTCCCCTGGAAGGGATATCTGGAAGCCGTAACGAAGTCCTAATTTTGACTTTATGCGGCTAAAAAGTAAAACGAATGCCAGCTTTCGCTAACCCTGTCAGTTAATATTCTGTAATTATGTCGAACCCATGGTTAAATTCAGCGCCATGGTTACCTCAACAAGGCAATACGAAGGATGAATCAATGGGTCAGTCTGCGGCCAATTTAGTCGATATGCGCGACGTCAGCTTTTCCCGTGGCGAACGCTGCATTTTCGATAATATTTCCCTGACGGTGCCGCGCGGGAAGATCACGGCGATCATGGGGCCGTCGGGCATCGGTAAAACCACGCTGTTGCGCCTGATTGGCGGACAGATCCCGCCGGATAAGGGCGAGATCTTATTTGATGGCGAGAATGTGCCGGCCATGTCCCGTTCGCGGCTCTACACCGTCCGCAAACGTATGAGTATGCTGTTTCAGTCGGGAGCGCTGTTTACCGACATGAACGTGTTTGACAATGTGGCCTATCCGCTACGGGAGCACACCAATTTACCCGCGCCGCTGCTAAAAAGCGTTGTGATGATGAAACTGGAAGCTGTCGGGCTGCGCGGTGCGGCAAAACTGATGCCTTCCGAGCTCTCCGGTGGGATGGCGCGTCGCGCCGCGTTGGCGCGCGCCATCGCTCTGGAACCGGATCTCATCATGTTCGATGAGCCGTTTGTCGGCCAGGACCCGATTACCATGGGCGTTCTGGTGAAGCTGATTTCAGAATTGAACAGCGCGCTGGGCGTGACCTGCGTGGTGGTCTCGCATGATGTGCCAGAGGTGCTCAGTATTGCGGATCACGCCTGGATCATGGCGGACAAAAAAATCGTCGCTCACGGTAGCGCTCAGGCGTTGCAGGAGAATACGGACCCGCGCGTGCGTCAGTTCCTTGACGGTATTGCCGACGGGCCGGTTCCGTTCCGCTATCCGGCGGGCGACTATCACCTTGATTTACTCGAAACAGGGAGTTAAGCCACTCATGCTGTTAAATGCGCTGGCAGCACTCGGACACAGCGGGATCAAAACCGTCAGGACGTTCGGGCGCGCCGGGTTAATGTTATTCAATGCGATTATCGGTAAGCCGGAGTTTCGCAAACATGCGCCGCTGCTGGTGCGCCAGCTTTATAATGTGGGCGTCTTGTCGATGCTTATCATTATTGTCTCCGGCGTATTCATCGGTATGGTGCTGGGGCTGCAAGGCTATCTGGTTCTGACTACTTACAGCGCGGAGACCAGTCTTGGCATGTTAGTGGCGCTTTCGCTGCTGCGCGAGCTGGGGCCGGTGGTCGCGGCGTTGCTGTTTGCCGGGCGGGCCGGGTCGGCGTTGACGGCGGAAATCGGCCTGATGCGGGCGACGGAGCAGCTCTCCAGTATGGAGATGATGGCGGTCGATCCATTGCGCCGGGTGATTTCGCCGCGCTTCTGGGCGGGCGTGATTTCGTTGCCGCTACTGACCATTATCTTTGTGGCGGTCGGTATCTGGGGCGGCTCGCTGGTCGGCGTAAGCTGGAAGGGAATCGACGCCGGGTTCTTCTGGTCCGCGATGCAGAATGCCGTCGACTGGCGTATGGATCTGGTGAACTGTCTGATAAAGAGCGTGGTGTTCGCCATTACGGTAACATGGATTGCGTTATTCAACGGTTATGACGCAATACCGACTTCTGCCGGGATTAGCCGGGCAACGACGCGTACCGTGGTTCACGCATCGTTGGCCGTTCTGGGGCTGGATTTTGTGCTGACCGCACTGATGTTTGGGAATTGAGTTCATGCAAACGAAAAAAAATGAAATTTGGGTAGGCGTTTTTTTGCTGGTAGCGTTGCTGGCGGCGCTGTTTGTTTGCCTGAAGGCGGCAAATGTGACCTCTATGCGCACGGAGCCGACCTATAAGGTTTATGCGACCTTCGATAACATCGGCGGTCTGAAAGTGCGTTCCCCGGTACGCATCGGCGGGGTGGTTGTCGGGCGGGTTGAAGATATCTCGCTTGATCCGAAAACATACCTGCCGCGCGTAACGCTCGACATCGAAGAGCGTTATAACCATATTCCCGATACCAGCTCGTTGAGTATTCGTACTTCCGGGCTGCTGGGGGAGCAATATCTGGCATTAAACGTCGGTTTTGAAGATCCTGAGCTGGGAACGTCTATCCTCAAAGATGGGAGTACGATTCAGGACACCAAGTCTGCAATGGTGCTGGAAGATATGATTGGTCAGTTCCTTTATAACAGCAAAGGCGACGACAATAAGAATTCTGGCGATGCGCCAGCCGCAACGGAAGGCCATACTGAAGCCACAACGCCCGCGGGCGAAACGAAATAATCTCAGGAGAATTGAGGCATGTTTAAACGACTGATGATGGTGGCCCTGCTGGTCATTGCGCCATTAAGCGCAGCAACGGCAGCGGATCAGAGCAATCCTTATAAACTGATGAACGAGGCGGCGCAGAAAACTTTTGATCGCCTGAAAAACGAACAGCCGAAAATTCGTGCCAACCCGGATTACCTGCGCGACGTTGTTGATCAGGAACTTCTGCCGTACGTGCAGGTAAAATATGCCGGCGCGCTGGTGCTGGGCCGCTACTACAAAGAGGCGACCCCGGCGCAGCGTGAAGCCTATTTTGCAGCGTTTCGCGAATACCTGAAACAGGCCTACGGTCAGGCGCTGGCGATGTACCACGGCCAGACTTACCAGATAGCGCCTGAGCAACCGCTGGGCGATGCGACCATTGTGCCTATCCGTGTAACGATTATCGATCCCAACGGTCGTCCGCCGGTACGCCTGGATTTCCAGTGGCGCAAAAACACCCAGACCGGCAACTGGCAGGCGTATGACATGATTGCGGAAGGCGTCAGCATGATCACCACCAAGCAAAATGAGTGGAGCGACCTGCTGCGTACTAAAGGCATCGACGGCCTGACCGCACAACTGAAATCTATCTCTCAACAGAAAATTACTTTGGACGAGAAACAGTAATGACGCCGCAACTCACCTGGACGCGTGAGGCGGACACTCTGGTGCTGGCGGGAGAGCTGGATCAGGACGTGTTGGCGCCGCTATGGGACGCGCGCGTAGAAGCGATGAATGGCGTTACCCGTATCGACCTGAGCCAGATCTCCAGGGTGGATACAGGGGGACTGGCGCTGCTGGCGCACCTTGTGAACCAGGCAAAAAAGCAGGGCAATGCCGTGTCGCTGTCTGGCGTTAACGACAAGGTTTACGCGCTGGCGCAATTATATAACTTGCCCGAAGACGTACTTCCCCGTATGTAATGAATGCCGGATGGTTTATCCGGCCTACACTTCGCATGATCCCCGTAGGCCGGATAAGTTGCGTTAGCAGCACCATCCGGCACTTTTACCGCGCTGATTTATCAGCGTAATCTTTTGCTTATTTAAGACGGCGCGACTTTGCTCTAAGATGTTGGGCTGTTTTCACTATTTGACGAATAAAGAACCCATGGAAAATCATGAAATTCAGAGTGTGCTGATGAATGCCCTCTCCCTCCAGGAAGTCCACGTCTCCGGCGATGGCAGTCACTTTCAGGTTATTGCCGTGGGCGAGATGTTTGACGGCATGAGCCGGGTCAAGAAACAGCAAACGGTCTATGGGCCGCTAATGGAGTACATTGCGGACAACCGTATCCATGCCGTATCGATCAAAGCATATACCCCGGCGGAATGGGCGCGCGATCGTAAACTTAACGGATTTTAAGCTACGGGTAACCTGCCGGTAGCGGAGATGAATGCTTAACTGAGAATACAATAATGGATAAATTTCGTGTACAGGGGCCAACGACGCTCCAGGGCGAAGTCACAATTTCCGGCGCCAAAAACGCCGCGCTGCCGATCCTGTTCGCCGCTCTGCTGGCAGAAGAACCGGTAGAGATCCAAAACGTTCCAAAACTGAAAGACGTGGATACGTCGATGAAGCTCCTGAGCCAATTAGGCGCGAAAGTGGAACGCAATGGATCGGTACACATTGACGCCAGCCAGGTGAACGTGTTCTGCGCGCCTTATGATCTGGTTAAGACCATGCGCGCCTCGATATGGGCGCTGGGGCCGCTGGTTGCCCGTTTTGGTCAGGGACAAGTCTCTCTGCCGGGGGGCTGTACTATCGGCGCGCGTCCGGTTGATCTGCATATTACCGGTCTGGAACAACTGGGTGCGACCATCAAGCTGGAAGAGGGCTACGTAAAGGCCTCCGTCGAAGGACGTCTTAAAGGGGCGCATATCGTGATGGATAAGGTCAGCGTCGGCGCGACCGTCACCATTATGTGCGCCGCTACGCTGGCGGAAGGGACGACCATCATTGAAAACGCCGCGCGCGAGCCGGAAATTGTCGACACCGCTAACTTCCTGGTTACGCTGGGGGCGAAGATCGCCGGGCAGGGCACCGATCGTATTACGATCGAGGGCGTAGAGCGTCTGGGCGGCGGCGTTTATCGTGTGCTGCCGGATCGTATCGAAACGGGGACTTTCCTGGTGGCGGCAGCGATCTCTCGCGGCAAAATCCTCTGCCGTAACGCGCAACCGGACACACTGGACGCGGTACTGGCGAAACTGCGCGATGCTGGCGCGGATATCGAAGTGGGCGAGGACTGGATTAGTCTGGACATGCACGGCAAACGACCGAAGGCGGTCAATGTCCGTACCGCGCCGCACCCGGCATTCCCGACCGATATGCAGGCGCAGTTCACGTTGCTGAACCTGGTGGCGGAAGGGACGGGCTTTATCACTGAAACCGTCTTTGAAAACCGTTTTATGCACGTGCCTGAACTCAGCCGCATGGGCGCGCGTGCGGAAATTGAAAGCAATACCGTCATATGCCATGGCGTAGAAACGCTCTCTGGCGCCCAGGTCATGGCGACAGATCTGCGGGCATCTGCGAGCCTGGTGCTGGCGGGCTGTATTGCGGAAGGCACGACGATTGTGGATCGCATTTATCACATCGATCGCGGTTATGAGCGCATCGAAGACAAACTGCGCGCGCTAGGCGCGAATATTGAACGCGTGAAAGGCGAATAACCTTCTGTACGCTGAATAACCCCCGCGAACGCGATGCGGGGGTTGTTTTACAGGCACTTACTCTACATTCTGTTTGTTTTTATTACGCGCTCTCATAAGCCGCGTTCTGTCGATAAACTCATGCGTGCGCGGATCGTGATAACGCGATGGCCAAATAACCCAGGGTTCCGTTCCCAATGCTTTCGCGATAATCAACTCTCCTTTCGGCCACGGGCGCGTTAATGCATTGGCCAGCGTGGATGAACTCAATCCATTCCGACGTGACTCAGCGGCCATTGAAGTCCCTTTTTTACGTAGTCCGGCAATGATATCGGCCGGATGCCAGTCAATAAGCTTGCTTTCCATACATCCATCACTCCTTAGGTTAATCACTTACGGTTTTAACAACCCGACGACGTTCGATACTATAACGCTTCGTGAAAGAATGTTCTAAAAAGTTCATGTAAGTGGCGGCAATATTCAGAATATGCCAGGGGAAGCCCTATATGGCTATATGAAAAGACAGGGAACAAAGTATCTGGAGTTTATTGGAACTTAATGGGATATCCCGCGTAGTACGCGGGATAAGAGAACGGCATTAACGATCGCGCTGCACCGCGATGTGTGCGAGACCGATTAGCGCCTCACGCCAGGGAGTATCCGGCAATATCTGCAACGCGGATATCGCTTTGTCGGCTTCTTCTTCAGCTCGCTGACGCGTCCATTCCAGCGAGCCGCAGGTGGTCATCGCTTCCAGAACCGGTTCCAGAAGATGACGGCCATTACCTTGTTCAATAGCGGTACGGATCATCGCTGACTGTTCTGGCGTACCGTGGCGCATGGCGTGAAGCAACGGTAAGGTGGGTTTGCCCTCATTGAGGTCATCACCCACATTTTTACCGAGATGCTCGCCGTCGGCGCTGTAATCCAGCAGATCGTCAATGAGCTGGAAAGCCGTACCAAGGTAGCGGCCATAGTCCTGCAACCCTTTCTCTTGCTCAGGCGTACAACCGGCAAGAATACCGGAGCACTGGGCGGCGGCTTCGAACAGACGGGCCGTTTTACTGTAAATCACCCGCATGTAATTTTCTTCGGTAATGTCCGGGTCATTCACGTTCATCAATTGCAGCACTTCGCCTTCTGCAATCACGTTGACCGCTTCCGACATCACTTCCAGCACTTTTAACGAGCCGAGGCTGGTCATCATCTGGAAGGCGCGGGTATAGATAAAGTCGCCGACCAACACGCTGGCAGCATTACCGAAGGCGGCATTTGCCGTCGCTTTGCCGCGACGCATATCGGATTCATCCACCACATCATCATGTAGCAGCGTCGCCGTGTGGATAAACTCGATCAGAGCGGCGATAGTCACGTGCGCGTTACCCTGATAACCCACCGCGCGTGCGGCAAGAACGGCAATCATCGGACGAATGCGTTTTCCGCCGCCGCTAATAATGTAATATCCTAGCTGATTAATCAGTTGAACGTCGGAATTAAGCTGTTCAAGGATTGTCGCATTGACACCCGCCATATCTTGCGCGGTTAACTCGTTGATTTTTTCTAAATTCATCGCAAAAGCCGGGCTTATCGCCCCGATTATCCCATGTCTGAATGAGGTAACGTAGGGTTTATGGTTAGAAATATACCCTGATTGTACTGAAAAAACGCCGCAGATAAACGTTACCGTATGCGTTGTGTTTTTTTTCTTCATGTATTGATGGTAGCACTTGTCAAAGCCGTGCAATTTGCGTAATATTCGCGCCCTATTGTGAATATTTATAGCGCGCTCTGAATCATTGAAAGGTGTGCGCGGAAGCGGAGTTTTTTATGTACGCGGTTTTCCAAAGTGGTGGTAAACAACACCGAGTAAGCGAAGGTCAGACCGTTCGCCTGGAAAAGCTGGACATCGCAACTGGCGAAACTATCGAGTTCGCTGAAGTTCTGATGGTCGCAAACGGTGAAGAAGTCAAAATCGGCGTTCCTTTCGTTGATGGCGGCGTAATCAAAGCTGAAGTTGTTGCCCACGGTCGTGGCGAGAAAGTTAAAATCGTTAAGTTTCGTCGCCGTAAACACTACCGTAAGCAGCAGGGCCATCGTCAGTGGTTCACTGATGTGAAAATTACCGGCATCAGCGCTTAAGATTAGGGGAGCAGATTAAATGGCACATAAAAAGGCTGGCGGCTCGACTCGTAACGGTCGCGATTCTGAAGCTAAACGTCTGGGCGTAAAACGCTTTGGCGGTGAAGCAGTTCTGGCAGGCAGCATCATCGTTCGTCAACGTGGTACTAAATTCCACGCTGGCACCAATGTTGGTTGCGGTCGTGACCACACTCTGTTTGCTAAAGCAGACGGTAAAGTGAAATTCGAAGTTAAAGGCCCGAAAAACCGTAAATACATCAGCATCGTTGCTGAGTAAGTTTTTTGTGGTCCGGTAACGGATGAAAGCCCCGCACCTGTTGCGGGGCTTTTTACATTCGATGGCCGACTAAAATATACCCGTGTGGCTGTGCGAATGCCGTTAACGGGTCTTTGCAGGGAACACGGCATGAAGCAGCAGGCAGGCATTGGCATTCTTTTAGCGCTCACTACCGCGATGTGCTGGGGAGCGTTGCCAATAGCAATGAAGCAAGTGCTGGAGGTGATGGAGCCTTCAACCATTGTCTTCTACCGCTTCTTAATGGCCAGTATTGGCCTCGGGGCGATACTGGCAGTAAAAAGAAAGCTGCCGCCGCTGCGTATTTTTCGTAAGCCGCGCTGGTTGGTGTTATTGGCGATAGCGACCTGCGGACTGTTCGGTAATTTCATTTTGTTCAGTTCTTCCCTGCAATATTTAAGCCCAACCGCGTCGCAGGTTATCGGCCAGCTTTCGCCGGTTGGCATGATGGTCGCCAGCGTCTTTATTCTGAAAGAAAAGATGCGCGGTACGCAGGTGATTGGCGCGCTGATGTTATTGAGCGGGCTGGTGATGTTTTTTAACACCAGTCTGATCGAGATTTTTACCCGACTGACCGACTACACCTGGGGCGTTATTTTTGGCGTAGGCGCGGCGATGGTGTGGGTGAGCTATGGCGTGGCGCAAAAAGTATTATTGCGACGTCTGGCCTCGCAGCAGATCCTGTTTTTACTGTACACTTTATGTACGATAGCGCTCTTGCCGCTGGCAAAACCGATGGTGATAGCGCAACTGAGCGACTGGCAGCTCGCCTGTTTGATTTTCTGCGGGCTAAATACGCTGGTAGGATATGGCGCCCTGGCGGAAGCGATGGCGCGTTGGCAGGCGGCGCAGGTGAGCGCGATAATCACGCTTACACCGCTATTTACCCTGCTGTTTTCAGATCTTTTATCTATGGCCTGGCCCGATTTCTTCGCCAGACCGATGTTAAACCTTTTAGGTTATCTCGGTGCGTTTGTCGTGGTTGCGGGCGCGATGTATTCCGCCATTGGTCATCGTATTTGGGGCGGTTTACGCAAGCATGAAACGGTGGTTTCGCAACCCCGCTCAGGCGAATGATTTACGGAGAATAAAATGAAGTTTGTTGATGAAGCATCGATTCTGGTCGTTGCAGGCGATGGCGGTAATGGCTGTGTGAGCTTCCGCCGCGAAAAATATATCCCGAAAGGCGGCCCGGACGGCGGTGATGGCGGCGACGGCGGCGACGTCTGGATGGAAGCCGATGAAAACCTGAATACGCTGATCGATTACCGCTTTGAAAAATCGTTCCGCGCTGAACGTGGTCAGAATGGCGCGAGCCGCGACTGTACCGGTAAACGCGGTAAAGACGTGACCATCAAAGTGCCGGTCGGTACGCGCGTTATCGACCAAGGAACCGGTGAAACGATGGGCGACATGACCAAACACGGTCAGCGTCTGTTGGTCGCGAAGGGCGGCTGGCATGGGTTAGGCAATACCCGTTTTAAATCCTCGGTTAACCGTACGCCGCGCCAGAAAACCAATGGTACGCCGGGCGATAAGCGCGACCTGCTGCTGGAACTGATGCTGCTGGCGGATGTCGGGATGCTGGGGATGCCAAACGCCGGTAAATCAACGTTCATTCGCGCGGTATCGGCAGCAAAACCGAAAGTCGCGGACTATCCGTTTACCACGCTGGTGCCGAGCCTGGGCGTGGTACGTATGGACAGCGAAAAGAGTTTTGTGGTGGCCGACATTCCGGGGTTGATCGAAGGCGCGGCGGAAGGCGCGGGCCTGGGGATTCGCTTCCTGAAGCACCTCGAACGTTGCCGCGTACTGCTGCACCTCATTGATATCGATCCGATCGACGGTTCCGATCCGGTGGAAAACGCCCGTATCATTATTGGCGAACTGGAAAAATACAGCCAGGATCTGGCGGCTAAACCGCGCTGGTTAGTGTTCAACAAGATCGATCTGATGGATAAAACCGAAGCGGAAGAGAAAGCGAAAGCGATCGCCGAAGCGTTGGGCTGGGAAGGGAAATACTATCTGATTTCCGCCGCCAGTCAGCTGGGGGTGAAAGATCTCTGCTGGGATGTGATGACCTTTATCATCGAGAATCCGATCGCGCAGGCTGAAGAAGCAAAACAGCCGGAAAAAGTCGAGTTCATGTGGGACGATTATCATCGCCAGCAGTTGGCTGAAGTGGAAGAAGACGCAGACGATGACTGGGATGACGACTGGGATGAAGACGACGAAGAAGGCGTCGAGTTCATCTACAAACGTTAATCTCGTAGCCGGATGGCGCTAACGCTTATCCGGCCTACAAAAGCCAACGGGCCGCATTTGCGGCCCGTTTTATTATTATGTTCTTTGTAGGCCGGATAAGACGCGTTAGCGCCGCCATCCGGCAATAATGCACTCAGTTATTCTGATAAATATCCTTATACAACCGACTCTCGAAGCGTACCAGCGGGATTCGGCGATTACGCTGATCGGCAGGTGGAACCGCGTAGCCGGACAAATACTGTACAAATGCCATCCGTTGCCCGCTTGCGGTGGTAATAAAGCCCGCCAGGTTGTACACGCCCTGCAGTGACCCGGTTTTCGCCGAAACCTTACCGTCTACGCCCGCCTGATGCAGGCCGGCGCGGTATTGCAATGAACCATCATAGCCCGCCAGCGGCAGCATAGAGATAAAGTTCAGCTCGTTATCGTGTTGGGCGATATATTGCAGCACCTGCATCATCGTGGCGGGAGCGATCAGGTTATGGCGAGAAAGACCGGAACCGTCGGCAATAATGGTATTGCCGATATCAATTCCCGCCTGTTGGCGTAGGATCTGGCGAACGGCATCCGATCCCGCCCGCCAGGTGCCAGGCACGTTAAACCTGACATGACCAATCATCCGAAAAACAGTATCGGCGATCATGTTGTCTGACTTTTTCAGCATAATCTTAAGCAGATCGTGCAGTGGCGCCGACTGTTTACTGGCGACGATCGTTCCGGGCTCGTTAACCTGCGTCTGGCGCAGCAGCGTGCCGCGGTAAGTTATCCCGGCCTCTTTCAGTTCCTGCTTGAGGATCGCGCCCGCGTAGCTGGCGCCGTCCTGAATAGCAAAGGCCAGCGGCAGCGGGTCGGCGCGCTGTGGTAAACAGCCGGTAAGCGTATAACGGTTCAAATCGCCAGGCACCACATCCAGCTCGCAATACTGCGCGTCTGCCGAACCGCGCGGCAGAGTCCGTACCTGGCTGAACATCGTTACCGGATAATAAGAGGCCACGCGAATAAAGGCTAAATCGTTTGGTTTTTGCGCGCTATAAAGCGACACAGAAAAACAGTTGCGGTCAACAATGGCGGCGGCGGGAGGCGCGCTGAAACACTGCGTCAGGTCGTTCCACGGCCAGCCTGGCGCTTTATCGTGGCTAGCGAAAATCGACGTGTCGATAAGCACATTGCCGTCGATTTGCGTGACGCCTGACTTTTTCAGCGTCGCGACCATATTGCGAATATCCTGACGTCTTAGCGTTGGATCGCCACCGAATCGCGCAATTAAGTCACCTTTCAGGATGCCGTTATCGACGTTGCCTTTAGTCTCCAGCGTGGTCGTAAAACGGAAATCCGGGCCGAGTTGAATCAGCGCCGCCAGCGCGGTAATCACCTTTTGGGTACTGGCGGGAAGCGCCATCTGCTGACTATGATAATCAATAGTCGGCGCGGGCGCGCCAATCTTTTGTACCATCAGCGCGAGGTTGGCGCCGGCCGGAAGCTGTTTGATGTATTCGTCAATATTCGCGGCCTGAACGCTGAACGCTATACTGGTGGTCAATCCGATGATAAATCTGGAAAATCGCATAATCTCGCGCTAACACCCTGGAAACAAGCCGTCATACTACGGCGCAACGCCCTAAAAAGTAAACGATGACCCATAGGGAACTCCAGGGTAAAATGGTTATCAAAGAGGAAATTGTAGCTGACCTGGGACTGCGCGCCCGGGTTGGTGTTTTTTTGCTTCTGACCCTGGTATGGCATATGCCGGGGCTGGCTTAGCAGCCGGGGTAGAGTTCATTGCCCCCTACAGGAATGTTCAAGAGGTATAACAAATGCAAGCTATTCCGATGACCTTACGCGGAGCCGAAAAACTGCGCGAAGAGCTGGATTTTCTGAAATCTGTGCGCCGTCCTGAAATCATCGCCGCTATCGCCGAAGCGCGCGAACATGGCGATTTAAAAGAAAACGCGGAGTATCATGCTGCACGCGAACAGCAGGGTTTCTGCGAAGGGCGCATTAAAGATATCGAAGCAAAACTGTCGAATGCGCAGGTGATTGACGTCACCAAAATGCCGAACAATGGTCGCGTGATTTTCGGCGCTACCGTCACGGTGCTGAACCTGGACACCGACGAAGAGCAGACCTATCGTATTGTTGGCGATGATGAGGCGGATTTTAAGCAAAATCTCATTTCGGTAAACTCGCCAATCGCTCGCGGTCTGATCGGCAAAGAGCAGGATGACGTCGTGGTGATCAAAACGCCTGGCGGCGATGTGGAATACGAAGTGCTTAAAGTGGAATACCTTTAAGCAGTACCCAATACGCAAATTGTTGGTGTATTGTAAAGAAAGGAAAAAGGCCGCATAGCGGCCTTTTATCAACGGAGAGAGCGTGGCATTTTGCTCTCCTGCTCGTGGAAAACCCCTCGTTTTACACAGATTTTGTGTTCGACTTTAGGATATCCTTAACGCGGCAGCGAGATTTTACGCTCTTTAGTTGGGCGATACAGCACCAGCGTTTTACCGATGACCTGTACGTTACAGGCGCCGGTTTCGCGCACGATAGCGTCCACGATCAAGGTTTTTGTTTCGCGATCTTCCGAGGCGATTTTCACCTTGATAAGTTCATGGTGCTCTAACGCTTGTTCAATCTCGGCCAGTACCCCTTCGGTCAAACCATTATTGCCAAGCATAACAACAGGCTTGAGCGGATGTGCCAGACCTTTTAGGTGCTGTTTTTGTTTAGTACTCAGATTCATCGTATATTTTTGCTTACGTTGGGATTGAAAACGGGTCATTCTACCGCCATCTCCCTTATATCGCCAAATAGGCGTGTAGAAATTTACGCCATTGGCTACGATGAACTGCCCCGACGGGAAAGTTAAATGACAGGTAAAAAGCGTTCTGCCAGCTCAAGCCGCTGGCTTCAGGAACACTTTAGCGATAAATATGTTCAACAGGCGCAGAAAAAGGGGCTACGCTCCCGTGCCTGGTTTAAACTTGATGAAATACAGCAAAGTGACAAACTTTTTAAGCCGGGAATGACGGTAGTCGATCTCGGCGCTGCGCCAGGAGGCTGGTCACAGTATGTGGTCACGCAGATTGGCGGCAAAGGCCGCATCATCGCTTGTGATCTTTTACCTATGGATCCTATCGTTGGTGTGGACTTTCTTCAGGGCGATTTTCGTGATGAACTTGTCATGAAAGCGTTACTGGAACGCGTGGGTGACAGTAAAGTACAAGTTGTCATGTCGGATATGGCACCAAACATGAGCGGAACACCGGCGGTGGATATCCCCCGCGCCATGTATCTGGTGGAGCTGGCGTTAGAGATGTGCCGCGATGTGCTGGCGCCAGGCGGAAGTTTTGTAGTGAAGGTGTTCCAGGGCGAAGGTTTCGATGAGTATCTAAGGGAAATTCGCTCCCTGTTTACGAAGGTTAAAGTTCGTAAGCCGGACTCTTCGCGTGCGCGTTCGCGTGAAGTGTACATTGTAGCGACCGGGCGAAAGTGATAACCGGCAGATTTCAGACGTAAGGTTTGAAAGAAACTGGATATAGAGTATCCTGACGCTGTTTTTAACACAGTTGTAATAAGAGGTTAATCCCTTGAGTGACATGGCGAAAAACCTAATACTCTGGCTGGTCATTGCCGTTGTGCTGATGTCAGTATTCCAGAGCTTTGGGCCCAGCGAGTCTAATGGCCGTAAGGTGGATTACTCTACCTTCCTGCAAGAGGTCAATCAGGACCAGGTTCGCGAAGCGCGTATCAACGGACGTGAGATCAACGTTACCAAGAAAGATAGTAACCGTTACACGACTTACATTCCGATTAATGATCCGAAGCTGCTTGATAACCTGCTGACTAAAAACGTCAAGGTTGTTGGCGAACCACCTGAAGAGCCAAGCCTGCTGGCTTCTATCTTCATTTCCTGGTTCCCGATGCTGTTGCTGATCGGCGTCTGGATCTTCTTCATGCGTCAGATGCAGGGCGGCGGTGGCAAAGGCGCCATGTCGTTCGGTAAGAGCAAGGCGCGTATGCTGACGGAAGATCAGATCAAAACCACGTTTGCTGACGTCGCGGGCTGTGACGAAGCGAAAGAAGAAGTGGCGGAACTGGTTGAATACCTGCGTGAACCGAGCCGTTTCCAGAAGCTGGGCGGTAAAATTCCGAAAGGCGTCCTGATGGTCGGCCCGCCGGGTACCGGTAAAACCCTGCTGGCAAAAGCCATTGCGGGTGAAGCGAAGGTGCCATTCTTTACGATTTCCGGTTCTGACTTTGTGGAAATGTTCGTCGGTGTCGGCGCGTCTCGTGTGCGTGACATGTTCGAACAGGCCAAAAAAGCGGCGCCGTGCATTATCTTCATCGATGAAATCGACGCCGTAGGCCGCCAGCGTGGCGCAGGTCTTGGCGGTGGTCACGATGAACGTGAGCAGACGTTGAACCAGATGCTGGTTGAGATGGACGGCTTCGAAGGTAACGAAGGTATCATCGTTATCGCCGCAACTAACCGTCCGGACGTCCTTGACCCGGCGCTGCTGCGTCCTGGTCGTTTCGACCGTCAGGTGGTGGTAGGCCTGCCGGACGTTCGCGGTCGTGAGCAGATTCTGAAGGTGCATATGCGTCGCGTACCGTTAGCGACGGATATTGATGCGGCGATCATTGCGCGCGGTACGCCGGGCTTCTCCGGTGCGGACCTGGCGAACCTGGTCAACGAAGCGGCGCTGTTTGCGGCTCGTGGTAACAAGCGCGTTGTGTCGATGGTTGAGTTCGAGAAAGCGAAAGACAAAATCATGATGGGTGCCGAACGTCGCTCCATGGTGATGACGGAAGCGCAGAAAGAGTCGACCGCGTACCACGAAGCGGGCCACGCGATTATCGGTCGCCTGGTGCCGGAACACGATCCAGTGCACAAAGTGACGATTATCCCGCGCGGTCGTGCGCTGGGCGTGACCTTCTTCCTGCCTGAAGGCGACGCAATCAGCGCTAGCCGTCAGAAGCTGGAAAGCCAGATCTCCACCCTGTACGGCGGTCGTCTGGCGGAAGAGATCATCTACGGCGTTGAGCATGTTTCTACCGGGGCGTCGAACGACATTAAAGTCGCGACTAACCTGGCGCGTAACATGGTGACTCAGTGGGGCTTCTCCGACAAACTCGGTCCGCTGCTGTATGCGGAAGAAGAGGGCGAAGTGTTCCTCGGCCGTAGCGTCGCAAAAGCGAAACATATGTCTGATGAAACTGCGCGTATCATCGACCAGGAAGTGAAAGCGCTGATTGAACGTAACTACAATCGCGCTCGTCAGATCCTGACTGACAATATGGATATTCTGCACGCGATGAAAGATGCGCTGATGAAATATGAAACCATCGATGCGCCGCAGATTGATGACCTGATGGCGCGTCGTGAAGTGCGTCCGCCTGCGGGCTGGGAAGATCCAAACGGCACCAATAACTCTGACAGCAATGGTACGCCTCAGGCGCCGCGTCCGGTTGATGAACCACGCACGCCGAACCCGGGCAACACGATGTCAGAGCAGCTGGGCGACAAATAAGCGTTTGTTGTACAACATTATGTTTAGCGCTCACCGAAACCCTGGGGCTTGCCCCGGGGTTTTTCTTTTTTTAACTCACCACAAATAAAACAGGGATTTTGACCATGAAACTCTTCGCTCAGGGCGCCACGCTCGATCTCACTCATCCGCATGTTATGGGTATCCTGAACGTAACGCCGGATTCGTTCTCCGACGGCGGCGCGCATAACACGCTGATTGAGGCGGTGAAACATGCGAATTTAATGGTGAATGCCGGGGCGACAATTATTGATGTGGGGGGGGAATCAACGCGACCAGGCGCGGCGGAAGTGAGCGTGGAAGAAGAGCTGGATCGCGTTATTCCGGTACTGGAAGCAATCGCGCAACGTTTTGAAGTGTGGATTTCTGTGGATACCTCTAAACCCGAGGTGATCCGTGAAGCGGCAAGGGCGGGCGCGCATATTATCAATGATGTCCGTTCGCTCTCCGAACCCGGCGCGTTGGAAGCGGCAGCGGAAACCGGCTTGCCGGTCAGTCTTATGCACATGCAGGGCAACCCCAAAACCATGCAGGAGGCGCCGAAATATGACGATGTCTTTGCCGAGGTGAATCGCTACTTTATTGAGCAAATAGCACGTTGTGAGAAGGCCGGCATCGCAAAAGAGAAATTGTTGCTCGACCCCGGATTCGGTTTCGGTAAAAATCTCTCTCACAATTATACCTTACTGGCGCGACTGGGTGAGTTTCATCATTTTAACCTGCCGCTGCTGGTGGGAATGTCACGTAAAACGATGGTTGGTCAGTTACTTAACGTGGGACCATCAGACCGTCTGAACGGCAGCCTTGCGTGCGCGGTAATTGCCGCGATGCAGGGCGCGCAGATCATTCGCGTCCATGACGTCAAAGAAACCGTAGAGGCGATGCGGGTGGTGGAAGCCACTCTGTCTGCAAAGGGAAACAAACGCTATGAGTAATCGTAAATATTTCGGTACCGATGGGATTCGCGGACGTGTAGGCAATGCCCCCATTACACCTGATTTCGTGCTTAAACTGGGTTGGGCTGCCGGAAAAGTGCTGGCGCGTCATGGCTCGCGTAAAATCATTATCGGTAAAGATACGCGTATTTCCGGCTATATGCTGGAGTCCGCGCTGGAGGCGGGCCTTGCCGCTGCGGGGCTGTCGGCCTCGTTTACCGGACCTATGCCAACGCCAGCCGTCGCCTATCTGACGCGGACTTTCCGCGCGGAGGCGGGTATCGTTATCTCGGCTTCGCATAACCCGTTCTATGATAACGGCATTAAATTCTTCTCTATCGACGGTACGAAACTGCCTGACGATGTGGAAGAAGCCATCGAAGCCGAAATGGAAAAAGAGATCACCTGCGTAGACTCCGCCGAGCTGGGGAAAGCGAGCCGCATCGTCGACGCCGCCGGACGCTATATTGAGTTCTGTAAAGGCACCTTCCCGAACGAACTGAGCCTCAACGGTCTGAAAGTGGTTGTGGATTGCGCCAACGGCGCTACCTACCATATCGCACCGAATGTGCTGCGCGAGCTGGGCGCGACCGTTATCGCCATCGGCTGTGAGCCAAACGGCGTCAACATTAACGAAGAAGTGGGCGCGACCGACGTGCGCGCGTTGCAGGCGCGCGTGTTAGCGGAGAAGGCGGACCTCGGCATTGCGCTTGACGGCGACGGCGACCGGGTCATCATGGTTGACCATGAAGGCAATAAAGTCGATGGCGATCAGATTATGTATATCATCGCGCGCGAAGGGCTGCGCCAGGGGCAACTGCGCGGCGGCGCGGTGGGGACGCTGATGAGCAATATGGGGCTGGAGCTGGCGCTCAAGCAGCTTGGCATTCCGTTTGCCCGGGCGAAAGTGGGCGACCGCTACGTGCTGGAAAAATTGCAGGAAAAAGGTTGGCGCATCGGCGCGGAAAACTCTGGTCACGTTATTCTGCTGGATAAAACGACCACTGGCGACGGTATTGTGGCGGGGCTACAAGTTCTGGCGGCGATGGTGCGTAATCATATGAGTCTGCACGATCTGTGCAGCGGTATGAAAATGTTCCCGCAGATTCTGGTTAACGTGCGTTACACCGCCGGTAGCGGCGATCCGTTGGAAAATGAAGCGGTGAAAGCGGTAACGGCGGACGTAGAAGCCACACTCGGCAATCGTGGGCGGGTACTGCTACGTAAATCCGGTACCGAACCGCTGATTCGCGTGATGGTGGAAGGCGAGGATGAAGCGCAGGTTACGGCATTCGCCCATCGTATCGCGGATGCGGTAAAAGCCGTTTAAGTGACTAAAAAGGCGGCGGTTGCCGCCTTACCGCCCGCAAAAAACAACGCTTTTGCTGTTTTTTTCCGCAGTTGATACAATGCGCTTAAATTGCCCTTGCGAAGGTCATTCGCTTTGGTTAGTATTCACACCCGCTTCAGTGGGAAACAGTAAAAATCCCGCTTTATTGGTAGAAGCATTGGTACGCGGCAACTCCGCAAGGAACAGGTTGATTATGTACGAAGCTCTTTTAGTTGTTTTCCTTATTGTGGCAATTGGCCTTGTAGGTCTGATCATGCTGCAGCAAGGTAAAGGCGCTGATATGGGAGCCTCCTTCGGAGCAGGCGCTTCCGCTACGCTATTTGGTTCAAGTGGTTCTGGTAACTTCATGACCCGAATGACGGCGGTATTGGCGACGCTGTTCTTCATCATCAGTCTGGTGTTGGGTAATATCAATAGCAATAAAACCAATAAAGGAAGCGAGTGGGAAAATCTGAGCGCGCCGGCGAAGACCGAGCAGACTCAACCTGCTGCACCGGCCCAGCCGACCAGCGATATCCCGCGCTAATAGCAGTATCCGTGCCGAGGTGGTGGAATTGGTAGACACGCTACCTTGAGGTGGTAGTGCCCAATAGGGCTTACGGGTTCAAGTCCCGTCCTCGGTACCAATATTCCGAAAGAAAGACGCTGAAAAGCGTCTTTTTTTGTCTATGGAAAACCCCCAGCTAGGCTGGGGGGGCCGGAAAGCTTTCAGCTTTAAGCCAGTTATTAAAACCCCTTTTGATTTGTTAAAACATCTTGCGGTCTGGCAACTGC
>NZ_JBGDXE010000010.1:0-90407 GCF_046550835.1 Salmonella sp. SAL04196
GAGCGGTAGTTCAGTTGGTTAGAATACCTGCCTGTCACGCAGGGGGTCGCGGGTTCGAGTCCCGTCCGTTCCGCCACCCTAATTAGGGGCGTAGTTCAATTGGTAGAGCACCGGTCTCCAAAACCGGGTGTTGGGAGTTCGAGTCTCTCCGCCCCTGCCAGAAATAATCCTTAGCATCTGCTAAGGATTTTTTTTTTGCCTGAAATTACCTGATTATCTGATCAGGTAATCGTAAGTTCCCTTCTTTTTCTTTTCATCATTTTCATTGTTCATCCAGCACATCCGTTTTTAACAGATCGCAGATCAGCGAGTATTTATCGCTGTTTTGCAGCCAAATGGCGTATAGCGGCCGTGAAAGCGTTGCGCTGTCGGCAACGGTATGTAATCCGCCCTTTTCATTTGCCCAGTTTACAGGAAGCCAGCTACAGCCATTTAATGCGCTAAGCTGCTGTCGGGCGAGTTCGGCTGAGCTGGTTGTTAATACCGGCACTTCATCTGCTGCGATCAACCCGGTTTCATGCTGTTGGAAGTCTGGGCCCCACTCCAGCCGCAGATAATTGAGTTCTGATTTCTTACGGGCAGGGCTGCTGCAATATAACGCCAAAGTGAAGTGCCCTAACAGCTGACTGCTGAACTCATCCATTTTGGGCGCTTCGGTAGTAATGAGGAGATCAAGCTGGCGTTCATGAAGTTGCTTCACAAGCGATTGCCGTTGAGCGATTCTGGCTTCGAATTGCAGGCCGCTTTGCGGCTCCTGTAGTTGGTACAGTCGCCCCAGCCAGGCGTTAAGCATACACTCCCATAAAGACGCGCTGGCGCCGATGGAAAACTCGTTATGGCGTGAGGTATGCGCCACCTCTTTACGTGCCGCCTGCCACGTATTCATCAGCGTTTCCGCATACGGTAAAAGTTTTTCGCCAGCCGTGGTTAAACGGATATTGTTTCTGTGCCGCGTAAAAAGGTTTACGCCCAGTTGATTCTCCAGTTGCCTGATACGAAAGCTCACCGCGGATTGCGTCAGGTAAAGTGCTTCTGCGGCCCGCCCGAAATGGCGTGTCCGGCTAACTTCCAGGAAAGTTTTTAACAATTCCGTATCCACTGTGCTCTCCACAAAATTATTTGTCGTTATGATTTAAATGTTTTGTTTTACACTCTGTCAAGCGTAACTAATACTCCGCGCCATAAATAGCTCAGACAAAGAATTAGGAGCGTGCAGGATGGCGGAAAGCTTTACGACGACTAATCGATATTTTGACAATAAACATTATCCACGTGGATTCTCTCGTCACGGTGATTTCACGATTAAAGAGGCACAACTGCTTGAGCGTCATGGTCATGCCTTTAATGATCTGGATCTTGGCAAGCGTGAGCCTGTGACTGAAGAAGAGAAGCTGTTTGTAGCGGTATGTCGCGGCGAACGCGAGCCGGTAACGGATGCAGAACGCGTCTGGTCCAAGTATATGACGCGTATCAAGCGTCCAAAACGCTTCCACACCTTGTCTGGCGGCAAGCCGCAAGTTGAAGGCGCAGAAGACTACACCGAAGCTGATGATTAATAAAAAGGGCGTAATGCCCTTTTTTTACGCCAACAGCTTTTGCAAATGAATTAACAATCTGTCTATCGCCCGATAGCTTACCGCCTCCTGCAAATGCTGACGCGAGATCTGGTCAGCCAGTTCTATGTCGGCAATGGTTCTGGCCACTTTTAGTAAACGCTGCCAGGCGCGAATGGATAATCCAAGATGCACCAGCGTGTCTTCAAGCCAGCGGGCGTCATCGTGATGCAAAATACAATATTTTTGGATTTCGCGACCCTCCAGACGCGCGTTTAACTTCTTCTGCCGTCGGTACTGCCGTTCATGGGCGGCGATGACCCGCTTTTTTACCGTAGCGCTGCTCTCACCCTTTGAGGCGTGTTGGCTAAGAATCCCGGGCGGTGGAAGCGGTATCTCAAGCGAAAGGTCAAAACGATCAAGAAACGGGCCTGACAACCGATTAAGGTAACGTAGTGTCTGTTCTGGCGTGCAGCGATTATGGTTTCCCTGATAATGTCCGGTCGGGCTGGGATTCATTGCGGCGATTAACTGGAACCTGGCAGGGTACGTTATTTTCGCTCTGGTACGGGATAAATGAATTTGACCGGATTCTATAGGTTCACGTAGCGCATCCAGTGTGCGTCGTTCAAATTCAGGCAATTCATCAAGGAACAAAATTCCGTTGTGCGCCAGCGATATCTCTCCCGGGGCGGGTATTGCGCCGCCGCCGACCATAGCAGTAAGTGAGGCGCTATGATGAGGTGAGCGAAAGGGACGTTGCTGCCATCGTTTTTGTACCGTATCGGCATTAACCAGACTGAGGATCGCGGCGCTTTCCAACGCCTCTTCATTGCTTAATGGTGGAAGAATCCCGCTCAGTCGACTGGCCAGCATGGTTTTACCCGTACCCGGCGGGCCGATCAATAGCAGATTATGTCCCCCTGCCGCTGTAATCTCCAGGCCGCGTTTACCCTGCTCCTGACCGATCACATCGCGAAGATCGGCAGTTGCGGTAGACGATGCCATATCCTGAGCTAAAGGTCTTTCCAGGGCGTGTTTCCCTTCCAGAAAGGCGCAGACGGTTTGTAGATGATCGGCGATAAAACATCCTTCTTTGCTGATAAGCCCAACCTCCGCCGCGTTCTCTGTTGCGACGATAATATTTCTGCCGGCCCTGATGGCTTCCGTTGCACTTGATATTGCGCCAGGAACGCCGCGTAATGCGCCTGTAAGCGCTAACTCACCCACCAGCTCATATGCCTCAAGATTCGACGCTGTAAGCTGCTCAGACGCGGCCAGAAGCGCAACAGCAATAGGCAGGTCATACCTTCCGCCCTCTTTCGGTAGATCGGCTGGAGCAAGGTTAATGGTTATTTTTTTAGCCGGAAATTCATATCCGCTATTAATAATCGCACTACGTACCCGGTCACGCGCCTCTTTTACCGTGGTTTCCGGTAGGCCAACCATGGTTAATCCCGGTAATCCATTACTGATATGCACCTCTATAGTGATAGGCGGCGCATTGACGCCAAGTGCGGCGCGAGTATGAACAATCGCCAGTGACATAATCCCTCCTGTTACGTGGATTATGCGGGATAGAAGAGAAAATCGAATTACTGACTTTTTGTTTTTTAGCGGCTGCTTCCTGAATTTTGGCGTCATTTTCAGGTAAGAAACATCAAACTGGAAGAACGCTCGCAGAAGCGAAAAGAAGGAAAACAGGGTGTAAAGCGCGCCAAAAGGGGGAGGAAAACGTGAAAATTTTTCAGTTGCTAATTTTTCTTATAAAAAACAAAGCACTTTTAGGCATTCACCTGCATTATCTGAAACGTGGTTAAAAAAATATCTTGTGCTATTGGCAAAACCTATGGTAACTCTTTAGGTATTCCTTCGAACAAGATGCAAGAATAGACAAAAATGACAGCCCTTCTACGAGTGATTAGCCTGGTCGTGATTAGCGTGGTGGTGATTATTATCCCACCGTGCGGGGCTGCACTTGGACGAGGAAAGGCTTAGAAATCAAGCCTTAACGAACTAAGACCCCCGCACCGAAAGGTCCGGGGGTTTTTTTTGGCCTGAAAAACTTAAGCGAGGAGCAGAATGTGAATAACAGCATAAAATTCTGTTTCTCAAGATTTACGACGGGGATGTAACTATGAACGGGGCACAGTGGGTGGTACATGCTTTGCGAGCGCAGGGGGTGAAAACCGTATTTGGTTATCCTGGCGGAGCAATTATGCCGGTTTACGACGCGTTGTATGACGGTGGTGTGGAGCATTTGTTGTGCCGACACGAACAGGGTGCGGCAATGGCGGCAATCGGTTATGCCCGTTCTACCGGCAAAACCGGTGTTTGTATCGCCACTTCCGGCCCTGGCGCCACTAACCTGATCACTGGCCTGGCGGATGCGTTGTTAGATTCGGTCCCCGTCGTCGCGATCACGGGTCAGGTTTCCGCCCCGTTCATCGGCACTGATGCGTTCCAGGAGGTGGATGTGTTAGGCCTGTCGCTGGCCTGTACCAAACACAGCTTCCTGGTGCAGTCGCTGGCAGAGCTGCCTCGTATCATGGCAGAGGCTTTTGAAATTGCCAACGCTGGCCGTCCTGGCCCGGTTCTGGTGGATATCCCGAAAGATATCCAGTTGGCCAGCGGTGAGCTGGAACCCTGGTTTACTACCGTTGCTAACGAAGCGACCTTCCCGCAGGCTGATGTGGAACAGGCGCGCCAGATGCTGGAACAGGCGAAAAAACCCATGCTGTACGTCGGCGGTGGTGTTGGTATGGCGCAGGCGGTTCCGGCGCTGCGTAAATTTATCGCGGTAACGCAAATGCCAGTTACCTGCACGCTGAAAGGGCTGGGGGCTGTTGAAGCTGATTATCCGTACTATCTGGGCATGCTGGGAATGCACGGTACTAAAGCGGCTAATTTCGCGGTGCAAGAGTGTGATTTACTGATCGCAGTGGGTGCGCGTTTTGATGACCGGGTGACCGGTAAGCTGAATACTTTCGCTCCTAACGCCAGCGTAATCCATATGGATATCGACCCGGCGGAAATGAACAAACTGCGTCAGGCACACGTCGCGTTGCAGGGCGATTTAAATTCGCTGTTGCCGGCATTACAGCAACCGCTGAAGATCGACGCATGGCGTCAGTCCTGTGCAGAGCTGCGCGCAGAACACGCCTGGCGCTATGACCATCCTGGCGAGACTATCTATGCGCCGTTGTTGTTGAAGCAATTGTCGGAACGCAAACCCGCAGACAGTGTGGTGACGACGGATGTTGGGCAGCATCAGATGTGGTCAGCCCAGCATATGACTTACACCCGCCCGGAGAATTTCATCACTTCCAGCGGTCTGGGGACGATGGGATTCGGCTTACCGGCGGCCGTTGGCGCACAGGTAGCGCGACCGAATGATACCGTTATCTGTATCTCCGGTGACGGCTCCTTCATGATGAATGTTCAGGAGTTGGGCACCGTAAAACGCAAGCAGTTACCGTTGAAGATAGTCTTACTCGACAACCAGCGGTTAGGGATGGTTCGACAATGGCAGCAACTGTTTTTCCAGGAGCGATATAGCGAAACCACCCTGACCGATAACCCCGATTTCCTCATGCTGGCCAGCGCCTTCGGCATTCCAGGCCAGCACATTACTCGTAAAGACCAGGTTGAAGCGGCACTCGACACGATGTTGGCAAGCGAAGGGCCGTACCTGCTTCACGTCTCAATCGACGAACTTGAAAATGTCTGGCCGTTGGTGCCGCCTGGCGCCAGTAACTCTGAAATGCTGGAGAAATTATCATGATGCAACATCAGGTCAATGTATCGGCACGCTTTAATCCAGAAACCTTAGAACGTGTTTTACGCGTGGTGCGCCATCGTGGTTTTCAGGTGTGCTCCATGAATATGGAAGCCGCCACCGATGCGCAGAATATAAATATTGAATTGACCGTTGCCAGTCCCCGGTCGGTCGACTTACTGTTTAGTCAGTTAAGTAAACTGGTAGATGTTGCGCATGTCGCAATCTGCCAGAGCGCTGCCACATCACAACAAATCCGCGCCTGAGCGCAAAAGGAAGAAAAATGACGACGAAAAAAGCTGATTACATTTGGTTCAATGGCGAGATGGTGCGCTGGGAAGACGCGAAGGTTCACGTAATGTCTCACGCGCTGCACTACGGTACGTCGGTATTTGAAGGGATTCGGTGCTACGACTCTCACAAAGGCCCGGTAGTGTTTCGTCATCGTGAACATATGCAGCGCCTGCGCGACTCAGCAAAGATTTATCGTTTTCCGGTTTCCCAGAGTATTGATGAGCTGATGGAAGCCTGCCGCGACGTAATTCGTAAAAATAATCTGACCAGCGCCTATATCCGTCCGTTGGTATTTGTAGGCGATGTCGGTATGGGCGTTAACCCGCCCCCGGGATACACCACTGACGTCATCATCGCCGCGTTCCCGTGGGGGGCATACCTGGGCGCCGAAGCGCTGGATCAGGGGATCGATGCGATGGTTTCTTCCTGGAATCGCGCTGCGCCGAACACCATTCCGACCGCCGCGAAAGCGGGCGGGAACTATCTTTCCTCACTGCTGGTGGGTAGCGAAGCGCGCCGCCACGGCTATCAGGAAGGCATCGCCCTGGATGTAAACGGCTATATCTCCGAAGGCGCAGGCGAAAACCTGTTTGAGGTAAAAGATGGCGTGCTGTTTACTCCGCCGTTTACCTCTTCCGCGCTGCCAGGCATTACTCGCGACGCGATCATCAAACTGGCGAAAGAGCTGGGTATTGAAGTGCGCGAGCAGGTGCTGTCCCGTGAATCGCTGTATCTGGCCGACGAAGTGTTTATGTCCGGAACCGCGGCAGAAATTACTCCGGTACGCAGCGTTGATGGTATCCAGGTAGGTGAAGGCCGTTGCGGCCCTGTTACCAAGCGTATTCAACAAGCCTTCTTTGGTCTCTTCACTGGAGAAACCGAGGATAAATGGGGCTGGTTGGATCCGGTAAATTCATAATAAATAAAATTAATATTTTCCTAAATAATTTGCGTCACAGGAAGGCGGCAACGCAGCGAATCCCCAGGAGCTTACTGTAGAGTGACTGGGGTGAGTGAGGCAGCCAACGCACCTGTGGCGTGAAGTATGAAGGGAAAAGATGGGGAGTAAATAAAGCATGCCTAAGTACCGTTCCGCCACCACCACCCATGGTCGTAATATGGCGGGTGCCCGCGCGCTGTGGCGCGCCACCGGAATGACCGACAGTGATTTTGGCAAACCGATTATCGCCGTGGTGAACTCATTCACTCAGTTTGTGCCGGGTCACGTTCATCTGCGCGATCTCGGTAAGCTGGTCGCCGAACAGATTGAAGCTTCCGGCGGTGTGGCGAAAGAGTTCAACACTATTGCCGTGGATGACGGGATCGCCATGGGGCACGGGGGTATGCTCTATTCACTGCCGTCGCGCGAGCTGATCGCCGACTCCGTGGAGTACATGGTGAACGCTCACTGCGCTGACGCGATGGTGTGTATCTCTAACTGCGACAAAATCACCCCAGGGATGCTCATGGCCTCGCTGCGCCTGAATATTCCGGTGATCTTTGTTTCCGGCGGACCGATGGAAGCCGGGAAAACCAAACTGTCCGATCAGATCATCAAGCTCGATCTGGTTGATGCCATGATTCAGGGCGCGGACCCGAAAGTCTCTGACGATCAAAGTAACCAGGTTGAGCGCTCCGCGTGTCCAACCTGCGGCTCCTGCTCCGGCATGTTTACCGCTAACTCCATGAACTGCCTGACCGAAGCGCTGGGCCTGTCGCAGCCGGGCAACGGCTCGCTGCTGGCAACTCACACTGACCGGAAGCAGTTGTTCCTCAATGCCGGTAAGCGGATTGTTGAACTGACTAAACGCTATTACGAGCAAAACGACGAAAGTGCACTGCCGCGTAACATCGCCAGCAAAGCCGCGTTTGAAAACGCCATGACGCTGGATATTGCGATGGGCGGTTCGACCAATACCGTTCTGCATCTACTGGCGGCGGCGCAGGAAGCGGAAATCGACTTCACCATGAGTGATATCGACAAGCTGTCCCGCAAGGTGCCGCAGTTGTGTAAAGTGGCGCCAAGTACCCAGAAATACCATATGGAAGACGTTCACCGTGCCGGCGGTGTGCTGGGTATTTTAGGCGAGCTGGATCGCGCCGGGCTGCTGAACCGCAACGTGAAAAACGTATTAGGCCTGACGCTGCCACAAACGCTGGAACAGTACGACATCACGATTACGCAGGACGAAGCGGTTAAAAAAATGTTCCGTGCTGGTCCTGCCGGTATCCGTACTACCCAGGCATTCTCGCAGGATTGCCGCTGGGATTCGCTGGATGACGACCGCGCAGCGGGTTGCATCCGCTCGCTGGAATATGCCTATAGCAAAGACGGCGGTCTGGCGGTGCTGTATGGCAACTTCGCCGAAAACGGCTGCATCGTTAAAACCGCGGGCGTGGATGACAGCATCCTTAAATTCACCGGCCCGGCGAAAGTGTATGAAAGCCAGGACGACGCGGTAGAGGCGATTCTTGGCGGCAAAGTAGTGGAAGGCGATGTAGTCGTGATCCGCTACGAAGGGCCGAAAGGCGGGCCGGGAATGCAGGAAATGCTCTATCCGACCAGTTTCCTGAAGTCGATGGGGCTGGGCAAAGCCTGCGCGCTCATCACCGATGGGCGTTTTTCCGGCGGTACTTCGGGTCTTTCCATCGGCCACGTCTCGCCGGAAGCGGCCAGCGGCGGCACTATTGCGCTGATTGAAGATGGCGACACCATTGCGATTGATATCCCGAACCGCAGCATTCAGTTGCAGTTGAGCGAGGCTGAAATCGCCGCACGTCGCGAGGCGCAAGAAGCTCGCGGCGATAAAGCCTGGACGCCGAAAAATCGTCAGCGTCAGGTTTCGTTTGCCCTGCGTGCCTACGCCAGCCTGGCGACCAGCGCCGATAAAGGCGCGGTGCGCGATAAATCGAAACTGGGAGGTTGATGATGGCGGAATCTCAACCTCTGTCAGTCGCGCCGGAAGGGGCGGAGTATCTGCGCGCGGTGCTACGCGCGCCAGTATACGAAGCGGCGCAGGTGACGCCGCTGCAAAAAATGGAAAAGCTCTCGTCACGTCTGGATAACGTTATTCTCGTCAAACGCGAAGACCGGCAGCCGGTACATAGCTTTAAGCTGCGCGGCGCTTACGCGATGATGGCCGGATTGACCGAAGAACAAAAAGCCCACGGCGTGATTACCGCGTCGGCGGGGAACCATGCACAGGGCGTGGCGTTCTCCTCCGCGCGGCTTGGCGTGAAGGCGCTGATCGTCATGCCAAAAGCAACGGCGGATATTAAAGTCGATGCGGTACGCGGTTTTGGCGGCGAAGTGCTGTTGCACGGCGCTAATTTTGATGAAGCGAAAGCGAAAGCTATTGAGCTGGCGCAGCAGCAGGGTTTTACCTGGGTGCCGCCGTTTGATCACCCAATGGTGATCGCCGGGCAGGGCACGCTGGCGCTGGAGCTGCTTCAGCAGGATTCGCATCTCGATCGTGTCTTTGTGCCGGTTGGCGGCGGCGGCCTGGCGGCGGGCGTAGCGGTGCTGATCAAACAATTGATGCCGCAAATCAAAGTGATTGCCGTCGAAGCGGAGGACTCCGCCTGCCTGAAAGCGGCGTTGGAAGCCGGTCATCCAGTGGATCTCCCGCGCGTTGGGTTGTTTGCTGAAGGCGTGGCGGTAAAACGCATCGGCGACGAAACCTTCCGCCTGTGCCAGGAATATCTCGACGACATTATTACAGTCGATAGCGACGCGATCTGCGCGGCGATGAAAGATCTGTTTGAAGATGTGCGTGCGGTGGCGGAGCCCTCCGGCGCGCTGGCGCTGGCTGGGATGAAAAAATATATCGCTCAGCACAATATTCGCGGCGAACGCCTGGCGCACGTCCTTTCCGGCGCCAACGTCAACTTCCACGGCTTGCGCTATGTGTCTGAACGCTGCGAGCTGGGGGAACAGCGCGAAGCGTTACTGGCGGTGACCATTCCGGAAGAAAAGGGGAGCTTCCTCAAATTCTGCCAGTTGCTTGGCGGGCGTATGGTCACTGAATTTAACTACCGTTTTGCCGACGCGAAAAATGCCTGTATTTTTGTCGGCGTCCGCGTCAGTCAGGGGCTGGAGGAGCGAAAAGAGATTATCACCCAACTGTGCGACGGCGGTTATAGCGTAGTGGATCTCTCCGACGATGAAATGGCGAAGCTGCATGTGCGCTATATGGTCGGCGGACGCCCCTCCAAGCCATTACAGGAGCGTTTGTATAGTTTCGAATTTCCGGAGTCGCCCGGTGCGTTGCTCAAATTCCTGCATACGCTTGGCACGCACTGGAATATTTCGTTATTCCATTACCGCAGCCACGGTACCGATTATGGCCGCGTGCTGGCGGCGTTCGAGTTAGGCGATCATGAGCCGGATTTCGAAACCCGGCTGCATGAGCTGGGCTATGAATGCCATGATGAGAGCAATAACCCGGCGTTCCGGTTCTTTTTGGCGGGTTAATTCAGCGTTTAGTTTTTCAGGCCCACAAAGTAAAGTGGGCCTGATATCCAGATATTATCTTCCCTCAGTTATTGGGCTTTTCTGCCAGTCCGGAGCATCCACTCATTTAATTTTGCGAGACGTTTTCCAGAAGGCGCCCAATCTGCTTGTGGTGAAACTCGGCTCACCATATCGTTAGCACCGCCATCACTCGCACCTGTTAAAAACAATGTATAAAATTTTATACACAAGGATGTTATGTTACTCATCGAACTCTCTCAAATGAAAAAGAAATTCGATGAGTGGGATCTTCTCTGGAGGACCTCCTGGCTTTTCCCATAACGGTACGTAAAGCAGTCGGTTATCAGCTTCATAAAATTCAATATGGAATTGAACCGGATGACTGGAAACCGTTTTCAGAAATTGGGGCTGGGGTAAATGAAATTCGGATTCGTGACAACAATGGTATCTATCGCGTTATGTATGTCGCTAAGTTTGAAGAAGCACTCTACGTTTTGCATAGTTTCCAAAAACAGACGCAACAAACCAGCAGCACGATAAAAACATCGCCAGAACGCGTTATAACCGGGTGGTACAACAACGGAGAAACAGCTTGTGATTGCCAAAACTGATAGTGATATTCGCCATGTGACGCCATCTGGCGGTAATGTTTTTGCTGATTTGGGGGTTCATAAGCAGGACGCAGAAAAGTTTTACATTGATTCCCTGAGTGAAATCGAAAACACGTTAGCCATTAAAGAACAGCTCATGGAAGAAATTACCCTCTGGATTACGCGAAACCAGATGAAGCAAGCCGAGGTTGCTACAGTTTTGCATATATCCCGACCGCGCGTTTCTGATGTCGTCAACAAGAAATGCAGCAAATTCACCATTGATGCTCTGGTGAATATGCTTAGCCGTATTGGGAAGCCTGTTCGGGTAATGGTAGGGCCGTAAAACTAATTCGGTAAAATCTTCCAGAACGCATCAATTAGCGGCTCATGCAGCCGCTTTTTTTGCGCGCAGACGCCAAGCTCAAACGGCGTTTTTTCATCACTACGTTCTAAAATCATTACCCGGTTGCGCACCGGTTCCGGGCTGTTTTCCAGCACCACTTCCGGCAGCAGCGCCACGCCGCAGCCCAGCGCCACCATTGAAACCATCGCTTCATGACCGCCGACGGTGGCGTAAATCTGCGGATTGCTGATTTTATGGCGGCGAAACCACAGCTCAATGCGGCGGCGTACCGGCCCCTGATCGGCCATGATAAACGGCACCGTCGACCAGTCGGGCTTATCAACCGAAACCTGATTACGCACCGGGCAGGGCAGCGCCGGGGCGATCAGCACCACCGCCAGATTTTCCAGCATCGAAAACGCCACCGCGCCGGGTAGCGTTTCCGGCTTACCAGCAATCGCCAGATCGGCCTCGCCGGTGACCACTTTGTCCATGGCATCGGCGGCGTCGCCGGTGGTGAGCTTAATTTCCACCGAGGGATGTTCGGCGCGAAAACGGTCGAGGATCGGCGGCAGATGACTGTATGCCGCGGTCACCGAGCAGAAAATATGCAGTTCGCCGGAAAGGGATGGCCCCTGCTGATCGAGGGTATGGCGCAACTGCTGATATTGCAAAAGTGTCTGTTGGGCAAACACTCGCAGCTCTTCACCCGCTTCGGTCAGCGTGACCGTGCGGTTATCACGCACAAACAGCGGCTGGCCGAGATCTTCTTCCAGCCGCTGAATCTGCCGGGAGAGCGTGGAGGGGCTGACGTGCATCGCCCGCGCGCTGCGGCCAAAGTGGCGGCTTTCCGCCAGATGCAGGAAGGTTTTTAGATCGCGTAAATCCACAGACAGACCTCCGGTTTTTGACGTTGCATAAACCGCAACATAACGTTGTGAATATATCAATTTCCGCAATAAATTTCCTGTTGTAATGTGGGTTCATTCGCACAGATAGCAATCTGTAAACCGAACAATAAGCGCGACAACACAACATCACGGAGTACACCATCATGGCTAACTACTTTAATACACTGAATCTGCGCCAGCAGCTGGCGCAGCTGGGTAAATGTCGCTTTATGGGCCGCGACGAATTCGCCGATGGTGCGAGCTACCTGCAGGGTAAAAAAGTGGTCATCGTCGGCTGTGGCGCTCAGGGGCTGAACCAGGGCCTGAACATGCGTGACTCCGGTCTGGATATTTCCTACGCCCTGCGTAAAGAAGCCATTGCTGAGAAGCGTGCTTCCTGGCGTAAAGCGACCGAAAACGGCTTCAAAGTGGGTACCTACGAAGACCTGATCCCGCAGGCTGACCTGGTGGTTAACCTGACGCCAGACAAACAGCACTCCGACGTGGTGCGCTCCGTACAGCCGCTGATGAAAGACGGCGCGGCGCTGGGCTACTCCCACGGCTTTAACATCGTGGAAGTGGGCGAGCAGATCCGTAAAGACATCACCGTGGTGATGGTAGCGCCGAAATGCCCGGGTACCGAAGTGCGTGAAGAATACAAACGTGGTTTCGGCGTGCCGACGCTGATCGCCGTTCACCCGGAAAACGACCCGAAAGGCGAAGGCATGGCGATTGCTAAAGCCTGGGCGGCAGCCACCGGCGGTCACCGTGCGGGCGTACTGGAATCTTCTTTCGTGGCGGAAGTGAAATCCGACCTGATGGGCGAGCAGACTATTCTGTGCGGTATGTTGCAGGCCGGTTCTCTGCTGTGCTTCGACAAGCTGGTGGCAGAAGGCACCGACCCGGCATACGCCGAAAAACTGATTCAGTTTGGCTGGGAAACCATCACCGAAGCGCTGAAGCAGGGCGGCATCACCCTGATGATGGACCGTCTGTCTAACCCGGCGAAACTGCGTGCTTACGCGCTGTCCGAACAGCTGAAAGAGATCATGGCGCCGTTGTTCCAGAAACACATGGATGACATCATCTCCGGCGAATTCTCGTCCGGCATGATGGCTGACTGGGCTAACGACGATAAGAAACTGCTGACCTGGCGTGAAGAGACCGGTAAAACCGCGTTCGAAACCGCGCCGCAGTTTGAAGGTAAAATCGGCGAGCAGGAGTACTTCGATAAAGGCGTGCTGATGATTGCGATGGTGAAAGCGGGCGTTGAGCTGGCGTTCGAAACCATGGTCGATTCCGGCATCATCGAAGAGTCCGCTTACTACGAATCACTGCACGAACTGCCGCTGATCGCCAACACCATCGCCCGTAAGCGTCTGTACGAAATGAACGTGGTTATCTCCGATACCGCAGAATACGGTAACTACCTGTTCTCTTACGCTTGCGTACCGCTGCTGAAACCGTTTATGGCGGAATTGCAACCGGGCGATCTGGGTAGTGCTATCCCGGAAGGCGCGGTAGACAACGCACAGCTTCGCGACGTGAACGATGCGATTCGTAGTCATGCGATTGAGCAGGTAGGTAAGAAACTGCGCGGCTATATGACGGATATGAAGCGTATTGCGGTAGCGGGTTGATATACCTTGTCGGGTGGCGCTAGCGCTTACCCGACCTACAAAATCAAGCAGACGATGTAGGCCGGGTAAGGCGTAGCCGCCACCCGGCTTTTTATTTGCGATACAATACTTTAATGATGTGGTAACCGAACTGGGTATGCAGCGGGCCGGTTGGCTCCAGTACCGGGCAGGAAAAGACTACTTTATCGAATGCCGGAACCATCTGGCCCTGACGAAATTCGCCTAAATGACCGCCTTTTTTACCGGATGGGCAGATAGAATGCTTCTTCGCCAGCTTCTCAAAATCGCCGCCGTTTTTAATTTGCTCCAGAAGATCTAAAGCCAGTTTCTCTTCTTTTACAAGGATATGCAGTGCTGCTGCCATTTTTGCCATTATTGTGTTCTCACGTCGCAAAGATTGGCCGTCACTTTATCACTCCTTAGGCCGTCAGACATATACTCTTCGCCATTACAGGACAGATGTCCCGCCTGATTTAATGAACCGGGAGATAAGCGGCATTTTTAGCGGGCGTATTTCGGATGTGCGGGACGACGGTCCTGTCCTTTCTGACAAGGGGCGAGATACCATGAACATAATGAAAAACGCAGAATTTCCAGACGACTGGCTTTTAGGGCTACGCCAGGTCGTACGCGACCCAGTGCTCTATGAATTACTCAAATACTGCCCGTTGGAAATCATGCAGTACAGGGCGTTTATGCGATGTCGCTTGAGTATGTTCTGCTGACGGGGGTTCTTACAGTTGGATCAAGAGCGCACAGCGTAATGGCTATACGCCGCTTGCCGCCAGAGCCTGCTGATTGACCTTTTCCAGGCTGCCTGAAAAAGCAGCCTGGTCTTCTCTGGGCCTCGCTTTCTGCTACAATCCCTCCCCCGTTCGAAGATTGAGCACTATTCCCATGCGTTTAAATCCCGGCCAACAACACGCTGTCGAATTCGTCACCGGACCCTGCCTGGTGCTGGCAGGAGCGGGTTCTGGTAAAACTCGCGTAATTACCAATAAAATCGCCCACCTGATCCGCGGATGCGGCTATCAGGCCCGGCATATTGCGGCGGTGACGTTTACCAACAAGGCAGCGCGTGAGATGAAAGAACGCGTCGGGCAGACGCTCGGCCGTAAGGAAGCGCGCGGTTTGATGATCTCCACCTTTCATACGCTAGGGCTGGATATTATTAAGCGCGAGTACGCTGCGCTGGGGATGAAATCGAACTTTTCATTGTTTGACGATACCGACCAGGTCGCCTTGCTCAAAGAGCTGACCGAAGGCCTGATCGAAGACGACAAGGTTCTGTTGCAACGGCTGATCTCCACGATTTCCAACTGGAAAAACGATCTCAAAACGCCTGCACAGGCAGCGGCGGGGGCGAAAGGTGAACGCGATCGTATTTTTGCCCACTGCTACGGGCTTTACGACGCCCATATGAAGGCATGCAACGTTCTCGATTTTGATGATTTGATTTTGCTGCCGACGCTGCTGCTGCAACGCAATGACGAGGTGCGCGAGCGCTGGCAGAATAAAATTCGTTATCTGCTGGTGGATGAATATCAGGATACTAACACCAGCCAGTATGAGTTGGTTAAGCTGCTGGTCGGGCAACGCGCGCGCTTTACGGTCGTAGGCGATGACGATCAGTCTATCTACTCCTGGCGCGGGGCGCGTCCGCAAAACCTGGTGTTACTGAGCCAGGACTTTCCGGCGCTGCAGGTGATTAAACTGGAGCAAAACTATCGTTCTTCGGGCCGCATCCTGAAAGCGGCGAATATTCTCATCGCCAACAATCCGCACGTCTTTGAAAAGCGCCTCTTTTCCGAGCTCGGTTACGGCGCGGAACTCAAAGTGTTAAGCGCAAACAATGAAGAGCATGAAGCTGAGCGCGTTACCGGCGAACTGATTGCCCATCACTTTGTGAACAAGACCCAGTACAAGGATTACGCCATTCTGTATCGCGGGAATCATCAGTCGCGGGTATTTGAAAAATTCCTCATGCAGAACCGTATTCCGTACAAAATTTCCGGCGGCACCTCATTTTTCTCCCGTCCGGAGATTAAAGACCTGCTGGCCTACCTGCGGGTGTTGACCAACCCGGATGATGACAGCGCTTTCCTGCGCATCGTGAATACGCCAAAACGCGAAATCGGTCCGGCCACGCTGCAAAAGCTGGGTGAATGGGCAATGACGCGTAATAAGAGCCTGTTTACCGCCAGCTTTGATATGGGACTTAGTCAAAAGCTGACCGGACGTGGTTACGATTCATTGACGCGTTTTACCCACTGGCTGGGGGAAATCCAGCGTCTGGCCGAACGCGAGCCTGTCGCCGCCGTGCGCGATCTCATCCACGGTATTGACTATGAATCCTGGTTGTACGAAACCTCGCCGAGCCCCAAAGCGGCGGAAATGCGTATGAAAAACGTTAACCAGCTCTTTAGCTGGATGACTGAGATGCTGGAAGGCAACGAACTCGATGAGCCGATGACGCTCACCCAGGTGGTTACACGCTTTACGCTGCGCGATATGATGGAGCGTGGCGAGAGCGAAGAAGAGCTGGATCAGGTACAGTTGATGACGCTTCATGCGTCGAAAGGACTGGAATTCCCGTATGTCTATATGGTGGGAATGGAAGAAGGATTTTTGCCGCATCAAAGCAGCATTGACGAAGATAATATTGAGGAAGAGCGTCGGCTGGCCTATGTCGGGATCACTCGCGCGCAAAAAGAGCTTACCTTTACATTATGTAAAGAGCGCCGTCAGTATGGGGAACTGGTGCGCCCGGAACCCAGCCGCTTCCTGTTAGAACTCCCGCAGGATGATTTAATCTGGGAGCAGGAGCGCAAAGTGGTAAGCGCTGAGGAGCGAATGCAAAAAGGGCAAAGTCACCTGGCTAATCTGAAAGCCATGATGGCGGCAAAGCGAGCGAAATCGTAGGCCGGATAAGCGAAGCGTCATCCGGCAATCAGACTACGGTTAGCGAACGTCCAGCGGCCAGTGTACATAGCTTTGCCACTGGCTTTCCTGATCAATCAACTCTTTACCCAGCGGGTGATGCGCCAGCCAGTCGCCAGGCAAGGTTAACGTCAGATTTTCATTTAGCGCCTGTAGCGTAATTTCTGGTACCAGATCGTCACGACGGCGACCGGCAAAAAGAATCGCCAGTCGCAGCAAACGGCATAGCTGTTCCGCAACACGGGGCGGTACCGCGTTTTGCTGATGAAGCGAAGAGAGATCGACCGGATTGGTCTGATTCAGTAAGAGGGTGGCGAGCAACTTTTTCTGCGCGGGCGTATAGCCAGGCAGATCCAAATGGCGTACTAAATAGGCGGCATGATAGGGTGCCTGTTTAAAATCAACGCTCAAACCGATCTCATGCAATTGGCAAGCGCTCAGCAACAGTTCACGACTGATAGGCTCAATATGCCAGGCATTTTCTACCTGTTTGAGGAAGTTATCTGCCAGCTTCGCCACGCGATTTGCCTGATCGGTATCGACGATAAACCGACGCTGAATGTTTCGCAGCGTGCGGCTGCGGATATCCTGATCTACCGCCAGATGCAACATCCCATACACCAGCCCTTCGCGTAACGCGCCGCCTGCCAGCGTCATGCTCTGGATGTTCAGCTCGGTAAATATCGCGATCAGAATAGCCAGCCCGCTTGGGAAAACCAGCGCGCGCTCCAGCGTCAGGCCTTCGATTTCCAGCTCTTCCAGACGCCCGCACTGTATCGCGCGTTGTTTTAGCTGCTGCAGTTTGGCGAGCGTAATGCGCTCGTCCATCCCCTGCGCCATCATGATTTCCTGCAATGCCTGTACGGTGCCGGAGGCACCCACGCAGACCTTCCAGCCATGAAAACGCAGTTCATCGGCGACCGGACGCAGTACATCGCGCGCGGCCTTCTCCGCATCATCAAAGTTTTCTTGCGCCAGATTACGATCGCTAAAATAGCGTTCAAGCCACGTTACGCAGCCCATCGACAGGCTAAACAGCGACGTGGTTTGCGCGCCAGTGCCGGTAACCAGTTCAGTGCTGGCGCCGCCGATATCCACCACCAGCCGCTGATCTGCGCCACCGGTGGTATGAGCGACCCCCTGATAAATCAGCCGCGCCTCTTCTTCGCCGCTGATAACCTGCACCGGACAACCAAGGATAGTCTGCGCTTTCGCGATAAATTCACCCGCATTGACGGCGAGACGCAATGTTGCGGTGGCAACCACGCGGATTTGCGGCTGCGGAATATCCTGCAAACGTTCAGCAAACAGGCGCAGACATTGCCAGCCGCGTTCCATCGCTTCAGCTGAAAGGTGGTTGTCGTTGTTCAGACCTGCGGCCAGACGCACCTTGCGTTTTATTCGGGTCAGCGTCTGGATGCTTCCCGCCGCCTCGCGCACGACCAGCATATGAAAACTATTGGAACCGAGATCAATAGCGGCATACAACGAGGTGGAATTCATACACTTCATCCTTCAACCTGTATCCGTGTTGGCTGCGTACTCTTCCTAAGCTCATCGGGATTTGTTTTCTTGCCGCCTTGATACAGGCTAAATGATTTTGTGTATGGCATAACTTTTCTTAACCTGAACGACGACGATTACGCGGAGCGCCAGCGCGGCGCGGACCATTGCCAGGACGCGCACGCGTCAGGCGCAACGGCTTGGGTAGATCGTTCATGAGCGCTTCCGGATTGTATTTGCTGACCGGAATCGAGTGGCCGATATAGCTCTCAATGGCGGGCAGATTCAGCGCATACTCTTCGCAAGCCAGGCTGATGGAATGTCCGCTGGCGCCAGCGCGACCGGTACGACCGATACGGTGAACATAGTCTTCACAATCATCTGGCAGATCGTAGTTAAAGACGTGCGTTACGGCGGGGATATGCAACCCGCGCGCCGCGACATCGGTCGCCACAAGAATATCCAGATCGCCGCGGGTGAACTCATCCAGAATCCGTAGGCGCTTTTTCTGCGCGACGTCACCGGTCAGCAGACCAACACGATGGCCATCTGCCGCCAGATGTCCCCAGATATCTTCGCAACGATGCTTGGTGTTGGCGAAAATAATGGCGCGATCCGGCCACTCTTCTTCGATCAGCGTTTGCAGTAAACGCATTTTCTCTTCATTAGAGGGGTAGAAAAGCTCTTCTTTAATGCGGTGGCCGGTCTTTTGCTCCGGTTCCACTTCAACATATTCGGCGTTGTTCATCTGTTCAAACGCCAGTTCGCGAACCCGATAAGACAGGGTGGCGGAGAACAACATGTTCAGACGCTGCGCAGCCGGCGGCATACGACGGAACAGCCAGCGGATATCTTTAATAAAGCCCAAATCGTACATGCGATCGGCTTCATCGAGTACGACGACCTGAATGGCGCCGAGGTTAATGTGATTTTGTTTGGCGTAGTCGATCAGTCGGCCCGTCGTACCAATAAGAATATCAACGCCGCTTTCCAGCACTTTAAGCTGCTTGTCGTAACCATCGCCGCCGTAAGCCAGGCCTAATTTTAAGCCAGTCGCTTGCGCCAACGGCTCCGCGTCTGCGTGAATTTGTACGGCTAATTCACGCGTCGGCGCCATGATCAGCGCGCGCGGCTGGTTCACCTTGCGATCGTCGATCGCGGGATGAGAAAGTAAATAATGAAACGTTGACGTCAGAAACGCCATCGTTTTCCCGGTACCGGTTTGCGCCTGCCCTGCAACGTCACGACCCGCCAGCGTTAGCGGAAGGGCCAGTGCCTGAATGGGCGTACAATTATAAAACCCTTTTTTTTCAAGGGCTTCAACCACCTGAGGGTGCAGGGCGAAGTCGGAAAACTTCTGTTCTGTTAAATGTGTTTTGCTCATAGTGTGGTAGAATATCAGCTTACTATTGCTTTACGAAAGCGTATCCGGTGAAATAAAGTCAACCTTTGTTGGCGAAGTTAACATCAGCACCTCGTTGGTTAATGCTACACCAACACGCCAGGCTTATTCCTGTGGAGTTATATATGAGCGATAAAATTATTCACCTGACTGACGACAGTTTTGACACGGATGTACTCAAAGCGGACGGGGCTATCCTCGTTGATTTCTGGGCAGAGTGGTGCGGGCCGTGTAAAATGATCGCTCCGATTCTGGATGAAATCGCTGACGAATATCAGGGCAAATTGACCGTTGCCAAACTGAACATTGACCAGAACCCAGGTACTGCGCCTAAATATGGCATCCGCGGTATTCCGACTCTGCTGCTGTTTAAAAACGGCGAAGTGGCGGCAACCAAAGTAGGCGCACTGTCTAAAGGTCAGTTGAAAGAGTTTCTCGACGCCAATCTGGCGTAATACCTTTTATACGTCGAATGACAAAGGCGCTGTATGGTCAGGCGTCTGTCATTCGACGAATGATTAAGGTATCAGGCAGTTTCGTGGCGTCTGTTGTCCTTACGTTATTCTTAAATTGTCAGGATCTCTGGACGCCCGGTCTGAGTCGTGCTAAGTTAGTATTGACTTCGAATTAAACATACCTTATTAAGTTTGAATCTGGTTTTATCCGTCACTTCCCGTTTTTTCTCGCACGAGAAGTGGAAAGATTCCTGGCTCTTCGCTCATTCCGTCTTGTCGTTTCAGTTCTGCGTACTTTCCTGTGACCAGACAGCGAACAGACATGAGTTGATAGCCGTAAACAGGCATGGATGACCCTGCCATACCATTCACAACATTAAGTTCGAGATTTACCCCAAGTTTAAGAACTCACACCATTATGAATCTTACCGAATTAAAGAATACGCCGGTTTCTGAGCTGATCACTCTCGGCGAAAGTATGGGGCTGGAAAACCTGGCCCGTATGCGCAAGCAGGACATTATTTTTGCCATCCTGAAGCAGCACGCAAAGAGTGGCGAAGATATCTTTGGCGACGGTGTGCTGGAGATATTGCAGGATGGATTTGGTTTCCTCCGTTCTGCAGACAGCTCCTACCTCGCCGGTCCTGATGATATCTACGTTTCCCCCAGCCAAATCCGCCGTTTCAACCTCCGCACTGGTGATACCATTTCTGGTAAGATTCGCCCGCCGAAAGAAGGTGAACGCTATTTTGCGCTGTTGAAAGTTAACGAAGTTAACTACGACAAACCGGAAAACGCCCGTAACAAAATCCTCTTTGAGAACTTAACCCCGCTGCACGCAAACTCTCGTCTGCGTATGGAGCGTGGTAACGGTTCTACCGAAGACTTAACGGCACGCGTTCTGGATCTGGCTTCGCCGATCGGTCGCGGCCAGCGCGGTCTGATTGTCGCGCCGCCGAAGGCGGGTAAAACCATGCTGCTGCAGAACATCGCGCAGAGCATCGCGTATAACCACCCAGACTGCGTGCTGATGGTGCTGCTGATTGACGAACGTCCGGAAGAAGTAACCGAGATGCAGCGTCTGGTGAAAGGCGAAGTGGTTGCGTCTACCTTTGACGAACCGGCATCCCGCCACGTTCAGGTTGCTGAAATGGTTATCGAGAAGGCGAAACGTCTGGTTGAACACAAGAAAGACGTTATCATTCTGCTCGACTCCATCACCCGTCTGGCGCGTGCCTACAACACCGTGGTGCCGGCTTCCGGTAAAGTATTGACCGGTGGTGTGGACGCTAACGCCCTGCATCGTCCGAAGCGTTTCTTCGGCGCGGCGCGTAACGTGGAAGAGGGCGGTAGCCTGACGATCATCGCGACGGCGCTGATCGATACCGGTTCCAAGATGGACGAAGTTATCTACGAAGAGTTTAAAGGTACCGGTAACATGGAGCTGCATCTTTCGCGTAAGATCGCTGAAAAACGTGTCTTCCCGGCTATCGACTACAACCGTTCCGGTACCCGTAAAGAAGAGCTGCTCACCACTCAGGAAGAGCTGCAGAAAATGTGGATCCTGCGTAAAATCATCCATCCGATGGGTGAAATTGACGCGATGGAATTCCTCATTAACAAACTGGCGATGACCAAAACTAATGACGACTTTTTCGAGATGATGAAGCGCTCATAACCTGGTCTTTACCTGAAAACGCCACGTTTTTACGTGGCGTTTTTGTTTTGCGATTCATCTTAGCGTCATGTCATATAAACTGGTCATCGGGATATGCGCTACAGAGTAACACCATGCACAATACACATTGTTTGCGGTAAAAAGTGTAATGTTCTAACAGGTCTCTTCTAGGAGCTGGCGTAACGCATTATACTTTAAGGAAATGATATATGCTGAGAGCACATACACTGTGAAGTTACTCACCGCTTTATCTGAGCTAATCAGTATTTTTTTATTCACGACCATTTTTATTTTTCTTGCGCGAAAAGTAGCCATAAAAATTGGTTTAGTGGATAAACCAAACTTTCGTAAACGACATCAGGGTGTTATCCCATTAGTCGGCGGGATTTCTGTGTTTGCAGGAATCTGCTTTATGTTTGGCCTCTCGGATTACTACATACCGCACTTATCGCTATATCTTATTTGCGCTGGTGTATTGGTTTTTGTTGGTGCGATGGATGACCGTTTTGATATCAGTGTAAAAATTCGTGCTGTGGTTCAGGCCGTTATTGCGGTTGTAATGATGGTTATCGCAAAACTTCACTTAGGTAGCCTTGGTTACATCTTTGGGCCTTGGGAGTTAGTGCTTGGCCCCTTTGGCTATTTCCTTACCCTGTTTGCGGTATGGGCGGCGATCAACGCTTTCAATATGGTGGACGGTATTGACGGCCTGCTGGGGGGGTTATCCAGCGTCTCATTTGCGGCGATGGGGCTGATTTTATGGTTTGATGGTCAGACTAGCCTGGCAATGTGGTGCTTTGCCATGATCGCCGCGATTCTGCCTTACATTATGCTTAATCTCGGTATTTTGGGGCGGCGTTATAAAGTCTTTATGGGCGATGCCGGTAGTACACTGATTGGCTTTACCGTCATCTGGCTCTTACTGGAAACGACGCAGGGGAAAACTCACTCTATCAGCCCGGTTACTGCGCTATGGATTATCGCTATTCCATTGATGGATATGGTGGCAATTATGTATCGCCGTCTGCGTAAAGGGATGAGCCCCTTTTCCCCTGATCGCCAACATATTCATCATTTGGTTATGCGAGCAGGGTTTACTTCCCGCCAGGCATTTGTTCTTATTACGCTCGCAGCGGCGATTCTGGCGGGAGTAGGCGTAACGGCAGAATACTCTCATTTTGTTCCTGAATGGGTTATGTTGGTGCTCTTTTTGCTAGCATTCTTCCTCTATGGCTACTGCATTAAGCGGGCCTGGAAGGTGGCGAGATTTATTAAGCGTGTAAAGCGTCGCCTGCGCAGGCAACGTGAGAACCGGCCAAACTTAACCAAGTAAATGAGGATACGATGACACAACCATTACCGGGGGCACGCGCGGTGAGCGCTGAAAATGAACTGGATATTCGCGGGTTGTTTCGTACTTTATGGGCTGGCAAATTCTGGATTATCGGCATTGGCCTGCTATTTGCCCTTATCGCGTTAGCCTATACCTTTTTTGCTCGTCAGGAGTGGAGTGCGACGGCGATCACCGATCGCCCAACCGTAAATATGTTGGGCGGTTATTACTCCCAGCAGCAGTTTCTGCGCAACCTGGATATTAAGACCGATCCTGCTTCTTCCGATAAACCCTCGGTGATGGATGAAGCGTATAAAGAGTTCATCATGCAACTTGCCTCCTGGGATACGCGTCGCGATTTCTGGTTACAGACGGACTATTACAAGCAGCGAATGGTCGGGAATAGCAAAGCTGATGCGGCGATGCTTGATGAACTGATCAATAACATACAGTTTACGCCCGGCGATTTTACACGCGCCATCAACGACAATGTGAAGCTGATTGCTGAAACTGCGCCGGACGCCAATAATCTGCTGCGTCAGTATGTCGCATTCGCCAGCCAGCGGGCGGCGAGCCATCTGAATGATGAATTAAAAGGCGCCTGGGCTGCGCGTACCGTGCAGATGAAAGCGCAGGTCAAACGGCAGGAAGAGGTTGCGAAAGCGATCTATTCGCGTCGTGTAAACAGTATTGAGCAGGCGCTCAAAATTGCGGAACAACATAATATTTCTCGTAGCGCGACAGATGTCCCGGCGGATGAATTACCGGACTCAGAGCTTTTTTTACTCGGTCGCCCTATGTTGCAGGCGCGTCTTGAAAATCTGCAAGCGGTTGGCCCTGCGTTCGATTTGGACTACTTTCAAAATCGGGCAATGTTGAATACGCTTAATGTGGGGCCGACCCTGGACCCTCGTTTTCAGACCTATCGTTATTTGCGTACGCCGGAAGAACCGGTAAAACGTGATAGCCCACGCCGAGCCTTCCTGATGATTATGTGGGGTATCGTTGGGGCGCTAATCGGTGCGGGCGTTGCCTTAACCCGTCGCCGCACGATTTAGCAACACCTCTGCAGTAGGGGGCTGGGCCCCTACTGTCTATTCGAAGAGAATCGATGTGAAAGTACTGACTGTATTTGGTACACGACCGGAGGCCATTAAGATGGCGCCTCTGGTCCATGCGCTGGAAAAAGATCCTCATTTCGAGGCCAAAGTATGCGTTACTGCGCAGCATCGGGAGATGCTTGATCAGGTATTAACTCTTTTTTCTATTGTGCCTGATTACGATCTCAACATTATGCAGCCGGGACAGGGGTTGACGGAAATTACCTGCCGAATTCTGGAGGGATTAAAGCCGATCCTGGCAGATTTTAAACCTGATGTGGTGCTGGTTCATGGCGATACCACCACTACGATTGCTACCAGCCTGGCGGCTTTCTATCAACGAATTCCGGTAGGGCACGTAGAAGCCGGGTTGCGAACCGGCGATCTTTATTCCCCCTGGCCGGAAGAGGCAAACCGCACGCTGACCGGACATCTGGCGATGTACCACTTTGCGCCGACGGAAAACTCGCGGCAGAATCTGTTGCGGGAGAACATTCCGGATGAGCGCATTTTTGTCACTGGCAATACCGTTATCGACGCGCTGATCTGGGTACGCGATCGCGTTCTGGCGAGCGATACATTACAGGCTGAACTGGCCGAGCAGTATCCTTTCCTCAATGTGAATAAGAAGATGATTTTGGTGACCGGTCATCGGCGTGAAAGCTTTGGTCAGGGCTTTGAGCATATCTGCCAGGCGCTGGCGGAAATCGCCGCCGCGAACCAGAATGTGCAAATTGTCTATCCGGTGCACCTCAATCCCAACGTCAGCGAACCTGTCAACCGTATCCTCGGCCATGTTGAAAACGTGGTGCTGATTGAGCCGCAGGACTACTTACCTTTTGTCTGGCTGATGAATCACGCCTGGCTCATTCTGACCGATTCCGGCGGTATTCAGGAAGAAGCGCCGTCATTAGGTAAGCCGGTATTGGTCATGCGTGAAACCACAGAGCGTCCGGAAGCCATTACCGCTGGTACGGTAAGACTGATCGGCACGGACTCCCGGCGCATTGTGGCGGAAGTTATGCGTCTGCTGCACGACGAAAATGAATATCAAACTATGAGCCGCGCCCATAATCCTTATGGTGACGGGCAATCATGCGCGCGCATTTTACAGGCGTTAAAAAGTTATCGGGTATCGTTATGAGTTTTACGACCATTTCTGTTATTGGGCTGGGGTATATCGGATTACCGACTGCGGCCGCTTTTGCTTCCCGCCAGAAGCAGGTTATCGGCGTGGATATCAACCAACATGCGGTAGACACCATAAATCGCGGTGAAATTCACATCGTGGAGCCGGCGTTGGGCAATGTGGTGAAGATGGCGGTGGAAGGCGGCTTTCTGCGTGCGACGACGACACCTGTCGAGGCCGATGCGTACCTGATTGCCGTGCCGACGCCATTCAAAGGCGATCACGACCCTGACATGGCCTATGTGGAAGCCGCGGCGAAATCCATTGCGCCGGTATTAAAAAAAGGGGCACTGGTGATTCTGGAATCAACATCGCCGGTCGGCGCAACGGAGCAAATGGCCGGCTGGCTGGCCGGGATGCGCCCGGATCTGACCTTTCCCCAGCAGGCGGGCGAGCAGGCCGACGTGAATATCGCCTATTGTCCGGAGCGTGTGCTGCCGGGTCAGGTGATGGTGGAACTCATTAAAAATGACCGCGTGATTGGCGGTATGACGCCAGTATGTTCGGCTCGCGCCAGCGCTCTGTACAAAATTTTCCTTGAGGGCGAATGCGTTGTCACCAACTCGCGCACCGCAGAGATGTGCAAGCTGACGGAAAATAGCTTCCGTGATGTGAATATCGCCTTTGCGAATGAATTGTCGCTGATTTGCGCCGAACAGGGGATTAACGTCTGGGAATTGATCCGCCTGGCGAACCGCCATCCGCGCGTCAATATTTTGCAGCCGGGCCCAGGCGTTGGCGGGCACTGCATTGCGGTCGATCCGTGGTTTATTGTGGCGCAAAATCCGCAGCAGGCGAGACTGATTCGCACCGCGCGTGAAGTGAACGACGGCAAACCGCACTGGGTAGTCGATCAGGTAAAAGCCGCGGTCGCAGATTGCCTGGCGGCCACCGATAAACGCGCCAGCGAAGTGAAAATCGCCTGTTTTGGGCTGGCCTTTAAGCCGAATATCGACGATCTGCGCGAAAGCCCGGCGATGGGGATCGCGCAAAGTATCGCCCGCTGGCACAGCGGCGAAACCTTGGTCGTCGAACCGAATATCCATCAGTTGCCGAAAAAATTGGACGGACTTTGCACGCTGGCGAAACTGGACGCGGCGCTGGCCGCCGCCGATGTGCTGGTGATGCTGGTCGATCATGACGAATTTAAAGCGATTCCCGGCGATGCGGTTAATCAACGTTATGTGGTTGATACCAAAGGAGTCTGGCGCTGATGAAACGGATTCTGGTGACCGGCGGCGCAGGCTTTATCGGATCTGCGGTGGTGCGGCATATCATCCATGAAACGGCAGACGCGGTGGTGGTGGTGGATAAACTCACCTATGCGGGCAACCTGATGTCTCTGGCGTCGGTGGCGCAAAGCGACCGTTTCGCCTTTGAGAAGGTGGATATCTGCGATCGGGCATCACTGGAGCGAGTTTTCCAGCAGTATCAGCCCGATAGCGTGATGCACCTGGCGGCGGAAAGCCATGTAGACCGTTCCATCGACGGCCCCGCGGCGTTTATTGAAACGAATATCGTTGGTACTTACACCTTGCTGGAAGCCGCTCGCGCTTACTGGTCCGCGCTTGACGCGGACGCTAAAGCGGCGTTCCGCTTCCACCATATCTCCACCGATGAAGTGTATGGCGATCTGCATACTGCAGACGATTTCTTCACCGAAACCACGCCATATGCGCCAAGCAGCCCTTATTCCGCCTCCAAAGCCAGCAGCGACCATCTGGTACGCGCCTGGTTACGTACCTACGGTTTGCCTACGCTTGTCACCAACTGCTCTAATAACTACGGGCCCTACCATTTCCCGGAAAAACTGATCCCGCTGATGATTCTGAACGCGCTGGCGGGTAAACCATTGCCGGTCTATGGCAACGGCCAGCAAATTCGCGACTGGCTGTATGTGGAAGATCATGCCCGTGCGTTGTATCACGTGGTGACGAACGGCGCGGTGGGCGAAACGTATAATATCGGCGGTCATAACGAACGTAAAAATCTGGATGTGGTCAGGACGATTTGCGCTCTGCTGGAGGAACTGGCCCCGCAAAAACCGCAGGGTGTGGCGAATTATCACGATCTGATTACCTTCGTCGACGATCGACCCGGCCATGACTTACGTTATGCCATCGACGCGTCGAAAATCGCCCGCGAGCTGGGCTGGACGCCGCAGGAAACCTTCGAAAGCGGGATGCGAAAAACCGTTCAGTGGTATCTCGCCAATGAGGCCTGGTGGAAACCCGTGCAGGATGGCAGTTATCAGGGCGAACGCTTAGGTCTGAAACGCTAAACGGCAGGTTCTTACTCCTGGAGGAGAAACGAATGAAAGGCATCATTCTGGCCGGAGGTTCCGGTACCCGGTTGCATCCCATTACGCGCGGCGTATCAAAGCGCCAGGGCTTCAAAATTGCCTGTCTGGAGGAGATTGCCTGGCGCAACGGCTGGCTGGATGATGATGGTTTGAAACGCGCCGCCAGTCAGCTTGAAAAAACCGGCTATGGCCAATATTTACTGGAGTTGCTCCGTGCCCGTCCGCGCCAGTATTGAACCGTTACTCTGGGAAAATACGTTCTTTGGCGTGAATAGCGGCATTGTGCGTATCGATGCCTCAGCGCCCGAATTAACGCCAGAAGCGCTGCAGGCGTGGCAACGCGTGCAGGTAAAAGTGCCGGCTTGCAACATCGCCTGGCTGTCGGCGTTGCAAGCGCTGGGATTCTCTTTGGTTGAAGGCGAAGTGGATTTTGCGTTGCCGGTAAAAGGGCATCGCGACCAGCATGGCGCGGAAATTGCACACCTTAAAGACATTCCTGCTTTGCGTCAGTTGGCCGGAGAGGCGTTTACGCAGAGTCGTTTTCGCGCGCCGTGGTATGCGCCCGACGCCAGCGCCCGTTTTTACGCCCAGTGGATTGAGAATGCGGTACGCGGCACGTTTGATCACCAATGCCTGGTGCTTCGCACAGAGACAGGCGCTATCCGCGGTTACGTCTCGCTGCGGGAATTGAATGATACCGACGCGCGCATTGGCCTGTTGGCCGGACGCGGCGCGGGAGCGGAACTTATGCAGGCGGCGATCTGTTGGGCACAGAGTCGCGGCAAAGCAACATTGCGGGTGGCGACCCAGTTGGGCAACACCGCCGCGCTTAAACGTTACATACAAAGCGGTGCCAACATCGAAAGCACTGCGTACTGGTTATACAGGTGACAACATGATTCCTTTTAATGCGCCGCCGGTGGTGGGAACCGAACTCGAATACATGCAGTCTGCAATGAGCAGCGGCAAACTGTGCGGCGACGGCGGCTTTACGCGCCGTTGCCAGCAGTGGCTGGAGCAACATTTCGGCAGCGCGAAGGTGTTGCTGACGCCTTCCTGTACCGCATCACTCGAGATGGCGGCTCTGTTGTTGGATATTCAGCCCGGCGATGAAGTGATCATGCCGAGCTTTACGTTTGTCTCCACCGCTAACGCTTTTGTCCTGCGCGGCGCGAAAATTGTGTTTGTCGATATTCGTCCGGATACGATGAATATTGACGAAACGCTGATTGAGGCGGCGATTACTGATAAAACCCGCGCTATCGTGCCGGTACATTACGCTGGCGTCGCTTGTGAAATGGATGTCATCATGGCGCTGGCGGATAAGTATAATCTGTTCGTTGTCGAGGATGCCGCCCAGGGCGTGATGTCCACGTACAAAGGGCGCGCGTTAGGAACGATCGGTCACATCGGCTGTTTTAGCTTCCATGAAACCAAAAATTACACCGCTGGCGGCGAAGGCGGCGCGACGCTGATCAACGATCGTACGCTGATTGAACGCGCGGAGATCATCCGCGAAAAAGGCACCAACCGCAGCCAGTTCTTCCGTGGTCAGGTGGACAAATACACCTGGCGGGATATCGGCTCCAGTTATTTGATGTCCGATCTGCAGGCTGCCTACCTGTGGGCGCAACTGGAGGCCGCCGATCGTATCAATCAACAGCGTCTGTCGCTGTGGCAGACTTACTACGATGCGTTAACGCCGCTGGCGCGCGCCGGGCGTATCGAGCTGCCTTCTATTCCGGAAAACTGCGGGCATAATGCCCACATGTTTTACATCAAACTGCGGGATATCGCCGATCGCAGCGCGCTGATTAATTTCCTGAAAGAGGCGGAAATCATGGCGGTATTCCATTACATTCCGCTGCATGATTGTCCGGCGGGCGATAAATTTGGCGAGTTTATCGGGGACGATGTCTACACCACAAAAGAGAGCGAACGTTTGTTGCGTCTGCCGCTGTTTTATAACCTTGCGCCCGTCGATCAACGAACGGTGATTACTACCTTGCTAAATTATTTCTCCTGATATGTCGCTTGCTAAAGCCTCCCTGTGGACGGCGGTCAGTACGCTGGTAAAAATTGGCGCCGGACTGCTGGTGGTGAAACTACTGGCCGTCTCTTTTGGTCCGGCGGGCGTCGGACAAGCGGGTAACTTCCGCCAGATGATCACCGTGCTGGGCGTATTGGCTGGTGCGGGGATATTTAACGGCGTTACCAAACTCGTCGCACAACATCATGATAACCCGGCGCAGTTACGTACCGTGGTGGGAACCTCCTCCGCGATGGTATTGGGGTTCTCTACGCTGCTGGCGCTGGTCTTCCTGCTGGCGGCGGCGCCGATTAGCCAGGGACTGTTCGGTCATACGGACTATCAAGGGCTGGTGCGTCTGGTTGCGCTGGTACAAATGGGGATCGCCTGGGCGAACCTGCTGCTGGCGCTAATGAAGGGCTTTCGTGACGCGTCGGGTAATGCCTTATCGTTAATTGTCGGCAGCTTTTTGGGCGTCGTCGCCTGGTATCTCTGCTATCGTGTCGGCGGCTATGAAGGCGCTCTGCTTGGCCTGGCGCTGGTGCCGGCGCTGGTGGTAGTGCCTGCCGGTATAATACTGATTAAGCGCGGCACCGTCCCGCTACGCTATCTCAAGCCCTCCTGGGACAACGGTCTGGCAGGGCAGCTCAGTAAATTTACCCTGATGGCGCTGATTACCTCCGTTACGATGCCGGTCGCCTATGTGATGATGCGAAACCAACTGGCCGCGCACTATAGCTGGAGCGATGTCGGGATCTGGCAGGGCGTAAGCAGCATTTCTGATGCCTATCTGCAATTTATCACCGCCTCTTTCAGCGTTTACCTGTTACCCACGCTCTCACGCCTGACGGAAAAACAGGACATTACGCGTGAAGTGGTAAAAGCGCTGAAATTTGTTTTACCGGCGGTCGCGGCGGCGAGTTTTACCGTCTGGCTACTGCGCGATTTTGCTATCTGGCTGCTTTTTTCCGCCAAATTCACCGCGATGCGCGATCTGTTCGCCTGGCAGTTAGTGGGCGACGTGCTGAAAGTCGGCGCCTATGTTTTCGGTTATCTGGTGATTGCCAAAGCGTCGTTGCGATTTTACATTCTGGCCGAAATTAGCCAGTTCATTCTGTTAACGGCGTTCGCTCACTGGCTGATTCCCGCTCACGGCGCGCTGGGTGCGGCACAGGCTTATATGGCCACCTATATTGTCTATTTTTCACTTTGTTGCGGCGTATTTTTACTCTGGCGTAGGCGAGCATGACTGTACTGATTCACGTCCTGGGATCGGATATCCCTCACCATAACCACACCGTGTTGCGGTTTTTCAATGATACGCTGGCCGCCACAAGCGAGCACGCGCGTGAATTTATGGTTGCTGGCGAAGATAACGGCTTCACGGAAAGCTGCCCGGCGCTCTCGCTTCGTTTTTATGGCAGTAAGAAAGCGCTGGCGCAGGCGGTCATCGCCAAAGCGAAAGCAAATCGTCGACAGAGATTCTTCTTTCACGGTCAGTTCAACACCAGCCTGTGGCTGGCGCTGTTAAGCGGCGGTATTAAGCCAGCTCAGTTTTACTGGCATATCTGGGGCGCGGATCTCTACGAAGTGTCCCACGGGCTGAAATTCCGCCTTTTCTACCCGCTTCGTCGTATCGCGCAGGGACGAGTAGGGGGCGTATTCGCGACGCGCGGCGATCTCAGCTATTTTGCGCGCCAGCACCCGGGCGTACGCGGCGAGTTGCTCTATTTCCCGACGCGCATGGATCCTTCCCTGAACTCTATGGCAAAAGAGCGCCAACGTGCGGGGAAATTGACCATTTTAGTAGGGAACTCCGGCGATCGCAGTAACCAACATATTGCGGCGTTACGGGCGGTGTATCAGCAGTTTGGCGACACGGTAAACGTGGTGGTGCCGATGGGCTATCCGGCCAATAACCAGGACTATATTGATGAGGTTCGTCAGGCCGGTCTGGCGCTATTTAGCGCCGAAAATCTACAAATTCTTAGCGAAAAAATGGAATTTGATGCCTATCTTGCGCTGTTGCGCCAGTGCGACCTCGGTTATTTTATTTTTGCCCGCCAACAGGGGATCGGGACGTTGTGCCTGCTAATTCAGGCCGATATCCCGTGCGTACTGAATCGCGACAATCCTTTCTGGCAGGATATGGCGGAACAGCATCTGCCCGTTCTGTTTACCACGGACGATCTTAATGAGCAGGTCGTGCGCGAGGCGCAGCGTCAGCTCGCATCGGTAGATAAAAGCGGCATTACCTTCTTTAGCCCCAACTACCTGCAACCGTGGCATAATGCGTTGAGAATCGCCGCAGGAGAAGCCGAATGAGTTTAATGCAATTCAGCGGGCTGCTGGTGGTCTGGCTGCTCTCTACGCTGTTTATCGCCACGCTGACCTGGTTTGAATTCCGCCGCGTGCGTTTTAACTTCAACGTTTTCTTTTCGTTGCTGTTTTTGTTGACCTTCTTTTTTGGTTTTCCGCTAACCAGCGTGCTGGTATTTCGTTTCGACGTTGGCGTCGCGCCGCCGGAAATCTTATTGCAGGCTCTATTATCCGCCGCCTGTTTCTACGGCGTGTATTACGTGACCTATAAAACGCGTTTACGCAAACGCGTTGTGGATGTACCACGCAAGCCGCTATTTACCATGAACCGGGTGGAAACCCACCTTACCTGGGTGATCCTGATGGGCATCGCGCTGGTGAGCGTGGCGATTTTCTTTATGCATAACGGCTTTTTGCTGTTCCGGCTGCACTCCTACAGCCAGATCTTTTCCAGCGAAGTCTCCGGCGTGGCGTTAAAACGGTTCTTCTATTTCTTCATTCCGGCGATGCTGGTGGTCTATTTCCTGCGCCAGGACAGCAAAGCGTGGCTGTTTTTTCTGGTGAGTACCGTCGCGTTTGGCCTGTTGACCTACATGATTGTCGGCGGCACGCGCGCCAACATCATTATTGCGTTTGCTATCTTCCTGTTTATCGGCATTATTCGGGGCTGGATCAGCCTGTGGATGCTGGCGGCGGCGGGCGTGCTGGGGATTGTCGGTATGTTCTGGCTGGCGCTCAAACGCTACGGATTAAATGTGAGCGGCGATGAGGCGTTCTATACGTTTCTTTATCTAACGCGCGATACCTTTTCGCCGTGGGAGAATCTGGCGCTGCTGTTGCAAAATTACCACAATATCGATTTTCAGGGGCTGGCCCCTATCGTGCGTGATTTCTACGTCTTTATTCCCACCTGGTTATGGCCGGGACGACCCAGTATCGTGCTGAACTCTGCGAATTACTTCACCTGGGAAGTCCTGAACAACCATTCTGGCCTGGCGATATCGCCAACGCTTATTGGATCGCTGGTGGTCATGGGCGGGGCGCTGTTTATTCCGCTCGGCGCGATCGTCGTCGGGCTGATTATCAAATGGTTCGACTGGCTGTATGAACTGGGTAACCGGGAGCCCAATCGCTATAAGGCGGCGATTCTGCACAGTTTCTGCTTTGGCGCCATCTTTAATATGATTGTGCTGGCGCGAGAAGGGCTGGATTCGTTTGTTTCGCGCGTGGTTTTCTTCCTGGTGGTTTTTGGCGCCAGCCTGCTGGTCGCTAAGCTTCTGTTCTGGTTATTTGATAGCGCCGGACTGATTCATAAACGTACAACTTCGCTCCCTCAGGCACAGGTGGAAGGAAAACTATGACCAATAATGCCGCTGCGCCCCTTTACTCGCTGCGTGGATTACCTCTGATTGGCTGGCGCGACATGTCACATGCGCTGAATTATCTGTTTGCCGATGGTCAACTGAAGCAAGGCACGTTGGTGGCGATCAACGCCGAAAAGCTGCTGACGGCGGAAGATAATCCGGAAGTCCGCGCGTTGATAGCAGCGGCGGAATTTAAATATGCCGATGGCATCAGCGTGGTGCGTTCAATACGTAAAAAATTTCCGCAGGCGCAGGTTTCTCGTGTGGCTGGCGCCGACCTTTGGGAAGCGTTAATGGCGCGCGCGGGGAAAGAAGGCACGCCGGTATTTCTTGTCGGCGGCAAGCCTGAGGTGCTGGCGCAGACGGAAGCAAAACTGCGGACGCAGTGGAACGTCAATATTGTGGGTAGCCAGGACGGTTACTTTACGCCGGAGCAGCGTCAGGCGCTATTTGCGCGTATCCATGCCAGCGGCGCGAAAATTGTCACCGTCGCGATGGGATCGCCAAAACAGGAATTACTCATGCGCGATTGTCGGGAAGTGCATCCCCATGCGTTATATATGGGGGTGGGCGGGACCTATGATGTGTTTACTGGTCACGTCAAACGCGCTCCAAAAATATGGCAGAACCTGGGGCTGGAGTGGTTGTATCGTCTGCTTTCGCAACCGAAGCGTATTACCCGCCAGATGCGTCTGCTGCGCTACCTTCGCTGGCACTATACTGGCGATCTCTAATTCTCCCTTCTGATGACTTGAGCAGCGGATTGTGCTTATGGCGCTGCTCATTTACAACATAATCGATGATTTCTTACACAATAAGTGCATTTTTTTAATGCTCCATTTGCCATTTGTCCAAATTTAAGAAAATATTCGCAACAATCGATGTACCCATAACAATAACCGGTACTACCGGAACCGTTGCAAACACGACATGAGGATTTATGGCAGAGAAAAAACCGGAGCTACAGCGTGGGCTGGAAGCTCGTCATATTGAATTGATTGCCCTCGGGGGCACCATCGGCGTCGGACTCTTTATGGGCGCCGCCAGTACGCTTAAATGGGCGGGCCCGTCAGTGCTGCTGGCGTATATCATCGCCGGATTGTTCGTCTTTTTCATTATGCGTTCGATGGGGGAGATGCTCTTTCTGGAACCTGTTACCGGCTCCTTTGCCGTGTACGCCCACCGGTATATGAGTCCTTTTTTTGGCTATCTTACCGCCTGGTCATACTGGTTTATGTGGATGGCGGTCGGGATCTCGGAAATTACCGCCATTGGGGTCTACGTCCAGTTCTGGTTTCCGGAGATGGCGCAGTGGATACCGGCGCTGATTGCCGTCGGACTGGTCGCGTTGGCGAATCTGGCTGCGGTGCGCCTGTATGGTGAAATCGAATTCTGGTTTGCGATGATCAAAGTCACCACGATTATTGTGATGATCATCATCGGCCTGGGGGTGATTTTCTTCGGCTTTGGTAACGGCGGCCAGGCGATTGGCTTTGGTAATCTGACCGAGCATGGCGGTTTTTTTGCTGGTGGCTGGAAAGGCTTTCTGACCGCATTATGTATCGTGGTGGCCTCTTATCAGGGGGTTGAGTTGATCGGTATTACCGCCGGTGAAGCGAAGAATCCGCAGGTGACGTTGCGTAGCGCGGTGGGTAAAGTGCTGTGGCGTATCCTGATTTTTTATGTTGGCGCGATTTTCGTGATCGTCACCATTTTCCCGTGGAATGAGATTGGCAGCAACGGCAGTCCCTTTGTGCTCACCTTCGCGAAAATCGGCATCACCGCCGCGGCGGGCATTATCAACTTTGTCGTGCTGACGGCGGCGCTCTCCGGCTGTAACAGCGGAATGTATAGCTGTGGGCGTATGCTTTACGCGCTGGCGAAAAACCGTCAACTGCCGGCGGCAGTCGCGAAAGTCTCTCGCCACGGCGTGCCGGTCGCGGGCGTGGCGCTCTCTATTTTGATTTTGCTGGTAGGTTCTTGCCTGAACTACATCATCCCCAATCCGCAGCGCGTCTTTGTTTACGTTTATAGCGCCAGCGTACTGCCGGGGATGGTGCCGTGGTTTGTCATTCTGATTAGCCAACTGCGCTTTCGTCGGGCGCATAAAGAAGCGATTGCGGATCATCCTTTTCGTTCCATTATGTTCCCGTGGGCGAACTATTTGACGATGGCGTTTCTGGTTTGCGTTTTAATCGGCATGTACTTTAATGAAGATACGCGCATGTCGCTGTTTGTCGGCGTCATCTTCCTGCTGGCCGTCACGCTGGTCTACAAAGTTTTCGGTCTGAATCGTCACGGAACCGCCCACAAGGTGGGGGAATAAGCGCCAAAATGCGCAAAGCATAACCAAACACGCATTTTATTTAAAAAGGCACTGGACAGCGGGGTGTGAAGTCCGTATTATCCACCCCCGCAACGGCGCTAAGCGCCCGTAGCTCAGCTGGATAGAGCGCTGCCCTCCGGAGGCAGAGGTCTCAGGTTCGAATCCTGTCGGGCGTACCATTTATTTAGGTGCTTGAGCTGCGGTGGTTTAATACCGCGTAAAAAGTTTCAGTGGTGGCTATAGCTCAGTTGGTAGAGCCCTGGATTGTGATTCCAGTTGTCGTGGGTTCGAATCCCATTAGCCACCCCATTAATATAGAGTTGTGAAACGCGAAGGTGGCGGAATTGGTAGACGCGCTAGCTTCAGGTGTTAGTGTCCTTACGGACGTGGGGGTTCAAGTCCCCCCCCTCGCACCACGACTCAATGAATTGAACTAAAAATTCAAAAAGCAGTATATCGGCGAGTAGCGCAGCTTGGTAGCGCAACTGGTTTGGGACCAGTGGGTCGGAGGTTCGAATCCTCTCTCGCCGACCAATTTTGAACCCCGCTTCGGCGGGGTTTTTTGTTTTCTGTTCATTTTCAACCGTTTATCCCGCACGTGTTGCCATTATGGTTTATTGGCGATATCCCAGACTTTATTTGTCGCTATTCGGTGACGAATAATCTATTGATTTATAATCACTTTATAAAAAGCATCCTGTTCTGTCTCCGCCGGGCGACACGCTAAAACCTCGCCAGCGGCGGGGGGATGACAATCGCGTGAATTCTCTACGTTTTTTTAACGCCTGCGCCTGTTTTTTAGCGGTGCAAAGATGGCACGTTATGTGCAATAATGTACGGGTAGATGCTCATTCCATCTCTTATGTTCGCCTTCTGGCCTCATAAACTCAGGAATGATGCAGAGCCGTTTACGGTGCTTATCGTCCACTGACAGATGTCGCTTACGCCTCATCAAACACCCTGGACACAACGTTGAGTGAAGCACCCCTTTATGTTGTCATACAGACCTGTTTTGACGCCTGCCCCTTAACCGGGCAGGCGTTTTTTTATGCATCCCGAATGATTTTGTGTAAGCGGTAGGCCCGGTAAGCGAAGCGCCACCGGGCAAGAGGGAATTACTGCGGGGGATTGTTCTGTAATGTCAGCATCAGGCCATCGCGCCGCATGGCGGCGGCCTCTTCCGGTTGATGCAGTCGATCAAGCGCATCGGCAAGCCAGGCATAATCATACGCGTCCGGGCGTTGTTTCAGCGCGGCGCGGAAAGCCAGAGTCGCCTCCTGCCATTCACCGTGTTTCATTAGCGACTGACCGAGTGTGCTCCATAACAGCGGGCGATCGCCTACTGTCTTAATTTGCTGGCGCAGCACTTTCTCCAGTTGTTCCGGATTATTGGTTCTGAGGCGAGGAATGGGCAGCACCAGTCGATCGTCATACTGGCGTTTCAGACCGTCGATGATAATCTGCTGCGCCATATCATGATCGTCACATTCGATCAGATGCTCGGCCATCGCGACCTGCAGCGCCACCTGATGGCGGGTTTTACGGCTTTGGTTTTTCCACCAGGTGCGTAATCCTTCGCTGCCCTGCTCGGCGCGCGCCTGATCCATGAGTCCTATCCACGCCTGTTGTTCGAGCATGGCGCGATGCGCTTCATCGCCGACGTGCGCTTTCGCCATGGATGGGATGATATCCAGTAAAGAACTCCATGCGCTGGTGCGAATATAGGCCTGCTCCGCCAGACGCAGAACTTCCGGGTGACGCGGCGTGACCTCCAGCAGTTTGTCCACGCCGTGACGCGCCGCGTGATTTTCATTGCGCGCCAGCTGTAAGCGCACGCGTGTGATCTCGACCGGGATGGTGTCGTTCCCCGCCAGCTCTGCCGCACGTTCAAGGTGCTGATTAGCGCGTGCTTCATCGCCGCGCTGCTGCGCCGCTTCTGCCGCCAGCAGATAATTTACCACCGGTTGTTCAGCATGGTCGGCATTTTTTGACATCAGCTTTTCAACCTGCTGATAGTCGCCCTCCGCCAGCTTCAGCAGCGCCTGTTCGGTCTGCTTGCGGGCGCGACGGCGTTTACGGCCGGCAAACCAACCGCGGGTGTGCGCGCCGGTACGAAACAGACGGCGTAGCAACCACTCAATGGCGAATAGCACCACCATAGCGACGATGAGAATGATCGCCAGTCCGGTGACGCTGGTTTCAATGTTGTAGTTATCGGTCTGGATTAACACATAGCCCTGGTGACCGGCTATCATCGGGCCGACCACGATACCCGCGAGCAACAACACAAAGAGCAATAATACTTTTAGCATCATTATTCTCCTTGCGGCGCGGCTGCCGGAGCGTCTGTCTGCGTGGCAGGCGCTGCCGTAGAGACTGTCGGTTGCGCCAGCAGATTACGCACGCGGGTTTGCATCAGTTTTTCAAGAATCGCCTGGCTTTCCAGGGTTTCCGGCAGATCCATCGTGATATTTTGCTGGCTTAATTTATCGACCTCCTCCAGGAAGGCTTTTGTCGCGGCGTCGTCAGTATCGTAATAAGCGCGAACCCAGGTCGAAACGTTATCCAGCGCCTGACGGTATGTTTCTTCCTGATGGCGTGGCACGGCCTGCGCGGCGACTAACAGGCGGGAGCGAATATTTTCGCGTAAATAGATGTCCTGGTTGGGCGCCAACAGCGGTACGGCGGTATCATCGCGGCGGCGAATGGTAATAAAGCTGTCCATAAAGTTCTGCCAGCTTTTTTGCAGGTTAACGCGCCATTCGCTTAGCGAGCTGGACAGCTCGCTGCTGTCTGAATCCATCGGCGAACCATCGGTATCGTTATCCGCCAGACGCAAGTTATCGATTTGGTTAGAGAGCTGATTGAGCTTGAGAATAATGCCGTCGTAGTCGATCTGCGCAACGGATGACAGGCTGGCGATATCGTCAGTAATCGCGCGTCGTGCGGTAATCAGGCTGGGGTCATTCATGTCCGCCAGACTGGCGTCAGCGCTTTTGAGCAGCGCAGCGGCGGTAGTGACGTCCTGATCGCTCCACAGCTTGCGTCCGGCGAGTTTCACCAGGAAATCAGCCTGCGCCAGCAGCCAGGTTTTAGCATCGCTGCCGGAAATAGTGGCGACTTTTTGTTGTACTTCATCAAGCTGTTTCGCCAGCGCCGCCTGTTGGCGATTCGCGTCATCTAACTGCGCCGCTTGTTTTTTGATAATCCCTTCCAGCTCCGCTTTTTGGCTCTCCTGCGCCTTTTGCAAGGCGGTCAGTTGCGTCGCCAGCGCATCGCTGGTTTCCGTTTGCGCGGTTGCTTGCTGTTTCCCCCAGCCATAAAGCCCAATACCTGCCGCCAGGGCAATCGCGATCGCCACCGCGCTTAATACCAGCGCGGCGCCGTTCTTACTTTTTTTCTCGGTATTAACTGGCTGTGGCGTGGTTTCCACGCTCTCCCTGGTCTCATCAACCACGGCGGAGGATTTTTCTTGTTCCGTCATTATGGCATCCCATTATGAGAGTTATTGTAATGCGCGCAACAGCGCATCGTTGTCGGCGTTATCAGCGACCTTAATATCTTGCCAGCCCAGTTCCCGGGCGAGGTGCGCCAGACGCTCACTGACGACCAATAGCCGACAGCGTAGTAACCAGTGCTCACGATACCACTGGGGAGTCAGCGACCAGAGCCGTTGCAACATCTCGCCGCTGGTAACAACAAGCGTTGTTACGCCGCGAGTATGCCAGCGCATCGCTTCTTCCGCGCCATCGTAATGTTTTGCACATCGTTGATAACATTCACAAAAACTGACTTCGGCTCCGCGAGCTGTCAGGGTTTCGCCCAGCAGTTCGCGGCCGCCATTGCCACGCAAAATCAGCGCGCGTTTGCCCGCAATATTTTGTAATTCAGGTAATTGTAGCAAGGCTTCGCTGATTTCCCGATCCAATGGATAACGAATATCGAACCCGCTAACGGTATGAAGGGCGAGCGCCGTGGTGCGGCCAATCGCGAAATAGCGCGGCGACGCAGGCCAGTTTCGACCATCCCGCTGGAGCTGGGCGTGAGCAAAGGCGACGGCGTGCTGTGAAAGGGCAAAAACCAGATCGTTTTCCGTCAGAGTCGCCAGGCGGTCGGCCAGGGTGGGTAGCTCCCGACCGGCGACAAATTCAATCAGTGGAAAACTCCAGGCCACCTGCCCCAGTGCGCGCAGACGGCTCACTAACGCTTCCCCTGCGGGAGAGGGGCGGGTGATCAGAATACTCATGCGGGCGTCTCGCCGTTATAAACTTCCGTCAGAATCGCGCGCGCGCCGTTTTCCAGCAGTTCCTCTGCAAGCGAGATGCCCATTTGCTCCGCCTGCTCGGGAGAACCACGACGTTCGCCGCGCACCATCACCGAACCGTCCGGCGCGCCAACCAGCGCGCGTAGCCAAATTTCACCGTTGATGATTTCTGCATAGCTGCCAATCGGCACCTGACAACCGCCTTCCAGGCGGGTGTTCATAGCGCGTTCCGCCGTTACGCGCAGCGCGGTTTGCGAGTGATTCAACGGTGCGAGCAGCGCCTGCGTTCGCGCGTCGTCAAGACGACACTCAATCCCGACGGCGCCCTGGCCTACGGCAGGAAGCGAAACGTCGGGCGGCAAGGCTGTGCGAATGCGCGACTCCAGACCTAAGCGTTTCAGACCGGCCACGGCCAGGATAATGGCGTCATAGTCGCCGTTGTCCAGCTTGCCGAGACGTGTGCCGACGTTGCCGCGCAACGAACGGATAATGAGGTCCGGACGGCGTTCCGCCAGTTGACACTGGCGACGCAAACTGGACGTCCCGACGATACTACCCGCGGGCAGATCGTCCAGACTGTGATATTTATTCGAGACAAACGCGTCGCGCGGATCTTCGCGCTCGCAAATGGTCACCAGACCGAGACCATCCGGGAAGGCCACCGGAACGTCTTTCATAGAGTGCACGGCGATATCAGCGCGTTTTTCCAGCAGCGCGATTTCAAGCTCTTTAACAAACAGTCCCTTACCGCCCACTTTCGCCAGGGGAGTATCAAGGATCACGTCGCCGCGTGTGACCATCGGCACCAGTTCTACTGTCAGTCCCGGATGGGTTGCCATCAATGCGTCTTTGACATAATGTGCCTGCCAAAGCGCAAGGGGACTTTGGCGTGTGGCAATTCTTAAAACATTGTCTAACATGCTTGTTACCGTCATTATCAATCATTGACCATCCTAACATCCTTATAGAGAGTATGTTAGTTTTCCGGTCACCGTGAGTGAGAGGATAAGGCGCAGTGTCGTCAATGACAGTGAATAATGACGAGAAACCGCCAGCCCGTATTTAAGAATTTACACGCAGCGAACGGTGCTACACTTGTATGTAGCGCATCTTTCTTTACGGTCAATGAGCAAGGTGTTAAATTGATCACGTTTTAGACCATTTTTTCGTCGGTATTGGATAAAAATATGCAGGCGAGAAAGGGTAACGGTTATTTTTGACATACGGTTTATCCCGAATGGCGACGGTCAAGTACTGACCTGCACCATGACGGGTAGCAACATCAGGCGATACGTCTTGTACCTCTATATTGAGACTCTGAAACAGAGACTGGATGCCATAAATCAACTGCGTGTGGATCGCGCGCTTGCTGCCATGGGACCCGCTTTTCAGCAGGTTTACAGTCTTCTGCCGACATTATTGCACTATCACCATCCACTGATGCCGGGTTACCTTGATGGTAACGTTCCCAGCGGTATTTGCTTCTACACGCCTGATGAAACCCAACGCCACTATCTGAACGAACTTGAGCTGTACCGCGGTATGACGCCGCAGGACCCGCCGAAGGGCGAGCTGCCGATTACCGGCGTTTACACCATGGGCAGCACCTCCTCGGTCGGGCAGAGCTGCTCGTCCGACCTGGATATCTGGGTGTGCCATCAGTCCTGGCTCGACGGTGAAGAGCGTCAGTTGCTGCAACGTAAGTGTAGCCTGCTGGAAAGCTGGGCCGCCTCGCTTGGCGTTGAGGTGAGCTTCTTCCTGATCGACGAGAACCGTTTCCGCCATAACGAAAGCGGCAGTCTGGGCGGGGAAGACTGTGGTTCTACGCAGCATATCCTGTTGCTTGATGAGTTTTATCGTACCGCTGTGCGCTTGGCCGGGAAGCGTATCCTGTGGAGTATGGTGCCGTGCGACGAAGAAGAGCATTACGACGACTATGTCATGACGCTCTACGCGCAGGGCGTATTAACGCCAAATGAATGGCTGGATCTGGGGGGCTTAAGCTCGCTCTCCGCCGAAGAGTACTTTGGCGCCAGCCTGTGGCAGCTATACAAGAGCATTGACTCGCCGTACAAAGCGGTGCTGAAAACGCTGCTGCTGGAAGCCTACTCATGGGAATATCCCAACCCACGTCTGCTGGCGAAAGATATTAAACAACGTCTGCATGACGGTGAAATCGTATCGTTTGGACTCGATCCCTACTGCATGATGCTGGAACGGGTCACTGAATACCTGACGGCGATTGAAGATCCGACGCGGCTGGATTTAGTCCGCCGCTGCTTTTACCTGAAAGTGTGCGAGAAATTAAGTCGCGAGCGTGCCTGCGTAGGCTGGCGTCGGGAAGTATTAAGCCAGTTAGTCAGCGAGTGGGGATGGGACGACGCGCGTCTGACCATGCTCGATAATCGCGCAAACTGGAAAATCGATCAGGTGCGCGAAGCCCACAACGAATTGCTCGACGCAATGATGCAGAGCTATCGTAATCTGATTCGCTTTGCGCGGCGCAACAACCTCAGCGTGAGCGCCAGCCCGCAGGATATCGGCGTACTGACGCGTAAGCTGTACGCCGCTTTTGAAGCGTTGCCGGGTAAAGTCACGCTGGTGAACCCGCAGATATCGCCGGATCTGTCCGAGCCGAATTTAACCTTTATCCATGTGCCGCCGGGACGCGCCAACCGTTCAGGCTGGTATCTCTACAACCGCGCGCCGAACATGGATTCTATCATCAGCCATCAGCCGCTGGAATATAACCGTTATCTTAATAAGCTGGTCGCGTGGGCGTGGTTCAACGGCCTGCTGACGTCGCGAACGCATCTGTTTATTAAGGGCAACGGTATTGTCGACCTGCCTAAGTTACAGGAGATGGTCGCCGATGTTTCGCACCATTTCCCGCTGCGCTTGCCTGCTCCGACGCCGAAAGCGCTCTACAGCCCCTGTGAAATTCGCCATCTGGCGATTATCGTTAACCTCGAATATGACCCGACGGCGGCGTTTCGCAATAAAGTGGTCCATTTTGACTTCCGTAAGCTGGACGTTTTCAGCTTTGGCGAAGAGCAAAACTGTCTGATAGGCAGTATCGACTTGTTATATCGCAACTCGTGGAATGAAGTGCGTACTCTGCACTTTAACGGCGAGCAGGCGATGATCGAAGCGCTGAAAACGATTCTGGGGAAAATGCACCAGGATGCCGCGCCGCCGGATAGCGTGGAGGTGTTCTGCTACAGTCAGCATCTTCGCGGTCTGATTCGCACCCGCGTGCAGCAACTGGTCTCCGAATGTATCGAGCTACGTCTTTCCAGCACCCGTCAGGAGACCGGTCGATTCAAGGCGCTGCGGGTTTCCGGGCAGACGTGGGGACTATTCTTCGAACGCTTGAATGTCTCGGTGCAGAAGCTGGAGAACGCTATCGAATTCTACGGCGCGATTTCGCATAACAAGCTGCACGGGCTGTCGGTACAGGTGGAAACCAACCAGGTGAAATTGCCGTCAGTGGTGGATGGCTTCGCCAGCGAAGGGATTATCCAGTTCTTCTTTGAAGAAACGGGCGATGAGAAAGGCTTTAATATTTATATTCTGGATGAAAGTAACCGGGCGGAAGTGTATCACCACTGCGAGGGTAGCAAGGAAGAACTGGTGCGCGACGTCAGCCGCTTCTATTCGTCATCGCACGATCGCTTCACGTATGGCTCCAGTTTTATCAACTTTAACCTGCCGCAGTTCTACCAGATAGTGAAAACTGATGGCCGCGAGCAGGTGATCCCATTCCGTACGCAGCCTATCAACACCGTGCCGCCAGCAAACCAGGATCATGACGCGCCGCTATTGCAGCAGTATTTTTCCTGAGGATTTTTGCCCGGTGGCGGCTACGCCTTACCGGGCCTACAGTAAGCCGGATAAGAAAAGCGCATCCGGCAAATAAATCAACGGAAGCTCACCGCTTCACCCGCCTGCTGCGTTGCCGCCTGCTCCAGCAGATCCCAGAAGGTTTCGCCGCTGCGATCGCAAATCCACTCGTCGCCTTTCAGGTCAAAGTGATAGCCGCCCTGTTTGGTCGCCAGCCATACCTGATGCAGCGGCTCCTGACGGTTAATAATGATTTTACTGCCGTTCTCAAAGCTGAGGGTCAGTACGCCGCCGTTGATTTCGCAGTCGATATCGCTGTCGCCGTCCCAGCTATCGAGGCGTTCTTCAATGGTGAGCCACAGGGCGTCAGCCAGGCGATGAAATTCACTGTCGTTCATTGTTTTATCCCGCTATTGAGTGATAGCGCCAGTATAAGGGGAAGCGTCAGCTTCTGGAACCGATACGCCTTAGCGTTGTGAGCGGTAAAGAATAAAACCCAGCGGTAGATAAATGGCGATAAATAGCGCACTGGCAATGAGGATGACGGACGCATTAACCGGGAAATGGTTCAGAGCCGACAGCATTGCTACCATCAGCACGACGCAGCTGCCGCAAAGGAGAAAATGCAACAGGATTAAGGGGGCGCGCGGCTTTGCTTTGATATCCAAAAGAGCGCTAAGCAGACCGAGTACCGCGCTTATCGTCAGAACCCCGGCAGCTTCAACACCGTTTATCGTGCCGTGCATAACGCTTTCAATAATGACGTAAATGCATGAACCGATCCCCACGCCCCGAAGGGCGTTTTTCAAATGTTTATCCAAGCGCGCAAAACGGCTTAGCGGCGTGATTTTTGGCATTCCTGTGCCTGCGTTATGATGATGATGTCTTTATTGTTGGTGTACCTGACGTTCCTATTCAGAGTATGCGTCTTATCCGGGCAGGGGGATGCTGTTCGGTAAAGCTGGCTGCCAATCCACGTATAAACATAGCGGTTGTCATACGCAAAACGCTCGGTGACTTTTAGCGGCCCATTGATGCTAAAGATCTGAATACCCTGACCTTGTTGGCTATCACGCATAAAATAGCCGTGCTCTTTTCCGGCGTTAATTTTCCGGTTCAGGAAGGGGGTTGCGCTATCCAGTTCCAGCGTTTCCAACTGGTCTTCGCCAAAAGGTGAGAGCCTCGCAATGTATAGCCGGTTCTTATATTGCGCGATGCGATCGTTAACCAGATGAAACTGACTCGGGTCAACGTTGGGAATGGTTTGCCAACGACCCCACTCGCCGTCAGGTGACAGAACCTTGCGCCAGCGAACCGCTGTTTTGCCGATGTCAAAGGTACCATCGGTTTTAACATAGGCTGTTTTTACGGAAGGATCGCGCGGGATACCCGTGGCGATAAAAGAGCCATCCTCCATGAGAGCGCCATCTAACTGGGCTATGCGGTAATCCACCCAATAGCCGTATCCTGAGTACGCTGTTTGCCATTTCATGCGTAGAGCTTTGGGATTGGGCGTGGGATAGCGCCACAGTTGAGCGCCATCAAACGCGTAAACATAGCGATCGTCGCGCGCGTACCATTTTTTGTAATGTGGGCTGTCGCCCAGATGCGCTTCTGTCTCGCCCGGAACGTGATAGTCCATCAGAATAAGCGGGCCAGCCGACTCGAATACCTGCAATCCGTCTTCTTCCTTAAAGTCGGATCGCGTTTTAGTGAGTAAATAACCGTGATGCCGCCCGGCATTAAAACGCTTGTCTATCACCAGATTTGGGTTATCCAGCGTGACGACATCCAGTTGGTTTTCGCCGAATTCTGTTTTCCTGATGACATAAAGCCGATCCTGATACTGCGCCACCGCATTACTGAGCGGATGAAATTGTTCCGGGTCAAGGCCGGGGATTTCGGCAAATTTACATCCCGGACCTTTACGCCACAGAACGCGTTTTTCCTGCAGGTTGAACGCATCACAGTGTTTTTCAATTTGCATGTCCCAATCCAGGTTGTTCTGGTTGAGAACGTAACGGTGCAAGCCGTTTTTATCGCGCCAGGTCAATAGAGAACCGGGCATCCAGCGCACCACGGAAAAGGTATCCGGATCGGCATCCAATAGTTCGCCATTGAGCATTATTTTTGTACGCGTGCGGGCCAGCGTATCCCAGGGACCAAAGGGGACAGCGACACACGGATTAAATGTGGCGGAAAATTTACCGCGCTGATCCCAGGGCTTTTGCGCCAGAACGGTGAAACTGTCCGGGTCGCTCAGGCGATGCCCTTCGACATAAAGAAAGCGATCGTCGCGCAGCGTCAAGCCCATCAGGTCTGGTTTCCACTGGCTGCTGAATTCAACTTTGCGCAATGACTGTAAATTAACGCGGTTTTCGCCGCCGTTGTCATCCGTTCGTTTGCCTTCGTAATAGAGACTATTTTTATCAACACCGATTTTGCCAAAGGCGCGAAATGAGGCGACATCTACCGATGGCGTCCCCGGCGGATTACGCATGATTTTTCCACCGTACAGAATAACGCGTCCGTCGCTGTAGTAGGAAAAGTGCGGGAAGATAGCCTGTGCACCGGTATGAACGTGATCGGTCGTCAGGTCGGTGAGCGGTGGTTCCCTGTCCCACTCATCCTGAGTTGCCGGGTTAATCAATGAATTGGGTAACCGACGCAGGTGTTTGAAATTCACCTCCGGCAACGAAAGATTATTCTCCTCTTCTGACTGGAGATAAACCACGCCGCTGCCTTGCCGTTGATAAACATTGTGCGGAGGTTCACTCAGCCGGCATCCCCAGGCGGGAGGCAGCAGAAGTGAAAGCGAAAAAAGGCAAAACAAATTACGATATTGCATAAGGTCATCCGGACGTGGTACGTAAACCTAAAGTGATTAGCAAAGCATGTTTCCTGATGTAAATGCGCAATAATCATGGCAACGCGCCGCTTTTCAGATTTTATAAAGAGCCCCTAAACGCTTGCTTTTACGCCTTCTCCTGCGATGATAGAAAATAGAAAGCATGAACTTACAGGCAATCCATAATGAAAAACGTGTTTAAGACACTCGCTGTACTTCTGACTCTGTTCAGCCTGACGGGCTGCGGTTTGAAAGGGCCGCTTTATTTCCCGCCAGCCGATAAAAATGCGCCGCCGCCGACGAAAAAAGTCGATTCGCAAACGCAGTCCACGATGCCCGATAAGAACGATCGCGCAACGGGAGATGGCCCGTCCCAGGTCAATTACTGAGGATAGTTTTCTGTCCCCGCGTGAACGGAGTGAATGATGCAATTCTCTAAAATGCATGGCCTTGGCAACGATTTTATGGTCGTCGACGCGGTAACGCAGAATGTCTTTTTTTCGCCGGAACTGATTCGTCGGCTATCCGACAGACACCTGGGCGTAGGGTTCGATCAGCTGCTGGTAGTTGAGCCGCCCTATGATCCTGAGCTGGACTTTCATTACCGCATCTTCAACGCCGACGGCAGTGAAGTCTCACAGTGCGGCAATGGCGCGCGCTGTTTCGCGCGATTTGTTCGCCTGAAAGGGCTAACCAATAAACGCGATATTCGGGTCAGTACCGCGAATGGCCGGATGGTACTGAGCGTCACGGAAGATGAACTGGTGCGGGTGAATATGGGGGAGCCAAACTTTGAACCCGCGCAGGTGCCTTTTCGCGCCAACAAAGCGGAAAAGACGTATATTATGCGAGCGGCGGAACAGACCATACTGTGCGGCGTGGTTTCAATGGGCAATCCGCACTGTGTCATCCAGGTTGATAATGTCGACACGGCGGCTGTTGAAACACTGGGGCCGGTTCTGGAAAGCCATGAGCGTTTTCCGGAACGCGCCAACATTGGTTTTATGCAGGTTGTAAGACGTGAGCATATCCGGCTGCGAGTCTATGAACGCGGCGCAGGGGAGACCCGCGCGTGCGGCAGCGGCGCGTGCGCTGCCGTTGCCGTGGGGATTCAGCAGGGGCTGCTGGCTGAAGAAGTACGCGTGGAATTACCGGGCGGTCGGCTGGATATCGCCTGGAAAGGTCCGGGCCATCCGTTATACATGACTGGTCCGGCGGCACATATCTACGACGGATTTATCCATTTATGAAGCAACCAGAGGAAGAACTACAGGAAATGCTCACGGAACTGGACGATCGAGCGGTCGTCGATTACCTGCGCCACCACCCTGAGTTTTTTATCCGTAACGCCCATGCCGTGGAAGCGATGCGTGTTCCACATCCCGTGCGGGGAACGGTTTCGCTCGTTGAGTGGCATATGGCCCGCGCGCGTAATCACATCAATGTGCTTGAAGAAAATATGACGCTGCTGATGGAACAGGCTCATGCCAATGAAAGCCTGTTTTATCGCTTGCTGCATCTGCAAAGCCGTCTGGTCGCCGCGGATAGTCTGGATGAGATGCTGGTGCGGTTTCACCGCTGGGCGCGCGATTTGGGGCTTGCCGGCGCGACGCTGCGTTTGTTCCCGGATCGGTGGCGTCTTGGCGCGCCATCGCGCTATACGCATCTGGCTTTAAACCGTCAGGCCTTTGAGCCGCTGCGTATTCAACGACTGGGACAGTCGCAGCATTATCTTGGCCCGCTAAACGGCCCGGAACTGCTGGTGGTCTTGCCGGAGGCGAAAGCTGTAGGCTCGGTAGCTATGTCGATGATGGGCAGCGATGGCGACCTCGGGGTGATTCTCTTCAGCAGCCGTGACCCGCACCACTATCAGCCTGGGCAGGGGACGCAGCTTTTACAGGAGATCGCGCTGATGCTGCCGGAACTGCTGGAACGCTGGATTAAACGCGTATGACGGATGTCGCGCTTTCTCTGGATGTCTCGCGGTTCCTGCGCTATTTAGGCGTGGAGCGCCAGCTTAGCCCCATTACCCTGCTGAACTACCAGCGTCAGCTTGATGCCATTATCGCTTTAGCCGGAGAAGCCGGGCTGAAAAGCTGGCAACAATGTGACGCTGCGATTGTGCGCAGTTTTGCGGTGCGCAGTCGGCGCAAAGGGCTTGGCCCTGCCAGTCTGGCGCTACGTCTCTCGGCATTGCGAAGCTTTTTTGACTGGTTAGTCAGTCAGGGCGAATTGAAAGCTAACCCGGCGAAGGGCGTCTCCGCACCGAAAGCGCCGCGTCATCTGCCGAAAAATATTGATGTCGACGACGTTAACCGCCTGCTGGACATCGATCTTAACGATCCGCTTGCCGTACGTGATCGGGCGATGCTGGAGGTCATGTACGGCGCGGGACTGCGTTTATCCGAACTGGTTGGCTTGGATATAAAGCACCTCGATCTCGATACCGGCGAAGTGTGGGTAATGGGTAAAGGCAGCAAAGAGCGACGCCTGCCGATTGGCCGTAACGCGGTGACGTGGATTGAGCACTGGCTGGATCTGCGCGGACTGTTCGCCAGCGATGAAGAGGCGTTATTCCTGTCGAAGCTCGGCAAGCGTATCTCCGCGCGCAATGTCCAAAAACGGTTCGCTGAATGGGGCATAAAGCAGGGGCTAAACAGCCACGTGCATCCACATAAGCTGCGCCATTCGTTTGCGACCCATATGCTGGAATCGAGCGGCGATCTGCGCGGCGTGCAAGAGCTGCTGGGTCATGCCAACCTTTCCACCACCCAAATTTATACTCATCTTGATTTTCAACATCTTGCTTCAGTGTACGACGCGGCGCATCCGCGCGCTAAACGGGGGAAATAATGCGTTTTTACCGGCCTTTGGGGCGTATTGCCGCGCTCACCTTTGACCTGGATGATACCCTTTATGATAACCGTCCGGTGATTTTGCGTACTGAGCAGGAAGCGCTCGCTTTTATGCAGAATTATCACCCGTCGCTACGTTCGTTTCAAAACGTCGATTTACAGCGGATACGGCAGGCGGTGCGTGAAGCGGAGCCGGAAATCTATCATGACGTTACCCGCTGGCGCCATCGCGCGATAGAGCAGGCCATGCGGGATGCGGGATTATCGGCGCAGGAGGCCATTGCCGGCGCGAATGCGGCGATGATGCATTTTGCCAAATGGCGCAGCCAGATTGAGGTTCCGCAGGCTACCCATGAGACGTTACAGCAGCTTGCGAAAAAATGGCCGCTGGTGGCGATCACTAACGGCAACGCCCAGCCGGAACTGTTTGGCCTCGGCGATTACTTTAAGTTTGTACTGCGCGCCGGCCCGGATGGACGTTCCAAGCCGTTTAGCGACATGTATTTCCTGGCGGCGGAAAAACTGCATGTGCCGATCGGCGAGATCCTGCATGTCGGCGACGATCTGACTACCGATGTGGCTGGCGCTATTCGCTGTGGGATGCAGGCCTGCTGGATTAAACCTGAAAATGCCGACCTGATGCGGACGCAGGACAGCCGTTTACTGCCGCATATCGAAATTTCGCGGTTGGCATCTCTCACCTCGCTGATATAATCACCAGTAGTTCTGTATAAATTCCCAGTTATTCTGGCGGATGGCGTTATGCTTATCCGCCCTACGATAAGTAGCCCCGGTAAGCGAAGCGCCACCGGGCGTTTTTAGTTTTCATGTTTTTACGCGGCGGTGCCAATGGACGTTTCTTACCTGCTCGACAGCCTTAATGATAAACAGCGCGAAGCGGTGGCCGCGCCACGTAGCAACATGCTGGTGTTGGCGGGCGCGGGAAGCGGGAAAACCCGCGTGCTGGTGCACCGTATCGCCTGGTTACTGAGCGTAGAAAACAACTCGCCATACTCCATCATGGCGGTGACCTTTACCAACAAAGCGGCGGCGGAAATGCGCCATCGTATTGGCCAGTTGATGGGGACCAGCCAGGGCGGAATGTGGGTAGGGACGTTCCACGGTCTGGCGCACCGCCTGCTGCGCGCGCATCATATGGACGCTAATTTGCCGCAGGATTTCCAGATTCTCGACAGCGAAGATCAGATGCGTTTGCTTAAACGCCTGATTAAGGCGATGAATCTTGATGAGAAGCAGTGGCCGCCGCGTCAGGCGATGTGGTACATCAATAGCCAGAAAGACGAAGGGCTACGCCCGCACCATATTCAAAGCTATGGCAACCCGGTGGAGCAGACCTGGCAGAAGGTGTATCAGGCCTATCAGGAAGCGTGCGATCGCGCTGGTCTGGTGGATTTCGCCGAGCTACTGCTGCGCGCTCATGAACTATGGCTGAACAAGCCGCACATCCTGCAACACTATCGCGAGCGGTTTACTAACATCCTGGTGGACGAATTCCAGGATACCAACAACATTCAGTACGCCTGGGTTCGTCTGCTGGCGGGCGATACCGGTAAAGTGATGATTGTCGGCGACGATGACCAGTCGATCTACGGCTGGCGCGGGGCCCAGGTGGAGAACATCCAGCGTTTCCTCAATGATTTCCCCGGTGCGCAGACCATTCGTCTGGAGCAGAATTACCGCTCGACCAGCAACATTCTTAGCGCGGCGAACGCTCTGATTGAGAATAACAATGGGCGTTTGGGTAAAAAGCTGTGGACTGACGGCGTTGATGGCGAACCGATATCGCTGTACTGCGCTTTCAACGAACTGGATGAAGCGCGCTTTGTGGTTAACCGTATCAAAACCTGGCAGGACAACGGCGGCGCGCTTGCGCAATGCGCCATCCTTTATCGCAGCAACGCCCAGTCGCGCGTGCTGGAAGAAGCGTTATTACAGGCCAGTATGCCGTACCGGATTTACGGCGGTATGCGCTTCTTCGAACGCCAGGAGATCAAAGATGCGCTCTCTTATCTGCGTTTGATTGCCAATCGCAACGATGATGCCGCCTTTGAACGCGTGGTGAACACCCCGACGCGCGGCATCGGCGACCGCACGCTGGACGTGGTGCGCCAGACCTCGCGCGATCGCCAGCTAACATTGTGGCAAGCGTGCCGTGAATTGTTACAGGAAAAAGCCCTGGCCGGGCGTGCGGCCAGCGCGCTACAACGCTTTATGGAACTGATCGATGCCCTGGCGCAGGAAACCGCCGACATGCCGCTGCATGTGCAGACTGACCGGGTGATCAAAGATTCCGGCCTGCGCACCATGTATGAGCAAGAAAAAGGCGAGAAAGGCCAGACGCGCATCGAAAACTTAGAGGAACTGGTGACGGCGACGCGGCAGTTCAGCTACAACGACGAAGATGAAGATTTGATGCCGTTGCAGGCCTTCCTCTCTCACGCGGCGCTGGAAGCGGGCGAGGGGCAGGCGGATACCTGGCAGGATGCGGTACAGCTGATGACGTTGCACTCGGCCAAAGGCCTGGAGTTTCCACAGGTGTTTATCGTCGGCATGGAAGAGGGCATGTTCCCCAGCCAGATGTCGCTGGATGAGGGCGGGCGTTTGGAAGAGGAGCGTCGTCTGGCCTACGTCGGCGTTACCCGTGCCATGCAGAAGCTGACACTAACCTATGCCGAAACTCGCCGTCTGTACGGTAAAGAGGTCTACCATCGCCCGTCGCGTTTTATCGGCGAACTGCCGGAGGAGTGCGTGGAAGAGGTCCGTCTGCGCGCCACCGTCAGTCGTCCGGTGAGCCATCAACGAATGGGAACGCCGCTGGCGGAAAACGACACAGGCTACAAACTCGGCCAACGCGTGCGCCATGCGAAGTTCGGCGAGGGAACTATTGTCAACCTGGAGGGCAGCGGCGAGCATAGCCGGTTGCAGGTGGCTTTTCAGGGGCAAGGGATCAAATGGCTGGTTGCCGCGTATGCGAAGCTGGAAACGGTTTGACCGGCTCTCATATTGCCGGATGGCACCTCTTATCCGGCCTACGCACTGGCTAACATTTTGATTTGTAGGCCGGATAAGGCGAAGCCGCCATCCGGCGATATAGTGATGTTAATATTCTGAAATCATAGATAAATACTCTCACTCTGCTAACCTTTCTGCATAAGGGGAAATTATTGCTTTTTCGCGTTTCGTTGCGTGTTGACGGCAAATTTTTGCTGGCGTAACATGCGCCCACGATTACGCTAAGAGGACATTCGCCTTGGACACACCCAGTAGATACTGGCTCATTATCCTGTTATCCAGGATCAACTCCTAAGGCTATCCCTTTTTGCTGATAGCCTTAGCGGTTGTCAGCGACCTTTCATTTTTTCCCGTCGCGTTGAGTCAGGCTGTTTAATGGTCTGAAACCCAATTTGTTTCTGTGTGCCCATCTGAACTGTCCGATATTTTTACGCATTGGGAGTCCCGGTCATGCTGAGCGCATTTCAACTGGAAAAAAACCGACTGACCCGGCTGGAAGTCGAGGAGTCACAAAGCCTGATTGATGCCGTATGGGTTGATTTGGTCGAACCGGACGACGACGAGCGATTGCGCGTACAATCTGAGCTGGGCCAGAGTCTGGCGACGCGTCCTGAACTGGAAGATATCGAAGCATCCGCGCGCTTCTTTGAAGACGAAGACGGATTACATATCCACTCCTTCTTCTTCTTCGAAGATGCGGAAGATCATGCCGGTAACTCTACGGTGGCATTCACTATTCGCGATGGCCGTCTGTTTACGCTGCGTGAACGCGAACTGCCCGCCTTCCGTCTGTATCGTATGCGCGCCCGCAGCCAGGCGATGGTCGACGGTAATGCATACGAATTACTGCTCGATCTGTTCGAAACCAAAATTGAACAGTTAGCGGATGAAATCGAAAACATCTACAGCGATCTGGAAAAACTGAGCCGCGTCATTATGGAAGGGCATCAGGGCGATGAATACGACGAAGCGCTCTCCACGCTGGCGGAACTGGAAGATATCGGCTGGAAGGTACGCCTGTGTCTGATGGATACCCAGCGCGCGCTGAACTTCCTGGTGCGCAAGGCGCGCTTACCGGGCGGGCAGCTGGAGCAGGCGCGTGAGATCCTGCGCGATATCGAATCTCTGCTGCCGCACAATGAATCGCTGTTCCAGAAGGTGAACTTTCTGATGCAGGCGGCGATGGGTTTTATCAACATCGAGCAGAACCGCATTATCAAAATCTTCTCGGTGGTTTCCGTGGTGTTCCTGCCGCCGACGCTGGTCGCTTCCAGCTATGGGATGAACTTCGAGTTTATGCCGGAACTGAAGTGGAGCTTTGGTTATCCAGGCGCGATTATCTTTATGATTCTGGCGGGGCTTGCGCCGTATTTGTACTTTAAGCGCAAGAACTGGCTGTAAAATCAACGGACTGGCGATTTAACCGCCAGTCCGTTGGAAGTTCGTCATCATGAGGAAAGTTCTTGTTTTGAAGAAGCGATGAAAGATAGCAGTAGTGTTGTGAGTATTACCCAGGCAATATTGAGTTGTATACCAATATTATCGCAATCAGCCCCATTGAGTGCGACACTGACTGTACAGAAGACATTTACACCTATAGACAATGCGATGAAATAAAGTGCCCTGCAACCTGAATCTCTGATTCTCTTCGCGCCAATATTAATATGGATATAGGTATTGACAATAATAAATATTAAATCAAGATATTGGTTTTTAGGCATTATAGTAAATAATATTATCCATGATGATAATGTATAAATAACAAACTTTGCTCGCTTTAATGTATCCTTGGGGGAAGGCTGAAAAATATCTTTAATAATCCTAATCATATTATTTTTTCCATATTGATAACCAACTTCAGGTCTCACATGTAAATATATCACACTGAATTTTCTAATGACAGTAATGGTAAATAATGGCATGATAATTACGTTGCACAGCAATAGATAATAATTAAATATATTATCTGGTAATTAACAATTTCAATGAATGGATTTCATAAAATGCAACAGAAAAATTTCTGGCAAGTTTATTTTGGTAAAGACCCTTTTTCTAAAGCCGAATTCATTAAAGCCTGGATTGGATGGTGGGTGATTGCTATTGTCCTGCTCGTTGTACTGTCGATTTGTACTTCATTAAATTTGAGGGGGATTGGAATAGCGTTGGGATTCGGCTTTTGCCAGATCCATGCCCGTTATTTAACGTTTGTTGGTTGGAATAAGTTTATTGGTGTGTTGGGCGTGTTTCCAGTAACAAATATTATATTATTTATTGTATTGCTATTTACTAAAAAGAAATAACATAAAATGGCAGCCAGATAATAGCTGCCATTTTATTATTTAATGCTTACGCCGTTGCGTATAAATCGCATCCATCACGAAAATCGCCAGCGCGACCCAGATAAACGCAAATGTCACCATCTTATCCGCGCCCGGCACTTCGCCATAAAACGTCACCGCCAGTAAAAACATCAGCGTTGGGCCGATATACTGAAAGAAGCCCAGTGTAGAAAGACGCAGACGCGTAGCCGCTCCGGTGAAGCACAGCAGCGGAATCGTAGTGACCACACCCGCCGCCATTAACAGCAAGTTCAACGATAGTGCGTTTTGCCCCATATGGCTGGTAGGGCTATCGGCGATGCCAAACAGATAAATTGCCGCGACCGGCAACAGCCATAGCGTTTCGACCAGCATACCCGTCTGCGCTTCAACGGCGATCTTCTTACGCACCAGGCCGTAAAACGCAAAACTAAACGCCAGCCCCAGCGCGATAATCGGCAGCGAGCCAAAGGTCCAGAGTTGCACCAGCACGCCGCACACCGCCAGAATCACCGCCAGCCACTGCATTCGACGGAAGCGTTCGCCAAGAAAAATCATCCCCAGCAAGATGTTAACCAGCGGATTAATGAAATAACCCAGACTGGCCTCCAGCATATGGTGATTATTTACCGCCCAAATGAACAATAGCCAGTTACCGCCGACCAGTACGGCGGACAGGGCCAGCAGAAAAATCTTCTTTGGCGTTTTCAGTAAGCGCTTAACCTGTCGCCACTGCCGGCTGACGCTAAGCAGCGCCACCATAAAGAAAAATGACCAAATCACGCGGTGCGTCAGGATCTCATCTGCGGGAACGTAATAGATCAGCTTGAAATACGCGGGGGCGATCCCCCAAATAAAATAGGCGGCAAGAGCGAGTAATACGCCCTGCCGTGTTTGTTTTGCGTCCATCCGGAAAACTCGTATCTGAAGTGTAACAACAGTTTACCTGCTTTTATCCCACCATATAAGTAGCGGTGGCGCTGGCGATGTACAGCTGATCTTCATTGTGTAATTCCACGCGGGCGACGGCCACTTTATTCCCTGCACGCAGCAGGCTACTGGTGGCCGTAAAGCGGTTGCCTCTGCCCGGACGCAGGTAATCGACGCGCAGGTCAATCGTTCCCATCCGCGACAGGCGCTGGCGTAGTTCATCTTCGCTGATGGTTTCGTGGCGAGTTAGCGTGCTGCCGACGCATACCAGTCCGGCGGCGACATCCAGCGCAGAGGCGATCACGCCGCCGTGTAAAATGCTTTGCGCCCAGTTGCCGACCATCATCGGCTGGTTGTTAAAGGCCAGTTGGGCGAACGCTTTTTCATAGCGTTCCAGCTCCAGCCCTAACGCCCGATTAAACGGCATGTGGTAGACAAACATTTCACCCACTAATTTCAGAGCTTGTTCAGCGGTAAGTACAGCGGACATAGATTCCTGACACTCCATTGGTTAATGAAATGTTGATATTATGCTTCTTAATTGTTGTTTTCTACTTTAAGAAGGGATAACTAACGGCTATGTGTGTAAATATGTAAAAATGGTTGGCAGAGAATGATTCAAGCTGAAAATACTTCGTCAGGAGAACGTCAAGAATGCGGGCGATTTTGAGAGGGTTGTTGCCAGCCACGCTACTGCCATTAGCGGCATATGCACAAGAAGCTACGATAAAAGAGGTTCATGATGCGCCTGCAGTACGGGGAAGTATCATCGCTAACATGCTACAGGAGCATGATAACCCTTTTACGCTTTACCCTTATGACACGAACTACTTGATCTACACGAACACCAGCGATCTGAACAAAGAGGCCATAAGTACCTACAACTGGTCTGAAAACGCACGTAAAGATGAAGTGAAATTTCAGTTGAGCCTGGCGTTTCCGCTGTGGCGCGGAATACTGGGGCCGAACTCGGTACTGGGTGCTTCCTATACGCAGAAATCCTGGTGGCAGCTTTCCAACAGTAAAGAGTCTTCGCCGTTTCGCGAAACCAACTACGAACCGCAGCTTTTTCTTGGTTTTGCTACCGATTATCGCTTTGCCGGCTGGACGTTGCGCGACGTAGAGATGGGCTACAACCATGACTCTAACGGACGTTCGGACCCCACCTCGCGTAGCTGGAACCGTCTGTATACCCGTCTGATGGCCGAAAACGGTAACTGGCTGGTAGAGGTCAAACCGTGGTACGTGATTGGCAGTACCGACGATAATCCGGACATCACCAAATATATGGGTTATTACCAGCTTAAAATCGGTTATCACCTGGGCGAGGCGGTATTAAGCGCCAAAGGCCAGTACAACTGGAATACAGGCTACGGCGGCGCGGAAGTTGGATTAAGCTATCCGGTCACTAAACATGTCCGGCTTTATACCCAGGTGTACAGCGGCTATGGCGAATCGCTGATCGACTATAATTTTAATCAGACACGTGTCGGCGTCGGCGTGATGCTTAACGATATCTTCTGATTGGATTGTGTTTTAAACATTGCAGTTTCTCTCGCAGGCGCTGAAAATAGCGCCTGTTTTGATTTATGGTGAACGGGGTTAATGTGGCGCAGGCGGAAGTGTTGAATCTGGAATCAGGGGCCAAACAGGTTTTGCAGGAAACCTTTGGCTACCAACAGTTTCGCCCGGGCCAGGAAGCGATTATTGATACTGCGCTCTCCGGTCGCGACTGTCTGGTCGTCATGCCCACCGGCGGCGGCAAATCTCTGTGCTATCAAATCCCCGCGTTGTTGCTGGACGGATTGACCGTCGTCGTTTCGCCCCTAATCTCGTTGATGAAAGACCAGGTCGATCAGCTACTGGCGAACGGTGTGGCGGCGGCCTGTCTGAACTCCACTCAAAGCCGCGAGCAGCAGCTTGAGGTGATGGCGGGGTGCCGTACCGGACAGGTTCGTCTGCTGTATATTGCGCCGGAACGCCTGATGCTGGACAACTTTCTTGATCATCTGGCGCACTGGAATCCGGTATTGCTGGCGGTGGATGAAGCGCACTGTATTTCGCAATGGGGACATGATTTCCGTCCGGAATATGCGGCTCTCGGTCAGCTTCGCCAGCGTTTTCCCGCTTTGCCGTTTATGGCATTGACCGCCACCGCCGACGACACCACGCGCCAGGATATTATTCGTCTGCTTGGGCTTAACGATCCGTTAATCCAGATCAGTAGCTTTGACCGACCGAATATCCGCTACATGCTGATGGAGAAGTTTAAGCCGCTCGACCAGCTAATGCGCTATGTTCAGGAGCAACGCGGCAAATCGGGTATCATCTACTGCAACAGTCGGGCGAAAGTGGAAGATACCGCCGCGCGCTTGCAAAGTCGTGGCATTAGCGCGGCGGCCTATCATGCGGGGCTGGAAAACGCTATTCGCGCCGATGTGCAGGAAAAATTTCAGCGCGACGATCTGCAAATCGTGGTGGCGACCGTCGCTTTTGGAATGGGCATAAACAAACCTAACGTACGTTTCGTCGTGCATTTCGATATCCCGCGCAATATTGAATCCTACTATCAGGAAACGGGCCGCGCCGGGCGCGACGGACTGCCTGCGGAAGCCATGCTATTTTACGATCCGGCTGACATGGCCTGGCTACGTCGTTGTCTGGAAGAGAAACCAGCCGGACAGCTTCAGGATATTGAACGGCATAAACTGAATGCGATGGGCGCTTTTGCCGAAGCGCAAACCTGCCGCCGCCTGGTATTGCTTAATTACTTTGGCGAAGGCCGACAAGAACCGTGCGGCAACTGCGATATCTGTCTTGATCCGCCCAAACAATATGATGGCTTAAACGATGCCCAGATTGCGCTTTCTACCATTGGTCGGGTTAACCAGCGTTTTGGCATGGGCTACGTTGTCGAGGTGATCCGCGGCGCGAATAACCAACGCATCCGCGATTTCGGTCATGACAAACTCAAGGTTTATGGCATGGGGCGCGAAAAGAGCCATGAGCACTGGGTGAGCGTGATTCGCCAGCTCATTCATCTGGGGCTGGTAATGCAAAATATTGCGCAGCACTCTGCATTACAGTTGACGGATGCCGCGCGTCCGGTACTCCGTGGAGACGTTCCGCTAAAGCTTGCGGTGCCGCGCATCGTCGCCCTCAAACCCCGCGTGGTGCAGAAATCGTTCGGCGGTAATTACGATCGCAAATTGTTCGCTAAGTTGCGCAAGCTGCGTAAAGCTATCGCTGATGAAGAGAATATCCCGCCGTATGTGGTCTTTAACGACGCCACGCTGATAGAGATGGCGGAACAGATGCCGGTTTCCGCCAGCGAGATGTTAAGCGTTAACGGGGTTGGGATGCGCAAACTGGAGCGCTTCGGGAAAGAATTCATGGCGCTCATCCGCGCGCATGTCGATGGTGATGACGAAGAGTAGTCAGCCCGGCAAAAAAGTGCCAGGATGGTGACTCACTGAACTATTTCCCCGCGAGCCATTTTTATGATGATGCTATTTTTCACCGTGGCAATGGTGCACATTGTTGCGCTAATGAGCCCCGGCCCCGACTTTTTCTTCGTGTCTCAAACTGCTGTCAGCCGTTCGCGTAAAGAAGCGATGATGGGCGTACTGGGCATTACCTGCGGCGTGATGGTATGGGCGGGCGTGGCGCTGCTTGGCCTGCATCTCATCATCGAAAAAATGGCCTGGCTGCATACGATCATTATGGTAGGTGGCGGCCTGTACCTGTGCTGGATGGGCTATCAGATGCTGCGCGGCGCGCTGAAAAAACAGGATGCGGTGGCGTCTTCTCCGCATATTGAACTGGCGCAGAGCGGGCGCAGCTTTCTCAAAGGGCTGTTGACCAATCTGTCGAATCCGAAAGCGATTATCTATTTTGGTTCCGTTTTTTCACTGTTTGTCGGCGATAACGTCGGCGCTGCGGCGCGCTGGGGTATTTTCGCGTTAATCACCCTGGAAACACTGGCCTGGTTTACCGTAGTCGCCAGCCTGTTCGCGCTGCCGAAAATGCGCCGCGGCTATCAGCGTCTGGCGAAATGGATTGATGGCTTTGCCGGCGCTTTGTTTGCGGGCTTTGGTATTCACCTGATTATTTCGCGCTAATTTACCTCCGGGCCGGATAAACATCATCCGGCACGACTATCACGCGTGTCTTGCCGACGCCAGGAGCGCGCCTACCAGCATAAACAACGAACCAAACGCTTTATTCAGCGCCTTCATCTGCTTTGGTCCTTTAATCCAGGCGGCAATGCGCTGCGCCAGTGTGGCGTAACCGGTCATCACAATCATATCCACCACAATCGTGGTGACGCCGAGAATGAGGTACTGCGCCAGTTGCGGTTGCTGCGGCATGATGAATTGCGGAAACAGGGCGGCAAGAAAGACAATGCTTTTGGGATTGGTTAGATTGACAAATATCGCCCGTTTGAACAGTCGACCCCGCGATTGCGTCTGGGCGAGGGTATGCAGATCGATAGCGCCTGCGGCGCGCCATTGCTGGATACCCAGCCAGATAAGATAAGCCGCACCAGCCCATTTCAGAATTTCAAAAGCGATGAGCGAGCGCGAAAAGAGCGTACCCAGTCCGACGCCCACCAGTACGATATGTATCCCCAGCCCGGTCTGGAGTCCGGCGATAGAAGCCGCTGCGCCACGATATCCATGGTTGATAGACGTCGTCATGGTATTGATGGCGCCTGAACCCGGAGAAAGACTCAGCAGAGTTGAGGTCAGTAGATAGGCGAACCACCATTCAAAGGTCATGCGAAACTCCCTGGTTGTCTGTTTTTGTGCCACAATACGCTACTGCCGCTGTGTTGTGTCAGGCACGACGCAAAAAACGATTTTACCTGGTAAACGAGGCCGAAAACCCGATGTTTCAGCAGCAAAATGACTGGGAAACAAGAGAAAATGCGTTTGCCGCTTTTGCTATGGGGCCGCTGACCGATTTCTGGCGTCAGCGGGAAGAGGCGGAGTTTATCGGCGTGGGTAACATTCCGGTGCGCTTTGTCCGTTTTCGGAATGATTCTAACGATCGGACGATCGTCATTTGTCCTGGCCGCATTGAGAGTTATGTAAAATACGCTGAACTGGCGTATGACCTTTTTCATCTCGGTTTTGATATCTTCATCATCGACCACCGTGGTCAAGGGCGCTCCGGGCGGATGTTATCGGACCCGCATCGGGGTCATGTCGATCATTTTAACGATTATGTTGAGGACTTAGCGGCGTTCTGGCAGCAGGAAATTGAGCCGGGGCCGTGGCGTAAGCGTTATATCCTGGCGCACTCAATGGGGGGCGCGATAGCCACTCTGTTCCTGCAACGCCATCGTGTGCGGTGCGACGCTATTGCGCTCACCGCGCCGATGTTTGGTATTGTGATACGCTTGCCTTCCTTTATGGTGCGCCATATTCTCGACTGGGCCGAAGGGCACCAGCGTATCCGTGAAGATTACGCTATTGGTACCGGTCAGTGGCGGGCGTTGCCGTTTGGGATGAATGCGCTGACCCACAGCCGCCAGCGTTATCAGCGCAACTTACGATTTTATGCCGACGAGCCGCAGCTGCGCGTTGGCGGCCCCACCTGGCATTGGGTACGCGAAGGCATTCTGGCGGGTGAGCAGGTTCTGGCTGGGGCGAGCGATGACACGACGCCTACGCTACTGATTCAGGCGGAAGAAGAGCGGGTAGTGGATAACCGCACCCACGATCGTTTTTGTGAAATTCGCGCCGCGGCGGGATACCCTTGTGAAGGGGGAAAACCGCTGGTTATCAAAGGCGCGTACCATGAGATCCTTTTTGAAAAGGACGCCATGCGCTCAGTCGCGCTTAACGCCATTGTTGAATTTTTCAACAAGCCTAATTTATCCAGCGGAAATCGCTTTGCTTAGAGGTTAAATTTTATTATGTATCAGGTTGTTGCGTCTGATTTAGATGGCACGCTGCTCTCCCCCGACCATACGTTGTCCCCTTATGCCAAAGAGACTCTGAAGCTGTTGACCGCACGCGGCATCCATTTTGTCTTTGCCACTGGTCGTCATCATGTCGATGTAGGGCAAATCCGCGATAATCTTGAAATCAAGTCTTACATGATCACCTCCAACGGCGCGCGAGTGCACGATACCGACGGGAATTTGGTTTTTACGCATAATCTGGACAGCGACATTGCCAGAGACCTGTTCGGAGTGGTGAATGCGAACCCGGACATCGTGACTAACGTTTATCGCGACGACGAATGGTTTATGAATCGTCATCGCCCCGATGAAATGCGTTTTTTCAAAGAGGCGGTATTTAACTATTCGCTGTTTGAGCCTGCGCTGCTGGAGCCGGAGGGCGTCAGCAAAGTGTTTTTCACCAGCGACACTCATGAAAAGTTGTTGCCGCTGGAGCAGGCGATTAACGCGCGCTGGGGCGATCGGGTAAACGTGAGCTTCTCTACGCTAACCTGTCTGGAAGTGATGGCGGGCGGAGTGTCGAAAGGTCATGCGCTGGAAGCGGTCGCTCATGCGATGGGGTACAGCCTGAAAGAGTGTATCGCCTTTGGCGACGGAATGAACGACGCTGAAATGCTCACGATGGCGGGCAAAGGCTGCATCATGGGCAATGCGCACCAGCGTCTGAAAGACCTGTATCCCGAACTTGAGGTGATCGGCATCAACGCGGATAACGCCGTGCCGCATTACCTGCGCGATCTTTTCTTACGCTGATGTGATTGTTTGTTAGTTGACCAGTTGTCAACTTCACTCTCCGCTACAATGGGTGTTCCCTGTTTTAAGAGACATCCATTGTGGCGCTACTCATCATTACCACTATCCTGTGGGCTTTCTCCTTTAGTCTATTTGGCGAGTATCTTGCCGGGCATGTCGATAGCTATTTCGCGGTGCTGATACGCGTTGGGCTGGCGGCGCTCGTTTTTCTGCCGTTTTTGCGTTCTCGCGGGCACAACTTAAAAACCATCAGCCTGTATATGCTGGTGGGGGCGATGCAGCTTGGCATCATGTATATGTTGAGCTTCCATGCTTACCTCTACCTGACCGTATCCGAACTGCTGCTGTTTACCGTTCTGACGCCGCTCTATATCACGCTGATTTACGATGTGATGAGTCAGCGTCGTTTGCGCTGGGGCTATGCATTTAGCGCGTTGCTGGCGGTGATTGGCGCCGGGATTATTCGCTACGATCGCGTGACCGACCATTTTTGGGTCGGTTTGCTCCTGGTGCAGCTTTCTAATATCAGTTTCGCTATCGGAATGGTGGGGTATAAACGTCTGATGGAGACCCGTCCCATGCCGCAGCACAACGCCTTTGCGTGGTTCTATCTGGGGGCGTTTTTGGTGGCGGTGGTGGCGTGGTCGCTGTTGGGGAACGCGCAAAAGCTGCCGGAAACCACGCTGCAATGGAGCATTCTGGTGTTTCTCGGCGTGGTGGCGTCCGGCATTGGCTACTTTATGTGGAACTATGGCGCTACCCAGGTAGACGCCGGGACGCTGGGTATCATGAATAATATGCATGTTCCCGCAGGACTGCTGGTTAATCTTGCCATCTGGCATCAGCAGCCCCACTGGCCAAGCTTTATTACAGGCGCGGCTGTGATCCTGGCTTCGCTGTGGGTGCATCGAAAATGGGTCGCTCCGCGCTCCGCACAAACGGCAGATGATCGCAGGCGTGATCCCGCGTCGAGCGAATAAACGCCTCGGTCACCGCCTGACGCTGGTCGCCGTCGCGCACGGCGGCATACAGGCGGCTCCACAGACCATCGCCCAGGGTTTTGGTCACCACCAGACCCTGGCGCTCAACGCTTTCCACCACCCAGTGCGGCAGGGCGGCAATACCCATTCTGGCCGCCACCATCTGAATCAGCAGTAGCGTATTATCCACGCTTTTCAGCAGCGGACTGATACCCGCCGGTTGCAGGAAATGTCGCCAGACATCCAGTCGGCTGCGCTGCACCGGGTAAATCAACAGCGTTTCGCTGGCTAAATCTTCCGGCGTAATCTGCGTTTTGCTGGCCAGCGGATGGTCGGGCGCCAGCACCAGTCGGACTTCAAAATCAAACATCGGCGAATAATGCAGCCCGCTGCGCGGCAAAATATCCGACGTCATCACCAAATCCAGCTCGCCTTGTTGCAAGGCTGGTTGCGGATCAAAAGTGACGCCGGATGTGAAATCCATTTCTACCTGCGGCCAGCTTGCACGGAAGTTTTCCAGCGCCGGGGTCAGCCACTGAATACAGCTATGACATTCAATAGCGATGCGCAGACGAGTTTGCTGCGGTTCGTTGCACGCCTGCAGCGCACGGCTGATTTGCGGCAGCACCTGGTTTGCCAGTTGCAGCAGAACTTCCCCCTGCGGCGTAAAGCGCAGCGGCTGGCTTTTACGCACGAACAGGCGGAAGCCAAGGCGTTGTTCCAGATCGCTGAACTGATGAGACAGAGCGGATTGGGTCTGGTGCAGCACCGCCGCCGCGGCAGCCAGCGATCCACTATTCCGCAATGCCTGGAGTGTTTTCAGATGTTTAATTTCGATCATGAAAGTCCTTCACTTCGCCATGAACAAATTGCGCTTGAGGAATATACAGTACCTTTACATTATGGATGTGTAAACATCCAGACGTCTAAAACTCGTCATATTTCGACTTGCAGATGCGTTGGCTTCCTTGCTTACCCCAGTCACTTACTTCAGTAAGCTCCTGGGGATGCGCTGTGTCGCCGCCTTCCTGCAAGCCGAACTATTTAGAGTTTTACTTTCAGATTCAATAAAATAAGAGAGGAAGTAAAATGACAATATTGACTCACACCCTCGGTTTTCCTCGCGTTGGCCTGCGTCGCGAGTTGAAAAAAGCGCAAGAGAGCTACTGGGCGGGGAACTCAACGCGTGAAGCGTTACTGGCGGTGGGGCGCGAACTGCGCGCGCGTCACTGGGAGCAGCAGAAACAAGCGGGTATTGACCTGTTACCGGTAGGCGACTTTGCCTGGTACGACCATGTTCTGACCACCAGCCTGCTGTTAGGCAATGTGCCGGCTCGTCATCAGAACAACGACGGTTCCGTGGACATCGACACTCTGTTCCGCATTGGCCGCGGTCGCGCGCCAACCGGCGAACCGGCGGCGGCAGCGGAAATGACCAAATGGTTTAATACTAACTATCACTACATAGTACCGGAGTTCAGCAAAGGCCAGCAGTTCAGACTCACCTGGACACAGTTGCTGGAGGAAGTGGACGAAGCGCTGGCGCTGGGGCATAAGATCAAACCCGTACTGCTGGGGCCTGTCACGTATCTGTGGCTGGGTAAAGTGAAAGGCGAGCCGTTTGACCGCCTGACGTTGCTGAAAGACATTTTGCCAGTGTATCAGCACGTGCTGGCTGAACTGGCGAAGCGTGGTATTGAGTGGGTCCAAATTGATGAGCCAGCGCTGGTGCTGGAACTGCCGCAGGCGTGGCTGGATGCCTTCAAACCGGCTTACGACGCGCTCGCCGGCCAGGTGAAGCTGTTGCTGACGACCTATTTTGAAGGCGTGACGCCAAACCTGGACACTATTATCGCGCTACCGGTACAGGGGCTACATGTTGACCTCATTCATGGCAAAGATGATGTAGCGGAACTGCATCAACGTCTGCCGGTCGACTGGCTGCTTTCTGCAGGCTTGATTAACGGGCGTAATGTCTGGCGCGCCGATTTGACCGAAAAATATGCGCAGATTAATGCCATTGTGGGCAAACGCGCGCTGTGGGTAGCATCCTCCTGCTCTTTACTGCACAGCCCGATCGATCTCAGCGTTGAAACGCGTCTGGATACGGAAGTAAAAAGCTGGTTTGCCTTTGCGCTGCAAAAATGCGGTGAACTGGCGTTGCTGCGCGATGCGCTGAACAGCGGCGAAACGGCGGCGCTTGAGGAATGGAGCGCACCGATTCAGGCTCGTCGTCACTCCCGCCGCGTACATAATGCCGCGGTAGAAAAACGCCTGGCGGCGATCACTGCGCAGGACAGCCAGCGTGAGAATCCGTATGAGGTGCGCGCTGAAGCGCAACGCGCCCGCTTTAAACTTCCCGCCTGGCCGACGACGACTATCGGTTCGTTTCCGCAAACCACGGAAATTCGCGGTCTGCGTCTGGACTTCAAAAAGGGCAACCTCGACGCGAACCACTACCGCACCGGCATCGCCGAACATATCAAACAGGCTATCATTGAGCAGGAGCGTTTAGGGCTGGATGTGCTGGTACACGGCGAAGCCGAGCGAAACGACATGGTGGAATACTTCGGCGAGCATCTGGACGGCTTCGTCTTTACCCAGAATGGTTGGGTGCAAAGCTATGGCTCCCGCTGTGTGAAACCGCCGGTAGTGATTGGCGATATCAGCCGTCCGGCACCGATTACCGTGGAGTGGGCGAAATATGCCCAGTCGCTGACCGACAAGCCGGTAAAAGGGATGTTGACTGGCCCGGTGACTATTCTTTGCTGGTCATTCCCCCGCGAAGACGTGACCCGCGAAACGATTGCGAAACAGATTGCGCTGGCGCTGCGTGATGAAGTCGCGGATCTGGAGGCGGCGGGGATTGGGATTATTCAGATCGACGAACCGGCGCTGCGCGAAGGTCTACCGCTGCGTCGCAGCGACTGGGACGCCTATCTGGAATGGGGTGTGGAAGCCTTCCGCATCAACGCGGCGGTGGCGAAGGATGAAACCCAGATCCACACCCACATGTGTTACTGCGAGTTCAACGACATTATGGATTCGATCGCCGCGCTGGATGCGGATGTGATCACCATTGAGACCTCCCGCTCGGATATGGAGTTGCTGGAGTCGTTCGAAGCGTTCGACTACCCGAACGAAATCGGGCCGGGCGTGTACGATATTCACTCGCCGAACGTGCCGAGCGTCGAGTGGATTGAAGCCCTGCTGAAGAAGGCGGCACAGCGTATTCCGGCACAACGCCTGTGGGTGAATCCGGACTGCGGTCTGAAAACTCGCGGTTGGCCGGAAACCCGCGCGGCGTTAGCGAATATGGTCAAAGCGGCGCACAATCTGCGTCAGGCGAAATAACCCATCCTGGCCGCTGCGTTTATCCGACAGCAATGCGGCGCTACCTTTTGACGGGTAGCGCCCGTGTCTGACCTGATTAACAGCGCCTCTTTCTTCTCATTTCCCTTTTTCTTATTTTCCGCGCTGTCTTTTTCAGGATCTGGCTATTTGGCGATCTTGATAATAAAAAGGTTCTCCGTATGAATGACAACCAGGCGGATAGCGTCCCCGGAAGCAGCGCGGCGGATTTTATTGCCTCGCAGATCGTTTTTCCTGTCATGATCGCCCAGCGCTCTCATAGCACAAAACGAGGTTTTCCATTCTGTTATGTTCCCTGGCGACGATAAACGTCGCATTGTCTCATGGCGCTGGTGAACCTTATTTTTTAACGGAGATGTCTGACATGGCGGTAGCAGGTTGTCACGTAATGGCCAAACCCGGCGGCGCGATCTGCAATATTGATTGCACATATTGCTTCTATCTTGAAAAAGAGGCGCTGTACCCGGAACGCAATAAAAACTGGCGAATGTCGGACGAGACGCTGGAACAGTTTATACGCCAGCATATTGTCGCGCAGAGTGGTGACCGCATTGACTTTGCCTGGCAGGGCGGCGAACCGACCATGATGGGGCTACCGTTTTTCCGCCGGGTTGTCGCATTATGTGAAAAGTACGGCGATGGGCGAAAAATCACTCATGCGTTGCAGACGAACGGCATCCTGGTGAATGACGAGTGGGCGCGCTTTTTCGCTGAACAGCATTTTCTCATCGGTCTCTCTATCGACGGCCCGGCGTCGTTACACAACCACTATCGGCTTAATCGCGCTGGAAAAGGAACTCATGAACAGGTCGTCGCAGCAATGGCGCGGCTTAAAGCGCACCATGTCGACTTTAATACCTTAACCGTCGTGGGAAAACATAACGTCGGTCATGCAGCAGACGTCTACGAATTTCTTCTGGCGGCGGGATCGCGTTTTATTCAGTTTATCCCGCTGGTAGAGCGAATGAGCACCGATAACTCATCGGTACTTAATCTGGTGATGCCCGGCGAAAGCGCGGCGACGCTGGCGCCATGGACGGTACCGTCGTGGCAATATGGCGAATTTCTCAACCAGATCTTTGATATCTGGGTTCGTCGCGACGTAGACCGCGTCTATGTGCAGATGTTTGACGTGGCGTTAGCCGCCTGGACGGCGCAGCAGCCGGTACTGTGTGTACATTCCGAGACTTGTGGACATGCCTTCGCGTTGGAGTCGAACGGCGATCTCTACAACTGCGACCACTTTGTCTACCCGGAGCATCTGCTGGGGAATATCCACCAGCACAGCATCAAAGCCTTAAATAATAGCGAGCGGGCTATTGCGTTTGGCGAAGCCAAGCGGGAGACCCTGACCGCCGATTGTCGTCGCTGTGACTACCGCTTTGCGTGTCATGGCGGCTGTCCGAAGCATCGCTTTGCCGTCTCGCCGTCTGGTCATCCTGCGCATAATTACTTGTGTGCGGGCTATAAGCATTTTTTCCAGCACGTTACGCCGTATATGAATGTCTGGCGGGAGCTGCTGGCGCAAGGCTATCCGATGGCATCGATCATGCGCTGGCTGGCGCAGGACGCGCGTAAAGACACAGGAGCCGTCAGTCGTAACCATCTCTGTCCCTGCGGCAGCGGCAAAAAATATAAAAAATGCTGTGGTAAAGCATAGCTAACGTGGCGATGACGCTTTGTTGAGCCTATACCGACTCCGGTCTCGTAGGCCCAACAAACATCGTAATGCGCTGTGGTTAGCCTTTTTTCCCGCCGTACTGAGCGAACCATTCCAGCATTCTTTGCCAGCCGTCTTTCGCCGAGGCTTCGTGGTATCCCGGACGATAATCGGCATTAAACGCGTGCCCTGCATCGGGATAGACCACGATTTCCGCCTTCGCATTAGCGGCGCGTAGCGCCTGACGCATGGTTTCCACGCTCTCCTGTGGAATACTGGTATCCTGCCCGCCGTATAAACCCAGCACCGGCGCGTTAAGATCGGTGGCGATATCAACGGGATGCTTCGGCGAATTGAGTGACGTGTCGCCCACCAGCTTGCCGTACCACGCTACCGCTGCTTTTAACTGTGGGTTGTGCGCGGCGTATAGCCAGGTAATCCGGCCTCCCCAACAAAAACCGGTGATCATCAGCCGATGCGCATCCCCGCCGTTGCGCGAAGCCCAACTGGCGACGTGATCCAGGTCGGCAAGGACTTGCGAATCGGGTACTTTAGCCACCAGCCCGCTCAATAATGTGGGTATATCGGCGAAATCATTGGGGTCGCCTTCGCGGAAATAGAGTTCCGGCGCGATAGCGAGATAGCCTTCCAGCGCCAGTCGTCGGCAAATATCGCGAATGTGTTCATGTACGCCAAAAATTTCCTGTACCACAATGACCACAGGCAATGCGCCGTCGCTCGCTTTTGGTCTGGCGTAATAGGCGGGCATATCGTCGCCCTGAGAGGGGATCGACGTTATCCCCGCGCTAATGGCCCCATCAGGCGTATGAATCATCGTAGGGGCAAGTGGGGAGGCTGCAGGTGCAAAGCCGGATGGATGTGTCGTTGTCATGGTATTCTCCGTACCCTTAAAAAATAGCGCAATCTTAACTATAGACAGTGTGTAACAAACCACATTGCCTTAAAGCGGCTATCTTTTGTGCAATGCCTGGCGATATTGATTATTTATTGTGATGTGAATCACTTTTTAATGGTAAACGAGTGCAATTGTTTTACACCATAGTGATGGCTGTCACGAAAATATCTTTATGCCTTAGGTAAAGTGTCTTTTTGCTTCTTCTGACAAACCCGATTCACAGAGGAGTTTTATATGTCCAAGTCTGATGTTTTTCATCTCGGCCTCACCAAAAACGATTTACAAGGGGCCCAGCTCGCCATCGTCCCTGGCGATCCTGAGCGTGTGGAAAAGATCGCCGCGCTGATGGATAAGCCGGTTAAGCTGGCATCTCACCGCGAATTCACCTCCTGGCGCGCTGAGCTGGATGGCAAAGCAGTTATCGTTTGCTCTACCGGTATCGGCGGCCCGTCTACTTCTATTGCCGTGGAAGAACTGGCGCAACTGGGTATTCGTACCTTCTTGCGTATCGGCACCACGGGGGCTATTCAGCCGCACATCAACGTCGGCGACGTTCTGGTAACGACCGCATCCGTACGTCTGGATGGGGCGAGCCTGCATTTTGCGCCGATGGAATTCCCGGCGGTTGCCGACTTTGCCTGCACCACCGCGCTGGTTGAAGCCGCGAAATCGATTGGCGCCACGACTCACGTTGGCGTAACCGCCTCTTCCGACACTTTCTATCCGGGTCAGGAACGTTACGACACCTATTCTGGCCGCGTTGTTCGTCGCTTCAAAGGTTCTATGGAAGAGTGGCAGGCGATGGGCGTGATGAACTACGAAATGGAATCCGCTACGCTGTTAACCATGTGCGCAAGCCAGGGTTTACGCGCAGGTATGGTGGCGGGCGTTATCGTTAACCGTACCCAACAAGAGATTCCGAATGCGGAAACGATGAAACAAACTGAAAGCCACGCGGTGAAAATCGTCGTGGAAGCGGCCCGTCGTCTGCTGTAATTCTCCTCTCTTTTGCAAAGGCCGACGCGTTCGGCCTTTTCTTTTTGCGTGGCGCCTCGCAGGAAATTCCTTTTAAACTGGACGTTTATACAGCACAATTCTATTTTGTGCAGGACAGTGTGGTTCCAGGAGAGGTGTTGTGGATATTACTCTTATGATAAGCGCCGTCGTGGCGCTGGCGGCTGGGGCGGTGATTGGCTGGCTGGCGACGAAAGCGCACGCCGATCAAATCCGCGCCGATCTTATCGAAGAACGGCGTGAGCTGGATATCGAACTTAGCGCGGCCCGGCAGCAATTAGCGCAAGAAGCGCACTGGCGTAGTGAATGCGAGTTACTTAATAACGAACTGCGTAGCCTGCACAGTATCAATACCTCTCTGGAAGCCGATCTGCGTGAAGTCACGACCCGTCTGGAAGCGACTCAACAACACGCGGAAGACAAAATCCGTCAGATGATCAACAGCGAACAGCGTTTAAGCGAGCAGTTTGAAAATCTGGCGAACCGTATCTTTGAACACAGTAATCGTCGCGTAGACGAACAAAACCGACAAAGCCTGAATAGCCTGCTAACGCCGCTGCGTGAGCAACTGGACGGTTTTCGCCGCCAGGTTCAGGAGAGTTTTGGCAAAGAAGCGCAGGAGCGGCATACGCTGGCGCACGAAATTCGTAATTTGCAGCAGCTTAACGCGCAAATGGCGCAGGAAGCGATCAACCTGACGCGCGCCCTGAAAGGGGACAATAAGGCGCAAGGAAACTGGGGCGAAGTTGTGCTGGCGCGGGTGCTGGAGGCATCCGGACTGCGTGAAGGCTACGAATACGAAACCCAGGTCAGTATTGAGAACGATGCGCGCTCGCGGATGCAGCCGGATGTCATCGTCCGCTTGCCGCAGGGCAAAGATGTGGTCATCGACGCTAAAATGACGTTGGTCGCCTACGAGCGTTACTTTAACGCTGAAGATGACTACACGCGCGAGGCCGCTTTACAAGAGCACATCGCCTCGGTGCGCAATCATATTCGCTTACTGGGGCGTAAAGACTACCAGCAGCTTCCCGGCCTCCGCTCGCTGGACTATGTTCTGATGTTTATCCCCGTAGAACCCGCTTTCCTGCTGGCGTTAGATAAACAGCCCGAACTGATAACCGAGGCGCTAAAAAATAACATTATGCTGGTAAGCCCCACGACGCTGCTGGTGGCGTTACGGACAATCGCCAACCTGTGGCGCTATGAACACCAGAGCCGCAATGCGCAGCACATCGCAGACAGAGCCAGTAAGCTCTACGATAAAATGCGGTTGTTCGTTGATGATATGTCAGCGATCGGTCAGAGTCTGGATAAAGCGCAGGATAACTACCGCCAGGCGATGAAAAAACTTGCGTCGGGGCGTGGCAACGTTTTGGCGCAGGCAGAGGCCTTCCGGGGGCTAGGCGTGGAAATCAAACGCGAGATTAATCCGGATTTAGCGGAACAGGCCGTTACGCAAGATGAAGAATATCGTTTACGATCGATCCCTGAAGGGCGGCAGGATGAACATTATCCCAATGATGAACGGGTGAAGCAGCAGTTAAGTTAACCCATACGGAGTAGTTTAGTCCTGGCGCAGAGTAGGGCAAATTGGCCCAATCTGTTACACTTCTTGAACATTTTTATCGATAAGCAGGCACTGAGATGGTGGAAGATTCACAAGAAACGACGCACTTTGGCTTTCAGACCGTCGCTAAAGAGCAGAAAGCTGACATGGTGGCCCACGTTTTTCATTCTGTGGCGTCAAAATACGATGTGATGAATGATTTAATGTCATTTGGCATTCATCGTTTGTGGAAGCGCTTCACCATTGATTGCAGTGGCGTGCGTCGTGGACAAACCGTTCTCGATTTAGCGGGCGGTACGGGCGATCTTACCGCGAAATTTTCACGTATGGTCGGGGAAACTGGCAAAGTTATCCTGGCGGATATTAATGATTCTATGCTCAAAATGGGGCGTGAGAAGCTGCGTAATATCGGCGTGATCGGCAACGTAGAGTATGTGCAGGCGAATGCCGAAGCTCTGCCTTTCCCTGATAATACGTTTGATTGCATTACCATTTCGTTTGGTTTGCGCAATGTAACGGAAAAAGAAAAAGCGCTGCGGTCAATGTTCCGTGTGTTGAAACCCGGAGGACGTTTACTGGTGCTTGAATTTTCCAAGCCTATCATTGAGCCGCTGAGTAAAGCGTATGACGCCTATTCTTTCCATATTTTACCGCGTATTGGCTCGATGGTCGCGAACGATGCGGATAGCTATCGGTATCTCGCGGAATCCATCCGTATGCATCCCGATCAGGATACCTTAAAAGCCATGATGCAGGACGCCGGATTTGAGAGCGTGGATTATTACAATCTGACGGCGGGCGTTGTGGCATTGCACCGTGGTTATAAATTCTAGGAGGGTGGAATGCCTTTTAAACCCTTAGTGACCGCAGGAATTGAAGGTCTCCTCAATGCGTTTCTGTATCGTTCGCCAGCGCTGAAATCAGCCAGAACGCGCTTACAGGGAAAAGTACTGTGTGTGAAGCTAAAGGGATTTTCGACGCCATTAGTCCTGGTATTCAGCGAACGCCAGGTTGATGTGCTGGGGGCATGGGAAGGCGAAGCGGACTGTACGGTAATCACTCAAGCTAGCGTTTTGCCAAAACTACGCGATCGTCAGCAGTTGGCCGCGCTTATTCGCAGCGGCGAACTGGAAGTGCAGGGCGATATTCAGGTCGTGCAAAATTTTGTGGCGCTCGCCGATCTCGCCGAATTCGATCCTGCGGAGCTGTTGGCGCCATACACGGGTGATATTGCGGCGGAAAGTATCGGTAAGGTCGTGCGTGGCGGGGCTAAATTCCTGCGCCACGGGTTTCAACGCCAGCAGCGTTATGCCGCTGAAGCGATCACTGAAGAGTGGCGTATGGCGCCTGGCCCGCTGGAAGTCGCATGGTTTGCCGAAGAAACCGCGGCTGTTGAGCGCGCCGTAGATGCTCTGACCACACGGCTGGAAAAACTGGAGGCCAAATGACGCCAGGTGAAGTACGGCGCCTATATTTCATCATCCGCACGTTTTTAAGCTACGGCCTTGATGAACTCATCCCCCGAATGCGTCTTACACTGCCACTCCGATTATGGCGCTATTCGCTGTTCTGGATGCCAAACCGGCATAAAGATAAATTGCTGGGTGAACGATTAAGACTGGCGTTGCAAGAGCTGGGACCGGTCTGGATCAAATTTGGTCAGATGCTCTCCACACGCCGTGACCTGTTCCCGCCGCAAATCGCCGATCAGCTCGCTTTGCTCCAGGATAAAGTCGCGCCATTCGATGGTCGGCTGGCGAAAGCCCAGATTGAAGAGGCGATGGGGGGGCTACCTGTCGAAGCCTGGTTTGACGACTTTGATATCCAGCCTTTAGCGTCGGCGTCAATCGCCCAGGTACATACCGCGCGATTGAAATCAAACGGTAAAGAAGTGGTTATTAAGGTCATTCGCCCGGATATTTTGCCGGTAATTCAGGCAGACCTGAAACTGATTTATCGCCTTGCTCGCTGGGTACCACGCCTGTTGCCGGATGGGCGTCGTCTGCGCCCGACGGAAGTGGTGCGTGAGTATGAGAAAACGCTGATCGATGAGCTGAATCTGCTGCGGGAATCGGCCAACGCGATTCAGTTACGCCGCAATTTTGAAAATAGTCCCATGCTGTATATCCCGGAGGTGTACTCCGATTACTGTAGCCAGAACATGATGGTGATGGAGCGGATATACGGCATTCCGGTTTCGGATGTGGCGGCGCTGGAAAAGAACGGCACCAACATGAAACTGCTGGCGGAACGCGGGGTTAAAGTTTTCTTCACCCAGGTTTTCCGCGACAGCTTTTTCCATGCGGACATGCATCCGGGAAATATTTTTGTCAGCCATGAACACCCTGAAAATCCGCAATATATCGGCATTGACTGCGGTATCGTCGGGTCGCTAAACAAAGAAGATAAGCGCTATCTGGCAGAAAACTTTATCGCGTTTTTTAACCGCGATTACCGAAAGGTGGCGGAGCTGCATGTCGATTCAGGTTGGGTTCCGCCAGATACCAACGTTGAAGATTTTGAGTTTGCCATCCGCACCGTCTGTGAACCTATCTTTGAAAAGCCGCTCGCGGAAATCTCGTTTGGTCATGTGTTGTTAAACCTTTTCAATACAGCGCGTCGATTTAACATGGAAGTCCAGCCGCAACTGGTGTTGTTGCAGAAAACATTATTGTATGTTGAAGGGGTTGGGCGGCAACTTTATCCTCAGCTTGATTTGTGGAAAACGGCGAAGCCGTTTCTTGAGTCCTGGATCAAAGATCAGGTGGGTATTCCGGCTCTCACGCGGGCTCTTAAAGAAAAAGCGCCGTTCTGGGTCGAAAAAATGCCAGAAATACCTGAACTGGTGTACGACAGTTTGCGCCAGGGCAAATATTTACAGCACAGTGTTGATAAGATTGCGCGCGAGTTACAGGTAAACCATGTGCGCCAAAGTCAGTCTCGTTATTTATTGGGAATTGGCGCAACGCTGTTACTGAGCGGGTCATTCTTACTCGTCAACCGCCCTGAATGGGGATTGATGCCTGGCTGGCTCATGGTCGGCGGCGTAGTTGTCTGGCTGGTTGGCTGGCGTAAAACTCGTTGAGATTTTTTTATCGCTCAACGCCGGTTGTGTCACGCAGGTACATATTATCACTCGAGGCAGTACTCAGGCCGCAAGTCAATGTCGTCCCGGTCGTATGTAAAAGTATGTGAATAGGGCGGGCGAAAGCGGTTAACAAAGAGGCAGCGCGAAGGATAATGTGTATAATGCGGCCCTAATAATTCATCATCTATCACAGAGGAACATGTATGGGTGGTATCAGTATTTGGCAGTTGTTGATTGTTGCCGTTATCGTCGTACTGCTGTTCGGCACCAAAAAACTCGGTTCCATCGGTTCCGATCTTGGCGCGTCTATCAAAGGCTTTAAAAAGGCCATGAGCGATGATGATGCCAAACAGGATAAAACCAGTCAGGACGCTGATTTTACCGCTAAATCTATCGCGGATAAGCAAGGCGAAGCGAAAAAGGAAGACGCTAAAAGCCAAGATAAAGAGCAGGTATAATCCGTGTTTGATATCGGTTTTAGCGAACTGCTGTTAGTGTTCGTTATCGGCCTCATTGTGTTGGGGCCGCAACGATTGCCAGTAGCGGTAAAAACGGTAGCGGGCTGGATTCGCGCGTTGCGATCCCTTGCGACAACGGTTCAGAATGAACTGACTCAGGAACTGAAACTTCAGGAGTTCCAGGACAGTCTGAAAAAAGTCGAAAAGGCGAGCCTGGAAAATCTGACTCCCGAACTGAAAGCCTCTATGGATGAACTGCGTCAGGCGGCGGAGTCGATGAAACGCACCTACAGCGCTAACGATCCCGAACAAGCGAGCGATGAAGCGCATACCATCCATAATCCGGTGGTAAAAGGGAACGAAACGCAGCATGAGGGCGTCACCCCTGCCGCCGCTGAAACACAGGTGAGCGCGCCGGAACAAAAGCCGGAGCCCGTTAAAGATAACGTGCCTGAGTCGACGGAAACCGCTTCCGTAGCCACGATAGACGCCGAGAAGAAATCCGCTGCGCCTGTTGTCGAATCTTCCCCCTCGTCGAGTGATAAACCGTAAACATGGCTGTAGAAGATACTCAACCGCTTATCACGCATCTGATCGAGTTGCGTAAGCGCCTGCTAAACTGCATCGTCGCAGTACTTCTGATTTTTCTGGCGTTAATTTATTTCGCCAATGATATTTATCATTTAGTCGCCGCACCGCTGATTAAACAGATGCCGCAAGGGGCGACAATGATTGCGACGGATGTGGCGTCGCCGTTTTTTACGCCTATCAAACTCACCTTCATGGTGTCTTTGATCTTATCCGCGCCTGTCATTTTGTACCAGGTTTGGGCCTTTATCGCCCCGGCGCTATATAAGCATGAGCGTCGTCTGGTCGTACCGCTGCTGGTATCCAGCTCGCTGCTTTTCTACATTGGTATGGCCTTCGCCTATTTTGTCGTATTCCCTTTGGCCTTTGGTTTCCTGACGCATACGGCGCCGGAAGGGGTACAGGTTTCGACAGATATCGCCAGCTATCTTAGCTTTGTCATGGCGCTTTTTATGGCCTTTGGAGTAGCCTTTGAAGTGCCGGTGGCGATTGTGTTGCTGTGCTGGATGGGCATCACCACGCCAGAAGATTTGCGTAAAAAACGGCCTTATATCCTGGTCGGGGCATTCATTGTGGGAATGCTGCTTACGCCGCCAGATGTTTTCTCGCAAACGTTGCTGGCGATACCGATGTACTGCCTGTTTGAAATTGGCGTTTTCTGCTCACGCTTTTATGTCGGTAAGCGACGGACGCGCGACGAAGATAACGAGGCCGAAACCGAAAAGGCCGAGCACACTGAAGACTAAACACAACCGCCCGCCAGGGCGGTTGTCATATGGGGGCAAGCATGTTTGATATTGGCGTTAATTTAACCAGTAGCCAGTTTGCAAAAGATCGTGATGATGTGGTCGCCCGTGCGTTTGCGGCGGGAGTAAAAGGTATGCTACTGACCGGAACGAACATCCATGAAAGCCAGCAGGCGTTAAAACTGGCGCGGCGCTACCCCCATTGTTGGTCGACGGCTGGCGTCCATCCCCATGACAGCAGTCAGTGGTCATCCGCGTCTGAAGACGCCATTATTGCGCTGGCGAACCAGCCGGAAGTCGTCGCTATCGGTGAGTGCGGGCTGGATTTCAATCGCAATTTTTCCACGCCGCAGGAGCAGGAGCGTGCCTTTCAGGCGCAGCTACAAATTGCCGCCGAATTGCAGATGCCAATCTTTATGCACTGCCGGGACGCGCATGAGCGATTTCTGGCATTGCTTGATCCCTGGCTGGATAGTCTTCCTGGTGCAATACTGCACTGCTTTACCGGTTCACGCCAGCAAATGCAGGCCTGTGTGGACAGAGGGCTCTATATCGGTATTACCGGGTGGGTTTGCGACGAACGACGCGGGCTTGAGCTACGTGAACTCTTACCGTTTATTCCAGCGGAAAAGCTACTGATAGAAACCGACGCGCCGTATCTGTTGCCTCGCGATCTTACGCCGAAACCAACGTCACGACGCAACGAGCCCGCGTATCTGCCTCACATCCTGGAGCGCATTGCGCTATGGCGTGGTGAAGATCCGCAATGGTTAGCGGCGATGACAGATGCCAACGCCAGAACCTTATTTGAGGTCGTATTCTGAACGATCGCTAAATCTTGCGAAAACCGGTGTTTTTTACGCTCTGCTTCACTTCTTTATTGAGTAAATTAAGCAGTAACATCGAACGCGTTTCGCCATCCGGTTCGGTAAAAATCGCTTTCAGCCCTTCAAATGCGCCTTCCGTGATGATGACGCTATCGCCGGGATAGGGGGTTTCAGGATCGACAACGCCTTCGGGCTTGTAGATAGAAAGCTGATGAATAACGCTGGAAGGCACGATCGCAGGATGCGCGCCAAAGCGCACAAAATGGCTGACGCCGCGCGTGGCGTTGATTGTAGTGGTATGTATCACTTCCGGATCAAATTCAACGAACAGATAATTAGGAAAGAGCGGTTCGCTGACGGAGGTACGTTTTCCGCGTACCATTTTTTCCAGGGTGATCATCGGTGTCAGGCAACTTACCGCTTGTCTTTCGAGGTGTTCCTGAGCACGCTGAAGTTGCCCGCGTTTGCAGTACAGTAAATACCAGGATTGCATAATGACTCTTATCCGCTTGTTCGGGGCGCAAGCATAGCAAAAGCCATGCGCGAAGTTAATTATACACTTCATCCTTTAAGCCGTATCTGGATTAGCGTTGGTTGCCAGAGTTCACGCTAATTTAACAAAAATACAGCATCCCGATGATGAACGCCGTATAATGATGCGCTTACCAAGAGGCTACAATGGACGCCATGAAATATCACGATTTACGCGACTTCCTGACGCTACTTGAGCAGCAGGGGGAACTAAAACGCATCACGCTACCTGTGGATCCTCATCTGGAAATCACGGAAATCGCTGACCGCACGCTGCGTGCCGGTGGACCGGCGTTGCTGTTTGAAAATCCTAAAGGTTACGCCATGCCGGTGCTGTGCAACCTTTTTGGCACGCCAAAACGCGTGGCGATGGGCATGGGGCAGGATGATGTTTCCGCATTACGGGAAGTGGGTAAATTATTAGCGTTTCTGAAAGAACCTGAGCCGCCGAAAGGCTTTCGCGATCTGTTTGACAAGCTGCCGCAGTTTAAGCAAGTGCTGAATATGCCGACGAAACGGTTACGCGGCGCGCCTTGCCAGCAGAAAATCGCGTCTGGCGATGATGTCGATTTAACGCGTCTTCCTGTCATGACCTGTTGGCCGGACGACGCCGCGCCGCTGATTACCTGGGGACTGACGGTAACGCGTGGTCCGCACAAAGAGCGGCAAAACCTGGGCATTTATCGTCAGCAGTTGATAGGTAAAAATAAGCTGATTATGCGCTGGCTGTCTCATCGCGGCGGCGCGCTGGATTTTCAGGAGTGGTTAGCCGCGCGTCCGGGTGAACGTTTCCCGGTCTCCGTCGCATTGGGCGCCGATCCGGCGACGATTCTTGGCGCCGTGACTCCTGTTCCCGATACTCTGTCGGAGTATGCCTTTGCGGGCTTGCTGCGCGGCACGAAAACTGAAGTGGTTAAATGCCTTTCTAACGATCTGGAAGTGCCTGCCAGCGCCGAGATTATCCTTGAAGGTTACATTGAGCCGGGAGAGATGGCGCCGGAAGGACCGTATGGCGATCATACGGGCTATTATAATGAAGTGGATAACTTTCCGGTCTTTACCGTCACGCATATTACGCAGCGTGAGGATGCCATCTATCACTCCACCTATACCGGGCGTCCGCCCGATGAGCCTGCGGTATTAGGGGTGGCGCTCAATGAAGTCTTCGTGCCTATTCTGCAAAAACAGTTTCCGGAAATCGTCGACTTTTATCTGCCGCCGGAAGGGTGTTCTTACCGCCTGGCGGTAGTGACGATGAAAAAGCAGTACGCTGGTCATGCGAAACGCGTCATGATGGGCGTCTGGTCGTTTTTGCGCCAGTTTATGTATACGAAATTTGTTATCGTTTGCGATGATGACGTTAACGCACGCGACTGGAATGATGTGATCTGGGCGATTACCACCCGTATGGACCCTGCGCGGGATACGGTGCTGGTTGAAAATACGCCGATTGACTACCTGGATTTTGCCTCGCCGGTCTCCGGGCTGGGTTCAAAAATGGGGCTGGATGCCACAAACAAATGGCCGGGCGAAACCCAACGCGAGTGGGGTCGTCCTATTGTTAAAGATCCTGAAGTTACCGCGCGTATTGATGCGATTTGGGATGAGCTGGCTATCTTTAAATAACTGAAAGCGGACATCGACATTTCAGGCTGTGGCGACTCGGCTTGAAAAATGTCGGTATTGACCCGACACCCGACAGAGGGAGCGCATGACAACCTTAAGCTGTAAAGTGACCTCGGTAGAAGCTATCACCGATACCGTATATCGGGTTCGTTTAGTGCCGGACGCGGCGTTTTCATTCCGCGCTGGTCAGTATTTGATGGTCGTAATGGACGAGCGTGACAAACGCCCGTTTTCGATGGCCTCAACGCCGGACGAGAAAGGGTTTATTGAATTACACATTGGCGCTTCCGAGCTCAATCTGTATGCGATGGCGGTCATGGATCGGATTCTAAAAGACCGGGAAATCGTCGTCGATATTCCGCATGGCGACGCCTGGCTACGTGATGATGAAGAGCGTCCGTTGATTCTGATCGCGGGCGGCACGGGCTTTTCTTATGTGCGCTCCATCCTGTTGACGGCGTTAGCGCGCAACCCGGCCCGTGATGTTACCATTTACTGGGGCGGTCGCGAAGAAAAGCACCTCTATGATCTCTCTGAGCTGGAAGCACTCTCTGTTAACCATCCGAATTTGCGTATTGAACCTGTTGTCGAGCAGCCGGAAGAAGGCTGGCGTGGACGTACAGGAACGGTACTTACGGCGGTATTGCAGGATTATGGTACGCTGGCGGGGCACGATATTTATATTGCCGGACGTTTTGAGATGGCGAAGATCGCCCGCGATCTGTTCTGTCATGAGCGTAACGCGCGGGAAGATCGTCTGTTTGGCGATGCGTTCGCATTTATTTAACTATTTTATGGGACGCAGTAGCGTCCCTTTTTACGTTAGCCTACCTAAAAGTCCTCTTAAATATTAATTAATCGTCAACTATAAAACCTTATGATATTGAATATCTACAGGCTTTGTATTGCGTGTAATAAATTAAGTAATATTATGTCCTGAGGCTATCAATAAAAATAGTTAATTATATATGCTTCATTTATTTTTATAAAAGAAACATAAAATGGAAAGTTAGTTATTTATTTATAAGATGGAGAGTGTTATGAAATTTAAATATGCTTTAACTTCTCTCGCATTATCTGTTGCAATTTTGTCATCAGTACCTTCTACTGCTTTCGCCATCGGCGGCGCCAGCGGCGCTAAAGTGGACTATCAGGTCCAGGGAAAAATTGGCGAAGTTGTTATGAACCCCTATGATATCGCGCCGCTAACCGCCGTTATTCGTAATGGCGGTTACCAGTTACGTGACGTGCATGTACGGATTGTCCCCAAAGAAAATGGCCAGGAGATCGCGTATAAAGTTAATAATAAATACCTTTTAACGTATGGCGGTATTCCCGTCTTTGGTCTTTACCCGGATTATGTCAATACCGTTGAAGTTGAATATACAAGAATCCAGGGTAGTAAAACCGAAAATATAAAAGAAAGCTATAAAATGTATGCACCGCCTGCCTATATTGAATCAGCGGGTACAAAAGAAGAACAATCAGCACTCTTTACTATCGATGTTAAAAAGGTTTCCCCAGAATTTAAAGATCGCTTGTATCTTTTGAATAATACGAAAGATAAGTCTGGGAATGGAACGCGTACTGTCTGGAACAACCCTACTGGGGGTGCATTAGAATGGAACTTCACTACAGCTAACGCTATTATCGACACCTCCGGTGATATTCGTTGGTTTATGAATCCAAGTTCAATTTATGATTTAAAGTCAATTTATCGTGCTGGCGTTATGATGGGCTTTAAACAAAACCAGGATGGCGCACTATCGTGGGGCTACGGTCAGCGTTATGTGAAATACGATATCATGGGGCGTGAAATCTTTAACCGCCGCCTGCCGGATAATTATAACGATTTTTCACACTCAATGGATAACGCGGCCAACGGTCACTACTTCCTGCGTGTAGCCAGCTCTAACTATAAACGTCCTGATGGAAAAAATGTTCGTACCGTGCGTGATGTGATTGCCGAAGTTGATCAGAACGGCGTGGTAGTGGATGAATGGCGTCTGTTTGATATCCTCGATCCTTATCGTGATGTGATAATGAAAACCCTCGATCAGGGCGCTGTGTGCCTGAATATCGACGCCAGCCAGTCCGGCCATACGTTGAGCGAAGAAGATCTGGCGGCGCTGGACTCCTCCGACAAATTCGGGGATATCGTGGGTAGTGGGGCTGGCCGCAACTGGGCGCATGTCAACAGCGTCGACTATGACAGTGAAGATGATTCCATCATCATCAGCTCCCGCCACCAGAGTGCGATTATCAAAATCGGCCGCGATAAGAAAGTGAAGTGGATACTGGGTACGCCTGCTGGCTGGAAAGCGCCATTTAATGCCGCAATTCTGACGCCAGTGGATAGCAAAGGCCAAAAAATCGCCTGCCAGGACAGTGGCTGCGAGGGTGACTTCGACTGGACATGGACGCAACATACGGCCTTTAAAATTGATAGTAAGAGTAAAGGCGATATCTTATACCTTTCCGCTTTCGACAATGGCGATGGCCGCGGCTTAGAACAGCCTGCTATGCAGAGTATGAAATACAGCCGCTCCGTGATTTACAAAATCGACCAGAAAAACAAGACAGTCCAACAGATCTGGCAATACGGTAAAGAGCGCGGGAACGAGTGGTTTAGCCCGGTAACCTCTATCACCGAGTACCAGACTGACAAGAATTCTGTGTTCGTGTATTCCGCAACAGCAGGTGGTGCGTTTGATTTGTCGGTAGGCGCATTTACCAGCTTGCCTAATCCGTATCTGGAAGAGTTCAAATGGGGAGAAAAAGAGCCTGTGGTCGAAATGCAAATACATGGTGCGCGTGGATATCAGGCTATGCCATTTAGCCTGACCAAAGCGCTTACTGAGTAGAGCGGGCCATACGGTGAAAAAACCCGCCCCTGACGGGCGGGAAAAACGGCAACTAAACTGTTTCCCGTCATAATTCGCGCAGCCTCTTTGTTGGCTGCCTTTGCTTACCCCGGGCACATAGTTATCTATGTTCCCGGGGATTCGCTCAGTTGCCGCTGCGCTGCAATGCGAGTTATTTAGGGGATATTATCTTTGATTAAACCCGCTCAAACACCGTGGCGATGCCCTGACCCAGACCAATACACATCGTCGCCAGACCAAACTGCGCGTCTTTGCGCTCCATCAGGTTGATAAGCGTGGTGCTGATACGTGCTCCGGAGCAGCCGAGCGGATGACCAAGCGCGATCGCGCCGCCGTTGAGGTTGATCTTCTCGTCTATCTGCTCCATCAATCCCAGATCCTTAATGCATGGCAGGATCTGTGCGGCAAACGCTTCGTTCATCTCAAACACATCGATATCGCTGGCCGACAGTCCCGCTTTTTTCAACGCCAGTTTTGACGCCGGAACCGGCCCGTAACCCATAATTGACGGATCACAACCCACCACTGCCATTGAACGAATACGGGCGCGAGGTTTTAGACCCAGCTCACGGGCACGACTTTCGCTCATTACCAGCATGGCAGCTGCGCCATCGGAAAGCGCGGATGAGGTGCCCGCCGTGACCGTGCCACTAACCGGATCAAATGCCGGACGCAGTGTTGATAGCGCTTCGACCGTGGTTTCCGGGCGGATCACTTCATCGTAGTTAAACTGCTTCAACACGCCGTCTGCATCATGACCGCCAGTCGGGATAATCTCCGTTTTGAATGCGCCAGACTGGGTGGCGGCCCAGGCGCGAGCGTGAGAACGCGCGGCGAACTGGTCCTGCATTTCCCGGCTAATGCCGTGCAGGCGGGAGAGCATTTCCGCCGTTAGCCCCATCATCCCTGCCGCTTTGGCGACGTTGCGACTCAGACCCGGGTGAAAATCCACACCGTGACTCATCGGCACGTGCCCCATATGCTCCACGCCGCCAACCAGACAAACCTGCGCATCGCCGGTCATGATCATTCGCGCTGCATCGTGTAACGCCTGCATCGAGGAACCACACAGACGGTTGACGGTGACCGCCGGTACCGAATGGGGAATTTCTGCCAGCAGCGCGGCGTTACGGGCAATGTTGAAGCCTTGCTCCAGCGTTTGTTGTACGCAGCCCCAGTAAATATCATCGAGGGTCGCCGCTGTAAGCGACGGATTACGCGCCAGCAGGCTACGCATTAAGTGGGCGGAGAGATCTTCTGCCCGCACGTTGCGAAACGCGCCGCCCTTCGAACGGCCCATCGGGGTGCGAATAGCATCGACAATGACAACCTGTTCCATTGTGACTCCTTAAGCCGTTTTCAGAGAACCAACCGGACGGGCTGGTTCAACCGGGGGATAATACGGTTCGTTATGGCGCGCTTTATTACGCAGCCCTTCCGGCACTTCATACAGCGGGCCGAGGTGTTGATACTGCTGCGCCATATCAAGATATTTCGCGCTGCCCTGTGTATCCAGCCAGCGGAATGCGCCGCCGTGGAACGGAGGGAAGCCCAGGCCGTAGACCAGCGCCATATCGGCTTCCGCCGGGCTTGCGATAATGCCTTCTTCCAGACAGCGAACCACTTCGTTAATCATCGGGATCATCATACGGGCGATTATCTCGTCGTCGCTGAAGTCGCGTTTCGGCTGGCTGACGCTTGCCAGCAGGTCATCCACCGCGGCATCTTCTTCTTTCTTCGGCTTACCCTTGTTGTCTTCTTTATAGCGCCAGAAGCCCAGACCGTTTTTTTGCCCAAAACGGCTGGCGTCAAACAATGCGTCGATCGCGTCGCGATACTCTTTCTGCATCCGTTGCGGGAAGCCTGCCGCCATTACCGCCTGCGCGTGATGCGCGGTATCAATGCCGACAACATCCAGCAGATAGGCCGGGCCCATCGGCCAGCCGAACTGTTTTTCCATCACTTTATCGACTTTGCGGAAATCCGCGCCGTCGCGCAGCAGTTGACTGAAACCGGCGAAATAGGGGAACAGCACGCGGTTAACAAAGAAGCCGGGGCAGTCGTTGACTACAATCGGCGTCTTGCCCATTTTGCTTGCCCAGGCGACGACTTTGGCAATGGTTTCGTCTGAACTCTTCTCACCGCGGATGATTTCAACCAGCGGCATCCGGTGTACCGGGTTGAAGAAGTGCATTCCGCAAAAGTTTTCCGGACGTTCCAGGGCGCTTGCCAGTTCGCCAATCGGGATGGTAGAGGTATTTGAGGCCAGCACGGTTTCCGGGCGCACTTTCTGCTCGGTTTCCGCCAGTACCGCTTTTTTGACTTTCGGATTTTCGACCACCGCTTCGACAACAACATCTACGCGATCGAAACCGGCATAATCGAGAGTCGGGTGGATGGTCGAAATGACGCCCGCCAGCTTCAGACCGTCGATCTTGCCGCGCTCCAGCTGTTTGTTCAGCAGCTTGGCCGCTTCGGTCATGCCGAGGTTCAACGATTTATCGTTGATATCTTTCATGATGACCGGTACGCCTTTCCAGGCCGACTGGTAAGCGATACCGCCGCCCATAATGCCCGCGCCCAGTACGGCTGCCTGTTTCGGCGTCTCAATATCTTTGGTCAGCTTTTTGGCTTTACCTTTTACATATTGATCGTTGAGGAAGATACCGACCAGCGCACGAGCTTCATTGGTATGCGCCAGCGGAACAAAGCTTTTATTTTCCAGATTCAGCGCTTCTTCACGACCAAAACGCGCGGCGGCTTCAATGGTTTTCACTGCGGTCATCGGCGCCGGATAATGTTTACCCGCCGTTTGTGCGACCATGCCTTTAGCGATGGTAAAGCTCATCGCTGCTTCAATTTTGCTGAGTTTCAACGGTTCCAGTTTCGGCTGGCGTTTAGCTCTCCAGTCGAGATCGCCGGTAATGGCCTGGCGTAACACCGCTATCGCGCCTTCAATTAGCTTCTCTTGTTTGACCACGCCGTCCACAAGGCCGATTTTCAGCGCGTGTTCAGCACCGACATCTTTCCCGGCGGCAATGATCTCCAGCGCGCTGTCCGCGCCCAGCATACGCGGCAGACGAACGGAGCCGCCGAAACCCGGCATGATGCCCAGTTTAGTTTCCGGCAGACCGATACGGAGGTCTGGCGTCGCCAGACGGTAATCGGTGGCCAGCACGCATTCGCACCCGCCGCCCAGCGCATAGCCGTTTACGGCGGCAAGGGTCGGTACGGGTAAATCTTCCAGACGGTTAAAGACGCTGTTAGCGAAATGTAGCCATTGGCTTAACTGCTCTTCGGGGACGAGGAACAGTGAAAGAAATTCGGTGATGTCCGCGCCGACAATAAAGGCCGCTTTATTCGAGCGCAGCAGCAGCCCTTTTAAATCGTGTTCCTTTTCCAGCACCTCAAGCGCCTGGCCGAGGCTGGCGACGGTTGCGGTGTCGAGTTTATTGACCGAGCCTGGAGCATCGAACACCAGTTCGGCGATGCCATCTTCCAGCCAGTCGAGGTACAGGGTGTCGCCTTTATAAAGCATGTCAGTCTCCTGAATCCACAAGGTGATCTGGTCGTACCAGATGAAGCGAAGTGTGTATTTTGTGTTAATAAAATGCAAATAAATGATTAAAGAAATGCCGATGTGATCACGCTCGGCAGAGATCACGCTCTCGTGGGGCGATGTGCTAAGATGCGGGAACTTGAGGTCAAAAAAACAGAAGGGTAAAAAATGGAATCACTGGCCGCGCTCTATAAAAATCATATTGTTACCTTACAAGAACGGACGCGCGATGTTCTGGCGCGCTTTAAGCTGGATGCGTTACTTATTCATTCCGGCGAGCTTTTCAACGTCTTTCTCGACGATCACCCTTATCCGTTTAAGGTCAATCCGCAGTTTAAAGCGTGGGTGCCGGTAACTCAGGTTCCAAATTGCTGGCTGTTGGTCGATGGCGTCAACAAACCCAAATTGTGGTTTTATCTGCCGGTCGATTACTGGCATAACGTTGAACCGCTGCCAACGTCCTTCTGGACAGAAGAAATCGAGGTCGTCGCCTTACCGAAAGCGGATGGCATCGGCAGCCAACTGCCTGCCGCGCGTGGCAATATCGGCTATATCGGCCCGGTTCCTGAGCGCGCGCTACAATTGGGTATCGCTGCCAGCAACATCAACCCGAAAGGTGTTATCGACTATCTGCATTACTACCGCGCCTATAAAACGGATTATGAACTGGCCTGTATGCGCGAAGCGCAGAAAATGGCGGTGAGCGGTCATCGGGCGGCGGAAGAGGCCTTCCGTTCCGGCATGAGCGAGTTTGACATCAACCTGGCGTACCTGACCGCCACGGGACATCGCGATACTGATGTTCCATACAGCAACATTGTGGCGCTGAACGAACATGCCGCCGTGCTGCATTACACGAAACTGGATCATCAGGCACCGTCTGAAATGCGCAGTTTCCTGCTGGATGCGGGCGCGGAATACAACGGCTACGCGGCGGATCTGACGCGAACTTGGTCGGCGAAAAGCGATAACGACTACGCCCACCTGGTGAAAGATGTTAACGACGAACAGTTGGCGCTGATCGCTACCATGAAGGCGGGCGTTAGCTATGTGGATTATCATATTCAGTTCCATCAACGCATCGCGAAGCTGCTGCGTAAACATCAAATCATTACCGACATGAGTGAAGAGGCGATGGTGGAAAATGATCTCACCGGGCCGTTTATGCCGCACGGTATTGGTCATCCGTTGGGTCTGCAGGTACACGATGTGGCCGGGTTTATGCAGGATGATTCCGGTACGCATCTCGCCGCGCCGTCCAAATACCCGTATCTGCGCTGCACGCGTGTGTTACAGCCGCGAATGGTGTTGACTATCGAACCGGGGATTTACTTCATCGAATCGCTGTTAGCGCCGTGGCGCGAAGGGCCGTTCAGCAAGCACTTCAACTGGCAGAAAATTGAAGCGCTCAAGCCTTTCGGCGGTATCCGCATTGAAGATAACGTGGTCATCCACGAAAACGGCGTGGAAAACATGACGCGGGATTTAAAACTGGCGTAATGGACAGTTGGTTAATCCCTGCAGCGCCGGTCACCGTTGTTGAAGAGATCAAAAAAAGCCGCTTTATTACGCTATTGGCGCATACCGATGGCGTAGACGCGGCGAAAGCGTTTGTTGAGTCAGTCAGAGCTGAGCGCCCTGATGCGCGCCACCATTGTGTGGCGTGGGTGGCGGGTGCGCCGGACGACTCACAGCAACTGGGCTTTTCAGACGATGGCGAACCGGCGGGAACGGCAGGCAAGCCGATGCTTGCGCAATTGATGGGCAGCGGCGTCGGAGAGATTACTGCCGTCGTCGTGCGCTACTATGGTGGTATTCTGCTGGGTACGGGCGGGCTGGTAAAAGCCTATGGCGGCGGTGTGAATCAGGCATTACGTCAGCTTGCCACACAACGCAAGACGCCATTAACCGAATATACTTTGCAGTGTGAGTACGGTCAGTTGGCCGGAATCGAAGCATTATTAGGACAGTTTGCCGGGAAGATCGTTTCCAGCGATTATCAGGCGTCTGTTCGGCTCAGGGTGGCGCTTCCTTTTGCTCATGTGAATGCATTTTCCACAAAACTGGCGGATTTTAGCCGTGGTTCATTGCAATTGTTAGCGATTGAAGAATAATCCCCACCTCATTTTTAAGAATAAAGGAAGCGGCAGAGATGCATTTTCGCGCCATTACCCGAATCGTTGGACTACTGGTTATCTTATTTTCGGGGACAATGATTCTCCCGGGACTGGTAGCGCTAATATATCGTGATGGCGCAGGAAGAGCGTTCACGCAGACCTTTTTTGTCGCGCTGGCGATCGGTTCCATACTGTGGTGGCCGAACCGTAGGGAAAAGGGCGAGCTGAAATCCCGCGAAGGATTTCTTATCGTGGTGCTGTTCTGGACCGTGCTGGGCAGCGTGGGTGCGCTGCCGTTTATTTTCTCGGAAAGCCCAAACCTCACCATTACCGATGCTTTTTTTGAATCGTTCTCCGGGTTAACCACCACGGGCGCCACTACGCTGGTGGGACTGGATTCATTACCGCACGCCATTCTCTTTTATCGTCAGATGCTGCAATGGTTTGGCGGTATGGGGATCATTGTGCTGGCGGTGGCGATTCTCCCTATCCTCGGCGTCGGGGGGATGCAGCTCTATCGGGCAGAAATGCCGGGGCCGTTGAAAGATAACAAAATGCGCCCGCGTATTGCCGAGACGGCGAAAACGCTGTGGCTTATCTATGTCTTGCTAACGGTAGCCTGCGCGCTGGCGCTATGGTTTGCAGGGATGCCCGCGTTTGATGCTATCGGACACAGCTTCTCCACTATTGCTATCGGCGGCTTCTCAACGCATGACGCCAGCGTAGGCTATTTTGACAGTCCCACTATTAATACCATCATCGCTATTTTCCTGCTGATCTCCGGTTGTAACTATGGCCTGCATTTCTCTTTATTAAGCGGGCGTAGCCTGAAAGTATACTGGCGCGATCCGGAATTCCGCATGTTCATCGGCGTACAGTTGACGCTGGTGGTGATCTGCACGCTGGTACTGTGGTTCCATAATATCTACGACTCGGCGCTGACAACGCTAAATCAGGCGTTCTTCCAGGTTGTGTCGATGGCGACAACGGCAGGGTTTACCACGGACAGCATTGCGCGCTGGCCGCTGTTTTTGCCCGTCTTGCTGCTATGTTCCGCGTTTATTGGCGGTTGCGCCGGGTCAACGGGCGGGGGGTTAAAGGTCATCCGTATTCTGTTGTTGTTTAAACAGGGGAACCGCGAACTCAAACGTCTGGTGCATCCGAATGCCGTTTACAGTATTAAGCTGGGGAACCGGGCGCTGCCAGAACGTATTCTGGAAGCCGTCTGGGGATTCTTTTCTGCCTACGCGCTGGTATTTATCGTCAGTATGCTGGCCATTATCGCTACAGGCGTAGATGATTTCTCGGCTTTCGCCTCGGTAGTGGCTACGCTTAATAACCTGGGACCGGGGCTGGGGGTGGTTGCTGATAACTTCGCCAGTATGAATCCGGTTGCGAAATGGATACTCATCGCCAACATGCTATTTGGTCGTCTGGAAGTATTCACTTTGCTGGTACTTTTTACCCCGACTTTCTGGCGTGAATAATGGAGTAACACGTGAAAACATTGATTCTTTTCTCTACCCGGGACGGACAAACGCGCGAAATTGCCTCTTATCTGGCTTCTGAACTCAAAGAGATGGGGATCTGGGCCGATGTCGTTAATCTGCATCGCGCAGAAGAGCCGGACTGGGATAGCTATGATCGCGTAGTGATTGGCGCGTCTATTCGTTATGGCCATTACCACAGCGCCTTTCAGGAGTTCGTTAAGAAATACGCCACGCGGTTGAACGGAATGCCGAGTGCCTTTTATTCCGTTAACCTGGTGGCGCGTAAAGCTGAAAAACGGACGCCGCAGACTAACAGCTACGCGCGTAAGTTTTTAATGAGCTCTCCGTGGCGACCTGACTACTGTGCCGTCATTGCAGGCGCGCTTCGCTATCCCCGCTATCGCTGGTATGACCGTCTGATGATCAAGCTTATTATGAAGATGTCGGGCGGCGAAACGGATACCAGTAAAGAGGTGGTGTACACCGACTGGGAGCAGGTTACGCACTTTGCCCGTGAAATAGCCCATTTAACCAACAAATCGTCGGCAAAATAAACGCAAAGAATAAAAAGTGCGCACTCAGAAAATTATTTTAAATTTCCTCTTGTCAGGCAGAAATAACTCCCTATAATGCGCCACCACTGACACGGAACAACGGCAT
>NZ_JBGDXE010000011.1:0-77329 GCF_046550835.1 Salmonella sp. SAL04196
GTTCCGTGTCAGTGGTGGCGCATTATAGGGAGTTATTTCTGCCTGACAAGAGGAAATTTAAAATAATTTTCTGAGTGTCTCTTTTTTCATCAACGGCGTGCTTAACGTGCCATAAAATAAGCAAATTGCCGTTATTGCAACTGCAATCACACTTCCAGGTGGCATACTAATAACCAAACGAAAGAGAAAGGAAGAACATTCATGCCTTTAAGCGCACAACAATTAGCCGCACAGAAAAATCTATCCTATGTTCTGGCTGAAAAGCTGGCGCAGCGGATATTAAAGGGTGACTACGCCCCCGGTACGATTCTTCCCGGCGAAATAGAACTGGGCGAGCAGTACGGCGTAAGTCGAACGGCAGTTCGCGAAGCGGTGAAAACGTTGACGGCTAAAGGTATGGTGCTACCCCGTCCGCGCATTGGTACGCGGGTGATGCCGCAGGGAAACTGGAACTTTCTGGATCAAGAGCTGCTGACCTGGTGGATGACGGAAGAAAATTTTCATCAGGTGGTAGATCATTTTCTGGTGATGCGTATTAGCCTGGAGCCGCAAGCCTGCCTGCTGGCGGCGACTCTTGGCACACCGGAGCAGAAAGCGCGGCTTAATGCCTTAATGGAAGAGATGGTCGCGCTGAAAAAGCATTTTAAGCGTGAACGATGGATTGAAGTGGATATGGCATGGCACGAGCATATCTACGAAATGAGCGCCAATCCCTTTCTAATCTCTTTTGCGACGCTATTTCATTCGGTTTATCACACTTACTTTACCTCAATCACCTATAACGAGGTGGTAAAGCTGGATTTGCACCAGGCCATTGTTGATGCCATCGCTGATGGCGACGGCGAACGCGCTTTCCAGGCCTGCCAGGCGTTGTTAATAGCGCCCAATGAAAGACCAGATAATTAACAGGATATTGAATGACCAGCAAAAAAGCGCGCAGTATGGCTGGCCTGCCGTGGATCGCGGCGATGGCCTTCTTTATGCAGGCGCTAGACGCCACCATTTTGAATACCGCTTTACCGGCTATTGCGCATAGTCTTAACCGTTCACCACTCGCCATGCAGTCCGCTATTATCAGTTATACCCTAACAGTAGCTATGTTAATTCCGGTAAGCGGCTGGCTGGCTGACCGCTTCGGTACGCGTCGCGTCTTTATGGTTGCCGTAAGTCTGTTTACGTTAGGCTCGCTGGCCTGCGCGCTCTCCAGTTCACTATCTGAATTGGTTATTTTTCGCGTCGTACAAGGCGTCGGCGGAGCGATGATGATGCCAGTGGCGCGGCTGGCGTTATTGCGAGCCTATCCGCGTAGTGAGCTGCTGCCTGTTCTTAACTTTGTCACTATGCCGGGGCTGGTAGGTCCGATTCTGGGGCCGGTATTAGGCGGCGTACTGGTGACCTGGGCAAGCTGGCACTGGATCTTCCTGATTAATATTCCCATTGGTGTTGCAGGCATTCTGTATGCCCGCAAATATATGCCCAACTTCACCACGCCGCGTCGCAAGTTTGACATGACCGGCTTCTTTCTTTTTGGGTTAAGTCTGGTTTTATTTTCCAGCGGAATGGAACTGTTTGGCGAAAAGATTGTGGCGACATGGATCGCATCCGCCATTATTTTTTGCAGTATCGTTCTACTATTGGCCTATATCCGCCACGCCCGCCGTCATCCGACACCGTTAATATCACTATCGCTGTTTAAGACACGCACATTTTCCGTCGGTATTGCCGGCAACCTCGCCACGCGTCTGGGGACAGGCTGCGTACCTTTTTTGATGCCGTTAATGCTACAGGTTGGTTTTGGCTACCCGGCTCTGATCGCCGGCTGCATGATGGCGCCGACAGCTTTGGGTTCTATTATCGCGAAATCGACCGTAACGCAGGTTTTGCGACGTTTGGGATACCGGAAGACTCTGGTCGGCATTACGGTATTTATCGGTCTGATGATTGCCCAGTTTTCGTTTCAATCTCCCGCCATGCCGATCTGGATGCTCGTACTGCCGCTATTCATTCTTGGAATGGCGATGTCCACTCAATTTACGGCAATGAATACAATTACTCTTGCGGATCTGACGGACGATAACGCCAGCAGCGGCAACAGCGTTCTGGCGGTTACGCAGCAATTGTCTATCAGTTTAGGCGTGGCGATCAGCGCGGCGGTGTTACGTATTTATGAAGGTTTTGCGGGCACCAGTACCGTGGAACAGTTCCACTATACCTTTATCACGATGGGGGCGATCACTATCGTGTCCGCGCTGATGTTTATGCTGCTAAGAGCCAAAGACGGCAACAATCTGATTAAAGAACGGCATAAATCTAAACCGACCCACGCACCGTCAAAACCGGAGTAAGCTGAAGTCGCTGTTGTTGCAAGGCGGGCTGCGCCATCCGATGAATCAACACATCAATAGCCAGCTCGCCCAATTCATCTTTCGGCTGATGGATAGTCGTCAGCGGCGGCGTCATATAGCGCGCCAGCTCAATATCATCATAGCCAATGACTGCCATATCTTGCGGGATACGAAGCCCCGCCTGATATAGCGCCTGATAGGCGCCGACAGCCATCGCATCGTTTCCGGTAAAAACCGCTTGCGGTCGCTGTTGATGGGCGAGTAACGCCTGCATGGCGTCAAAGCCGCCGCCAAATTCAAAATCGCCGGTGATCTCATAGCCTTGCGGAATAGCCAGCCCTGCGCGTTTCATCGCCGCCCGATACCCTTCCAGCCGCAAACGCGCTGGCGTTTTGTCCAGCGGGCCGGTAATACAGGCTATTCGGGTAAATCCTTTATCGATAAGGTGTTGGGTGGCAAGATCGCCGCCTAACAACGAATTATCCTGAATGAGATCGCTATCGCCCTCACCATCAAACGGCGACCAGTCCATCATGACGGTAGGAATAGACGGATAACGCTCCATGATTTCACGAGAAGGCTGATGCGTTTCGGTACACAGCAGCAGTAAACCGTCTACCCGTTTTTGCATCAGCGTCTCCAGGTTACGGTTCATCCGTTGCTCGTCGCCTTCGGTATTGCACAGCACCAGACTATAACCGCGCTCAAAACAGCTTCGCTCAACGCCGCGCACCAGTTCGGAATAAAAAGGGTTGGTACTGGCGGTAATTAGCATACCAATCGTGCGGGTCTGGTTTAACTTGAGGCTTCGCGCCAGCGCGGAAGGCGCATAGTTAAGTGATTTAATCGCCGCTTCAACTTTTTCGGTTATCGTCTCACTCACAAAGCGATCTTTGTTAATAACGTGAGAGACCGTCGATGTAGAGACTCCCGCCAGGCGGGCAACATCTTTCATAGTAGCCAAGCGTTACCCCTGCTGATGTAAAAACGCTTCTATCTCTTCGCGCCACGGAACGGAAGGTTGCGCGCCTTTACGCGTTACGGCAATCGCGGCGGCGGCATGAGCAAAGCGAATCGCTTCCGGCAACGGCGTCTCCTCCAGTATCGCGGTGATAAAGGCGCCGTTAAACGTGTCTCCGGCGGCAATGGTATCGACAGCCTCAACGCTAAATCCAGGAACGCGGCGGCCCTCGCCGTTTACGCTGGCCCAGACGCCACGGCTTCCTAAGGTAATTAATACGGTTCGAATGCCTTTATCATGCAAAACCTGCGCAGCTTTCGCGGCATCGTCGTCATTTTCCACACGCACGCCCGTCAGCTTTTCAGCTTCCGTTTCATTTGGCGTGATGATGTCCACCAGCGCCAGCAGTTCATCCGGTAGCTCACGGGCAGGCGCCGGGTTAAGCGCAACAGTAGTATGATGTTGATGGGCGATTTTAGCCGCCGCCAGTACGCTTTCCAGCGGCGATTCCAGCTGCATCAGTAACGCATCCGCCTGCGCGATACGTTCACGTTGCGCATCAACCAACGCCGGCGATAACGCGGCATTCGCTCCGGCATGAATACCGATGACGTTCTCGCCTTCGCCGTTAACGAAAATCAGCGCCACCCCGGTAGACTCGCCTTTAATGACGCTAACTGGCGTGATATCAATACGATCGCTGACTAATTGTTTACGAATACTGTCGCCAATATCGTCATCGCCTGTGCAGGCAATAAACGCAATATTTGCCCCGCTACGCCCCGCAGCAACCGCCTGATTCGCGCCTTTCCCGCCAAACGCGACCTGATAATGGCTACCGGTTACCGTTTCACCCGGGGTAGGGAAGGACTCAAGATTAAGGATATGATCGGCATTAATGCTGCCAAGGACGATGAGATTACCTGCGGTTTTCATATTCGGGGTTCCACGTCAAAGTGCGCCACCGGTTAGGGTGGCGCGTGCCCTGCTTTTCTTTTTTTACGTTCACCTCAGCGGAGGCTCGCGTATTTCTGTCGCCATCAGGCCATAGTTGACCCGTGTCGTTTATTACTGCTTGATGACCAGTTTCAGGTCAACCGGATATTTGGCCTGAACTTTTTCGCCTTTCAGCACCTTATCCGCCACTTCAACGCCTTTGGCGCCGATTTGATCCGGTAACTGAGCGATAGTCGCTGCCAGTTTGCCATCTTTTACGGCCTTTTCGCCATCCGGCGTACCGTCAAATCCAACCACCATCACATCTGCTTTACCGGCAGTTTGCAGCGCGCGCAGTGCGCCCAGCGCCATTTCATCGTTCTGGGCGAAGACAGCCTGAACATCCGGATGCGCGGTCAGCAGGTTCTGCATGACGTTCAGACCCTTAGTACGGTCGAAATCGGCAGGCTGGCTGGCCAGGACATTAAATTTGTGGGCGGCTACCGCCTGCTGGAAACCTTCGCCACGCTCACGCGCCGCGGATGTTCCGGCAATGCCTTGCAGCTCAATCACTTTGGCGCCTTCACCAGCTTTTTTCGCGATATAGTCGCCAGCGATCTTACCGCCCAGCACGTTATCAGACGCGATATGGCTGACGACATCACCTTTGGTTGCCTGGCGGTCAAGTGTGATAACCGGAATCTTCGCCTGGTTAGCCATCTTCACCGCGTTACCCACCGCATCGGAGTCAGTCGGGTTGATCAGCAAAATTTTGGTCCCGCGAACGGTTAAATCCTGCACGTTCGCCAGCTCTTTGGCAGGGTTGTTCTGGGAGTCCAGCACCACCAGGTTATAACCCAGTTTATCCGCCTCTTTTTGCGCCCCGTCTTTTAACGACACGAAGAAGGGATTATTGAGGGTAGAGATCACCAGCGCAATGGTGTCCTTCGCCATTGCATTCGCGCTCACGGTGGCGCTCAGCGCAACAGCAGATACCAGGGTAGCCAGTTTTTTCATGTTCATATTTCAGATGTCCTGTAGTCGTTGTTACTGCTTTTTGTTGTCTACCAGTACCGCCAGCAAAATCACCACCGCTTTGACGATCATCTGGTAATAGGAGGAAACACCTAACAAATTCAAACCATTATTAAGGAAGCCGAGAATCAATGCGCCGATCAATGTCCCAACAATGCGTCCTTTACCGCCAGCAAGGCTGGTGCCGCCCAGCACCACGGCGGCAATAGCATCCAGCTCATAGCCGGTACCCGCCGTCGGCTGCGCGGAAGAGAGGCGCGCCACTTCAATGATGCCCGCCAGCGATGCTGTCAGGCCGCAAAGTGAATAGACGATAATTTTCACTTTGCTCACGCTAATGCCAGACAGACGCGTCGCCGCTTCGTTACCGCCCAGCGCGTAGATATAGCGTCCCAGACGGGTGTGATGCAGCATATACCAGGCGGCGATAAAGACGATGGCCATGATCCAGACCGGCGTAGGAACGCCCAGCGGACGGCCGATACCGAACCAGCCAAACAGATCGGCGTTATCGGTAAAGCCGGTGTTGACCGGGCTACCGTCGGTGTAAACCATCGTCACGCCGCGCAGTAGCAGCATCATCACCAGCGTAGCGATAAACGCCTGTACGCGGCCTTTCGCGACGATAACGCCAGTAACGGCGCCAATCGCAGCGCCCAGCGCCAGCGCGGCGGCAACCGCGACCAGCGCATTCACTTCAACGCCGACGATTGAAGCGGCAACCGCGCCGGTGAGCGCCAGCAGGGAACCGACGGACAGATCGATCCCCGATGTCAGAATCACCAACGTCATCCCCACCGCCATAATGGCGTTGACGGAGGTCTGTTGAAGAATATTGAACAGATTATTAACGGTAAAAAAGTTGGGGCTCAACGTCGAAACAATCGCGATCAACACCAGCAGGGCAATGAGCGACTTCTGCTCAAGAAGCCACGCTTTAGTGAAATAACGGCGACCAGAAACAGCCTGGGTTGTCATCTTTTTTACTCCTGATTCACGCGATTAAGCTTGCCCACTGCGGCAGCCATTAACACTTCCTGGGTGGCCTGCTCGCGAGTAAATTCACCGCTGAGATGCCCTTCATGCATGACGATGATGCGATCGCTCATGCCTAATACTTCTGGCATCTCAGATGAGACCAGAATGATGCTCAGGCCGTCGGCCTTAAACTGGTTGATAAGCTGGTAAATCTCTTTCTTGGCGCCGACGTCCACGCCGCGGGTCGGCTCGTCGAGAATGAGCACTTTCGGGCGCGTCATCAACCCGCGGGCAATCGCCACTTTTTGCTGATTACCGCCAGAAAGCAGGCCTATCGCCTGTTCCATTGACGGTGTCTTGACGTTGAACAGACGGATAAAATCCCCCACCGCCTGTTGCTCATCTTTGTGTTTCAGGCTTCCGCCAGCGCGGCTGAAATAGTCCAGCGCCGTCAGCGACATATTCTCTTTAACTGACATGCCGAGCACCAGTCCATCGCGCTTACGGTCTTCAGAGATATAAACGATGCCATTGGCCAGCCCGTCCTGCGGAGAACGCGTCACCACTTCGTGTCCATCAAGCGTCACGTAACCGCTGGTTCGCGGCATCGCGCCGTACAATACTTTCATCAGCTCGGTGCGACCGGCGCCCATCAGGCCGGAAATGCCAAGAATCTCGCCTTTTCGCAGCACAAAAGAGACATCATTCACGCCCGGTCCGCACAGATTATCGACCTTGAGGCGAATCTCACCCGGCGCGTTATCCAGATGCGGGTACTGATCTTCCAGCTTACGTCCCACCATCATTTCGATAAGAGAATCTTCGGTCAACGTGGCCACTTCACGCTCGGCGATAAATTGCCCATCGCGGAAGACCGTCACGTCATCGCAAATTTCGAAGATCTCTTTCATACGGTGGGAGATATAGACAATGCCGCGCCCCTGCGATTTTAATTCGCGGATAACGCGGAACAGAGAGTCGGTTTCAGTGTCGGTCAGCGCATCGGTCGGTTCATCCATAATGATGACTTTGGATTCGAAGCTCAGCACTTTGGCGATTTCCACCATTTGCTGATCGCCGATAGAGAGTTCGCCCACCAGCTTATCGCTCTTAAAGCGCAGATTGAGTTTGTCTAAGAGGTGGTCGGCTTCGGCATACATCTTTTTCCAGTCGATTTTGCCAAAGCGATTCACAAACTCACGGCCCAGGAAGATGTTTTCCGCAATGGTCAACTGCGGGATCAGGTTCAGTTCCTGATGAATAATGCCGATCCCGGCTTCCTGAGACGATTTAGGCCCGTTAAAGGTGGTCTCTTTACCCAGCCATAACAACGATCCTGCATCTCGCGTATAGATGCCGGTTAATACTTTCATCATGGTGGATTTTCCGGCGCCGTTTTCCCCCACCAGCGCCATAACGCGGCCAGGATAAACGTTTAACGCGGCGCCGGAGAGAGCCTTCACGCCGGGGAACGCTTTATCGATCCCTTTGAGTTGCAGTAATGCGTCCATAGCGGCCTCAGAAAGTGACGCCAGCGCAAAGAATGACGTTCGCATACGGGGAACACTCCCCGCTGCGAATCACCGCCTGACTGTCTGCAGTCAATTTTTTGAATTGTTCGTGTGTCGTATAACTAATTTTTATGGTGTTTCCCTGGTGTTGCTGCAGTTGCTCAAGGTGAGTGAGCAACGTTTCGTGGAGCTGCGGATTCTGTTGTTTGATTTCCGTTGCAAGAATCGCCGCCTCAACCTGCATTTCCCGGGTCACAACATCCACCACCTGCATAAAAGAAGGTACGCCCTGGGTTAGTGCCATATCGATACGCGCGGTGCTATTCGGGATAGGTAAACCCGCATCACAGACCACCAGAGTATCAGTATGCCCCAGACGGGAAATGACCGACGAGATTTCAGAGTTGAGTACGGTGCCTTTCTTCATTTTTCTGCTCCACTAGCGAAACGTTTCGCTGGCCGCAGTGTAACCCTGGATGTGTTCATAAAACCATCATGACGTAACAGAATTGTGATCGCCGTCGAAACGTTTCGCTAGCGGAAATCAGGCGATTATCGTGTGGGAATCTACGGATTGGCCAAGCCGGGCAAGCCAACGCGGCCCCCGGCATGGTGATGGGAGGTTAAATCTCGACCTGAGTTCCTAACTCAATCACGCGGTTAGGCGGGATCTCGAACTGATCCGGCGCGCGCAGGGCGTTGCGTTGCAGCAACAAATACAGCTTGCCGCGCAGACGCAAATACCACGGGCGTTTGCCGACAATCAACGACTCGTGCGACATAAAGAACGACGTTTCCATCATCCGACAGCTAAGCCCTTCCAGACCGCAGCGGTGGAACACCTCTTCAACGTTTGGCGTTTCGCGCCAGCCGTAGCTGGCCACCACGCGCCAGAATGTCGGAGACAACTGCTCAATCTGCACCCGGCGAACGTTATGCACATAAGGCGCATCTTCCGTACGCAACGTCAGTAAGATTACGCGCTCATGCAACACTTTGTTGTGCTTCAGGTTATGCAATAAAGCAAAAGGGATCACACTGAGCGCGCGCGACATGTATACGGCAGTACCCGGCACCCGAACCGGCGGTGACTTCTCCAGTGAAGCAATCATCGCTTCCAGCGAATTACCGTGTTCATGCATACGACGCAACAGGCGGAAACGCTCGCTCTTCCAGGTGGTCATGATCGTGAACATGATCAGGCCCAGGCTCAGCGGCAGCCAACCACCGGACAACAATTTGTCGAGGTTAGCCGAGAACAGCGGGATATCCACGCACAGGAACGCGATGAGGATCAGCGCGACAAAATATTTGTTCCAGTGCCAGTTCTTACGCGCCACGGTCGTAGAAAGAATAGACGTCAGCACCATCGTGCCGGTCACGGCGATACCATAGGCCGCCGCCAGGTTGCTGGAGTGCTCAAAGCTAACAATAACAACCACGACCGCGAAATAAAGCAGCCAGTTAACGAAAGGGATATAGATCTGACCGGACTCCATCTCGGAGGTATGGATAATGCGCATTGGCGACAAATAGCCAAGACGCACGGCCTGACGCGTCAGCGAAAAGACGCCGGAAATGACCGCCTGGGAGGCGATCACCGTCGCCAGCGCGGCCAGAATCAGCAGCGGAATTAACGCCCAGTCCGGCGCCAACAGGAAGAAGGGATTTTTAATCGCTTCCGGATGCTTTAGTAGCAATGCGCCCTGACCAAAGTAGTTCAGTACTAACGACGGCAGTACCACGGTAAACCACGCCAGGCGAATCGGGAACTTACCGAAGTGTCCCATATCGGCGTACAACGCCTCTACGCCGGTAATCGACAGCACCACCGCGCCCAACGCAATAAATGATACGGTTTTATATTCAAGGAAAAAACGTACCGCCCAGACAGGATTCAGCGCATGTAACACTTCGGGATTGGCGATAATACTGCGCAGGCCAAGTACCGCCAGGATTAAAAACCAGGTCAGCATAATCGGCGCAAAGAGTTTCCCTACCATTCCCGTACCGTGCTTCTGAATCATAAACAACAGAGTCAGCACAATAATGGAGAGCGGGACAATCCAGGTATCCAGCTGCGGCGCGACAATCTCCAGGCCTTCAATCGCCGACATCACCGAAATCGCCGGCGTAATGACCACTTCGCCATAGAAAAAGCTGCCGCCTATCAGTCCCATGATAACTAACATGGATGTAGTGCGCGCCGAGGTATTACGCCCGGCAAGCGACATCAGCGTCAAAATTCCACCTTCACCCGCGTTATCGGCGCGCATCACGAAGGTGAGATATTTGATGGAAACCACAAAGATGAGTAGCCAGAAGATCAGCGACAGAAAACCAAACACGGCATCTCGTTCAACGCCAAAACCAAACTGACCGGACAAACATTCACGAAGCGTATAAAGCGGGCTGGTACCAATATCACCGTAGACAACCCCAATAGCTGCGAGGGTAATCGCAGGCAACGATTGCTTATTATCAGTGCTCATAGACTCATCTTTCGTTTATACACGTCACCCTTCACGCTACCTCCTTGTCGGCTGCATTCGCTTACCCCAGTCACACGTTTAAGTCAGTGCCAGGGGATTCACTCCTTTGCCGCCTTGATGTAGTTTGAATGAATGAGTGTATAGATATGAAATGTGTGCTTAGTCCCTTGGCCCACAAAAAAGCGCACAGTATGCACGATTAATCATAAAATCGTACCCCTAAATGAAGCCAGATTAACCTGGCTCAAAGAAAAATAAACAGCGCATCAGACGATTATAGCCCCGGTGGTGAAACGTCTATACTCGCAATTAGCATGATCCATTTGTCGAAAGGACGCCTCTTTATTATGGCTCACCCACATTTATTAGCGGAAAGAATTTCCCGTCTGAGCAGCGCCCTTGAGAAGGGGCTGTATGAACGTAGTCACGCCATACGCCTGTGCCTACTGGCGGCGTTAAGCGGTGAAAGCGTCTTTTTGTTGGGCCCGCCCGGTATCGCCAAGAGTCTGATTGCCCGCCGCCTGAAGTTTGCTTTCCAGCGCGCCCGCGCTTTTGAATATCTGATGACACGCTTTTCCACGCCGGAAGAGGTTTTTGGCCCGCTCTCTATTCAGGCGCTGAAAGATGAAGGTCGCTATGAACGCTTAACGACCGGCTACCTTCCCGAAGCCGAAATCGTTTTTCTGGATGAAATCTGGAAAGCCGGGCCCGCTATCCTGAACACATTGCTGACCGCCATTAACGAACGCCATTTCCGCAACGGCGCGTTTGAGGAAAAAATTCCGATGCGGCTGCTGGTGGCGGCCTCTAACGAACTGCCCGAAGCGGACAGCAGCCTGGAAGCCTTGTACGACCGAATGTTGATTCGCCTGTGGCTGGATAAAGTTCAGGATAAAGCCAATTTCCGCTCCATGCTGGTTAGTCAGCAGGATGAGAGCGATAACCCGGTCCCCGCCTCGTTACAGGTTAGCGACGAAGAATATCAACAGTGGCAAAAAGATATCGGCGCGATTTCACTCCCTGATCCGGTCTTTGAGCTGATATTTACTCTGCGCCAACAGCTGGATAATTTGCCGAATGCGCCTTATGTCTCCGACCGTCGCTGGAAGAAAGCCATCCGCCTGTTACAGGCCAGCGCCTTCTTTAGCGGACGCGACGCGGTTGCGCCGATTGACCTTATCCTGCTAAAAGATTGCTTGTGGTATGACGCGCAGAGTCTGAATCTCATGCAACAGCAACTGGAAATATTGATGACCGGACACGCCTGGCAGCAGCAGGCCATGCTGACTCGCCTCGGCGGTATCGTCCAGCGTCGCCTCCAGTTGCAGCAACAGCAAAGCGATAAAACCGCTTTCACCGTCATTAAAGAAGGCGGTATATTCAGCCGCCGCCCGCATTACACTTTACCGCCGGAAGCCAGCGCGTCAACGTTGACGTTATTGCTACAAAAACCGCTAAAACTGCATGATATGGAAGTGATCCATATTACCTTTGACCGCAGCGCGCTGGAACTTTGGCTGACCAAAGGCGGCGAGATCCGCGGCAAACTGAACGGGATCGGCTTTGCCCAAACGCTGAATATGGAAGTCGATAACGCTCAACATTTGGTGGTGCGCGACATCAGTCTACAAGGTACCCGTCTGGCGTTACCGGGAGCGGCTGAAGACAGTATGCCTGCGGAGATCAAACAGCAGCTGGAAACGTTAGAAAACGACTGGCGCCAGCAACATACCCGCTTCAGCGAGCAGCAACATTGCCTGTTTATTCACAGCGACTGGTTAGGGCGCATTGAGGCCAGCCTGCAGGATGTAGGAGAACAGATCCGCCAGGCGCAACAATGCTGACGCTGGATACGCTAAATACCATGCTGGCCGTCAGCGAAGAGGGAATGGTCGAAGAGATGATCCTCGCGCTACTGGCTTCCCCACAGCTGGTCATTTTCTTTGAAAAGTTTCCGCGTTTAAAAAACGCCGTGACCGCCGATCTCCCGCGCTGGCGGGAAGCGCTACGCAGCCGTCTTAAAGACGCACGCGTTCCGCCGGAACTCACGGAAGAGGTCATGTGTTATCAGCAAAGCCAACTTCTCTCTACACCACAGTTCATCGTGCAACTGCCGCAAATACTGGCGTTGCTTCATCGCCTGCATTCACCGTATGCCGCGCAGGCGAAGCAGTTGACGGAGAGCAACAGTACATTTACCCCTGCGCTACACACGCTTTTTTTGCAACGCTGGCGGTTAAGTCTGGTCGTGCAGGCCACCACGTTAAACCAGCAACTACTGGAAGAAGAGCGCGAGCAGTTGCTGAGTGACGTTCAGGAACGGATGACGTTGAGCGGGCAACTGGAACCGACGCTGGCGGAAAATGATAATGCCGCAGGCCGCCTGTGGGATATGAGCGCGGGACAGCTTAAACGTGGTGATTATCAACTGATCGTCAAATACGGCGAATTTCTCGCCGCCCAGCCGGAGCTAATGCAACTGGCGGAACAACTGGGACGTTCGCGGGAAGCCAAATCGGTACCGAAAAAAGACGCGCCGATGGAAACCTTTCGTACACTGGTACGCGAACCCGCTACGGTGCCGGAGCAGGTTGACGGTATTCAGCAAAGCGATGATATTCTGCGCCTGTTGCCGCCAGAGCTGGCGACGCTCGGCATCACCGAGCTGGAATATGAATTTTACCGCCGGTTAGTGGAAAAACAGCTCCTCACCTATCGCCTGCATGGCGAAGCGTGGCGTGAGAAAGTGACCGAACGGCCGGTAGTACACCAGGATGTCGACGAGCAGCCGCGCGGACCGTTTATTGTCTGCGTCGATACTTCAGGCTCGATGGGGGGATTTAACGAGCAGTGCGCAAAAGCGTTCTGCCTGGCGTTGATGCGCGTTGCGCTGGCGGATAACCGCCGCTGCTTTATTATGCTGTTTTCCACTGACGTTGTGCGCTATGAACTCTCCGGCCCGGAAGGTATCGAGCAGGCCATCCGCTTTTTAAGTCAACGTTTTCGCGGCGGCACGGATATCGCCAGCTGTTTTCGCGCCATTATTGAAAGAATGCAGGGACGGGAATGGTTTGATGCCGATGCGGTGGTCATTTCGGATTTTATCGCCCAGCGCTTGCCGGATGACGTGGTGAGCAAAGTGGGAGAGTTGCAGCGTCTTCACCAGCATCGATTCCATGCGGTGGCGATGTCGGCGCACGGCAAACCCGGCATCATGCGCATTTTCGATCATATCTGGCGCTTTGACACCGGGATGCGAAGCCGCCTGCTGAGACGCTGGCGGCGCTAACGGCTTATAAAATAGCAGGAATGCTTTCGCGAACCTGCGCGGGCCATACGCCGCACTGCACCTGACCAATATGCGGCAATTGCAGCAGCAACATCGTCAGACGCGACTGCCCAATCCCGCCGCCGATGGTCTGCGGCATTTCGCCGCGCAGCAGCGCCTGATGCCACTCCAGTTGCAAACGATCTTCATCACCGGTCAACGCCAGCTGGCGCATCAGCGTATCGGCATCTACGCGGATACCCATAGAGGAAAGCTCAAACGCATCTTCCAGCACCGGGTTCCACACCAGGATATCGCCGTTCAGACCGGCGTAGCCCAGCTCAGATGCGGAGCTCCAGTCATCATAATCCGGCGCGCGTACATCATGGCGGTGGCCATCGCTCAGTTTACCGCCGATCCCCACCAGGAAAACGGCGCCAAGTTCTTTGGCGATCGCGCGTTCGCGCCCTTTCGCATCCAGATCCGGATAGCGAGACAACAGCTCCTGGCTGTGAACAAACTGAATTTGCTCTGGCAGGAACGGCGCCAGACCAAACTGTTTATGCACTTCCGCTTCCGTCGCCTTAATACCTGCCCATATAGCCTCTACTGTGCTTTTCAGGGTGGAAAATTGGCGCTCGCCATCGCCCATGACACGCTCCCAGTCCCACTGATCCACATAGACCGAGTGGAGCGGAGAGAGTCGGTCTTCATCGGGGCGAAGGGCTTTCATGTGCGTGTACAGCCCTTCGCCCGCGCTGAAGTCATGCTGCCCCAGGGTTTGACGTTTCCACTTCGCCAGTGAATGCACCACTTCGAACTGGGCGTCAGGCAATGCTTTCACTTTTACCTGCACCGCTTTTTCACAGCCGGACAAATTATCCTGCGTACCATCTCCTACGCGACTCAGGATCGGCGCCTGGACCTCAATCAGACCCAGACGCTCCTCCAGCTGGCGAGAGAAATGTGATTTCACGAAGCTAATTTGACGTTGTTTGGCAATGTAAGCGGTTTTCATTTTTTTACTCCTGCGTCCTGTTGCCTATGATTAAGCAACAAAACGAGAGCACTATTCAATAATCAACAGACAAAAAGCTAACTTAGATTTTGATTCGTTAAAAATAATGGCTAAAATAGAGATAATCATTAATCTGCATAAGAAAAAGCGATGGAAAATTATCAGATCGACAATCTGGACCGCGGCATACTTGACGCCTTAATGGAAAATGCCCGCACCGCCTACGCCGAACTGGCCAAACAATTTGGCGTTAGCCCTGGAACCATTCACGTTCGCGTCGAGAAAATGAAGCAGGCCGGGATCATTACGGGCGCACGGATTGACGTCAGCCCTAAACAACTGGGCTACGATGTGGGCTGCTTTATTGGCATCATCCTCAAAAGCGCCAAAGACTATCCCTCCGCACTGGCCCGGCTGGAAAGCCTGGATGAGGTGACGGAAGCGTATTACACCACCGGTCACTACAGCATCTTTATAAAAGTGATGTGCAAATCAATCGACGCGCTTCAGCACGTACTTATCAACAAGATCCAAACAATTGATGAAATTCAGTCCACTGAGACACTGATCGTCTTGCAGAACCCGATCATGCGCACTATCAAGCCATGATCGGCTTTTTTAATCCCACATTTTTCCACAGGTAGATCCCAGCTCGTTCACAGAGTACAATGCAGCCTCTTTACCTGAGCGAGCGATCAATGGCAGACATTACTCTTATCAGCGGCAGCACCCTGGGCGGCGCCGAATACGTCGCGGAACATCTGGCGGAAAAGCTGGAAGCTGCCGGTTTTTCAACCGAAACGGTGCACGGTCCGTTATTAGAGGATCTGTCAACTTCCGGGATCTGGCTGATAATCAGCTCAACGCACGGTGCCGGAGACATTCCGGACAACCTGACCCCTTTCTATGAAGACCTTCAGACGCAGAAACCCGATCTTTCCGCGGTACGTTTCGGCGCAATTGGCATTGGTAGTCGAGAATACGACACGTTTTGCGGCGCGATTGAGAAAATAGAAGCGGAACTGAAAGACGCTGGCGCAAAACAGGTTGGGGAAACACTGAAGATCAACATCCTTGAACATGAGATTCCGGAAGATCCAGCGGAGATTTGGCTCGGATCCTGGATTAATTTACTCAAATAAGTGTAAAGATCGTGCGATCCATTGTGGATAAATCTGGTGGAAAGCTTGGATCAACCGGTAGTTATCCAAAGAATAACCGTTGTTCACTTTTTGAGTTGTGTATAAGCACCCGTTTTGATCCCAGCTTATACGGACCACGATCACCGATCATTCACAGCTAGTGATCCTTTCCAACGCATTGATCTTTATTACAGGATCCGGGTTATCCACAGCCTGGCGCGATCCTAATAAGAGATCACAATAGAACAGATCTCTAAATAAAAAGATCTTCTTTTTAATAGCCCGGATCCCGGGGCTTTCTCCATCGGCTAAAGTTGAGTAGAATCCACCGCCCGGGCTTCAATCCATTTTCACACCGCGTTATGCGAGGCAATTACCATGTTTTATCAGGATCCTTTTGACGTCATTATTATTGGCGGGGGTCATGCAGGCACTGAGGCCGCGATGGCCGCGGCGCGTATGGGTCAACAGACTCTGCTTTTGACACACAATATTGACACGTTGGGACAGATGAGCTGCAACCCGGCGATCGGCGGTATTGGAAAGGGACATCTGGTAAAAGAGGTGGATGCGCTCGGCGGTCTGATGGCGAAAGCGATTGATCAGGCAGGTATTCAGTTTAGGATACTAAACGCCAGCAAAGGTCCGGCCGTTCGCGCTACCCGGGCTCAGGCGGATCGAGTCTTATATCGCCAGGCGGTGCGTACCGCGCTGGAGAACCAGCCGAACCTGATGATCTTCCAGCAAGCGGTTGAAGATCTGATTGTCGAAAACGATCGCGTTGTCGGCGCCGTGACCCAAATGGGGCTCAAATTCCGCGCGAAAGCGGTGGTGCTGACCGTCGGAACCTTCCTGGACGGCAAAATTCATATTGGTCTGGATAACTACAGCGGCGGTCGTGCTGGCGATCCGCCATCCATCCCGCTATCTCGCCGTCTGCGTGAGCTTCCGCTACGCGTCAGTCGCCTGAAAACCGGCACACCGCCGCGTATTGATGCGCGTACTATCGATTTCAGCGTGTTGGCTCAACAGCATGGCGATAACCCGATGCCGGTTTTCTCGTTTATGGGGAATGCTTCTCAGCATCCGCAACAGGTGCCGTGTTACATCACGCATACCAATGAGAAAACCCATGACGTGATTCGTAATAACCTCGATCGTAGCCCAATGTACGCTGGCGTGATCGAAGGGATCGGCCCACGCTACTGTCCTTCGATCGAAGACAAGGTGATGCGTTTTGCCGATCGTAACCAGCATCAGATCTTCCTTGAGCCGGAAGGACTGACCTCTAACGAGATTTACCCTAACGGTATCTCCACCAGCCTGCCGTTTGACGTGCAGATGCAGATTGTCCGTTCCATGCAGGGTATGGAGAACGCGAAGATCGTTCGCCCTGGTTACGCGATTGAGTACGATTTCTTCGACCCGCGCGATCTGAAACCGACTCTGGAAAGTAAATTTATTCACGGCCTGTTCTTTGCTGGTCAAATCAACGGTACTACCGGCTATGAAGAGGCTGCGGCGCAGGGCTTGCTCGCTGGTCTGAATGCCGCGCGTCTTTCCGCCGACAAAGAGGGCTGGGCGCCTGCGCGCTCTCAGGCTTATCTCGGCGTGCTGGTGGACGATCTCTGTACGCTGGGCACCAAAGAGCCGTATCGCATGTTTACCTCCCGCGCCGAATATCGCCTGATGCTGCGTGAGGACAATGCCGATCTGCGTCTGACCGAAATGGGCCGCGAGCTGGGTCTGGTGGATGATGAACGCTGGGCGCGCTTCAACGAGAAGCTGGAAAATATCGAACGAGAACGTCAGCGGCTGAAATCGACATGGGTAACGCCGTCTGCGGAATCCGCCGATGAAGTGAATGCGCATTTGACCACGCCTCTCTCCCGTGAGGCCAGCGGCGAAGATCTGTTGCGTCGTCCGGAAATGACCTACGCGCAGCTCACTTCGCTTGCCGCATTCGCGCCTGCGCTTGAAGATGAGCAAGCCGCTGAGCAGGTGGAAATCCAGGTCAAATACGAAGGGTATATCGCTCGCCAGCAGGATGAGATTGAAAAACAACTACGTAACGAGAATACGTTGCTGCCTGCCACGCTGGATTATCGTCAGGTTTCCGGTCTGTCGAACGAAGTTATCGCCAAGCTGAACGATCATAAACCGGCGTCTATCGGTCAGGCATCGCGTATCTCCGGCGTTACGCCAGCGGCAATCTCCATTCTGCTGGTATGGCTGAAAAAACAAGGTATGCTGCGTCGTAGCGCTTGATAACACTAATTTGGCGGGGGCGCTTCGCTTGCCCGCCCTACAAATTTGTAGGCCCGATAAGCGAAAGCGCATCGGGCATTTGATTATTAACAGGTAATGACCGTGCTCAACAAACTCTCTCGTCTGCTGGCTGATGCCGGTATTTCTCTTACCGATCACCAGAAAACGCTGCTGGTCGCCTACGTTGATATGCTGCATAAATGGAACAAAGCATACAACCTGACGTCAGTGCGGGATCCCAACGAAATGTTGGTACGCCATATTCTCGACAGCATAGTCGTTGCGCCGTATCTTCAGGGACAGCGTTTTATCGATGTAGGAACAGGACCGGGGCTGCCGGGCATCCCGCTGGCTATTGTTCTCCCTGACGCGCATTTCACCTTACTCGACAGCCTGGGCAAGCGGGTACGTTTTCTGCGTCAGGTCCAGCACGAACTGAAACTGGAAAACATCACGCCGGTTCAAAGCCGCGTTGAAGCCTATCCCTCCGAACCGCCGTTTGATGGCGTTATCAGCCGCGCTTTCGCATCGTTGAATGATATGGTGAGCTGGTGTCACCATCTGCCGGGAGAGAAAGGGCGTTTTTATGCCTTAAAAGGGCAATTGCCAGGGGATGAAATTGCCTCACTACCTGACAATTTTAGCGTCGAATCTGTTGAAAAATTACGCGTTCCGCAACTGGAAGGCGAGCGGCATCTGGTGATTATTAAGTCAAACAAAGTTTAATTTTTATCAAAAAAAATAGAAAAAAAACGACGCGGCTTGTGTTAAAAATCGACAGGTATAACGCATTTCAGCGTTGTTGCATTTAACTCTGGATTTACGGTTTCGTTTCAACATGACAACGTCGCTTCTTTTGTTAAAACAGAGAGTAATCAACTTTGTAAATATCAGTCTGCTAAAAATCGAATCGAAAAATCACTTTTGCTTGTTAAATTTTTATTATAAATGTCAATGGGGCGTTTTTAAGGTGTAAGCTGGTATTTTTAAAACAGTACCTGGTTTTACGCTTAAATATCAAAAAGATGAAAAGGCATGAATTGACACGTAAATGAATTGCGTAAGCATGAATATGTTTAATGTGTGATCTGGTGCACGCTTTATCGCCAGTGTTTTCGCGCTATTTGCAGTTTTGTACGATCGTTCACACTTTGGCTAAAAGTTAAAAATGCGGGCCAGAGAAAAATATTTAAACATTTATTCACCTTTTGGCTACTTATTGTTTGAAATCACGGGTGCGCACCGTATAATTTGACCGCTTTTTGATGCTTGACTCTAAGTCTTAAAGAACGTTTTATACGACACGCGGCATACCTCGAAGTGAGCAGGAGTAAAAACGTGATGTCTGTGTCGCTCGTGAGTCGAAACGTTGCTCGTAAGCTTCTGTTCATTCAGTTTCTGGCGGTAATAGCAAGTGGATTGCTGTTTTGCCTCAAAGACCCCTTCTGGGGCATCTCCGCAGTATGTGGGGGATTGGCAGTGGCACTGCCTAATATGTTGTTTATGATATTTGCCTGGCGTCACCAGGCGCATACACCTGCTAAGGGCCGCGTGTCCTGGACTTTCGCCTTCGGTGAAGCCTTCAAGGTGTTAGCGATGCTGGTTTTACTGGTGGTGGCGTTGGCGGTTTTAAAGGCGGTGTTTTTGCCGCTGATCGTTACGTGGGTTTTGGTGCTGGTGGTTCAGATACTGGCGCCGGCTGTAATTAACAACAAAGGGTAAAAGGCATCATGGCTTCAGAAAATATGACGCCGCAGGAATACATAGGACACCATCTGAATAACCTTCAGCTGGACCTGCGTACTTTCTCGCTGGTGGATCCGCAGAACCCCCCAGCCACCTTCTGGACGCTCAATATTGACTCCATGTTCTTCTCGGTGGTGCTGGGTCTGTTGTTTCTGGTGATGTTCCGTAGCGTTGCTAAAAAAGCGACCAGCGGCGTGCCAGGCAAGTTTCAGACCGCGATTGAGCTGATAGTCGGCTTTGTGCATGGCAGCGTCAAAGACATGTACCATGGCAAAAGCAAGCTGATTGCGCCGCTGGCCCTGACGATTTTCGTCTGGGTATTCCTTATGAACCTGATGGACTTACTGCCTATCGACCTGCTGCCGTATATCGCTGAGCATTGGCTGGGTCTGCCAGCAACGCGCGTGGTGCCGTCTGCTGACGTCAACATCACCCTGTCGATGGCGCTGGGCGTATTCATCCTTATTCTGTTCTACAGCATCAAAATGAAAGGCATCGGCGGCTTCGCTAAAGAGTTGACGCTGCAGCCGTTCAATCACTGGGCGTTCATTCCTGTCAACTTAATCCTTGAAGGGGTAAGTCTGCTGTCCAAACCGGTTTCTCTCGGTCTGCGACTGTTCGGCAACATGTATGCCGGTGAGCTGATTTTCATTCTGATTGCTGGTCTGTTGCCGTGGTGGTCACAGTGGATTCTGAATGTGCCGTGGGCCATTTTCCACATCCTGATTATTACGCTGCAAGCCTTCATTTTCATGGTTCTGACGATTGTCTATCTGTCGATGGCGTCCGAAGAGCATTAATTTACCAACACTACTACGTTTTAACTGAAACAAACTGGAGACTGTCATGGAAAACCTGAATATGGATCTGCTGTACATGGCTGCCGCTGTGATGATGGGTCTGGCGGCAATCGGTGCTGCGATCGGTATCGGCATCCTCGGGGGTAAATTCCTGGAAGGCGCGGCGCGTCAACCTGATCTGATTCCTCTGCTGCGTACTCAGTTCTTTATCGTTATGGGTCTGGTGGATGCTATCCCGATGATCGCTGTAGGTCTGGGTCTGTACGTGATGTTCGCTGTCGCGTAGTAAGCGTTGCTTGAATTAAGAGCAATATCAGAAGGTTAACTAGATAGAGGCATTGTGCTGTGAATCTTAACGCAACAATCCTCGGCCAGGCCATCGCGTTTATTCTCTTTGTCTGGTTTTGCATGAAGTACGTATGGCCGCCGTTAATGGCAGCCATCGAGAAACGTCAGAAAGAAATTGCTGACGGTCTCGCTTCTGCTGAACGAGCACATAAGGATCTTGACCTTGCAAAGGCCAGCGCGACCGACCAGCTGAAAAAAGCGAAAGCAGAAGCTCAGGTAATCATCGAGCAGGCAAACAAACGCCGCGCTCAGATCCTGGACGAAGCCAAAACTGAAGCAGAACAGGAACGTACTAAAATCGTGGCGCAGGCGCAGGCGGAAATTGAAGCCGAGCGTAAACGCGCCCGTGAAGAGCTGCGTAAGCAAGTTGCTATCCTGGCTGTTGCTGGCGCCGAGAAGATCATCGAACGTTCCGTGGATGAAGCTGCTAACAGCGACATCGTGGATAAACTTGTCGCTGAACTGTAAGGAGGGAGGGGCTGATGTCTGAATTTGTTACGGTAGCTCGCCCCTACGCCAAAGCAGCTTTTGACTTTGCCGTTGAACACCAAAGTGTAGAGCGCTGGCAGGATATGCTGGCGTTTGCCGCCGAGGTAACCAAGAACGAACAAATGGCAGAGCTTCTCTCTGGCGCGCTGGCGCCGGAAACGCTCGCTGAGTCGTTTATCGCAGTCTGCGGTGAGCAGTTAGACGAAAACGGTCAGAACCTGATTCGGGTGATGGCTGAAAATAATCGTCTGAACGCGCTCCCGGATGTTCTGGAGCAGTTTATTCATCTGCGTGCCGCCAGTGAAGCTACCTCCGAGGTAGAAGTTACGTCGGCAACCGCATTGAGTGAAGAGCAGCTTTCGAAAATCAGCGCCGCGATGGAAAAACGTCTGTCACGCAAAGTGAAGCTGAATTGCAAAATCGATAAGTCTGTAATGGCAGGCGTTATCATCCGGGCGGGTGATATGGTCATTGATGGCAGCGTACGCGGCCGTCTTGAGCGCCTTGCAGACGTCTTGCAGTCTTAAGGGGACTGGAGCATGCAACTGAATTCCACCGAAATCAGCGAACTGATCAAGCAGCGCATTGCTCAGTTCAATGTGGTGAGCGAAGCTCACAACGAAGGTACTATTGTTTCTGTCAGTGACGGTGTTATCCGCATTCACGGCCTGGCCGATTGTATGCAGGGTGAAATGATCTCCCTGCCGGGTAACCGTTACGCTATCGCACTGAACCTGGAGCGCGACTCCGTGGGTGCGGTAGTCATGGGTCCATACGCTGACCTTGCCGAAGGCATGAAGGTTAAATGTACGGGTCGTATCCTGGAAGTTCCGGTTGGCCGCGGCCTGCTGGGACGTGTGGTAAACACCCTGGGTGCGCCAATCGACGGTAAAGGTCCGGTTGATAATGACGGCTTCTCTGCCGTTGAAGCGATTGCGCCGGGCGTTATCGATCGTCAGTCTGTCGATCAGCCGGTGCAGACCGGCTATAAAGCCGTTGACTCCATGATCCCAATCGGTCGTGGTCAGCGTGAACTGATCATCGGTGACCGTCAGACCGGTAAAACCGCGCTGGCTATCGACGCCATCATCAACCAGCGCGATTCCGGCATTAAATGTATCTATGTCGCTATCGGCCAGAAAGCGTCCACCATCTCTAACGTGGTGCGCAAACTGGAAGAACACGGCGCGCTGGCTAACACCATTGTTGTGGTGGCGACCGCGTCCGAATCCGCTGCGCTGCAATACCTGGCGCCATATGCCGGTTGCGCAATGGGCGAATACTTCCGCGACCGCGGTGAAGATGCGCTGATCATTTACGATGACCTGTCTAAACAGGCTGTTGCTTACCGTCAGATCTCCCTGCTGCTCCGTCGTCCGCCAGGACGTGAAGCATTCCCGGGCGACGTATTCTACCTCCACTCTCGTCTGCTGGAGCGTGCTGCGCGTGTTAACGCCGACTACGTCGAAGCCTTCACTAAAGGTGAAGTGAAAGGGAAAACCGGTTCACTGACTGCGCTGCCGATTATCGAAACGCAGGCAGGTGACGTTTCCGCGTTCGTTCCGACCAACGTAATTTCCATTACCGATGGTCAGATCTTCCTGGAATCTAACCTGTTTAACGCCGGTATTCGTCCTGCGGTTAACCCGGGTATCTCGGTATCCCGTGTAGGTGGCGCAGCCCAGACCAAGATCATGAAGAAACTGTCCGGTGGTATTCGTACCGCGCTGGCGCAGTATCGTGAACTGGCGGCGTTCTCTCAGTTTGCATCCGACCTTGACGATGCCACCCGTAAACAGCTTGACCACGGTCAGAAAGTGACCGAACTGCTGAAACAGAAACAGTATGCGCCGATGTCCGTCGCGCAGCAGTCTCTGGTTCTGTTCGCAGCAGAACGTGGTTATCTGGCGGATGTCGAACTGGCGAAAATCGGTAGCTTCGAAGCCGCACTGCTGGCTTACGTCGACCGTGATCACGCTCCGCTGATGCAAGAGATCAACCAGTCCGGTGGCTATAACGACGAAATCGAAGGCAAGCTGAAAGGCATCCTCGATTCCTTCAAAGCAACCCAGTCCTGGTAACGTCTGGCGGCTTGCCTTAGGGCAGGCCGTAAGGCATTGAGGAGAAGCTCATGGCCGGCGCAAAAGAGATACGTAGTAAGATCGCAAGCGTCCAGAACACGCAGAAGATCACTAAAGCGATGGAGATGGTCGCCGCTTCCAAAATGCGTAAATCGCAGGATCGCATGGCGGCCAGCCGTCCTTATGCAGAGACCATGCGCAAAGTGATTGGTCACCTTGCGAACGGTAATCTGGAATATAAGCACCCCTACCTGGAAGAGCGCGACGTTAAACGCGTGGGCTACCTGGTAGTGTCGACCGACCGTGGTTTGTGCGGTGGCTTGAACATTAACCTGTTCAAAAAGCTGCTGGCGGATATGAAGGCATGGTCCGATAAAGGCGTTCAGTGCGAACTCGCAATGATCGGCTCTAAGGGCGTGTCATTCTTTAATTCCGTAGGCGGCAACGTTGTCGCTCAGGTGACAGGTATGGGGGATAACCCTTCTCTGTCCGAACTGATCGGTCCGGTTAAAGTGATGTTGCAGGCCTACGACGAAGGCCGTCTGGACAAGCTTTACATTGTCAGCAACAAATTTATTAACACCATGTCTCAGGTACCGACGATCACTCAACTGCTGCCGCTGCCGGCGTCAGAAGATGATGATCTGAAGCGTAAAGCCTGGGATTACCTGTATGAACCCGACCCGAAAGCGTTGCTGGATACTCTCCTGCGTCGTTATGTGGAGTCTCAGGTTTATCAGGGCGTGGTAGAAAACCTGGCCAGCGAGCAGGCCGCGCGAATGGTGGCGATGAAAGCCGCAACCGATAATGGCGGCAGCCTGATTAAAGAGCTGCAGTTGGTATACAACAAAGCTCGTCAGGCCAGCATTACTCAGGAACTCACCGAGATCGTCTCGGGGGCCGCCGCGGTTTAACCAGGTTATTTCGTAGAGGATTTAAGATGGCTACTGGAAAGATTGTCCAGGTAATCGGCGCCGTGGTCGACGTCGAGTTCCCTCAGGATGCCGTACCACGCGTGTACGATGCCCTTGAGGTGCAGAATGGTAATGAGAAGCTGGTGCTGGAAGTTCAGCAGCAGCTTGGCGGCGGTATTGTGCGTACCATCGCGATGGGGTCTTCTGACGGTCTGCGTCGCGGTCTGGATGTAAAAGATCTCGAACACCCGATCGAAGTCCCGGTAGGTAAAGCCACGCTGGGTCGTATCATGAACGTTCTGGGCGAACCGGTCGACATGAAAGGCGAGATCGGCGAAGAAGAGCGTTGGGCGATTCACCGCGCAGCGCCTTCTTACGAAGAGTTGTCAAACTCTCAGGAACTGCTGGAAACCGGTATCAAAGTTATCGACCTGATGTGTCCGTTCGCGAAGGGCGGTAAAGTCGGTCTGTTCGGTGGTGCGGGTGTAGGTAAAACCGTAAACATGATGGAGCTTATCCGTAACATCGCGATCGAGCACTCCGGTTACTCTGTGTTTGCGGGCGTAGGTGAACGTACTCGTGAGGGTAACGACTTCTACCACGAAATGACCGACTCCAACGTTATCGATAAAGTATCCCTGGTGTATGGCCAGATGAACGAACCGCCGGGAAACCGTCTGCGCGTTGCACTGACCGGCCTGACCATGGCGGAGAAATTCCGTGACGAAGGTCGTGACGTACTGCTGTTCGTCGATAACATCTATCGTTACACCCTGGCCGGTACGGAAGTATCCGCACTGCTGGGCCGTATGCCTTCCGCAGTAGGTTATCAGCCGACTCTGGCGGAAGAGATGGGCGTTCTGCAGGAACGTATCACCTCCACCAAAACCGGTTCTATCACCTCCGTACAGGCGGTATACGTACCGGCGGATGACTTGACTGACCCGTCTCCAGCCACCACCTTTGCGCACTTAGATGCAACCGTGGTACTGAGCCGTCAGATCGCATCCCTGGGTATCTACCCGGCCGTTGACCCGCTGGACTCCACCAGCCGTCAGCTGGATCCGCTGGTTGTTGGTCAGGAACACTACGACACCGCGCGTGGCGTTCAGTCCATCCTGCAGCGTTATCAGGAACTGAAAGACATCATCGCCATCCTCGGTATGGATGAACTGTCTGAAGAAGATAAACTGGTGGTAGCTCGCGCGCGTAAAATTCAGCGCTTCCTGTCCCAGCCGTTCTTCGTGGCGGAAGTATTTACCGGTTCTCCGGGCAAATACGTTTCCCTGAAAGACACCATCCGTGGCTTTAAAGGCATTATGGAAGGCGAATACGATCACCTGCCGGAGCAGGCGTTCTACATGGTCGGTTCCATCGACGAAGCCGTGGAAAAAGCCAAAAAACTTTAACGCCTTAATCGGAGGGTGATATGGCAATGACTTACCACCTGGATGTCGTCAGCGCGGAGCAACAAATGTTCTCCGGTCTGGTCGAGAAAATCCAGGTTACGGGTAGCGAAGGCGAACTGGGGATTTACCCGGGGCACGCGCCGCTGCTCACCGCCATTAAGCCTGGTATGATTCGCATCGTTAAGCAGCACGGTCATGAAGAGTTTATCTATCTGTCCGGCGGCATTCTGGAAGTGCAGCCTGGCAGCGTGACCGTTCTGGCGGATACCGCGATTCGCGGTCAGGATCTCGACGAAGCGCGAGCCCTGGAAGCGAAGCGTAAAGCCGAAGAGCACATTAAGAGCTCGCACGGTGACGTGGATTACGCTCAGGCGTCTGCGGAACTGGCCAAAGCGATCGCTAAACTGCGCGTTATCGAGTTGACCAAAAAAGCGATGTAACACCGGCTTGAAAGCATAAAACCAGTCTGATTGCGGACTGGTTTTTTTTTATCCTCTCAATTTTTATTCGATAAACTAGCAACGACAAAAACAAGCGGCTGAAGGCGACGCGTTTTCAGCGACAGCGCTGTTTTCATTAAATCCTTCTTTCTGGCATTGGCATCTGCACATTGTGCGAAGAAGGAAGGAATGGATGCGTTTTTATTGCATAAAATGAGGGATTATTACTATGTCATTTCAGCCATCCTTTGCGGGTCCACAACCCGACTCAAGGATTGATCGTACTACCTTTATTCGTCGCGCTTATCTTCATCTCGCCGTCGCCATCGTCGGTTTTATCGTGTTGAGCGCGGCGTGGAGTTTTATAGGGGTCGGGGAGTATGCGCTTGATGTGCTGCTGGCTGGTGGAAGATATAGCTGGTTGGTTGTTCTCGGCGCTTTTATGCTGGTGGGAATGCTGGCGACCCGTCTGGCGGATAATGCGGGGACTAATCAAACGCAACTTATCGGGCTGGGGATTTATGTGTTGGCAGAATCCCTGATTTTTGCCCCCTTGTTAACGGTGGCGGCGTATATTAACCCGTCGAGTATTGGCGCGGCGGCAATAACGACTCTGTTGCTGGTCGGCGGCCTGACGTTTACCGCTTTTTCCATAAAAAAAGACTTTTCTTTTCTGCGCTCGTTTCTGACTATGGCTGGGTTCATTGCTTTTGGCGCGATTATTGCCAGCGTCATCTGCGGCTTCTCGCTGGGCGTCTGGTTTTCTGCGCTAATGGTACTGCTGTGCGCCGGGTTTATACTTTACGACACTTCTAACATTATTCACCATTACCCTACCGATCGCCCTGCTGGCGCGGCATTACATCTGTTTGCTTCTATCGCGACCATGTTCTGGTATATTTTGCGGATTTTTATGTCGCGTAATTAAGTAAAAAATACGCGCAACGGAAAACCAGCGGCCTCTGTCGCTGGTTTTTGCTTTTCTGACTCCCCTGCGCTTTATTACGTTATCTTCTTTATTTATGGAGTAAAAAAACAGCAAAAACATCGGACTACGTTGCCAATACGCGGGTATTTTTACTTTTCAGGAGACAAGAGGCGCGGTAATGAACGAAAATGATTCATTAGCAGGCGGGGATGTTATCCCGGTGAGCGTTTTATCCTTCTTCCATTTTACGATGAAAAAAATGTAGTATTTTCAACGTGAAACAGTATAAATTCGTTCTCAAATTACAGTCAGGACGCGTATGTTAAATAGTGCTATGAGCGTAGTGATCCTTGCCGCAGGTAAAGGCACGCGCATGTATTCCGATATTCCTAAAGTGCTGCACACGCTGGCGGGTAAACCCATGGTGCAGCATGTCATTGATGCAGCAACTAAATTAGGGGCCGCACAGGTTCATCTGGTCTATGGCCACGGTGGTGAGTTGTTAAAACAGACCCTGAAAGATGACAAGCTGAACTGGGTGCTTCAGGCGGAACAGTTGGGAACAGGTCACGCAATGCAGCAGGCCGCGCCCTTCTTTAGCGACGATGAAGATATTTTAATGCTTTACGGCGACGTGCCGCTGATTTCGGTTGAAACCTTACAGCGCCTGCGCGATGCCAAACCGCAGGGTGGTATTGGTTTATTAACCGTGAAGCTGGACGATCCGAGCGGCTATGGCCGTATTACGCGTGAAAACGGTAAAGTGACCGGCATCGTTGAACATAAAGACGCCACTGATGAACAGCGTCAGATCCAGGAAATTAACACCGGTATTCTGATCGCCAACGGCGCGGACCTGAAACGCTGGTTGTCTAAGCTGACTAACAATAATGCGCAGGGTGAATATTACATCACAGATATCATCGCGCTGGCTTATCAGGAAGGACGGGAAATCGCCGCGGTGCATCCGGCTCGCATCAGCGAAACGGACGGCGTGAATAACCGTCTACAGCTTTCTCGTCTGGAGCGTATTTACCAGGCCGAACAGGCGGAGAAACTGCTGTTATCCGGCGTTATGTTGCGCGATCCGGCTCGTTTTGATCTGCGCGGTAATCTGGCTCACGGACGTGATGTGGAAATTGACGCTAACGTTATCATCGAAGGTAACGTGACGTTCGGTCATCGTGTGAAGATCGGCGCGGGCTGCATTATTAAAAACAGCGTCATTGGCGATGACTGTGAAATTAGCCCATACAGCGTGGTGGAAGATGCGCATCTGGAAGCGGCCTGCACCATCGGCCCGTTTGCTCGCCTGCGTCCAGGCGCGGAGCTGTTAGCGGGCGCTCACGTCGGCAATTTTGTTGAGATGAAAAAAGCGCGTCTGGGTAAAGGTTCTAAAGCCGGTCATCTGACCTACCTGGGCGATGCGGAAATTGGCGACAACGTGAATATCGGCGCGGGGACCATCACCTGTAACTATGATGGCGCGAACAAATTCAAAACGGTTATTGGCGACGATGTGTTTGTCGGCTCCGATACCCAACTGGTGGCGCCGGTTACTGTTGGTAAAGGTGCCACCATCGCCGCAGGGACTACCGTCACCCGTAATGTAGCCGACAATGAACTGGTATTAAGCCGCGTGCCGCAGGTACATAAGCAAGGCTGGCAGCGTCCGGTGAAGAAAAAGTGATTTTGTAAGCCGGATAAGCGTCAGCGCCATCCGGCAGACCGGAGATGAGAGGATAAAATAATCCTCCGCTCCATGAGCAGTACTTATAAAAATAACCCCACTCTCTACAAGGCTCGGGGCGCCCGCAACAACGGGCATACAGGTCAGCGACAACGCATGGCGTAATGCCATAATCAGGAAATAAAACTATGTGTGGAATTGTTGGCGCTATCGCGCAGCGTGATGTAGCTGAAATCCTTCTTGAAGGTTTACGTCGTCTGGAATACCGCGGATATGACTCTGCCGGTCTGGCCGTGGTTGATGCAGAAGGTCATATGACCCGCCTGCGTCGCCTCGGTAAAGTCCAGATGCTGGCTCAGGCAGCGGAAGAACATCCTCTGCATGGCGGTACCGGTATTGCTCACACTCGCTGGGCGACGCACGGTGAACCTTCAGAAGCTAACGCGCATCCGCATGTTTCTGAACACATTGTGGTGGTGCATAACGGCATCATCGAAAACCATGAACCGCTGCGTGAAGCGTTAAAAGCGCGTGGCTATACCTTCGTTTCTGAAACCGACACCGAAGTGATTGCACACCTGGTAAACTGGGAACTGAAACAGGGCGGTACTCTGCGTGAGGCTGTTCTGCGTGCTATCCCGCAGCTGCGTGGTGCGTACGGTACAGTGATCATGGATACCCGTCACCCGGATACCCTACTGGCGGCACGTTCTGGTAGCCCGTTGGTGATTGGCTTGGGTATGGGCGAAAACTTTATCGCTTCTGACCAGCTGGCGCTGTTGCCAGTGACTCGTCGCTTTATCTTCCTTGAAGAGGGCGATATCGCTGAAATCACTCGCCGTTCGGTAAATATCTTCGATAACACCGGCGCGGAAGTAAAACGTCAGGATATCGAATCCAATCTGCAATATGACGCGGGCGATAAAGGTATTTACCGCCACTACATGCAGAAAGAGATCTACGAACAGCCGAACGCGATTAAAAACACCCTTACCGGGCGCATCAGCCACGGTCAGGTGGATTTAAGCGAGCTGGGGCCGAACGCCGACGAACTGCTGTCGAAGGTTGAGCATATTCAGATCCTCGCCTGCGGTACGTCTTACAACTCCGGTATGGTTTCCCGTTACTGGTTTGAATCGCTGGCAGGTATTCCGTGCGACGTTGAAATCGCCTCTGAATTCCGCTATCGCAAATCTGCCGTGCGCCGTAATAGCCTGATGATCACACTCTCCCAGTCTGGCGAAACGGCAGATACCTTAGCGGGCCTGCGTTTATCCAAAGAATTGGGCTACCTCGGATCGCTCGCCATTTGTAACGTGCCCGGCTCTTCGCTGGTACGTGAATCCGATCTGGCGCTGATGACCAACGCGGGTACGGAAATTGGCGTAGCATCTACCAAAGCCTTCACCACCCAGTTAACCGTGCTGTTGATGCTGGTGGCGAAACTGTCTCGCCTGAAAGGTCTGGATGCGTCCATTGAGCATGATATCGTGCATGGCCTACAGGCGCTGCCGAGCCGTATTGAGCAGATGCTGTCGCAGGACAAACGCATCGAGCTGCTTGCAGAAGATTTCTCCGACAAGCATCACGCGTTATTCCTCGGTCGTGGCGATCAATATCCGATTGCGCTGGAAGGCGCGCTGAAGCTGAAAGAGATCTCTTACATTCACGCGGAAGCCTATGCTGCAGGCGAGCTGAAACACGGGCCGTTGGCGCTGATTGACGCCGATATGCCGGTGATTGTGGTGGCGCCGAACAACGAACTGCTGGAGAAACTGAAATCCAACATCGAAGAAGTTCGCGCGCGTGGCGGTCAGTTGTACGTCTTCGCCGACCAGGATGCGGGTTTCGTCAGCAGCGACAACATGCACATCATTGAGATGCCGCATGTAGAAGAAGTGATCGCGCCTATCTTCTACACCGTTCCGCTGCAACTGCTGGCGTATCACGTGGCGCTGATTAAAGGCACCGACGTTGACCAGCCGCGTAACCTGGCGAAATCGGTTACCGTAGAGTAAGTCAAATGTAGTACCAGGCAGAAGGCCGTCGATAGACGGCCTTTTTTTGTGCACCGTGACAGGCGCTGTTCTTTCTCTATGGTGGCTGAAGAGCGACTAAGAGGTGCTACGCCGGCCTGCGCTACGGGCACCCGGTCACATTCTCTTCTTTAAGGCCCTGGCTCAATCCAGGTGGATCGGAAATCAAACCACCCCAGGTTATTCAGGTGGATCCCCCTGGCCCGGTCGGGGCCTTTGAGTCGCATCCAGTGGTGAAAAAGCGGTTGTAGCCAGCCTGAACGGGTGGTTTCCCTGACCAGTTGTTCCGCGCTGATTGTTTCGGCATGCCACTGGGTTTCCCATTGGGCCAGCAGCGCATCATCCCCACCGCTGATGGCGTGGCGCAGTAAAGGGGAGCCCAGCAGCCATGTACCGACGTTCCACTCTTCGGGAATGGGGAAATTAACTGTCCCCAGCCAGAGATCAACCTCGGCCTTGCCGCTTGCCCAGTCATCATAATTCAGTGCAACGCCCTCAAGTAAAATGCCCTGCTGGCGCATGATCTTTTGCATGATATCCAGAAGCATTGGAAATTCAGGGTGCTGATCGTGATAGGCCAGACGCAGTTTCGCGTAGGGCGACGACGAGATAAAAGGTGAACAGGCCGGGCCCGCCTCAATAGTATGAAACCAGGAGGACAGCAGGCTGCCGCCCGGTACCCAGAAGGGGCGAATTGCCTCACTCAGATGCTGGAGTATGGCGTAAGGGCTGAGTGTTTCCCGCAGCCAGCGGCGATGTTCGGCGGTATGCCAGTGCGGGGAGCGGCTGTCGCATAATAAAAAATAGCCTCCACGCTCAAGAAACATCTCGCGCAGGTTGTCAGAAGGTTTGCCCGCTACCTGGCTAAGCCGTCCGGAAACGTAATCCTCATCGCTCAGGCTGGAGCTGAGCCAGGCTGCCGTGTCGTTATCCGACAGCGATTCCGCCAGGTTGTCTGTCTCCGTTAAATTCGGCCAGATAAAGACCTCCACTTCATCCAGCAGCCCGCGCAGACCGAAATAGTGGTCAAAGGCCTTCATTTGCAGATGAAAGCCATTGTTTTCCACCACCTCATAAGGGCCAGTCCCCACAGGATGTGCCGGGAAATCAGCGCGTTGTGTATGGTTAGGCGGTAGGATCATGGCATCAATATGGCTGAGCAGCAGCGGCAGTCGGTTATCCGGGTGCGCCAGCGTAATTTCAAGGCTCAGCGGCCCGGTGGCCTGAATGGTCTGCAAGTGCGAGAACAACGGCAGCTTAGCGCTGCGGGTCAGTGAAGCGATAACCGCGTCGATCGTCAGCTCCTGACCATCATGCCAGAGGACGGCGGGGCGCAGATAAAAACGCCAGCGCAGTGGATCAATCTGCCGCCAGTGGTGGGCAAGATCGGCTTCGACTTCACCTTTTTCCTCATTTATGCGCGTCAGGCCGCTAAAAATCTGCCTGACCAGATGCTGTTCAGAGCGACGCAGCGGCGTGCCGGGGCACAGCGACGGCATTGTCCGGTAATAGGGGATGCACAGCCGCTGATAGTCTGCCCGCACGCTATAGCCCAGTTTTGAGCGCAGCAGTTGCGCCACCTGGTGCTTATTTTTACCCAGCAGTTGAATGGCCTGATCAACATGACCAGACTCCAGTAACTGCTCCGCCTTTTCGCTTAACAGCTGTTCTGGTTTATAGCGCAGGTGAAGCCGGGCGCGATGCCCACGTCCGGCCTGTGATTGCCAGATGAGCCACTTTGCCTCCTGCATCTGAAGCAACAGATTACGCATATGCCGCCGGGTGCAGAACAACACATCCGCCAGCTCCTGTAGCGTCACGCTAACGGGCTTGTCGCCATAGTGCTGGAGTAGCTTTAAGTATTTTTGTTCAGTGTGCCGGGTTGCCATAAAAGGTGAAATTTCCCGAACGGGAATGAGCAATTTTTAATATCCCCTTTTTAGCCGATGATTTTCTCTATCGCAACTTCTATGAGGATTCATCATGACAAAGCGCATTAATAAAGACACTCAGGTCTGCATGTCCCTGGCGGCACGCCCAAGTAACTTCGGTACACGCTTTCACAACTATCTGTACGAAGCGCTGGATCTCAATTATCTCTACAAAGCCTTTTCGCCGACCAATCTTACGCAGGCCATTAGCGGCGTGCGCGGTCTGGGGATCCGTGGGTGCGCGATCTCTATGCCGTTTAAAGAAGCCTGCATTCCGCTGGTGGATGAACTGGATGCTTCTGCTCAGGCCATTCACTCAGTTAATACCATTGTGAATACCAATGGCCATCTGAAGGCGTACAACACCGATTACATTGCAATAGCTCGCTTGCTGGCGAATTACAAGGTCTCTCCCGACCTGGTATTTGCTTTGCGTGGCAGCGGTGGTATGGCAAAGGCGGTGGCCTGCGCGCTGAAGGATGCGGGGTTTACCCGTGGTTATATTGTCGCGATTGATGAAGCGTCAGGTAAACAACTGGCCGAACTCTATGGCTATGAATGGCGCCCGGATACCGACGGTATTGAAGCCGATTTGTTAATTAACGCCACGCCTATCGGAATGGCTGGCGGTAATGATGCCGACAAACTCTCTTATTCCGAACAGGAAGTGGATAAGGCGAGCGTTATCTTTGATGTGGTGGCGCTACCGCCCGTCACGCCGCTAATCCGCTACGCCCGTGAACGCGGTAAAACCGTGATTACCGGTTCCGAAGTGTTTGCTATTCAGGCCGTGGAGCAATTTGTCCTTTATACCGGGATTCGCCCGGATGACGCGCTGTTCCAGAAAGCCGCGGCCTGGTCACGTCTGTAACATTTTTTCCCGCTTTTTCTTTAAATTAAAAGAACAGGGTACCCTACTATGACTAAAAAAATTGTTGCTGTGACGGCCTGTCCGACGGGCGTCGCCCATACCTTTATGGCGGCAGAAGCGTTGGAAATTGAAGCCCGCAAGCGTGGTGACTGGATCAAGGTTGAAACCCGCGGTTCCGTCGGGGCGAAGAACACGCTGACCGCGGAAGAGATAGCGCAGGCGGATGTGGTGATTATCGCGGCGGATATTGAACTGGATCTGTCAGGCTTTGTTGGCAAAAGACTCTATCGCACCAGTACCGGCGCGGCGTTAAAAAAGAGTGCGCAGGAAATGGATAATGCTTTCAATAGCGCCGAGGTCTATCAGGGGAGTGCCGGGCGCTCTTCTTCAGCTGGTAAAACAGAGCTACCCGGCGTTTATAAGCATTTAATGACCGGCGTATCCCATATGCTTCCTTTGGTGGTGGCGGGAGGGTTGTGTATCGCGCTCTCTTTTGTCTTCGGTATCCAGGCTTTCAATGAGCCGGGCACGCTGGCGGCTGCGTTATTTCAAATCGGCGGTAAGGCGGCCTTTGCGCTGATGGTGCCGGTACTGGCTGGGTTTATTGCCTTCTCAATTGCCGATCGTCCGGGTCTGGCCCCGGGGCTTATTGGCGGGATGTTGGCCAGCCTGTGCGGCGCTGGTTTCCTGGGTGGGATTGTGGCCGGTTTTCTGGCCGGTTACAGCGTACGGTTTCTTGCGCAAAATATTAAGCTGCCGGCGTCAATGGAAGCGCTTAAGCCTGTGCTGGTTTTGCCGCTACTGTCTACGCTGGTTACCGGCCTTATCATGATTTACGTGGTGGGTGGCCCCGTTTCTGCGGTGATGGAAGGGCTGACGACGTTCCTGGGGAATATGACCTCTACGAATGCTATCTTGCTGGGAATGTTGCTGGGCGCAATGCAAGGTTTTGACCTTGGCGGGCCGGTGAATAAAGCTGCGTATACCTTCGGCGTTGGTTTACTGGCTTCTCATTCTTATATGCCAATGGCGGCTATTATGGCGGCAGGGATGGTACCGGCATTAGGAATGGGCGTCGCAACCTGGGCGGCCAGAGCGAAATTCAATGCCGCTGAGCATGAAGCGGGTAATGCATCTTTTATCCTGGGGCTGTGCTTTATCTCTGAAGGGGCGATTCCCTTCGCCGCGCGAGACCCGATGCGCGTCATCCCTTCCACGATGGTCGGTGGCGCAATCGCCGGGGGTCTGTCCATGTATTTCGGTTGTACACTGATGGCGCCACACGGCGGCCTCTTTGTCCTGGCGATCCCGCATGCGGTGGAACATGTGATGCAGTACCTGCTCTCGATTGCCCTGGGCACGATTGTCTGCGGCCTGATGTACGCGCTATTGAAACCGTCTGTGGTTGCGCAAACAGTTTAATTCATCTCCCCCTGCAGGCTGGTCTGGTGTCTCCCCGGGCCAGCTTTTTTATTTCCATTGTCATCAAACCGTCATAATCAAGACATATAACTGTCATCAATTTGTCCTATTTTGCTCATCGTAGCAACTCAAACAATGATTTACCGAAACCGTGCAGGAGACATTATGAAAGTTATGCGTACCACTGTCGCAACTGTTGTCGCCGCGACCTTATCGATGAGCGCGTTCTCTGCCTTTGCAGCAGCAAGCCTGACAGGTGCCGGTGCAACGTTTCCTGCACCGGTGTATGCCAAATGGGCGGATACCTACCAGAAAGAAACCGGTAACAAAGTCAATTACCAGGGGATAGGCTCTTCCGGCGGCGTGAAACAAATCACCGCGAATACCGTTGATTTTGGCGCTTCCGATGCGCCGCTGTCTGACGAAAAACTGAATCAGGAAGGCCTGTTCCAGTTTCCGACTGTGATCGGCGGCGTGGTGCTGGCGGTGAATATTCCAGGCCTCAAATCCGGCGAACTGGTGCTGGATGGTAAAACGCTGGGTGACATCTACCTCGGTAAAATCAAGAAGTGGGATGATGAAGCCATCACCAAATTGAACCCAGGCGTGAAGCTGCCTTCTCAGAATATCGCTGTGGTGCGTCGCGCTGACGGTTCCGGTACCTCCTTCGTGTTCACCAGTTACCTGGCGAAAGTCAACGAAGAGTGGAAATCCAAAATTGGTGCGGGCTCTACCGTAAACTGGCCGACTGGTCTGGGCGGTAAAGGTAACGACGGTATCGCGGCATTTGTACAGCGTCTGCCAGGCGCTATTGGCTACGTTGAGTATGCGTATGCCAAGCAGAACAACCTGGCCTACACCAAACTGGTTTCTGCCGACGGCAAACCGGTAAGCCCGACGGAAGAGAGCTTCTCTAATGCGGCGAAAGGCGCAGACTGGAGCAAAACCTTCGCGCAGGATCTGACCAACCAGAAAGGTGACGATGTGTGGCCAATCACCTCCACCACCTTTATCCTGGTCCACAAAGCGCAGAAGAAACCTGAGCAGGGTGCTGAAGTGTTGAAGTTCTTCGACTGGGCCTACAAAAATGGCGCTAAGCAGGCGAATGATCTGGACTACGCCAGCCTGCCGGATAACGTTGTTGAGCAGGTTCGTACCGCCTGGAAGACCAGTATAAAAGACAGCAACGGTAAGGCGCTGTATTAATTAACGAATTGGCGGATGGCGCTACGCTTATCCGCCCTACGGTTTCGACCGCAGGCCCACGTTGTAGGCCGGATAAGCGTAGCGCCATCCGGCAGGGGCAACGTCGTAAAACGCGTTTAATGGAAAGAGTAATTTATGGCTGCAACCAAGCCTGCTTTTAACCCGCCGGGTAAAAAAGGCGACATGATTTTCAGCGCGCTGGTAAAACTGGCTGCGCTGATTGTGCTATTGATGTTGGGCGGTATTATCGTCTCATTGATCATCTCCTCCTGGCCAAGTATTCAGAAATTTGGTTTCTCATTTCTTTGGACTAAGGAATGGGACGCGCCAAACGATATCTACGGCGCTCTGGTGCCCATTTATGGCACGCTGGTGACCTCCTTTATCGCACTGCTGATCGCCGTTCCGGTCAGTTTCGGCATTGCCCTGTTTTTAACCGAGCTGGCGCCAGGCTGGCTAAAGCGTCCGCTCGGCATCGCCATTGAACTGCTGGCGGCAATTCCCAGTATCGTGTACGGCATGTGGGGGCTGTTTATCTTCGCGCCGCTGTTTGCGACGTACTTCCAGGAGCCGGTCGGCAATATTCTTTCCAACATTCCGTTTGTCGGCGCGCTGTTCTCCGGCCCGGCGTTTGGTATCGGCATTCTGGCGGCGGGCGTCATCCTCGCCATCATGATCATCCCCTACATTGCGGCGGTTATGCGCGACGTCTTCGAGCAAACGCCGGTAATGATGAAAGAGTCCGCTTACGGTATAGGCTGTACTACCTGGGAAGTTATCTGGCGCATCGTGCTACCGTTCACCAAAAATGGCGTGATCGGCGGCATTATGCTGGGGCTGGGCCGTGCTCTGGGTGAAACGATGGCGGTCACTTTTATCATCGGCAACACCTACCAGCTCGACAGCGCGTCGCTGTATATGCCGGGCAACAGCATCACTTCCGCGCTGGCGAACGAATTCGCTGAGGCGGAATCGGGTCTGCACGTGGCAGCGTTGATGGAACTGGGGCTGATTCTGTTTGTGATCACCTTTATCGTCCTGGCGGCGTCTAAGTTCATGATTATGCGTCTGGCGAAGAACGAGGGAGCACGTTAATGGCTACGCTTGATATGCAGAACACCGCGCAGCTCGCGGAATCCCGTCGCAAGATGCAGGCGCGTCGCCGCATGAAGAACCGTATCGCACTAACGCTCTCAATGGCGACGATGGCATTTGGCCTGTTCTGGCTGATCTGGATTTTGATGTCCACCATCACGCGCGGCATTGATGGTATGTCGCTGGCGCTGTTTACCGAAATGACGCCGCCGCCGAACACGGCGGGCGGCGGGCTGGCGAACGCCCTGGCAGGGAGTGGATTATTGATTCTCTGGGCTACCGTATTGGGTACGCCGCTGGGGATTATGGCCGGGATCTATCTGGCGGAATATGGCCGTAAATCCTGGCTGGCGGAAATCATTCGCTTTATTAACGACATTCTGCTTTCCGCGCCGTCAATTGTTGTGGGGCTGTTTGTTTACACCATCGTGGTGGCGCAGATGCAGCACTTCTCCGGTTGGGCAGGGGTGATTGCGCTGGCGCTGTTGCAGGTACCGATCGTTATCCGTACCACTGAAAACATGCTCAAGCTGGTGCCGGATAGCCTGCGTGAAGCCGCCTACGCGCTGGGTACGCCGAAGTGGAAGATGATCTCCGCGATTACGCTGAAAGCCTCTATCTCCGGCATTATGACCGGTATTCTGCTGGCCATTGCCCGTATCGCCGGGGAAACGGCGCCATTGTTGTTTACCGCGCTCTCGAACCAGTTCTGGAGCACCGACATGATGCAGCCGATCGCCAACCTGCCGGTGACCATCTTTAAATTCGCGATGAGCCCGTTTGCCGAATGGCAACAATTAGCCTGGGCGGGCGTGCTGATTATTACCCTGTGCGTACTGCTGCTGAATATTCTGGCGCGTGTTGTTTTCGCGAAGAAAAAACACGGTTAAAGACATTGTAGGCCTGATAAGCGTAGCGCCATCAGGCATTATTTTACGGCGTGGCGGATGCGGCGCTGGATGAGGAAAAGAGTGAAATGAGTATGGTTGAAACTGCCCCGAGTAAGATTCAGGTTCGTGATTTGAACTTCTACTACGGCAAATTCCATGCCCTGAAGAACATTAATCTGGATATCGCGAAGAATCAGGTAACGGCATTTATCGGGCCATCCGGCTGCGGTAAATCAACGCTACTGCGTACCTTCAATAAAATGTATTCGCTTTATCCGGAGCAGCGCGCGGAAGGTGAAATTCTGCTGGATGGCGACAATATTCTCACCAACACCCAGGATATCGCGCTGCTGCGCGCAAAAGTGGGGATGGTATTCCAGAAGCCGACGCCGTTCCCGATGTCCATCTATGACAATATCGCCTTTGGCGTGCGTCTGTTTGAGAAGCTGTCTCGCGCCGATATGGACGAACGCGTGCAGTGGGCCTTGACCAAGGCCGCATTATGGAACGAAACCAAAGATAAACTGCACCAGAGCGGGTACTCTCTCTCCGGTGGTCAGCAGCAGCGCCTGTGCATTGCGCGCGGTATCGCCATTCGCCCGGAAGTGCTGCTGCTGGATGAGCCATGTTCAGCTCTGGACCCGATCTCTACCGGGCGGATTGAAGAGCTGATCACCGAGCTGAAACAGGATTACACCGTGGTGATCGTGACCCACAACATGCAGCAGGCGGCACGTTGTTCCGATCATACGGCGTTTATGTACCTGGGCGAGTTGATTGAGTTCAGCAACACGGACGATCTGTTCACCAAGCCCGCGAAGAAACAAACAGAAGACTATATCACCGGTCGTTACGGTTAATTCAGGAGTGCGTAATGGACAGTCTGAACCTTAATAAACATATTTCCGGCCAGTTCAATGCCGAACTGGAAAGCATCCGCACTCAGGTAATGACCATGGGCGGCATGGTGGAGCAGCAGCTTTCTGACGCTATCACCGCCATGCACAACCAGGACAGCGAGCTGGCGAAGCGCGTGGTAGAAGGCGATCATCAGGTTAATATGATGGAAGTCGCCATCGATGAAGCCTGTGTGCGTATTATCGCCAAGCGCCAGCCGACGGCGAGCGATCTGCGTCTGGTAATGGCGATTATCAAAACCATCGCCGAACTGGAGCGCATTGGCGACGTGGCGGATAAAATCTGCCGTACCGCGCTGGAGAAATTCTCCCAGCAGCACCAGCCGCTGCTGGTCAGCCTGGAGTCGCTGGGTCGCCACACCGTGCAGATGCTGCACGACGTGCTGGATGCGTTCGCGCGGATGGATCTCGACGAAGCGGTGCGTATCTACCGTGAAGACAAGAAAGTTGACCAGGAATATGAAGGCATCGTGCGTCAGCTGATGACCTACATGATGGAAGACTCGCGCACCATTCCCAGCGTGCTGACCGCGTTATTCTGCGCGCGCTCTATCGAGCGTATCGGTGACCGTTGCCAGAATATTTGCGAATACATCTTCTACTTCGTGAAGGGGCAGGATTTCCGTCACGTGGGCGGAGATGAGCTGGATAAGCTGCTGGCGGGGAAAGATCCGAAAGAGTAAATCTCATTCTTTTGCCCGGTGGCGCTGCGCTTACCGGGCCTACAGGTACAGATGCTGTAGGCCGGATAAGCGTCAGCGCCATCCGGCATTTCAGTTAACGCGTAATCTCCCACCCGCGCGCTTTCCACAATCCCGGCAACTGCGCCAAATCGGTAAACGTCGTCACGTTAGGGTGATCGATCGGCTTGTTATGCGGATCGGCGCAGAAATAAAACACTTCCATTCCCGCTGCAATTCCTGACTGCGCGCCTGCGCTGGAATCATCCACCAGAATACACTTCTCAACATTGACCTTCATGGCGTTCGCCGCATGGAGCATCAGCGCCGGATCGGGCTTCCAGCGTTGAATATCGTAACCGCTAAACAGCAAATCGGGAAAATGATGCAACATGCCCAGTTTACCCAGCGAATGCTGCATCTTACTGACCGGCCCGTTGGATACCACGCACATCGGCGTCTTAATGCTCTCCAGCAGGGTATTTGCGCCCGCGATCGCTTCCAGTTCGGTATCGAACAGGCGCGCAACCTCGGCGCGATACACGGGTTCCAGCTCCGCCTTTGCCAGCGCAACGCCATGCTCTTTACTGATGGTATCGATAATTTCGTAGAGCTTTACGCCTTTAAAGCGTCTGAATACTTCCGTGAGCTCAAGCGTAATGCCGAACTGCCGGAACATAGTGACATAGGCGCGCGAGCAAATCACTTCACTGTCGACCAGCGTGCCGTCACAGTCAAAAAACACCGCTTCGATTTGGGACATGTCATTTCCATTTTAACAAGTTTAACGTTTACGTAATGCTGAATGAGGGGACGCAATCGTTGCCGTACTAACAAATTGAGTGAAAAAAATTACCACACAACTGCGCCAGGTGTCGCATTTTGGTATAGGATAACGGCGAATTTTCCCTCCTTTCTCCGGAAATTGATAATGAGTCAACAACACACCACCCAGGCTTCTGGTCAGGGTATGCTGGAACGCGTGTTTAAACTGCGCGAACATGGCACGACGGCACGAACCGAAGTGATCGCCGGTTTTACCACTTTCCTGACGATGGTTTATATCGTTTTTGTTAACCCGCAAATTCTGGGCGTAGCTGGCATGGATACCAGCGCCGTCTTTGTGACCACCTGTCTGATTGCGGCCTTTGGCAGTATTCTGATGGGCCTGTTCGCTAACCTGCCGGTGGCGCTGGCGCCCGCGATGGGGCTGAATGCGTTCTTTGCCTTCGTGGTTGTGCAGGCAATGGGACTGCCGTGGCAGGTAGGCATGGGCGCCATTTTCTGGGGCGCTGTTGGTCTTTTATTGCTGACTATCTTCCGCGTGCGTTACTGGATGATCGCCAACATTCCGGTCAGCCTGCGCGTGGGCATCACCAGCGGCATCGGCCTGTTTATCGGCATGATGGGGCTAAAAAACGCCGGCGTGATTGTCGCCAATCCAGAAACGCTGGTCAGCATCGGCAACCTGACCTCGCACAGCGTGCTGCTGGGGGTTCTCGGATTCTTTATTATTGCGATTCTCGCTTCGCGCAACATTCATGCGGCGGTGCTGGTGTCCATCATCGTCACGACGCTGCTTGGCTGGATGATGGGCGATGTGCACTACAACGGCATTGTCTCCGCGCCGCCAAGCGTCACCAGCGTGGTCGGGCATGTCGATTTGGCAGGCTCGTTCAATCTTGGCCTGGCGGGGGTTATTTTCTCCTTCATGCTGGTAAACCTGTTTGACTCCTCCGGTACGCTGATTGGCGTGACCGATAAAGCCGGCCTGGCGGATGAGAAAGGCAAATTCCCGCGCATGAAGCAGGCGCTGTTTGTTGATAGTATCTCTTCCGTCACTGGCGCATTTGTCGGAACCTCTTCTGTGACCGCTTATATTGAATCGTCTTCCGGCGTTTCGGTGGGCGGTCGCACCGGTTTGACGGCAGTAGTGGTCGGTATTTTGTTCCTGCTGGTTATCTTCCTGTCGCCGCTGGCGGGCATGGTGCCGCCTTACGCGGCGGCGGGCGCGCTGATTTACGTCGGCGTGCTGATGACCTCCAGCCTGGCGCGGGTAAACTGGCAGGATTTAACCGAATCGGTCCCGGCGTTTATTACGGCGGTAATGATGCCGTTTAGCTTCTCGATCACCGAAGGTATCGCGCTGGGCTTTATCTCTTACTGCGTGATGAAGATTGGTACCGGTCGCCTGCGCGACCTTAGCCCGTGCGTAGTGATTGTCGCGCTGTTATTCGTGCTGAAGATTGTGTTTATTGACGCACACTGATGAAATGAACCCTCGCCCCATCGGGGGGAGGGTTTTTAACGAACTTACGCTTTAACGCGCTGAATATACTCGCCAAATGCGGTCAACTGACCGGTCAAATGATCTAACGTTCCCTGCTCAATCACTTCGCCCAGTTGCGGGTCGACTTTATTCTGAATCACGCCGCCCATAAATTCCGGTTTATTCATCACCATCGCATCAAGGAACACCAGAATCTGGCGCAGATGATACTGGCAGCGCGCGCCGCCAATCGCCCCCATTGAACTGGTCTGGATAAGAACGGGTTTACCCGCCAGCGGCTGCTCAGGCAGACGGGATAGCCAGTCGATGGCATTCTTCAGGCCGCCGGGAACGGAATAGTTATATTCCGGCGTCACAATGACGACGCCGTCGGCGTTGCGAATCTGCTCCGCCAGCGCCTCTACGCTGGCTGGAAATCCCTCTTCCTGCTGGATATCGGCGTCATACAGCGGAATATCCCCGATCGAAGGCAGCGGCGATACCGTCATTCCTGCCGGCGCGACTTTAGGCAGCGTACGCGCCACCATCCCGTTAAAGGAACCTTTGCGTAAACTTCCCAGCAATGTAACCACATTCAGCGTTTCAGACATACGTGCCCCTTTTTTCATTATGAACGATTAAGCGTATACGATTTGGCGGCGGGGAGTTGGGCGAATCGCATCAGACGACCGGTTGGCTCATTGGCGCGCGTCTGGATATCGGGCAGGCTTTTCCAGCCCAGTTTGCCATCGAACTCCCACACTTTTAATTTTTCTATCGCTGGCGTAACGGTTACGGACCATACCAGCACATCTTCCGCATCGCATACGGCTTCAAGCTGTGTGACATGCGCGCACTTCAGGCGTCCGGCAACGGGTAAAAGTTGCAGCTCCCGCGGATCGTCATTCATGACATCGCCGGTGAGTTTTAACACGCTCTGGCGCAATGTGATGAGTTGCGCTCGCGCTTCGTTGGGATCGTTTTGATTGGCTACCCATAAGTTTTCATTACGGGAGAAAGGGTGGCGTTCGAGCGAATGCGGATGGTGAAAGCCGCGGGAGGTGCGCTGTAATTCCATATCCAGCCCGCACTCTCCTTCGGTGGTCAACGCCACGCCAACCATATTTCCGGCGTAGGAGATAGAAAAACCTGGCAGATTTTTGTCACGAAACGCGGGTTTACCTTTCGCCTGAATAATGATTTCCGGCAGCTCGCTAATTCCGTACAGCATAAACATCAGTTCGGCAAGAAGGCCTCTGGAGGCGAGAAAACGCGTTCGTCGGTGAGCAGGCAGGTTTCTGGCTTCAATATGGCAAGACGAAGAGAGACGAATTGAAACCAACTGTCCCTCCGTAAGTATCCCTCTGGCAAAGTGAGTCGCCATTTTTCGCTCCGTGATTAATGGGCCGTGATAATGACGAGAGTAACATTAACGTAAATTATGGACAGGTTTTACGCGCTAAAAATTCAATTTCAGAACGTTCTTTAATCAGACGGTGACATTTCTGGTAAGAGGAAGGTTAATTTATCAACGCAGGTGGTCAGATAAGGCGACGGCAGAGCGTGTTGATAGCCTGTCGTAGCCACACAATCTTGGGATTATGACTATTACGTTTGTGCCATAATAGGGTAAACGGCACCATCAGCTTTTCCCGCTGTTGCGCATCAAAAGGCAGGGGGCGCGCCACTAACGGTAGCTGGTGGAGCTGATTGTAGTGCTGGCAATAGCGCGGCGCGGTTGCTATCAGGGTGTGATCCGGCTGGGCGGCCATAAAGAGCGACTGCTCGAACCCCGGCAGGCTCAACGCGATATGACGTTTGCGTCCCATTTCTTGCAGGACATCATCCAGCGCCCAGGTATCGCTTTGCTCCCAGCAAATACTGATATGCGGGTAGCGCAGAAATGTGTCCAGATCCCACGCTTCGCGCAGCGCCGGATGATCTTCCCGCAGCCAGACCCACGGCAAATCGCTAAACAACACCTCAAAATCAATCGCGAGCGGCAACAGACTGAGCAATTCTCGCGAGCGGGGATGGCTTTCGCGTCCGGTAAATCCGATATCGACTTCCCCACGCGTAATCGCCTCCAGCGAGTCATAATCCCAGTTGCGAACCTTAATGGTAGCCTGCGGATAGCGCTGATAAATCTGCTGCGACAGTGAATTAAACATAATCATCATCAGCGGCGACTCTGCCGCCAACTCAAATTTTAAACCGCGCGGCGTTTGATGATGCGGCTTATCAAGCAGTTGGTTCCCCATCTGCATCCAGTCCGCCAGACTTTGCTCCATACTGACCATCAGCGGCGTCGGCGCCAGGCCCAGCGGCGTATTGACGAACAGCGGATCGTCAAACCATGCCCGGAGTTTCGCCAGCGATTTGCTGACCGCAGAGGGCGTTACGTTCATCCGTTTTGCAGCTTTAGTGACGCTGCGCTCCTGCATGAGTAACTGTAGGCATAACAGCAGATTAAGATCGAGATTGGTAAGGGATTTCTTCATGCTCGGCTACGGACCTGTTGGGCGTGACGGAGAAGATCAGCAGAATACTCACTATGCTACAACCAATCAGAATCCCGATCAGCATATTCATCGCGCTGATACCGAGTATTGCCGCCAGCCAAATCCACAGTGATGAACCGCAAACCTGCGCGATACCCAGCGTGGAACTGGCCACTCCGGCGCGCAGCGAAAACGGCCCCAGCGCCTGGCTCATCGCGACGCCAAAACCAACCGAGAATCCGGCGCAGATAAGCGTCAGGCCAAAGAGCGTGACGGTATTGGTATTAGCAAGGCTTAACGTCACGCCAGCCGTCAAAAACAGCCCCTGTGAGACGAGCATTAAGGTTCGCGGCTTAAATAACCCAAGCGCAAAAGGGGTAGAAAAAGAGACGACCATGCTGACGCCTGCGGTGAGCGCCATGGTAATGGCATAGTCGCCACGGCTAAATCCCATCACCTCCATCAGCAGCACTGGAGAGGCATTGACGAAGGTCAGGATCACCGACACGCTAAGGGTGGTGATCGCCAGTCGACTGACGAAAAAACGGTTAACCAGCGACTCGGCGGCGGGCGACGATCGTGATAAATCGCGTGGAGCCAGCCTTGCCGGGCGCGTCTCGCGCAGGATAAACAGTGATAACAGGCCCACAATAATGCCCATCGCGGACATCGTATAGAACAGACTTTGCCAGGGGAAACGAAGCATAATCAAATGCCCCATCACCGGGGCGAGTACCGGCACAATACAGGTAATCCCATTCAATAATGACAGCACTTTCGCCCGACGATGCTCGTCGAGCGTGTCGCGCAGAATGGCGAACGCCACCACATAGCAGCCGCCTGCTCCTACCCCCTGAAGAAAACGCCCACTCAGAAATAGCGAGCCTTCCGACGCCCGTGAACAAAGCAGTGAGGCTATCATAAAGACGAGCGCGCCGACGATCGCGACCGGCTTGCGGCCTGACTGGTCGGCTATCTTCCCGGCAAACAGCATGGCCGTCGCCATTCCGGCCAGGTAAACGGAGAAGGCGATATGCAACTGCGCCTCGCTGGCGTTCAGATCGGCGGCTATACGCGGTAAACCGACCAGATACATATCAATACCGGCAGGATAGAGTAAAACCAGGGCAAAACTACACAGTAGAAAACGTTTCATAGCGGCCTCACGAAAAGTGTGGCGCTAAGAATACGGGGCGACGTTGCGCGAGACGAGTTGCCATTTGGACAACAGTGATTTCCGCATGGGAAATCACTGCTGCCGGATGGCAGCATAAACGCCTTATCCGGCTTACGGGGTTTGTAGGCCCGGTAAGCATCGCGCCACCGGGCAACATAACGTTATTTGCCGATACAGAAGCTGGAGAAAATCCGTCCCAGCAGGTCGTCGGAGGTAAACTCGCCGGTAATCTCGCTTAAGCTTTGCTGCGCCAGGCGCAACTCTTCCGCCAGCAGTTCCCCCGCCCACGCGCCTAATAGCTGTGCTTTGCCCTGCTCAAGATGTTCAGCGGCTTCCGCCAGCGCCTGCAGGTGACGGCGGCGGGCCAGGAAGCCGCCTTCCATATTGGTATCAAAACCCATGCTCTGCTTGAGGTGGTTACGCAGCACGTCGACGCCTTCGCCGGTACGCGCCGAGAGGCGAACCAGTGAGTGACCATTTACTTCACTAATACCCAGCGTTTCGCCGGTGATATCCGCCTTGTTACGTACCACGGTAATCGGTAGATTTTTGGGCAGACGGGCGATAAAGTCCGGCCAGATGTCGGCAGGGTCAACGGCGTCCGTCGTGGTGCCATCCACCATAAACAGCACGCGATCGGCCTGTTCAATCTCCTGCCAGGCACGTTCGATGCCGATACGCTCAACTTCGTCGCTGGCGTCGCGCAGTCCGGCGGTATCGATGATATGCAGCGGCATCCCGTCGATGTGAATATGCTCGCGCAACACGTCGCGCGTGGTACCGGCGATATCGGTGACAATGGCCGCTTCACGGCCTGCCAGCGCATTCAGCAGGCTGGATTTCCCGGCATTCGGGCGTCCGGCAATCACTACCTTCATCCCTTCGCGCAGCAGGCTGCCCTGGCGCGCTTCGGTGCGCACGGCGTCAAGATCGGCGATGACGCCATTGAGCTGCGCTTCGATTTTGCCGTCAGAGAGAAAGTCGATCTCCTCATCCGGAAAATCAATAGCCGCTTCGACGTAGATTCGCAGGTGAGTAAGTGCTTCCACAAGGTGGTTAACGCGGGCGGAAAATGCCCCCTGTAACGAGTTTAGCGCCGAACGCGCCGCCTGTTCGGAACTGGCATCGATCAGGTCGGCAATGGCTTCTGCCTGGGCTAAATCGAGCTTATCGTTGAGGAACGCTCGCTCGGAGAACTCGCCCGGTCGGGCAATGCGCACGCCTGGAAGCGTCAGGATACGTTTTAACAGCAGGTCCAGGATCACCGGACCGCCGTGCCCTTGTAGCTCCAGCACATCTTCACCGGTGAAGGAGTTTGGGCCGGGGAACCACAGCGCAATACCCTGATCCAGCGCGCTGCCGTCAACGTCTTTAAACGGCAGGTAGTCGGCATAGCGCGGCTTCGGCAGCTTGCCCAGCACCTCTTGCGCAACGTCGCGCGCCTTCAGACCAGAGATACGCAGGATACCCACGCCACCGCGTCCCGGTGGGGTTGCCTGGGCGACGATAGTGTCGTTATGGCTCATGGTTAGTCTCAACTTTGTTGCAATAAAAAAAGGCGGTCATATGACCGCCTTTTGATTGTAGGCCTGATAAGCGTTAGCGCCATCAGGCTGACCGGCGCGCCTTGCCGGATGGCGGCTTCGCCTTATCCGGCCTACACCGAATCAGGATTTTTTCTTCTCGCGGCTATGCAGGCCACGCTTCTCCAGACCACGGTAAATCAGCTGCTGCTGAATGATGGTGACCAGGTTGCTGACGATATAGTACAGCACCAGACCTGACGGGAACCACAGGAAGAACACCGTAAAGATGACCGGCATAAAGGTCATGATCTTCTGCTGCATCGGGTCGGTCACGGTGGTCGGCGACATCTTCTGAATGAAGAACATCGTTACGCCCATCAGGATCGGCAGAATGTAGTACGGGTCCTGTGCGGACAGGTCATGAATCCACAGCGCGAACGGCGCATGACGCAGTTCAATGGAACCCATCAGCATGTAGTACAACGCCAGGAAGATAGGCATCTGGATGATCAGCGGGAAGCAGCCGCCCAGTGGGTTAACCTTCTCCGCTTTGTACAGGGCCATCATCTCCTGGCTTTGGCGCTGTTTATCATCGCCAAGACGTTCGCGCATCGCCTGAATTTTCGGCTGCAGCATACGCATCTTCGCCATTGATGTGTACTGCGCTTTGGTCAGCGGGTACATGATACCGCGAACGATAAAGGTAATGATGATAATGGAGAAGCCCCAGTTGCCCACAAAGCTGTGGATCCACTTCAGCAACTTGAACAGTGGCTGAGAGATGAACCACAACCAGCCGTAGTCCACGGTCAAATCCAGGTGCGGTGCAACAGCCGCCATTTTATCCTGAATTTCCGGGCCGACCCACAGGGTGCTGGTCATCGCGCCAGTCTGGCCTGGCTGTACCAGTACCGGCTGCGCTTTATAGCCGATAGCGACAATGCCGTTACCCAGATTGGCGGTGTAGAAATTGTTGGTGCCGTCGTTACGCGGAATCCATGCGGTAGCGAAATACTGCTGCAACATTGCCACCCAACCGCCTTTGGAGCTGACGTTGAGGTTTTCGTTATCGGCAATAGTGTCGAATTTGTATTTCTCATACTTCTCATCCGGCGTGGAGTACGCTGCGCCGCGGAACGTATGCAGCGCAAAGTTGCTGCTGCCGGTGTCGCGATGAGGAGGCAGGTTGACGGATTGTTTTAACTGACCAAAGGTGGAAACTTCCAGCGGTTTTTCGCCGATGTTCTGCACGCTATAGTTCACGTTAACCGCATAATCGCCACGCTTAAAGACAAACGTTTTGGTAAACGTGTTGCCTGCGGCGTCAGTATAAGTCATCGGAACCTGCAGTTCGTTCTGACCGTCGGCCAGTACAAACGCCTCTTTCTCGACGTTGTACAGCGGACGCGGGCCGTTCGCCGGGTTATCCGGGCCGTCGCGGCCTGTCAGGCCGCTTTGCGCCTGATAGATAAACTGCGGGGTGGTTTCCAGCAGCTGGAACGGTTCGTTGGAACCCAGTTCTTTCGGGTAAGCCGGGAGCAAGGCCTGCTCGACATCACCACCACGGGTGTTGATAGTCAAATCAAGCACATCGGTTTTCACCGTAATCATTTTCCCCTGGCCACTGGCTGGTACGCCCTGGTCGGCGGCGCTACCCGCTGCGGTGGTCGTTGTCTGCGTGGTCTGTTGAGTCTGAGGTTGCGGATTTTTATCCTGCTCCCAGGCTTGCCAGATCATGAAAGACACGAACAGCAAAGCGATGACTAAAAGATTGCGTTGCGAATCCATCGTTAGTGTTCTCTGGTATCAAATGGTCCGGGCGGGACGGGATCGTCACCACCAGGGTGTAAAGGGTGGCATTTTAATACGCGTTTCACCGTCAACCAACTGCCTTTTATCACTCCAAACCTGCGCAATGCCTCAATTCCGTAGCTTGAGCACGTTGGCGTGAAACGACAATGCGGCCCAAGCAGCGGACTGATCAGGCGTTGATAGACCCGAATAAGGGCTATCAGGACCCGCGAGCCAGGCGACAGTGGCGGCGCCATAATTTTTCCAACGCTTCCGAGAGAGCACGGTTATCGAGGTCGGCAACCCCTTTTTTCGCCACCACCACGAAATCCATTGCAGGAAGTTCATGCTGGCGCAGACGGAAGCTTTCACGCGTCAGACGTTTAATCCGGTTGCGTTCATGCGCACGTCGAACGTTTTTCTTGGCGACGGTAAGACCGATACGGGGATGCCCCAGCGAATTCAGGCGGCCGAGGATGGTGATTTGCGGCGTGCCAGCCCGTTGAGGTTGCTGGAAGACGAATGTGAAATGAGCGGGAGTTAACAAACGTAACTCCCTGGGAAATGCGAGCTTAACCACTCAGGGGTTAGCTTTATTACTTGGAAACGGTCAGACGAGCGCGGCCTTTAGCACGACGACGTGCCAGAACCTGACGACCATTTTTAGTAGCCATACGAGCACGGAAGCCGTGAGAACGGTTGCGCTTCAGTACAGACGGTTGAAAAGTGCGTTTCATGGCGATTTCTACCTAAACTTGAATAAATTCACTGACTTTTGCGTATACCCGAACAAACTTTGAACGACTTACGCCACAGTGTGGGTGATTAAAGAGGCCGGATTGTAATAATTGTACACTCCGGAGTCAATTCTCTTTCCTTATTTTCCCGCGATTTTCCACGCCTTTTTGTGCGGAAAATAAGCAGCGTTGACGCCATATGACGGGCATTGCGCGACGGGTGGAGAATTATACGGACTGCCAGGTAAAGCGCAAGGATCGCCCTGGATCTTTATGCGATCTTTTAGGCGTCTGCTCACCTTTACCTATTAATTTTTTCAATATGCGCGCGAAAGCGTACAGGAGTTCCCCAGGATCGATTACACTTATCTTTTCCTGGAAAGTCCTGTGGATAAATCGGGAAGAATCTGTGAGAAACAGAAGATCTCTTGCTCAGTTTAGGCTATGATCCGCGGTCCTGATCGTTTCAAACGATCCTGGTCAGGCATGAACACGAAATCTTTCAGACTGCGTGAAGTCGCGATCGTTTGAAAGATCCGTGAAAACCGCAGACAGCGGTTCGTGCGTCACCCTTCATGCAGGGTCTTATCGACGTGCGCCAACAATCATTAATGTATCAGCCTTTGTCATTTATCGACTTTTGTTCGAGTGGAGTCCGCCGTGTCACTTTCGCTTTGGCAGCAGTGTCTTGCCCGATTGCAGGATGAGTTACCAGCCACAGAATTCAGTATGTGGATACGCCCGTTGCAGGCGGAACTGAGCGATAACACGCTGGCTTTGTATGCGCCAAACCGTTTTGTGCTCGATTGGGTAAGAGATAAGTACCTCAACAATATCAATGGATTACTCAACACATTCTGCGGCGCGGATGCCCCACAACTGCGTTTTGAAGTGGGAACAAAGCCCGTTACGCAAACGCTAAAAACGCCTGTGCATAACGTTGTCGCGCCTGCGCAGACAACGACGGCGCAGCCGCAGCGCGTAGCGCCTGCGGCCCGTTCGGGCTGGGACAACGTACCAGCGCCGGCGGAGCCGACCTACCGCTCCAACGTCAATGTTAAACATACATTTGATAACTTCGTCGAAGGTAAATCCAACCAACTGGCGCGCGCGGCGGCACGTCAGGTGGCGGATAATCCTGGCGGCGCCTATAACCCGTTATTCCTCTATGGCGGCACCGGTCTGGGTAAAACTCACCTGCTGCACGCGGTGGGTAACGGCATTATGGCGCGCAAACCCAATGCGAAAGTCGTGTATATGCACTCCGAGCGCTTTGTGCAGGACATGGTAAAAGCCCTGCAAAATAACGCCATCGAAGAGTTTAAACGCTACTACCGCTCCGTTGACGCATTGCTGATCGACGATATTCAATTCTTCGCCAATAAAGAACGATCCCAGGAAGAGTTTTTCCATACCTTTAACGCTCTGCTGGAAGGCAATCAGCAGATCATTTTGACGTCGGATCGCTATCCGAAAGAGATCAACGGCGTTGAGGATCGTCTCAAGTCCCGCTTTGGTTGGGGGCTAACAGTGGCGATCGAACCGCCAGAACTGGAAACCCGCGTGGCGATCCTGATGAAAAAAGCGGACGAAAATGATATTCGTCTGCCAGGCGAGGTAGCGTTCTTTATCGCCAAGCGTCTACGCTCTAACGTACGTGAACTGGAAGGCGCGCTGAACCGGGTAATCGCCAATGCCAACTTTACCGGCCGGGCGATTACTATCGACTTTGTGCGCGAAGCGCTGCGCGATTTACTGGCGTTGCAGGAAAAACTGGTCACCATCGACAATATTCAGAAGACGGTGGCGGAGTATTACAAAATCAAAATTGCGGATCTGCTTTCTAAGCGTCGATCTCGCTCGGTAGCACGTCCGCGCCAGATGGCTATGGCGCTGGCAAAAGAGCTCACCAACCACAGTCTGCCGGAAATCGGCGATGCGTTTGGCGGGCGCGACCACACTACCGTACTTCATGCCTGTCGTAAAATTGAGCAACTGCGTGAAGAAAGCCACGATATCAAAGAAGATTTTTCGAATTTAATCAGAACACTATCGTCGTGATCCTATGAAATTTACCGTTGAACGTGAACATTTATTAAAACCGCTTCAGCAGGTCAGCGGCCCGCTGGGTGGTCGTCCTACGCTGCCGATTCTCGGTAACCTGCTCCTCCAGGTAGCGGACGGTACGCTTTCTCTGACCGGCACCGATCTTGAAATGGAGATGGTCGCGCGCGTTACGCTTTCTCAGCCGCATGAGCCAGGCGCCACTACCGTGCCGGCGCGGAAATTCTTTGATATCTGCCGCGGCCTGCCGGAGGGCGCGGAGATTGCCGTTCAGTTGGAAGGCGATCGGATGCTGGTGCGTTCTGGCCGTAGCCGCTTCTCGCTGTCTACACTGCCTGCCGCCGATTTCCCGAATCTTGACGACTGGCAAAGCGAAGTTGAATTTACGCTGCCGCAGGCCACGATGAAGCGCCTGATTGAAGCGACCCAGTTTTCGATGGCCCATCAGGATGTGCGCTACTACTTAAACGGTATGCTGTTTGAAACGGAAGGTAGCGAACTGCGCACTGTCGCGACCGACGGCCACCGTCTGGCGGTGTGCTCAATGCCGCTGGAAGCGTCTTTACCCAGCCACTCGGTGATTGTGCCGCGTAAAGGCGTGATTGAACTGATGCGTATGCTCGACGGCGGCGAAAACCCGCTGCGCGTGCAGATTGGCAGTAATAATATCCGCGCGCACGTCGGCGACTTTATCTTTACCTCGAAGCTGGTGGATGGTCGCTTCCCGGATTACCGTCGCGTTCTGCCGAAGAATCCGGATAAACATCTGGAAGCGGGCTGCGATATCCTCAAGCAGGCGTTTGCCCGCGCGGCAATCCTCTCGAATGAGAAATTCCGCGGCGTGCGTCTGTACGTCAGTGAGAATCAGCTCAAAATCACCGCCAATAACCCGGAGCAGGAAGAAGCGGAAGAGATTCTGGACGTGAGCTACGGCGGGACGGAGATGGAAATCGGCTTTAACGTCAGTTACGTGCTGGACGTGCTCAATGCGCTGAAGTGCGAAACCGTGCGCATTATGCTGACGGATTCCGTATCCAGCGTACAGATTGAGGATGCGGCGTCACAGTCGGCTGCCTATGTTGTTATGCCAATGCGCTTGTAAAGAATATCGGGCTATCTTACTTGTTATTCTGGCTCCGGGCAGTGCTCGCACAAAATACGAAGTATTTTGGACGTCTTATGGACGGCCCGAAGGGCGAGCGCAGCGAGCAATCCTCACGTACTCCAGTACGCTCCGGTTGCTGTGCGCTGGCCGTAACCAGACTAACTGCGCCGATAACGCCCTGGTTATGAGTTGATATGTCGCTATCCAGACTGCTAATCAAAGACTTCCGCAACATAGAAAATGCGGATCTCGCTTTATCCCCCGGCTTTAACTTCCTGGTTGGCGCCAACGGCAGCGGCAAAACCAGCGTGCTGGAAGCTATCTATACGCTTGGCCACGGTCGGGCGTTTCGCAGTTTGCAGCCTGGCCGCGTGATTCGTCATGAGCAGGAAGCGTTTGTTCTCCACGGGCGATTACAGGGCGAAGAGCGTGAGACGTCGATTGGCTTAACTAAAGATAAGCAGGGCGACAGCAAAGTCCGTATCGATGGTACCGACGGTCACAAGATCGCGGAGCTGGCGCATTTAATGCCGATGCAGTTGATTACGCCGGAGGGGTTTACTTTACTCAACGGCGGCCCCAAATACAGAAGAGCGTTCCTTGACTGGGGATGCTTTCACAACGAAGCCGGATTCTTCACCGCCTGGAGCAACCTGAAACGATTGCTGAAACAGCGTAATGCTGCGCTGCGCCAGGTGAGTCGTTATGAGCAATTGCGCCCGTGGGATAAGGAGCTGATTCCGCTGGCGGAACAAATTAGTACCTGGCGGGCGGAGTACAGTAGCGCTATCGCACAGGACATGGCGGATACCTGTCAGCAGTTTTTACCTGAATTTTCCCTGACGTTCTCTTTCCAGCGCGGCTGGGAGAAAGAGACAGACTATGCGGACGTGCTGGAGCGAAGCTTTGAGCGTGACCGTATGTTGACCTACACCGCGCACGGGCCGCATAAAGCGGACTTTCGCATTCGCGCTGACGGCGCGCCGGTGGAAGATACCCTGTCGCGCGGGCAGCTAAAGTTATTGATGTGCGCCTTACGTCTGGCGCAGGGCGAGTTCCTCACCCGCGAAAGCGGGCGGCGCTGCCTGTACCTGATAGATGATTTTGCCTCTGAACTTGACGATGCGCGTCGCGGACTGCTGGCCAGCCGCTTAAAAGCCACGCAATCGCAGGTCTTTGTCAGCGCAATTAGCGCTGAACACGTTATAGACATGTCGGATGAAAATTCGAAGATGTTTACCGTGGAAAAGGGTAAAATAACGGATTAACCCAAGATTAAATGAGCGAGAAACGTTGATGTCGAATTCTTATGACTCCTCCAGTATCAAAGTCCTGAAAGGGCTGGATGCGGTGCGTAAGCGCCCGGGTATGTATATCGGCGACACGGATGACGGCACCGGTCTGCACCACATGGTATTCGAGGTGGTAGATAACGCTATCGACGAAGCGCTCGCAGGTCACTGTAAAGATATCGTCGTGACTATTCACGCCGATAACTCCGTGTCCGTAACGGATGATGGCCGTGGCATTCCGACCGGGATTCACCCGGAAGAAGGCGTCTCGGCGGCGGAAGTGATCATGACCGTTCTGCACGCGGGCGGTAAATTTGACGATAACTCCTATAAAGTCTCCGGCGGTCTGCACGGCGTGGGCGTCTCGGTAGTCAACGCTCTGTCGCAAAAACTGGAACTGGTTATCCAGCGAGATGGCAAAATTCACCGTCAGATCTACGAGCACGGCGTGCCGCAGGCACCCCTGGCCGTCACTGGCGATACCGATAAAACCGGCACGATGGTACGTTTCTGGCCGAGCCACGAAACCTTCACCAACGTCACTGAATTTGAATATGAGATCCTGGCGAAACGCCTGCGTGAACTGTCATTCCTGAACTCAGGCGTCTCCATCCGCCTGCGCGACAAGCGCGATGGCAAAGAAGATCATTTCCACTACGAAGGCGGCATCAAGGCGTTTGTTGAATATCTGAACAAGAATAAAACGCCGATCCACCCGAATATCTTCTACTTCTCCACCGAAAAAGACGGTATCGGCGTGGAAGTAGCGCTGCAGTGGAACGATGGTTTCCAGGAAAATATCTACTGCTTTACCAACAACATTCCGCAGCGCGACGGCGGTACTCACCTGGCAGGCTTCCGTGCGGCGATGACCCGCACGCTGAACGCCTACATGGACAAAGAAGGCTACAGCAAAAAAGCTAAAGTCAGCGCCACCGGCGATGATGCCCGTGAAGGTCTGATTGCGGTGGTTTCCGTAAAAGTGCCGGACCCGAAATTCTCCTCACAGACCAAAGATAAGCTGGTCTCTTCCGAGGTGAAATCGGCGGTAGAACAGCAGATGAACGAATTGCTGAGCGAATACCTGCTGGAAAACCCATCTGACGCGAAAATTGTCGTCGGCAAAATTATCGATGCCGCGCGTGCGCGTGAAGCGGCGCGTCGCGCCCGTGAAATGACCCGTCGTAAAGGCGCGCTCGATTTAGCCGGTCTGCCGGGCAAACTGGCGGACTGCCAGGAACGCGACCCGGCGCTGTCCGAACTGTACCTGGTGGAAGGGGACTCCGCGGGCGGCTCTGCGAAGCAGGGGCGTAACCGCAAGAACCAGGCGATTCTGCCGCTGAAGGGTAAAATCCTTAACGTCGAGAAAGCGCGCTTCGACAAGATGCTCTCCTCTCAGGAAGTGGCGACGCTGATTACCGCGCTGGGCTGCGGTATCGGTCGTGACGAGTACAACCCGGACAAGCTGCGCTATCACAGCATCATCATCATGACCGATGCGGACGTCGACGGCTCGCACATCCGTACGCTGCTGTTGACCTTCTTCTATCGTCAGATGCCGGAAATCGTTGAACGCGGCCACGTCTACATTGCGCAGCCGCCGCTGTACAAAGTGAAGAAAGGCAAGCAGGAACAGTACATTAAAGACGACGAAGCGATGGATCAGTACCAGATTTCCATCGCGCTTGACGGTGCGACTCTGCACGCGAACGCTCATGCGCCGGCGCTATCCGGCGAAGCGTTAGAAAAACTGGTCTCTGAATATAACGCCACGCAGAAAATGATTGGTCGTATGGAGCGTCGCTTCCCGAAAGCGCTGCTCAAAGAGCTGGTGTATCAGCCAACTCTGACCGAAGCCGATCTTTCTGATGAGCAGACTGTAACGCGCTGGGTGAATGCGCTGATTACCGAGCTGAACGAGAAAGAGCAGCACGGCAGCCAGTGGAAGTTCGATGTTCATACTAATACGGAACAGAATCTGTTCGAGCCGATTGTTCGCGTGCGTACGCATGGCGTGGATACCGATTATCCGTTGGATCACGAGTTTGTGACCGGCGCGGAATATCGTCGTATCTGCACGCTGGGCGAGAAGCTGCGCGGTCTGATTGAAGAGGATGCGTTTATTGAACGCGGCGAGCGTCGCCAGCCGGTAACCAGCTTCGAGCAGGCGCTGGAGTGGCTGGTGAAAGAATCACGTCGCGGTCTGGCTATCCAGCGTTATAAAGGTCTGGGTGAAATGAACCCGGATCAGCTGTGGGAAACCACCATGGACCCGGAAAGCCGCCGTATGCTGCGTGTGACCGTCAAAGATGCGATTGCTGCCGACCAGCTGTTCACCACGCTGATGGGTGATGCCGTTGAGCCGCGTCGTGCCTTTATCGAAGAGAACGCCCTGAAAGCGGCGAATATCGATATTTAACCTGCCTTAATCCCCGGCCTACCGCTGGTTGGCCGGGGCATCATGATGTTCATCGACATAGCTGAATAAAAAATCTCTAAAGCGCTGCGTGGCGGGCGTTTGTGCGCGCCACGCATGGTAATACACGTTCATATTGCGCCGCAGCGGCGGCGTGAGCGAACAGGTCGCTAATTGGTAGCTTTTGGCGTAATGGCGGGAAAAGGTTCCGGCGATCACCACGCCTTCACACTGCGCCGCCAGCGACATGGCGGTCGCCATATGTTCCACCGTCATTTTGGGCTTAATGCGCACGCCAGCGGTCGCGGAGATCATCGGAACGGATTCGTTGCCGACAGCAATCAGCTCTTCACTCTGAATCTCTTCCCAGCGTACCGCTTTTTTATGCAGCCGATAGTCCGGATGGCAGTACAGGGCGATTTCCGTTGTGAACAGCGTTTGTTTATCGATTTCCGGTTCCAGCGGTCGCTCAGGGCCGATACCAAAATCGGCTTCTCCCAACATAATGCTTTTTTGTAATTGCGACATGGGCTTATCAATAAGCTGTACGTGGGTATGCGGATGCTGCCGCTTAAAGGCATGGATGATTTGCGGCAGAAAAGCACAGGCTATTAATGGTGCGCCAACAACCCGCACCAGGGATTTTTTGATCTCTTTCAGGTCGCGGGCATAATTTTCGGCTCGTTGAAACTCTTCAACAACCCGCATGGCGGCGGGTAAAAACTTTTCGCCGTCGGGCGATAGCTTCACCACGCGCGAAGTGCGGTCGAAAAGGGAAACCTCCATCTGGCTTTCCATTTCGTTGATTAAACCGCTAACGGCGCCCTGCGTGATGCACAGATATTTGCTGGCGGCGGTAAAACTACGCAAATCCGCGACGGCCAGAAACGCGCGAAATTGCCGGATAGTTAAATTCATTTGCCACCTGTCTTACCCCTTTACAGAGAGGATTTTATCTCAGGCTGGATAAGGTCGTGTTGATACGACTCGCAAATACAGGGGGTCTGCCTGCGGCGCAGGCAGACAGTTGGCTTATTTTACGGTGATGGTTGGTGATTTTTTCATGGTTTCCTCGGTCAGCTCCTGGCCGATACCAGGAAGCTCCGGGACTTCGTACATGCCGTTCTTGGGTAGATAGTTGTATTTACAGGTCTGTGTATTCGGTTCCAGCAGCGCATACCGGTGCAGTTCGTGGATGACGAAGTTGGGGATTGCGGTTTCCATATGCAGCGCCACCGCTGTGGAAATCGGCCCGCCGCAAACGTGGATTTGCACCGTTTTGTCGTAAACGTGCGCCATATCGCAGATTTTCTTCACTTCGGTAATGCCGCCGCAGGTGCAGATATCGGGCTGAATAACGCTCAGGCTGCCGTTTTCCAGGAAAGGACGGTATCCCCAGCGCCAGTAAATGCGTTCGCCAGCCGCCAGTGGAATATTAACTTTATCAGCTACTTGTTTCATTTGTCCGGGGTTTAACGGCATGACTGGTTCTTCGTAGTAGAAAATACCCAGTTCTTCTATCATGCGACCAAACTGAATTGCGGATGTAGTATCCGTAAAGGCGTGCATTTCGGCGATGATATCCACGTCCGGGCCGACCGCATCACGAATGGCGGCCATACGGTCGTAGCCCAGACGCAGGATTTTATCGGTGAGAGGCCCGTTGAGGTTTTGCTGGTTCCAGTTGCCGTGGCGATCCATTGCGACGGTATCCACTTTTATTGCGTCATAGCCTTCGCTGACGGCGGTCAGCGCCGCCTGTGCATACTGCTCCGGCTCGGTCAGCATATCTTTATCGCTGCCGTCCCCCCAACCAAACTGTAGCTGACTGGCGTAGGTTCTGATTTTCTCGCGGCTTTTGCCGCCAAGCATTTTATACAGCGGTACGCCCCACGCTTTGCCTTTGATATCCCACAGCGCGATATCGATGCCGCTCATCGCCGCGGAAAAAATGCCGCCGCCGCCCTGCCCCCAGAAGGTTTTTTTGAGCATCTTTTCCCAGATAGCTTCGTTATTCATCGGGTCCATGCCGATGATAATGGCGGCTAAATCTTTTGCCATGCCGATGCCCGCAGAGGCGCCGACGCCGTAAGCCAGCCCGACTTCGCCAAAACCGGAAATGCCTTCGTCGGTATTAATTTTTACCACCACCGGACGCCATTTGCTGGTGGCGGACGCAAAATCGTTCGCCACATCAATAATATCAACGCTGGTAATTTTCATCATTTACTCCTCGTAATTAATATTTTTTAATCGTTAAGATTAATGCCGATACCACGGCGATAGCGCTGATAAAAACCAGGCATAGTAAGCCGCCGGTATAAGTTCCAGTGATAGAAATAAATAAGCCGATAAATACGGGAGATAATGAAGAGAGTCCATTGGCGACGCCGTTCATTACGCCGCTGGCGGCGGAAATAGATTTTCCGGGTATCATTCCCTGTAATAACGTCCAGGCAACGGGCGTACCCATCGTACAGAAAGCAACAGCAAAGGAGAGGAGTACCGCTGACATATATTTATGTTCGGTTATGGTACCGAAATAGATACTGACGCCAGCGAAAAACATTAATACCATTAATATGGGGGCGCTGCGTCCTATTTTATCGACGAAGATCCCCGCAGCGGCTTTAGAAAATATTGACAGGACAAAGGGAAGCGACGCCAGCCAGCCCATTTCCGCCCAGCTAAATCCTCTGGCTGATTTAAGATAGGTCGGCAGCCAGGTAATCATCCCCCAGTACAGGCATTGCAGGCACAGGTACCACAGCACCAGCAACCAGTAGCAATAGTTGGTGATCACCGGTTTGACCCGCAACATAAAACTTTCGCTGTTGCCTGCGCTTTCCGTTTCCTGTCCGGCTTTGATATAAGCCAGTTCCTGTTCGCTGATACTTTTATGTTGTTCTGGTTTATCAGCAACATATCGCCAGAGTAGCCAGAGTGGGATTAACCCGAGAGCGGCGCATAAAAAGAAGTTGGAACGCCAGCCGTGGGTGCCTATCCACCAGGTGAAAAAAGGCATCGCAATGGCGGGTGCCACCGACTGGCCGACGATCCACGCCGCGTTTGCTCTGCCGCGCTCCTGCTTCGGGAACCAGTTTTTAATAAATACGCTTTGCAGCGGATAATAAAAACCCTCCCCAACGCCCAGTAATATACGGCAAATAATAATTAGAGCGAATGATGTTGCTACGCCGCCAATCATTAAAGCGATAGTCCAGATCAGAATACAAAGCATCATTGCTTTTCTGGGGCCGAGATAATCGCCAAGCGGTGATAATACAACGTTAGCGATACCATAAGCGGCCAGAAAGACGGTCATCATCATGCCGATTTGCAATGGCATACCTTCAATACCCATATAGGCTAAGAAGGGTTCATTCGCGGCTAATACCGAAACATTAACGCGATCGAGATAAGCAATAAATATTCCAATAAACAGACAGGCAACGATTAAAAATCTTTTCCTGGTTGGGGGGGCGGTAAGGGCCATCGACATTAGCGATCTCCTTCTCATCGGATAAGGTTGTTTTAAAATATAAGTTTTTGTTGATTTTTACTGATTAAGAGCCAATCCCATTAGGCTCTAAGTGATGATGTCCAAAGTAGCAATACACATTCTTTTAGAAAAACGGTATTTTCTGTTTGATTAATGAGGTTATCTAATACATCAGGAGGGAGAATACGGCCTGAAAAGGGGAATCCCGTTTGTGAATCTTATCCCCCTTTCTCTCGGATTCTTTACTGTTTTTTGAGCGGAATCGCGTTAGCATGAGTCAGGACTCATTTAATGCGGGGATTTCATGGCTATTAAACTCATTGCTATCGACATGGATGGCACCCTTCTGCTGCCCGATCACACCATTTCTCCGGCGGTTAAAAACGCGATTGCCGCTGCGCGTGAAAAAGGGGTAAACGTGGTGCTGACCACAGGCCGTCCGTATGCGGGTGTGCACAGTTACCTGAAAGAACTTCACATGGAACAGCCCGGTGATTATTGCATCACCTATAACGGGGCGCTGGTGCAGAAAGCAGGGGACGGCAGTACGGTTGCGCAAACGGCGCTCAGCTATGATGACTACCGTTACCTGGAAAAACTGTCCCGTGAGGTGGGTTCTCACTTCCACGCATTAGACCGAAATACGCTTTATACCGCTAACCGCGATATCAGCTACTACACGGTGCATGAGTCGTATGTGGCGACCATTCCGCTGGTATTTTGTGAAGCGGAGAAGATGGACCCGAACACCCAGTTCCTGAAAGTTATGATGATCGATGAGCCTGCCGTTCTCGACCGGGCGATTGCGCGTATACCGGCAGAGGTGAAGGAAAAGTATACCGTGCTGAAAAGCGCGCCGTACTTCCTTGAAATCCTCGATAAACGGGTTAATAAAGGCACCGGCGTAAAATCACTGGCCGAGGCGCTGGGTATTAAGCCAGAGGAGGTGATGGCGATTGGCGATCAAGAAAACGACATTGCGATGATCGAATACGCCGGCATGGGCGTGGCAATGGACAACGCCATTCCGTCGGTCAAAGAGGTGGCTAACTTTGTGACTAAATCGAACCTTGAAGATGGTGTTGCCTGGGCGATTGAAAAATTTGTGCTGAACCCCGATCACTCATCCGGCCATTTCCCCGCCCGATAAGGCATAGTCGCCATCGGGCAAATACGCGCTTAACGACCCGCACTTGCTGCGGGTTTTTTTATGTCTTTCGTTTACGTCTTATAACGTTCCCATAACCAATTGTCGTTTTTGTGATCTAAATTGTAGTACAACATAATTGTGTTGTACTACATTAATGACATGATAACGACGGTTGATATCACGCTAGTACTACAAAATTGCGGCGTAATTCAGCTATCGCGGTAAAGTAAGAGAGTTCACATCGAGCACAAGGACTCTCTATGACTCTCAATAAAACCGATCGCATCGTTATCACGCTGGGCAAACAGATTGTCAGCGGTAAATACGTACCCGGTTCGGCGCTGCCAGCGGAAGCGGATCTGTGCGAGGAGTTTGAAACGTCGCGCAACATCATTCGCGAAGTGTTTCGTTCGCTTATGGCGAAGCGGCTAATTGAAATGAAGCGCTATCGCGGCGCGTTTATCGCACCGCGTAACCAGTGGAATTATCTCGATACCGACGTGCTGCAATGGGTGCTGGAAAACGACTACGACCCGAGGCTTATCAGCGCGATGAGCGAAATACGAAACCTGGTGGAGCCAGCAATAGCACGCTGGGCGGCGGAACGGGCAACATCAAGCGATCTGGCTGAAATTGAGTCGGCGCTAAACGACATGATTGCCAACAACCAGGACCGGGAAGCGTTTAACGAGGCGGATATTCGCTATCACGAGGCAGTGTTGCAGTCGGTGCATAACCCGGTGCTGCAACAGTTAAATGTAGCGATCAGCTCGCTACAGCGAGCGGTATTTGAACGGACCTGGATGGGCGATGCGGCCAACATGCCGAAAACGCTCCAGGAACATAAGGCGCTATTCGATGCGATACGGCATCAGGATGGCGATGCGGCAGAGCAGGCGGCATTAACCATGATCGCCAGCTCGACACGAAGGTTAAAGGAAATCACATGACAGCTCGCTACATCGCAATTGACTGGGGATCGACCAATCTGCGCGCCTGGCTTTACCAGGGCGACAAATGCCTGGAGAGCAGGCAATCAGAAGCAGGCGTTACACGCCTGAACGGTAAATCTCCTGACGCGGTGTTAGCAGAAGTCACAACACACTGGCGCGACAGCGCCACCCCCGTGGTAATGGCGGGCATGATCGGCAGTAACGTAGGCTGGCAAAATGCGCCTTATCTGCCGGTTCCCGCCCTGTTCTCCGCTATTGGCGAACAGTTAACTGCCGTTGGCGACAACATCTGGATCATCCCCGGATTGTGTGTCTCACGCGAGGATAACCACAACGTGATGCGCGGCGAAGAGACGCAACTGCTTGGCGCCCGCGAACTTTCTCCTTCTTCTGTCTATGTCATGCCCGGCACGCATTGCAAATGGGTACAGACTGATACGCAACAAATTCATGATTTTCGTACTGTGATGACAGGCGAACTCCATCACTTGTTGCTGCGTCACTCGCTGGTCGGGGCTGGTTTGCCGGAACAGGAAGCTTCTGGCGACGCCTATGCCGCGGGGCTGGAGCGCGGTCTTAATTCTCCTGCCGTCCTGCCTTCTCTTTTTGAGGTTCGTGCCTCGCACGTGTTGGGACATCTTGCGCGTGAGCAGGTCAGCGACTTCCTCTCCGGCCTGTTGATTGGCGCGGAAGTCGCCAGCATGAGCGAATCCTTCGCGGCGCAACAGGCTATCACTCTCGTCGCTGGACCCGCGCTGATCTCACGTTACCAACAGGCGTTTCGTGCTATTGGGCGTGATGTTTCAACCGTGGATGGCGATATGGCATTTCAGGCTGGAATAAGGAGCATCGCTCATGCAGTGGCAAACTAATCTCCCTCTCATCGCTATCTTACGCGGTATTACGCCCGATGATGCCCTGGCGCACGTTGGCGCGGTGGTGGATGCGGGATTTGACGCTATAGAAATTCCGCTTAACTCCCCACAGTGGGAAAAAAGCATTTCTTCCGTGGTGAAGGCGTATGGCGGCAGGGCGCTTATTGGCGCTGGTACCGTACTGAAACCGGAACAGGTAGACCAGCTTGCCGGGATGGGCTGCAAGCTGATCGTCACGCCAAATATCCAACCGGAGGTGATCCGCCGGGCAGTGAGCTATGGCATGACCGTGTGTCCGGGCTGCGCCACGGCAACAGAAGCCTTTGCTGCGCTGGATGCTGGCGCACAGGCGTTAAAAATTTTCCCATCATCGGCGTTTGGTCCGGGCTACATCAGCGCGCTGAAAGCGGTACTTCCGCCGGATGTTCCGCTATTTGCCGTCGGCGGCGTGACGCCGGAAAACCTGGCGCAATGGATTAAAGCCGGCTGTGTGGGCGCGGGATTGGGTAGCGATCTCTATCGCGCCGGGCAATCCGTTGAACGCACCGCGCAGCAGGCTGCGGCATTTGTTAATGCGTATCGAGAGGCAGTGAAATGAAAATAACTCACATCACCACGTACCGTTTACCTCCACGTTGGATGTTCCTGAAAATCGAAACGGATGAAGGCGTGGTTGGCTGGGGAGAGCCGGTCATTGAAGGTCGGGCACGTACTGTAGAGGCGGCAGTACATGAGTTTGCCGATTACCTGATAGGGAAAGATCCGGCGCGTATCAACGACCTGTGGCAGGTAATGTACCGGGCCGGTTTTTATCGCGGCGGCCCGATTATGATGAGCGCCATCGCCGGTATTGACCAGGCATTGTGGGATATCAAAGGCAAGGTGTTGAATGCGCCGGTCTGGCAGCTCATGGGCGGCCTGGTGCGCGACAAAATCAAGGCCTATAGCTGGGTGGGCGGCGATCGTCCGGCAGACGTCATTGACGGTATTGAAAAATTGCGCGGTATTGGTTTTGACACCTTCAAGCTGAACGGCTGTGAAGAGATGGGCGTGATTGATAATTCCCGTGCGGTGGATGCGGCGGTCAATACCGTGGCGCAAATCCGCGAAGCTTTCGGCAGTGAAATTGAGTTTGGGCTCGATTTCCACGGTCGCGTTAGCGCGCCGATGGCTAAGGTGCTGATTAAAGAACTGGAACCCTATCGTCCGCTGTTTATTGAAGAGCCGGTGCTGGCGGAACAGGCGGAATATTATCCGCGCCTGGCAGCGCAAACGCATATTCCGATTGCCGCAGGCGAGCGTATGTTCTCGCGTTTTGAATTTAAACGCGTGCTGGACGCGGGCGGGCTGGCGATTCTACAGCCGGATTTATCCCACGCGGGCGGCATTACCGAATGCTATAAAATCGCCGGAATGGCGGAAGCATATGACGTGGCGCTGGCACCGCATTGCCCGCTGGGTCCAATCGCCCTGGCTGCCTGCCTGCATATCGATTTTGTTTCGCGCAACGCGGTATTCCAGGAGCAGAGCATGGGCATTCACTATAACAAGGGCGCGGAGCTGCTCGACTTTGTGAAAAACAAAGAAGACTTCAGCATGGACGGCGGCTTCTTTAAACCCTTAACCAAACCGGGTCTTGGCGTAGACATTGACGAGGCCAGGGTGATTGAACTTAGCAAAAGCGCGCCGGACTGGCGTAATCCGTTGTGGCGGCACGCTGACGGATCGGTAGCCGAGTGGTGATCGCCACGCTGTAGGCTCAACAAACGTCGCCCTCCGGGCAACCCAATTTAAATATAAAAACACACCCTCTGTAATTTACAGGGCATGGTGAGCGGCCTCGCTATGCCCAGAATCTGGAGACAGATGACGATGGATATTTCAGTTACAGCAGCACAGCCGGGGCGTCGCCGCTATCTGACGCTGGTGATGATCTTTATTACCGTGGTGATTTGCTACGTCGATCGCGCCAACCTTGCCGTGGCTTCCATGCATATTCAAAAAGAATTCGGCATTACCAAAGCGGAAATGGGCTATGTCTTCTCCGCTTTTGCCTGGCTCTATACGTTATGCCAGATCCCTGGCGGCTGGTTTCTCGACCGTATTGGGTCCCGGCTGACCTATTTTATCGCTATCTTCGGCTGGTCAGTCGCGACGCTATTGCAGGGATTTGCGACGGGACTATTGTCGCTTATCGGCCTGCGCGCTATTACCGGGATTTTCGAGGCACCAGCCTTTCCGGCAAATAACCGGATGGTCACTAGCTGGTTTCCGGAGCATGAGCGCGCATCCGCAGTCGGGTTCTACACCTCCGGACAGTTCGTCGGACTGGCATTCCTTACGCCGCTGCTGATCTGGATTCAGGAAATGCTGAGCTGGCACTGGGTCTTTATCGTCACCGGCGGTATCGGGATTATCTGGTCATTGGTCTGGTTTAAGGTTTATCAACCGCCGCGTTTGACGAAAAGCCTTAGCCAGGCGGAGCTGGAGTATATTCGCGATGGCGGCGGTCTGGTGGATGGCGATGCGCCAGCGAAAAAAGAGGCCCGCCAGCCGTTGACGAAAGCCGACTGGAAACTGGTGTTCCATCGTAAGCTGGTGGGCGTCTACCTCGGTCAGTTCGCCGTAAACTCTACGCTATGGTTCTTTCTGACCTGGTTCCCTAATTATCTGACCCAGGAAAAAGGCATTACCGCGCTAAAAGCGGGCTTTATGACGACCGTACCGTTCCTGGCTGCCTTTTTTGGCGTACTGCTCTCCGGCTGGCTGGCGGATAAACTGGTGAAAAAAGGCTTCTCGCTGGGCGTGGCGCGCAAAACGCCGATTATTTGCGGTTTGCTCATCTCCACGTGCATTATGGGCGCTAACTACACTAACGATCCGTTGTGGATTATGGCATTGATGGCGATAGCTTTCTTCGGCAATGGATTTGCGTCCATTACCTGGTCGTTAATCTCTTCCCTTGCGCCGATGCGGTTGATTGGCCTTACCGGCGGTATGTTTAACTTTATCGGTGGGTTGGGCGGGATTAGCGTACCGTTAGTGATTGGTTATCTGGCGCAAAGCTACGGTTTTGCTCCGGCGCTGGTCTATATCTCCGTTGTGGCTCTGCTGGGTGCGCTGTCTTACATCCTGTTAGTGGGCGATGTGAAACGCGTCGGATAAGTTGGCCGTGGCGAGCCGGAAGCTATTATGGCGAAGGATGACTGGCTATCCATGCGTCGAGTGCCGTCACTCCCTGCGTCACGATAGTTTTAATATCTATATCGCTAAGCGGTTGCAATTCCAGCTCCCGACAGGCTTCGGTTGCCTGCGTCATCCCCAGGCTGGCGCAGCCGCTTTTTAATTTATGCGCCAGCCGCTTAATGTTAACGTCGTCATTCATGGCGCGCGCCGCCTCGATCTCCTCGACTAAAGGCAGCGCGCTGTCTTTGAATAAGGCGACCCATTGCCGGAGTTTTTCCGGGCCGACAGACGCCATATCGCCGGCAAGCTGATGTTCATTCAGCATCGCCCGCGCGTTGTGAGATTTGCCCTGTAAATAGTGCGCTATCATGCGGTAAAGCTCCTCGCGGGGAACGGGCTTTTGAATAATCCCGCAGAAAAGACCGGCGGTACGCTGACGAAGATTATCGTCTATCACATGCGCGCTAAAACCAATGCGTTTCATGGCGGGATACAGGCTCATCAACTGCTGCGCCAGGGTTAAGCCGTCATAATCCGGTAAATCAAAATCCACCAGCGCTACATCAAAGGACTCGCCTTCAGCTAAACAGCGTAGCGCGTCATTCGCGCTTTCAGCTACTGAGACCTTCACCCCTTTACCCGTGAGCATTTCAGCGGTAATACGCTGCGTCAGCATATTATCTTCAATCAGCAACAGACGTAGCCCGTTAAGATTTATCGGTTCCCTGAACGCATTTTTGCTTGCGGGTTTGGGGTGGCGAACCGGCAGTTGTAAGCGAAAACAACTGCCAACATGAAGCGTACTGGTGACGGTTAGCGTCCCGCCCATCGCCTCTGCCAGGCTGGCGCTGATAGCCAGCCCCAGGCCCGTCCCGCCCCGGCGTCCTGTCGCCTGCACAAACGGTTTGAAAATAGCCGTCAGCTTCGCTTCAGGAATACCGCATCCGGTATCTTCAACCTCAATAAACCAGCTCTGATCGTCGCAAAACGTGCGCAGCACTATGCTGCCGCGATCGGTAAATTTCGCCGCATTACTTAAAAGATTAATCACAATTTGACGTATCCGGCGCGGATCGCCTTGTAGCGTGGAGGGGAGTTGCTCGCTAAAGTCGGCGATGAGCGCAACCTGCACGCGGCTGTGCATTAAATGCAGCGCGCTATTCAACAATTGTCGCGGTTCAAACGGTTCCTCGCTAATAGAAACGTTGGTACCGCCTACTTCAATCGCCGAGTAATCCAGAATATCGTTAAGAATCGCCAGTAGCGATTCGCCTGAATCATTAATGGCCTGTAAGTCGTCGCGGTAGTTTGCCATGAGCGGTTTATCGGCCAGCAATTGTACCGTACCGAGAATGCCGTAAAGCGGCGTGCGAATTTCATGGCTCATGGCGGCAAGGAACGTCGATTTCGCCTCGTTGGCCTTTTCCGCTTCGGCGCGCGCCTGCCGGTGTTCCAGCACCAGCGCATGAAGCTCCGCCGTTTGCGATCGCACCTGTTCCGCCAAATCCTCACGATGGCGGTTTAATTTGCGCACGTTGGCGCGAAACGCTTCCATCAGACGGCTGATGGTATCCAGTTCGCTGACGCCAGCCGCCTCCGGAAACGGTGAGTCAATATCGCCCTCCAGTAGCCGCTGTAAGGCCTGCGTTTGTTGCGCCAGCGGGCGGGATACGGAACGGTAAACCACTCGCCAAAGAATAAAACTTAATGAGCACAGCGCCAGGATACCTAAGATCACTAACCCTATTTGCCCACGCTGACTGGCGTGTGTAAGACGCGCTAACCCAGCCTCGTTTCGTTTTTCGATGGCGTTCACCAACTGCGACACTTCCGTACTGAAGCGGGTAAACTGAAAGAGGTTATTGGCCATAAGCGTTTGAAGCTGGTCGCGGATGGCATTTTCCTTACGAAACAGGGTAACTAGTGTGGTGTACTGGTTTATTTTCTCCAGCGCGTCGGCGATTTGGGCGCGAACGGTAGGATCTTCTATACGCTGCTGGCGGCGGGATAAAATTTTAACCAACTGATTAAGTTTTTCATCGGTGTCCTCGGCATCGCTCAGCCCTTGCGCGTCTTTTAAGGTCACAATGAGCTGCTTAAACCGCAGGGCATTGACCCGCAACTCATTCATCTGATTCACATACTCAAGGTCGATATCAATCAATCGGTCAAGCGCGCGTTCAGCCTGATCCCCTTTACCGCTTTCGATAAGATCGTAAATACCGGCCTGGGTGGCGCCCGCAGATGTCGCTGCATTATTGGCCTGACCGTGAGCCAGGGCGGCAATGCTTTCCGCCGCCTCCGCAATCTGGCGGCTTAACTGCTGTTGCTGTGCGCGCAGCGTGAGAATTTCACCGACCAGCGTTCCCTGTTGCCCAAGCGTTTGCGCAATCTCTTTTTCTTGCCGGGCGATGGCCGAGGTATTAAATCCCTGCTCGCTTAATGCCTGCAAAAGATGGTTAATTTTAAGGCTTTGCGCTTTCAGCATCTTCCCCTGCGCCAGCCAAACGCCCTCACTGTCGGCATTGGTCAGATTTTGCGCGGAAAAGAGCTCGTAAGCGCTGGCTTCGCTTAACTGCCTGGCCATATTCATCGTAGGAAGCAGCGCTTGCGTATTGGTTTGTTCCACCTGACTAATGACGCGCAGGCTTATCCAGCCGATCACGGTGCTGAGCAGGGTGAGTGCCGCCATCAGGGCGAAGGCCAGCCATAATCTGCGGGTCAGTGAAGGCGTTGACATTTATGCGCCGCGGGTGAAATGGGTTGAGTTGCCGCCGGAAAAACCATTAGGATAAAACCTTGTTGCTGGTGGGGCTATCATGCGTGCGCTTATTTCGTTCTTTTTTTTGATAATCATCGTCTCGAATGTAGAAACGGCGTTAGCCGAAACCGGGCTGCTACACTGGACGCGCGCCGATCGGGCGATTCCCTGGCGGCAAACGTCAGTCAATGCGAGTAAACCCTGGAAACTGTGCGCATTATACCCCAGCCTGAAAGATTCTTACTGGTTGTCCGTCAACTACGGGATGCAAAAAGCGGCCAAATTGTATGGCGTTGATTTAAAAGTGCTGGAAGCGAATGGCTATCGGCAACTGGCGACGCAACAACAGCAAATGATGCAGTGCCGGGAGTGGGGTGCCGACGCTATTCTGCTTGGCAGCAGTACCGATCGTTTCCCGGAGCTGGAACGGTTTGCCGGTAATGTGCCGGTTATTGAACTGGTGAACATGATTCACGATGCCAGTGTCGCAACCCGCGTTGGTCTGCCGTGGTTTCAGATGGGGTATCTGCCGGGACGTTTTCTGGTGCAGTGGAACAAAGGAAAAGCGCTTAACGTTTTACTCTTCCCGGGGCCGGAAGAAGCCGGCGGCAGTCAGGAGATGGTGGCGGGTTTTCGTCAGGCAATTAAAGGCAGCGCCATCAACATTGTGGATATCGCCTGGGGCGATAACGACATTGAAGTGCAGCGAAACTTACTCCAGGAAATGCTGGAGCGCCATCCGGACGCCAATGTGGTCGCCGGGTCGGCGATAGCGGCGGAGGCGGCGATGGGCGAAGGGCGAAATTTGACGACTCCGCTCACGATCGTCTCATTTTATCTGACGCATCAGGTTTATCGCGGTTTAAAACGCGGCCATATCTTGATGGCGCTCAGCGATCAGATGGCCTGGCAGGGAGAATTAGCGATAACGCAGTCGATTAAGGTCTTACAGGGGCAACCGGTGCCTGAAAATATCAGCCCGCCGGTGCTTATTTTGACGCATAACAACGCTGACAGCGCGCGCGTTCGCCGTTCGCTATCGCCTCCGGGATTTCGGCCCGTCTATCTGTATCAATACACCTCCGAGGCTAAAAAGTAGCCTTCGCCATGCTGTGTGACCAGCAGTTCCGGCGTAATTTTATGGCGTAAGCGGCGAACCAGGACATCAATTGTGCGGAGATCCGGAGTCTCTACGCGGCGGGCGGAAAGCATTCGCAGCAGGCGTTCACGATGCAGCACTTTGCCTGGGTTGGTCACAAAGGCCAGCAGTAGCTCGTACTCTGCGCGCGTAAGCTTAATGGCTTCACCATTGTGCTCCAGCGTGTGATTCATCACGTTCAGGCAGTAACCGGAAAACATATAGCAGTTTTCACTGGCATTTTGCGGCGTGGGGCGGGCCAGATCGATGCGCCACAAAAGATTTTTCACCCGCACTACCAGCTCGCGCAGTTCCAGCGGCTTGGTGACGTAGTCGTCCGCGCCCATCTCCAGTCCGACGATGCGGTCTATTTGGTCGCAACGCCCCGTCACCAGAATAATGCCCACCGTGGAACGTTCGCGTAGCGCCCTGGTCAGCATCAACCCGTTTTCATCGGGGAGGTTGATATCCAGCAGGATCAGCGAAACGTGCTCATGCTCCATGATGTCGCGCAGGCCCGCGCCGCTGTCGGTCACCGAAACGCGATACCCCTCCTGCTCAAAATAGGCCTGTAATCTGGCCTGAGTAACAGGTTCATCCTCAACAATAACAATGTGATGTGACATCCTGCGCGCGGTCTCTTTCTGTTCATATCTGTTCATATATTGCCGTATCCCGTTCATCCTGACCAGTGACGCTGTTCATATTTGCGGAATAAGATCTGCGCATTAAACCATATAATTACAGGGGCTATTATGCGAAAACTCTGGAGAGCGCTACTCAGGCCAAGCGCCCGTTGGTCGATACTGGCGCTGGTCATTGTCGGGATTGTGATCGGCGTTGCGCTGATCGTGTTACCTCACGTCGGTATCAAACTGACCAGTACGACAGAGTTTTGCGTCAGCTGCCATAGTATGCAGCCGGTGTATCAGGAATATAAACAGTCCGTACATTTCCAGAACGCTTCCGGCGTACGCGCGGAATGCCACGATTGCCATATCCCCCCTGATATTCCAGGCATGGTGAAACGTAAGCTGGAAGCCAGCAACGATCTTTACCAGACATTTATCGCCCACTCGATTGATACCCCGGAAAAATTTGAAGCCAAACGCGCCGAGCTTGCCGAGCGTGAATGGGCGCGCATGAAAGAGAATAACTCCGCGACCTGTCGTTCCTGCCATAACTACGATGCGATGGATCACGCGAAACAGAACCCGGAAGCGGCGCGGCAAATGAAAATCGCCGCGAAAGAAAATCAGTCCTGCATCGACTGTCATAAAGGGATTGCCCACCAGCTACCGGATATGAGCAGCGGTTTCCGCAAACAGTTTGATGAACTGCGCGCCAGCGCCAGTACGCATAATGACGGCGATACGCTCTATTCGCTGGATATCAAGCCGATTTACGCCGCTAAAGGTGATAAAGAACCGGCAGGTTCGCTGTTGCCTGCTTCTGAAGTGAAAGTCCTTAAACGGGACGGTGACTGGCTGCAAGTGCAAATCGAAGGCTGGACGGAGACGGACGGTCGTCAGCGCGTACTGACGCAGCTGCCCGGTAAACGTATTTTTGTCGCCTCGATTCGCGGCGATGTGCAACAGCATGTGAAAACGCTGGAAGAGACCACCGTCGCGGCGACCAATACTCAGTGGAGCAAATTACAGGCAACTGCGTGGATGCAAAAAGGCGACATGGTAAATGACATTAAACCGATTTGGGCCTATGCCGACTCCCTCTATAACGGCACCTGTAATCAGTGTCACGGCGCGCCGGACAAAGCGCACTTTGACGCTAACGGCTGGATCGGCACGCTCAACGGCATGATCGGTTTCACCAGTCTGGATAAGCGTGAAGAACGTACCTTGTTGAAATATCTCCAGATGAATGCGTCTGATACCACCAACACGCCGCACAGCGATAAGGGAGAACACAATGAAAAATAAGGACTCGTTACACGTCTCTCGTCGACGTTTTCTGGCGCAGCTTGGCGGTTTGACGGTGGCAGGAATGCTGGGGCCGTCACTGCTGACGCCCCGTAGCGCCCGCGCGGCGGATGCCGTTGCGCCAGGCGCCGCGACGAAAGAGGGTATCCTTACCGGTTCTCACTGGGGGGCGATTCGCGCCACGGTGGTTGACGGTCGATTTGTGGCGGCAAAACCGTTTGAACAGGATAAATACCCGTCCAAAATGATCGCTGGTCTGCCCGATCACGTCCACAACGCGGCGCGTATTCGCTATCCGATGGTGCGCGTCGACTGGATGCGCAAAGGTCATCAAAGCGACACCTCGCAGCGCGGCGATAATCGTTTTGTGCGCGTCTCCTGGGATGAAGCGCTGGATCTGTTCTATCAGGAACTGGAGCGGGTGCAAAAAACCTACGGGCCGAGCGCGTTACTGACGGCGAGCGGCTGGCAATCTACCGGCATGTTCCATAATGCCTCCGGGATGCTGGCGCGCGCGATTGCGCTACATGGCAATAGCGTTAGCACGGGAGGGGACTATTCGACCGGCGCGGCGCAGGTGATTCTGCCGCGCGTGGTGGGTTCAATGGAAGTGTACGAGCAGCAAACGTCATGGCCTCTGGTTTTACAGAACAGTAAAACGATTGTGCTATGGGGTTCTGATATGGTGAAAAACCAGCAGGCAAACTGGTGGTGCCCGGATCACGATGTCTATCAGTACTATGAACAATTAAAAGAAAAAGTTGCCAGCGGCGCTATCTCGGTCATCAGCATCGACCCGGTTGTCACCTCCACGCACGATTATCTGGGGCGCGATAAGGTCAAACATATCGCCATTAACCCGCAGACGGATGTCCCGTTACAACTGGCGCTGGCGCATACCCTGTACAGCGAGAAACTGTACGATAAAAATTTCCTCGATAACTACTGCGTCGGTTTTGACCAGTTCCTCCCCTATTTGCTGGGCGAAAAAGATGGACAGCCCAAAGATGCCGCCTGGGCGGAAAAACTGTGCGGTATTGACGCCGACACCATCCGCGCGTTGGCGCGGCAGATGGCGGGCGACAGAACGCAAATCATCGCTGGCTGGTGCGTACAACGTATGCAGCATGGCGAACAGTGGTCATGGATGGTCGTCGTGCTGGCGGCAATGCTGGGACAGATTGGTTTACCGGGCGGCGGCTTTGGTTTTGGCTGGCACTACAACGGCGCCGGGACGCCTGGTCGTAAAGGGATCATTTTAAGCGGCTTTTCCGGTTCGACGACCGTTCCGCCAGTACACGACAGCACGGATTACAAAGGCTACAGCAGCACCATTCCTATTGCGCGTTTTATGGATGCCATTCTTGAACCGGGCAAGGTCATTAACTGGAACGGCAAATCGGTTAAATTACCGCCGCTGAAGATGTGCGTGTTCGCCGGGACCAATCCGTTCCACCGACACCAACAAATTAACCGCATAATTGAAGGGTGGCGCAAGCTGGAAACGGTCATCGCTATTGATAACCAGTGGACGTCGACCTGCCGTTTTGCGGATATCGTTTTGCCGGCTACCACCCAATTTGAGCGTAACGACCTCGATCAGTTCGGCAACCACTCTAACCGCGGCATTATCGCCATGAAACAGGTGGTGTCGCCGCAGTTTGAAGCGCGTAACGACTTTGATATTTTCCGCGATCTCTGCCGACGCTTTAACCGTGAAGCGGCATTCACGGAAGGTCTTGATGAAATGGGCTGGCTGAAACGCATCTGGCAGGAAGGGAGCCAGCAGGGAAAAGGTCGCGGTATCCACTTACCGACTTTCGAGGTGTTCTGGAATCAACAGGAGTACATCGAGTTTGATCATCCGCAGATGTTTGTGCGCCATCAGGCTTTCCGTGAAGATCCGGACCTGGAGCCGTTGGGCACGCCAAGCGGTTTGATCGAGATTTACTCCAAAACGATCGCCGACATGCAATACGACGATTGTCAGGGCCATCCCATGTGGTTCGAAAAAATCGAACGCTCGCATGGCGGGCCGGGATCGCTGCGCTGGCCGCTGCACTTACAATCCGTCCACCCTGATTTCCGTCTGCATTCCCAACTGTGCGAGTCGGAAACGCTGCGTCAGCAATATGCCGTTGGCGGCAAGGAACCGGTCTTTATTAACCCACAGGATGCCAGCGCGCGCGGGATCCGCAACGGTGACATCGTGCGGGTATTCAATGCACGCGGGCAGGTACTGGCGGGGGCGGTGGTTTCCGATCGCTATGCGCCTGGCGTGGCGCGAATTCATGAAGGCGCCTGGTACGATCCTGATAAAGGCGGCGACATCAATGCGTTGTGTAAGTACGGCAACCCTAACGTATTAACGCTGGATATCGGTACATCACAGCTCGCGCAGGCGACCAGCGCGCATACGACGCTGGTGGAAATTGAAAAATATACCGGCCCTATTGATAACGTCACGGCGTTTAACGGTCCGGTCGAGATGGTCGCGCAGTGTGAATATGTACCCGCATCGCAGGGGAATCCGCATGATTAAGCAGCCAGCGCTTGCTCAGGAACAGTACGCCTGCGTATATGCATGGCTGGCGTTACTCTTTTTCCGGGAAGTGGATGATGAAGGGTTAATACAATTACAGTCCGCGGAGATCGCGGACTGGCTGGCGCTGTTAAAGCGTCAGCCTGCGCTGGCGGCGTCGGTGGCGTTACTCGAACAAAAAATTGCCGCGCTTAGCCTGCGCCAGGATGCGCAGCTGGAGCTGGCCGCAGATTTTTGCGGATTGTTCCTGATGACGGATAAAAAATCGGCGTTGCCCTACGCCTCGCAATACCCGCAGCAGGAACCCGGCATGATTAAACATTTATTGCTTGAAGCCGGGATGGAAGTCAACGACGATTTTAAAGAGCCGACCGACCACCTGGCGATTTATCTGGAATTACTCAGCCATTTACATTTTTCATTGGGTGAATCGTTCCAACAACGGAGAATGAATAAATTACGCCAGAAAACATTGTCGTCATTACTGGAATGGCTTCCGAAATTTACAAATAATTGCCTTAAGCATGATCCCTATGGTTTTTATGCTGCGTTAAGTCAATTATTGTTGGCTATCGTTCGTTTTGATGACGGAAAAGAGGATTTATCCATTGTTGCGGCTGAATAAACCCTGTGACGGGCATCGCAAAATAAATCTTACGATAGTCGGGGGTTATCATATCTATAGGTTTAGCCAATTGTAATTATTGATACCAATCAATATCCATGATGGGTTTGTATTTAGTATTGACGGGCCTCATGAGTAAAAAAATAAAATTTAATTAATCATGCCGCAATACCCCATAAGGATAGTGATATGAAAAAAATTACCCTCTATGCGACAACGGTTATCACCGTTGGGCTGTTATGTTATTTAGGTTTGTCCGGGTATGTATGGTATTACGACAAACAGCGCAGTAAAAAAAGCGATGTGCAGGCCTCGGTTGTGGGTGAAAATAATAAAATACTGGGTTATTTCAGGGAGAAAGGATGTGATTATTGTCATACGCCTTCCGCTGAATTACCTTTTTATTCCTCTTTTCCGGTGGCGAAGCAGCTAATGGATTACGATATCCAGCTTGGCTACAAATCGTTTAACCTGGAGGCGGTACGGGCCGCCCTGATTGCGGATACGCCGGTGCCGCAAAGCGAACTGAATAAAATTGAATGGGTTATGCAACATCAGACTATGCCGCCAACCCGCTATGTCGCGCTGCACTGGGCGGGGGGCGTCAGCGATAAAGAGCGTACTGACATCCTGAACTGGATAGCCGATCAACGTGAGCGCAACTATGCCAGCGCCGATACCGACGCCGCGCACCGGAATGAACCCGTTCAGCCTATTCCGCGCAATATTCCCGTCGATGCGAAAAAAGTCGACTTAGGTTTCCGTCTTTATCATGATGAACGTTTATCCGGCGACAGCACAATATCCTGTGCGCATTGTCACGCGTTAAATGCGGGCGGTGTCGATGGCAGAAAAACCTCAATTGGCGTTGGCGGTGCGGTAGGACCAATAAATGCGCCGACGGTATTCAACTCCGTATTTAATATCGAACAATTTTGGGATGGTCGTGCTGCAACCCTTCAGGCACAAGCAGGCGGACCGCCGTTAAATCCTATTGAAATGGCCTCTAAATCCTGGGATGAAATTATTAGCAAGCTTGATAAAGATCCTGTCCTGAAAAAAGATTTCCAGGCGGTATATCCGCAAGGATTTACCGGGGAAAATATTACTGATGCGATCGCCGAATTCGAAAAAACGTTGATAACGCCGGATTCCGCCTTTGATAAATGGCTACGTGGAGATGAAAATGCGCTGACCGCGCAACAGAAACACGGTTATCAATTATTTAAAGAGAATAAATGTGCAACCTGTCACGGCGGTATCATTTTAGGCGGGCGCTCTTTTGAACCATTGGGATTAAAGCGAGACTTTAATTTTGGCGAAATTACCGCAGCGGATATTGGTCGTATGAACGTCACCAAAGAGGTTCGCGATAAATTACGGCAAAAAGTCCCGGGCTTACGCAACGTCGCGTTAACGGCACCTTATTTCCATCGGGGCGACGTACCGACGCTGGATGGCGCGGTAAAACTGATGCTGCGTTACCAGGTTGACACCGATCTGCCGCAAAACGATATTGACGATATCGTCGCCTTCCTGGAAAGCCTGACCGGTGTTTATACGCCATATCAACCTGAATATGCGCAATGACAATGATGCTTGAAGCCAGAGATCTGTACTGCGAGCGGGACGAGAGGACACTGTTCAGCGGGCTGTCGTTCACCGTGGAGGCCGGGGAGTGGGTGCAGGTCACCGGCGGCAACGGCGCGGGGAAAACCACCCTGCTGCGCCTGCTGACCGGGCTGGCGCGCCCGGACGGCGGCGAGGTGTACTGGCAGGGCGAACCCCTGCGCTGCGTGCGCGACAGCTTCCATTCCGGCCTGCTGTGGATAGGGCACCAGCCGGGGATAAAAAACCGCCTGACGGCGCGGGAGAACCTGCACTTCTTCCACCCCGGCGACGGCGCGCGTCTCCCGGAGGCGCTGGCGCAGG
>NZ_JBGDXE010000012.1:0-57184 GCF_046550835.1 Salmonella sp. SAL04196
GAACTCAGAAGTGAAACGCCGTAGCGCCGATGGTAGTGTGGGGTCTCCCCATGCGAGAGTAGGGAACTGCCAGGCATTAAATAAGTGAAGAAGCCCATCCTGACGGATGGGCTTTTTTGCGTGTGCGGTAACTGTAAAATCGTAGGCCTGATAAGCGCAGCGCCATCAGGCAACCGGCACCGCCGGATGGCCGCTCCGCCTTATCCGGCCTACAGCAATTATCCCGCCTACGAAGTTGGTGCTCTTGTAGAACCGATAAGGGCAAAACCCACCCAATCGTTAACGATGAACTATCCTTTACACGTGCTTATATAAGCAGTGAGGATTTTCATTGGCTATCAAACCTTTTAACTACCAGCAGGACTTTTCCAGCATTGACTTCCGCCAGCAGCCTGAATTGTATCAGGTTGGACGAGGAGAGCAGGGGGTACTACTGGTTGAACCCTACAAAAGCGAAATTCTTCCTTTCTGGCGCTATAAAGATGAAGCATCGGCGATGAAATCCGCAGAACAGATCTACCAGTTGTTCGAAGCTTACCGGCAGCAGGATGATTTCGTTGGTATGGACATGGCGCGTAAATTTATTCAGATGGGATACACCCGCGCCAGGCGATACGCTAACTATAAAGGCGGTAAAAAGTATGCCGAAGACGGCATCCTGAATACACGGGGTAATGATCCTATTAAGGCCGCGGCGGCAACGGTTTTCAAAGGTTGGTGGGATAAAATTCGTCAGGACGAAGACTATCTGAAACGGAAACGCCAGCATCAGGCACGGTGGGGATAAAAATTAGCAAACAAATAATTAACACTTTATTTACTTTTTGGTCTCGCGTAATCTGAATCTCCAAAATAAAAGGCCGATTAAGCCTGGCAACAAGGAGAACAGTATGGCAGAAATTATTCAGCGTATAGATAAAAACAACGCTGAGGCTCCGGAGATGCGGCGACGCATATGGGCTATCGTGGGGGCATCTTCCGGAAACTTAGTGGAATGGTTTGATTTCTACGTCTACTCTTTCTGCTCGCTCTATTTTGCACATATCTTCTTTCCTTCTGGTAATACCACCACTCAGCTTTTGCAAACGGCAGGCGTCTTTGCCGCCGGTTTTTTAATGCGACCTATCGGTGGTTGGCTGTTTGGACGCATTGCCGATCGACGCGGGCGCAAAGCCTCAATGTTGATTTCGGTGTGCATGATGTGCATGGGGTCGCTGGTGATTGCCTGCTTACCTGGTTACGATACCATCGGCACCTGGGCACCGGCGCTGCTACTTATTGCAAGGTTATTTCAGGGGCTCTCGGTAGGGGGAGAGTATGGGACCAGCGCGACATATATGAGTGAAGTTGCGCTTGAAGGTCGTAAGGGATTTTTCGCCTCGTTTCAGTACGTTACGCTTATCGGTGGCCAACTACTGGCATTGCTGGTCGTTGTGATTTTGCAGCAGGTTCTGGAGGATGCTGAGCTTCGTGCCTGGGGATGGCGTATTCCCTTTGCGCTGGGCGCCGTGCTGGCAGTTGTGGCGTTATGGCTACGTCGCCAGCTGGATGAAACCTCGAAGCATGAGACTCGCGCGTTAAAAGAAGCCGGTTCATTGAAAGGTTTGTGGCGTAATCGCAAAGCCTTTTTGATGGTGCTTGGTTTCACCGCGGCAGGCTCGCTGTGCTTTTATACCTTCACCACCTATATGCAGAAATATCTGGTAAATACAGCAGGTATGCATGCCAATGTCGCCAGCGGCATTATGACGGTCGCGCTGTGTGTTTTCATGTTGGTGCAGCCGTTATTCGGCGCGTTATCCGATAAGATTGGCAGGCGCACTTCTATGCTATGTTTTGGCGCGCTCGCGACGCTTTTCACCGTTCCAATTCTCTCCGCGTTGCAGAATGTGACGTCGCCTTATGCCGCATTTGCTTTAGTGATGTGCGCGCTATTGATTGTGAGTTTCTATACCTCGATTAGCGGGATCCTGAAAGCGGAGATGTTTCCGGCGCAGGTTCGCGCCCTGGGCGTCGGTTTATCCTATGCGGTAGCAAACGCGTTATTTGGCGGCTCTGCGGAATATGTCGCGCTGTCGCTAAAATCTGTCGGTATGGAGAGTTCGTTCTTCTGGTATGTTACCGCGATGGCCGTTCTGGCTTTCCTGGTTTCGCTGATGTTGCACCGTAAAGGAAAGGGCTTGCGCCTTTAGTATCGCGCCATTTGCCAGATAGCGTAACCGGTTGTCGCGCCAGCGACATCCCAGACAAAATCTTTCCAGCTCCAGCCGCTGCCTTCCGGGCGGCTGTCCCAGAGTTCTTTTGAGGCTCCGAGACTCAAAGAAAACATCAGCCCTATCGCTGCGCTGCGGTCAGGGCTTACTCCCTGGTGACGCGCATACTCATTACCGGCTGCCGATAGCATCGCTGATGCCATAAAATGCTGGGCTTTATCCTGACCGCTCCAGTGGTCGTTAGCCAGATGGCTGCACCCGGAGAGAAACAACACCGTAAAAGGAATCAACACGCGCACCAGTTCACTCCTAAGAGAAAACCCCGTACAGGACGGGGCTTCGATTACAGGATACGGCTAATTAATCTGTCGATGCGGATCCGGCGCAGGCGGCGAATCAGTTTACGCACTTTTATCGGATAGTCGGCAATGCTCTGCAGGTCACGATAATGTTTTACGATGGTTGTGTGCGTTCGGATAAGTTCCAGCTCTTTTTCCCGCTGAGGGGCAAGCTCCTGCTTAGGATCGTGGATCAGAATGGCGTTTTCCAGATCCAGACGCCAGGCGCGGGGATTCAGATTGTTGCCGGTGAGTAGCATCCATTTATCATCTACCCACATCCCTTTCAGATGATAGGTATTGTCGTCATCTTTCCACAGACGCACCACAAGCTGATCGGTATTGACGTAATACTGTAAACGGCTCAGGAAGCGGCGCAGGTTAATCTCATAGAGATAGGGCAGCGCGCCAATGATCTTGAACGGTTCATCTTCCGGAATGTAAAAATCATTCGCGGTTTTATCGCCAACAATGATTTCGACTTTCTTTCCGTCGCGCAGTAGCTGAATAATATTCCGCACCAGCACCGCTGGTAGATTGAAATAAGGGGTACAAATGGTGAGCTTATGCTCCGCACAGGGCATGAGATGGAAAATGGTTTTGTTCAGCAGACTGGATTTTCCAAGCCCGACCAGCGGCGTAACGGAGAGTTGCTCGTCATTAGCGTCACCCTGAAAATGATATGACGCATCCCGCAGCTCCTGACGGTATAAGCGGATATCGTTTTTAATCTCCGGGCTTTTCGGACGCTGGGTATTATCCAGACGATTCACACCACGGCCATTCATCAGATTTTGCGTCACCCAGTCAAACATGATGTCTGCCATTTGCCGATTGCGAATCAGCTGGTAGCGATCGTAGCGATATTTGTCATGCTGATGGAGATAGACATCGTTCAGGCTGGCGCCGCTGTACAGGACGCTATCATCAATGATAAAGCCTTTAAAATGCAGTACGCCAAGCGCTTCTCGCGTATTAATCGGTACGCCGTAAACCGGGACATCAATGCCGGGGTTTTCCTGCGCCAGTCGGCAATACCAGTCTGCATTGGTATTCGAGGCTGCTGCGCCAATGCGCCCGCGTTGCGCGCGATGCCAGTCGACCAGCACCCTCACGTCCAGTTCAGGACGCTGCCGTTTAGCCGCATAGAGCGCGTCGAGTATACCTTTACCCCCATCGTCCTGTTCCAGATACAGGGCAACGATACAAATACGCTGCGTCGCGCTGGCGATTTTCTCCAGCAGTGTCTCCCGAAAAGTAGCAGGAGTATAAAAGAAATCTACATCATCAACTGACTGAGAAATCTTAGGGAGTTGGGCAAGGTGTTGTTGATGTTTATTACGCTTAAATTTTGACAACATCACAGTGCATTTCTTCTCTGTTCATTGAAGGGTCCTCTGTGCTATGCAGACGACATAAGCGAGCAATAATAACATCAGTACCCGTTAAAGTGGTCAACATTTCCAGTACATTACTCACGATTCATCACATTTGGCCAGATTCAGCGTCAATCCCACGATGCCCTCTTCGAGCTGGATATCGACCTGAAATCCCAGTTTTCTGGCCAACGCGACCATGCCGCGATTGTTCGGCATCGTAATACCGTTCAGCCGCTTCAATCCGTGATCGCGAGTATAGGCAATCAATTTCTCCATTAAACGGCGTCCTAAACCCAACCCTTTGAGATCTGAACGCACCAATACGGCAAATTCGGCATCTACGTTGTCAGGATCGGAGATCGCGCGCGTTACGCCGAGGATCTCTTCAGCGTTGTCCATCCGCCTCACGGCCACAAAGGCCATTTCTCGATCGTAGTCGATCTGCGTCATGTTGGCTAAATCTTCATGGGTGAATTCGTTGATCTCGCTGAAATAACGGTAGTAAAGATCCTCTTTGGTGACCTGGGCGATGAATTGTCGCAGTTGGGGCTCATCTTCCGGCAGGATCGGACGGAACAGGCAGCGATCGCCGTTTTTCATCTCCACCCACTCTTCGAGCTGGTGGGGATAGGGGCGTACCGCAAGTCGACTTTCGTTATCGCCATCAAACGGGGCAATATCCAGCGTCAGATCCAGCGCGGTAAACTCACTGGCGGAAGCCAGCAGCGGATGGATATCCAGACGCTGAATTTCCGGGCAGTCGACAATCAGGTTTGAAACCTGGACCAGCAGCTGGCTTAAACCGACAATATCCAGCGGACGCAGCGCGCTACGGGCGCGAATTTTCCGCTGTTTAATGCCCTGAATCACCAGATAGCGCGCCAGATTCATGTTGAGCGGCGGCAGCGCGACGACCGCCTGCTCTTCCGGACGCCACTCTACACCGCCTTCACCCAACATAATCAAAGGACCAAACACCGGATCGTGCTCGACCACCACACGCAGCTCCTGCGCGCCGGCGCGGTTAGCCATACTTTGTACCAGCAAACCGTGAATCCGCGCCTGCGGCCAGGCCATCTTTACACGATCGAAAATGGCGTTTGCGGCCTGTTGTACCTCGCTTGCGGTCCGCAGGTAAAGCATGACCCCCTGAACTTCAGATTTATGCGGAATGTCAGGCGAGCGCAGCTTGAGAGCTACCGGATAGCCTATCTGTTCGGCGATATGCACCGCTTCAGCGCTGTCGCTGGCAATCCAGGTTGGGAGCGTATGCAGCCCATAGGCGTGTAAAATCGGCTGTACTTCATGGGTGTCTAGTGAGGTGGCGCCTTCCGCAATCGCCCGCTGTAACAGATTATGCGCCTCAGCGGTATTGGACGTCAGGTTACTCGGCAACGCTGGCGTTTCTCGCAGTTGCTTCTGGTTACGCCGGTATTCCACCATATGCATAAACGCGGTAATCGTGCCTTCCGGCGTGCGGTAGGTTGGTAACCCGGCTTCGCTGAATAGCCGTCTTGCCTCCTGAGACGAGAACTCGCCGCACCAGTTTGTCAGCAACGTAACAAACTTGCCTCTGGGGTGGCGCTTAATCGTCTCGATCAGAGCATGGGCGCTTTCCGTACCCGGCGCGGCAGCGCTGGGAGAGTGGATAACCATAAGCGCGTCAAAATCCTGACTGGCGAGCAGGATATCCAGCGTTTTGACGTAATGTTCGCTGCTGGCGTCATCACACAGATCCAGCGGATTGGCAATATCAATGTGCGCGGGAAGCGCCTGCCGTAGTTGCAGGCAGGTCTCTTCGCTCAACGTCGCCAGCTTGCCGTTACGCGACCACAACTCATCTAACGCCAGCGCGGCAGGCGCGGCGCCATTGCTGATGATCATCAGTCTGTCGCCGCGTAGCGGACGCATATGGCTCAGTGTTTCGACGGCGGAAAAAAGCTCGTGCGTATCCTGGACTCGCAGCAGGCCTGCGCGCTGGATGGCCGCATCCCACGCAGGGTCCATTCCCGCGCTGGTATTAAGTAAACGCTGGGCTGCCGGGCTTCGGCCGCTTTTAATCACCAGAATCGGTTTGTTACGTGAAGCGCTACGGGCGGCGGAAACAAAACGGCGGGCGTCGCTTAACTGTTCCAGATAGAGCAAAATTGCGCTGGTCTTGCTATCGCGCGCCAGATAATCCAGTAGTTCATCGACATCAATATCCAGGCTATCGCCCAGCGCGATAAAGTAGGAAAAGCCCATTTCACGCTGTTGCGCCCAGTCAAGAATAGTATTGGAAACGGCGGCAGACTGGGAAATAAAAGCGAGCTTGCCCTGTTTAATCGGGACGGGAGAAAAGCTGGCATTCAGCCCTTGCCACGGCGCGAGGAGCCCAAGACTGTTTGGACCCAGCAGACGCATTTTATAATGCCGGGCACAGGCAAGAAGTTCTTCATGTTGCGACGTGGGAGCAGAAAGGATAATGCACGTTTTACACCCTTTCGCGCCAAGCGCGTCCAGTAACGCCAGGTTACGGCTGGCGTTAGTGCATAAAATAGCCAGATCGGGAGTAAAAGGAAGACTGGCGATATCCGGCCAGGCCATGACGCCTAAAACGGCTTTCCAGGCGGGCGTCACGGGAAGGACGGGGCCATTGAATCCGCCCGCCAACAAGTTACGCATCATCAGGTAACCCGCGCGGTGGGGCTTCATTGATGCGCCAATCACCGCGATCGATTTTGGTCGCAGTAGCGCTTCCAGTCCTTGCTGGCTCATACCGGTTTCCCTTACACAGAAGTGACCGGATAATTTTAAACGCTTTCGCTATTTTATGCTGTGACGTTTCCCGGATGTTGCGTTTTTCCTGCCAGATAGCGCGTTTTAAAACGGGTAAAATGTTCACCTAAACTGGTTGCCGCCTCGGTATCTCCCGCCAGATCTAACAACGCTATGGCGACTTCGGCGGTACAATATTGCCCTTCGGCATGGATTTCACGCAGACGATAAGCTGAAAGACGCGATAAATCGACGGAAATGACCGGCAGATGATCCAGATAAGGGCTTTTACGAAACATTTTACGTGCTTCGGGCCAGGTGCCGTCCAGCATAATAAACAGCGGCGGTTTCCCGGCGGGCGGGGTGGAAATGACCTCGCGCGCTTCGCCGGCGTAGGACGCAGGAAAGACCACTATCGGTTGATAATCCGGATGCTGTACCAGCTCCAGCAACGCCTGCGGCGGCTCGGTACGCGACCACTGAAACGCCGCGGTATCCGGCAAAATATCGGCTATCAGCCGGCCGGTATTGCTGGGTTTCATCGGTTCAGTGTCAAACATGACCAGACAAAAACGGCTTTTCGCCTGAGAAGGCGTTAACGTATCACACAGGCAAGATTTTAGCGGCAGCAGGCAGCGTTGACAGCGGCGAACCCGATTTCCTCTGGCAAGAAAAGGGCGTGTAGCGCGCGCAAGCCGTTCGGCGCGTAACTGAAGGACAGCGTTATTGGTCATAGAAAGCGTTTGCGGAGAAAAACGCTATTGTGGCAGAGGTGAAAACGGGGCACAAGATGCGCCCCGTGGCGTTTACAGCGCTTCGTTCAGCCAGCTGTCGAAAGGCGCTTTAGGCACTGCGCCATTAAGCATATCGACCACCTGTCCATGTTTAAAAATCATAATCGTCGGGATGCTGCGAATACCGAAACGGGCGCTGAGTTCCCGTTCCGCCTCGGTATTTACTTTGACGAAACGGACTTTACCGCTGCGCTCTTCTGCGACATCCTCGAAGATTGGCGCAAAGTTACGGCAAGGGCCGCACCAGGGGGCCCAAAAGTCGATCACCACTGGAAGATCGTCCTTCAACAGTTTGTCCAGCGTTTCGCCGGTCGCATTAATGACTTCTCCGTCAAACAACTCATGACCGCAGCGTCCACATTTTGCCGCGTCCTGAAGCCGATCGTCGGGGATGCGGTTAATGGCCTGACAATGGGTACAAACGGTGTTCATAGCTAACCTCTGAATACGTCGGAAGACGTCCCGCTACGCGCGGGATGTTTCTATAATGTTACATATTATCGAGGAGTCTGTGCTAAACAACAATGTGTTTTATTCAATGAGTACAATAGTCGCAAGCTTTTAAACGAAATCATGGCTAACCGGATGCACATCGGGTAATCTTCGCGCTTCGCGCAGCGCTGGTGGAGAAAAGCATGAACGATGAATTAAAAAACAAAAGCGGCAAAGTCAAAGTGATGTATGTCCGTAGTGATGATGACTCTGATAAACGCACCCATAACCCGCGTACCGGGAAAGGGGGAGGCCGCCCAGCAAAGTCTCGCACTGACGGTGGACGTCGCCCCGCCCGTGATGAGCGAAATAATCAGAGCCGTGACCGTAAACATGAAACTTCGCCGTGGCGCACCGTGTCCCGCGCGCCAGGCGATGAAACGCCTGAAAAAGTCGATCATGGTGGTATTAGCGGTAAAAGTTTTATCGACCCTGAAGTTTTGCGTCGCCAGCGTGCGGAAGAGACACGCGTCTACGGTGAAAACGCCTGCCAGGCGTTATTTCAGAGCCGCCCGGATGCTATCGTTCGCGCCTGGTTTATCCAAAGCGTAACGCCGCGCTTTAAAGAAGCCCTGCGCTGGATGGCGGCGAATCGTAAAGCCTACCATGTGGTGGATGAAGCCGAACTGGCAAAAGCGTCCGGGACTGAGCACCACGGTGGCGTGTGTTTCCTGATTAAAAAGCGTAACGGTACGACCGTTAAGCAATGGGTAAAGCAGGCGGCGGATCAAGACTGCGTGCTGGCGTTGGAAGATGTCGCTAACCCGCATAATCTGGGCGGCATGATGCGTAGCTGCGCGCACTTCGGCGTGAAGGGCGTGGTGGTACAGGATGCGGCGTTGCTGGAGTCCGGCGCGGCGATTCGTACTGCGGAAGGCGGGGCGGAGCATGTCCAGCCGATCACTGGTGAAAGCATTGTTGACGTACTGGATGATTTTCGTCAGGCGGGGTACACCGTGGTGACGACGTCCAGCGATCGCGGTCAGGTGCTCTTTAGTACGACCCTGCCGGAAAAGATGGTGCTGGTCTTAGGCCGTGAATATGACTTCCTGCCGGAAGCGGCGCGCGAACCCGGCGATCTGTGCGTGAAAATTAACGGCACCGGGAACGTGGAAAGCCTGAATGTGTCGGTTGCGACAGGCGTACTCCTCGCCGAGTGGTGGCGACAGAATAAAGCGTAAGGGCTGCAGCCCGGTGACGCAACGCGCGCCGGGCCGATTATGTACTTCCTACCGCCCGGTCAGACAAGGCGCTTTCGCGCCGTTATCCGGGCGATAAAACGGCGAGTCGCCAACGTTATTCACTCTCAGCCGGTAATACTGGCGTCCAGTCGATAGTTTTCTCGCCGTGTTGTTCCAGCCATTGGTTCGTTAGCGCAAAATGGTTACAGCCAAAAAATCCGCGGTGCGCAGAGAGTGGCGAGGGATGCGGGGCTTTCAGAATATGGTGGCGCTGTGGATCAATAATCGCGCCTTTCTTCTGGGCGTGCGAGCCCCACAGCAAGAAGACGACCCCTTCGCGGTGTTGGTTAATCAGGCTTATCACTTTATCCGTAAAAGTTTCCCACCCCAGGCTGGCATGAGAGTGCGCCTGGCCTGCCCGTACCGTGAGCACCGTATTCAGTAACAGTACGCCCTGGCGCGCCCAGCTTTCCAGATAACCGTGCGCGGGGCGAACAAAGCCGGGAATGGAGGCTTCCAGCTCTTTGTACATATTCACTAATGACGGCGGGGGAGCGATCCCAGGACGCACGGAAAACGCCAGACCATGTGCCTGGCCGGGGCCGTGGTAAGGATCTTGTCCCAGGATCACCACCTTAACGTCGCCCAGTTCCGTGAAGCGAAAGGCGTTAAACACATCTTTTTGCGGCGGGTAGACCGTGATACCCGACTGACGCTCGCCAGCAACAGTGTGAAGCGTATTGATAAAGTAAGGTTGCTGTTTCTCATCAGCCAGCACATCGTGCCAGGTTAACTCAGTCGCCATCTCGCTCTCCTGCGAATTTACAGTTCCCTTAGCTTAACTGCTTCTTTCTGCAGTGCAAAATCCTGCGTGCTACAAAAACGGTTACCTACAAAAGATAGTTGAAAATTTATGTAAAAAGTTTATAGGTCTGAATGGTGTAAGTTGATGTAAAACAATAAATTCCCTTCATCACCCTTTTTATGGTGTGGTTTTTATTGATTTAAATCAAAGAATGAAGGGTGATCGAAGGGTATATATACACTCAAGCAACAATGGTTTTACCAATTGGCCGGGATTAGGCCGACCGAAATCAAATAATTTTGCCTGGGGAGGCATCACATGATTACAGGTATCCAGATTACTAAAGCCGCTAACGACGACCTGCTGAATTCCTTCTGGCTGCTGGACAGCGAAAAAGGCGAAGCGCGCTGCATCGTTGCAAAATCCGGCTTTGCTGAAGATGAAGTTGTGGCTGTCAGCAAACTGGGCGAGATTGAATACCGTGAAATTCCGATGGAAGTTAAACCGGAAGTACGCGTTGAAGGCGGTCAGCATCTGAACGTTAACGTTCTGCGTCGTGAAACTCTGGAAGACGCGGTTAAGCATCCGGAAAAATACCCGCAGCTGACTATTCGTGTTTCTGGTTATGCGGTGCGTTTTAACTCCCTGACGCCGGAACAGCAGCGCGACGTTATCGCTCGTACCTTTACCGAAAGCCTGTAAGGCTTATCCGGTAATAACAAGCGGAAGAGGCCGGGCCTTTTCCGCTTTTGTTTTATTTGGGTCAGTAAAAAATCCGCACCGCGCAGTACACCAGCAGTAACGCCAGAATGATATTTAACTGGCGACCATAATGGCGAAACGCCCGCTGAAACAGATGTCCCGCCAGCGCCCAGCACACATTACCGAACGTGCCGATCAATGCCAGCAATATACTGACGCCGATGACCCAATTCAGCGCCTGCGTTTGCGGTAAAACAAATGTAGACAGAGCGGTAATGCCGTACAGAATAATTTTGACGTTCACAAACTGCAGGCCAAAGCTTACCCAAAAGCCAACCGGTTTTGGTCTGGCGTTCTCATCCGCCGCTGGACTGGTGGCAATTTTCCACGCCAGCCACAGGATATACGCAGCCCCCACCCAACTGAGTAAATGAATGATTGCCGGATCGATAACCGCAAGGGAAAACGCGATCCCGGCGCACAGCAGCATAACGACCAAAAATCCCAGACTCATACCTGCCAGTACACGAATACTCTGCCGAAAACCATGTGCAGTTGCTGCGCTAAGCGCGAGAATATTGTTTGGCCCGGGGGTAAGGGCGGTGATTAATGTATAAGTCCAGAAAGCGCTTAAAAGCATCGGTGTCACTTGTCATCTCCTCTGTTTTAGCAGACAGTACCCGATATGAAATATTTAAAAAAATGAATGTTTTTTAATTCTGAATTCGATATTTTCGATAGGTTGGTGGTTATGGATCTGCGTCGGTTTATTACGCTGAAAACGGTAGTGGAAGAGGGCTCGTTTCTGCGGGCTTCGCAAAAGCTGTGCTGTACTCAGTCGACGGTAACTTTTCATATTCAACAGCTTGAACGTGAGTTTTCCCTGCAACTGTTCGAGAAAATAGGGCGCCGAATGTGCCTGACCAATGAGGGGAAAAAGCTGATGCCGCATATCCATGAACTGACGCGTGTGATGGAGTCGATTCGTGAAGCCGCAAGACAGGATGCGGAACCCGGCGGAGAGCTGCGCGTGGCGACAGGTGAAACCTTACTGGCGTACAAAATGCCGCAGGTTTTACAACGTTTTAAGCTGCGAGCGCCGAATGTCAGATTGTCGCTACAGTCGCTGAATTGCTATGTAATACGTGATGCGTTGCTGAATGACGAGGTCGATCTGGGCGTTTTTTATCGCGTAGGTAATGATGATGCGCTCACGATGCAGCAACTGGGGGAGCAGTCGCTGGCGCTGGTGGCCTCTCCACTGCTACAGGATGCTGATTTTACGCAGCCAGATCAGCATATTCCCTGTAGCTTCATCATCAATGAACCGCAATGTGTCTTCCGCCAGCTGTTTGAAAGTACGCTACGGCAGAGGCGGATTACGCTGGAAAACACCATTGAACTGTGGAGTATTGAAAGCATTAAACAGTGTGTGGCTGCTAACCTGGGCATCAGCTTTTTACCACGTTTTACCGTTGAACGAGAACTTAGTACCGGTCAGTTGAAAGAGCTGCCGTTTGGCGCGCCGTCGCTATCGATCATGGCGCTGTGCGCCCATCATGCCGGGAAAGCGGTCAGCCCGGCAATGCATATATTTATGCAGTGTATGGAGGCGTGTTTTACCGTGGAAGATAAAAAAATGCCGGGTTAACGAACCCGGCATTATCATCACTCTTCGCTGGATTGCTCCTGCATCTTCGTACCGCTTGGCTTGCGGCGCTTACCGATATTTTTTGTATCGCGGTGACGTTTCTTCACGCGCGGCTTCTCTTTTTCTTTCTCTTTTTTCTTCTCGGCGCGTTTCGCCAGCACTTTTTTCGACGGTTTGCCGGTCAGCTTTTCGCTGGGCGCACGCGTGGTCGGGCGAAGCTCATCAATGACGCGCGCTTTTAGCGGCTCTTCGATGTAGCGACCGATTTTCAGCAGCAACAGATGGTCGTGGGCTTCTACCAGCGAGATTGCAGTGCCTTTGCGGCCAGCACGGCCTGTACGACCAATGCGATGCAGATAGGTATCGCCACTGCGCGGCATGTCGAAGTTAATGACGTGGCTAACGTCAGGAATATCAATCCCGCGTGCCGCGACGTCAGTCGCGACCAGCACGTTAACGCGACCGTCGGTGAGACGCTTAATACCTTCGTTACGTTTGATCTGTGCCATCTCGCCTTCAAGATAGCAATTGTTGATCCCTGCCAGACGCAGCGTTTCAGCCAGTTCATGGACGCGTTCACGTTTACGTACAAACACGATAGAACGGGTTGCATCGTCTTGTTTTAGCAGGTGCTTCAACAGCGCAACTTTATGTTCGAAATTGTCGGCACGGTAGTACCACTGGTGAATTTTCTTACGCTCGCGGGTTGACGGATTGGCGGAAACCTCAACCGGGTCTTCCAGCAGGCGCTCAGCAAAATCTTTAATCGCATCGCCTTCCAGCGTGGCGGAGAACAGCATCGTCTGTTTACGCCAGCGGGTCTCACCAGCGATATGTTCAATGTCCTGAGCGAAGCCCATGTCGAGCATCCGGTCAGCTTCGTCAAGAATCAGTGTTTCAACCGCCCGGCAGTCAAAGTTCTCTTCTTTTATATATTGCAGCAGACGGCCCGTCGTGGCGACCACGATATCCTGGTTTTCGCTAAACACTTCAGCATGGTTCATATAGGCCACGCCGCCGGTAATCGTGGCGATATCCAGATGAGTATGCTTAGCCAGTTCACGAGCGTGATCGGCAACCTGCATTGCCAGTTCGCGGGTTGGCGTCAGGATCAGAATGCGCGGCGGCCCCGATTTTTTACGCGGAAAGTCGAGCAGGTGCTGCAACGCCGGCAGCAGATATGCCGCCGTTTTACCGGTGCCTGTCGGCGCAGAACCGAGTACATCACGGCCATCGAGCGCAGGCGGAATGGCGGCAGCCTGAATGGCGGTCGGGCGAGTGAAACCTTTATCCTGGAGGGCATCCAGCAGGCTTTCGTCGAGTTCAAGTTCGGAAAAAGTCGTTACAGTCATGTTCTACCTCTGTGTGGGGCGCTGATTATAGACGTTACGGCCGCAATCTTCATCTGTTTGTATGGATATCCCTTCTCAGGTATTGTTTTCACTCGGCGCTGTCGCCGTTTTTTGCAAGGTTGTTTTTACATGTCTCAGTCTGGCTCCGTTCTTCGTCGTAACGGATTTACGTTTAAACAGTTTTTTGTCGCACACGATCGGTGTGCGATGAAAGTGGGAACTGACGGTATTTTACTCGGGGCGTGGGCACCGGTCGCGGATGTAAAGCGAATTCTGGATATCGGTACTGGAAGCGGTCTACTGGCGTTAATGCTGGCGCAGCGGACGGATGACAATGTGCCTATTGACGCCGTGGAACTGGATGCCGGGGCTGCCATGCAAGCGCAGGAAAACGTTGCTCACTCTCCCTGGCCGCATCGAATAACGGTGCATACTGACGATATTCAGCGTTGGGCGCCTCGCCAGACGGTACGCTTTGATCTTATTATCAGCAACCCGCCTTATTACGAACCCGGTGTGGAATGCGCCACGCCGCAGCGGGAGCAGGCGCGTTACACCGCTACGCTGGATCACCAGACGTTATTGGCTATTGCGGCGGATTGTATTACCGAAGACGGCTTTTTTTGCGTAGTCTTGCCGGAACAAATAGGTAACGCTTTTACACAGCAAGCGCTCAACATGGGATGGCATTTGCGATTACGTACTGACGTTGCGGAAAACGAAGCGCGCTTGCCGCACCGGGTTTTGCTCGCATTCTCCCCGCAAGCCGGAGAGTGCTTTAGCGACAGATTAGTGATTCGCGGGTCAGACCAGCATTATTCTGAAAGTTATACGGCGCTGACCCAGGCATTTTATCTGTTTATGTGAGGCGTTAACGGCGAAAGGATCGATGGGCCTGATTCAGCCAGTTGTTGCGGATAATCCAGCGTAAAGTGCAGCCCCCGGCTCTCTTTACGCATCATCGCGCAACGCACAATCAGTTCGGCCACTTGCACCAGATTGCGCAGCTCCAGTAAATTATTCGAGACGCGAAAGTTGGCGTAATACTCGTCAATCTCTTGTTGCAACATAGTAATACGCCGTAGGGCGCGCTCCAGCCGTTTCGTCGTGCGCACAATGCCCACATAGTCCCACATCAGCAGGCGCAGTTCATGCCAGTTATGCTGAATCACCACCCGCTCATCGGCGTTCTCCACGCGACTTTCATCCCAGGCGGGAAGGGCGTCAACGCTGTGGACAGAAGGCATTCGCCTGTCGATATCCATTGCTGCGGACCAGCCGTACACTAAGCATTCCAGCAACGAGTTGGACGCCATACGGTTAGCGCCGTGCAGACCGGTGTAACTGACTTCGCCAATGGCATATAAGCCGTCTACATCGGTACGACCATAATCATCGACGACCACGCCGCCGCAGGTATAGTGCGCGGCAGGAACAACGGGAATCGGTTCTTTGGTTAAATCCATCCCCAAATCGAGCAGTTTCGCATAGATCATCGGGAAGTGTTGGCGGACAAAATCGTCAGGCTTGTGGCTGATATCGAGAAACATACAGTCTGCGCCGAGTCGTTTCATCTCATGGTCAATAGCGCGGGCGACAATATCGCGCGGCGCCAGTTCCCCGCGTTCGTCAACGTCCGGCATAAACCGTGAACCGTCCGGACGTTTAAGGTATGCGCCTTCGCCGCGCAGCGCTTCGGTAAGGAGAAAATTACGCGCCTGCGGGTGATAAAGGGCGGTGGGATGAAACTGGTTAAATTCCAGATTAGCGACCCGACAGCCCGCGCGCCAGGCCATCGCGATACCGTCGCCGGAGGAAATATCCGGGTTAGTGGTATATTGATACACCTTTGAGGCGCCGCCGGTCGCCAGCACCACCGACTTCGCATGACAGGTTTCAACCCACTCTTTATTGCGATTCCAGATCCAGGCGCCGACGACCCGGCGAGGCCCTGGCAGACCCATTTTATCGGAGATAATTAAATCAACGGCGTTGCTGCGTTCCAGCACCTGAATATTAGGATGATTTTGCGCCCGACTGACCAACGTGGTTTCGACTTCCTTTCCGGTAGCGTCAGCGGCATGAAGGATACGGCGATGGCTATGGCCGCCTTCACGCGTGAGATGATAGCTCTCCTTGCCGTTTGGCTGGACATGCGTATCAAACAGCACGCCCTGATCGATAAGCCACTGCACGCAGGTACGAGCGTTGCTGGCGACAAACTCCACCGCGTGGCGATCGCAAATTCCGGCGCCGGCAATCAGCGTATCTTCGACATGCGACGCAATACTGTCGGTTTCATCAAACACGGCGGCAATACCGCCCTGCGCATAAAACGTGGAGCCCTCGCTCACCGGCCCTTTACTCAGGACGATAACCTTATGTTTTTCAGCCAGACGCAGCGCCAGCGAGAGTCCGGCCGCGCCGCTGCCGATAATTAACACATCACAGGACAGTTCAGGAGTTGTCATCATGGTTTTTGTTTAATTTACTAAACACGGTTGCGGCAGATTAGCACTATATGGCGCTAAAAAGCACGTGATGATTTCGCTGGTGTTGTGCTTATTAAACATAAAATAAAAATACGGCGAGAGATAAACGGCAAAAAATATTTTATAGGGCAGGGTGTTAGCGTCGGATTTTGTAGTGAAATAAAGATGCTGTTAGGTTACTCTGCAAACGACGAAATGGGCATTTCTGTACAGATAGTGCGTTGTTCAGCATCTGTAGACTTATAATGGAAGATAAGACCTGTCTACAACATGACAAACAAAAACAAATGCGTAACGGAACTTTACGAAACATAGACACTCTAACCTGTTGCTTGCTCATAGTGCGGCTTATGGAGTGGCGTTTCGAAAGCGCGTGGAAATTTGGTTTGGGGAGACATTACCTCGGATGAGCGAGCAGTTAACGGACCAGGTCCTGGTTGAACGGGTCCAGAAGGGAGATCAGAAAGCCTTTAACTTACTGGTAGTGCGCTACCAGCATAAAGTGGCGAGTCTGGTTTCCCGCTATGTGCCATCGGGCGACGTTCCCGATGTCGTACAGGAATCATTTATTAAGGCCTATCGCGCGCTGGATTCTTTCCGGGGGGATAGCGCTTTTTATACCTGGTTGTATCGCATTGCGGTCAATACCGCGAAGAACTACCTGGTTGCGCAGGGGCGTCGTCCGCCTTCCAGTGATGTAGACGCGATTGAAGCAGAAAACTTTGAAAGCGGCGGCGCGCTGAAAGAAATTTCGAACCCTGAGAACTTAATGTTGTCAGAAGAACTGAGACAGATAGTTTTCCGAACTATTGAGTCCCTCCCGGAAGATTTACGTATGGCAATCACCTTACGGGAGCTGGATGGCCTGAGCTATGAAGAGATAGCGGCTATCATGGATTGTCCGGTGGGGACGGTGCGTTCACGTATCTTCCGGGCGCGGGAAGCTATTGATAATAAAGTTCAACCGCTTATCAGGCGTTGACGATAGCGGGATACTGGAAAAGGTATTAGGCATGCAGAAAGAAAAACTTTCCGCTTTGATGGATGGCGAAACGTTGGATAGTGAGCTGCTCAAAGCGCTTACGCACGACCCGGAAATGCAGAAAACCTGGGAGAGTTATCACCTGATCCGCGATTCAATGCGGGGGGATACGCCTGACGTTCTCCATTTCGATATATCCGCTCGCGTGATGGCCGCTATTGAAAACGAGCCAGTACGTCAGGTGTCGCCATTAATCCCTGAGGCCCAACCCGCTCCGCAGCAATGGCAGAAAATGCCGTTCTGGAAAAAAGTGCGTCCGTGGGCGGCGCAGCTTACCCAAATGGGCGTGGCGGCGTGCGTTTCACTTGCAGTTATCGTCGGTGTCCAGCACTATAATGGGCAATCTGAAACATCCCAACAACCTGAAACGCCGGTTTTCAATACCCTGCCTATGATGGGGAAAGCCAGCCCGGTAAGTCTGGGAGTGCCTTCTGAAGCAGCGCCTGTCGGCAGTCAGCAACAGCAGGTACAGGAGCAGCGTCGTCGCATTAATGCCATGTTGCAGGACTATGAACTGCAGCGCCGACTGCACTCCGAACAGCTTCAGTTTGAGCAGGCGCAAACCCAGCAAGCCGCGGTACAGGTGCCAGGAATCCAAACTTTAGGAACGCAATCGCAGTAATGAAGCAACTTTGGTTTGCCATGTCCCTTGTGGCGGCTAGCCTGTTCTTCTCAGTAAACGCCTCGGCCGACCCTGCGTCCGGGGCGTTATTGCAGCAGATGAACATCGCCAGTCAGTCACTGAATTACGAGCTGTCATTCGTCAGCATCACGAAACAAGGCGTTGAATCTCTACGTTATCGACACGCACGCCTGGATAGTCGCCCGCTTGCGCAATTGCTACAGTTGGACGGTCCCCGCCGGGAGGTCGTACAGCGTGGTAATGAAATCAGTTATTTTGAACCGGGCCTTGAGCCGTTCACCCTGAACGGTGATTATATTGTCGATTCTCTGCCTTCCCTGATTTACACCGACTTCAAGCGCCTGGCGCCTTACTACGACTTTATTTCTGTCGGACGCACCCGTATCGCAGACAGATTGTGCGAAGTTATCCGCGTTGTGGCGCGCGATGGTACGCGTTACAGCTATATCGTCTGGATGGACATGGACACCAAACTGCCGATGCGCGTTGATCTGCTGGATCGCGATGGCGAGACGCTGGAGCAGTTCCGCGTTATTGCGTTCACGGTGAGTCAGGATATCGGCAGCAACATGCAGGCGCTGGCGAAGGCGAATCTGCCGCCGCTGCTTTCTGTTCCCGGTGGCGAAAAAACGAAATTTAACTGGAGTCCATCCTGGGTACCGCAAGGCTTTAGCGAAGTTTCCAGCAGCCGTCGTCCGTTGCCGACGATGGATAACCTGCCTATCGAATCGCGGCTTTATTCTGACGGTCTGTTTAGCTTTTCCGTCAATGTGAACCGGGCGACGCAAAACAGCAGCGATCAGATGCTGCGTACCGGGCGCCGAACGGTTTATAGCAGCGTTCGCGACAACGCGGAAATCACCATTGTCGGCGAGCTTCCGCCGCAAACGGCGAAGCGCATTGCCGACAGTATCAAATTCAGGGCAGTACAATGATTAAAGAGTGGGCAACCGTTGTCTCCTGGCAGAATGGTCAGGCGGTGGTGAGCTGCGACGTTAAAGCGTCATGCAGCAGCTGCGCCTCCCGTGCGGGATGCGGCAGTCGCGTGCTGAATAAATTAGGGCCGCAAACCACGCATACCATTGTTGTGCCAAGCGCGGAGCCGCTGGCGCCGGGGCAGAAAGTCGAGTTGGGCATCGCCGAAAAAAGCCTTTTAGGTTCGGCGTTGCTGGTCTATATGTCGCCTTTAGCGGGGCTATTTCTTTGTGCGGCGCTTTTTCAGATGCTGTTTGGATCTGACCTTGCCGCATTAAGCGGGGCCGTGTTGGGCGGCGTGGGCGGTTTTCTGGTTGCCCGCGGCTATTCCCGAAAACTGGCGGAGCGCGACGCCTGGCAGCCGGTGATTTTAAACGTTGCCCTCCCGCCGGACCTTGTTCGCGTCGAAACTACCTCAATCGAAACGCGCCAGTAAACGTTTTGCCCAACGGTACACCTGCCGCGTTGGGTTGTTGTCCCGATAAGCATGCGCTTTTCCTGCGTTGCGGTGTTTTACAGGAAAAAAGCGAGGCGTTTTCCAGTTCCCGTTCTCCTTACACTATGAACATTTCCTCGCCTTAGCGTTGTAGTGTAGAATGCGGCGTTTCAGTTAAAACAGACGTTAAGCTCAGAACAGCGACCTCTAAAGTCTGGTCAACCAGGCGTAAGGCATAATAATTTATCTCTATGAAGAACATACGTAACTTTTCGATCATTGCTCACATCGATAATTGATAGCACGCCAGCCCCCGCAAACTTCCGACAAAAACGCCTCAAGATCCCCATAAAATCAGCTTTCCCAAAAACAATACTGTTTGCATGTACAGTCAACCTACGACATCATAAGTCATGGTTTTTGTGTCCACCAGCGCGTCCATATCCTATGATGGACACATTACCTCCCGTTCTGATGGACACACGCAGGGACAAATCATGGCTATTTCAGATAGTTATCTAAAGTCGTGCCTTGGGCGCGAACGAGACAAAGTTGAAGAAAAGGCAGACCGTGATGGTCTGTGGGTACGTATCTCCAAAAAGGGGGCTGTTACTTTTTTCTACCGATTCCGCTTCCTGGGCAAACAGGACAAGATGACGATCGGCAGCTATCCGGAGTTCGGGTTAAAAGCCGCGCGCGATGAAGTCGCTAAGTGGGCCGCCATTCTTGCCCGTGGCGAAAACCCACGGATCAGGCAAAGCCTCGACAAAGCCAAGATTAACAGCCGGTACACCTTCGAAGAGCTGTTTCGCGAATGGCATTCAATGGTGTGCGTTCAGAAAGAAACGGCAGGGCAGATTTTACGTACATTCGAATTGCACGTTTTCCCCAAGCTAGGGAAATACCCTGCACATCAGCTCACGCTGCACAACTGGCTCACCGTCCTGGACAGATTGGCTCAGGCATACAGTGAGATCACCAGGCGCGTAATCAGCAACGGGCGGCAGTGTTATTCTTGGGCGGTAAAACGGCAACTGCTTGAGGTTAACCCGCTATCCGAAATGTCTGGCCGTGATTTCGGCATCCAGAAACAAATGGGCGAGCGAACCCTGGACCGCAAAGAGCTGGCGATAGTCTGGCGAGCCATTGAGGATTCCCGCCTCATTGAGCGCAACAAGATCCTCTATAAATTGTCACTTATATGGGCGTGCAGGGTCGGCGAACTCCGGCAGGCTGAAGTCGCACATTTTGATTTTGAAGAAGGGATCTGGACTGTTCCATGGGAAAACCACAAGACAGGGCGGAAGACAAAAAAACCAATAATTCGACCTATCATTCCGGAAATGCTCCCGCTGATAAAACGGGCCATTGAGCTGGCGCCTGGACGCTTTGTTTTTTCAAAATACGAAGACAAACCGATGAGCGAAGGCTTTCACATGAGCATCAGTAGCAACCTGGTTAAGTTCATGCTGAAGGCTTATAACGAGCAGGTCCCACACTTTACTATTCATGACCTACGCAGAACTGCGCGAACGAATTTCTCAGAGCTAACCGAGCCTCATATCGCCGAGATAATGCTCGGGCACAAACTGCCAGGTGTGTGGTCGGTGTACGACAAGCACACCTATGTTGAGGAAATGAGAGTGGCATATGGTAAGTGGTGGGCCCGACTTATGAGCATCGTCGAGCCCGACATTCTGGAGTTCACGCCGCGTCAGGTCGGGTGAGGCGGCCTTTATCATCACGGGTTAGATTCAGGTGAGACATCGGCTTACGGGTTGATCGTGACATCTCTTTAATCTGCCAAGCGGTGACTTTAGTTTTAAGCCATTTGTTGGAGCCACCCATATATGAACAGTCTGGTTCCGGGAATGGGTTGTTGTCGCTTGGTCGTTTTCGGTAACGATCCAGCGTCCTGGAAGAAATCCTTAGCTGACAGCAAATTTCGCTGGTGCTCATCAATTCAAAGTCTCTAATTTTTTTGCTCATCGTTTTCTCCAGTGGCCCCGCAACAGGCCATCGCTAATATTCATTTTGCCTGTGCCGGCAGATTTCTAAGTTTCCGAACGCCGATCATTGCGGTGGCTACGTAGCTGGTGGGCCGGTTAACTACTTCGACAGGAACCTTTACGCCATCCACTACAACGGTGTAATTGGTAACGTGCTTTTGTCTGCCGTAATCGCCGAACTTCTCATGATGCGCCGCCAGTGCAACATCACATGCGCGACGACCCAATGGGGATTGCTTACTGCGATTTATAAGGCGCATAAAACCTCCTCAGGCGGGAGGGCGTAACCCCTCCCGATGCAATTAGCCGATGTATTCCGGTTTCATATCATCCAGGGTGACGCGGTACTTATCGTGCAGTTCGTCGCCAAGATGACGTTTAGCAGCGCTAAGCGTGCTTTCAGCTTTAGCAAACATCTCTGCGGCTTCCGGTTCGCCAGGGTTTGGAATTGAGTTGATCACTGCCTCGACTTTGTTCTGTGCATCGACCTGGTAATAGCGCTTCACTGCTTTGTTTTTTAATTCGGTGAACAGCGCAGTACCCAGCAACGCTTTCTGTGATTCGATATCCGCACGGATTGCTTTTGCCTGATCAACGGAACTTGCTGTATCAATGCGTTCGCGAAGATCGTCGGCAACAGCATCAACGTTAGTTGCCGACTCCTGCGCGCTGGTCGTGGTGCTAACCTCGCTGGTGATTTCCTGAACGCTCATGCGCTGGGCTGGAACAGGGTTAATCTCTCGTTCTTCTCGTTGCTCAACCTCATCAGGGCTGTACACGCCGAGGATCACTTCCGGGCAGTACAGGCGAGCCCAATATTTAACGCCCAGATAGGCAATTTGCTGTTTAGGGTTTGAAACCCATAGCGGAGAATTGCGGGTAACAACGCCGGAGAGGTAAAGAGGTTCTCCCCAGGTGATTTCAGATTCACCTCGCAGAATGGCACCAACCTGAACGAACAGGCCGATCTCGTCCTCATCCGTCCAGCCACGAACGCGCTCAGTGACGGTGTACTTCCCATTTTTACCGTTTTTATCGCGTGTGATTTCCTGTGTCCTGGTGCAGCGCTCCCAGTCACCCCCATAGCGGTAATGAAAACGGCCATGAATGGCACTGGAGCTTGCGATTACTGCGTTGACCAGTTGTGCCTCGTAACCAAGAACACCGTTAACCAGGTGTGTTTTCTGCGCTACAGCGTAAGGATTCATACCCCATTGCATAGCCTGCATGACGATAGCCATACAGTCGGCTGGTTTCCCTGCAAGGTGTGCCGGTACCGTCACCTGTGAGTCTGCCATCAGGTTAGCGAAAGCTGTTAACTGACCCAGTGCCTGAACGTTAAAAATTGCGTTACTGGCAGAAATGGTGTTTGGTGCCTGCTGCTCAGTGGTAACAATATTTGTGTTTTCCATGATTTTCCCCTTATGCCTGTACGCGCAACGCTTCAAGGCGGCGCACATCAAAATCGTTCAGTTCGTCGGTGTAGTCTTCTGTGATAGGCGCTGGCCATTCACCAGTGTCGAAGCCGTTTGCTATCGCTCGCATTGTTTTGCGGTATTCCAGCATGCCAAGTTCCAGCAACTGGGTAGACGCCTCAATGATGGCGACCCAGTGGTAGTTCTCGTCTTTGTTGACGAAAATCCAGAAAAACTGGTCCAGCGCCGCAGTTTCGCAGTACATGGCCGCGCTCAGGTGATAGTCCCGATCGATGATTTCCCGGTGCAACTTCGCACGCAGGCCTTCCTGCTTGATGTTCCACATGCTGATAGTTTTCAGGTCGGCGCCAATGCGCAGGCCGCCCATATCGAGCTCAAGGTCAGGGCGTACCCGAACTTCCAACCCGGTTTCCTCATCAATCCCAAAATAGCTAACCTCGACAGCGCGGCTTGGGTGAGTCAGCAATTTGCCGGCGGTCGGGTGCTCCAGCAGGGCTTTCTGAATGTTCAGCGCGGTGCTGAGCTGTTGGCGGGTGACCAGCACTTTCCCTTCGGTGTTCTCCCGCCACGCATCCAGCAATTCGTCGGCGAATACCGCTGCCGGGTTGACTGATTTCACGGCCTGAATCAGATCGGCCTTCGTGCCAGATACTTTCAACGGCGACGATTTTTGCGCTTCCTGAGCGACCAGGTCAGGGTTGATTATTGCCAGTTGCTCCAGCAGCGCGTCACGGCTGCCGCTGGTTTTAACCGGCGCGGGCAGGGTGGCGTTGTACTCTTTGATGCAGGCTTTCATCGCCGTGGCTGTATGTTTGGTGCCGTTTTCAATGCGCTGGAATTCTTCGGGAAGCTGCTCATACGATGCATAGGTTTCATCTACCGAAGCTCCAAGCGGCATCTGCGACGGCAGGGTGGCGTTGTACTTTTCCAGCAGCGCTTTGATATCGTCAGCACTCAGCAGCGCTGGCAGGCTGGCGTTGTGCGCGTCGATGAACTCGCGCAGGGTGGCGGTGGTGGTGAAAGCACCCTCAGGGATCTCCGGCTCTACGCTGAACTCCGCTTCGAGGTTTTCCGGCTGTAGAGCCAGAGCATGTACCAGGTTGCCCATATCAAGCACTGGAGAGCGCTCTTTGACGATAGTCTTCTCTACGTGACGCGCGTTAAAGTACATCAGCGACACGCGAGCATCTTTCACCTGAGTTGAGCTGATCCCGTTGGCGGCGTGGTAAACCTCGTTTGGTACACCTTCATAGCGGCCCGGCTCGAAGTATTCCGGCCAGGCTGCTTCTGGCTCTTCTTGTTGCGATTCCGGTACGTTTTGTTGCGCCTCAGGTTCAGATTGGCTCACAGAATCGTTGTTCTGGTGCGTTTCAGCCTCTACGGTAACTGCTTCTTTACCAGTACCCAGATCGCCTTCGCCTGCCTGCACCGCATCACCAGCCTGTTTTTCATCACTGTCAGCTTCTTGAACCTGCACATTGCTGGTGATCTCCGGATTCGTTTCTGTGCCATGAGTTGATGAGTTCTGCATTAAAGCGGACACGTCGAAAATACCGTTGCCGACATTTTTAACCAGTTCAGGTTCGGTGGTCGGCTGGCTTGTCCCGGTCTTCACCCATTTTGGGTCGTTCGGGTCGCTGATGCCTTCCACATATTCACCGCGCGCGGCGGCAAGCTGTCGGTTGGCTTCTTCTACCGCGTCTTTTTCCGGAGTGTGTCGGGCAGCCGTGAGAGCTTCCTCGGTGGGGTTCTCGTGATCAGTCTCCGTTAAGTTGGCGTTGATATACCCCTGAAGGCGTCCGGGGTAGTGATAAAACTCAGGGTGTGCGCTTCGGATCAGCGCGAAAATAGCGGCGCGGGAATAATCCAGGATACCGGGCGTTGCGCGAAGTGCTGCGGACCATTCTTTGAATGGACTTTCCTTTTTCTTTACGATTTCTTTTGCGCGACGGTAAACGCTGCCAGGTAGCTCATAGATATTAAAGTCCATAGGCAAAGTGGCCATTGCAATCTCTACGTCCAGAGTATCGAGAGTGTGTTCGTAATCAGGGTTACGGTCAGTCTTATTGCCACCGCCAGCGTTGGCGCCGCTTTCAGTGCGTTGAATAGCCGATACACGGTTGCCTTTCGCCCACTCCTTAACGAGCAAACCGCGATCGATATGCTCCGTCTCGAACCATGTTTTAAGGAACTGGATAACAGTCGCCAGTTCAGGAGTTTTTCCATCGACAGGGAATACTTTTTTAACGGCATTCACTATTTTGTGAATGTCATGTTCAATGGCTTTCTTGAACGCTTCAACATTCTCGGCGGCAAGCAGCAGGTTCTGGACATATGAATTATCGGTGTCCATTTCGAGACGCAGAATTTCTTTTTTCTGGGAGGCGTCGACGTGATAAAGATACTCACCTTCACCTATGTACTGAGCAAGAACGCGGTGACGGAGAGGCATAGTTGCGACAACAGTCAGCTCGGGGGCTGGGGCTGTTGCCTGGGCAGGGCTGTTGCTTTCGTTACCAAAATTTTCGGTGTGGTCTTCCAGCACTTCGCCTGTTTCGGTATCAACACCATCGACGATATGCTGGCGCGCCGCGGCGGCTGCTTCAGATGATGGCAGGGTGACGCCGGGGATTTGCGTCCAGGTCATATTGTCTTTAGCGAGTTGATAGTAATCGCAGAAAGTGAGGCTCAGTTCGCCTTCCGGCGGCAGCTCGTTAACGACAGGGAAATTAGTAGCGACAGCTTTGAAATAATCTTTCAGCTTCGCACCGGATTTAATCAGAAGATAATCCAGTGTTGCATTTGCCGCTTCAAAATCATCACTGCACCAGAGTACAGCGTCTTTCTGGCCTGATGATTTCTTTGCTTTGCGGACTAAAAATACAGGATTAGTTCCACTCATTGTTTTGTCCTCAATTCGTGTAGAATGGAGGTGCCTTAACAGCACCCCGATATATCTGGTTGTTAGGTCCGGTTCGCTTTGGTCGGTTGGACCGGACAGGGCACGCCCGCTTCGGTGGGCGTTTTCTTAATGGATGGTCTGATAAAATTTTTCTGAGTAATCAAGCTTGTAACTTCGGTAATTACCAAACCCTGCTTGTTCTCCATCACTTACCTTGACTGTGAGCAGCGAAATGGCTTCTACAGCACAATGAGGACAGTCGAACTTTCCGAGTACATATCCACCGTCGAGAATCACAGTAGTTTCGCCAGTTGAATTTGAGTGAATAACGCCTGAGACTTTCTTTTCGCAATTGAATAAAGCAATGCTCTTATTAACTGCTTTCAGGTTCATTTCGATTTTTACGATTTCCATAAGTTCTCCAGTCTTAAATTCAGGGTGTAGGAAGCCACGCCAAATTAATGGCGAATCTTTCATTTCATATTTCGGAACTACTATTTAACTTTCGTGCGCCATCTGGTCGTATTCAGCGCACTGCCTGGAACAATATTCCTTTTCTTTGCGCGCCAGTTGCGAGCCGTTGCGATAGAGAAGTGTGTTTTTTACTTCTTTGCCTTCATCAATGGATTTGCGGCAGTAACCGCATTGTTTAAGCATCCGGATCTCCTTTCTGCGCCAGCAGGTAGCAGAGGCGGCGGATTAAAACCTCAATCCGGTTGAGCGGGACGGCCTGCTGTCGAGCTGGTTTACGTGCGAAATCAATCATTCTCATCCTCGTGCCTTATCGCCGGCCAGCGGAACGTTTATCACCTGCTGCGCGTTAACCTTGCCATCTCATCCCGGTCTTCGTATGCCCCGGGCGGCTACTTCGTGGGCGTCCTGCCTTGATGACTCGTTGCTGCGTTTTGATGAGATAACACTACAAATAAAATTATCAACAGTCAAATGAAAATTGATAAATAAATTATCATTGATGTTTTATTTTTTAGAAGGGTGATGCGAAAGGTAGGATTAAGGCGAAAAAAAACCGCCATTTAGGCGGTATGTTTTGTGAAGAAAGTATTACTCGGGTGGAGGTTCAATCTTTCTGCGCTTCAGATATTCAGCCATGAAGCGATCAAGCTCATCAAGCCGGGTAGCGGCTAAACTAATGAACCTGTCTTGTTCTTCTTCAGGAAGCTGGTCAAATACGAACAAAAGCTTTTTCTGCCGTTCGTTAAGCACAGTCTTGCTGTCAATGGCAGACTTCATGTCTGATTCTTCTTCACTGGTCATGAAAAACCAATACAGCGGCTTCCCCAGTGCTGCGGGGAGCATTTCAAGCTTATCTTTACGTGGAAGTATGCCTGAGTTACACCATCCGCTCACCGATTGAGAGTTTACACCCACCCGGCGACCTAATTCTGACTGTGATATTCCCGCCTCATCTATGGCCTGCTGTAGACGCTCTTCGAATTTCATAATCAATTCCAAATTTTACTGACTAATCAGCATACAAAGTTTTATTTCATATGTGACCAGTTAATTTACTTGACACTGATAATTAAATTATCAATCATGTGATAACAAAATTAGGAGGTCATATGGACAAAGAAGTACAAAAAAAAATCCTATCGGTGTGCGGCAGCCAGTCCGAGCTAGCCCGCCGCTTAGGCAAAAACTCACAAACTGTTTCAGCGTGGTTTCGAAACGGGGTTGCTGGCAGAGAGGTCATCAATGCTAGTAGGGCTCTTATGTGGAAAGTCACACCCCATGAGTTACGCCCGGATCTTTACCCCAATCCAACTGACGGCCTTCCGCAATGATGAGGATTATCACGAATGGAGAACGCAATTGCACGAAAGTTAGACCCACCAGAAATCAACCCGGTTGAGATAGAGAGTGTCCTGCTCAACCGGCTTGCATCAGTAGGGCAGAAATCATACGCCGAGCATATGGGCATCAGCGAGTCGACAGTCAGCAGGCGTAAAGCTGAGGGATATTTCTGCAACATGGCGAAAGAGCTGGCTTTTCTTGGGATTCAGGCCGCGCCACCGGAGGCGGTACTGGTATCCAGAAACTATCTCACAGCCGTAGAGATTCTCGCTGATGCCGGGCTAAAGGCTGAACGAGCCAGGCCGGATGCGCTGGGGTGGGACTGAAAATGGCAGCAACCAAAAAGGCGAAAGCCGCGGTGAGGGGTCACCAACGGCTTTCAGGTGGAATTAACTGGATCAATTCACAGGAGTAATTATGGCAAACACTGCCGAAGTAATCAATTTTCCTGTGCCTGACGTGGCACCTAAGGAGCTGCGCGTGGCAGATCTCGATGATGGCTATACGCGCCTGGCAAATGAACTTCTGGATGCCGTGATGTGTTCTGGTTTGCCGGAGACTGAGCTGTGCATCCTGATGGCCGTATGGCGCAAAACGTATGGATACAACAAGAAAATGGACTGGATCAGCAACGAGCAGCTAGAGGAGATGATTCAGAAGCATCATACCCATTGCTCGACAGCAAAAAACAGTCTGATCAGGAAGAAGGTACTGATTCAGGAAGGCCGCAGGGTTGGTATGAATATCCATATTTCCGAGTGGCAAACTAAAAATAACGGATTCTGCAAAACATTAGCTAAACCTGCTAAGAAAACCTTAGCGGAAGTTGCTAACGCACCTAAGCAGAAGTTGCTAACCACAAAAGACAAACTAACAAAAGACAATATTAAAAGATCTACGTCCGAGAATTCTGACGAATCCTCTGACAAGCCAGGAAAGAAACCTCATGTTCTAAAACCCGAAGCAGCGATTCAGAGAGGCAACAAGTGGGGAACTGCTGAAGACCTAACTGCTGCCGAGTGGATGTTTGACCTGATAAAAACCATTTCTCCATCAGCCAGAAAACCTAACCTGGCAGGATGGGCTAACGATATACGCCTGATGCGTGAATGTGACGGACGAACACATCGCGACATGTGCGTGCTGTTTCGCTGGGCGTGCCATGACAGCTTCTGGGCTGGCAACGTCATTAGCCCGGCAAAGCTCCGCGAAAAGTGGACTCAACTCGATATCAACCGCAACAAGCAACAGACTGGAACAACTGCCTCTAAGCCAAAACTTGACCTGAATAACACTGACTGGATTTACGGAGTGGAGCTATGAAAAACATTGCTGTGCAGATGGTTAATTTTGACCGTGAGCAGATGCGCCGTATTGCCAACAACATGCCGGAACAGCATGACGATAAACCGCAAGTTGAGCAGGTTGCTAAGGTCATCAACAACGTGTTCAGCCAGCTTATGGCCGCGTTCCCTGCTACCACGGCTAATCGCAGCCAGGCCGAGATGAACGAAATCCGGCGCCAGTGGGTTCTGGCCTTCCGTGAGAATGGCATTACCACCATGGAACAAGTAGCTGCCGGAATGCGTGTCGCCCGCCGTCAGGAGCGTCCGTTTCTGCCATCGCCGGGACAGTTTGTAGCGTGGTGCCGTGAGGGGAGTGGAGCACTAGGGGTCAGTGTTGACGACATCATGGGCGAATACTGGCGTTGGCGGAAGCTTGTTTTCCGTTATCCGACCAGTGAGCAGTTCCCATGGCGAGATAAAAATCCGCTGTATTACCACGTCTGCCTGGAGCTGCGCCGCCGGGGAATGGAAGGGCAACTCAGTGAAAAAGAACTTATCCGGGCCGCTGGCGACATTCTGCATGAGTGGGAAAAGCGGGCTCTTGCAGGTAAACCCATACCGCCTGTTCGTCGCGCTTTAGCCGCGCCGTCGCGGGATCGCGGTCCAACGCCAGCCGAGATGTTAATGGCGAAATACAAACAACGCAAAGACGCCGGTCTGATTTAACAGGAGCAACCAAATGAAAGAACGTGGAATGATTTTTAACGCTGAGATGGTGCGGGCAATTCTCGACGGTCGGAAGACGCAGACGCGGCGTCCGGTTAAGTTCCCATTAATCGATAAGAACATGGGGTGTGAGTTAGCAGGCAACGAATTGGCCGGTGAGCTGGCGGCGCACAACTACTGGAATAGCCCTTATGGTAAGCCAGGCGATCGCATCTGGGTGCGGGAAACATTTCGTGTCCATAGCCGGGCAACGGATGTCGCCACGCTGGTCTACCGGGCCAGTGTCCGAAACTCCTGGACTGAGCAAACTCATCGCGTTCCCGTTGCGGTTTGCAATACACCAGCCACACCAGAGAAGTGGACGCCGTCTATTCATATGCCGCGCTGGGCAAGCCGTATCACGCTGGAGATTACCGGAGTTCGAGTTGAGCGCCTCAACTCAATTACTGAATCCGACGCCGAAGCAGAGGGAGTAACTGATACAGGGTTTGGTGATCTGCTCGTTGATGGTTACCGATATCTATGGAAATCCATCTACGGCGAAGGATCTTGGGCGGCTAACCCCTGGGTGTGGGTGATTGAATTTAAACGCGTTGAAGGCGGTGCAGCATGACAATCAGCAAACAGGCGCTACGTGAAGAGTTCCTCTACATGCAAGACCACTACAACGATCCGGCAGACCGTAAGAAACAGGAAGTATATATCGCTGCTGAAGCGCTGCTGGATGAGCTGGAAAAAGAGAAGGGATACGCCAGCACATATGAGGCTGAAAAGTGGCATTACCACGGTTTGGCAGAATCAGAAGGCGAGCGAGCAGACCGGACAGAAAAGCAAGTGGACGAATTAACGATGTGGGTTAAACGACTGGCCTGTTCACTCAGAAAAGCCAGACCGAATAGCAAGTTACACGGTGCCGCAATGGACTATTTGAGCCGTAAAGGGTTAATCAGTGTGGAGGATGTATTGAGATGAGCAATAACAAACTAACAGACAGGAAAATAGCTGAAATTCTGGCGCGCGCTGAAATCTGCGACGATTCAGTTTTGACTGACTGCACCGATATTGCAGCGGCGATGCGAGAACTACAGGAGCGCCGCAGGCTGGGCGGGGTATTGCACGCTGTCTGTGAGGTGTGTGGAGTGCCGTGTAATAATCCCAATCACCCACAAATGGCTGTGGCACATGAGTACAGCGCCCCGCTAGCGCCGGAGGAAATGCCAAAAGGTCTGGCTGGTCAAATTGTCAGTCTGCTGGCGCATAACGTTGGCGATAAGTTCCTAGCTCAGAAAATCTGGAACGCCTGCCGCGCTGCCATGCTTAGCAAATGGATAACAAAATAAAACCAAATCTAAATCAAAGCATATTAAGATTTTGGTTATATCATTTCTTAATAATGATGAAAGTAATGTCTTTTTAAGGCTAATGGAACAAATCACAGGAGCATTTAATGAAATACTCTAGAGTTGAACAGTCAACAGGAACGTCGATCGACCACAATTTGGGCTACTTTCTTGATCCTCAGAAGTATGTTCCCATTACTGAATTTGTTGATGAATCGGCCGCATTAATCAAACTCAATCTTATACATGAAAACTTTCTTTCAATAGTAATCGAAAATCTCCGTCGAGAAGGAACCGAAAAGTTTGTAGATGTTGACAAATACTTTATGCCTAAGATTAAAACCGCCGTCGCACTTGGTCTTCCTGTTTCATTGGCTAAATGCCTCACGGAAATGAACAATATTCGTAATAAGTATGCTCATAAAATCGAGTATATAATAACCGATGAAGATGTGGAACGTATTGACTACTCGATAATGAGTGTCCCCGTTGATGATATTAACCATGCCTCACTAATTGACAGCACCCCAATAACATCCATCACTAATTTTGGCGCAAGTTCTATCGCCTTTATGAATGATATTCCTAAGGACTTTCCTGATAATCGGAGGCGAATTTGTAAGTTGGTTGCTATGGCGTTTTGCATCTCTAACTTGGGAGCTTTTTGGCTGCTAAATGAGCTTCATCGGCAAGGAAAACTGAAAATGGGTAGCACAAAAATGGCGTTTAAGTCCTCCTAGCAGGTTATGTAGCTTCTCTATGCTGAGGCGCTAGTATGGGCAAACCTGCCAGAGCTTTGCCAGCCGAATGAGATTGCAGTCTAAAAACTTTAGACAATTTAACCCGCTGCGGCGGGTTTTCCCGCCTGAAATCTGATATGAAACAACAGGCTAGCTTTTGCAAAAAGTGCTATTCACCTCTTGAATATTCTTTCTAACAGGTATACTGTGTTTATATACAGTAGTTAAATGTAGAGGGAATTATGAGAATTGAGCTTGTTATCAGCCGGACAAAACAGCTTCCGGAAGGGGCAGTTCCTGCACTGGAAAAAGAACTAATTACCCGTCTCCAGAATCAGTATGAAAACTGCAACTTAACCATCCGTCGAGGCAGTCAGGATGGTCTGAGTATCGTCGGTGCTGCTGATGGCGATAAAAAACGTATACAGAGCATTCTGCAGGAAACGTGGGAAAGCGCTGACGACTGGTTTTATGCATATTAAGCATCGTGGAGTCGCAGACGTTTCCAGAAATAAAGTCAGTGTGACGGGGGGTTACATGTTAGAAGACTTACCAGAATCAGGGTATGCGGTTATACGTTGTTACGATCATTGTGTAGTGGCAAGGTTCGGTAGTATTCCGGATAGCGGACGCGCCCTGATGTATCGTCGTGGTGACGAGATATCTTTTGTTCCCCTTCACCCTGATGACATAGTTGGAACTCCAACATTATTTACGCAAATGTTAGAAAAGGCAGGCTATCGAATTACCCGTTGCTTTGATACACTTCAAATGTAGGCCTGAACAACCTGCACCTGCTGCGCCACGGAGAACACCATGGCGCACGAATTACAACTCATCAAGCAGTCATCTGGAATTCTGATCCCCGCTACGCCGGAGACCAGCGAAATTCTGCAATCAAAAATTAAACTCGGTGCCGTGCTGGTGGCTGAGTTCCGCCAGGTGAGGAATCCTGCATTCCATCGCCGCTTTTTCGCGTTGCTTAATCTTGGGTTTGAATACTGGGAACCCACCGGCGGCGCCATTTCTGCCAATGAGCGCAAACTGGTAAACGGTTATGCAAAGTTTCTCGCTGCATATGGCGGGAATGAAAGCGCATTACTGGATGCGGCTGAACAGTATCTGGAACAGATTGCAAACCGCCGGGTAACAAACGGGATTAGCCTGTGTAAATCTTTCGATGCATACCGCGCATGGGTGACGGTTGAGGCTGGTCACTATGACGCCATCCAGTTACCGGACGGCACCCTTCGCAAACATCCCCGCAGCATCGCTTTTTCCAGCATGGATGAGGTCGAATTTCAGCAGTTGTATAAATCCGCGCTTGATGTGCTCTGGCGGTGGATTTTATCACGGACATTCCGTACCCAGCGCGAGGCCGAGAACGCCGCCGCCCAGCTCATGAGCTTTGCGGGGTGATGGCGATGAAATACTCCTGGTTCCATCATCACGACTGCACAACCGAGCAGGCCGACACGCTGATATCGGATTATCAGAAGCGGGGCGTAAGGACAGAAAAGAGCCTGAACCCTGACTTCATTACCTGGACTGTCAGCGCGAAATTACCTGAATATGCACACCGGGTGCGGACGCCAAAATCCTTACGCCAAAAGGTCTGGGGGTGAACATGGCTAAATTACCGCGCCGTAAGTGCGCAAACAAAGAATGCCGCCAGTGGTTTCACCCGATACGCGAGGGGCAGATCGTTTGCTCGTACCAGTGCGCCAGCGCCGTCGGCAAAGAACAGACCAGAAAAGCTCACGAAGCCGCGCAACGTAAGGCGCAATCACTTCAGCGCGCCGCTGAGAAAAAAGAACGCGCCGCCTGGCGCCAGCGGAAAGCCGCGGTTAAGCCGCTGAAGCACTGGATTGACTTGACGCAGCGCGCCGTAAATGACATTTGCCGCGAAACCGAACTGGCAGAAGGACTCGGTTGCATCTCCTGTGGAACGAAGACGGCGTTCGCATGGCATGCAGGCCATTACAGGACTACGGCCGCCGCGGGGCATCTGCGCTTCACTCGCTTCAACATCCATCTTCAGTGTGATGTCTGCAACGTCTACAAATCAGGGAACATCGAAGCATATCGTACCGCGCTGGTTGAGCGTTACGGTGAGGCGGCGGTGCTGGCACTCGAGAACAATAACACCCCGCACCGCTGGACGGTCGAGGAGCTGAAGGAAATCAGGCTCGCGGCTCTGGCGGATCTGCGTGCGCTAAAAAAGCTGGAGGCCGCATGAAACCAGAACTGATCGAGATACTCCGCATGCGCTGGCAGCGCCTCCGTATTTACCGCCGTCCGGGGTCGGTGTTGGTTGACTACCGCATCCTGCGCAATTTTGTTCGTATTTATCAGTTCACAGGATTTACTCAATGAACGCTCTATACCTCCAGTATGTACGTGAACAGCTAATGGTAGCGACAGCCGATTTAAGCGGGGAGACTAAAGGGCAGCTTTTGGCCTGGCTGGAGAACGTGCAATTCGACACGAAAAACTATCCCCGAAAAAAACAGCGTATCTGGGACGAGGAAACAGAAAGCTGGATAACGTTAAATAACCCGCCAATCCCCGGCAAGCAGTCGCTGGCGAAAGGAAGCGCTATCCCGCTGGTGAAGCCTGTGGAATATTCCACTGCCTCATGGCGCCGGGCGGTTCTTTCACTCGATGAACACTACAAGGCGTGGTTGTTGTGGAATTACAGTGAGAATACCTGCTGGGAACACCAGGTCGAAATAACACGTTGGGCGTGGTGCGAGTTCAGACAGCAGCTTGCAGGGAGGAAGATGGCTGGCAAGACAGTGGAACGGCTGAAGAAACTTATCTGGCTGGCGGCGCAGGATGTCAGAGAGGGGCTGGCCGGACGATACGTCTACCAGCAACAGGAGCTTGCCAGCCTGTGCGGGGTTAAGCCTGACAACTGGAGCCACAACTATGCGGACTACTGGCGCGCGATGAGTAACATCTTTAAGAGGCTTGATACCGAATCTCTGCTTTGTCTGGTGAAAACAAGATCACAACAAAAAGCGACCTTTTCGCAGCAGGGTATTGCAAAAGTCAATTAAATAGCATACATTTTGAGTAAATCTGATATCGTCGCCATAGCTTCAATCGTCGACCAAACAAATTCAAGCCCCGCCATCGTGCGGGGCTTTTCTGTTTGTGCCGTCCGGAATAATCCCTCTGAGTTTTGTCGTTAATCCACCGGGCGGCCTTCCTACTTCACACTGCGCCATCCGAGCTATCGGAGGTGAGGCTTATGAAAATGCACAACGATCCCCATTCCTGGCAGGGCTGGCTGGAGCTGTTCCAGAGCTGGTGGCGAGGAGATACGCCGCTGGGCGCTGTTCTGATGTCGTTATTTATGGCTGGCCTGCGTATTGCGTACTTTGGCGGTAGTGGTGGCTGGAAGAAAAAGACACTCGAAATTCTGCTTTGCGGCGCCCTGACGTTGACCTTCTCATCTGCGCTGGAATATTTCGGCTGGCCCAAGTCCCTGTCTGTTGCGATTGGTGGCGGCGTCGGCCTTATCGGCGTGGATGCGATCCGCGGCTTTGCAATGAAGTTTATCAGTGGTCGTATCGGTGGGGATAATAACAAGGTTTAATCATGAACGAGTCTCAATTTCAGCAGGCGGCTGGTATCAGCGCCGAACTGGCCGCGCGCTGGTATCCACATATTACGGCGGCAATGAGCGAATTCGGTATTACTGCTCCACTGGATCAGGCCATGTTCATTGCTCAGGCGGGACATGAAAGCGCTGGTTTTACAAGGCTGGTGGAGAGCTTCAACTACAGTATCGCCGGGCTGACCGGATTCATCCGCGCCGGGAGAATCACTCCAGATCAGGCCAGTACTCTTGGGCGAAAAGCCTGTGAGAAGGCGCTTCCGCTCGAGCGACAGCGTGCAATAGCTAATCTGGTATACAGCAAGCGAATGGGTAACAACGGGCCTGGCGACGGCTGGAACTACCGCGGGCGTGGACTTATCCAGATCACAGGTCTGAACAACTACCGTGATTGCGGTAACGGGATCAAAACTGAGCTCGTTGCCCATCCGGATCTACTGGCACAGGATACGTATGCTGCCCGTAGTGCAGCGTGGTTCTTCGCGACTAAAGGGTGTCTGAAATATTCCGGCGACATGGTACGCGTTACACAGATAATCAACGGAGGGCAGAACGGCATCGGAGATCGGCGAGAGCGCTTTGAAAAAGCAAAATCGGTGCTGGTATGAATCTGTTACCTGTATTACTTAAAAAATACTGGTTGCAACTCTCAGTGACTTTGCTGATTGCTGCACTTGCATGGGCAACAGAGCATTACCGCAATAACGCTATCACTTACAAGTACCAGCGTGATACTGCTACTCACAACCTGAAGCTGGCGAACGAGACAATTACCGACATGACGCAGCGCCAGCGCGACGTTGCCGCCATTGATGAAAAATACACGAAGGAACTCGCCGATGCAAAAGCTGAAAATGATGCTTTGCGCGATGACGTTGCCGCTGGCCGCCGTCGCCTGTTCGTCAACGCCACCTGTCCCGCAATGCCGACAGGTAAATCCACCTACGCCGCCCGCGTGGATAATGCAGCCCGCCCCAGACTGGCAGACTCCGCTCAACGGGATTATTTCACCCTCAAAGAGCGAGTGACAACAATGCAAAAGCAACTGGAAGGGGCGCAGGACTATATCAGGACGCAATGCCTGAAGTGATTCGTCACCTAATAAACTGAACAGCCTGACTTTGGACTGGCTTTTGTATGCCTGAATTTTGCCTCGCTGAATAATCCGTCAGTTATTCCTGCCTTCGACTTCCGCGGAATGGTGCTAGGAATTTTGGAATCAATAATATTGAAAATCCTTATGTTATGAGATGATGGCTATCCAACACATACAATTATGAGGGACCTCCATGGATACTGTCTTTTTTTTAGAAAAAACCATTTTAATTAACGATGATAGCGATACATCTGGGGTGTTCCGATATGAGATATATAAAACAGAATTTGAAGGACTAGTCCTTGCGATAGCATATTCTGAGAAAACCGTTATGGCAGAAGGTTCGGAAGTAACATTTTGGGCGAAGGCAGGTGAAACCACCTTGACTAATCGTCGAGATATTTATGGTGCAATTGAGGCCTGTAAAGCTCATTACAGACAAAACTATAAAAAGTAATGACACTATTTAAATGAAAAAGCCACCTGTAGGTGGCTTTTTCATAGCTATAGCATTAGGAACATAATCATGGCAAAACCGGACTGGGAGGCCATCGAGACGGCATACCGGGCCGGAGTGATGTCCCTCCGTGAAATTGCGTCACATCATGGTATTAGTGAAGGTGCTATCCGCAAGCGCGCAAAGCGTGATGACTGGTCCCGTGATCTTAACGCCAGGATTCAGCAAAAGGCTGATGATCTGGTACGCAAACAGGAAGTACGCAAAACGGTACGCACCAAAACGGAACTTACAGAACGCGTACTGATAGAAGCCACAGCGGAGGTAATAGCCTCGGTTCGCATGGAGCACCGGGGCGATATTCGCCGGGCCCGGGAACTCACAAACACGCTTTTTGATGAACTTGGTGCGCAGTGTGCTGATGTAGGGGCGCTGGAGCAGCTGGGTGACATCATGTTCGATCCTGACGATAAAGGCCGTGACCGGCTCAATGAAACTTATCAAAAAGTCATCAGTCTGCCTTCCCGTGTGAAATCTCTGAAAGACCTGAGCGACAGCCTGAAAACGTTGATCGGCCTGGAGAGAGAAGCATGGAGTATAGGTGCTGTCAGTGAACCAGAAAAAACGCCTCTACCAGGAAAAAATACTGATCTGACAACTGATCAGGCAGCGGAGCTATACAAAAAAATGATGGGTTAATTATGCCGTTACCATTCTCCTTCGATTTCAAACATCCAGATTACCAGATGGTGTTTGAATGGCGGATGGAACGCTTACAGCGCATTCGCCAGCATCCTGAGATGCTGCCCGCGTTGAAGCAGTTTTATCGTACTAACCCGGCTCAGTTCATCATCGACTGGGGCATGACGACGGACCCGCGTAATATCGATTATGGCCTGCCGGTCACCATCCCTTTTCTGCTATTCCCGAAACAGGAAGAGTGGATTCACTGGATTATGGAACGCTGGGGCAAACGGGAGAACGGTATCACCGAAAAATCCCGTGAAATGGGGCTGAGCTGGACGGCGATCGGGATGGCCTGCTCGCTTTGCCTGTTTAACAAAGAGATGGTCATCGGCTTCGGTTCCCGTAAAGAGGAATATGTCGACAGTACTGGTGACCCTAAGGCGTTGTTCTGGAAGGCGCGCAAGTTTGTAGAGACGCTGCCCGTCGAGTTTCGTGGGTCGTGGAATGAGAAGAAGCATGCACCGTACATGCGTGTTGAATTTCCTGAGACAGGCGCGGTCATCAAGGGCGAGGCTGGTGACAATATTGGACGTGGTGACCGAACCACACTCTATCTGGTGGATGAGGCTGCATTTCTGCAACGCCCGCTACTGATTGATGCGGCGTTATCGCAAACCACCCGTTGCCGTATTGACCTGAGTTCAGTCAACGGCATGGCGAACCCGTTTGCGCAGAAACGCCACGGCGGAAAGATACCGGTATTCACATTCCACTGGCGCAGCGACCCCCGTAAGGATGATGAGTGGTATCGCAGGGAATGCGAGAAAATCGACAATCCGGTGGTAGTGGCGCAGGAGCTTGACCTGAACTACAGCGCATCAGCGGAAGGTGTCCTGATCCCCTCAGACTGGGTACAGGCTGCTGTTGATGCACATATCAGGCTGGGCATCCAGCCAACTGGCAAACGACTGGGCGCGATGGACGTTGCCGACGAAGGTCGGGACAAAAACGCCTTTTCGACCCGTCACGGTTTTCTTCTGGAGAACGTGCGGGAATGGTCCGGCGTGGGCAGCGACATTTACCAGTCTGTTGAGAAGGTCTTCGGCTTTTGTGAACAGGATAATCTCGAAGAGTTTCGCTTCGACGAGGACGGTCTGGGGGCTGGCGTTCGCGGCGATGCGCGTGCCATTAACGAATTACGCAAAGCCGCCCGCAGGCCGCCAATACTTGCCACACCGTTTCGTGGTAGCGGCGCGGTATTCGATCCTGATGACGAAGCCGTACGGGGCGACAATGGGCAGGCTGCACGCCTGAACAAGGATTTCTTCGCCAACGCCAAGGCACAGAGCTGGTGGTACTTACGCAAGCTCTTCCGGAATACCTACCGCGCCGTTGTTGAAGGTATGGCCTACAACCCGGACGAAATTATCTCCATCAGCAGCACGATGGAGAGCAAAGACAAACTCATCATCGAGCTTTCGCAGCCAACCTACTCCATTAACGGCGTGGGGAAAATCGTTGTGGATAAACAGCCTGACGGTACCAGGTCGCCGAACCTCGCCGACTCGGTGATGATCAGCTACGCGCCAATGAATTCAGCCCTCAATATCTGGGAGCTGCTAGGGAGACAGGCCTGATGGCACGAAACAAACAAGCCTCGCGACGAACGGTGCAGGCCACGGCCGACGGCTACGAGAACTTTGTCGCCCGCGTGGGGATGCAGACGCCTAACCAGCACTCCGCATCGACCTACCGGGCGAACTTCACCAGCCGCAACCGTATGCTGGTGGAATGGTCCTATCGCTCATCCTGGCTCATCGGTGAAGCGGTAGATGCTATCCCCGACGACATGACCCGCAAAGGCATTCGCATCACTTCTGAGATTGACGCAAAAGACCGTGGCACTCTCGAAGCGCAGCTGGATCAGTTGCAAATCTGGGATGCGCTGAACGACGTACTGAAATGGTCTCGTCTCTACGGCGGCGCGGTGGGCTTCATCATGATAGAAGGTCAGGCGCCCATGACCCCGCTACGGCTCGAAACCATTGGTGAAGGCAAGTTTAAGGGGATTCTTCCGCTTGACCGCTGGATGATTAACCCGGTACTGACCCGCCGCATTAAAGAAATGGGGCCGAATCTCGGCAAGCCTGAGCTTTATGATGTGGTGACCACCGCAACGGGCATCCCCGCCTGGCGTATTCACCATAGCCGCCTGATTCGCTTCGATGGGGTGACGCTGCCATTCCAGCAGAAGATGACCGAGAACGAATGGGGAATGTCGGTTGTAGAGCGTATCTGGGAGCGGCTTACTGCGTTCGACAGCGCCACTGTCGGTGCGGCGCAGCTGGTCTACAAAGCGCATCTGCGGACCTACAAAGTGGAAAAACTCCGTGAGCTTATTGCACTGGGCGGCCCGGCATTCGAGGCGTTGCTGAAAAACATTGATCTGATCCGCCAGTTTCAGAGCAATGAAGGCATGACGCTAATGGATGCCAAGGATACCTTCGAAACCCACCAGTACAGTTTCAGCGGTCTGGATGACATTCTTTCGCAGTTCGCCGAGCAGATTAGCGGTGCTGTTGGCATTCCATTGGTGCGCCTCTTCGGGCAGTCCCCTAAAGGTTTCTCAACGGGTGACGCAGACCTTGCCAACTATTATGACCGGGTCAGTTCATTGCAGGAGCGTCGCTTACGCCTGCCAGTGCGCCGGGTGCTGGACATTATGCATCGTTCGGAGCTCGGTAAGCCGCTGCCGGACGATTTCACGTTTGAGTTTAACCCGCTATGGCAGATGTCAGATGTGGACCGCTCAACGGTGGCTGTAAATACCACCACGGCGATTGTCAATGCGTTGGATGCAGGTCTGATGACAACCAAAGCCGCTATGACCGACCTGCGTGAGAACTCCGATGTTACTGGCATCGGGGCATCCATTACCGACGAGGATATCGAGAATGCCGAAGACGAAGCGCCACCAGGCATCGGCGAACTTGTCGACAAACCGCCAGAGCCGACAGGCGGAGATCCGATATCGAACGAGCCTACGGCAGATAGCGCGGGCGGTCGGGGATATCGTAAATGGGCACTACGATGGTTCAAACGATAGCATCACCGAAATCATGGAGGCCCTGGAGCGCTACAGCGAAATTATAACGCCGTGGGCGACGAAGGTTGCTGAGAACTTTACCGCCGACATTGTGCGCAAAAATGATGAGCAGTGGCGGAAACACAGCAAAACCATCAGTCGTGAGCTACGCAATCTGGTGAGCAATGCCCCGCCAGGGCAGGTGATGAAATCCATCGTTGCCGAACAGGTTAAGTACATTAAATCGCTACCCCTCGAGGCTGCTGACAGGGTATACGACATCCAGAATCGGGCGATTGAAGCTGTTGTGACCGGTGGGAGAGCGGAGCATTTTGCTAAAGAAATTGCAGCATCGGGTGATATAGCAAAGTCCAGAGCTGACCTTATCGCCCGTACAGAGCTTGGACGTGCAACCGGCGCGCTTGATCAGGCGCGTGCGCTGTCAATCGGCTCGAATGGTTATATCTGGCGTACAGCCGAAGATGGCGACGTCCGGCATTCTCATCGGGAGATGGAAGGGAAGTTTGTCGAATGGGGACGACCTCCAACGCTTGACGGCATGACCGGTCACGCTGGCGAGCTCCCGAACTGCCGCTGTTATAAAGAGATCGTCTTCCCCAACCCTCATTCTTATCTCGCCTGAATCGCAGGTAAAACATGAAATATTTTTTCAATACCCGGCTGGGGGAAACCCGCTATCAGCTGGCTGACGGCTCCCTGCTGTGTAAAGACGTGCCGATAGGTCGAACGGGTAAGCAGCTTTACGGCGCTGCTGATCTGCCAAACCTCAAGCCTGACAAGTTCGGTGAGATAGTCGTAACGCGCTCTCCTGAGCAGGTATTCCATCCGGCCACGCTCGCCTCATTTGAAGGGATGAGCATCACGATCCTGCATCCTGAAGATGAAAACGGGAATGTGCGGCTGGTGAATCCCGAAAACTGGAAAGAGCTTGCTGTCGGGCATCTTCAGAACGTTCGACGCGGGACCGGAGACCAGTCTGATTTGATGCTGGCTGACCTTATAGTCAAAGACGAAAGCGCCATTCAGCTAATCGAGGATGGTCTGCGCGAAGTGTCGTGTGGTTATGACGCGGAGTACGAGCAGACCGAACCGGGCAAAGCTAGGCAGGTCGATATTACCGGAAACCATGTGGCTCTTGTCCCTAAGGGCAGAGCCGGAAATCGTTGTGCAATTGGAGACAGAGACACAATGGCAAATCAAAAGAAAAGCTGGTGGACCCGCATGCGCACGGCCATCAAAACAGGTGACTCGGACACCATGAACGAACTGCTGGACTCAGCGCCAGCGGCTGTAACGGGTGATGAAGGTGATCTGCCGGGCGGCGTTAATCTCAACATTAACCTTTCACCGCAACAACCATTGCCGGACAAAAAGCCGGAGATGGGCGGAGATGTGACCGGCGACGGCGAGGACGATATCAAAACCCTGCTCAAGGCCCTGCTGGCTAAGCTGGAAGGAACGGCAACGGGTGATAATGCTGACACCCCTGATGATAAAGATAAGAAAGACCCGACTGGCGACGGCGAGGACAACGAAGAGGAAACCACGATTACTGGTGACTCTGCCTATCGCGCTGAAGTTATTATCCCGGGTATCGATCTGAGCCGTAAGGTGAAACCGACCGCATTTAAACGTGATGTACTGGCGGCCGCAGACAAAACACTGGTTCGCCAGGTTGTCGGTGACGCTGATATCCGCAAATTACCTAAACAATCGGTTGATATGGCGTTTAACGCCGTATCTGAGATTGCCAAAGGGAGAAACACCCGCAGCACCACGGGCGATGCACAACGTCCAGGCATGGGCATGACCAGCATCGCTTCCCTGAACAAACAAAACGCCGACTTCTGGTCTAACCGCAAAGGATAATCCAATGACTGCATATCTGTACCGGATGCCTGTTGGCATTGCCGGGGCTATCTCTCGCCCGCAGGACTTAACCGTCGAACCGGTGATCCTTAAATCCGATAACGCCTTCGCAGCGTATGGTCTGGCTGGCAAATACGACGCTGACGGCTTTTTCGTGCCGCTGGCGGAGGGTGACACCGTCGACAAGGTGAAGGGTATCTACGTTCGTCCGTATCCGACCACATCGCAGCCAGACATGGTTCGCCAGGTGGGTTCTGATAAGAATTTCCCGGGCGACGCCATGAAGCGTGGGTACATGACGGTAAACGTGGGTGCTGATGCTTCGTCCGTTAAAAAAGGGGGCGTGGTGTACATCGTGGTATCAGCCGATGCTTCCATCCCGGTTCCGCTTGGCGGGATCACGGCAGCAGAGGTGACAGGCAAAACAGCCGCGTTACCTGATGCTTTTTTTACGGGGGCCGGTGACGCTAACGGCAACGCAGAAATCTCCTGGAAGATTTAAGGAACAGACGAATGATTACTTTTGATCAGGCAACCGTTGATAGCTCCGGTGCCTTTCTCATCGGGGAGCTGGAGCGACTCGACCAGGGGCTGAATCTGCCACTGGTGGGTTATACCTGGACACGTGATATCCAGTTGCGCGAAGACGTCTCTATCGCAGATGACATTTCCAGCTGGACGAATACCAGTTTTGGCGTGGCGGGTTCTGGCGCTAATCCGAATGGTAAAAATTGGGTAGGCAAAGATTCAACTGCCATTGCTGGCGTTAATGTTGATATCAGTAAAGACGGCAATCCGCTGAACCTTTGGGGGATGGAGCTGGGATGGACTGTTGTTGAGCTGGCTGCGGCACAGCAGGTAGGCCGTCCGATCGACACTCAGAAGTACGACGGGATGCAGCTTAAATGGCAGATGGATAACGACGAACAGGTTTACGTCGGAGACGAAGCGCTTGGTTTGAAAGGTCTGACGAATCTCGTTGGTGTGACGCTGAACAACGCGACGAAGACCTGGGCTAACTCCACCAACGATGAGATCCTCGACAGCGTAAACAGCATTCTGTCGAATGCCTGGGCAGCATCCGGTTATTCCGTCGTGCCTTCTGATCTGCGCATTCCGCCAGAGCAGTATTCATTGCTGGCGAGCCGTAAGGTTTCCGAAGCGGGTAACCAGTCACTGCTGACCTATCTGGCTGTGAACACTATCGCTTTCCACCAGAACGGCGTTCCGCTGGAAATCAAAGCGGTCAAATGGCTGAAAGGGCGCGGGGTTGGCGGTAAAGACCGTATGGTCGCCTACACCAACGATAAGAAATACGTCCGCTATCCACTGGTTCCGCTGCAAAGCGTTCCTGTTCAGTATCGTGGTCTGTACCAGATTGCGACCTACTACGGCAAGCTCGGTGCGGTTGAGCCAGTGTACAAAGAAACCCTGTCCTACGTGGACGGTATCTGATAACCAGAATGGCCCCGAAAGGGGCCAGAAGGAAACTAAAAATGGCGAAAGAAAAGCTGGTTACCATCCATGTTCACACCCCGTTTACGCTGACGCTCGGCGATCAGTCAAAACAGGAGTTTGGCCGGGGACGGCATAACGTACCAGAAGAGGTCGCGTCGCACTGGTTTACCCGGGCGCACGCTGAGCTTTCCGAAAGCGGATCGAATGAAACTGATGACCAGCAACCCGTTATTGACAGCCTTCAGGCGCAGATTGCCGATAAAGATAAACTGATTGCCGATCTGAAAGACGCTCTGCTCAAGCTGCAGGAGCAGAACGACAGCCTGCAGGCGCAGATTACTTCCGCCCGGACTGGCGGTAATGGGGCGAAAGATGCCAAAGAATCAAAGCCTGCCAACAGTAAGTGATTTTCGCCGCGACTTCCCGCAGTTTGCTGACCCGGCAAAATATCCCGACGTCCAAATCGAGTTCCGTCTAAATCTGGCCGATGAACTACTGAGCGAAAACGTCACCGGCAAAAAGTTGTTTCCGTACTTTGCCGAGTTGTTCGTTGCGCACTATATGACGCTCTGGGCGGCAGATAGCCGGGCGATGCTGGTTGGCGGTCCGGGCGGTTCAACCAATGGTGTTCAGTCCTCCAAGTCCGTTGACAAGGTAAGCGTCAGCTATGACACCAGCGCGACGCTAAACCCTGACGCAGGCTTCTGGAATAACACCCGGTATGGCGCTGAATTTTATCAGCTGATCACGATGTTCGGTGCGGGGGGACGCCAGCTATGAGTTTCAAAAGCGGTGTAACAACGAGGGTTGATAACGCTCAGGCAATACTGGATGCGCTAAAGTCGCTAACCAAAAAGGATGTGCTGGTCGGTATCCCTGCGGAAGACAGCGATCGGGATGATGTGCCGTTCGGTAATGCCGGGATTGGGTATATCAACGAATACGGTTCACCTGCACAAAACATCCCACCACGTCCGCATCTTGTACCCGGCGTTAAATCAGTTGAAGACCAGACGATGCCACAGCTTAAAGCTGCGGCACAGGCTGCGCTTGATGGTAATGCGGCGGGAGCGGAAAGAGCACTCAACCGCGCAGGTACAGTGGCTGCAAGAGGGGTGAAAAATCACATCAAAGCTGCCAATTTTACTCCGCTTGCAGATAGCACCGTTGAAGCGCGTGCGCGCCGTGGGCGTAAAGGTGCGAAAGCGGAACTTGCGCGGCGTGCTGCTGGTGAATCTCCGGGCACCACTTTGGCTAAGCCTCTTTACGATACTGGCAAATATCTCGCCTCAATAACCCATGTAGTGAGGGATAAAGATGCCGACTCTTGATGTAACCGATGTGCTTTTTGACCCCGATTTTTGCGACTTCAACCTGTGGGTAACTCGTCGCGCACAAACGGTGGACGAGGACGGGATCGGCAGCGACAGCGAAGTTAAAACGCAGTTTGCAGGGGTTGTTACCGTTGACCGCTCTCTTGAAAACCGCCGCATGCAGGCCGGGCAGGTTATCAGCGGAGCGATTTTAATCGTGACGACTGAGCGACTCACGCAGGGGCAGACTGGCCGTGATGCCGATATCGTGACGTATCAGAACCGGGATTATCGTGTGACATTCGTCGACCCGTACACCGCATATGGCGCCGGCTTTGTACAGGCGCATTGCGAGCTGCTGCCGTTCGATGGAGGATTTCCCGTTGAGCAATAATTCCAGTACGGAGCCGGTATGGCTTACACCTGTCAGCGGCGACCCGGATTATGACGAGGCGCTCGACAGGCTGTTAAGCCAGTGGGTACGCAACGTTTCCGGTTTGCCGACTGGAATGGTTCGCCCCCGATGGCAGAAAGATCAGCCGCCACTGCTGCCAGCTGAAACGAACTGGTGCGCGTTTGGCATCATCGAATGGCCCATTGATAACAGCCCCGCATTCACTCAACAGACCGATACCGGAACACAGCTCTGGCGGCATGAGGATTTTGTCGCTATGGCGTCGTTCTACGGCCCGGGGGGGATGCAAATTGCTTCGCGATTCCGTGACGGAATATCGGTTGAGCAAAACAACGCCGAGCTGAACCAGTCGGATCTCTCGCTCGTTGACTATGGCGATATTGTCCCTTTCCCCGAGCTTATTAACCAACAGTGGGTACGCCGTTACGACATGAAAGTGCGGCTGCGCCGGAAAGTGGTTCGAGAGTACAACATCCTGGCGCTGCAAGATGCGCCCGTTTCATTCTTCGGAGAGTAAATTATGCCGCAGGGATTACCTGTCTCAAACGTCGTTAATGTCGACGTGATCATTGGGCCGCGTGCGGCTACTGGTCGAAACTTTGGTTCACTGCTCATTCTCGGGAGCTCAACGGTTATCCCGGTTTCTGAGCGCATTCGCCTCTACTCATCCCCGGAAGATATCGGCACAGATTTCGGCGTGGATAGCCCGGAATATGAAGCAGCAACAGTCTATTTCTCCCAGTCACCACGACCTAAAGAGGTGTATGTAGGTCGCTGGGCTAAAACACTGGCAACGGGTGAGGCGGGTGCTGCTGAAAATCTGATGGATGCGGTTAACGCCGTAATGGGCTACACCAACTGGTATGGTCTCGGTATTGCAGACAAAGAGGATATTGCAGATGACGACTGGCTGAAGGTTGCTGCAGCCGTAGAAGCTTCGGGCGTCAGCCGCATTCTGGCAATTACCACCAGCGATCCCGCCATCTTTGACGCCACTTCAACCGGGGATCTGGCCTACAAGCTGAAGGCGGCAAAATACGGGCGCACGTTCGTACAGTATTCTTCCAGCAGCAAGTACGCTGCGCTGTCCGCGTTTGGCCGCGCGTTTACGGTGAATTTCAACGGCAGCAATACCACCATTACCCTGAAATTTAAACAGGAGCCGGGGATCACTTACGAAACCCTGACGACTGATCAGGCGGTGGCGCTGGATGCCAGGAACTGCAACGTGTTTGTGTACTACCAGAACGATACGGCAATCCTGCAGCAGGGCGTCATGTCCAGCGGTGATTTCTTTGATGAGCGCCACGGGCTCGACTGGCTGCAGAACTACGTTCAGACCAACCTGTATAACCTGCTGTACACCAGTACAACCAAAGTGCCTCAGACCGATGCGGGTGTTACACGTCTTCTGTCCAATGTTGAGCAGTCTATGGATCAGTCCGTGACGAACGGGCTGGTGGCTGCTGGCGTATGGAACGGTGGCCCAATCGGGCAACTGGATTCCGGAGACACGCTGACAAAAGGGTATTACGTCTACGCGCAGCCGATTTCCGAGCAGGCGCAGGCAGACCGTGAAGCCCGTAAGGCACCGGTTATTCAGGTGGCTTGCAAGCTGGCGGGTGCGGTGCATTTCGCTGACGTACAGATCAACGTCGTTCGCTAAGGGGAAAATGAATGGCTACTTATTCTTTTATGGATGTCACCGCGTCCATTTCTGGTCCGACTGGTGTAATTGATCTGGGTTATGGCTCCGCCAGCTCCGAGGAAGGGATCACCGTGGCTATGGCCGGTCCTAAAAACACCATGACAATCGGCGCTGATGGTGAAGTGATGCACAGCCTTCACGCAGACAAGAGCGGCACTGTAACCGTCAACCTGCTGAAGACCTCGCCGACAAACAAAAAGCTGTCTCTGGCGTATAACGCGCAAAGCCAGTCCTCCGGTACCTGGGGGAACAATGTCATTGTGATCCGAAATAAGGTAAGCGGTGACATTATCACGGCGCGCAGCGTGGCGTTCCAGAAACAGCCGGATAACGCCAACGCGAAAGCCGGTAATACGATGCCCTGGGTATTTGACTGCGGCAAAATCGACCAGGTACTCGGAGAGTTTTAACAGATGGAATGTTCAGTCAAAGGCCACGATTACCGAGTGGCAAAACTCAGCGTTTTTGAACAGCTGAAAGTGACCCGCAAACTGCTGCCGGTGCTGGCGGGCATGATGTCAGATTTCGGGAGCATTCGCTCTCTTCTGCCTGCAGATGGCAAAATCGATGGCGCAAAATTTGATGCGTTAAAGCCGGTATTTGAAACCCTGCTGCCGCGTATCGCCGATGAACTGTCTTCCCTGACCGAAGATGACACCAACGCGATTATTCATCCTTGCTTGGCTGTGGTGTCACGCAAACATATGGGTGGATGGACCCCGGTATTTAACAGCGGTCAGTTGGTGTTTGACGATATCGACCTGCTGACCATGCTGCAGCTGGTGGCGCGGGTGGTCGCCGATTCGCTGGGAAATTTTTTGCCCGTGAGCCTTACCAGCGAGACGCCGGACCAGACTCAGGGTTAACCCTCAACAGCCTGCCTGACGGGCTGTCTTATCTCCTTGACCCGGTTGACGCCGGGTTAATCCCTTATTACGCGCTGAAGGATGGATCAGTCGATCTGTGCGATATCGCGCTGATGAATGACCATCTGGCCGTTAAGGCTGACAACCAGCGCCGTATTGAGAAATGGAGAGAGGATAATGAACGCTGAGACTATTAAAGATTTTCTCGTCTCTCTTGGCTTTGATATTGATGAAGCCGGATACGAGAAATTTGAATCTGTTCTTGCTGGCGTCACCGCAAATGCCATAAAAACAGGGCTGGCGGTGGAAGGTGCGGCGCTGTCCGTTGTTGCGTTTACGGCGAAAATTGCCTCCGGTCTGGATAATCTCTACTGGGCATCTCAACGCACCGGCGCGACGGTTCAGGGGATTCAGTCGATTGGCTACGCAGTTTCGCAGGTGGGCGGTAGTGTGGACGCGGCGCGGACTTCGCTGGAAAGCCTCTCCCGGTTTGTGCGTAATAATCCCGGCGCGGAAGGCTTTCTGAACCGCCTGGGCGTACAGACCCGGGACGCCAGCGGGAATATGCGCGATATGGCCGCCATTTTTACGGGCGTCGGCCAGAAGCTCAGCAGCATGCCGTATTACCGGGCTAACCAGTATGCGCAGATGCTGGGCATTGATGAAAATACCCTTATGGCGATGCGCCGGGGTTTAGGGGGATTTTCCGGCCAGTACAGCGCGATGGCAAAGGCCATCGGTTTCAATGCTGACGAGGCGGCCAAAAGCTCCAACAGGTTCATGACCTCCCTGCGCGAGTTCGGCGCGATGGCAGGCTTGGCCCGTGACAAGATCGGCTCTAATCTTGCTGGTGGTCTGGCGGGTTCGCTGGACACGCTGCGCCGCCACATCCTGGATAACTTCCCGCGCATCGAGCAGACCCTGACGAAAGCCATAAAAGGTATTCTGACGCTCGGGGATATCATCGGGCGCCTGTTCTTCAGGCTTATTGAGGGAACATCCAGCCTTATCACCTGGTGGCAATCACTGGATAAGCAAACGCGGGAACTGATCTCGCTGTTTGGCGCGCTGACGATTGCGCTGCGCATTCTGAACAGCACGTTCTGGATGTCGCCGATTGGCCTCATTACCGCGCTGGCGGCGGGGATCGCCCTCCTGTGGGAAGACTATCAGACCTGGAAGGAAGGCGGCCAGAGCCTGATTGACTGGGAGAAATGGAAACCGGAGGTCGACGTCGCGCTGAAGATGGTTCGTGACCTGAAAGCGACCGTTAACGACCTGGCGAAAGCACTGGCGAAACTGCTCAACATTGACCCCAAATCGTGGTCCCTGAAATGGGATTTCAGCAATTTCATCGACCAGATGGGGGAGTTCAGCAAAATGCTGAACATGATCGCCGACCTGCTCAATGCCATTAAAGACGGTCGCTGGGCCGATGCCGCCAGCATCGGCAAACAGATGCTTAATCAGGGCAGCGAAAATTCGTCAGCGATGCCAATGGTAACAGACAGCGCCAACGGTGCCGCCGACTGGATTAAAGAGCACTGGGGATTCGATCCCCGCAGCGTAGGCCGAACGGTTCGCGGCTGGTTTGGGGGTGATGACCCTGAACAACACGGACAGTCAGTTAAGCGGCCACAACCAACAAAAGCTGGCGCTGAGCTGCTGGGATGGATGCAGCCGATGCTAACCAATCTGGAACACCTATACCGGCTTCCGGAAGGTTTATTGCGCAGTGTGGCCATCACTGAATCAGGCGGGAATCAGTTTGCAGTTTCCGGCGCCGGCGCTAAAGGCCTGTTTCAGTTTATGGACGGCACTGCACGAGATATGGGGCTGCGCGGGAATGATGTTTTCGATCCGGAGAAGGCTGCGCAGGCTGCAGCAAAATATCTTTCACAATTGCTGCGGGCGAATGGCGGTGACCTGAGCAAGGCGCTGGCGTCATATAACTGGGGGATCGGGAATGTACAGAAACACGGGATGGCCCTTATGCCTCAGGAAACCCGCAACTACATTCCGAAGGTGTTAAGCAACATGCCCGCTCCCGGAGCTCAGGTCCAGCAACAGAACACCTATCACATTTACGGTGGTGGTGATCCGCACTCCGTGGGGAATCAGGTAGAACGTCGGCAGCAGTCTGCAAATGCCCAGCTCATGCGCGGCAATCAAACGAAGGTGGGTTAATGGATATTCTCTCTACTCTCTTTCATCAGCAGTCCAGGAGAATTGGGGTGCTTATCCCCAGTGTGGTTGTTTCAGAGAAGCACACCGACACGCTAGAGATAACAGAGCACCCTGTCGAGGTCGGTGCCGCCATCGCTGACCATGCCTACAAAAAACCGTCTGAAGTGGTGATGGAGGTCGGTTTCGCTGGTGGCGGATCGTTGCTGGATTTTGCCAGTAACCTGACGGCCACCAGCTTACTGGGCCTGAGTCCTCAGCAGACGTATCAGGAGATACTCGACTTGCAGGAAAGCCGTATTCCCTTCGATGTGGTGACCGGCAAACGGCTGTACAGCAACATGCTGATCCGCGCACTGGAGGTGACGACCGACAGGACGACCGAAAATGTCTTGTCCGCCGTCCTCACCCTGAGGGAGATTCTCATCTCGCAGACGCAGCAGGTAACCGTCGCGGATAAAACCGACATGAAGGACGGGGCCAGCACGTCGCCAGTCCTCAATACCGGAACCAAAACAACTAAACCGCCCAACACTTCTTTATTGCAGAGTGGTACGGCTTTTCTGGGGCTGGGTTAATGACTATTCAGGAAATTCCGCTGACCGCGGATAACCAGCAGTTCAGCATCATCCTGGCGGGTATCACGTGGCGGATTCGCATCATCTGGCGTGACCTGTACTGGATCATGGACCTGCAGAACGACAGGGGGGAGCCGGTAATCTCCGGCATTCCTTTGGTCACTGGCGTCGACCTACTGGCACAGTATGCATACATGGGACTGGGTTTTAAGCTGGTGGTGATGTGTGACGACAGTACACAGGATTATCCGACGAAAACCGACCTGGGCGGTCGCAGTCATTTACTGGTATTAACGGAGTAAGCATGTCACAGAACTGGATGAGGCATTTCGAGCTGCAGCTCGTGGGCGAAAACGGACAGGGTATTCAACTCAGCGATTTTAAAGTGACCTTTACGATCGACTGGTTCAACATCAGCAGCGCGTCCCGGGTGGGAACGTTCAAAATCTACAACCTGTCAGCTGATACGGTGAACCGCATCACCGGCCAGGAGTTTTCGAAAGTGCGGCTGATGGCCGGTTACGACGGTATCGCGCCGGAGGTGGCGGCCAGCGATGTCGGCATTGCGCGGGAAGTTGACGCCGACACGGTGGGCCAGAGCGACGGGCGCAACTACGGACTGATTTTTAGTGGGGAAATTCGCTACTCGGTCACAGGAAAAGACAGTCCCATTGACTCCTACGTCCTGATTCAGGCCGCCGATACGGATCTGGCATTTGCCACCAGCATTACCAATCAGACGCTGGCAGCGGGTTACACGACAGAAGATATGTTTAGGCTGTTGATGAAGGACTTCGAAGCCAAAGGCGCGACCGTTGGTCGCACTCCGGTATTCCCCCCGACTGTTTTCCCGCGGGGACGTGTGTTGTTTGGCATGACACGGCATCTTATGGATAACGTTGCTGCTCAGTGCGGCGCCACCTGGCAGTTCGTGGATGGTCAGCTTAATATGCTGCCCGAAGGTGAATACATGCACGACGCGATTGTGCTCAACAGCGCCACCGGGCTTATCGGCATGCCTCAGCAGACCATCGGTAATGGCGTTAACGTCCGTGCGCTGATTAACCCGAACATCCGGGTTAACGGGCTCATTCAACTGGACCAGGCCTCCATCTATAAAACAGTCTTACCGAATAACGATATCGCTAAAGCGGCGGGACGTTACTTTGACGAAACAATAGATGGCAACTCTAACGTTACCCTGCCCGTGTCCAAACAAATGACGGCCAGCATCGCAACGGATGGCGTTTATATTGTGCGCGGGATTATGTACACTGGCGATACAAGGGGCCAGGCGTGGTACATGGATATGATGTGCGAAGCGCGTGGCGCGGCGGATTTACTCTCGTCCTCAGCGCAGCAAAGGATTTATTCATGAAGCGTATGAAGTTAGTTCTGACAGTTTCGTTAATGTTCTCCTGCTCTGCGGCTTTCGCTGATTTGCAATGCGGCGGATATCGACTTCATGCAGCTGATAACGGTTGGACGAAAATTAACGGCGAGCAAGTTACATCACAAAAAATCAAATTTCTTGGTAAGAAAGATGATTGGGACAACGTTAAAACGGATATGGGGCTGATGCCTGCACGCGACGGTAATAACTATGGTTTCGAATTTGTTAAGCGTGGTGGAAAATCGTTCCTCAATGTCCAACTACTTCAAAATAGTATGGATGCCCCAAAGATCATTGGTTCTTACCCATGCTCACAAATTAAGGATAAATGACGAGTGATGAAAAAAGTTTTTGCGTCTCTGTTTATATGCTTGGTTCCTTTCTCAGCTATTTCTGCTGTTAAAAACATCACATTTAGCGATAACGAAAAGGTCATGGTTAAGCATCTTTTTAAATATGACCTTCAAAAGTTCATCAATTCCGACGCCCATATGTTTTCTTACGCAACAGTTATCGCTTCCGCTGAAAAGATTGCAGAGGATTATGATGCAAACGAAGCCAGGGGGGACAGAGATTATAAGGGAAAACCTATTGTTATTTCTGGCGTGGTCGAAAAAATAAGATCCACAATGGGCGACGTTCCAGCAGTTGAGTTAAAAACTAATGTGGGTATTCAAGGGGTTTCTCTATACTTCACTAAAGAAAACGAGAAGCTTGCGATTGATTTGAATAAGGGCGATAAAGTCAGTTACGCCTGCATAGGTGATGGTTCAGTATTAGGCGACCCTGTTCTTCGCGGTTGTATGCCAACAGATGAGTACGTGGATACAGCATCTGATGCTATGTATAAAGACTCAATGGCGATGCTAAAGGATATTAAAGACCCTAAATCAGACGCTAATACTTTTATTTTATTTACTAAAATGATTACAAGGTTAACTGATAATTATAAATTATGCGCAGCCACTGATGCGAAATGTATCGTTAATATAATTGATACAACACCTATGGAAAAACGAAAGGCTATGGCCAGGGAAATGTCCAAAGAGCTTGGTGTCAATGTCAGCGTAAAATAGCCGTCATACCTTCGACCTCATAACCCGCCACCCGGCGGGTTTTTTACTTTCTGGAGCCTATCAAATGGCAGTATCTGACCAGGCCCGCAGCGGCGACCTTGCCGAAACATTCAAATCTGAGCGGGAAACCACAAAGAACCAGATCCGCGTCGCTTTGCCTGGCATAGTTCAGTCATTCGATCCTGATGCGGTTACGGCGGTTGTACAGCCTGCTATCCGTTCGGTTGAAATTGATAACGACGGTAACCGGGTGACAAAACCTTACCCGCTACTGGTGGATGTGCCGGTGGTATTTCCGCGCGGCGGGGGATGCACGCTAACGTTCCCGGTTAAAGCAGGTGATGAATGCCTGGTGATTTTTGCCGATCGCTGCATCGATTTCTGGTGGCAGAACGGCGGGGTGCAGGAGCCTGTCGACGATCGGGTGCATGATTTATCGGATGCGTTCTGTATCGTCGGGCCGCAATCGCAAGCGCAGAAAATCAGTGGTATCAGCACCAGCGCCGCGCAGCTGCGTACAGATGATGGTGCTGCGTTTGTGGAAGTGGCCGCAGGCCATAACGTTACGGTTAAAACTCCCGGAATGCTGACGGCGAATGCAGAAGGCGGAACTACGATCACATCACCCACCATTACGCTAAACGGTGACGTAACCATTAACGGCAATCTGTCGCAGGGGATGGGCGAAAGTGGCGGTACCGCGACGATGCTCGGTCCTGTCACGGTGGCAAACGATGTAACGGCTGGCGGTAAGAGCCTGATGACGCATACTCATGGCGGCGTGCAGACGGGTGGCGGGAATACTGGCGCGCCAAATTAAAAACTACCAACCAGACAAAAGCCCCGGGTGCGCTAACACTTCGGGGCTTTTTACTTTCTACACCTTGAGGATGGCAAGGGAGAACATGTGATTGATTTTAGCAAACTGATAATGGAGTTGCGAGTTATGGGCGAAAAATTACCCAACTGGAAATTCCTGCTTATATGGATTGTATTTTTCCTTTTCGGGCTTTCGAGCCTGATTGGTGCTGTCCGATGGTGGTGAATAAGGAGGTCAGACATGCGATACCGACGCGAAGACACAGACGGCGATTACACCTTTGGTTGTGGTGATGATACCTGGCTGATTAACTCGCCAGAAGCTGTCGCGCAGGCGGTAAAAACACGATTCGCATTGTGGTACGGGCAGTGGTTCCTCGATAAGACAGAGGGAACACCATGGATTCAGTCTGTGCTCGGTAAGCAAAAGCCGGAAACCTACAATCTGGCGATCCGCAAGCGCATCCTCGAAACGCGGGGCGTGAAATCCATCCTCTCTTTCAATACCACAGTGAACACGACGACGCGCCGCGTCCAGTTCTTCGCTGAAATCGACACTATCTACGGAACAACGACAGTAACCAGCGAGGCATAAATGGCCCTCAATTTGGACACACTCGGCTTATCGGCAACGGTAACCGCTGAGGGGATCAGTGCGCCTGATTACCAGACGATATTCGATACCCTGACGAGCTATTTCCAGCAGATTTATGGTAGTGACGCTTATCTGCAGCCGGACAGCAAAGACGGCCAGATGGTGGCGCTGGTGGCGCTGGCTGTTCACGATGCCAATAACACAGCCATTTCAGTCTATAACTGCTTCTCACCTGCTACGGGTTACGGCGCAGCGCTGACCAGTAACGTAAAAATTAACGGTATCGCGCGCAAAGGTGCAACCAACTCTACCGTGGATTTACTGCTCACTGGCACCGCAGGAACAGCCATTACGAACGGCACCGTGAAAGACACTAATAATGTGATATGGCGTCTTCCTGCTTCAGTGGTGATTGGTGTTGATGGCGCCGTGACGGTAACTGCTATCTGTTCAAACAGTGGAGCGGTTGCGGCGCTGGCCGGGACTATCACCACCATCAATACACCGACCCGTGGCTGGACGTCAGTAACCAACCCGGCAGCGGCCACCGTTGGCGCACCTGCAGAAACGGACGCAGAACTTCGCATCAGGCAGGGGCAAAGTGTCGCGATACCATCCATCACACCATTTGAAGGTGTGGACGGGGCGATCGCTAATATTGCTGGTGTGACGCGCCACAAGCTCTATGAAAATGATACAGGAAAGACTGACGGTAACGGGCTTCCTCCGCATTCCATCTCGGCCATTGTTGATGGTGGCGATGTGACAGAAATAGCCAGGACTATCCGGGGGAATAAAGGGCAGGGGGTCCGGACCTGGGGAAAAACATCCGTAACCGTACCGGATAAATATGGTAATCCCCACATAATCAGCTTTTCGCGACCAACTGATGTCCCTGTTTACGGAAAAATCACCTTAAAAGTTTTTGCCGGGTACACCTCACAAATCGGTGTGCAGATTCAGCAGGCTGTTGCGGATTACATTAACAGACTGATGATTGGTGACCCGGTACTGCTGAGCCGGATTTATTCCCCGGCTAACCTCGGGGTCGTCAGTGGTGGTAATGCGCGCTATTACGATATTCAGGAGTTGCTGATCGGTAAATCTCCTGAAACCGCCGCCGCGGCGAATATTAATATTGCTTACGACGAATCAGCCTCCTGTAAGCCGGAAAATATCATTATTACGGTGGCGGCATGAGCAAATATACGGACTTAATCACCAACTATCATGCGACAAAACCTAAATTCGTTGAACACATCGATTTAGTGACCAGGCCGTTAGCTGAAACCTCAGCCGCAATGAAGGGACTCATAAACGCTTTTGATATTGATCATGCGACAGGAATACAACTCGATATTCTCGGCCAGTGGATAGGGTTAAGCCGCGTTGTAAGCCAGCCAATAAGCGGTGTCTATTTTAGCTGGGACACTGACGGACTCGGATATGACCAGGGCGTCTGGCAGGGGCCATATGATCCGGATTCGGGTTATACCTCGCTGAGCGATGAAACCTATCGCATCGTTCTAAAAACGAAGATAGCAATTAACAACTGGGACGGACGAAACGACTCGCTGCCTCCCATTCTTGACGCCGCACTGGACGGGTCCGGCCTGAAGATGCAGATCGTCGATAACCAGGACATGACCATAGGTATCTGGGTTTTCCCTGAAACAGATATTTCAGCGGTCTCTCTCGAACTTATTGCTGCGATACGACAAGGGTATCTGACGGTAAAGGCCGCCGGTGTATGGGGCGGAAGTATTGAAATTCCTTCGGTAGAGACACCTTCTGAAGGAAACAGGTTTTTTGGGTTTGATATGGATAACGAATATATCAGCGGGTTCGATGCCGGTTCATGGGGGACATTACTCTGATGGCTAAAAATGATTTTAAACCGTTTGCGACAGGCAAGGGTGCTAATGTTACATCGCAGCCTGACTGGGAGGCGCTGCCGGCGCTCCTGTCTGGTTTTACTGCGGGCAAGGCATCAAGTGCACAGGTAAATAAAGCGCTGCGTCAGGCGAGCTTCATCGCTGCAGCACTGGCACAGTACACAGCCAGCAAGAGCGGACAGGATGTACTCGATGATGGTGACCTGAGCGGCTTTATCGCCAAAATGTCCGCTGCGTTCGGTAAGGATTTTCAGACTCTTGATACCACGCTGACGGCGCTCGCTGGTCTGGCTACTGGTGCAGATAAACTTCCGTATTTTACGGGGAATGATACAGCCGGACAGACAGATCTTACTTCTGTTGGGCGCGACATCATCGGAAAAGCCAGCATTGCGGATATTCTCACATACCTCGGTTTGGGAGAAACAGCAAAACAGGCCGCTGGCGCTATGCAAAAAGACCAGAACGGTGCAGACATTCCTGACAAGCCGCGGTTTGTACAAAATATCGGTTTAAAAGAAACCCTCAATCCAACAAA
>NZ_JBGDXE010000013.1:0-32916 GCF_046550835.1 Salmonella sp. SAL04196
GTGTACATTCTGTCCAAAGATGAAGGCGGCCGTCATACTCCGTTCTTCAAAGGCTACCGTCCGCAGTTCTACTTCCGCACTACTGACGTGACTGGTACCATCGAACTGCCGGAAGGCGTAGAGATGGTAATGCCGGGCGACAACATCAAAATGGTTGTTACCCTGATCCACCCGATCGCAATGGACGACGGTCTGCGTTTCGCAATCCGTGAAGGCGGCCGTACCGTTGGCGCGGGCGTTGTTGCTAAAGTTCTCGGCTAATCGCTGATAACATTTGACGCAATGCGCAATAAAAGGGCATCATTTGATGCCCTTTTTGCACGCTTTCACACCAGAACCTGGCTCATCAGTGATTTTATTTGTCATAATCATTGCTGAGACAGGCTCTGTAGAGGGCGTATAATCCGAAAGGCGAATAAGCGTTTCGATTTGGATTGCCTCGCGATTGCGGGGTGAAAATGTTTGTAGAATACTTCTGACAGGTTGGTTTATGAGTGCGAATACCGAAGCTCAAGGGAGCGGGCGCGGCCTGGAAGCGATGAAGTGGATAGTTGTTGCCATATTGCTGATCGTCGCAATCGTCGGCAACTACCTCTATCGCGACATGATGCTGCCGCTGCGTGCGCTGGCCGTAGTAATTCTGATTGCTGCAGCGGGTGGTGTCGCGCTGTTGACGACAAAAGGTAAAGCAACCGTTGCTTTTGCCCGTGAAGCGAGAACCGAAGTCCGTAAGGTCATTTGGCCGACTCGCCAGGAAACGCTGCACACCACGCTGATCGTCGCTGCGGTTACCGCAGTTATGTCACTGATCCTGTGGGGACTGGATGGTATTCTGGTTCGCCTGGTATCCTTTATCACTGGCCTGAGGTTCTGAGATGTCTGAAGCACCTAAAAAGCGCTGGTACGTCGTTCAGGCGTTTTCCGGTTTTGAAGGCCGCGTAGCCACATCGCTGCGCGAGCATATCAAATTACACAATATGGAAGAGCTGTTTGGCGAAGTCATGGTGCCGACTGAAGAAGTCGTTGAGATCCGTGGCGGCCAGCGTCGCAAAAGCGAACGCAAATTCTTCCCGGGTTACGTTCTGGTCCAGATGGTCATGAACGACGCAAGCTGGCACCTGGTGCGCAGCGTGCCGCGTGTGATGGGCTTTATCGGCGGTACGTCAGACCGTCCGGCGCCGATCAGCGACAAAGAAGTCGATGCGATCATGAACCGCCTGCAGCAGGTTGGCGATAAGCCGCGGCCGAAAACTCTGTTTGAACCGGGTGAAATGGTTCGTGTTAACGACGGTCCGTTCGCAGACTTTAACGGCGTTGTCGAAGAAGTCGATTATGAGAAGTCTCGCCTGAAAGTGTCTGTTTCTATCTTCGGTCGTGCGACCCCGGTAGAGCTGGACTTCAGCCAGGTTGAGAAAGCGTAAGGCTGCGATCAAAAAAGCAGCGATCTAATCGTTGCATAGGGCGCGAAATTGACATACAATTTCGCGCCTTTTGTTTTTATGGGCCTTATGCCCATAAAGCGATATTTATCACGGGGAGCTTCTTTGAAGCGATACTACCCAATTCGAGGAATTTAGAATGGCTAAGAAAGTACAAGCCTACGTCAAGCTGCAGGTTGCAGCTGGTATGGCGAACCCGAGTCCGCCGGTTGGTCCAGCACTGGGTCAGCAGGGTGTGAACATCATGGAATTCTGCAAAGCGTTCAACGCAAAAACGGATTCCATCGAAAAAGGTCTGCCGATTCCGGTTGTTATTACCGTTTACGCTGACCGTTCTTTCACCTTCGTTACCAAAACGCCTCCGGCAGCTGTTCTGCTGAAAAAAGCGGCTGGTATCAAGTCTGGTTCCGGCAAGCCGAACAAAGACAAAGTAGGTAAAATTTCCCGCGCTCAGCTGCAGGAAATCGCGCAGACCAAAGCTGCCGACATGACTGGTGCCGACATTGAAGCGATGATTCGCTCCATCGAAGGTACTGCACGTTCCATGGGCCTGGTAGTGGAGGACTAAGAAATGGCTAAACTGACCAAGCGTATGCGCGTGATCCGTGAAAAAGTTGATGCGACCAAACAGTACGACATCAACGAAGCTATTGCCCTGCTGAAAGAGCTGGCCACTGCTAAATTCAACGAAAGCGTTGACGTTGCCGTTAACCTCGGCATCGATGCTCGTAAATCTGACCAGAACGTTCGTGGCGCGACTGTACTGCCGCACGGTACTGGCCGTTCTGTTCGCGTTGCCGTATTTACCCAGGGCCCGAACGCTGAAGCAGCTAAAGCTGCTGGCGCTGAGCTGGTAGGTATGGAAGATCTGGCTGACCAGATCAAGAAAGGCGAAATGAACTTCGACGTTGTTATCGCATCCCCGGATGCAATGCGCGTTGTTGGCCAGCTGGGCCAGGTTCTGGGTCCGCGCGGCCTGATGCCAAACCCGAAAGTCGGTACCGTAACGCCGAACGTTGCTGAAGCGGTTAAGAACGCTAAAGCAGGTCAGGTTCGTTACCGTAACGACAAAAACGGCATCATCCACACCACCATCGGTAAAGTGGACTTTGACGCTGACAAACTGAAAGAAAACCTGGAAGCTCTGCTGGTTGCGCTGAAAAAAGCAAAACCGAGCCAGGCGAAAGGCGTGTACATCAAGAAAGTTAGCATCTCCACCACCATGGGTGCTGGCGTTGCCGTTGATCAGGCTGGTCTGAGCGCATCTGCGAACTAAGATTAGTCTTTACGTGGGCGGTGATTTTGTCTACAATCTTACCCCCACGATTCTGTTGAAATATAACAGAGCACTATGCGAGTCATTTGAATTGCAGCAAGGCAGCAAGTGAGTGAATCGCCAGGAGCATAGTTAACTATGTGACTGGTGTGAACGAGCGCAGCTAACACAGCTGCGGTTCAAAGGACGAAGTCATAGAAAGAATTTGTTCGTTGGAGCCTGGCCTATCCAGGCCTCCGTCGAAGACCGCAGGCGTCTCGCAAGAGGCTTAATCCCCTGCGTAGACGGTGACAGAACGCTAAGATTATTTTTGATACTCTGGCTTGTTTCTGCTCACCGTATTAAGACGCTCTTCTCGTTGAGATGAGTGAAGTGAGTTCCGGAACATGAGTTCCGGCAAACATCCAGGAGCAAAGCTAATGGCTTTAAATCTTCAAGACAAACAAGCGATTGTTGCTGAAGTCAGCGAAGTAGCCAAAGGCGCGCTGTCTGCAGTAGTTGCGGATTCCCGTGGCGTAACTGTAGATAAAATGACTGAACTGCGTAAAGCAGGTCGTGAAGCTGGCGTATACATGCGTGTTGTTCGTAACACCCTGCTGCGTCGCGTCGTTGAAGGTACTCAGTTCGAGTGCCTGAAAGACACGTTTGTTGGTCCGACCCTGATTGCATACTCTATGGAACACCCGGGCGCTGCTGCTCGTCTGTTCAAAGAGTTCGCGAAAGCGAATGCAAAATTTGAGGTCAAAGCTGCAGCCTTTGAAGGTGAGCTGATCCCGGCGTCTCAGATCGACCGCCTGGCAACTCTGCCGACCTACGAAGAAGCAATTGCACGCCTGATGGCAACCATGAAAGAAGCTTCGGCTGGCAAACTGGTTCGCACACTGGCTGCTGTACGCGATGCAAAAGAAGCTGCGTAATCGCAGTTGTCTTTATCAAGCATTTGCTTACGTATAAACTTATTCTGATATTCAGGAACAATTTAAATGTCTATCACTAAAGATCAAATCATTGAAGCAGTATCCGCTATGTCCGTAATGGACGTTGTAGAACTGATTTCTGCAATGGAAGAAAAATTCGGTGTTTCCGCTGCTGCTGCTGTAGCTGTAGCTGCTGGCCCGGCTGAAGCTGCTGAAGAAAAAACTGAATTCGACGTAATTCTGAAAGCTGCTGGCGCTAACAAAGTTGCTGTTATCAAAGCAGTACGTGGCGCAACTGGCCTGGGTCTGAAAGAAGCTAAAGACCTGGTAGAATCTGCTCCGGCCGCTCTGAAAGAAGGCGTGAGCAAAGATGACGCTGAAGCACTGAAAAAATCTCTGGAAGAAGCTGGCGCTGAAGTTGAAGTTAAATAAGCCAACCCTTCCGGTTGCAGCCTGAGAAATCAGGCTGATGGCTGGTGACTTTTTAGTCACCAGCCTTTTTGCGCTGTAAGGCGCCAGTAGCGTTTCACACTGTTTGACTACTGCTGTGCCTTTCAATGCTTGTTTCTATCGACGACTTAATATACTGCGACAGAGCGTACGTTCTGTGTAAATCGCAATGAAATGGTTTAAGCGTGATAGCAACAGGCATTGCGGAAAGTATCCATTTTCCGGTCAACAAAATAGTGTTGCACAAACTGTCCCCCGCAGGACAGATGGGTCGACTTGTCAGCGAGCTGAGGAACCCTATGGTTTACTCCTATACCGAGAAAAAACGTATTCGTAAGGATTTTGGTAAACGTCCACAAGTTCTGGATGTACCTTATCTCCTTTCTATCCAGCTTGACTCGTTTCAGAAGTTTATCGAGCAAGATCCTGAAGGGCAGTACGGCCTGGAAGCAGCCTTCCGTTCCGTGTTCCCGATTCAGAGCTACAGCGGTAATTCCGAGCTGCAGTACGTCAGCTACCGCCTTGGCGAACCGGTGTTTGACGTTCAGGAATGTCAGATCCGTGGCGTGACCTATTCCGCACCGCTGCGCGTAAAACTGCGTCTGGTGATCTACGAGCGCGAAGCGCCGGAAGGCACCGTTAAAGACATTAAAGAACAAGAAGTCTACATGGGCGAAATTCCGCTCATGACCGACAACGGTACCTTTGTTATCAACGGTACTGAGCGTGTTATCGTTTCTCAGCTGCACCGTAGTCCGGGCGTCTTCTTTGACTCCGACAAAGGTAAAACCCACTCTTCGGGTAAAGTGCTGTATAACGCGCGCATCATTCCTTACCGTGGTTCCTGGCTGGACTTCGAATTCGATCCGAAGGACAACCTGTTCGTGCGTATCGACCGTCGCCGTAAACTGCCTGCGACCATCATTCTGCGTGCGCTGAACTACACCACTGAGCAGATCCTTGACCTGTTCTTTGAGAAAGTCGTCTTCGAAATTCGCGACAACAAGCTGCAGATGGAGCTGATTCCAGAACGTCTGCGCGGCGAAACCGCGTCGTTCGATATCGAAGCTAACGGCAAAGTGTACGTTGAAAAAGGTCGTCGCATTACCGCGCGTCACATCCGTCAGCTGGAAAAAGACGATATCAAGCATATCGAAGTTCCGGTTGAGTACATCGCAGGTAAAGTCGTCTCTAAAGACTACGTTGACGAATCCACTGGCGAGCTGATCTGCGCGGCGAACATGGAGCTGAGCCTGGATCTGCTGGCTAAGCTGAGCCAGTCCGGCCACAAACGTATCGAAACGCTGTTTACCAACGATCTGGACCACGGCCCGTACATTTCTGAAACGGTACGCGTCGACCCAACTAACGATCGTCTGAGCGCGCTGGTAGAAATCTACCGCATGATGCGCCCTGGTGAGCCGCCGACTCGTGAAGCGGCTGAAAGCCTGTTTGAGAACCTGTTCTTCTCCGAAGACCGCTATGACCTGTCTGCGGTGGGTCGTATGAAGTTCAACCGTTCTCTGCTGCGCGACGAAATCGAAGGTTCCGGTATCCTGAGCAAAGACGACATCATTGATGTCATGAAGAAGCTCATCGATATCCGTAACGGTAAAGGCGAAGTGGATGATATCGACCACCTCGGCAACCGTCGTATCCGTTCCGTCGGCGAAATGGCGGAAAACCAGTTCCGCGTTGGCCTGGTGCGTGTAGAGCGTGCGGTGAAAGAGCGTCTGTCTCTGGGCGATCTGGATACCCTGATGCCTCAGGATATGATCAACGCCAAGCCGATTTCCGCCGCAGTGAAAGAGTTCTTTGGTTCCAGCCAGCTGTCTCAGTTTATGGACCAGAACAACCCACTGTCTGAGATTACGCACAAACGCCGTATCTCCGCACTCGGCCCAGGTGGTCTGACCCGCGAACGCGCAGGCTTCGAAGTTCGAGACGTACACCCGACGCACTACGGTCGCGTGTGTCCTATCGAAACGCCGGAAGGTCCGAACATCGGTCTGATCAACTCCCTGTCCGTGTACGCACAGACTAACGAATATGGCTTCCTTGAGACGCCGTACCGTCGTGTGGTTGATGGCGTGGTCACTGACGAAATTCATTACCTGTCTGCTATCGAAGAAGGCAACTACGTTATCGCTCAGGCGAACTCCAACCTGGATGACGAAGGCCACTTTGTAGAAGATCTGGTTACCTGCCGTAGCAAAGGCGAATCCAGCTTGTTCAGCCGTGACCAGGTTGACTACATGGACGTTTCCACCCAGCAGGTGGTCTCCGTCGGTGCGTCCCTGATCCCGTTCCTGGAACACGATGACGCCAACCGTGCATTGATGGGTGCGAACATGCAACGTCAGGCGGTTCCGACTCTGCGCGCTGATAAGCCGCTGGTGGGTACCGGTATGGAACGTGCTGTCGCCGTCGACTCCGGTGTTACTGCAGTAGCTAAACGTGGCGGTACTGTTCAGTACGTGGATGCATCCCGTATCGTTATCAAAGTTAACGAAGACGAGATGTACCCGGGTGAAGCAGGTATCGACATCTATAACCTGACCAAATACACCCGCTCTAACCAGAACACCTGTATCAACCAGATGCCATGTGTGTCTCTGGGCGAGCCGGTTGAACGCGGCGACGTGCTGGCAGACGGTCCGTCCACCGACCTCGGTGAACTGGCGCTCGGTCAGAACATGCGCGTGGCGTTCATGCCGTGGAACGGCTACAACTTCGAAGACTCCATCCTCGTATCCGAGCGTGTTGTCCAGGAAGACCGTTTCACCACCATCCACATTCAGGAACTGGCGTGCGTGTCCCGTGACACCAAGCTGGGGCCGGAAGAGATCACCGCTGATATCCCGAACGTGGGTGAAGCTGCGCTCTCCAAACTGGATGAATCCGGTATCGTTTACATCGGCGCGGAAGTGACCGGCGGTGACATTCTGGTCGGTAAGGTAACGCCGAAAGGTGAAACCCAGCTGACGCCGGAAGAGAAACTGCTGCGTGCGATCTTCGGTGAGAAAGCGTCTGACGTTAAAGACTCTTCTCTGCGCGTACCTAACGGTGTCTCCGGTACGGTTATCGACGTTCAGGTCTTTACTCGCGATGGCGTAGAAAAAGACAAACGTGCTCTGGAAATCGAAGAGATGCAGCTCAAGCAGGCGAAAAAAGACCTGTCTGAAGAACTGCAGATCCTCGAAGCGGGCCTGTTTAGCCGTATCCGTGCGGTGCTGGTGTCCGGCGGCGTTGAAGCTGAGAAGCTCGACAAACTGCCGCGCGACCGCTGGCTGGAACTCGGTCTGACCGACGAAGAGAAACAAAATCAGCTGGAACAACTGGCTGAGCAGTATGACGAACTGAAACACGAGTTCGAGAAAAAACTTGAAGCGAAGCGCCGTAAAATCACCCAGGGCGACGATCTGGCGCCGGGCGTGCTGAAGATCGTGAAGGTCTATCTGGCCGTTAAACGCCGTATCCAGCCGGGTGATAAGATGGCAGGTCGTCACGGTAACAAGGGTGTTATCTCTAAGATCAACCCGATCGAAGACATGCCTTACGATGAAAACGGCACGCCGGTAGACATCGTACTGAACCCGCTGGGCGTACCGTCTCGTATGAACATTGGTCAGATTCTGGAAACCCACCTGGGTATGGCTGCGAAAGGTATTGGCGACAAGATTAACGCCATGCTGAAACAGCAGCAGGAAGTCGCGAAACTGCGCGAATTCATCCAGCGTGCCTACGATCTGGGCGCCGACGTTCGTCAGAAAGTCGACCTGAGCTCCTTCAGCGATGATGAAGTGCTGCGTCTGGCAGAAAACCTGCGTAAAGGTATGCCGATTGCCACACCAGTGTTTGACGGTGCGAAAGAAGCGGAAATCAAAGAGCTGCTGAAACTGGGCGATCTGCCGACCTCCGGTCAGATCACCCTGTTCGATGGCCGTACGGGTGAACAGTTCGAACGTCCGGTAACCGTCGGTTACATGTACATGCTGAAACTGAACCACCTGGTTGATGACAAGATGCATGCGCGTTCTACCGGTTCTTACAGCCTGGTTACTCAGCAGCCGCTGGGTGGTAAGGCGCAGTTCGGTGGTCAGCGCTTCGGGGAGATGGAAGTGTGGGCGCTGGAAGCTTACGGCGCCGCCTACACCCTGCAGGAAATGCTCACCGTTAAGTCTGATGACGTGAACGGCCGTACTAAGATGTATAAGAACATCGTGGACGGCAACCATCAGATGGAACCGGGTATGCCGGAATCCTTCAACGTTCTGTTGAAAGAGATCCGCTCGCTGGGCATCAACATCGAACTGGAAGACGAGTAATTCTCGCTCAAACAGGTCACTGGTGTCGGGGTAAAACCCGACACCAGATTGTGCTAACTCCGACGGGAGCAAATCCGTGAAAGATTTATTAAAGTTTCTGAAAGCGCAGACTAAAACCGAAGAGTTTGATGCGATCAAAATTGCTCTGGCTTCGCCAGACATGATCCGTTCATGGTCTTTCGGTGAAGTTAAAAAGCCGGAAACCATCAACTACCGTACGTTCAAACCTGAGCGTGACGGCCTTTTCTGCGCCCGTATCTTTGGGCCGGTAAAAGACTACGAGTGCCTGTGCGGTAAGTACAAGCGCCTGAAACACCGTGGTGTTATTTGTGAGAAGTGCGGCGTTGAAGTGACCCAGACCAAAGTACGCCGTGAGCGTATGGGCCACATCGAGCTGGCGTCTCCGACTGCTCACATCTGGTTCCTGAAATCGCTGCCGTCCCGTATCGGTCTGCTGCTCGATATGCCGTTGCGCGATATCGAACGCGTACTGTACTTCGAATCTTATGTGGTTATCGAAGGCGGTATGACCAACCTGGAACGTCAACAGATCCTGACTGAAGAGCAGTATCTGGACGCGCTGGAAGAGTTCGGTGACGAATTCGACGCGAAGATGGGTGCGGAAGCTATCCAGGCCCTGCTGAAGAGCATGGATCTGGAGCAAGAGTGTGAAACTCTGCGCGAAGAGCTGAACGAAACCAACTCCGAAACCAAGCGTAAGAAGCTGACCAAGCGTATCAAACTGCTGGAAGCCTTCGTACAGTCTGGCAACAAGCCAGAGTGGATGATCCTGACCGTTCTGCCGGTTCTGCCGCCAGATCTGCGTCCGCTGGTTCCGCTGGATGGTGGTCGTTTCGCCACGTCAGATCTGAACGATCTGTATCGTCGCGTCATTAACCGTAACAACCGTCTGAAGCGTCTGCTGGATCTGGCTGCGCCGGACATCATCGTACGTAACGAAAAACGTATGCTGCAGGAAGCGGTTGACGCCCTGCTGGATAACGGTCGTCGCGGTCGTGCGATCACCGGTTCTAACAAGCGTCCTCTGAAATCTTTGGCCGACATGATCAAAGGTAAACAGGGTCGTTTCCGTCAGAACCTGCTCGGTAAGCGTGTTGACTACTCCGGTCGTTCTGTTATCACCGTAGGTCCATACCTGCGTCTGCATCAGTGCGGTCTGCCGAAGAAAATGGCGCTGGAGCTGTTCAAACCGTTCATCTACGGCAAGCTGGAACTGCGTGGTCTGGCCACCACCATCAAAGCCGCGAAGAAAATGGTTGAGCGTGAAGAAGCTGTCGTTTGGGATATCCTGGACGAAGTGATCCGCGAACACCCGGTACTGCTGAACCGTGCGCCGACTCTGCACCGTTTGGGTATCCAGGCATTCGAACCGGTACTGATCGAAGGTAAAGCTATCCAGCTGCACCCGCTGGTCTGTGCGGCCTATAACGCCGACTTCGATGGTGACCAGATGGCTGTTCACGTACCGCTGACGCTGGAAGCCCAGCTGGAAGCGCGTGCGCTGATGATGTCCACCAACAACATCCTGTCTCCGGCGAACGGCGAACCTATCATCGTTCCGTCTCAGGACGTGGTACTGGGTCTGTACTACATGACCCGTGACTGTGTTAACGCCAAAGGCGAAGGCATGGTGCTGACTGGCCCGAAAGAAGCTGAGCGTATCTATCGCGCAGGTCTGGCCTCTCTGCATGCGCGCGTTAAAGTGCGTATCACTGAATATGAAAAAGATGAAAACGGCGAATTTGTTGCGCACACCAGCCTGAAAGACACGACCGTTGGTCGCGCCATTCTGTGGATGATCGTACCGAAAGGTCTGCCTTTCTCCATCGTCAACCAGGCGCTGGGCAAGAAAGCGATCTCCAAAATGCTGAACACTTGCTACCGTATTCTGGGTCTGAAACCGACCGTTATTTTTGCGGACCAGACGATGTACACCGGCTTTGCTTATGCAGCGCGTTCAGGTGCGTCCGTTGGTATTGATGACATGGTCATCCCGGAGAAAAAACACGAGATCATCTCTGAGGCGGAAGCTGAAGTTGCTGAGATCCAGGAGCAGTTCCAGTCCGGTCTGGTAACCGCTGGCGAACGCTATAACAAAGTTATCGATATCTGGGCTGCGGCGAACGATCGTGTATCCAAAGCGATGATGGATAACCTGCAAACCGAAACCGTGATTAACCGTGACGGCCAGGAAGAGCAGCAGGTTTCCTTCAACAGCATCTACATGATGGCCGACTCCGGTGCGCGTGGTTCTGCGGCACAGATTCGTCAGCTGGCCGGTATGCGTGGTCTGATGGCGAAGCCAGATGGCTCCATCATCGAAACGCCAATCACCGCGAACTTCCGTGAAGGTCTGAACGTACTCCAGTACTTCATCTCCACGCACGGTGCGCGTAAAGGTCTGGCGGATACCGCACTGAAAACAGCGAACTCCGGTTATCTGACCCGTCGTCTGGTTGACGTCGCGCAGGATCTGGTGGTGACCGAAGATGACTGTGGTACGCACGAAGGTATCCTGATGACCCCGGTTATCGAGGGTGGCGACGTGAAAGAGCCGCTGCGTGACCGCGTTCTGGGTCGTGTGACGGCGGAAGATGTGCTGAAACCGGGTACCGCGGACATTCTGGTTCCACGCAACACGTTGCTGCACGAACAGTGGTGTGACCTGCTGGAAGCAAACTCCGTTGACGCCGTTAAAGTGCGTTCCGTTGTATCCTGCGACACCGACTTTGGTGTATGTGCGCACTGCTATGGTCGTGACCTGGCGCGTGGCCACATCATCAACAAAGGTGAAGCTATCGGCGTTATCGCGGCACAGTCCATCGGTGAACCGGGTACACAGCTGACGATGCGTACGTTCCACATCGGTGGTGCGGCATCGCGTGCGGCTGCTGAATCCAGCATTCAGGTGAAAAACAAAGGTAGCATCAAGCTCAGCAACGTGAAGTCGGTTGTGAACTCCAGCGGTAAACTGGTTATCACTTCCCGTAACACCGAACTGAAGCTGATCGACGAATTCGGTCGTACCAAAGAGAGCTATAAAGTGCCTTATGGCGCTGTCATGGCGAAAGGTGATGGCGAGCAGGTTGCCGGCGGCGAAACCGTGGCAAACTGGGACCCGCACACCATGCCGGTTATCACCGAAGTGAGTGGTTTCATCCGCTTCACTGACATGATCGACGGTCAGACCATTACGCGTCAGACCGACGAGCTGACCGGTTTGTCTTCGCTGGTGGTTCTGGATTCGGCTGAACGTACTACTGGTGGTAAGGATCTGCGTCCGGCGCTGAAAATCGTTGATGCTCAGGGTAATGACGTTCTGATCCCGGGTACCGATATGCCTGCGCAGTACTTCCTGCCGGGTAAAGCGATTGTACAGCTGGAAGATGGCGTACAGATCAGTTCTGGTGACACCCTGGCGCGTATTCCGCAGGAATCCGGCGGTACCAAGGATATCACCGGTGGTCTGCCGCGCGTTGCGGACCTGTTCGAAGCGCGTCGTCCGAAAGAGCCGGCAATCCTTGCTGAAATCGCAGGTATCGTTTCCTTCGGTAAAGAAACCAAAGGCAAACGTCGTCTGGTGATTACGCCGGTTGATGGTAGTGACCCGTACGAAGAGATGATTCCGAAATGGCGTCAGCTCAACGTGTTCGAAGGGGAACGTGTAGAACGTGGTGATGTGATTTCCGATGGTCCGGAAGCGCCGCACGACATTCTGCGTCTGCGTGGCGTTCATGCTGTGACGCGTTACATCGTTAACGAAGTCCAGGATGTATACCGTCTGCAGGGCGTTAAGATTAACGATAAACACATCGAAGTTATCGTTCGTCAGATGCTGCGTAAAGCGACCATCGAAAGCGCCGGTAGTTCCGACTTCCTGGAAGGCGAACAGGTTGAATACTCTCGCGTCAAGATCGCTAATCGCGAGCTGGAAGCGAACGGCAAAGTGGGGGCTACCTTCTCCCGCGATCTGTTGGGTATCACCAAAGCGTCTCTGGCAACCGAATCGTTCATCTCTGCCGCATCGTTCCAGGAGACCACGCGTGTCCTGACCGAAGCAGCCGTTGCGGGCAAACGCGACGAACTGCGCGGCCTGAAAGAGAACGTTATCGTGGGTCGTCTGATTCCGGCCGGTACCGGTTATGCGTACCACCAGGATCGTATGCGCCGTCGCGCCGCAGGCGAGCAGCCAGCAGCACCGCAGGTCACTGCGGAAGATGCATCTGCCAGCCTGGCAGAACTGCTGAACGCAGGTCTGGGCGGTTCTGATAACGAGTAATCGTTAAATGGTGGAGGGGTATTTGTCCCTCCACCAGCATTGTGCTGGGGCTTGTACATCAAGTTGTTACAGGGAAGGGGAAATGCCAGCAATCATTTCATTATTTTATTTAGTGTTTGGTTTTTTTTATTTACAAGAAAAATTAGGATCTCAAAACTTCTCTCTGGGTTTTTATTGTTTTTGTCATTGAATATATTGCAACATAACCCTCTGCTGATATTTATCTATTGTCTTTTTATCATTGCCACTATTATTATTGGCAGAATAAATACCAGCAAAGCCAAAAAAGAAGTTTTTTATTTTTCAATGCCATGCTGGCTTTTAATTTTATCTGTAATTATAAATTTAATGAATAAATGAATTATTTTTTCATGACTCTTGCTTCTCGCATTATTTGTGAAAACTCATTGTCACTGGTTATATGAATAAATTGTCCAGTTTTTGCATTATATTTTGCCATCGCACAGGGAAGACTATTACCGCCGTTAGCCATAACAAATTTTGCTTTTGTATTACGATAAAGATTGACGCCAGGAATGGGGTCCTGACCGAATGTATAAGGCGTTGGGACAATTACATTATGTTTGTTTGAGAACCACTTTGCTAAAATCCCGTCAACGCTATCAACTGGCGTAATAAAAGTAGAGAATCCACAATACTCAAAATTGAATTTTTTACCATTGGGTTTGTTTTTTTCTGTAACATTAAATCCAAATGTGACTTTAAATTTATCCCATAAATCTAAGTTATTAAAGTCTATTGGCTCGTCATTATAAAATGCCTGCTGTTCATACATTAAATGATAAACCTGTTTTATTGGTTGTTTACGCGGGAAATTTTAAATCATTAAATGAAGCATTTAATTCCATTAAGGTCTTTGTTTGCCCTTATTACAGGAATTATAAATATGATGCCATTTCTGGAATAAAAATAAAGTTAACAAGTTATTTATTTAACTGCTCACTAGTAGGGTATTTATGTATCCACCGGTTAATGCTTAGTTTAGCATCTTTTAGCTGACAGCGATTGCAACGCTAAAAAACATGTGCTAATAATCATCATGTAAAATATGTAATGAAGTAAGCATGGAGCATTTAATTGTTATGATTCCACCATTAAATAGATATGTTCCCGCGCTTTCAAAAAATGAATTGGCTAAAACTGTTACCAACAGGGACATTCAGTTTACAAGTTTTAATGGAAAAGATTATCCCTTGTGCTTTTTAGATGAGAAAACCCCTCTTCTTTTCCAGTGGTTTGAGCGGAATCCTGCTCGCTTTGGGAAAAATGATATACCTATAATTAACACAGAGAAAACCCCCTACCTTAACAATATCATTAAAGCAGCAACAATTGAAAAAGAACGTCTTATAGGTATTTTTGTAGATGGTGATTTTTTTCCGGGACAAAAGGATGCTTTTTCAAAACTTGAGTATGACTATGAAAACATAAAAATCATATATAGAAATGATATTGACTTTAGCATGTACGATAAAAAATTATCAGAAATTTATATGGAAAATATTTCTAAGCAAGAGTCCATGCCAGAAGAAAAAAGGGATTATCATTTACTGCAGCTATTGAAGAAAGAATTGAGTGATATTCAAGAGGGTAATGATTCATTAATTAAATCTTACTTACTGGATAAAGGCCATGGATGGTTTGATTTTTACAGGAATATGGCTATGTTAAAGGCTGGTCAGTTATTTTTGGAGGCGGATAAGGTTGGGCGTTATGATTTATCAACAAATAGTGGGTGTATATATCTCGATGCTGATATGATTATCACGGAAAAACTGGGGGGTATATATATTCCGGATGGAATCGCTGTTCATGTAGAAAGGATAGATGGCCGTGCTTCTATGGAAAACGGGATAATAGCTGTTGATCGCAATAACCACCCGGCTTTACTTGCTGGATTGGAAATAATGCATACTAAATTTGATGCTGATCCCTATTCTGATGGTGTATGTAATGGAATTAGAAAACATTTTAATTATTCTTTAAATGAAAATTATAATTCTTTTTGCGATTTTATTGAGTTTAAGCATGATAACATTATAATGAATACCAGTCAGTTTACGCAAAGTTCATGGGCGAGGCATGTGTCGTAGTGGAAATGGCAATAATCATGCTATTGAATACATAAAATATTGGCATAAACTATCAAGTTTCGGCGAAAAAATATTTGATGCTCAGTTTTCTCTACTACAACGCCACTTTAAAATCGCAGTGCTGTTCAGAACGGAGATATACGGCATTCCTTGTGAAATATGGGAGTAAGAAGAGCTTAAATAATTTAATTGGTTATTAAATAACAATTTTATTTATACAGATATCTGTCAGATTACATCTGGCTTAAATTTTCCTCAGCCCAGATGCGTTTTCCGTCAAGTAACGTTCCCATCGGCGTTCGGCCGCAACACATTTTTCCCTGATGGGTTCGCCCCTGATTCCCGTTGTTCTGGGGCATCATTTTATGGACAAAAACGATCAGCAGACACGGTTGGAAGAGGGCCGCCAGAGAAATTACAGTCAGGAACGCTGCCCAAAAACTTCAAGTTCACCGCTATTTCGATAATCCAGTGGCCAGCCCTCGGTCGTCAATTACTGATGAAGGGGAGAAGGCTGGGCAAAAATGAGGAAGGGATACTTTGCCCTGGTCAGCTTCTGTTGCTGACGATGACAAAATAAAAAAACGGGAGGTCGATAACAATCTCCCGTTTTTCACATTACGTACTCGCTTGTGAAATACTAATGCGTTTACATACGGGTTCACCGCATTTGCGAAGCGCGCCCCAGCCAACTGTCCCAGTCTTTCCAGACGGGCTGTAACCCTTGCGCGCTTAACGCGCTTGCTACGGCTTCAGGCCGACGGGCATCGTGGGGAGAAAACTGCTCAAGTTCCGGATGATCGTCAGCGTAGCCACCGGGCTGGGTTTTCGAGAAGGCGCTAACGTTGTTGATCGCCAGCGGGATCACGTTATCGCGAAACCACGGCGATTCGCGGGTGGAGAGTGATAATTCAATTTCCGGCGCCAATAACCGGAAAGCGCAAATCGTTTGCACCAGTTGCTTTTCATCCATCACAGATGCGGGTTCCACACCGCCAGTACACGGACGCAGACGCGGGAAGGAAACAGAATAGCGACTCTGCCAGTAGTGTTTCTGCATCCACAACAGATGCTCCGCCACCATATAGCAGTCCACCCGCCAACTGTCAGAAAGCCCAATCAGCGCGCCAAGACCGATTTTGTCGATACCTGCCCGACCTAACCGATCCGGCGTTTCCAGCCGCCAGAAAAAGTCCTGTTTCTTTCCCTTCAGGTGATGCTGTGCATAGATTGCCTCATGGTAAGTTTCCTGATAAACCATCACGCCATCGATCCCCAGCGTTTTGAGCTCCGCATAGTTTTCTTGCGACAAGGGCTGGACTTCCATCTGTAATGATGAAAATTGACGGCGGATAGCCGGTAAATGACGACGAAAATAGTCCATGCCTACTTTGGCCTGATGTTCGCCAGTCACCAGCAACAGATGCTCAAAGCCCAGTTTACGGATAGCATCGCACTCCCTTTGAATATCCACCTCATCCAGCGTTTTACGCTTAATGCGGTTGCTCATCGAGAAACCGCAGTAGGTACAGTCGTTGGCGCACAGGTTCGAGAGATAAAGCGGCACATAGAAACTGACGGTGTTGCCAAAGCGCTGGCGGGTAAGTTTTTGCGCGCGCTGCGCCATCGGTTCCAGATAATCGGCGGCGGCGGGGGAGAGCAGCGCCATCAAATCGTCCCGGCTAAGATGCGCTGCGTTCAGCGCGCGCTCCACGTCGGCGGCGGTTTTACCGTTGATACGCAGGCGAATATCGTCCCACTCCAGTTGCCGCCATCGGTCGGTGAAGGTTTTCATGCTAACGCCTCCAGAAACCCGGTGAGCGGGCTGGTGGCGCTGGCCTGCGAACTTTTGCTTCCTGGCACAGCCTGGCGCGCCAGTACTCCCGCTTCTACAGCCAGGCGGAAAGCGGTTGCCATCATCACCGGGTCATCCGCCACGGCAATTGCGGTGTTGACCAGTACCGCATCTGCGCCCATTTCCAGCGCCTGCGTCGCGTGGCTGGGGACGCCGATCCCGGCGTCGACCACCACCGGTACGGTGGACTGCTGGATAATAATCTCCAGCATCGCTTTGGTTTCCAGCCCCTGATTCGAACCGATGGGCGCGCCAAGCGGCATCACCGCCGCGCAGCCGACCTCTTCCAGCCGCTTGCACAACACCGGATCCGCGCCGCAGTAGGGCAGCACCACAAAACCCTGCTTCACCAGCGCCTCGGCGGCTTTTAGCGTTTCAATCGGGTCCGGCAATAGCCAGCGGGCGTCCGGGTGGATTTCTAATTTCAGCCAGTGGGTACCCAGCGCTTCACGCGCCAGTTGGGCGGCGAAAATCGCCTCTTCGGCAGTTTTCGCCCCTGAAGTATTGGGCAGCAGCGTGACGCCCGCTTCAATGAGCGGCATGAGGATAGCGTCGTTGTGCTGACGTAAATCCACGCGCTTCATCGCCAGCGTCACCAACTGGCTGCCGGAGGCGCGAATCGCCTCGACCATCAGCTGCGACGAAGCAAATTTTCCGGTGCCGGTGAACAGATGTGAATTAAACGTTTTGTCGGCAATACGTAACATCTCAACCTCCTGCTATAACGTGAAAAAGCAGGATCTGGTCGCCTTCCTGCACGATATGTTGCCGCCATTGCTCGCGTGGCAGGATCTGCTGATTGAGCGCCAGCGCCGCGCCCGGTTTAAGCTGATTAAGCGCAGCAAGCAGCTCATTGACGGTTTGCCCTGCGGCGCACTGCATCGGTTCATCATTGAACTGAATCTGCATGTTGCCCTCCGCAGACCGGACAGCCGCTGGCACGACGCAGCGCCAGGCTGCGCCACTGGCTGGTTTTACCGTCAAACAGGCGTAGCTCGCCACTCGGCGTTTCCATCCCGCTGAGTAATTTGATTGCCTCCAGCGCCTGCAAAGTGCCCATCACGCCAACAACCGGTCCGACGATACCGGCGGTACGGCAGTTGCGTTCAGGCTCGACATCGTCCGGCCACAGGCAGCGGTAACAGCCTTGTTCCCACGGTGGTGTGAGGACCATTAGCTGGCCGCCAAAGCCGACGGCGCTGGCGGAAATTAACGGAGTGTTGAGCGCCACGCAGGCGGCGTTAATTTCCTGGCGCGTGGCCATGTTGTCGGTACAGTCGAGCACTACGTCGGCACGCGCGACCGCATGTCGGAGCGCCTCGCCTTGCAGCCGCTGTTGGAGCGACACCAGTTCGATATCCGGGTTGAGCCGTGTCAGGCGCTGCCGGGCAACCTGAGATTTTGAACCTGCGATATCATCGGTGGTAAATAGAATCTGGCGCTGCAAATTGCTCAGATGAATGTCGTCATCGTCTACCAGCGTCAGTTTGCCGATGCCTGCTCCCGTCAGATATAGCGCGGCGGGTGAACCCAACCCGCCTAAACCCACGATCAGGACATGACTCGCGAGCAACTTTTGCTGGCCTTCAATGGCGATATCGCCGAGCAGGATTTGCCGGCTGTAGCGCATAAAGTCACGGTCATTCATCGCCGACTCCTGCGATTGCAAGTAACTGTTGCGTAGCGGCGCGCCAGTCGGCGGCCTGGGTGATGGCGCTGACCACGGCAATACTGCCGACGCCGGTCGCCAGCACCGCCGGAGCGCGTTCAAGGCTGATGCCGCCAATTGCCACGGTCGGGTAATCCGCCAGACGTTCAATATGCCGCGCCAACTGCGCCAGCCCCTGCGGGGCGGAAGGCATCTGCTTGGTTTGCGTGGGGAAGACATGACCCAGCGCGATATAAGAAGGCTTAGCGGCGAGCGCGATGTCTATCTCCATATCATCGTGAGTGGATACGCCCAGGCGTAGCCCCGCCGCCTGAATCGCCTCCAGGTCGGTGGTTTCAAGGTCTTCCTGGCCCAGATGCACGCCGTAAGCGCGGTGCTTAATTGCCAGACGCCAGTAATCGTTGATGAACAGCCGGGCGTCATAACGACGCCCCAGTGCGATGGCGGCGATAATGTCCGCTTCCACCTCTTCATCGCGTTTATCTTTGATACGCAACTGGATCGTGCGCACGCCCGCCTCCAGTAGACGCTCAATCCATGCCACGCTGTCCACCACCGGGTAAAGTCCGAGACGGAACGGCACGGTCGGGAAATCAGGCTGGTACATCAGGCCTCCTCCCGCTTGAGATAAATTTCGCCGCCTTTGGCGCGGAAGTTTTCCGACATATCCGCCATGCCGACTTCAATGGCTTGTGCGGCGGCGTAATCACGAACTTCCTGGCTGATTTTCATTGAGCAGAATTTCGGCCCACACATGGAACAGAAGTGGGCGACCTTACCGGACTCCTGCGGCAGGGTTTCATCGTGCCAGGCGCGGGCGGTGAACGGGTCGAGCGCGAGGTTAAACTGGTCTTCCCAGCGGAATTCAAAGCGCGCTTTCGACATCGCGTTATCGCGAATCTGCGCGCCCGGATGCCCTTTGGCTAAGTCAGCGGCGTGGGCGGCGATCTTGTAGGTGATCAGCCCCTGCTTCACATCTTCTTTGTTTGGCAGGCCGAGATGCTCTTTCGGCGTCACGTAACACAGCATCGCACAGCCGAACCAGCCGATCATCGCCGCGCCAATGCCGGAGGTGAAGTGGTCATAGCCCGGCGCGATATCGGTAGTCAGCGGCCCTAAGGTGTAGAACGGCGCTTCATGGCAGTGCTCCAGCTCTTCGGTCATGTTGCGCTGAATCATATGCATCGGCACGTGGCCCGGGCCTTCAATCATCACCTGCACGTCGTATTCCCAGGCGATTTTGGTCAGCTCGCCCAGCGTATGCAGCTCGGAGAACTGCGCTTCGTCGTTCGCGTCCTGAATCGATCCCGGTCGCAGGCCGTCGCCCAGCGACAGGGAAACGTCGTAGGCGGCGCAGATTTCGCAAATCTCGCGGAAATGTTCGAACAGGAAGTTCTCTTTGTGATGCGAGAGGCACCACTTTGCCATGATCGAACCGCCGCGTGAGACAATCCCGGTCAGGCGTTTGGCGGTCATCGGCACGTAACGCAGCAGCACGCCCGCGTGAATGGTGAAGTAGTCGACGCCCTGTTCTGCCTGCTCCAGCAGCGTGTCGCGGAACGCTTCCCAGGTAAGATCTTCGGCGATCCCGTTGACCTTCTCCAGCGCCTGGTAGATCGGGACGGTGCCGATCGGTACCGGACTGTTACGCAGGATCCACTCACGGGTTTCGTGAATATAGCGGCCGGTGGAGAGGTCCATTACCGTATCCGCCCCCCAGCGCGTCGCCCACACCAGTTTTTCCACCTCTTCTTCGATAGAGGAGGTCACCGCCGAGTTGCCGATATTGGCGTTGACCTTCACCAGGAAGTTGCGGCCAATAATCATCGGCTCCGATTCCGGGTGGTTGATGTTGGCGGGGATGATGGCGCGTCCGGCGGCGACTTCATCACGCACGAATTCCGGGGTGATGTTTTCCGGCAGGCGTGCGCCAAAGCTCATCCCCGGATGCTGGTGGCGCAGTACTTCACTGCGAATGCGCTCGCGGCCCATATTTTCACGGATGGCGATGAACTCCATTTCGGGAGTGACGATCCCGTTGCGGGCGTAGTGTAACTGGGTGACGCGCTTGCCCGCTTTAGCGCGTTTTGGCGTCAGCAGGCCGGTAAAACGCAGATCGTCCAGGCCATCGTCGGCCAGACGTTCTCTGGTATAAGCCGAGCTACGGTCGTCTAATTCTTCGCTATCGTTACGTGCGTCAATCCATGGCTGGCGCAGTTTCGCCAGACCCTGCTGGACGTTAATCGCCACCTCAGGATCGCCATAGGGGCCGGAGGTGTCGTACACCGGCACGGCTTCGTTCTCTTCAAACTGCGGGTTGTCTTTGCTGCCGCCGATGAGCGTTGGGCTAAGTTGAATTTCGCGCATCGGTACGCGAATATCATGCTGCGAACCGGTCACGTAGATGCGTTTCGAGTTGGGAAATGCGGTGCCTTCCAGCGTATCGATAAAATGCTGGGCTTTAGCGCGCTGCTCGCGGCGGGTTAACGTTGTTGTAGACATAGCTCATTCCAAAAAATTAAGGACGTGGCTTGTCAGACGACGGATGGAGTAATGGATGTGCGCCGCCCGTAAAGGCAGCAGCATAAAGCAGAATTACTCTTGTTCCCTTCGCAGGTATTAACCTGATCAGGTTCCGCGGATCCCGAATTAACGGTCTCAGCCTTTTCCACTTCATCCTTCGCGCTGCCTCTTCTTTGGCTTCGTCCGCTCACTCCAGTCACTTACCTATGTAAGCTCCTGGAGATTCACCGACTTGCCGCCTTGACGCATCACGAACGCTTTTGTGGAAAATTAGCACTCCGACAAGATAACCGCCCCTCCGAAGAGGGGGCTGAAGTAAACTACCCGTTACTCGCGCAGAACTCAAGCGGGACGTTTGACTCTGGCGCCGTCGTGCATCGCGTCAAACACCAGCATAATCAGCTTGTCTTCCAGTACAAAGCGGGCTTCCAGCGCTTCGCCGATATCTGACAGAGCTTGTTGAAATTCGAGACAATTATCGTGATCGATGGCAGTTTCCAGGCTGGTGTCGTAATAATCCATAATGCGCTGTGTATTATCTTCCAGCAGCGGCCAGATTTTTGCCGCATGTAAAAGCTGACCGTTTCCTTCCAATTTATGGAGAATACGTTCATAAATACTGAAGTGCCCGGCGGAAAGGTAATCGACCAGGCTCTGACAAAAATTATCCAGCGCTTTTTCATTCAGCCGCATGTACGATTCTTTGCCAGGCTTAATGCCAACCAGGTTGTAGTAAGCCACGAGCAGGTGCTTACGTACATCCAGCCAGCGATCGACCAGTTTGTTGCTTCCGCCAACGCGCTCCGTCAGGTTTTCCAGCTGGTTTAGCATGATTGTCTCCGCAAGTTAGATAAAGGCTGCTCGCCATGAATGTAAAAATAATGTTAACAACATGCCAGTGAAGCAAAGGTAGTGCAAGAGCTATGGATCGTATAATTGAAAAATTAGAGAGTGGCTGGTGGATCGTCAGCCATGAACAAAAATTATGGTTGCCGTATGGGGAATTACCACACGGGCTGGCAGCAAATTTCGATCTTGTGGGGCAGCGCGCACTCCGGATAGGTGAATGGCAAGGCGAGCCCGTCTGGCTGGTGTTACAGCATCGACGCCATGATATGGGATCGGTTCGCCAGGTTATCGATCAGGATGCAGGGCTGTTCCAACTGGCGGGACGTGGCGTACAGTTGGCGGAGTTTTACCGATCGCATAAATTTTGCGGCTATTGCGGGCACCCTATGCACCCGAGTAAAACCGAATGGGCGATGCTGTGCAGCCATTGCCGCGAGCGTTACTACCCGCAAATCGCCCCTTGCATTATCGTCGCGATCCGCCGTGAGGATTCGATCCTCCTTGCCCAGCATGTTCGCCACCGCAACGGCGTGCATACGGTACTGGCCGGGTTTGTTGAAGTCGGCGAAACCTTAGAACAGGCGGTCGCGCGAGAGGTAATGGAGGAGAGCGGCATTAAGGTGAAAAATCTGCGCTATGTGACTTCCCAGCCGTGGCCTTTCCCGCAGTCGCTGATGACCGCTTTCATGGCGGAGTACGACAGCGGCGATATCGTCATCGACCCGAAAGAGCTGTTGGAAGCAAATTGGTACCGTTATGACGATCTGCCGCTACTGCCGCCGCCGGGCACCGTCGCGCGCCGTTTGATCGAAGATACGGTGGCAATGTGTCGGGCTGAATATGATTGACATGTTACACTGGGCGCATCAACGCTAAAGGAATGTAAAAATGACCGAACTCAAAAACGATCGTTATCTACGTGCGCTGCTGCGCCAGCCCGTTGATGTTACGCCAGTGTGGATGATGCGCCAGGCGGGCCGTTATCTACCGGAGTACAAAGCCACTCGCGCTCAGGCGGGCGATTTTATGTCGCTGTGCAAAAATGCCGAACTGGCCTGCGAGGTCACTTTACAGCCGCTGCGCCGTTATCCGCTTGATGCGGCGATCCTTTTCTCGGATATCCTGACGATTCCGGACGCGATGGGCCTGGGGCTCTATTTTGAAGCCGGGGAAGGCCCGCGCTTTACGGCTCCTGTCACCTGCAAAGCCGATGTCGATAAGCTGCTCATTCCCGATCCGGAAGATGAACTGGGTTATGTGATGAATGCGGTGCGTACGATTCGCCGCGAACTAAAAGGCGAGGTTCCGCTGATTGGCTTTTCCGGCAGCCCGTGGACGCTGGCGACTTACATGGTGGAAGGCGGCAGTAGCAAAGCCTTCACGGTGATTAAAAAGATGATGTACGCTGACCCGCAGGCGTTGCATCTGCTGCTGGATAAGTTGGCGAAAAGCGTCACGCTGTACCTCAACGCGCAAATCAAAGCGGGCGCGCAGTCGGTGATGATTTTCGACACCTGGGGCGGCGTGCTGACTGGCCGCGATTACCAGCAGTTCTCCCTCTACTACATGCATAAAATCGTCGATGGCCTGCTGCGTGAAAACGACGGTCGCCGTGTGCCGGTAACGCTGTTCACTAAAGGTGGCGGTCAGTGGCTGGAGGCGATGGCGGAAACCGGCTGCGACGCGCTGGGTCTCGACTGGACGACAGATATCGCCGATGCGCGCCGTCGCGTTGGCCATAAAGTGGCGCTGCAGGGCAATATGGACCCCTCGATGCTGTATGCGCCGCCGGCACGGATCGAAGACGAGGTAGCGACTATACTTGCTGGTTTCGGTCAGGGAGAAGGGCACGTCTTTAATCTTGGACATGGCATCCATCAGGATGTGCCGCCAGAACATGCTGGCGCATTTGTGGAGGCAGTGCACCGACTTTCTGCGCAGTATCACAACTAAGGAGTTAGTATGGATCTCGCGTCGCTACGCGCTCAACAGATAGAACTTGCTTCATCGGTTTGCCGCGAAGATCGGTTGGACAAAGATCCGCCAGCGTTTATCGGCGGGGCGGACGTCGGTTTTGAGCAGGGGGGCGAGGTGACGCGGGCGGCGATGGTATTGCTGAAATATCCGTCGCTTGAACTGGTAGAGTACAAGGTGGCGCGTATTGCCACCACTATGCCGTATATCCCCGGCTTTCTCTCTTTTCGTGAATATCCTGCGCTGCTGGCGGCGTGGGAACAGCTCTCGCAAAAGCCCGATTTGCTGTTTGTGGACGGTCACGGTATTTCGCATCCGCGTCGGCTTGGCGTCGCCAGTCATTTTGGACTGTTGGTGGACGTGCCAACCATCGGTGTAGCGAAAAAACGGCTATGCGGTAAATTTGAACCACTTTCCACCGAACCTGGCGCACTTAGCCCCTTAATGGATAAAGGCGAGCAACTGGCGTGGGTATGGCGCAGCAAGGCGCGCTGTAATCCGCTGTTTATCGCGACGGGGCACCGGGTCAGTACTGACAGCGCGCTGGCGTGGGTACAGCGTTGTATGAAAGGGTATCGCCTGCCGGAGCCGACGCGCTGGGCGGATGCCGTCGCTTCCGGGCGTCCGGCGTTTATTCGTTGGCAAGAAATTCAGCGCTGATTCAGGTAAACTGCCGCTAATTTCCGATTCGAGATTCCATCATGTTACAAAACCCGATTCATTTGCGTCTGGAGCGGCTGGAAAGCTGGCAGCACGTTACCTTTATGGCCTGCTTGTGCGAGCGCATGTACCCGAACTACGCCATGTTTTGCAAGCAGACGGGATTCGGCGACGGACAGATCTACCGTCGCATTCTGGATCTGATCTGGGAAACCCTGACGGTGAAAGATGCAAAGGTCAATTTCGATAGCCAACTGGAGAAGTTTGAAGAGGCAATTCCGGCAGCCGACGACTATGATCTGTACGGCGTTTATCCGGCGATTGATGCCTGTGTCGCATTAAGCGAATTAATGCATTCTCGTCTTAGCGGCGAAACGCTGGAACACGCTATTGAGGTTAGTAAGACTTCTATTACTACGGTGGCGATGTTGGAAATGACTCAGGCTGGTCGGGAAATGACCGATGAGGAGCTCAAAACGAACCCTGCCGTTGAACAGGAATGGGATATTCAGTGGGAAATATTCCGACTTTTAGCCGACTGCGAAGAACGCGATATTGAACTGATAAAAGGGCTCAGGGCAGACCTGCGCGAGGCTGGTGAGAGCAATATCGGTATAAATTTTCAGCAATGACACCAGAAAACGTGATTTAACGTCTGATTTGTCGTGCCATAAGGCTTCCCTTATGCCCCCCGTCTGGTCTACATTTGGGAGGCGAAAAAAAGTGGCTATCGGTGCGTGTATGCAGGAGAGTGCTTTTCTGGCATTTCCGTCGCACTCGATGCTTAGCAAGCGATAAACACATTGTAAGGATAACTTATGAACAAGACTCAACTGATTGATGTAATTGCAGACAAAGCAGAACTGTCCAAAACCCAGGCTAAAGCTGCTCTGGAATCCACTCTGGCTGCTATTACTGAGTCTCTGAAAGAAGGCGATGCTGTACAACTGGTTGGTTTCGGTACCTTCAAAGTGAACCACCGTGCTGAGCGCACTGGCCGTAACCCACAGACCGGTAAAGAAATCAAAATCGCCGCCGCTAACGTACCGGCGTTTGTTTCTGGTAAAGCGCTGAAAGACGCAGTTAAGTAAGACGCGTAGCTGTGAACAGTTTTATCGAAGGGGCTCGTCAGCCCCTTTTGTCTGTCTGGCGTCGCGCGTTTCTGTTTTCTGGCGCGCTGTTGCTGACTGCCTGCAGTCATAACGCTTCACCGCCTCCGTTTACTGCCAGCGGCTTTGCCGGCGATCACGGCGCGGTGCGTATCTGGCGTAAAGATACGAACGATGAAGTCCATCTGCTTTCTGTTTTTAGCCCGTGGCATAGCGGCAGCACGACGACCAGCGAATATCGTTGGCAGGGTGATACGCTTTCGCTTATTGAACTCAATATTTACAGCAAACCGCCAGAACATATTCGCGCGCGTTTCGACGCTCATGGCGAACTCAGTTTTATGCAGCGTGAAGTTGGGGGGCAGAAGCAGCAGCTTTCCAACGATCAGATTGCCTTGTATCGCTATCGCGCCGAACAAATCCGTCAGACCAGCGACGCCTTGCGCCTGGGGCGGGTCATACTACGCCAGGGACGCTGGCACGCCGACCATACGGTAACCACCTGTGAAGGTGAAACGCTGAAACCGGATCTGGATTCCTGGGCAATAAGCCACATTGAGCGCCGCCAGAACCGCTCATCGGTAGAGGTGAGCGTAGCATGGCTGGAGGCGCCGGAAGGATCGCAACTTTTGCTGGTGGCGAATTCAGATTTCTGTCACTGGCAGCCGCAAGCGAAAACCTTTTGATGGAATACCGAATGGCGAAGCCGCCATTCGGCAAACATGCTTTACCAGTTTCCCATACCCATATGACCGCCGCCGCGATGATAACCGCCGCCATAGCCGCCGCAACCGCCATAGCCCATTCCTGCGCCGCGTGGTATGCCAGCCTGCGCCATCGCGACATCCCGTTTCACGCGTTGCTCATCTAACTTCTGGCCTAATGACTCCATCTCTTTGGCAACCGCATTAATTTTCGCAGTATCCGGCGAACTGGCGGTCAGTAGCGCGTTATATTCATAACGTTTGGATATCAGTTGCTGGCGCAGCGCGCTGGTCTGCGTATAGTAATCATCATAAATCTTCTGCGCCGTCGCCTGCTGTTCCGTGGTCAACGGGCTACCTCCCTGTTGCCACATACCGTCATTGTTGCCCCAGTGATGTCCGGCGAAGGCGGCGCCGGAGCTCAGGGCCAAAAGAGAGAGGGCGATTAGCGCGATAGCTGATTTATTGTTCCGTTTCATTTTGCGTTCTCCTGTTGCTCATCTTATCCTCTCTCTTGCATCTTCCGTGCCAGGTAACTATTCCTTGTCGGGCAGCGAGTTAACCCGCTTCAGGCGGCAAAAAGCGAGTAAAAATGACTCGCATGACCCGCCTGGCGAGTCATTTTTACCCACCCGTATCCGAAAGGGTGTGCGACAACGCGCGGTTATGCGGAGCGCAGAATGGCATGATCTCTGCTTAAGTAAGGAAAATAAAAACGAGCCGGGGAAGCCTGTGAGTTTTATACGATTACATAAAGATGCCGCTGCAACGTGGTTGAGTCGGCTGTTACCTGCGGCGATCTTCATTCTGGTGGGGCTATTTTCCATTATGGTCATTCGCGACTATGGCCGTGAGAGCGCTGCCGCCAGGCAGACGCTGCTGGAAAAGGGAAATGTACTCATTCGCGCTCTGGAGTCCGGCACGCGAGTAGGTATGGGAATGCGGATGCATCACGCGCAGCAGCAGACATTGCTGGAAGAGATGGCGGGTCAGCCAGGCGTGTTGTGGTTCGCCGTAACGGATGCGCAGGGGGTAATCATCACTCATAGCAACCCTGGCATGGTGGGCAAATCGCTCTATTCCCCATCTGAAATGCATCAACTAAACCCCGGGCCGCAGGAGCGTTGGCGGCGTGTCGACGTTGCTGCTAACGGCGAGACGGTGCCTGCGCTGGAAATTTACCGTCAGTTCCAGCCGCTTTTCGGTATGAGAGGTCACGGTATGAGGGGGCACGGCATGGCGCGTAGCGCCAATGATGACGAACCAGCGAAACAAACTATTTTTATTGCCTTTGACGCCAGCGAGCTGGCCGCGACACAGGCAAGGGAGTGGCGTAATACGCTGATTGTTTTGTCTGCGTTAGCGGCGGTGCTGTTGGCAACGTTACTGGCGTTTTTTTGGCATCAGCGTTATCAGCGCTCGCACAGAGAACTGCTTGATGCAATGAAGCGTAAAGAAAAGCTGGTGGCGATGGGGCATCTGGCGGCGGGCGTCGCGCACGAAATTCGTAACCCGCTCTCGTCCATCAAAGGGCTGGCGAAATACTTTGCCGAGCGCACGCCAGCCGGCGGCGAGTCGCATGAACTGGCGCAGGTGATGGCCAAAGAGGCCGACCGTTTGAACCGGGTGGTAAGCGAATTGCTCGAACTGGTAAAGCCCGCGCATCTGACGCTCCAGACGGTTAACCTCAATGATATTATTACTCACTCCCTGAATCTGGTCAGCCAGGATGCCCAAAGCAGAGAGATTCAGTTGAGATTCACGGCGAATGAGACGCTTAAGCGTATTCAGGCTGACCCGGACAGGCTGACTCAGGTGCTGTTGAATTTGTACCTGAACGCTATTCATGCGATTGGCCGCCAGGGAACGATTACCGTAGAGGCAAAAGACAGTGGGACCGACCGCGTTATCATCACTGTTACCGATAGCGGGAAAGGGATCGCCCCGGATCAGTTGGAGGCGATTTTTACACCTTATTTTACGACCAAAGCTGACGGGACAGGCCTGGGGCTGGCGGTGGTGCAAAATATCATCGAACAGCATGGCGGCGCGATTAAGGTGAAAAGTATTGAGGGTAAAGGCGCGGTCTTTACTATCTGGTTGCCAGTGATAGCGAGACAACAGGATTAACAAGGGTGATACGCGGAAAAATCGATATTCTGGTTGTGGATGATGATGTAAGCCACTGCACGATTTTACAGGCTCTGCTTCGGGGTTGGGGCTATAACGTCGCTCTGGCCTACAGTGGGCATGATGCGTTGGCTCAGGTGCGTGAGAAAGTCTTTGATCTGGTACTGTGCGATGTGCGTATGGCGGAGATGGACGGTATCGCCACGCTGAAGGAGATTAAAGCGCTCAACCCCGCCATTCCGATTTTGATTATGACGGCATTCTCCAGCGTGGAAACGGCGGTAGAGGCGTTGAAAGCCGGCGCGCTCGACTATTTAATTAAACCGCTGGATTTTGACCGTCTGCAGGAGACGCTGGAAAAGGCGTTGGCGCATACGCGGGAAACGGGCGCTGAATTGCCATCGGCGTCGGCTGCGCAGTTTGGCATGATTGGCAGCAGTCCGGCGATGCAACATTTACTGAATGAAATCGCGATGGTCGCACCATCAGACGCCACGGTATTGATTCACGGAGACTCCGGCACGGGTAAAGAGCTGGTGGCGCGGGCGCTACACGCCTGTAGCGCCAGGAGCGATAGACCGCTGGTCACGCTCAACTGCGCCGCGCTTAATGAATCGCTGCTGGAGTCTGAGCTGTTCGGACACGAAAAAGGCGCGTTTACCGGCGCGGATAAACGTCGGGAGGGACGCTTTGTCGAAGCTGACGGCGGGACATTGTTTCTTGATGAAATCGGCGATATCTCGCCGTTAATGCAGGTACGTTTGCTGCGGGCGATTCAGGAGCGCGAAGTGCAACGCGTGGGAAGTAACCAGACGATATCTGTGGATGTTCGGTTAATTGCCGCTACCCACCGCGATCTGGCGGAAGAGGTGAGTGCCGGTCGCTTTCGCCAGGATCTCTATTACCGCCTGAATGTGGTGGCGATTGAAATGCCTTCTTTGCGCCAGCGTCGGGAAGATATTCCGCTACTGGCAGACCATTTTCTGCGGCGTTTTGCCGAACGTAACCGCAAAGCGGTGAAGGGGTTTACGCCGCAGGCGATGGATCTGCTGATCCACTACGACTGGCCGGGCAATATCCGTGAGCTGGAAAACGCTATCGAGCGGGCGGTGGTGTTGCTAACGGGAGAATACATTTCTGAACGCGAATTGCCTCTCGCTATTGCCGCGACGCCGATAAAAACGGAATACAGTGGTGAGATCCAACCGTTGGTCGATGTGGAAAAAGAGATCATTCTGGCGGCGCTGGAAAAAACGGGCGGCAACAAAACGGAAGCCGCCCGCCAATTGGGCATTACGCGCAAAACGCTGCTGGCTAAACTCAGCCGTTAGTTTTGCTCACGCTCGATGGCGCGCCAGCCGATGTCGTTACGGCTGAAGCTGCCGTCCCAGCGGATGTCGGTCATCAGGGCGTAAGCGCGTTTCTGCGCCTCAGCCACGGTGTGACCCAGCGCGGTGGCGCACAGGACGCGTCCGCCGCTGGTCAACACGCGGTCGTCATCGGCGAGTTTGGTGCCCGCGTGGAAAACCTTACCGTCAGCCACTTCTTCCAGCGGCAGACCGTGGATCTCGTCGCCGGTGTTGTAGCTGCCCGGATAACCGCCCGCAGCGATCACCACGCCTAATGAAGCGCGCTCGTCCCACTCGGAAGTTTTCTCATCCAGCTTGCCGTCACAGGCGGCGAGGCAAAGATCCACCAGATCCGACTTCATGCGCAGCATGATCGGCTGGGTTTCCGGATCGCCGAAGCGGCAGTTGAACTCGATAACTTTCGGGTTGCCCTGCTTGTCGATCATCAGACCCGCATACAGGAAGCCGGTGTACGTGTTACCTTCCGCCGCCATGCCTTTCACGGTTGGCCAGATGATGCGTTCCATGGTGCGCTGATGCACTTCATCAGTTACCACCGGCGCCGGTGAGTAGGCCCCCATACCGCCGGTGTTCGGGCCGGTATCGCCGTTGCCTACGCGTTTGTGGTCCTGACTGGTAGCCATCGGCAGCACGTGTTCGCCGTCGACCATCACGATAAAGCTCGCTTCTTCGCCGTCGAGGAACTCTTCAATCACGATGCGGTGGCCTGCATCGCCAAAGGCGTTACCTGCCAGCATGTCCTGCACGGCGGCTTCGGCTTCTTCGAGCGTCATCGCCACGATAACGCCTTTACCCGCAGCCAGACCATCGGCCTTGATGACGATCGGCGCGCCTTTCTCGCGCAGATACGCCAGGGCAGGCTCAATTTCGGTGAAATTCTGGTATTCCGCCGTCGGGATCTGGTGACGGGCGAGGAAATCTTTGGTGAACGCTTTGGAGCCTTCCAGTTGGGCGGCCCCTTCGGTTGGGCCAAAGATCTTCAGACCCGCCGCGCGGAACGCATCGACCACGCCGATCACCAGCGGCGCTTCCGGGCCGACGATGGTCAGATCAATCTTCTCGTTCTGGGCAAAGCTCAACAGCGCCGGAATATCTGTGACGCCGATAGCCACGTTCTGCAACGCGGGCTCCAGCGCGGTACCGGCGTTACCCGGTGCGACAAAAACGGTATCAACCAGCGGCGACTGTGCGGCTTTCCAGGCCAGCGCGTGTTCGCGACCGCCGTTACCAATGACTAAAACTTTCATCGTCTGCTCCCTGAATTAATGGCGGAAGTGGCGCATGTCGGTGAAGATCATCGCAATACCGTGTTCATCGGCAGCGGCAATGACTTCATCATCACGGATAGAACCGCCTGGCTGGATAACGCAGCTCACGCCGACAGCGGCAGCGGCATCAATACCATCGCGGAACGGGAAGAACGCGTCGGAAGCCATGGCTGAGCCTTTCACTTCCAGACCTTCATCAGCGGCTTTAATCCCGGCGATTTTGGCGGAGTACACGCGGCTCATCTGGCCTGCGCCTATACCGATGGTCATGTTCTCTTTGGCATACACAATAGCGTTGGATTTCACGAACTTGGCTACCTTCCAGCAGAACAGCGCGTCACGCAGCTCCTGCTCGGTCGGCTGGCGTTTGGACACCACGCGCAGTTCAGCTTCACTCACCATACCCAGATCCCTGTCCTGAACCAGCAGGCCACCGTTAACGCGTTTGAAATCCAGGCCCGGAACGCGGCTTGCCCATTGGCCGCAGGTCAGAACACGGACGTTCTGCTTGGCAGCGGTGATTTTCAGCGCTTCTTCGCTTGCGGATGGGGCGATGATCACTTCGACAAACTGACGAGAAATGATGGCCTGTGCGGTTTCCGCATCCAGCTCACGGTTAAAGGCGATAATGCCGCCGAACGCGGAGGTCGGGTCGGTTTTATAGGCGCGATCGTAAGCGTCGAGAATAGAGGTACTTACCGCCACGCCGCACGGGTTAGCGTGCTTGACGATTACGCAGGCTGGCTCGTTGAACTCTTTCACACACTCCAGCGCCGCGTCGGTATCAGCGATGTTGTTATAAGAGAGCGCTTTGCCCTGCACCTGTTGTGCGGTGGCAACGGACGCTTCTTTCACATTCTCTTCTATATAGAAGGCAGCTTGCTGGTGGCTGTTCTCGCCGTAGCGCATATCCTGCTTCTTAATGAAGTTCAGGTTCAGCGTACGCGGGAAGCGACCGGCGGCTTCTTTGCTTTCACCGTGGTAGGCCGGAACCATGCTGCCGAAGTAGTTAGCGATCATGCTGTCGTAGGCGGCGGTGTGTTCGAAGGCTTTAATCGCGAGATCGAAACGGGTGTCGAGGGTCAAAGAACCTTCGTTAGCGTCCATCTCTTTAATAATGGCGTCGTAGTCGCTGCTCTTCACCACGATGGCCACGTCTTTATGGTTCTTCGCGGCGGAGCGCACCATGGTCGGGCCGCCGATATCGATGTTCTCTACTGCATCTTCCAGCGAGCAACCAACGCGTGCAACGGTTTCGGCGAACGGATACAGGTTAACGACAACCATATCGATAGGGGCGATGTGGTGCTGTTCCATAATGGCATCGTCCTGGCCGCGACGGCCGAGGATGCCGCCGTGTACTTTTGGATGCAGGGTCTTTACGCGTCCATCCATCATTTCCGGGAAACCGGTGTAATCGGAAACTTCGGTCACCGGCAGGCCTTTTTCTGCTAACAGGCGGGCGGTGCCCCCCGTAGACAGCAGTTCCACACCGCGTGCGGAAAGAGCCTGGGCGAATTCGATGATACCGGCCTTGTCAGAAACACTGAGCAGAGCGCGGCGGACTGGACGACGTTGTTGCATGGTAAATCCCCTGGATTTGACGATTACAGAGAGCGTTAGCTGAATTTTTGCGTAAAAACTCAGCTAACGCCCCTTATGGGGCATTCTCATTTTGCGGCGACATTGTAACGAAAACGTTTGCGCAACGCTCGCGAATTTTTCTTTTTAAATTCTGGCCCGGCTTTTATCCCTGAAAGATCGTTTGCAGAGTGAGAAGATCCAGGAAATGAACGCGCATTTTGTGGATAAGTCTGTGCGTAAATGGGTATAACCAGGGGTTTTGCTGGGGAATGCAGCAAACAGTCATTTTTCTGCAATTTTTCTATTGCGGTCAGCAGAGAACTCCCTATAATGCGCCTCCATCGACACGGCGGATGTGAATCACTTCACACAAACAGCCGGTCGGTTGAAGAGAAAA
>NZ_JBGDXE010000014.1:0-26151 GCF_046550835.1 Salmonella sp. SAL04196
GCAATGGACGACGGTCTGCGTTTCGCAATCCGTGAAGGCGGCCGTACCGTTGGCGCGGGCGTTGTTGCTAAAGTTCTGGGCTAATTACTCGTTAATTAGTTTTGAATTGAAGAGGGCGCTTCGGCGCCCTTTTTGTTGCCTGCTATTTAGCCGCTGTTATATTTATTCACCCTTTTTAACGCTTCTCCCATGGCGTAAATCGCTTTGTGCTATTGTAATCATAACCATTCTCATTTACACTTTGTGCGGAAATTGAACGGGAGCGATCATGTACGTTTGTTTGTGTAATGGTATAAGCGATAAAAAAATCCGCCAGGCTGTACGACAATTTCATCCACAGTCATTTCAACAGTTGCGTAAATTTATTCCTGTGGGAAATCAATGTGGTAAGTGTATTCGCGCCGCGCGAGAAGTGATGCAGGATGAGTTAACGCAAATGCCGGAATTTAAAGAGATCGCCTGAGTCACACTCTTTTTTTTGACATCCCTGTAGCCCCATCTACGCTCTAGAGAGTGGAAGCGGAGGGACTATAAAATGAAAGGTGATGTTAAAATCATAAATTATCTCAATAAACTATTGGGAAATGAGCTTGTCGCAATTAATCAGTATTTTCTTCATGCCCGTATGTTCAAAAACTGGGGGCTGACCCGGCTTAATGATGTTGAGTACCATGAATCCATTGATGAGATGAAACACGCCGATAAGTATATTGAGCGTATTTTATTTCTGGAAGGCATACCGAACCTACAGGATCTGGGCAAGCTGGGCATCGGTGAAGATGTTGAAGAGATGCTACGATCGGATCTCCGGCTCGAACTGGAAGGCGCAAAAGATCTACGTGAGGCAATAGCCTATGCCGATAGCGTTCATGATTATGTCAGCCGGGATATGATGATTGAAATTCTTGCCGACGAGGAAGGCCACATCGACTGGCTGGAAACTGAGCTGGATTTGATTGCCAAACTTGGTATGCAAAATTATCTGCAATCACAAATTAAGGTTACCGATTAACCGTCTGGAAAGAAAGCTTTCCAACCTGTTATGAAACCCGCCACCGCCAGCCATGGCCCAAAAGGTAGCGGGTTTATTAATGCCGATTTACCTCTCACCAGTAGCACGACGCCAAACCCGCCACAGGCCAACATGGCGGCAAGGAAAACCAGTAACGGCAGTGTTTCCCAACAATGCCACGCTCCTAAGGCTGCAAGGTACTTGACGTCGCCATATCCAAGCCCCTCTTTCTGATAACGCAGGCGATAGCCCCAGTAAATTAACGCGAATCCGCCATAGCCGGCGATAGCACCCCAAAGCGCATCCGGTAAACGCTCCGGCAGGCAAATCTGGTGATAAAGCAGACCACCCCACAGTAATGGACAGGTAAACCGGTCAGGCAACAGACCGGTACGCGCGTCGTATATGCCAAGTAATAAAGAGAACGACGCATAAAAAATGAGAAAGGGGAGGGCAACAAACATAAGCAAATCCTCGTCAAGGCTTGTGCTCACCTTTATAGATTTATGCGACAGCGACAACGACGTATTGCCAGGTTTGCCTGATGCCTTCCAAAGAAAAGATGCGCGTTGCCATCCCATGCGTACCATCTGGAATCATGCTCGCATAAGAATAAAGCGCTTAATTTCTATCCGACACTTGCGTCAGGCTGAGATTTACGTATAATGCGCGGGCTTGTCGTAATTGACGGCAGGTTCGATTTGAACCTCGAATAGCCGATTTGGCTATTTAACAATGCTCCCAATCGGGGAGCTACGTAAGAACGGTTACACTCTCCCATCAATCGTAATGGGTGTGAGGAGTAATCATTTTCGTTTATAAAATAATTGGAGCTCTGGTCTCATGCAGAACCAAAGAATCCGTATCCGCCTGAAAGCGTTTGATCATCGTCTGATCGATCAATCAACCGCGGAAATCGTCGAGACTGCCAAGCGCACTGGTGCGCAGGTTCGCGGTCCGATCCCGCTGCCGACCCGCAAAGAGCGCTTTACCGTTCTGATCTCTCCGCACGTTAACAAAGATGCGCGCGATCAGTACGAAATTCGCACTCACAAGCGTCTGGTTGACATCGTTGAGCCAACCGAGAAAACCGTTGATGCTCTGATGCGTCTGGACCTGGCTGCCGGTGTAGACGTGCAGATCAGCCTGGGTTAATCAGGTCATCGAGCGATTGAGAGGTTGATACAATGATTGGTTTAGTCGGTAAAAAAGTGGGTATGACCCGCATCTTCACTGAAGATGGCGTCTCTATCCCAGTAACCGTAATCGAAGTTGAAGCAAACCGTGTTACTCAGGTTAAAGACCTGGCTAACGATGGCTACCGCGCTGTTCAGGTTACTACGGGTGCTAAAAAAGCTAACCGTGTCACCAAGCCGGAAGCGGGTCACTTTGCTAAAGCTGGCGTAGAAGCTGGCCGTGGTCTGTGGGAATTCCGTCTGGCTGAAGGCGAAGAATACACCGTAGGTCAGAGCATCAGCGTTGAACTGTTTGCTGACGTTAAAAAAGTTGACGTAACCGGTACCTCTAAAGGTAAAGGTTTCGCTGGTACCGTTAAGCGCTGGAACTTCCGTACCCAGGACGCTACTCACGGTAACTCCTTGTCTCACCGCGTTCCGGGTTCTATCGGTCAGAACCAGACTCCGGGCAAAGTGTTCAAAGGCAAGAAAATGGCAGGTCAGATGGGTAATGAGCGCGTAACCGTTCAGAGCCTTGACGTAGTACGCGTTGACGCTGAGCGCAACCTGCTGCTGGTTAAGGGTGGTGTTCCGGGTGCAACCGGTTGCGACCTGATCGTTAAACCAGCTGTGAAGGCGTAAGGGGATAGCAATGGAATTAGTATTGAAAGACGCGCAGAGCGCGCTGACTGTTTCCGAAACTACCTTCGGTCGTGATTTCAACGAAGCGCTGGTTCACCAGGTTGTTGTTGCTTATGCAGCTGGTGCTCGTCAGGGTACTCGTGCTCAGAAGACTCGTGCTGAAGTAACTGGTTCCGGTAAAAAACCGTGGCGCCAGAAAGGCACTGGCCGTGCGCGTTCAGGTTCTATCAAGAGCCCGATCTGGCGTTCCGGTGGCGTGACCTTCGCTGCTCGTCCGCAGGACCACAGTCAAAAAGTTAACAAGAAGATGTACCGCGGCGCGCTGAAAAGCATCCTGTCCGAACTGGTACGTCAGGATCGTCTGATCGTTGTCGAGAAGTTCTCTGTAGAAGCGCCGAAAACTAAGCTGCTGGCACAGAAACTGAAAGACATGGCTCTGGAAGATGTGCTGATCATCACCGGTGAGCTGGACGAGAACCTGTTCCTGGCCGCACGTAACCTGCACAAGGTTGACGTACGCGATGCGACTGGTATCGACCCGGTTAGCCTGATCGCCTTCGACAAAGTCGTAATGACTGCTGATGCTGTTAAGCAAGTTGAGGAGATGCTGGCATGATTCGTGAAGAACGTCTGCTGAAGGTGCTGCGCGCACCGCACGTTTCTGAAAAAGCGTCTACTGCGATGGAAAAAACTAACACCATCGTTCTCAAAGTTGCTAAAGACGCGACCAAAGCAGAAATCAAAGCTGCTGTGCAGAAACTGTTTGAAGTCGAAGTCGAAGTCGTTAACACCCTGGTTGTTAAAGGGAAAGTTAAACGTCACGGACAGCGTATCGGTCGTCGTAGCGACTGGAAAAAAGCTTACGTCACCCTGAAAGAAGGCCAGAATCTGGACTTCGTCGGCGGCGCTGAGTAAGTCGGAGGAGTAATACAATGGCAGTTGTTAAATGTAAACCGACATCTCCGGGTCGTCGCCACGTCGTTAAAGTGGTCAACCCAGAGCTGCACAAGGGCAAACCTTTTGCTCCGCTGGTTGAAAAAAACAGCAAATCCGGTGGTCGTAACAACAATGGCCGTATCACCACTCGTCATATCGGTGGTGGTCACAAACAGGCTTATCGTATTGTTGACTTCAAACGCAACAAAGACGGTATCCCGGCAGTTGTTGAACGTCTTGAGTACGATCCGAACCGTTCCGCGAACATCGCGCTGGTTCTGTACAAAGACGGCGAACGCCGTTACATCCTGGCCCCGAAAGGCCTGAAAGCTGGCGACCAGATTCAGTCTGGCGTTGATGCTGCAATCAAAGCAGGCAACACCCTGCCGATGCGCAATATCCCGGTTGGTTCTACCGTTCATAACGTAGAAATGAAACCAGGTAAAGGCGGTCAGCTGGCACGTTCCGCTGGTACTTACGTTCAGATCGTTGCTCGCGATGGCGCTTATGTCACCCTGCGTCTGCGTTCTGGTGAAATGCGTAAAGTCGAAGCAGACTGCCGTGCAACCCTGGGCGAAGTTGGCAATGCTGAGCATATGCTGCGCGTTCTGGGTAAAGCAGGTGCTGCACGCTGGCGTGGCGTTCGTCCTACCGTTCGCGGTACTGCGATGAACCCAGTAGACCACCCACATGGTGGTGGTGAAGGTCGTAACTTTGGTAAGCACCCGGTAACTCCGTGGGGCGTTCAGACCAAAGGTAAGAAGACCCGCAGCAACAAGCGTACTGATAAATTCATCGTACGTCGCCGTAGCAAATAATTTTAGAGGATAAGCCATGCCACGTTCTCTCAAGAAAGGTCCTTTTATTGACCTGCACTTGCTGAAGAAGGTAGAGAAAGCGGTGGAAAGCGGAGACAAGAAGCCCCTGCGCACCTGGTCCCGTCGTTCAACGATCTTTCCTAACATGATCGGTTTGACCATCGCTGTCCATAATGGTCGTCAGCACGTTCCGGTATTTGTTTCCGACGAAATGGTCGGTCACAAACTGGGTGAATTCGCACCGACTCGTACTTATCGCGGCCACGCTGCTGATAAAAAAGCGAAGAAGAAATAAGGTAGGAGGAAGAGATGGAAACTATCGCTAAACATCGCCATGCTCGTTCTTCTGCTCAGAAGGTTCGCCTTGTTGCTGACCTGATTCGCGGTAAGAAAGTGTCGCAGGCTCTGGATATTCTGACCTACACCAACAAGAAAGCGGCTGTACTGGTCAAGAAAGTTCTGGAATCTGCCATTGCTAACGCTGAACACAACGATGGCGCTGACATTGACGATCTGAAAGTTACGAAAATTTTCGTAGACGAAGGCCCGAGCATGAAGCGCATTATGCCGCGTGCAAAAGGTCGTGCAGATCGCATCCTGAAGCGCACCAGCCACATTACTGTGGTTGTGTCCGATCGCTGAGACTCTGGAGACTAGCAATGGGTCAGAAAGTACATCCTAATGGTATTCGCCTGGGTATTGTAAAACCATGGAACTCTACCTGGTTTGCGAACACCAAAGAATTCGCTGACAACCTGGACAGCGATTTTAAAGTACGTCAGTACCTGACGAAGGAACTGGCTAAAGCGTCTGTATCTCGTATCGTTATCGAGCGTCCGGCTAAGAGCATCCGTGTGACTATTCACACCGCTCGCCCGGGTATCGTTATCGGTAAAAAAGGTGAAGACGTAGAAAAACTGCGTAAGGTCGTAGCGGATATCGCTGGCGTTCCTGCACAGATCAACATCGCCGAAGTTCGTAAACCTGAACTGGACGCTAAACTGGTTGCTGACAGCATCACTTCTCAGCTGGAACGTCGCGTTATGTTCCGTCGTGCGATGAAGCGTGCTGTACAGAACGCCATGCGTCTGGGCGCTAAAGGTATCAAAGTTGAAGTTAGCGGCCGTCTGGGCGGCGCGGAAATCGCACGTACCGAATGGTACCGCGAAGGTCGCGTACCGCTGCACACTCTGCGTGCTGACATCGACTACAACACCTCTGAAGCGCACACCACTTATGGTGTAATCGGCGTTAAAGTGTGGATCTTCAAAGGCGAGATCCTGGGTGGTATGGCTGCTGTTGAACAACCGGAAAAACCGGCTGCTCAACCGAAAAAGCAGCAGCGTAAAGGCCGTAAATAAGGAGCGTCGCTGATGTTACAACCAAAGCGTACAAAATTCCGTAAAATGCACAAAGGCCGCAACCGTGGTCTGGCTGCAGGCGCGGATGTTAGCTTCGGCAGCTTCGGCCTGAAAGCTGTTGGCCGTGGTCGTCTGACTGCCCGTCAGATCGAAGCAGCACGTCGTGCTATGACCCGTGCAGTTAAGCGTCAAGGTAAGATCTGGATCCGTGTATTCCCGGACAAACCGATCACTGAAAAGCCGCTGGCAGTGCGTATGGGTAAAGGTAAAGGTAACGTGGAGTATTGGGTTGCCTTGATTCAGCCGGGTAAAGTCCTGTATGAAATGGACGGCGTACCGGAAGAGCTGGCCCGTGAAGCATTCAAGCTGGCAGCAGCGAAACTGCCGATTAAAACCACCTTTGTAACTAAGACGGTGATGTAATGAAAGCAAAAGAGCTGCGTGAGAAGAGCGTTGAAGAGCTGAACACCGAGCTACTGAACCTGCTGCGTGAGCAGTTCAACCTGCGTATGCAGGCTGCAAGTGGCCAGCTGCAACAGTCTCACCTGTTGAAGCAAGTGCGTCGTGATGTCGCACGCGTTAAGACTTTACTGACTGAGAAGGCGGGTGCGTAATGACCGATAAAATCCGTACTCTGCAAGGTCGCGTGGTTAGCGACAAAATGGAGAAATCCATTGTTGTTGCTATCGAACGTTTTGTGAAACACCCGATCTACGGTAAATTCATCAAGCGTACGACCAAAATGCACGTACATGACGAGAACAACGAATGCGGTATCGGCGACGTGGTTGAAATCCGCGAATGCCGTCCGCTGTCCAAGACCAAATCCTGGACTCTGGTTCGCGTTGTAGAGAAAGCGGTTCTGTAATACAGTACGCATTCTCAACGAATAAACGGCTCAGCGATGGGCCGTTTATTTTTTCTACCCATATCTGATTTGCGGTGTTATAATGCCGCGCCCTCGATATGGGGTTTTTTTAACGACCTGATTTTCGGGTCTCAGTAGTAGTTGACATTAGCGGAGCACTAAAATGATCCAAGAACAGACTATGCTGAACGTCGCCGACAACTCCGGTGCACGTCGCGTAATGTGTATCAAGGTTCTGGGTGGCTCGCACCGTCGCTACGCAGGCGTAGGCGACATCATTAAGATCACCATCAAAGAAGCGATTCCGCGTGGTAAGGTCAAAAAAGGTGATGTGCTGAAGGCGGTAGTGGTGCGCACCAAGAAGGGTGTTCGTCGCCCGGACGGTTCTGTCATTCGCTTCGATGGTAATGCATGCGTTATTTTAAACAATAACAGCGAGCAGCCTATCGGTACGCGTATTTTTGGGCCGGTAACTCGTGAACTTCGTAACGAGAAGTTCATGAAAATTATCTCTCTGGCACCAGAAGTACTCTAAGGAGCGAATCATGGCAGCGAAAATCCGTCGTGATGACGAAGTTATCGTGTTAACCGGTAAAGATAAAGGTAAACGCGGTAAAGTTAAGAATGTCCTGTCTTCCGGCAAGGTCATTGTTGAAGGTATCAACCTGGTTAAGAAACACCAGAAGCCGGTTCCGGCTCTGAACCAACCGGGCGGCATCGTTGAAAAAGAAGCTGCAATTCAGGTTTCTAACGTTGCAATCTTCAATGCGGCAACCGGCAAGGCTGACCGTGTAGGCTTTAGATTCGAAGACGGCAAAAAAGTCCGTTTCTTCAAGTCTAACAGCGAAACTATCAAGTAATTTGGAGTAGTACGATGGCGAAACTGCATGATTACTACAAAGACGAAGTAGTTAACAAACTCATGACTGAGTTTAACTACAATTCTGTCATGCAAGTCCCTCGGGTCGAGAAGATCACCCTGAACATGGGTGTTGGTGAAGCGATCGCTGACAAGAAACTGCTGGATAACGCAGCAGCAGACCTGACAGCAATCTCCGGTCAAAAACCGTTGATCACCAAAGCACGCAAATCTGTTGCAGGCTTCAAAATCCGTCAGGGCTATCCGATCGGCTGTAAAGTAACTCTGCGTGGCGAACGCATGTGGGAGTTCTTTGAGCGCCTGATCACTATTGCTGTTCCTCGTATCCGTGACTTCCGTGGCTTGTCCGCTAAGTCATTCGACGGTCGTGGTAACTACAGCATGGGTGTCCGTGAGCAGATCATCTTCCCAGAAATCGACTACGATAAAGTCGACCGCGTTCGTGGTTTGGATATTACCATTACCACTACTGCGAAATCTGACGAAGAAGGCCGTGCTCTGCTGGCTGCCTTTGACTTCCCGTTCCGCAAGTAAGGTAGGGTTACTAAATGGCTAAGCAATCAATGAAAGCACGCGAAGTAAAACGCGTAGCTTTAGCTGATAAATACTTCGCGAAACGCGCTGAACTGAAAGCGATCATCTCTGATGTGAACGCAACCGACGAAGATCGTTGGAATGCGGTTCTTAAGCTGCAGACTCTGCCGCGTGATTCCAGCCCGTCACGTCAGCGTAACCGCTGCCGTCAAACTGGTCGTCCGCACGCTTTCCTGCGGAAGTTCGGGTTGAGCCGTATTAAGGTCCGTGAAGCCGCTATGCGCGGTGAAATTCCGGGTCTGAAAAAGGCTAGCTGGTAATTGTCACCAATTGAATCACGGGAGTAAAGACAGATGAGCATGCAAGATCCGATCGCGGATATGCTGACCCGTATCCGTAACGGTCAGGCCGCGAACAAAGCTGCGGTCACCATGCCTTCCTCCAAGCTGAAAGTGGCAATTGCCAACGTGCTGAAGGAAGAAGGTTTTATTGAAGATTTTAAAGTTGAAGGCGACACCAAGCCGGAACTGGAACTGACTCTTAAGTATTTCCAGGGTAAAGCTGTTGTAGAAAGCATTCAGCGTGTCAGCCGCCCAGGTCTGCGCATCTACAAACGTAAAGATGAGCTGCCGAAAGTTATGGCCGGTCTGGGTATCGCAGTTGTTTCTACCTCTAAAGGTGTTATGACTGATCGTGCAGCGCGCCAGGCTGGTCTTGGTGGCGAAATTATCTGCTACGTAGCCTAATCGGAGGAAAAAATGTCTCGTGTTGCTAAAGCACCGGTCGTTGTTCCTGCCGGCGTTGATGTCAAAATCAACGGTCAGGTTATTACGATCAAAGGTAAAAACGGCGAGCTGACTCGTACTCTCAACGATGCTGTTGAAGTTAAACATGCAGATAATGCACTGACCTTCGGTCCGCGTGATGGTTACGCAGACGGTTGGGCACAGGCTGGTACCGCGCGTGCCCTGCTGAACTCAATGGTTATCGGTGTTACCGAAGGCTTCACTAAGAAGCTGCAGCTGGTTGGTGTAGGTTATCGTGCAGCGGTTAAAGGGAATGTAGTAAACCTGTCTTTAGGTTTCTCTCACCCGGTTGACCATCAGCTGCCGGCAGGTATCACTGCTGAATGTCCGACTCAAACTGAAATCGTGCTGAAAGGCGCTGATAAGCAGGTGATCGGCCAGGTTGCAGCAGATCTGCGCGCCTACCGTCGTCCTGAGCCTTACAAAGGCAAGGGTGTTCGTTACGCCGACGAAGTCGTGCGTACCAAAGAGGCTAAGAAGAAGTAAGGTAACACTATGGATAAGAAATCTGCTCGTATCCGTCGTGCGACCCGCGCACGCCGCAAGCTCAAAGAGCTGGGCGCAACTCGCCTGGTGGTACATCGTACCCCGCGTCATATTTACGCACAGGTAATTGCACCGAACGGTTCTGAAGTTCTGGTAGCTGCTTCTACTGTAGAAAAAGCTATCGCTGAACAACTGAAGTACACCGGTAACAAAGACGCGGCTGCAGCTGTGGGTAAAGCTGTCGCTGAACGCGCTCTGGAAAAAGGCATCAAAGATGTGTCCTTTGACCGTTCCGGGTTCCAATATCATGGTCGTGTCCAGGCACTGGCAGATGCTGCCCGTGAAGCTGGCCTTCAGTTCTAAGGTAGAGGTGTAAGATGGCTCACATCGAAAAACAAGCTGGCGAACTGCAGGAAAAGCTGATCGCGGTAAACCGCGTATCTAAAACCGTTAAAGGTGGTCGTATTTTCTCCTTCACAGCTCTGACTGTAGTAGGCGATGGTAACGGTCGCGTAGGTTTTGGTTACGGTAAAGCGCGTGAAGTTCCAGCAGCGATCCAGAAAGCGATGGAAAAAGCCCGTCGCAATATGATTAACGTCGCGCTGAACAACGGCACCCTGCAGCACCCGGTTAAAGGTGTTCACACGGGGTCTCGTGTATTCATGCAGCCAGCTTCCGAAGGTACCGGTATCATCGCCGGTGGTGCAATGCGCGCCGTTCTGGAAGTTGCTGGGGTTCATAACGTTCTGGCTAAAGCATACGGTTCCACCAACCCGATCAACGTGGTTCGTGCAACTATTGATGGCCTGGAAAATATGAATTCTCCAGAAATGGTCGCTGCCAAGCGTGGTAAATCCGTTGAAGAAATTCTGGGGAAATAAACCATGGCAAAGACTATTAAAATTACTCAAACCCGCAGTGCAATCGGTCGTCTGCCGAAACACAAGGCAACGCTGCTTGGCCTGGGTCTGCGTCGTATTGGCCACACCGTAGAGCGCGAGGATACTCCTGCTGTTCGTGGTATGGTCAACGCGGTTTCCTTCATGGTTAAAGTTGAGGAGTAAGAGATGCGTTTAAATACTCTGTCTCCGGCCGAAGGCTCCAAAAAGGCGGGTAAACGCCTGGGTCGTGGTATCGGTTCTGGCCTCGGTAAAACCGGTGGTCGTGGTCACAAAGGTCAGAAGTCTCGTTCTGGCGGTGGCGTACGTCGCGGTTTCGAGGGTGGTCAGATGCCTCTGTACCGTCGTCTGCCGAAATTCGGCTTCACTTCTCGCAAAGCAGCGATTACAGCCGAAGTTCGTCTGTCTGACCTGGCGAAAGTAGAAGGCGGCGTTGTAGACCTGAACACGCTGAAAGCGGCAAACATTATCGGTATCCAGATCGAGTTCGCGAAAGTGATCCTGGCTGGCGAAGTCACTACTCCGGTAACTGTTCGTGGCCTGCGTGTTACTAAAGGCGCTCGTGCTGCTATCGAAGCTGCTGGCGGTAAAATCGAGGAATAAGTAGCAGATGGCTAAACAACCGGGATTAGATTTTCAAAGTGCCAAAGGTGGCTTAGGTGAGCTGAAACGCAGACTGCTGTTTGTTATCGGCGCGCTGATTGTGTTCCGTATTGGCTCTTTTATTCCGATCCCTGGTATTGATGCCGCTGTACTTGCCAAACTGCTTGAGCAACAGCGAGGCACCATCATTGAAATGTTTAACATGTTCTCTGGTGGTGCTCTCAGCCGTGCTTCTATCTTTGCCCTGGGGATCATGCCGTATATTTCGGCGTCGATCATTATCCAGCTGTTGACGGTGGTTCATCCAACGCTGGCAGAAATTAAGAAAGAAGGGGAGTCTGGTCGTCGTAAGATCAGCCAGTACACCCGTTACGGTACTCTGGTGCTGGCGATATTCCAGTCGATCGGTATTGCTACCGGTTTGCCGAATATGCCTGGTATGCAGGGCCTGGTGATGAATCCAGGCTTTGCATTCTATTTCACCGCTGTTGTAAGTCTGGTTACAGGAACCATGTTCCTGATGTGGCTCGGCGAACAGATTACTGAGCGCGGTATCGGTAACGGTATCTCAATCATCATCTTCGCTGGTATCGTTGCGGGACTCCCGCCAGCCATTGCCCATACTATCGAGCAAGCGCGTCAAGGCGACCTGCACTTCCTCGTGTTGCTGTTGGTTGCAGTATTAGTATTTGCAGTGACGTTCTTTGTAGTATTCGTTGAACGTGGTCAACGCCGTATTGTGGTAAACTACGCCAAACGTCAGCAAGGTCGTCGTGTCTATGCTGCACAGAGCACACATTTACCGCTGAAAGTGAATATGGCGGGGGTAATCCCGGCAATCTTCGCTTCCAGTATTATTCTGTTCCCGGCGACCATCGCGTCATGGTTCGGGGGCGGTACTGGTTGGAACTGGCTGACAACAATTTCGCTGTATTTGCAGCCTGGGCAACCGCTTTATGTGTTACTCTATGCGTCTGCAATCATCTTCTTCTGTTTCTTCTACACGGCGTTGGTTTTCAACCCGCGTGAAACAGCAGATAACCTGAAGAAGTCCGGTGCATTTGTACCAGGAATTCGTCCGGGAGAGCAAACGGCGAAGTATATCGATAAAGTAATGACCCGCCTGACCCTGGTTGGTGCGCTGTATATTACCTTTATCTGCCTGATCCCGGAGTTCATGCGTGATGCAATGAAAGTGCCGTTCTACTTCGGTGGGACCTCACTGCTTATCGTTGTTGTCGTGATTATGGACTTTATGGCTCAAGTGCAAACTCTGATGATGTCCAGTCAGTATGAGTCTGCATTGAAGAAGGCGAACCTGAAAGGCTACGGCCGTTAATTGGTCGCCTGAGAAGTTACGGAGAGTAAAAATGAAAGTTCGTGCTTCCGTCAAGAAATTATGCCGTAACTGCAAAATCGTTAAGCGTGATGGTGTCATCCGTGTGATTTGCAGTGCCGAGCCGAAGCATAAACAGCGCCAAGGCTGATTTTTTCGCATATTTTTCTTGCAAAGTTGGGTTGAGCTGGCTAGATTAGCCAGCCAATCTTTTGTATGTCTGTACGTTTCCATTTGAGTATCCTGAAAACGGGCTTTTCAGCATGGTACGTACATATTAAATAGTAGGAGTGCATAGTGGCCCGTATAGCAGGCATTAACATTCCTGATCAGAAACACGCCGTGATCGCGTTAACTTCGATCTACGGTGTCGGCAAGACCCGTTCTAAAGCCATCCTGGCTGCAGCGGGTATCGCTGAAAATGTTAAGATCAGTGAGCTGTCTGAAGAACAAATCGACACGCTGCGTGACGAAGTTGCCAAATTTGTCGTTGAAGGTGATCTGCGCCGTGAAATCAGCATGAGCATCAAGCGCCTGATGGATCTTGGTTGCTATCGCGGTTTGCGTCATCGTCGTGGTCTCCCGGTTCGCGGTCAGCGTACCAAGACCAACGCTCGTACCCGTAAGGGTCCGCGCAAACCGATCAAGAAATAATCGGGGTGATTGAATAATGGCAAAGGCACCAGTTCGCGCACGTAAACGTGTAAGAAAACAAGTCTCTGACGGCGTGGCTCATATCCATGCTTCTTTCAACAACACCATCGTGACTATTACCGATCGTCAGGGTAATGCGCTGGGTTGGGCAACAGCCGGTGGTTCCGGTTTCCGTGGTTCTCGCAAATCCACTCCGTTTGCAGCTCAGGTTGCAGCAGAGCGTTGCGCTGACGCCGTGAAAGAATACGGTATCAAGAATCTGGAAGTTATGGTTAAAGGTCCGGGTCCAGGCCGCGAATCTACTATTCGTGCTCTGAACGCCGCTGGTTTCCGCATCACTAATATTACTGATGTGACTCCGATCCCTCATAACGGTTGTCGTCCGCCGAAAAAACGTCGCGTATAACGCTTCGTTTTCCAGGTTAGTTGGAGAAAGAAAATGGCAAGATATTTGGGTCCTAAGCTCAAGCTGAGCCGTCGTGAGGGCACCGACTTATTCCTTAAGTCTGGCGTTCGCGCGATCGATACCAAGTGTAAAATTGAACAAGCTCCTGGCCAGCACGGTGCGCGTAAGCCGCGTCTGTCTGACTATGGTGTGCAGTTGCGTGAAAAGCAAAAAGTTCGCCGCATTTACGGTGTGCTGGAGCGTCAGTTCCGTAACTACTACAAAGAAGCAGCACGTCTGAAAGGCAACACCGGTGAAAACCTGTTGGCTCTGCTGGAAGGTCGTCTGGACAACGTTGTATACCGTATGGGCTTCGGCGCCACTCGTGCAGAAGCACGTCAGCTGGTTAGCCATAAAGCAATTATGGTAAACGGTCGTGTTGTTAACATCGCTTCTTATCAGGTTAGTCCGAATGACGTTGTTAGCATTCGTGAGAAAGCGAAGAAGCAGTCTCGCGTGAAAGCCGCTCTGGAGCTGGCTGAGCAGCGTGAAAAGCCAACCTGGCTGGAAGTTGATGCTGGCAAGATGGAAGGTACGTACAAGCGTAAGCCTGAGCGTTCTGATCTGTCTGCGGACATTAACGAACACCTGATCGTCGAGCTTTACTCCAAGTAAAGCTTAGTACCAAAGAGAGGACACAATGCAGGGTTCTGTGACAGAGTTTCTAAAACCGCGCCTGGTAGATATCGAGCAAGTGAGTTCGACGCACGCCAAGGTGACCCTTGAGCCTTTAGAGCGTGGCTTCGGCCATACTCTGGGTAACGCACTGCGCCGTATTCTGCTCTCATCGATGCCGGGTTGCGCGGTGACCGAGGTTGAGATTGATGGTGTACTACATGAGTACAGCACCAAAGAAGGCGTTCAGGAAGACATCCTGGAAATCCTGCTCAACCTGAAAGGGCTGGCGGTGAGAGTTCAGGGTAAAGATGAAGTTATTCTTACCTTGAATAAATCTGGCATTGGCCCTGTGACTGCAGCCGATATCACCCATGATGGGGATGTCGAAATCGTCAAGCCGCAGCACGTGATCTGCCACCTGACCGATGAAAACGCGTCTATTAGTATGCGTATCAAAGTTCAGCGCGGTCGTGGTTATGTGCCGGCTTCTACCCGAATTCATTCGGAAGAAGATGAGCGCCCAATCGGCCGTCTGCTGGTCGACGCCTGCTACAGCCCTGTAGAGCGTATTGCCTACAATGTTGAAGCAGCGCGTGTAGAACAGCGTACCGACCTGGACAAGCTGGTCATCGAAATGGAAACCAACGGCACAATCGATCCTGAAGAGGCGATTCGTCGTGCGGCAACCATCCTGGCTGAACAACTGGAAGCTTTCGTTGATTTACGTGATGTACGTCAACCGGAAGTGAAAGAAGAGAAACCAGAATTCGATCCGATCCTGCTGCGCCCTGTTGACGATCTGGAATTGACTGTCCGCTCTGCTAACTGCCTCAAGGCAGAAGCTATCCACTATATCGGTGATCTGGTACAGCGTACCGAGGTTGAGCTTCTTAAGACGCCTAACCTGGGTAAAAAATCTCTTACCGAGATTAAAGACGTGCTGGCTTCCCGTGGACTGTCTCTGGGTATGCGCCTGGAAAACTGGCCACCGGCAAGCATCGCTGACGAGTAACCGGATCACAGGTTAAGGTTTTACTGAGAAGGATAAGGTCATGCGCCATCGTAAGAGTGGTCGTCAACTGAACCGCAACAGCAGCCATCGCCAGGCTATGTTCCGCAACATGGCAGGTTCACTGGTTCGTCATGAAATCATCAAGACGACCCTGCCTAAAGCGAAAGAGCTGCGTCGCGTAGTTGAGCCGCTGATTACTCTTGCCAAGACTGATAGCGTTGCTAATCGTCGTCTGGCATTCGCCCGTACTCGTGATAACGAGATCGTGGCAAAACTGTTTAACGAGCTGGGCCCGCGTTTCGCGAGCCGCGCCGGTGGTTACACTCGCATTCTGAAGTGTGGCTTCCGTGCAGGCGACAACGCGCCGATGGCATACATCGAGCTGGTTGATCGTTCAGAGAAAACAGAAGCTGCTGCAGAGTAATCTGTAGTAACGTAAAAAAACCCGCTTCGGCGGGTTTTTTTATACCCTCCTGAACCCCACATATCTACAATAATTGTATTCTTTTCGTTCAATCCCTGGAGCGACGTATGTGGTTACTTGACCAGTGGGCAGAGCGTCATATTATCGAGGCACAGCGTAAAGGCGAGTTTGATAATCTGCCTGGCCGCGGCGAGCCGCTTATTCTGGATGATGATTCTCATGTGCCGGCGGAACTTCGTGCGGGTTATCGCTTACTCAAGAATGCGGGCTGTCTTCCCCCTGAACTGGAGCAGCGCAGAGACGCTATTCAGTTACTTGATATCCTCAACAGTATCCGGGAAGATGACCCTCGATACCCTCAGGTTAGTCGCCAGCTCTCGCTGCTTGAACTAAAACTTCGGCAGGCTGGGTTGAGTACCGACTTTTTACACGGTGAGTATGCAGAAAAACTGCTGCATAAAATCAACGATAATTAACGGAGCTTGTATGTATCGCATTGGTGAGCTGGCAAAGCTGGCAGACGTAACGCCTGATACCATTCGCTACTATGAAAAACAACAGATGATGGATCATGAGGTACGTACTGAAGGCGGGTTTCGTCTATATACCGAAAACGATCTGCAGCGTCTCAAGTTTATTCGTTATGCGCGGCAGTTAGGTTTCACGCTCGACTCGATCCGCGAACTTTTATCGATCCGAATTGATCCTGAGCACCATACCTGTCAGGAGTCAAAAAGTATTGTGCAAGAGCGATTGCAGGAGGTTGAAGCCAGGATTGCGGAACTGCAAACGATGCAGCGTTCGTTACAAAGGCTTAATGATGCTTGTTGCGGAACGGCCCACAGTAGCGTCTATTGTTCCATTCTGGAAGCCCTGGAGCAGGGGGCCAGTGGAGCGAAATCAGGATGTTGATTTATTGAACCGGCGGGGCTACACTCGCGCCGTTAATTTATACAATCGGGAGACATTATGAGTCGTTATCAACATAAGAAAGGGCAGATAAAGGACAATGCCATTGAGGCATTACTGCATGATCCACTGTTCAGGCAACGCGTTGAAAAAAATAAGAAAGGCAAAGGAAGTTATCTGCGTAAAGGTAAACACGGTAATCGAGGGAACTGGGAGGCCAGTGGCAAGAAAGTAAGTGACTTTTTTACCACTGGCCTTCTGCTTATTAAGAACGGTTATTTTGTTCTTTCAGCAGATCGCGGATTTCGCCCAATAACACTTCCTCTTTAGAAGGCGCTGGCGGAGCTGCCGGCTCTTCTGCTTTTTTACGGTTGAGTCTGTTGATAAGCTTAATGGCAACAAAGATAGCAAAGGCCACAATCACAAAATCAAATACGTTCTGGATAAACACGCCGTAATGCATGACGACCGCCGGAATATCTCCCTGCGCTTCGCGTAACGTAAAAGCAAATTGTTTAAAGTCGATCCCGCCGATTAACAATCCCAACGGCGGCATAATGATATCGGCAACCAGTGAAGAAACAATCTTACCGAATGCCGCGCCAATAATGACACCCACTGCCAAATCCACAACATTCCCGCGCATCGCGAATTCGCGAAATTCTTTAATAAAACTCATTTTTATTCTCCCTATGCAGCTGACGTTATAAGTTTAACAAATGCTAAGGCATTTTCCATTTACGGCTTCTGTTTAGCGAAATAAATTAAACCTTGATAAATAAAGGGAATTAAAAAGGGCGCTGAATGAGCGCCCTTAAATTAGAGGAAGAAAGGACTTGGCTGGAACAGACGTTCGACGTCGGTAATAAACTTTTTATCGGTCAAAAACATAATGACGTGATCGCCTTGTTCAATGCGCAAATTGTCATTAGCAATCATGACATCATTACCGCGAACGACCGCGCCAATAATGGTGCCTGGCGGCAGTTTAATTTCGTCAATGACGCGGCCAACCACGCGGGAAGTGCTTTCATCGCCGTGCGCGACGGCTTCGATGGCTTCGGCAACCCCGCGACGTAGTGAGGAAACGCCGACGATATCTGCTTTACGCACATGGCTCAGTAATGCAGAGATGGTGGCCTGCTGCGGAGAAATCGCAATATCTATAACGCTACCCTGCACAAGATCGACATAAGCGCGGCGTTGGATCAACACCATCACTTTCTTGGCGCCCATCCGCTTAGCCAACATCGCGGACATGATATTGGCTTCATCATCGTTAGTGACCGCGATAAAGAGATCGACCTGATCAATATGCTCCTCCGCCAGCAATTCCTGATCGGAAGCGTCGCCAAAAAAGACGATCGTGTTTTGCAGTTTCTCAGCCAGTTCTGCGGCGCGTTGTTGATCGCGTTCGATCAATTTAACGCTATAGTCTTTTTCCAGACGCCTTGCCAGCCCGGCGCCGATATTGCCGCCGCCCACCAGCATGATGCGCTTGTAGGGTTTTTCCAGACGCTGTAATTCGCTCATTACTGCACGGATATGCTGTGAAGCCGCAATAAAGAAGACTTCATCCCCTGCTTCCACGATAGTCGAGCCCTGAGGACGGATTGGTCTGTCATGGCGGAAAATTGCGGCAACGCGGGTATCGATATGCGGCATATGCTCTCGCATTGTCGAGAGCGCGTTACCTATTAGTGGACCGCCATAGTAGGCTTTTACTACTGCCAGACTGACTTTCCCTTCGGCAAAGTTTACAACCTGTAATGCTCCTGGATACTCGATCAGACGATAAATATTATCGATAACCAACTGCTCCGGCGCTATCAGATGATCAATCGGAACCGCTTCAGAATGAAAGAGTTTATCCGCATCGCGAACATAGTCCGGGGAGCGAATGCGGGCGATACGGTTTGGAGTGTTGAAGAGTGAATAGGCTACCTGACAGGCAACCATATTAGTTTCATCTGAACTGGTGACAGCGACCAGCATATCCGCATCGTCAGCGCCCGCTTCGCGCAACACGCGGGGATGCGAACCATGCCCCTGAACTACGCGTAGATCGAACTTATCTTGCAAACTGCGTAACCGTTCGCCGTTGGTATCAACCACCGTGATGTCGTTGTTTTCGCCGACCAGGTTTTCCGCCAGTGTTCCGCCAACTTGCCCTGCGCCCAGTATGATAATTTTCATCAGTCGTGGCCCGTTATCTCATCACTTCTTGATTAGCTTAGCGTAAAAGAACCCATCACCTTCTTCGCCGCCCGGCAGATTTTGCTGTCCTGGCTGATCAGGTGTTCCCGTTTCGCTGAGCGCGGCATCGGGAGTGCGTTGCAAAAAGGCTTTGATCTGATCGCGGTTTTCTTCCGGCAGTACGGAGCAGGTGGCGTAAACCAGCGTCCCGCCGGGCTTCAGGCGCGGCCAGACGGCATCAAGAATTTCCGCCTGTAATTGCGCCAGTTCCGCGATATCGCGATCGCGACGCAGCCATTTGATATCTGGATGACGGCGAATGACGCCGGTTGCGGAGCAGGGCGCATCCAGCAGAATACGGTCAAACTGCTGCTCGCCGCACCATTGGGCGGGATAACGCCCATCCCCTTGTTTAACTGTCGCTTTCATCCCAAGACGCTTTAGGTTGTCGTAAACGCGGGAGAGCCGTTGTTCATCAATATCAACCGCCAACACGTCTGCTTCAGGGGCCACTTCGAGAATATGCGTGGTTTTACCGCCGGGCGCGGCGCACAAGTCTAAAATGTGCTCACCGTTCTGAGGAGCGAGAAAAACCGCACATCCCTGCGCAGAGGCATCCTGGACAGTTACCCAACCCTCAGCAAAACCGGGTAAAGCATGTACCGGAGCTGGCGTCTCCAGACGTACAGCGTCGGGATAATCGGGATGCGGATATCCCTTCATGCCTGCGTCTTCAAGTAAGCCAAGCCAACCGTCGCGAGTGTGGTGTGTACGATTTACACGTAGCCACATCGGTGGACGCTGGTTATTCGCTTCAATAATGTGTTGCCACTGTGTGGGGTAAGCATTTTGCAAACGCTTTACCAGCCAACCTGGATGTAAAAAGCGCGCATCGCTGGTCGCAAACTCATTAAGCAACGTTTCCTGCTGGCGCTGGAACTGGCGCAGGACGCCGTTAATTAACCCTTTCAACTGCGGACGTTTGATGGCGACCGCGCCTTCAACGGTTTCAGCCAGCGCCGCATGGGGAGGGACGCGGGTGTACAGCAACTGATAAAAGCCGACCATAATTAAGTAATGCACAGTACGCTGCTTGCCGGTCATTGGACGAGACATCAGCTTATTGATCAGCCATTCCAGCTGTGAAAGAGTTCGCAGGACGCCAAAGCACAGCTCCTGAAGTAGCGCTTTGTCTTTATCGGCGACTTTTTGTTGCAGCGGCGGGAGCACATTACTTAATGATTGTCCCTGCTCGACGACCTGTTCAACGGCCTGTGCTGCCAGACTACGTAAATTGTTTTGTTTTTTCATATGTATAAAATAAAAATGCCCGGTAACACCGGGCTTATAAAGACGTGACCGTCAGGCAAGACGGTTACCAGGAATAAACCATTCCCGGCGTGAATTTAACAGATCCTGGGCGCTCATCGCTTTTTTGCCGGCAGGCTGAAGCGAAAGCAAATTTAATATCCCCTTGCCTGTTGCAACCTGAATGCCCTGTTTCGTCGCGGCCAGAATGGTTCCCGGCAGCGACTGCGTGGCGTCCTCAATGACGGACGCCTGCCAGACTTTTACCGGCTGGCCGTCGATTTCCAGCCAGCTCATTGGCCACGGATTAAAGGCGCGAATGCAACGCTCCAGCTGTGCTGCGGAAAGAGACCAGTCAATACGCGCTTCTTCTTTACTGAGCTTTTCCGCATGAGTGACCAGCGCTTCATTCTGCGCTTCAGGCGTCGCTGTGCCGTCCGCCAGTTGTTTTAGTGTGGTAATTAACCCCTGCGGGCCAAGTTCAGCCAACTTATTATACAGTGAGCCACTGGTATCTTCTGCGGTAATCGGGCACGCAAGTTTATACAGCATGTCGCCGGTATCCAGCCCTACATCCATCTGCATAATTGTGACGCCGGTTTCCGCATCGCCTGCCCAGAGTGAGCGCTGAATAGGCGCCGCGCCGCGCCAGCGTGGAAGCAGCGAACCGTGAACGTTGATACATCCGAGACGGGGCATATCCAGCACTGCCTTTGGGAGAATCAGACCATATGCTACGACAACCATGACGTCGGCATGTAAGTCAGCAACCAGATGCTGGTTTTCCTGAGGACGAAGCGACACGGGCTGGAAAACGGGCAGGCCTTTTTCTTCCGCCAGCACTTTTACCGGGCTGGGCATCAACTTTTTGCCGCGACCTGCTGGACGATCGGGTTGGGTAAATACGCCGACAACGTTATGTCCAGAAGTTAACAGCGCGTCGAGATGACGCGCTGCAAAGTCAGGTGTACCCGCAAAAATAATACGTAGTGAATCTGACACGTTGGTTCTTGTCCTTTAAGCCCGGGCGTTCAGGCGGTCGAGTTTTTCTACTTTCTGACGAATACGTTGTTGCTTCAGCGGCGACAAATAATCGATAAACAGTTTACCGACCAGGTGATCCATCTCATGCTGAATGCAGATTGCCAGTAAACCATCCGCTTCAAGCTCAAACGGGTTGCCGTCGCGATCCAGCGCGCGGATTTTCACTTTCTCGGCGCGCGGCACTAAAGCGCGCTGTTCCGGAATCGACAGACAGCCTTCTTCTATACCCGTTTCGCCACTTTTCTCCAGCAATTCCGGGTTAATGAGTACCAGGCGCTCGTCGCGGTTTTCCGAAACGTCAATCACGATGATCCGCTGGTGGATATCGACCTGCGTTGCGGCCAGACCGATACCTTCTTCCGCGTACATCGTTTCGAACATATCATCGACGATACGCTGAATTTCTGCATTCACTTCTTCAACCGGCTTTGCGACTTTGCGAAGGCGCTCGTCCGGAATATGTAACACTTGCAAAACTGACATAATTATCCAGAGTTGTGTTCAGGAGTTGAAAAGATTATTACCTCTATTCTAGACAAATCCCCACCTGATTGACAGCATCAGTGACCAATCGCAAAGATTGTTCAGACTGCTTGTGGCAGGGGAGGGAAAGGATGGCCCGTACCGAAATTTGGTTACGTTTAATGTACGTCGGCGACCTTTATGGCGAGGCGATGTTGAACATGGCGAATTCGCTTATTCGCCAGCCTCAGATAAATCGCACGCACCTTCAGGAGGCAGGTCTTACCGTGCGGCAGGCTGAACGTTTTTTACAGCTTCCAGCAGGTGTGCTTGATGAGACATTACGCTGGCTTGAACTACCGCAGCACCATTTTCTGTGTGCGGATAGTGAGATTTATCCTCCCCAACTGCGTGCTATTGACGATTATCCCGGCGCTATTTTTATTGACGGCGATCCTGCCTGTCTGCATACCTGCCAACTTGCCGTCGTAGGAAGCCGGAGCCACTCCTGGTATGGAGAACGCTGGGGACGTCTGCTTTGCGAAAGCCTTGCGAAAAGCGGTTTGACGATCACCAGCGGCCTTGCCCGGGGAATTGATGGCGTAGCACACAACGCCGCGGTGAGTATGGGGGGAAAAAGTGTAGCGGTGTTAGGGAGTGGCTTGGCAAAGATTTATCCTCGCCGACATGCCATGCTGGCTGAAAACGTGATTGCCACCGGCGGCGCAGTGGTCTCAGAATTTCCGCTTTCAACGCCTCCGCTACCGCAACATTTTCCTCGCAGAAACCGTATCATCAGCGGACTGAGCAAAGGCGTGCTGGTAATCGAGGCGGCGTTGCGCAGCGGTTCGTTGGTGACGGCGCGCTGCGCGCTTGAACAGGGGCGGGACGTTTTTGCATTACCAGGTCCTATCGGTAGTCCGGGAAGCGAAGGCACGCACTGGTTAATTAAACAAGGGGCTACGCTTGTGACGACGCCGGAGGATATTCTGGAAAATTTGCAATACGGCTTACACTGGTTGCCAACTACGGCGGAAAATTCACTTTATTCACTAAATCAGGATGAGGCGGCATTGCCATTTCCTGAGCTCCTGGCTAACGTAGGAGATGAGGTAACACCTGTTGACGTCGTCGCTGAACGTGCCGGCCAACCTGTGCCAGCGGTAGTGGCTCAGCTACTCGAACTGGAGTTAGCAGGATGGATCGCAGCTGTACCCGGCGGCTATGTCCGATTAAGGAGGGCAAGCCATGTTCGACGTACTAATGTATTTGTTTGAAACATACATCCATAACGAAGCCGAGCTGCGCGTGGATCAGGACAGACTGGAGCGTGATCTCACCGACGCTGGGTTTGATCGCGAAGACATCTACAATGCGCTGCTGTGGCTGGAAAAACTCGCTGACTATCAAGATGGCCTCGCGGAACCCATGCAACTTGCTTCCGACCCTCTTTCAATGCGCATTTATACGGTTGAAGAGTGTGAAAGGCTTGATGCCAGTTGCCGGGGGTTCCTGTTATTCCTTGAGCAGATTCAGGTGCTAAACCTCGAAACACGAGAAATGGTGATTGAGCGTGTGCTGGCGCTGGATACCGCAGAGTTTGACCTGGAAGACTTGAAATGGGTTATTTTGATGGTGTTATTCAACATTCCGGGCTGTGAAAACGCCTATCAGCAAATGGAAGAATTACTCTTTGAGGTAAATGAAGGTATGCTGCATTGATAGGTGTTAATGCTGCATGAGTGAATATGGCTAAATCAGCACTGTTTTCGGTGCGTAAAAATGAGCCCTGCCCGCAGTGCGGGGCCGAACTGGTCATTCGTTCCGGGAAACATGGTCCGTTTCTCGGCTGTTCTCGCTATCCAGAATGCGATTACGTTCGTCCGCTGAAAAGTCAGGCGGACGGACATATCGTTAAAATTCTGGAGGGGCAACCGTGCCCTGAGTGTGGCGCCGTGCTGGTGCTGCGTCAGGGGCGCTTTGGCATGTTCATCGGATGCAGTCAGTATCCGCAATGTGAACATACAGTGGTTATTGATAAACCGGATGAAACGGCGATTGCCTGTCCAGCCTGCCAGCAAGGACATTTGGTCCAGCGCCGTTCTCGTTACGGTAAAATCTTTCATTCCTGCGATCGCTACCCGGAATGTCAGTTCGTCATTAACTTCACACCGGTTGCGGGGGAATGCCCCGAGTGCCATTATCCGCTACTCATCGAAAAGAAAACCGCGCAGGGCGTGAAGCGCTTTTGCGCCAGTAAACAATGTGGAAAGCCGGTTCCGGTGGAATAAACAAGTGAATAATAACCTGCCAACAGGATCTATCGTCGCAGCGGTAGATCTCCTGAATAAAGAAAATGTCATCGCTTATCCAACAGAAGCCGTTTTCGGCGTCGGCTGCGATCCCGATAGTGAAACAGCCGTTACGCGCCTGCTGGCGTTAAAACAACGGCCCGTCGATAAGGGACTCATTTTGATTGCCGCCAGCTTTGAGCAGTTAAAACCTTATATTGATGACAGCATACTTACCGCCGCACAGCGTAAAGCGGTATTTGATTGCTGGCCCGGGCCGGTAACGTTTGTTTTTCCTGCGCCCGCGACAACGCCGCGTTGGCTCACGGGACGTTTTGATTCCCTGGCCGTTCGTGTTACCAACCACCCGCTGGTGGTCGCGCTATGCAATGCGTATGGCAAACCGCTGGTTTCCACCAGCGCCAATCTGAGCGGATTACCGCCATGTCGTACCGTTGAAGAGGTACGTGCGCAATTTGGCGATGATTTTCCGGTGGTTGAAGGCGCAACGGGTGGGCGTTTAAATCCTTCAGAAATTCGCGATGCTCTGACGGGCGAACTGTTTCGACAGGGGTAATATGATGGAAACCTATGCTGTTTTTGGAAATCCGATTGCTCACAGCAAATCGCCATTTATTCATCAGCAGTTTGCTCAGCAGCTAGATATTGTTCACCCCTATGGTCGCGTGCTGGCCCCTATTAATAATTTCATTAATACGCTTGATGCCTTTTTCGCGGCAGGGGGAAAAGGCGCAAACATCACAGTACCTTTTAAAGAGGAGGCGTTTGCGCGATCGGATGAGTTAACGGAACGAGCATCGCTGGCGGGAGCAGTCAATACATTAAAGCGGCTGGAAGATGGTCGTTTGCTTGGCGACAATACTGACGGTATCGGTTTATTAAGCGATCTCAAACGGTTAAATTTTATCCGCCCAGGATGGCGTATTTTGCTGATTGGCGCGGGCGGCGCATCCCGGGGCGTGCTGTTACCTCTGCTTTCTTTGGATTGCGCGGTCACTATCACTAACCGTACAGCTTCACGTGCCGAAGCGTTGGCGAAAATCTTTGCTCATACCGGCAGCGTTCATGCCACGGATATGGACAAGCTGCATGGTTGTGAGTTTGACCTGATTATTAATGCGACCTCCAGCGGCATACGGGGCGAAATCCCGGCGATTCCGGCGTCACTTATTCACCCTTCCCTCTGTTGCTATGACATGTTCTATCAAAAAGGGAATACGCCATTTCTCTCCTGGTGTGTACAACAGGGCGCAAAACGATACGCAGATGGGCTGGGAATGCTGGTGGGGCAGGCTGCACATGCCGTTTTGCTTTGGCACGGTGTATTACCGCAGGTCGAGCCAGTGATTGAGCTGCTACAGCAGGAATTATTAGCGTGAACCAGGCCATACAATTTCCTGACCGCGAAGAATGGGATACTGCCGCCAGCGCTGTCATCTTTCCCGCCATGGTCAATGGGATGCAACTCACGTGTGCAATAAAAAAAGATGTACTGGCGTATCGCTTTGGTGGAGAAACAGCGGAGCAATGGCTGGCCATTTTTCGTGAGTATCGCTGGGACCTGGAAGAAGAGGCTGAAGCATTAATCCTGGCCCAGCAGGAAGACGATCACGGTTGGATATGGTTATCCTGAGAAAGATAGTCGTCTTTCCATTTTACATAGTTATTGGCGGAGTACTGCAGGCCCGATCTCTCAGCATCGCTTAGGGGGCGGATCTGTTTTACCGGACTGCCAAGATATAAATAGCCGCTTTCCAGCCGTTTGTGCTGCGGCACCAGGCTTCCCGCGCCAATCATTACGTCATCTTCTATTATCGCGCCATCCAGCACAATGGAGCCCATACCGACCAGTACGCGGTTACCGATGGTACAGCCGTGCAGCATAACTTTATGGCCAACGGTAACATCTTCGCCAATGATTAATGGGTTGCCGTGTGGATTGGATGGAGACTTGTGGGTTACGTGAAGAACGCTGCCATCCTGAATGTTCGTACGAGCCCCTATCGCAACGTAATTCACATCGCCGCGAATCACCACAAGCGGCCAGATCCCGACATCATCTGCCAGACGGACATCGCCAATAACCACGCTGCTGGTATCGATCATCACGCGCTGACCGATTTCAGGAAAAAGATCCTTATAAGGACGTAATGTGTCAGACATGTCTACCTCATCATAAATGAATAGTCATGAAGACTTTGGTTGCTTTAACGGCGTTGTGCAAGGGGAGATAGCATCAAAAAATCGCCACTTTGCGCAGGAATGGAGCGAAAGGGATGAAAAATCAACAAACAGAAAAAAAGATCCAAAAAACGCTTGTGCAAAAAAATGGGATCCCTATAATGCGCCTCCATCGACACGGCGGATGTGAATCACTTCACACAAACAGCCGGTCGGTTGAAGAGAAAAAT
>NZ_JBGDXE010000015.1:0-5586 GCF_046550835.1 Salmonella sp. SAL04196
CCGTTCACCGCCATTGACGTTAACGGCGTGGCGCGCCTCACCCGGCGGATGGCGGCGCACACGGCGCAGGGCGGGATGGTCATTCTCACCACCCACCAGCCGCTGCCGGGGGCCGCGGACACCGTCCGCCGCCTGGCGCTGACCGGCGGGGGGGCAGGGCTGTGATGTGGCGTGTCTTCTGTCTCGAGCTGCGCGTGGCGTTCCGCCACGGCGCGGACATCGCCGGCCCGCTGTGGTTCTTCCTGATGGTCATCACCCTGTTTCCGTTAAGCGTCGGGCCACAGCCGCAGCTGCTGGCGCGTATCGCGCCGGGCATCATCCAGGTGGCGGCGCTGCTGGCCTCGCTGCTGGCGCTGGAGCGGCTGTTTCGCGACGACCTGCAGGACGGCAGCCTGGAGCAGCTGATGCTGTTGCCGGTGCCGCTGCCGGCGGTGGTGCTGGCGAAGGTGCTGGCCCACTGGGCGGTGACCGGCCTGCCGCTGATTATGCTCTCCCCGCTGGTGGCGCTGCTGCTGGGGATGGACGTGTACGGCTGGAAAATCATGGCGCTGACGCTGCTGCTCGGCACGCCGGCGCTGGGGTTTCTCGCCGCGCCGGGCGTCGGGCTGACGGCCGGCCTGCGGCGCGGCGGCGTCCTGCTGGGCATTCTGGTGCTGCCGCTGAGTGTCCCGGTGCTGATTTTCGCCGCCGCGGCGATGGACGCGGCATCGATGCATTTACCCGCTGACGGCTATCTGGCGGTGCTGGGGGCGCTGCTGGCGGGCAGCGCGACGTTAAGCCCGTTCGCCACCGCGGCGGCGCTGCGCCTCAGCGTGCAGTAGCGCCCCGGCGCGACGGACATTTTACTGGTTTCAGGAGGTCAGGTGACGACTATGTGGAAAACCCTTCATCAGCTGGCGGCGCCGCCCCGGCTGTATCAGATTTGCGGCAGGCTCGTGCCGTGGCTGGCGGCGGCCGGCATCATCGCGCTGGCCACCGGCTGGGTCCGGGGCTTTGGTTTCGCCCCGGCGGACTACCAGCAGGGGGAGGGCTACCGCATTATGTACCTGCATGTCCCGGCGGCCATCTGGTCAATGGGTATCTATGCGGCGATGGCGGTGGCGGCGTTTACCGGGCTGGTCTGGCAGATGAAAATGGCCAGCCTTGCCGTCGCGGCGATGGCGCCGGTGGGGGCGGTGTACACCTTCATCGCGCTGGTCACCGGCGCGGCGTGGGGCAAACCGATGTGGGGCACCTGGTGGGTGTGGGACGCGCGCCTGACCTCGGAGCTGGTGCTGCTGTTTCTCTACGCCGGGGTCATCGCCCTGTGGCACGCCTTTGACGACCGTAAAATGGCCGGGCGCGCGGCGGGCATTCTGGTGCTGGTCGGCGTGGTGAACCTGCCGGTTATCCACTATTCCGTCGAGTGGTGGAACACCCTGCACCAGGGCTCGACGCAGATGCAGCAGAGTATCGACCCGGCGATGCGCTCGCCGCTGCGCTGGGCCATCGCCGGCTTCCTGCTGCTCTTTATGACGCTGGCGCTGATGCGGATGCGCAACCTGATTTTACTGATGGAAAAACGCCGCCCGTGGGTGAGCGAACTGATACTGAAAAGGGGGCACCGGTGAGTCCGGCATTTTCATCGTGGAGCGATTTTTTCGCCATGGGCGGGTACGCCTTTTTTGTCTGGCTGGCGGTGGCGATGACCGTGGCGCCGCTGGTGCTGCTGGCGCTGCACACGGTGCTGCAGCGCCGGGCCATTCTGCGCGGCGTGGCGCAGCAGCAGGCGCGCGAGGCGCGGATGCGTGCCGCACAGGCGCAACAGGAGGCGGCGTGAACCTGCGACGTAAAAACCGGCTATGGGTGGTCTGCGCGGTGCTGGCGGGCCTGGGGCTGACCACCGCCCTGGTCCTGTACGCGCTGCGCGCGAATATCGACCTGTTCTATACCCCCGGCGAAATCCTCTACGGCAAGCGCGAGACGCAGCAGCTGCCGGCGGCGGGCCAGCGCCTGCGCGTCGGCGGGATGGTGATGCCCGGCAGCGTCAGGCGCGACCCGGACTCGCTGAAGGTGAACTTCAGCCTCTACGATGCCGAAGGGTCGGTGACGGTGAGCTATGAGGGGATACTGCCGGACCTGTTCCGCGAGGGGCAGGGGGTGGTGGTGCAGGGCACCCTGGAGAAGGGCAACCACGTCCTGGCGCAGGAGGTGCTGGCCAAGCATGACGAGAACTACACCCCGCCGGAAGTGGAAAAGGCGATGCAGGAAAACCACCGCCGCCCGCAACGCGCTGATAAGGACACCTCATCATGATGCCTGAATACGGCCACGCGCTGCTGTGCCTGGCGCTCGGCGTGGCGCTGCTGCTGTCCGTTTACCCGCTGTGGGGCGTGGCGCGCGGCGACGCGCGGATGATGGCGTCGGCCGGGGTGTTCGCCTGGCTGCTGTTTATCTGCGTGGCGGGCGCGTTTTTCGTGCTGGTGCACGCCTTTGTGGTTAACGACTTCACCGTGGCCTATGTCGCCGGCAACTCGAACACGCAGCTGCCGGTGTGGTACCGGGTGGCCGCCACCTGGGGAGCGCACGAGGGCTCGCTGCTGCTGTGGGTGCTGCTGATGAGCGGCTGGACCCTGGCGGTGGCGGTGTTCAGCCGGCGGGTGCCGGCGGATATCGTCGCCCGGGTGCTGGCGGTGATGGGGATGGTCTGCGCCGGTTTTCTGGTGTTCATCCTGTTCACCTCCGGCCCGTTCGCCCGCACGCTGCCGGCCTTTCCGGTGGAGGGGCGCGACCTGAACCCGCTGCTGCAGGACCCGGGGCTGATTTTCCACCCGCCGCTGCTGTACATGGGCTATGTCGGCTTCTCGGTGGCCTTCGCCTTCGCCATCGCCGCGCTGCTGAGCGGGCGTCTGGACAGCGCGTTCGCCCGTTTTGCCCGCCCGTGGACGCTGGCGGCGTGGGTGTTCCTGACGCTGGGCATCGTGCTCGGCTCGGCGTGGGCCTACTACGAGCTGGGCTGGGGCGGCTGGTGGTTCTGGGACCCGGTGGAGAACGCCTCCTTTATGCCGTGGCTGGCGGGCACCGCCCTGCTGCACTCGCTGGCGGTCACGGAACAGCGCGCCGGCTTTAAGGCGTGGACGCTGCTGCTGTCCATCTGCGCCTTCTCGCTGTGCCTGCTGGGCACCTTCCTGGTGCGCTCCGGGGTGCTGGTGTCGGTGCACGCCTTCGCCTCCGACCCGGCGCGCGGAATGTTTATCCTCGCCTTTATGGTGCTGGTCACCGGCGGCTCGCTGCTGCTGTTCGCCGTGCGCGGGCACAGGGTGCGTTCGCGGGTGAACAACGCGCTGTGGTCGCGCGAGTCGCTGCTGCTCGGCAACAACGTCCTGCTGATGGCCGCCATGCTGGTGGTGCTGCTGGGCACCCTGCTGCCGCTGGTGCACAAACAGCTGGGGCTGGGCAGCATTTCGGTGGGGGAGCCGTTCTTTAACACCATGTTCACCTGGCTGATGGTCCCCTTTGCCCTGCTGCTGGGGGTGGGGCCGCTGGTGCGCTGGGGCCGGGACCGGCCGCGTAACATCAGGAAACTGCTGCTCACCGCCCTGGTCTCCACCCTGGTGCTGTCGGTACTTTTGCCATGGCTGCTGGAAGATAAAATCATCGCCATGACGGCGGTGGGGATGGCGATGGCCTGCTGGATTGCGGTGCTGGCGGTGGCCGAAGCCGTACAGCGCGTGTCCCGCGGCGCCAGGATTTCCCTCAGCTACCTGGGGATGGTGGCGGCGCACCTCGGGCTGGCGGTGACGATTACCGGTATCGCCTTCAGCCAGAATTACAGCGTGGAGCGTGACGTGCGGATGCGGGCGGGCGACAGCGTGACCATTCACGACTACCGCTTCACCTTCCGGGAGGTGCGGGACATCACCGGCCCCAACTACCGCGGCGGGGTGGCCCTCATCGGGGTGACGCGCCACGGCGAGCCGGAGGCGGTGCTGCACGCGGAGAAACGGCTCTACAACACCAGCCGGATGGTGATGACCGAGGCGGCGATTGACGGCGGGCTGACCCGCGACCTGTACGCCGCGCTCGGGGAGGAGCTGGACAACGGCGCGTGGGCCGTGCGCCTGTATTACAAACCGTTTGTCCGCTGGATATGGGCCGGGGGGCTGCTGATGGCGCTGGGCGGGCTGCTGTGCCTGGCGGACCCGCGCTACCGCCGCCGTAAACCATTGCCGGAGGCCGGATGAAACGCAACGTACTGTTATTACCGCTGCTGATTTTTCTGCTGATTGCCGCGGCGCTGCTGTGGCAGCTGGCGCGCAACGCGCAGGGCGATGACCCGACGAATCTCGAATCGGCACTGACCGGAAAGCCGGTGCCGGCGTTTCGCCTGGAATCGCTGGAGACGCCGGGTCAGTACTACCAGGCGGAGGTGCTGACGCAGGGGAAACCGGTGCTGCTTAACGTCTGGGCCACCTGGTGCCCGACCTGCCGCGCCGAGCATCAGTACCTGAACCGGCTGGCCGCGCAGGGTATCCGGGTGGTCGGGCTGAACTATAAGGACGACCGGGCGAAGGCGGTGGCCTGGTTAAAAGAACTGGGTAACCCGTATGCGCTGAGTTTATCGGACAGCGACGGGATGCTGGGGCTGGACCTGGGCGTGTACGGCGCGCCGGAAACCTTCCTCATCGACGGCAGGGGGATTATCCGCTACCGCCATGCGGGCGATTTGAATGCCCGGGTATGGGAAAGTGAACTGAAACCGCTGTGGGACAGATACAGCCGGGAGGCGGCGCAATGAGACTGTTACCGGGCATGGTGATGCTGATGCTGGTGCTGGTTATCGCCGGGTCAGCGCGGGCGACCACCGACGTGATGCCGTTTAAAGATGAAGCACAGGAGCAGCAGTTCCGCCAGCTCACGGAGCAGCTGCGCTGCCCGAAATGCCAGAACAACAGCATTGCGGACTCGAACGCGATGATAGCCACCGACATGCGCCGCAGGGTGTATGATCTGATGCAGGAGGGAAAGAGCCGCCAGGAAATCATCGATTACATGGTGGCGCGCTACGGCAACTTCGTCACCTACGACCCGCCGCTGACCCCGCTGACGGTGCTGCTGTGGGTGCTGCCGCTGGCCGCCATCGTGGCGGGCGGGTGGATAATCGTTGCCCGCACGCGCCGGCGGGTGCGTATCAGACAGGACGTCCTGGCTGACGCCATTCCTGCGGCGGGACCACGCGCAGGGGTGGGGGTGTATCTTCCGGGCGTGGTTATGGCGCTGGTCGTGGCCGCCATCAGTTACTCACAGACCGGCAGCTATCAGCAGGTCAGGGCCTGGCAGCAGGCGACGGCGCAGACGCCCGGGCTGCTGGCGCGGGCGCTGGACCCGCAGGCGCAGCCGCTGAATGAAGAGGAGATGGCGCGGCTGGCGCTGGGGCTGCGTACCCGCCTGCAGAATGATGCCGGCAATGTTGAGGGCTGGCTCATGCTGGGGCGCATCGGTATGGTACTGGGTAATGCCGGTACCGCCACCGGGGCGTATGCGAACGCCTGCCGCCTGGACCCGGAAAACAGCGATGCGGCGCTGGGCTACGCGGAGGCGCTGACG
>NZ_JBGDXE010000016.1:0-4496 GCF_046550835.1 Salmonella sp. SAL04196
TGTGCGTAGTGGCGGGTCGGGGTATCGTATTCAACGTGAGAAGTGTTGATGGTGATACCACGCGCTTTTTCTTCCGGCGCGTTATCGATCTGGTCGAATGCGCGAGCGGCACCGCCGTAGGTTTTAGCCAGTACGGTAGTAATGGCAGCGGTCAGCGTTGTTTTACCATGGTCAACGTGGCCGATAGTACCGACGTTAACGTGCGGTTTTGTACGTTCAAACTTTTCTTTAGACATCGATTGTCCCTCTAAGACACGGATAAATCGGTGATATCACCACATCAACCAGGCAACACGCCCGACTTGTTGAATGCTAATAAACAGAAGAGAAAAACAGGAAGGAGAAAAGAAGTGGTGCTGATAGGCAGATTCGAACTGCCGACCTCACCCTTACCAAGGGTGCGCTCTACCAACTGAGCTATATCAGCACATCTTGGAGCGGGCAGCGGGAATCGAACCCGCATCATCAGCTTGGAAGGCTGAGGTAATAGCCATTATACGATGCCCGCATCCTGGAACTCGGCTACCTGATTTTCATTCTGCACTGAATATCGAGAGAAACTCTCTTTATTCGAGCCGGTAAGCGAACTTATCGTCTCGGGCTGCGCCAGCGCGCGGCCGAAAATGGTGGTGGGGGAAGGATTCGAACCTTCGAAGTCTGTGACGGCAGATTTACAGTCTGCTCCCTTTGGCCGCTCGGGAACCCCACCGGACTTGATGGTGCCGACTACCGGAATCGAACTGGTGACCTACTGATTACAAGTCAGTTGCTCTACCTACTGAGCTAAGTCGGCATCAAGTAGCGCGCATTCTATGGAGACCTGCGTGCTCATGCAACTAAAAAATTGCATAAAATGTTCTATCGCTCACATTTTGCGCTATAAGAGACAAAAATGCTCTAATTTCAAACAAGAGAGCATAAATTTTCGGCATTTTACCGACCGTCTGACCAGGATACGACGCGGCATTTCAACGTTCCGTCGATAGAAAGCAATCTTCTGTATCTGGTATATTCGTCACATTGCTTCTCAGGGATAGCTTTCACAGCGAGATTTTTTCTTATTATTCCTCCCCATCTGGTGTTACCCTCCTGCCCATTGTCCAAATTAACTTAAATGTGACGTGCCGTTGCATGTCAGGGATGGCCCTCGTTCATCGCTGAACTGATGTAGCAATAGCAGCCAGAAACATGCTTATGAGTATAAAAGAGCAATCGTTAATGACGCCTTACCTACAGTTTGATCGCAGCCAGTGGGCTGCGCTTCGCGATTCTGTGCCGATGACCCTGACCGAGGATGAGATCGCGCAGTTAAAAGGCATTAATGAAGATTTATCGCTGGAAGAAGTTGCAGAAATATATTTACCTCTCTCCCGTTTGCTAAATTTCTATATCAGTTCAAATCTGCGTCGTCAGGCTGTCCTGGAACAGTTTCTGGGCACTAACGGCCAGCGAATCCCTTATATCATCAGTATCGCGGGCAGCGTCGCAGTGGGTAAAAGCACGACAGCACGCGTTCTGCAAGCGTTGCTGAGTCGCTGGCCGGAACACCGCCGTGTTGAATTGATTACCACAGACGGCTTCCTCCACCCAAACCATGTGTTGAAAGAACGCGGGTTAATGAAGAAAAAGGGCTTCCCCGAATCGTATGATATGCACCGACTGGTGAAATTCGTTTCTGACCTCAAGTCGGGCGTACCGAACGTGACGGCGCCAGTCTATTCTCATTTGATTTACGATGTTATTCCTGAAGGGGATAAAACCGTCGCTCAGCCTGATATATTGATTCTTGAAGGTTTGAATGTTTTACAAAGCGGCATGGATTATCCTCACGATCCGCACCATGTATTTGTCTCTGATTTCGTTGATTTCTCTATTTACGTTGATGCGCCAGAAGAACTTCTTCAGACATGGTATATCAACCGCTTCCTGAAATTCCGCGAAGGGGCGTTTACCGATCCTGACTCTTATTTCCACAATTATGCGAAATTATCTAAAGAAGAAGCTGTTAATACAGCAGCTTCGCTTTGGAAAGAAATTAACTGGTTGAATTTAAAACAAAATATTTTACCCACGCGAGAACGTGCCAGCCTTATTATGACCAAGAGCGCTAACCATGCGGTGGAACAGGTAAGATTGCGGAAATAACAGAAAAAAGGGGAGTACCGACTCCCCTTTTTTACTATTCGGCGCTTCGCAGCGATATTTCTCCACCCATCCAGGGTTTAATCACGCCATCCTGTTCAAGCAATAATGCGCCCTGAGTATCAATGCCGCGAGAAATACCAAATATTTCTTTGTCGCCAATAATCAGTTTTACCGGACGACCAATAAAATTATCCAGTTTTTTCCAGCGCGAAAGATAAGGAGAAAGACCTTCTTGCTCAAAAAGCTCAAGCGCAGCACGTAGCTTATAAATCAGCTTTGCGGCCAGCATATTGCGGTCGAGCGTAATTCCGGCCTCCTGCAACGTGATCCATCCCTGATTTATCACGTCCTCTTCTACACGACGCATTGCCATGTTAATACCAGCGCCAATCACTATTTGTGCGGCATCGCCCGTTTTACCGGTTAACTCGACCAGAATACCCGCCAGCTTGCGATCCAGTAGGTAGAGGTCGTTAGGCCACTTCACGCGAACTTTATCTGCGCCCAGTTCACGCAGCACTTCCGCCATCACAATTCCAATGACCAGACTCAAGCCTATTGCCGCCGCAGGCCCCTGCTCCAGACGCCAGTACATTGAAAGATATAGATTCGCGCCAAACGGTGAGAACCATTTACGCCCGCGACGACCACGCCCTGCCTGTTGGTATTCTGCTACACAGGCATCGCCTGAGCGCAGCTCACCAATTCGATCAAGTAAATACTGATTGGTTGAATCGATAACGGGCAATACCGCCACGTTTCCGCTATCCAGTTGGCTATGTATACGGTCAGCATCCAGTAACTGGATGGGTTCCGGTAAGCTATATCCTTTCCCGGGAACGGTAAATACATCTACTCCCCAGTCGCGTAATGTCTGGATATGTTTATTAATCGCCGCGCGGCTCATTCCCAGCCGTTCACCCAACTGCTCGCCTGAGTGAAACTCTCCGTCGGCAAGTAGTGAGATCAGCGTCAGGGGAACGGTAGTATCTTTCATGCAATGCTCTCCACAGCGTTCACCTCTCCGAGCTGACCAATAAAGCGAACCTCAGGCTCCAGCCAGACATTAAATTTTTCACCCACTTTTTGCCGGACATGATGCGCCAGCGCCACCACATCTTTACTTGTCGCATCATTCGCATTAATCAATACCAGCGCCTGTTGGCGATGCACCGCAGCGCCGCCAATGGTGACGCCTTTCAACTGACATTGGTCAATCAGCCAGCCTGCCGCCAGCTTCACTGAGCCGTCTGCCTGAGGGTAATGCGGCGCGTTGGGAAATCGTTCTAACAGTTCCATAGCGATATCGGCTGCGACAACGGGATTTTTAAAAAAGCTGCCCGCATTGCCATTCACTTTAGGATCCGGCAATTTTGTGGTGCGCATATGGCATACAGCATCAAATACCTGTTGTGCGGTGACCGTTTTCGGGTCCAGACGAGTAAGATCGCCATAGGTCAACACCGGCTGCCATTGCTTTGACAAACGCAGTCCCACCGCGACGATCGCAACGCGATCCTGATATTCATTTTTGAAGATACTGTCACGATAGCCGAAACGGCATTCCGCCGCAGACAAACGCAGACGTTTTCCCGTTTCCAGTTCAACGCAGTCAACGTAGTCGCAGACGCGTTGTAGTTCTACGCCATACGCGCCAATATTCTGTATAGGTGAGGAACCAACGCAGCCAGGGATGAGCGCCAGATTCTCCAGGCCGGGCATGTTGTTGTCCAGCGCGTAGCGAACCAGCTGATGCCAGTTTTCGCCTGCGCCGACGTGTAGGTGCCAGGCGTCCGCGGTTTCATTGACCTCAATGCCTTTCAGGCGGTTAAGGATCACGGTGCCGGCGTAATTTTCCAGAAACAGGACATTGCTTCCTTCACCCAGGATCATAACCGGCAGTCCCTCACGAGTTGCTTGCTGCCAGGCGCTCAGTAGTTGTTGTTCGTTTTCAGCGCATACGATGTGCTTTGCACAATGATCAATGCCGAAGGTATTCCAGGGTTTTAGGGAGTGATTCATAGACGCTTTCCTGATGCAAAATCAGGCTTAGTTTACCGCATCTATGTAGGGAAGGCTTGCGGTTATGTCGACGGAATAAGGCGGTATACACAGGCATTATGTCGATGCCGTAGGCCGGATAAGGCGAAGCTGCCATCCGGCGGTGCAGGTTGCCTGATGGCGCTGCGCTTATCAGGCCTGCATTTTTACAGTTACCACACACGCAAAAAAGCCCGTCCGTCTGGATGGGCTTCTTCACGAAATTGATGCCTAGCAGTTTATGGCGGGCGTCCTGCCCGCCACCCTCCGGGCCGTTGCTGCGCAACGTTCAAATCCGCTCCCGGCGGATT
>NZ_JBGDXE010000017.1:0-4495 GCF_046550835.1 Salmonella sp. SAL04196
TTCGTGCGCTGGCTCATGGCTGAGGACAGCTTCCGGTCGTGGTCGAGGATGGCGGCGCTGATTCTCTTCTCGCTTTCGCTCAGTTCCGCTCTGACAGACTTCTCGTGCTCGCTGAATGCGGCTTTCAGCATCTCGCCGGTACTCTGCTGCTGCGCTTTCGATTTCTGCTCTAAGTCCTTTGCCAGCGTTAAAAGACTGTTCATAGATGGCTCCCTTCAGTCGGATGTTTCGCCCCCCGTCCGGGTCGGCAATGCTGATGCTGCTTTTTGTGGTGCGTACCACCTCAAAACCTGCGCTTTCCAGCGCCTCAGTGACGTCCTGGCGGGTTTTCAGCTCCCCGGACGAGGCTAAGGCCAGTAAACCCCGTGTAATTGCCTGAGCGGCTTCCTGCTTCGTTTTCGGCAGCGCGGACGGCGTGACCAGCGCCCGCCGGTTTTCAGGCGCGTTCGGGTCATGCAGCCCCAGCCTGCCGTTCACGATGGTCTGCCAGGCATCAATGCGCGGACGGTCGGCGCGGTCGTAATACGGCTGGAGACGCTTGCCGGTCAGCAGCTCCGTGTTCGGGATCAGGAAGTTCAGCTCCAGCCGCCCCTTATCCTGGTGCTCAACCCACAGCACGCTGTACTGGTCTTTATCGAGTCCGGGCATCAGAACCCGTTCAAAGCTCGCCATCAGCTTTTCGCGCTGCCCGGGCGGTAAATCCTTTTCGGCAAAGGACAGGACGCCGGATGTGTACTTTTTTGCGTAGGGCGAGGCGTCGATAAGCTCCCTGACTTCTTCCGGCTTCCCCTGCAGAACGGTGGCGCCGTCGCGCTGTCGGTCTTTCCCCAGCAGATAATCCACCGGACCGGCGCCACCGCCGCGCCCTCGCGGGTGAAACTTAACGATCATCGTCTGCACCCTTTTCCAGCACGGCATGCCGCAGCCGCTCGAGTCCGGCATCTATGGCCATCAGCGCGGCGACGACCTGCACGCGGTCGTGCCCGCTGCCACCACCGGCGTTAACCTGCCGGGCAATCTGGTTGAGGTTGTTCCCCATGCCGGCAAGCTGACGAAGCAGCGCCGGCGAGAGCGAGGGAAGCTTGCCGGCGCGGGCGGGTTTCTCGTCCAGGCACGTCTGGCGCATCCAGGCTGCAAGCTGTTTACCGTCGCAGCGCTCCAGCAGACGGCGGTGCTCATCTTCGGTCACCCACATCGTGAGCATTTTGCTGCGTTTGTCTGCCAATCCGGCCTCCTGATAACGCCGGGACGGGCGGGAAATCTTTTCCCGGTCGGCGCGGTGTTGGACAAGCCGCAGGCGCGTCAGTGGTTTTAGCGGGTTTCGGGGCGCAGCCCTGAACCAGTCACGTAGCGCTAGCGGAGTGTATACTGGCTGAATATGTTAGATCGGAGTGGTAATTCAGGGAAGTTATTCATGTTGCAAGGGAAAATGCGGCTATAGGGCGTAAGTGCAAAATGCAGGTAACGGTGACATGACGCCTCCTCGCTCACTCGGTCGCTACGCTCCTGCCGTGAGGCTGCGGCGGGCGTTACCTGCTCACGAATGACAAGATAAAGAGATGGCACTCAAGTCAGGAAAGGCCGGAAAAAGGATACGGCGCTGCCGTTTTTCCATAGGCTCCGCCCCCCTGACGAGCATCACAAAATCAGACGCTCAAATCAGTGGTGGCGAAACCCGATGCGGCTTAGAGATACCAGGCGTTTCCCCCTGATGGCTCCCTCGTGCTCCCCCGCATTCCTGCCCTTCGGTTTACCGGTGTCATTCCGCTGTTATGGCCGCGTTTGTCTCATTCCACGCCTGACACTCAGTTCCGGGTAGGCAGTTCGCTCCAGGATGGACTGTATGCACGAACCCCCCGTTCAGTCCGACTGCTGCGCCTTGTCCGGTAACTATCGTCTTGAGTCCAACCCGGAAAGACATGCAAAAGCGCCACTGGCAGCAGCCACTGGTAACAGGTTTAGAGGAGGAGAGTCTTGAAATTTCGGGTGCGATAAGGCTACACTGAAAGGACAGTTTTGGTGACTGTGCTCCTCCAAGCCAGTTACCGCGGTTCAAAAGAGCGTCAACTCTTGCGAACCTTCGAAAAACCACCCGGCAAGGTGGTTTTTTCGTTTTCAAGGCAAGAGATTACGCGCAGAAAAAAAGGATCTCAAGAAGATCCTTTTAGATTAGTGTTCAGAGTTGGTTTCTTCGGTTGTCATCCGCCTCCCTTTATCTAGCCGATGCCATATCATAAGGGAAAAGTCTTATGTATAAATCTATCTCCCCCTATCAATTAGGGGCTACTATAGAACTAATAAGGGCGGACTATAGAAGGATAGAATCCTTATCCGCCATAGAATAGAAAAAGGAGGTTAAATGCTAAATGAGTTTATCTATCTTCTACAGATACTGTCTAAAAACCCGCCGAAAAAGAATATATATTTCGCAGTAGCGACCTGGTCACTTAGTCTCTTTATCATAGTTGTCCAACACGTTGGACAATCTACATTTCACTGATCGAAACCTTCCCGTCTGGCATGTGAGATCAGTTTAAGCTGACTTCCCCCAAATACCATTTCAACCATTATCATAGCCTTTTTCTGCAGTTCACTCGCAGCAAAAAGATCTATCCGCTTTGCCAACTCGTTAGCTGATTCAACACTATTTCCATCAGCAACGGCACTCAGAAAAACAAATGCTCTCACTGTTTTCTGACCTCGTTTTATCGACCATAAAAACACAAGAAGCAAAAGTGATATTCCACCCACGACACTAACAATCACCATATTTCGATCACCTTATCTTAGATAACTTCAGAAGTTGCTTCATTTACCATAACATCCCTTGCCCGCACCGCTCCGGACGGGTTCAACGTGAAAGCGGCGTTAGCCCGGTAAAACCGGCAGTAAACTCCCCGCTAAACTGCGCATTCTGCGCCTGATAAATTTCACGCGGCTGCATAGCCATGCAGCCACGTGAATGGCTCATGCTTTTAATGTATATCCTCGTCCAAGCCCCTGTTTTAACCGGTTTATCAAAAAAACCAAACAGGAAGTCTTACCACTAACAATAAAAGAGGTAGGGGAGACTGTATTTTATCGCATAAAAAAACATTTACAACACCAATTCTATCGTATAGATTTCATAAAAAATGAAATTTACTCACCTATTAAGGGTTTCTATATGAAAGATATGAAAGCTGTTGTGGTTTTTACCGGGAAGGATTTGAACATAATGAGAACTGAGGGGGGATCAGGCTACTGGCATGCCAGAACAGACAGGCTCAACGATGCCGATTACCTCATAGCAGTAAGAAACAGAAGGGAAACGTGGGCAGTAAAAGACCTGGAACACGGCACAGCATTCCTGATCGCCAAAATTACCGGGTGTTTTAAAAGCCCTGATTACGACGACAGGAACGTCATAACCTTTGATGAATACGCAGAAATTCACACGCCAAAAGCATGGAAAATGCTAACCGATGGTCAGCGCTATCCGGTTGCTTACCTGAGCGCACAGGAAGCTTTTTTACGTATTGGGGTAACACCGGAACAACTGGAATGGAAGAAATTCCATCCTTCATCCCCATCAGTTCCTAATACAGTGATTCCTGGTCTGGCTGAAGAGAAAACAGAAAAACTCTCCCTTAACGAGGCAATTGAAAGAGCCAAAAAGGATATTAGCAACGCAACAGGGATTGATAGCTCAGCCATAACAATAAGCATCAAGATCTGATGAAGCGTGAACAATAAGATAGCAGCCTCATGTTCTAGAACTGAACCTGTGCGCCAGAAACAGCAAGCCCATGCTTTTCCGGCGCACAGATTCAAAGTGACGGACCGTTGTACGTTCGCTGTCGCTGAGATCGTTCCAGCTCCAGCGCTTTCTGATGCTGCGCCGCCCGTTCCTGCTCACGATGTGCCTCTATCACGTTCAGCCTTGTGACAACCGGCGCAGCTGCTCGCTCAAACTCTGCACCTGCCTGCTCAAGCCCGTGACGCGCTCGCTCAGCGCCGCGTTCTCCCGTTGCATAAGACCAGACATCGTCCGCCATTCCGCGAAGGCGTTCTCCCACTCGTCCAGCCTTTTCGAGTAGTCCTGCTGTAGCTGCTCTAATGCGCTCAGCAACTGTTTTTCCAGCTCCGTCATGTGCTATTTCCCCGCCAGTATCATCCAGCTCGAATCCTCTCCGAACCGTCCCGCTTCCGGGTTCACCCTCACGCAGCGGCGTCTCTGCTCTCCGCAGGTCGAGAGCTGCACGCCGCTGTTCCTCTCGGACAGCATGGCCTGCGTGCTCTTCTGCTCCCGGATGATCGTGTAATTGTCGAGTATCTGCTGCCCCTGCCACCACAGAATGCTTGCGCCCGATGCTGTCAGCAGTGTAGACACCAGGACGATGGTCAGCCACGTCTGGCTGACCATACGCACCATGCCTTTCGTGCGCTGGCTCATGGCTGAGGACAGCTTCCGGTCGTGGTCGAGGATGGCGGCGCTGATTCTCTTCTCGCTTTC
>NZ_JBGDXE010000018.1:0-2186 GCF_046550835.1 Salmonella sp. SAL04196
ATAGGGGAGCCGGAGGGAAACCGAGTCTTAATTGGGCGTTAAGTTGCAGGGTATAGACCCGAAACCCGGTGATCTAGCCATGGGCAGGTTGAAGGTTGGGTAACACTAACTGGAGGACCGAACCGACTAATGTTGAAAAATTAGCGGATGACCTGTGGCTGGGGGTGAAAGGCCAATCAAACCGGGAGATAGCTGGTTCTCCCCGAAAGCTATTTAGGTAGCGCCTCGTGAATTCATCTCCGGGGGTAGAGCACTGTTTCGGCTAGGGGGCCATCCCGGCTTACCAACCCGATGCAAACTGCGAATACCGGAGAATGTTATCACGGGAGACACACGGCGGGTGCTAACGTCCGTCGTGAAGAGGGAAACAACCCAGACCGCCAGCTAAGGTCCCAAAGTCATGGTTAAGTGGGAAACGATGTGGGAAGGCCCAGACAGCCAGGATGTTGGCTTAGAAGCAGCCATCATTTAAAGAAAGCGTAATAGCTCACTGGTCGAGTCGGCCTGCGCGGAAGATGTAACGGGGCTAAACCATGCACCGAAGCTGCGGCAGCGACGCTGATGCGTTGTTGGGTAGGGGAGCGTTCTGTAAGCCTGCGAAGGTGGCCTGTGAGGGTTGCTGGAGGTATCAGAAGTGCGAATGCTGACATAAGTAACGATAAAGCGGGTGAAAAGCCCGCTCGCCGGAAGACCAAGGGTTCCTGTCCAACGTTAATCGGGGCAGGGTGAGTCGACCCCTAAGGCGAGGCCGAAAGGCGTAGTCGATGGGAAACGGGTTAATATTCCCGTACTTGGTGTTACTGCGAAGGGGGGACGGAGAAGGCTATGTTGGCCGGGCGACGGTTGTCCCGGTTTAAGCGTGTAGGTGTGTGTTCCAGGTAAATCCGGTTCACTTTAACACTGAGGCGTGATGACGAGGCACTACGGTGCTGAAGCAACAAATGCCCTGCTTCCAGGAAAAGCCTCTAAGCATCAGGTAACATCAAATCGTACCCCAAACCGACACAGGTGGTCAGGTAGAGAATACCAAGGCGCTTGAGAGAACTCGGGTGAAGGAACTAGGCAAAATGGTGCCGTAACTTCGGGAGAAGGCACGCTGACACGTAGGTGAAGTGATTTACTCATGGAGCTGAAGTCAGTCGAAGATACCAGCTGGCTGCAACTGTTTATTAAAAACACAGCACTGTGCAAACACGAAAGTGGACGTATACGGTGTGACGCCTGCCCGGTGCCGGAAGGTTAATTGATGGGGTCAGCGCAAGCGAAGCTCCTGATCGAAGCCCCGGTAAACGGCGGCCGTAACTATAACGGTCCTAAGGTAGCGAAATTCCTTGTCGGGTAAGTTCCGACCTGCACGAATGGCGTAATGATGGCCAGGCTGTCTCCACCCGAGACTCAGTGAAATTGAACTCGCTGTGAAGATGCAGTGTACCCGCGGCAAGACGGAAAGACCCCGTGAACCTTTACTATAGCTTGACACTGAACATTGAGCCTTGATGTGTAGGATAGGTGGGAGGCTTTGAAGTGTGGACGCCAGTCTGCATGGAGCCGACCTTGAAATACCACCCTTTAATGTTTGATGTTCTAACGTGGACCCGTGATCCGGGTTGCGGACAGTGTCTGGTGGGTAGTTTGACTGGGGCGGTCTCCTCCTAAAGAGTAACGGAGGAGCACGAAGGTTGGCTAATCCTGGTCGGACATCAGGAGGTTAGTGCAATGGCATAAGCCAGCTTGACTGCGAGCGTGACGGCGCGAGCAGGTGCGAAAGCAGGTCATAGTGATCCGGTGGTTCTGAATGGAAGGGCCATCGCTCAACGGATAAAAGGTACTCCGGGGATAACAGGCTGATACCGCCCAAGAGTTCATATCGACGGCGGTGTTTGGCACCTCGATGTCGGCTCATCACATCCTGGGGCTGAAGTAGGTCCCAAGGGTATGGCTGTTCGCCATTTAAAGTGGTACGCGAGCTGGGTTTAGAACGTCGTGAGACAGTTCGGTCCCTATCTGCCGTGGGCGCTGGAGAACTGAGGGGGGCTGCTCCTAGTACGAGAGGACCGGAGTGGACGCATCACTGGTGTTCGGGTTGTCATGCCAATGGCACTGCCCGGTAGCTAAATGCGGAAGAGATAAGTGCTGAAAGCATCTAAGCACGAAACTTGCCCCGAGATGAGTTCTCCCTGAGACTT
>NZ_JBGDXE010000019.1:0-1220 GCF_046550835.1 Salmonella sp. SAL04196
AAAAAAATAGCCATTGCTGCTATATAACATATAGCAGCAGTCTCTACTACATATCTATATTTTTATATCTGAGCTGGTTTCTCCGGCCAGTCTGGGTTAGCTGTATCCACCCGGTTTACCATTACGCTATAAAGTTCCCATGCTTCCAGCCGTTTAATCTCTTCATCTGTGGCAATTTTCAGTTTTACCGCCCGCGCCAGTGGCGCAATAACTGACTCAGCCTCAGCAAGAAGTTCCGCTTTTCTGGCTTCAGCCTGTGCAACCAGCTCTTCAGGTGTATATTCGCGATGCTCAACCAGTACCGGGCCTCCTTTCCTGTGCTCAATATATTTTCCGTCCACCTGGCCCTGCATCAGCTCGCGATAATACTCATCTGTCAGGGGAATTAAATCGTCAGGGGAATTATCGGATTCGGTATCCGGTTGCCAGAAAAAACCTTTTTCTTTAAAGCTGTAATAATATTCGCTCATTGATATTTATCTCCCAAGTGCAAGCCAGGCTACAGGAAAATTATTGACCAGATTGGCCATTCCTGATGACTTGGTGGCGGCAAAAAACTGACTGTTGCTCACCGGGTATCCGAATGCGTTATCCACCTGGGTGCCCTGAGCGTTGGTATTGGTTACAAAAACGGCAAAGCAACCAACAGGGAAAGCGCGCGGGAAATTGTAGGTTCCGTTTGAGTTACCAAGTGTTCCCCACTGCATTATAAATCCGGTGCTGTCGTCCAGAATCCAGCCCCAGTCCTGAATGCTGCCGGTATTTTTACGGGCGAAAGTCTGGTTAACATAATCCCATGTGGCGCGGGTGTTGATGTTGTTGTCACGAACTGCCAGTTCACTATTGATCCAGTCAATCGTTCCACGGGTATTTAGCTGATTAGTAATCCAGATACTCAGCCAGTTATTCCCCCACACTGAACCAAAAATGTCACCATTAGTGGTCATGCGCGCATTATCGAAATGAATATCGGTGAGCATGTGTAATCCGTTGCCATCGATATAACCCACTTTGGCAGCGTTACAGTAAATATCCAGTACGCCATCCGCGCTGCCGATAAATCCACTGTCACTGTCACCGATATTTATACACGGTGTGCTGCCGTCAAAAACGCCGGTTCCGATATTGCCGATACTCACGCGTTTTGTTGGATTGAGGGTTTCTTTTAAACCGATATTTTGTACAAACCGCGGCTTGTCAGGAATGTCTGCACCGTTCTG
>NZ_JBGDXE010000020.1:0-758 GCF_046550835.1 Salmonella sp. SAL04196
CTGATGTTGATTGATAAACATACGTGGATACTTACTGTTTGCTGATGAAATCAACGGAGTTATAAAAGGATTGGCCCCTGCGCCGCTTGGCGTAAAAACGTCATTTTTGGTTGTTCCGGGCAGACCTGCATTTTTCGCTGCTTCGCCAATTTCCTGAAGAAAAGGCGCTATGTTGATCCCTTTGCTGATGAGCAAATTACAACACTGATCTTTATTCTTGCTGTAAACTGCCGATAGTATAGCTTCACGGGTCTGGCTGGCGTATGCGGGGTCTTTACTCGCACTACCTCTAATATCTATATCATTGAGCGTTTGAAGCATAAAATCTTTAACGACTTTATTTGTCAACACTGCCCGGCCCTCAGATGCGCTTCCTCGGTGAAAGTGTGTTGCAGAAGACTCAGTGTTCTTATGCGAAATAAAACGTTCCGATAATTTTGACCTTAATTCGATGAAGTGATTTTTTACTGCGAGAATACTTTTTGCTAAAGAATTTTTCTCGGTTGATTTTTCTTTTAGTAGTGTGGTTTCCTGTTTTTGGATTCTAAAATTTTGGGGAGATAAAGTTATTTTTGTCACGGTAATGATCCTTTTATATGTACATAACTCATTTATATATAGATAGCAGGAATACTTTTATTTTTTATAGCAAATGCTATGTCCATCTGATTGATGAATTAGAAAAAATCGGCTGATTCAATTAATGCTACAAATAGTACTATTTTTATTTTCCAGAAACTTTCAAAAAAAGTCCTTTT
>NZ_JBGDXE010000021.1:0-562 GCF_046550835.1 Salmonella sp. SAL04196
AAGAAACATCTTCGGGTTGTGAGGTTAAGCGACTAAGCGTACACGGTGGATGCCCTGGCAGTCAGAGGCGATGAAGGGCGTGCTAATCTGCGATAAGCGCCGGTAAGGTGATATGAACCGTTATAACCGGCGATACCCGAATGGGGAAACCCAGTGTGACTCGTCACACTATCATTAACTGAATCCATAGGTTAATGAGGCGAACCGGGGGAACTGAAACATCTAAGTACCCCGAGGAAAAGAAATCAACCGAGATTCCCCCAGTAGCGGCGAGCGAACGGGGAGGAGCCCAGAGCCTGAATCAGCATGTGTGTTAGTGGAAGCGTCTGGAAAGGCGCGCGATACAGGGTGACAGCCCCGTACACAAAAGCGCATGTGCTGTGAGCTCGATGAGTAGGGCGGGACACGTGGTATCCTGTCTGAATATGGGGGGACCATCCTCCAAGGCTAAATACTCCTGACTGACCGATAGTGAACCAGTACCGTGAGGGAAAGGCGAAAAGAACCCCGGCGAGGGGAGTGAAAAAGAACCTGAAACCGTGTACGTACAAGCAGTGGGAGC
>NZ_JBGDXE010000022.1:0-542 GCF_046550835.1 Salmonella sp. SAL04196
AATTTGAGAGACTCACGAACAACTTTCGTTGTTCTGTGTTTCAATTTTCAGCTTGATCCAGATTTTTAAAGAGCAAAACTTCGCAGTGAACCCTTTCAGGTACACTCTGAAGTATTTTTTCGTAAACACTCACGAGATGGTGGAGCTATGCGGGATCGAACCGCAGACCTCCTGCGTGCAAAGCAGGCGCTCTCCCAGCTGAGCTATAGCCCCATCGTGTAGTCAGAACCTCTTACCTTTGATTCGTTTCCGGGCGCGGCGTGGTGAAGCGAAGCATACTGAAGTATGCGAGCTTTGCCACAACAAAGCACGGGAGCGAATCTGGTAGGCCTGAGTGGACTTGAACCACCGACCTCACCCTTATCAGGGGTGCGCTCTAACCACCTGAGCTACAAGCCTGTAGAGGTTTTACTGCTCGTTTTTCATCAGACAATCTGTGTGAGCACTGCAAAGAACGTTTCTTTCAGGTAAGGAGGTGATCCAACCGCAGGTTCCCCTACGGTTACCTTGTTACGACTTCACCCCAGTCATGAATCACAAAG
>NZ_JBGDXE010000024.1:0-529 GCF_046550835.1 Salmonella sp. SAL04196
GTGAAGCGACCGGTACAGCCGCAGCAGCGCGTCGAGCAGCCGCGGCCGCGCCGCCAGCGCCTCCAGCGCCCGTTGCCGCCATGCGGCGCCGCGCCGCTTGCGCTGGCGTCGCCGTCCCTCGACGAGCAGCTGGCCGTAGCGCACGCCGGGCGGGCATACCGCCTCGCACCGGCGGCAGCACAGACAATGATCGAGATGGGCCTCGCCCGCGGGCGTCGGCGCCGCCGCCTCCAGCGCCCAGGCGCGCAGCAGCGCGATCCGGCCGCGCGGGCTTTCGGTCTCGAGCCGTTCGCGGGCGTAGGTCGGGCACGCCGGCAGGCACAGGCCGCACTGCACGCAGTTGCGCTCGAGGAAGGACAGTACCGGGCGCTCGCTGTTGTCGCGCAGCGCCTGCGACGGACAGGAGCCGACGCAGGCCATGCACAACGTGCAGCGGCCGGTGTCCACCTGCACCGCGCCCAGCGGCGCGCCAGTGGGCAGCGGCACGGTCTCGGCCGGCAGCGGCGCATGCGCGGCCAGGTGGTCGAGC
>NZ_JBGDXE010000025.1:0-507 GCF_046550835.1 Salmonella sp. SAL04196
GTGAGACAGGTGCTGCATGGCTGTCGTCAGCTCGTGTTGTGAAATGTTGGGTTAAGTCCCGCAACGAGCGCAACCCTTATCCTTTGTTGCCAGCGATTAGGTCGGGAACTCAAAGGAGACTGCCAGTGATAAACTGGAGGAAGGTGGGGATGACGTCAAGTCATCATGGCCCTTACGACCAGGGCTACACACGTGCTACAATGGCGCATACAAAGAGAAGCGACCTCGCGAGAGCAAGCGGACCTCATAAAGTGCGTCGTAGTCCGGATTGGAGTCTGCAACTCGACTCCATGAAGTCGGAATCGCTAGTAATCGTGGATCAGAATGCCACGGTGAATACGTTCCCGGGCCTTGTACACACCGCCCGTCACACCATGGGAGTGGGTTGCAAAAGAAGTAGGTAGCTTAACCTTCGGGAGGGCGCTTACCACTTTGTGATTCATGACTGGGGTGAAGTCGTAACAAGGTAACCGTAGGGGAACCTGCGGTTGGATCACCTCCTTACCT